>NZ_JBWDNL010000012.1:0-55060 GCF_056269195.1 Paenibacillus sp. J22P218
AATAACTCCGCTCGACTTGCATGTATTAGGCACGCCGCCAGCGTTCGTCCTGAGCCAGGATCAAACTCTCCATAAAGGTGTTTGACTTGCTCAAAAACTTTTTATTGCTTTAGTCAGAAGCCGAAGCTTCTTAACTGGCAGTTTCGCTCGTTGTTCAGTTTTCAAAGAACAATCACTTGTCTTACGTTTCTTGCGTGTCTGCCGTTTGTCTCAGCGGCGACTTTTATAATATATCACAGGGGCCCATTTTATTGCAACCCCTTTTTTCAATTTTTTTTAAAAACATTATTAATGCCATTATTACGCCTACTTAAGCAGCTGTATAACAACTGATCCAGTGCAGGCTGATCGCCTCCGTTAGACGCCAGCCGCTTCACTGTATGTATGCCTCTTACCGGTAAGTGCGGGCATTAAGCGCATAGCGCGATAACTCTTTGGGAGATGCAATGCGTGCGTACATACGGAAGATGATTTTGTACCTCCGCGCGATCGCTTGCTTAATATCTCCATCCAATCTCGAATCATTCAGGTCCAGCAGCATTTCGTCCAATTCTTTGCGCAATACGTAATCGAGTTCTTTGCATTCTTTATCGTTGAACAGTATTCCGAGCATAACCGTAAGCGGCCTCCTTTATCAAATACAAAGCGCAATTGGACCGTCCCCCATGTGACAGAAAAGCAGTGCCGTCGATAATGCTTAGGACACTGCTTTACTGTTATGCTCAAATATTGGAAATAATATTACAACGACAACAACCAAACTGAAAGTGTGCTTTCGATTATGGAAGCCACGAGCATTGCAATAGGAAGAATAACGATCATTGGCACGGTTCGTGAAACGAAGGTCTCATACTCTTTGCCGATCGCCGGAAGCTTCGATCTGCTGAACAATAGGCTGCCAAAGCCGCGCAAACCAAGCGTTCCGAACTTCATACCATAGGCGCAAGCGATAATGATAGCTGGAATCTCAATAATACCGTGCGGCAAAATGCCCTTAAGAACAACCGATGCCATATAACCTGCTCCCTCTTGGGCAGCGATATTTTGCAATAGATAACCGATCAGCATCCCATTCACCACGATAAACAATAAAGGGATAATACCGAAGAAGGCACCCAAATACATGACGAACACAGCTTTAATCGCGTTATTAAGGAAGATGATGATGGAAAGCGTCAATGTCGGATTGTCCGAATTCTCGGCAACGTCGGCTAAGCCGCTTAGTCCGGCTAGTTGATTATTCAGAAACGCATGAAAGACGGGATTCGTCCCTCCAATGACCATGCCCGCAAAAAACAATATAAACCCAAAAGTAATATACGGATTCATCTGCTTCAGATGATCCAAGATCGACTTCTTTTTAAACATGAATAAAACCTCCCTAATCAGTTGAACTTTCGGTTGAATCGAACAAGCATGAATAAACTGGGTGTACGAGCATAGATTGTACAACAAGCGCAAATTAGAGAGGAGAGCATGGTTATGAATGTTTTTTATGTGCTCAACGGTCAGAAATTGAAAAGGTACTTCTTAATTGCTATTGCTGTCGCCTTCTCTATCGGCATCATCTATGCGGAACGCGACAACATTACCGTCTTCGCTCCGCAGCAGCCGGCAGCCATCTACAGCATACCAACGGAGAAGAAGATCGTCGCTCTTACGTTCGACATTAGCTGGGGCGAAAAAAAGACAGAACCGATTCTTAATGTGTTGAAAGAAAAAAACGTCAAGCAAGCTACGTTCTTCCTGTCTTCGCCATGGAGTCAGTCCCATCCTGAGATTGTGAAAAAAATTATTGATGCCGGCTATGAGATTGGAAGCCATGGCCATAAGCATGATAATTACAGCAAATTCAGCGATGAAGAGATCCGCAAACAAATTACGACCGCGCATACGATCTTAACCGATGTAACAGGCAAACAGCCTAGCCTGATCCGACTCCCTAACGGAGACTTCGACAAACGTGTCCTTCGTATCGCTGAGGAGCTCAACTACAAAGTGATTCAATGGGATACGGATTCGCTTGACTGGATGAGTCCCGGAACGGACAAGATTGTGAATCGGGTCGTGAGCAGAACACATCCAGGCGATATTATTTTACTGCATGCAAGCGACTCCGCCAAGCAAACCGCGGAAGCTCTCCCGGCTATTATTGATCAATTGCGCGGCAACGGCTATGATTTCGTTAACGTATCGGAGCTGATTTCCCAGACGGATATCGAAGGCAAGCCCGTACAGGAGAAATCAGCATCGATCGCCGCTTACACGCAATGGAGCGCCGATGAACAGCCGTAAGTATGTCATTAATAATTGAATAGGATAAACAATGAGCGGCTCGCAATCGGAGCCGCTCGTTGTATTAGACGACCGGCTTCGCAGTGCTTGCTGCGGGGTCGGCCGCTTTATTGCTGACCAATCGATGCATCATCATAATTTGGTACGCATTGCAGACGAATAACGGAATCATCATAAAGACGATAGCAGATACGTTCGTCTCTCCTTGCAGCGCGGGCCAAGCTTCAATAAACGTAATCACGAACATAAGGAACATTGTCGGTACGAATGCGGTTTTGTTCGTCTGCTTTACTTTGTACCAAGAGACGGCAATCGACAGGATGAGCAGGATTAGAGGCAACACCCAGAAAAACCAATTGTTCGTCCGCTGCTCGAATAAGACGTATCCTAGTCCGAACGCTGCGAATGCAGTCGTATAGCCTTGCAAGGCATTCCACAAATATTTTTTCCGGAATACGCTGAGCGCGATGTAATTCAGTGTCAAATATGCGAAGAAGCCCATTTGGCTGAACGCACCGATCATCAAGCCGACAATAGCCATCATCAAAGCGTTGAAGCCCGTTGCTTCGAGACCCATAAAGCCGAAGTCCTGATCCGTCCATGACATGATCGAGCCGCTAACAACGCAAGCAAGCGCACCGACTGCCATGCAGCTCCAAAATAAAAAGAACCATTTGCGTAAATTCAATTCCAATTCCTCCTGTAAAATGGGTTCAACGTCAACGCATATTCAGCTATGCATCAGCCGGATTGTAATCATTCGTAAGGTCAATAAACAAGCCTTATGCAAACACCCTTTATTTTACCACGTTCGGGGCAAAAAGCTAACTGTCACTCATGATAATACGGTGAACATTGCGCATAATAAGGTCATCAATCTGCTCAATATACAATTTCAGAACACCCCTGCTTCTTGCGAAGATTACACAAGTGCTGACATAGAAGGGAGCAAGGCCATATGCGCAATCGATGGGCTTTATTGTTGGTTATCCCTGCTTTGGCGATGGTATTGACTAGCTGCGGCTCAGAACCGTCAGGCGGAAACCAACAGGTGAGTTATAAGGATATGAAGTCAATGGTCATCGACATTTTGAAGACCGAGGATGCCCAAAAGGCGCTTCAAGAATCTTCGCAGCAGATGTCCGGCTATAACGGCAATACGTCGAAGCTTCTATCCGTTCAGGATCAAGAGGAAGTGCGCCTCGCTGTAAAAGACGTGCTCATCTCACCTGACTACGACAAAGTCATTAAGAAGCTGATGGTGGATACAAGGTTCGCGGGTGAATTCGCCAAAGCCGTCAACAAGCAGAACAAGGACATTCATAAGGAATTGATTAAGGATCCGACGTATCAAGCCGATCTTGTTAAAGTGCTCAAAACGCCGGAAATGGACAAAATGATTCTCGAGGTGCTTCAAAGCACGCAATACCGCAAAGAAGTCATGTCGCTCATGCAGGAATCGATGCAAAATCCGCTTTTCCGGCTTGAAGTGCTTGACCTTATGAAGAAAGCGGTGCAGGAAGAGCTTAAGCCTAACCCTGAAGAGAAGGTTGAGAAGAAGAAAGAAGAAGACGCTTCGAAGGAAGAAGAGCAAGGTTCCGGGGATGATCAATCGTCGGACGACTCGGGCAGCGGTGAAGATTCGGGCATGTAGGAGCAGAAGAAAAGCCAGAACAGCGTATGATGCTGTTCTGGCTTTTTTTAAAAAATTAGATTAGCTTTCGAGCTTTCTTAGCACGCTATCGGCCAGTTCCAAGTACATACCGCCCGTTTCTGTATCTTCCTTATAGACCGAAGGCGCGAAGTCCGGCTCGGATATATGGTTGTCCGGCGCCCCGAGCGGAATTTGCGCGAGCAAATCCGCATTTAGCGATTCGGCTAAGCGAGCTCCGCCTCCGCGTCCGAATACGTATTCCTTCTCCCCTGTGGAGGTTGAGACGTAATACGACATGTTCTCAACAATGCCGATAATCTCATGTTCGGTCTTAATCGCCATTGCCCCTGCCCGCGCCGCCACGAATGCAGCTGTCGCATGAGGCGTCGTAACGATAATTTCTTTGCTTTGCGGGATGATCTGATGGACGTCAAGCGCGACGTCGCCCGTGCCTGGCGGCAAGTCGAGCAGCAAATAGTCGAGCTCGCCCCACTCGATTTCCTGGAAGAAGTTGCGCAGCATCTTGCCGAGCATCGGTCCGCGCCATACGATCGGGCTATTGTCCTCAACGAAGAAGCCCATCGACATCACTTTGACGCCGAACTTCTCGATCGGAATGACGCGCTCGTTCACAACGTTCGGACGTTCCTCTATGCCCATCATATCGGGCACGCTGAAGCCGTAGATGTCGGCGTCGATGATGCCGACGCGCTTGCCCCTGCGGGCTAGGGCGACCGCCAAATTGACGGTCACCGTGGACTTGCCGACGCCGCCCTTGCCGCTGGCGACGGCGATGAACTTCACGTTGCTGGCAGGATCCAGCAACGCGCTGGCGAGGCCGGTGCCGTGTCCCTGCACCGGCGCCGCCCCAGCTGACGCTGGCTTCGCAGCAGGCTCTGCCTTGCTGCTGCCAGCGTCAGGCGCGGGCTCGCTTCGAAACCGGCAACGCACGGTTTCAACGCCCTCCCGCGCCAGCGCCTCGCGAAGCGAGGCTTCCAGCGCGGGCTGTACGTCCGCGCCAGCCCCAAGGACCGTCAATGATACTTGACGGTCCTTTACCATAACGTCGCGGATTGTAATCCCATCCGCGCTATACGTACTCGTCACCGAACCGACGAGATCAATCACTTGTTCACGCGTTAACATCGGTTATGTCCCACCTTTATGTGATCACATTTCGATAAATGATCTTATATTTAATCACTTAATTATAGCACACTATGTCCATCAGCCAACTAGCGAAATATGACTCTTTAGCCAGTTGCGCGCTTTACTCCTGCACATCGGCAACCTTCTCGCCCGAGCTATACCTTAGTATGCCCTGATAGATCGATGCGGCAACCTGCCGCTGGTATTCCGTATCCGCCAGTCGCGCCGCTTCTCCCGGATTGGATAGAAACCCTACCTCAACGAGCGCTGTCGGCATGTCCGCAAGTTCCTTCAGCACATAAACATCTTTTTTCGACGCTGGCATCCGGCTTGTGTTCTCAAGATTGCGTTTAATCTCATCTTGAATGAGCGTCGCAAGCGATCGGTTGTCCGGATGTTTGTCCGGGTGGAAAAAAGTCTGTGCGCCCGACCACTTATCCGATGGGATGCTATTCATATGGATGCTGATGACGGCCGCTGGATGATTCTCTTTGATGAGCGCGACACGCTTCTTCAGATCTTCGGTCTTGCGCTTGCTGTAGGCGCGTGAGTCTCCTGTGGCGAGATCATAATCCCCTTCGCGCGTCATTAAGACAACAGCGCCTGCCTGCTGCAAATAATCGCGCAAATAAAGAGCTATGGCAAGGTTCAAGTCCTTCTCGATAACCCCCTCCTTGCTCATCGCTCCCCCATCCACGCCTCCGTGTCCGGCGTCAATGGCAATAGTCTTGCCCGACAACGGCATCGTCCAATACGACCACGTTCGGGCCGCTGGCATTCCTTGTCCGAGCAGTACGGCTGTTAAGGCGATGACGAGTAAGCCAATGGCGATTCGTATCGCTCCCTTATAATTAATCCATACGACGAAATGCCGACCTAATCGGCGCATAAAAAAACCACCCCGTCCTTCATATAATAATGCGGCAACAGCACACTATCATTTATATGGGACGAGATGGTGTATTATGTGAGTCTTGTCTTCATAGTCGCTCCTCTCGAAAAAAAATCGATTGGAGTTTTAAATCATTTATGCAATCCGCATTCCGTTTTCTCTTGTCCCGACCAGCGTCCTGCGCGTGGATCTTCGCCCGGCATAACTTTGCGCGTGCATTGCTCGCAGCCGATGCTTGGGTAGTTCTGGTCATGCAGAGGGTTATAGATGACGTCATTCTCGCGAATGTAGTTCCATACATCTTCACTTGTCCAACCGGCGATGGGGTTAAATTTCACCAAACCGAATTTTGTATCGTATTCGATTTTCTTCGAATTCGCGCGAGTAGGTGCTTGATCACGGCGAATACCAGTAATCCAAGCTTCGTATTTCGCAAGGATATTCGTAAGCGGCTTAACTTTACGAATGTTGCAGCAAGCGTTCGCGTCCGATTTCCACAGCTCTTCGCCGAACTCCGCCGCTTGCTCTTCAGGCGTTAGCTCTGGTTTCACTTCTACGAACGGAATGCCAGGGTAACGCTCCACCATGCGGTCGCGCGTCTCATAGGTTTCTTTGAAATGATAATCCGTATCCAGATAGAAAATATCGGTCTTAGGACTAACCTTTTGAAGCATATCTACCAAAACAACATCTTCCGCACCGAAGCTGCAGGCGAAAGTAATATTAGGGAATGTCTTAACCGCAAAAGCGATGATTTCCTCTGGCGTCGCATTCTCAAGCTCAACAGCTTGTTTCGCGATAAGCGCTTCTTTTTCAAAAAGATTCATAGCGTTGCCCTCCGATTTTAATACCTAGTAAAGTGGTCTGTATAAAAATTATAAGTCTTTCGTAGTCATTGTTCAATCCATTGTTTGAACCAATATACGTTAAAAACAAAAATACCTTCCCTAGAGTACAGAGAAGGTATCGTCGTGAACCTATTAACGTTTCGAGAATTGTGGAGCGCGACGTGCCGCTTTAAGACCGTATTTTTTACGTTCTTTCATACGCGGGTCACGAGTCAGGAAGCCTGCGCGTTTCAGAGCTGGACGGAATTCTGGGTCAGCTTTGAGCAATGCGCGGGAAATACCGTGACGGATAGCGCCAGCTTGACCGGACATTCCGCCGCCGTTAGCGATAACCAATACGTCATATTTCGAAAGCGTATCAGTTAGGTTAAGCGGTTGTTTTACGATCAGCTTGAGTGTTTCCAAACCGAAATATTCATTCAAATCGCGTTTATTAACAATGATTCGTCCTTCACCCGGCACAAGACGTACACGTGCAACAGAGTGTTTACGACGACCGGTTCCATAGTATTGCACTTGAGCCATGAAACTTGTCCTCCTCTTTATTACCCGCGAAGTTCGTAAACTTCAGGGTTTTGTGCTTGATGTGGATGTTCCGCACCTGCGTATACTTTAAGTTTAAGCTTCATTTTGTCGCCAAGACGGTTCTTAGGCAACATGCCGTGAACTGCGAATTCGATAACGCGTTCTGGCTTGTTTTTGATCATTTCTTGTGCCGGTGTAACTTTCAGACCGCCTGGGTACATCGAGTGACGGTAGTACATTTTGTCCGACATTTTCTTGCCTGTCAATACGATCTTCTCAGCGTTAATGACAACGACGAAATCTCCTGTATCAACATGTGGCGTAAATTGCGGTTTGTGCTTGCCGCGGATAAGCGCTGCAGCTTCACTAGCCAAACGACCAAGCGTTTTGCCTTCCGCATCGATGACGAACCATTTACGCTCAACTTCATTTGGCTTAGCCATATAGGTGGTACGCATGGATGATCCTCCTTAATTCTTATACATTAATCGTTTTTTATAACAACGTTTCCGTTGGTTTGTTATTCATTGTTGATCGCCAAGTTTGTAACTTTCTCAGTCGGGGCTGTGGGATAGCCACTTCGAAAGCACAAGTTATATTATACTATAAAGACTAGGTATAAGCAAGCAATTTATAGTTAATTATAATGGCGTTTCGCTGGAATACTCAACGTCCAGAAGCATTAGTCCGTGGGCCATTGCCGTTGGTCCTGCAAGTGAACGATTGCAGCCGTCCAGGATCCGTTTCACGTCGTCCGGGTCAAGCTTTCCTTGGCCTACCCACAACAAGGTTCCCATAATAACCCGAACCATATTGTACAAAAATCCGTTGCCGGTAATGTACATATGAACGATAGGTCCCTCCTGCACAAAGTCGGCCTCATACACCGTACGCACATGATGCGGCTTAGTCGAGTGGATCGAAGTGAACGAGGTGAAATCATGCTCGCCAATGAGGTGCATGAGTCCTTCTCGCATCGCCTCCACGTTCAAAGGAGCCGGATGATGGAAGCGGTACTGCCGCCCGAACACATCGGGAAACTTCCCGGTATCGATCGTATAGCGGTACGTCTTGCGTTTGGCTGAACGTCTAGAATGAAAGTGTTCCGGCACATCAATGGCCTCTATAATGACGATATCTTTCGGCAAGCGCGTATTGAGCGCAATAGCCCACCGTTCTGTCGGTATGGTCGACTCCGTATAGAAGTTGAATACCTGACCTTGCGCATGCACGCCAGCATCGGTGCGTCCCGAACCGATTATAATAATCGTCTCGCCGGTCAATAGCCTGATCGCCTTCTCAATTTCACCCTGAACCGTTCTGCCATAAGGCTGCGACTGAAAACCGTTGAAGCCGGCTCCATCATAGCTTACTTTCACGCATATGTTTCGCATCGCTAACACCTCCCTTGCCACTCCAAGCTAGTTACCCAATAAAAAAAGGTGGCCGCAAGGGTCCACCCTTTCTCTGTATATACGCACGAGGCTTATATACTACGCAATTGCGGCATCGTCCTTCAAGAAGGACGATTGCAGCTCTTGCGGTAGGTCCGGTCAATTACGCGCGGTCAACCAGTTCTAGGTAAACCATAGGCGCAGCATCGCCGCGACGAGGTCCTAGTTTAAGGATACGCGTGTATCCGCCCGCACGTTCCGAGTAACGGGTGGCCAGTTCGGAGAACAGCTTTTGGATTGCGTCTTGCTCACCGTTAACGGATTCGCGACGAACATAAGCTGCTACTTGACGACGAGCATGAAGATCACCTTGCTTCGCTTTAGTGATCAGCTTCTCAGCGATAGAACGAACTTCTTTCGCTTTAGCTTCAGTCGTTTGGATACGCTCATAAAGGAACAAATCAGTAACGAGGTCACGGAACAATGCTTTCCGTGCACTTGCGTCACGTCCTAGTTTTTGATATGCCATCTTGTTTTCCCCTCCCTTGCTCTGTTGTCTACACTAAGTTGGTCTCTACTCTTCCATACGAAGGCCAAGTCCCAGCTCTTCAAGTTTCTCTTGAACTTCCTCGAGGGATTTACGGCCCAAGTTACGAACCTTCATCATGTCCTCTTCGGATTTCGTGATCAGCTCTTGAACGGTATTGATGCCCGCGCGTTTCAAGCAGTTGTAAGAACGTACGGAAAGATCCAGTTCCTCGATTGTCATCTCCAGAACTTTCTCTTTCTTGTCTTCTTCCTTCTCGACCATTATCTCCGCGTCTTTGGCTTCATCGGTTAATCCAACGAACAAGTCCAAATGCTCGGTCAAAATTTTAGCGCCGAGGCTTACAGCCTCTTCCGGACGAATACTTCCGTCCGTCCATACTTCAAGCGTCAGTTTGTCATAGTTAGTGACTTGACCGACGCGCGTATTTTCAACGCTGTAGTTGACACGCGTAATTGGTGTGTAGATCGAATCGACTGGAATAACTCCGATCGGTTGATCGTCCTTCTTGTTGCGGTCCGCTTGCACGTAGCCGCGTCCCCGATTGGCAAAAATCCGCATATGGAGCCGCGCGCCGGAGGCCAAGGTTGCGATGTGAAGATCAGGGCTTAAAATCTCGACATCACTGTCAGCTCGAATGTCGCCCGCCGTAACGTTCCCTTCGCCTTCCGCGTCGATTTCCAACACCTTTTCTTCATCGGAGTGGATTTTTAACGAGAGGCCCTTCAGGTTCAGAATGATTTCGGTAACATCCTCAATCACTCCGGGAACCGTAGAGAACTCGTGAAGCACTCCGTCGATCTGAACCGAGGTTACTGCTGCACCCGGCAACGACGACAACAAAATTCGGCGAAGCGAATTTCCAAGCGTCGTTCCGTATCCGCGTTCCAGCGGCTCAACGACGAACCGTCCGTAAGTTCCCTCGTCATTCAGTTCAACGGTTTCGATTTTCGGCTTTTCGATCTCAATCACTAATAGTACCCTCCTTCAAACGTCGCTCCGTTACTTACGTTATTTTAAGTCAAATCTCGTAGTATGCCAAACCTTCACAACCATTATTCACAAGTTGTTGTTATTTGATACCACCGTTGATCCAACTATACGCGACGACGTTTCGGAGGACGGCATCCGTTATGCGGAACTGGGGTAACGTCTTTAATGAGGTTAACTTCCAATCCTGCAGCTTGAAGCGAACGAATCGCTGCTTCGCGGCCTGCGCCTGGACCTTTAACCATCACTTCGACAGTTTTCATGCCATGCTCCATTGCAGCTTTTGCAGCGGATTCAGCAGCCATTTGAGCTGCGAATGGCGTGCTCTTACGGGATCCCTTGAAACCAAGGTTACCGGAGCTTGCCCAGGAGATTGCATTACCGTGCGGATCCGTAATCGTAACGATCGTATTGTTGAACGTCGAGCGGATGTGCGCAACGCCAGTGTCAATATTTTTCCGGTCGCGACGTTTGGTACGTACGACTTTTTTTGGTTTAGCCATTGTCCATTATCCTCCCTTCTTATTTCTTCTTGTTAGCTACAGTCCGACGAGGACCTTTGCGAGTACGAGCGTTTGTTTTTGTACGTTGACCGCGAACAGGCAAACCGCGACGGTGACGAAGACCACGGTAGCAGCCGATTTCAGTCAGGCGTTTAATGTTAAGCGAAATTTCACGACGCAGGTCGCCTTCTACTTTAACGTTTTTGTCGATTGCTTCACGCAAACGAGCCAATTCGTCTTCAGTAAGATCGCGAACGCGAGTGTCATAGTTAACATCAGCAGCAGTCAACAAAGTTTGTGAAGTCTTCTTGCCAATACCGAAGATGTACGTCAAGGCGATTTCGACGCGTTTGTCACGCGGCAAGTCTACACCAGCTATACGTGCCATAGGCTATATATTCCTCCTTCTATCCTTGTTTTTGTTTGTGTTTCGGATTTTCACAAATCACCATAACGTTGCCTTTGCGACGAATGACTTTGCATTTTTCGCAGATCGGCTTTACCGAAGGTCTAACCTTCATTGTGATTACCTCCCGAATCTTTCGTCAGCAGGCTTATTAAGCCTACTTACGATAGGTGATGCGCCCTCTTGATAAATCATAAGGCGATAACTGTATAACCACTTTGTCTCCTGTCAGGATGCGAATAAAGTGCATTCTGAGCTTTCCGGAAACGTGTGCGAGAATCTGATGACCGTTCTCCAGCTCCACCTTGAACATCGCATTTGGCAACGGCTCAATTACCGTGCCTTCGACCTCAATGACGTCTTCCTTAGCCACCGTCATTCTCCTTTCGCTTGCATAAACTTCTGAATCACATAACGTAACTTGGCGTTGGTTACCCTGCCGGCTTCAAGCATGCTGCTTGTTACCTCTTGGCTTATTTCAGGCTGTAGTTCAAGATGCAGAACGTTTTTTTTCTTCGGCAGATCGAACTTTCGCTTGTCGCCGTCGGCTATCATGACGAACCTGTCGTCGATGATCGCTACGATGACTGCCAAGCTTGTTTCGTCTTTACCGCGAAGCACTTTGACGAACTGACCAATCTGGGGACGCGCATCCATGGCCATAGACTATGACTGCTGCGGCAAAATGGTCAATATTTCAAAGCCGTCCTCTGTTACGGCTACCGTGTGCTCAAAGTGAGCGCACCATGAACCGTCATCTGTTACGACCGTCCAATTGTCTTCGAGCGTATGGACATATCGTTCACCGATATTAACCATTGGCTCGATTGCAAGTACCATTCCGGGCTTGAGCCGTGGTCCGCGGTCCGGTATACCATAGTTCGGTATTTGCGGCTCTTCATGAAGGTCCGCGCCGATTCCGTGCCCTACGTATTCACGCACAACGGAGAATCCAGCATTCTCAATTACCTTTTGAATGGCATGCGATATCGTGTATAAACGAACATCTGGTTTGATGAGCGCAAGCCCCGCATAAAGCGATGCTTCCGTTACATCTAGCAGCCTTTGAACTTCATCGGATACAGCTCCAACCGCGTAGGTCCAAGCCGAATCGCCATGATAGCCTTCGTACTGCGCTCCGATATCAATACTGACAATATCGCCCTCGTTCAACTTGCGTGACCCAGGGAAGCCGTGTACAAGCTCGTCATTCACAGAAGCGCAAACGCTGGAAGGAAAACCATTGTAACCTTTGAAAGAAGGTATCGCACCTTGACTTCTAATGAACTTCTCGGCGATCTCGTCAAGCTCACCAGTGGTGATGCCCGGCTTAACCGCTGAAGCCATTAGCCGATGCGTTTCCGCAACGATGCGTCCTGCTTCCCTCATATAGCGCAGCTCCGATTCGGATTTGCATATAATCATTACAATGAACCTCGCAAGCAGGATACGATTTCGGATGTTACGACTTCGATGTCCTTCTCGCCGTCGACTTCGCGCAGGAGACCTTTAGTGCTGTAGTAATCGAGTAGAGGGGCTGTCTTGGATGTATACTCATCCAGGCGCGTGCCTACCTTTTCCTCTGTATCATCTGAACGTTGATACAACTCTCCGCCGTCCTTGTCACAGATGCCTTCAACCTTTGGCGGGTTGAACATCACGTGGTAAGTCGAGCCGCAAGATTTGCAGATGCGTCTGCCAGTAAGACGGGCAAGCAGCAGTCCGCGATCAACTTTCAAGTTAACAACATGGTCGATGCCGCGGTTAAGCTCAGCAAGCATCCCGTCAAGCGCTTCGGCTTGTTGGAGCGTGCGAGGGAAACCATCGAGCAGAAAACCGTTTTTGCAATCATCAAGAGCAAGACGCTCTTTCACGATTCCATTTGTGATCTCATCAGGAACGAGCAGACCTTGATCGATATACTCTTTCGCTTTAAGACCGATAGCAGTTCCTTGCTTCATAGCAAGACGGAATGCATCGCCTGTGGAAATATGCGGTACGCTGAATTCTTCTACAATACGTTCAGCTTGCGTTCCTTTGCCTGCCCCCGGAGGGCCCATGAATAAAATGTTCATTGCCGAGTTCCTCGCTTTAAGCACAATAGGCTCGGGCGGGCTTCCCGCACAATATCGTTGTCGATCGCGCAAAGCCCGGTCAGAACCTATTGTTATTTATTGATAAACCCTTTGTAATGGCGTTTGATCAACTGGCTCTCGATTTGCTTCATCGTGTCTAGCGCAACCCCGATAACGATTAGAAGCGAGGTACCGCCAAGCTGAACGGACGTTGGCAATCCAGCAATCTTACCGAACACGACCGGCAATAAGGAGATAACCGCCAGAAAGATTGCACCCGTCAGTGTAATCCGTGACATTACACGAGTCAAATAAGAGGAAGTTGGCTTGCCTGGGCGAATGCCCGGGATGTAGCCGCCGTTCTTCTTCATTTGATCCGCCATTTGCACAGGATTGATTTGTACGAATGTATAGAAGAAAGTAAATCCGATGATGAGCAATACGTACAATACCATGCCAAGCGGCTTGTCATAGTACATATTGTCCATTATCCATTGCGCCCAACCTTTGTCGGCCCAGAATCCAGCAATCGTAATTGGGAACATAATCAGCGATACCGCGAAGATGACAGGAATAACGCCAGCGCCATTCACTTTCATCGGGATATGTGTCGATTGTCCACCGTACATTTTCCGTCCAACGACGCGTTTAGCGTATTGAACCGGAATTTTGCGAATACCTTGCTGAACGAAGATAACACCGACAATGATTGCGATAATCGCAACGATAATCAGAATTACCTTTATGATGTTCAAGAACAATTGGTCTTGTACACCAATGAATTGATCTTGGTAGATCGTACGGATATGTCCAGGGATACCTGCTGCGATAGCAGCGAAGATCAGAATGGAAATACCGTTCCCGATGCCCTTCTCCGTGATCTGCTCGCCAAGCCACATCAAGAATGCAGTACCTGCAGTCAAGATGATAGCGATGACCAAGTAGTCAACGAAGGTAGCGTTCGGAATCATTTGTTGACCATACTGACGGTTAAAGCCGATTGCTGTTGCAAAGCCTTGAACAAGACCGAGCACAACCGTACCGTAACGAGTGATCTGAGCAAGTTTACGTTTACCGTTCTCGCCTTCCTTAGCCCACTCCGCAAACTTAGGAATTACGTCCATCGACAATAGTTGTACGATGATCGAAGCCGTAATGTACGGCGTAATGCCGATTGCGAAGATAGAGAATTGGAACAAAGCACCGCCGGAAAACGTGTTAAGCAAGCCGAACAAATCCGTTCCGGCTTCATTGACTTGATCGAACACGCTCTTGTCGACGTCAGGCACCGGAATGAATGCCCCGATGCGGTATACAAGAAGAATCATGAGAGTGAACAGGATCCTTGTACGAAGATCCGCCACTTTCCAAATGTTGGACACGGTCTTGAACAATTAGATCACCTCGGTTTTACCGCCGGCAGCCTGGATTTTCTCTACCGCAGATTGAGAGAACTTGCTTGCTTTTACAGTCAGCGAAACGCTAATTTCACCGTTACCCAAAATTTTGATTCCTGCAAGAGGATTTTTGACAATCCCTTGCTCAAGAAGAACTTCTGGAGTGACTTCTGTACCTGCTGCAAAGCTGTTTAGTTCTTCAATGTTAACAATCGCATACTCGGTACGGAAACGGTTGTTGAATCCACGCTTCGGCACTCGACGATACAACGGGTTTTGTCCACCCTCGAAACCAGGACGAACGCCGCCGCCGGAACGAGCGTTTTGACCTTTATGACCTTTACCGGCTGTTTTACCGTTTCCGGAACCGATACCGCGGCCTTTGCGCTTAGGCGCTTGAGTCGAACCCGGTGCTGGTGCTAGCTCATGCAATTTCATCGTTCGTGCACCTCCTTATTGATTTCTAGAAAGCTATCTTATACTTCTTCAACTTTAACCAAGTGGCTAACAGCGTTAACCATGCCGCGGATAGCTTCGCTATCGTTCAAAACAACAGCTTGGCGAATTTTGCGAAGGCCAAGCGCTTCAACTGTAGCACGTTGTTTCTCGTTGCGGCCGATCAAACTGCGAACGAGGGTGATTTGCAATTTTGCCATCGTATTTCCCTCCTTAACCTAACAGCTCTTCGACAGTTTTACCACGAAGCTTCGCAACTTCTTCCGCACGTTTCAAACGGGAAAGACCTTCTAGCGTCGCGTTTACCATGTTCATGGAGTTCGAAGAACCGAGCGATTTCGTCAAAATGTCGCCTACACCAGCAAGCTCAAGTACTGCACGTACAGGGCCGCCAGCGATAACGCCAGTACCTTCGGAAGCCGGCTTCAGAAGAACTTCTCCAGCGCCGAAATGTCCGAGGACAAGGTGAGGGATCGTTGTTCCAACGAGTGGTACATGGATCAGGTTTTTCTTAGCATCTTCGATACCTTTGCGAATCGCATCAGGTACTTCGCCTGCTTTACCGATCCCTGCGCCAACCCAGCCTTTGCCGTCGCCGACTACTACAAGCGCACTAAAGCTGAAACGGCGTCCGCCTTTTACAACTTTCGCTACGCGATTGATATTAACAACTTTTTCAGTCAGTTCTAACGTATTCGGATCTACACGCAAGTCATTTAACCTCCTTATAAGTAAAGTCGATTAGAATTCCAGACCAGCTTCACGAGCTGCTGTCGCAAGTGCTGAAATTCTGCCGTGATACAAGTAACCGCCGCGGTCGAATACGATTTGGGTTACCCCTTTCGCTTGAGCGCGTTGTGCAATCAATTGGCCTACTTTCGTAGCTGCTTCGATGTTACCGCCATTGCCGACAGCTTCTGTCAACTCTTTGTCCATTGTGGACGCGGATGCGATCGTTACACCTGCAACGTCATCGATCAATTGTGCATACATATGCTTGGAGGAACGGAATACAGACAGACGTGGACGTGCAGCTGTACCGTTGATTTTTTTGCGAACACGCAGGTGTCTTTTCAGACGAGCCTTGTTTTTATCGCCTTTCGTAATCATGCAAGGTTCACTCCTTTCTCATTGCCTTAGGACGCTATCTTAAGCAAACGAGCCGTTTGCTTATTTCTTCTTACCAGCTTTACCTTCTTTGCGGATGATGCGTTCACCTTCGTACTTGATACCTTTGCCTTTATACGGCTCTGGTTCACGAACGGAGCGGATTTGAGCAGCAACAGCGCCTACGCGCTCTTTGTCGATACCGCGAACAGTGATTTTCGTGTTCGCAGGAACGTCAAACTCAATACCAGCCTCTGGAGTAATCTCCACCGGGTGAGAGTAACCAACGTTAAGAACGATCTTATCGCCAGCTTTGTTCGCACGGTAACCTACACCTACCAGCTCCAGATTTCTCGAGAAGCCTTCAGTAACGCCGCTCACCATGTTAGCGATGATGCTGCGAGTCGTTCCGTGCAAAGAACGATGCAATTTATTGTCGGAAGGACGTTCGATCAGGATTTCAGTCTCCGATACGTTCACTTTCATATCTTTGTGAACTTCGCGGGAAAGCGATCCTTTCGGTCCTTTTACAGTAATAACTGTGTTATCCAAGTTAATAGTAACGCCGTTAGGCACTTGAATTGGTTTACGACCAATACGGGACATTGTTACACCTCCTGTCTTTGTGACTTGTTACTTACCAAACGTAGCAGACTACTTCGCCGCCGGATTTAACTTGGCGAGCTTCTTTATCAGTCATAACCCCTTTGGACGTGGAAATAATAGCAATTCCAAGACCGCCCAAAACGCGTGGGATTTCAGTTGATTGTGTGTAAACGCGAAGGCCAGGTTTCGAAATACGTTTCAGGCCTGTAATTACGCGCTCTTGGTTAGGGCCGTATTTCAGGAAAATACGGATCATACCTTGTTTGTTGTCTTCGATATATTCAGCATCGCGGATGAAACCCTCACGCTTCAAAATTTCAGCAATTTGCTTCTTCATTTTCGAAGCGGGCATTTCCACGGTCTCATGACGAACGACATTCGCGTTACGAATACGTGTCAACATATCTGCAACCGGATCAGACATAACCATTGTGTTAACCTCCTTCCCGAACTAGGCATTTTACCAGCTTGCTTTTTTAACGCCAGGAATCTGGCCCTTATGTGCTAACTCGCGGAAACAAATCCGGCAAATTTTAAACTTTTGCAAAACAGAATGCGGACGGCCGCAACGCTCACAGCGCGTATAAGCACGCACTTGGAATTTCGGTGTGCGTTGTTGCTTCACTTTCATCGAAGTTTTTGCCACTGGGTATTACACCTCCTACAAGTGGATTACTTCGTGAACGGCATGCCCAATTGGGTCAGCAATTCACGAGATTCTTCGTCCGTTTTTGCCGTAGTGACGATGACGATGTCCATACCACGAACTTTATCGACTTTATCGTATTCGATCTCTGGGAAAATCAGCTGCTCTTTCAAGCCAAGCGTGTAGTTTCCGCGACCATCAAATGCTTTATTCGAAACACCACGGAAGTCACGTACGCGTGGAAGCGAAATATTGAACAGCTTGTCAAGGAAATGGTACATGCGCTCGCCGCGCAATGTCACTTTAACCCCGATTGGCATGTTCTCACGAAGTTTGAAGCCGGCAATCGACTTCTTCGCGCGAGTTACGACTGGTTTTTGACCGGAAATGATGCGTAGTTCTTCAACAGCTACATCAAGGATTTTCGAATTGGAAACCGCTTCGCCTACCCCCATGTTGATAACAACCTTCTCAATTTTCGGCACTTGCATTACAGACGTATAGTTGAACTTCTGCATAAGAGCAGGTGTGATGTCATTGAGAAAACGATCTTTCATTCTTGCTGCCATTTTCATGGACCTCCTTTCCTACTGTAACGATTAGTCGATTACTTCTCCGGAACGTTTAGCGATTCGTACTTTCTTACCGTTGTCGAGCACTTTGTATCCGATACGTGTTACTTTACCGCTCTTCGGATCGATGTGCATAACGTTCGATACGTGTACTGGCGCTTCTTGTTCAATGATACCGCCCTGCGGATTTGCTTGCGATGGACGAGTATGCTTTTTCACCATGTTAACGCCCTCTACAAGTACGCGATTTTCACGCGGGTACGCAGCGATTACACGGCCCTTTTTACCTTTGTCTTTACCGGTAATAACGATAACTGTATCGTCTTTTTTGACGTGCAATTTATTGTTATGCGATTCAAGAATTTTTTTCAACCTTGGCATGAGTTACACCTCCTGCACGCTTGTGCTTTCAAGCTTATATAGGGTTTTGATTAGATTACTTCTGGTGCCAGCGATACGATTTTCATGAAATCTTTATCGCGAAGCTCACGAGCAACAGGTCCGAAGATACGTGTGCCGCGCGGGCTCTTATCTTCTTTAACGATTACTGCTGCATTCTCATCGAATGCGATGTAGGAACCGTCTTTACGACGAACCGAACGCTTCGTGCGAACGATAACGGCTTTTACAACGTCACCCTTTTTGACAACGCCGCCTGGTGTTGCTTGTTTGACGGAGCAAACGATCAAGTCGCCAATGTGACCAACGCGGCGTCCTGTACCGCCTAGTACACGGATACACATCAATTCTTTAGCGCCGGAGTTGTCAGCAACTGCTAAGCGCGAAAATGGTTGAATCATTTCAACGTCCTCCTTTCGGAAAAATGCTCAGGTACTGCTATCGCTCGTTAAATAACAACCGCTACTTCTACAACTTCTACAAGTCTGAAGCGCTTGTCTTTGGAAAGCGGACGAGTCTCCATGATTTTCACGATATCGCCAATTTTCGCTTGGTTGTTTTCATCGTGCGCTTTGAACTTTTTCGTAACCTTAATACGTTTATGGTACAATTCGTGTTTTTTGTAAGTCTCAATAGCAACAACAATTGTTTTATCCATTTTGTCGCTTACGACTTTGCCAATTAGCACTTTGCGGGCATTGCGTTCGCTCATGTTCTTCCTCCTTCCTACAGCCGTGATGGTTCATAACTGCAAGAAAATATTATTAGCTGCTGATGCCGAGTTCTCTTTCACGCAAGATCGTTTTAGCGCGAGCAATTCCTTTACGCACGTCACGAATCCGTGTCGGGTTATCCAGTTGGCCAGTAGCCAATTGGAAACGAAGGTTGAAAAGCTCTTCTTTAAAACCAGTGATCTGTTGTTCAAGCTCAGCAGAGGTTAGGTTGCGAAATTCATTAGCTTTCATTTGCTTCACCACCCACTTCTTCGCGTTTCACGAACTTCGTTTTGATCGGCAGTTTGTGAGCAGCAAGGCGCATTGCTTCGCGAGCAATTTCTTCGGATACACCAGCAAGTTCAAACATGATCTTACCTGGTTTAACGACTGCAACCCACTTTTCAACGTTACCTTTACCGCTACCCATACGAACCTCTAGAGGCTTTTGAGTTATCGGTTTATCCGGGAAGATTTTGATCCATACTTTACCGCCACGTTTGATGTAACGAGTCATCGCGATACGAGCTGCCTCGATCTGACGGTTCGTGATCCATGTCGGTTCAAGAGCTTGAAGACCAAATTCGCCGAATGCTACTGTTGTGCCGCCTTTAGCGCGACCTTTCATATGACCGCGTTGTTGTTTGCGGTGTTTGACACGTTTAGGTACCAACATGATTAGTTGCCTCCTTCCTGGGGAGCTTTCTTCTTAGTCGGAAGGACTTCGCCGCGATAGATCCACACTTTTACGCCGATACGGCCGTAAGTTGTATGTGCTTCTGCTGTACCATAATCAATATCTGCGCGCAGTGTATGAAGAGGTACTGTACCTTCGCTGTAGCCTTCCGAACGTGCGATTTCCGCGCCACCGAGACGACCGCTAACTGCGGTTTTGATCCCTTTAGCACCCGAACGCATGGAGCGTTGAATTGCTTGCTTCAATGCGCGGCGGAAAGATACACGACGCTCAAGTTGTTGTGCGATGCTTTCAGCTACAAGAATAGCGTCAAGATCAGCATGTTTGATTTCAGAGATGTTGATGTGAACTTTTTTGCCTTTAGTGATCTTGCCAAGCTCCGTACGTAGGTTTTCCACCTCGGAACCGCCTTTACCGATAACCATGCCCGGTTTAGCAGTTTGGATCGTTACGTTTACGCGGTTAGCTGCACGTTCGATCTCGATATGGGAAACAGCTGCATCTTTCAGCTTGTTTTTCAAATATTCACGAATTTTAACGTCTTCCATCAGAAGATCGCCAAAATCTTTGCCTGCGAACCATTTCGACTCCCAATCGCGGATAACTCCGACACGGAAGCCAACTGGATTTACCTTTTGACCCACACGTAATCCCTCCTTATTTTTCAGATACCACTAAGGTGATGTGGCTGGTTCTTTTATTGATCCGGCTTGCACGTCCCATAGCACGAGGACGGAAACGTTTCATCGTTGGCCCTTGGTTAACGAAAGCTTGCGATATAACCAATTTGTTAACGTCTAGCTGGTAGTTGTGCTCAGCATTCGCTATAGCAGAGTTCAGCAACTTCTCCAGGATTGGGGAAGCGGATCTCGGCGTGTGACGCAGAATGGCAATCGCTTCGCCAACTTGCTTACCACGGATCAAATCAGCAACGAGCATCGCTTTGCGCGGAGCAATACGAACGAATTTAACGTGCGCTTTAGCTTCTTGCATGTAGGAACCTCCTCTCGTTCATTAAAGGTGATAAAGGGCAAATTAACGTCTGCCCGTTTTTTTGTCTTCGCCGGCATGGCCTTTGTACGTACGAGTTGGTGCGAATTCACCAAGCTTGTGTCCAACCATATCTTCCGTTACATAAACCGGCACATGCTTACGACCATCATAAACTGCAAACGTGTGACCAATGAATTGTGGGAAAATGGTCGAGCGGCGGGACCAGGTTTTGATAACGACTTTTTTCTCGGTTTCGTTCAAGACCTCGACTTTTTTAAGCAGGTACCCGTCAATAAACGGACCTTTCTTCAAACTGCGACCCATTTGTGTTCCTCCCTTCACATAACGTTCGTGTTAAGCAATTTGTATCAAGCGACTATTACTTCGTGCGACGACGAATAATATATTGGCTCGATGCTTTTTTCTTCTTGCGAGTTTTGTAACCAAGCGTCGGTTTGCCCCATGGAGACATTGGGGATTTACGTCCGATTGGAGCACGGCCTTCACCACCACCGTGTGGGTGATCGTTCGGGTTCATTACTACGCCGCGGACTTCTGGACGTTTGCCCAACCAACGGGAACGGCCGGCTTTACCGATTTTCACGAGTTCGTGATCTTCGTTACCAACAGAACCGATTGTAGCACGGCAAGTGTTCAGAATGCGACGAACTTCGCCGGAAGTCAAACGAATCGATACGTAGTTTTCTTCTTTACCAAGAAGTTGAGCTTCCGTACCAGCAGCGCGAACAAGTTGTCCACCTTTGCCTGGTTTCAATTCGATGTTGTGGATAACTGTACCGACCGGGATATTCACAAGCGGCAAAGCGTTGCCGATTTTGATATCAGCCGTAGGACCGGACATAACTTGATCGCCGACTTTCAATCCTTTAGGGGCGATGATGTAAGCTTTCGCACCATCCACGTAATGGATCAAAGCGATATTGGAAGTACGGTTCGGATCGTATTCGATCGTCGCAACGTTACCTACGATACCGTCCTTAGTACGTTTGAAATCGATGATACGGTATTTACGTTTGTGTCCGCCGCCATGGTGACGAACCGTAATTTTACCTTGGTTATTACGACCAGCTTTTTTGAAAAGCGGTGCAAGCAACGATTTCTCCGGTGTGCTTGTCGTAATTTCTTCGAAAGTCGACACGGACATACCACGACGAGCTGGCGATGTCGGTTTGTACTTTTTAATTGGCACTTGTATTCCCTCCTTTTCTAAACAGACGTTTCAAAGAACTCAAGTTCTTTGCTGTCAGCGCTCAGTTGAACGATCGCTTTTTTCCAATCAGGTCTGTATCCGCTATGTTTACCATAACGTTTTGGTTTACCCGCTACACGCATCGTGTTAACGCCGGTTACTTTTACTTTGAAGATTTGTTCAATAGCTTGTTTGATTTCGGTTTTGTTCGAACGAAGATCAACTTCAAACACATAACGTTTTGTAGCCATGTAATCGCTCGTACGTTCCGTAATAACCGGGCGCTTGATAATATCGCGTGGATTTTTCATTACGCAAGCACCTCCTGTACTTTCTCTACTGCTTCTTTAGTGATGATCAGCTTATCATACACAAGTACGTCACGAACATTGATGCCGTCAGCTGCGACGAATTTCACGCCCGGAATGTTACGAGCGGACAATGCTACGTTATCCTCATAGTTAGCCGTTACAACAAGCGCTTTACGGTCAACCTTAAGGTTGTTCAAGATGTTTGCGAATTCTTTCGTCTTAGGAGCCGCGAATGTCAGTTGATCAAGAACGATAATTTCGTTAGCGATAACTTTCGAAGACAATGCGGATTTGATCGCAAGACGACGAACTTTTCTAGGAAGCTTGAATCCGTAAGTGCGTGGAGTCGGTCCGAATACAGTACCGCCGCCAACCCACTGCGGGGAGCGAATGCTACCTTGACGAGCACGGCCAGTACCTTTTTGTTTCCAAGGTTTACGACCGCCGCCGCGTACTTCGGAGCGTCCTTTAGTTTTGTGAGTACCTTGACGTTCAGCAGCTTGTTGAAGGACAACAGCGCTGTGCATAACCGTTGCGTTTGGCGTGATACCAAATACGTTCTCAGCAAGCTCAAGCTCGCCAACGGAAGCGCCACTCACGTTCAATACTTTAACTGTAGGCATTTCTTGTTCCTCCTTTCTTCAAGAGCAATTATTTCTTAACGGTTTGTTTCACTTTAACGAATCCGTTTTTAGGGCCCGGGATCGAACCTTTTACAAGAAGAACGTTACGTTCTGCATCTACACGGATAATTTCAAGCTTTTGGATTGTGATCGTTTCGTTACCCATGTGACCTGGAAGGCGTTTGCCTTTCGGTACGCGGTTAGCTTGGATCGAACCCATCGAACCTGGACCACGGTGGTAACGCGAACCGTGTGCCATTGGTCCAGTGCTTTGTCCCCAACGTTTGATAACGCCGGCAAAGCCTTTACCTTTCGAAATACCTGTTACGTCAACGAATTCGCCCTCTGCGAACAAGTCAGCTTTCACTTCCTGGCCAACTTCGTAATCACCAAGGTTAATACCGCGAATCTCACGAACGTAGCGCTTAGGAGTCGCGCCAGCTTTCTTAGCGTGGCCGATCTCTGGCTTATTCGTTCTGCTTTCTTTCTTATCGGAGAAACCGAATTGAACGGCTTCGTAGCCATCGTTCTCTTGGTCTTTCTTCTGAAGCACGACGCAAGGACCAGCTTCGATAACCGTTACTGGAACTACGTTTCCTTCAGGAGTGAACACTTGAGTCATTCCAAGTTTTTTCCCTAAGATACCTTTCATGTTGACACCTCATTTCCTTTCTATAATCGCATTTACTTTTGTTATTACAGTTTGATTTCGATATCTACACCGGATGGTAGATCCAGGCGCATCAACGCATCAACCGTTTGCGGCGTTGGGTTAACAATATCGATCAAACGTTTATGTGTACGTTGTTCGAACTGCTCCCGGGAATCCTTGTACTTGTGTACCGCACGGAGAATAGTGATGATTTGCTTTTCCGTTGGTAACGGAATCGGCCCGGATACACCTGCACCGGAACGTTTTGCAGTTTCAACGATCTTCTCTGCGGATTGGTCAAGAATTCTGTGATCGTATGCTTTCAAGCGAATACGAATCTTTTGCTTTGCCATATAAGTCCCTCCTTCTATCGCCCAATTTATTATCGGACATACTCCGCGAGAAAAACCCTTCACGCGCTCCATGGCAAAGGAGCGGGGTGTGTCGGCAACCTCTCGCATCAACGCAACGTCAGACCAACAGTCAATATTATACCGAATTTAATAGGCAATTGCAACATAATAATCTCGCTCGCAACATTTGGCATCGTACAAGGATTATTACCGCTCTGCGCCACTGCATTCGGCCTCCGTCCGCTGTTGAAATGGTGATCCTAAGATTCGAGTTGAAGGTAAGATCACCATTTCAAAGGCGGAACGTAAACTCTCCGACCGAACGCAGTTCTGCTCCACTCTTATCCTTGAAAAATACCTGATGTGCTCGCTCGAAGCAGAAAAACATGCTCGTTCAATTTCATGTGAACGAACATATGTAGCTGATGCCATCATTCCGTTATGAGTTGTCCTCACTCATTATTGACCCGAATCACATTATATAACGCCGATCGCTACGTTTCATTAGTAATAAGAAGGGAATGCTACACGCTACACGCTACATGCTTCATGCACCGTGCTCTATGCTCGAACGTCGATCAATACTGTGCTGATTACATCCAACCACCTACTGCTGCGCATTAGTGGCATTTCGTGAAGCTAATTAGTCCTCTACACCGAAATACCCCCATTTAGTTCGATTTCAGGCAGCTACTCCGGCGGTTTTAGTATTTTGTACGATTATCGGACAATTAGTTCGACGAAATGCATCTATCGAGTAGAATAAAGCTCGTTACTCAAAATTAGTTCGACGAAATCGAACTAATGCTTCTTCCACAACAAAAAAACGCGTGCGACTTAACATCGCACGCGTTTCTTCTATTATATATATGGTTTGTTGAGGACGGAACGGAGAGGAAGGCGGGGAGCTGGAGAGTTTACGATCTGCTTTTGAAATCCGTATTGTATCAGCGTTCTATTCTAATCAAAACAATACGGTTTCAACGCAGACGTAAGCCCCCGACTTCTTCGCAGTGCAGCTCCCTCTATTAATACCCCAGTTTGTTGAGGACGGAACGGAGAGGAAGGCGGGGAGCTGAGGAGTTTACGTTCTGCTTTTGAAATCCGTATTGTTTCAGCGATCTATTCTAATCAAAACAATACGGTTTCAACGCAGACGCAAGCCCCCGACTTCTTCGCAGTGCAGCTCCCTCACATGAACCTTCACCTAGCCCAGTGCAGTCTGCAATCAAACCTATCCCAGCACGATGCGATCGTCGGCCAGTTTCTTGCCGCTGATCTGCTCGAACTCGCCAAGCAGTTGCTCGACCGTCAGGTTCTGCTTCCGATCCTCGTTAACGTTGAGGATGATGCGACCCTTGTCCATCATGATGAGTCGGTTGCCAAGGCGGATTGCCTGCTCCATGTTATGCGTAACCATAAGAGTGGTAAGATTCATCTCGCGAACGATCGATTCCGTCAACGTCGTAATCAGCTCGGCACGAGCGGGATCCAACGCCGCCGTATGCTCGTCCAACAGAAGGATCTGCGGACGGGTAAATGTCGCCATCAACAGGCTGAGCGCCTGACGTTCGCCGCCAGATAACAAGCCTACCTTCGCGCTTAAGCGATTCTCCAATCCGATACCTAGTCGAGATAGTTCTTCCCTGAATATCTTCTTTTTTGCCCTATTCACGCCGAAGGAGAAACCACGTGATTTGCCGCGCGTATACGCCATCGCCATATTTTCCTCAATCGTCATGCGCGGCGCTGTACCGGCCATCGGATCTTGGAAGACACGTCCGATCCAGCGGCTGCGCTGGTGCTCGGACAATGGCGAGATGATCTTCCCGTCAATCTTGACATCACCGGCATCCGGCTTCATTACGCCAGAAATAATGTTCATAAGCGTCGACTTGCCTGCTCCGTTACTGCCGATTACGGTAACGAAGTCGCCTGGCTTCATGATCAAGTTAGCGCCTACGAGCGCCGTCTTCTCATCCACCGTGCCTGGATTGAAGAGCTTCGATACGTTAGCTATCTCCAACATTATCGCTCACCTCCTGCTTGAGAGGCGTTGCCTAGCTTGGCCAGCATTTCGGCCGTGCGTTTACGGGCGACGCTCTTCATTTTCACTGCCCGTCTTGCCGAAGGCACAACGAGGGCGAAAATAATAATAATCGCAGTAATAAGCTTCATATCAGACGCTTCCAGCCACTCCACGCGGAGTGCCAGAGCAAAGATAATCCGATAAATAATAGCGCCCAGTATGACAGCCAGCGTTGCACGGAAGATCGAACGCGAGCCGAAGATCGCCTCGCCAATAATAACGGAAGCTAGTCCGATAACGATCATCCCGATCCCCATGCTGTTGTCGGCAAACTTTTGCTGCTGAGCTATAAGAGCTCCGGATGTTGCAACCAGTGCATTGGATAACGCAATTCCGAAAATCGTTGTAATGTCAGTGTTTGCTCCGAAGCTCCGAATCATTCGCGAGTTATCCCCAGTAGCGCGCAAGCTTAACCCCATATCGGTTTTGAAGAACAAGTCCAACAATACCTTAACCACAATAGCCAATATTACGGCAAGCACCAGCACCGAAACACCGTCGAATACATTGTCCATATTGCGCAATGAAACATTTGGCTTGCCTAGAATACGCAAGTTGATCGAATATAAAGCAATCATCATAATGATACCGGACAACAAGCCATTGATCTTGCCCTTCGTATGAAGCAAGCCGGTGCAAGTACCTGCAACCGCCCCGCCGATAAAAGCGCAAATGACCGCAATCCATGGCGGTGTACCGTTCACGGTCATGACAGCGCCTATTGCAGCTCCCGTCGTGAAGCTTCCGTCAACCGTTAAATCCGGAAAGTCGAGTATTCGAAACGTAATATAGACGCCAAGCGCCATCAACGCATACAACAGGCCGCTTTCTACAGCACCCTGTAATGATGTGAGCATCGTTATGCCACTCCTTTGTCACAACAAGGGGGTGAACAGAATTACCGCTCACCCCGCATGTTTTCATATTCTTATTCTATTCCAATGATACCGGACTTACTCGATGATGTTATTCTCAGGGTCTTTTACGTAGCTTTTCATTTTATCCGTAACCGTGATGCCTTGCTCTGCAGCTGCCTTCAGGTTCATGATGAAATCAAGTTTTTGCGGAACCGTGATGTCCATTTCGCCTGGTTTTTTGCCGTTTTTCAAAATTTCAACAGCCATTTGTCCAACTTCATAACCGTGGTCGAAGTATTTGAAACCAACCGTTAGGAAGGCTCCCTTTTCAACCGTATCACGGTCGGCGGAGAAGAACGGAATGTCGTTTTTGTTAGCCACTTCAATAATAGAATCCACGCCGCTTACAACGTTGTTATCGAGCGTAATGTAGATAGCATCAACACGGCCAACCAAAGACTCGGCAGCTTGTTGTACATCGGAAATGTTAACGATAGGAGCTTTAACAAGTTCTATGCCATGTGCTGAAAGTGCTTCTTCGGCATATTTAGCCATAACTACAGCATTTGGTTCGCCTTCGTTGATAACTAGGCCTACTTTCTTCACTTCTGGGAGCTCGGCAGCGATGAAATCCATCGTTTGCTTAACCGCATCCGGGTTCGTATCGGAAGCGCCCGTTACGTTGCCGCCTGGAGCTTGAAGTTGCTTAACGATGCCTGCATCGATCGGATCTGTTACTGCTGCGAACAATACTGGGATGTTCGTCACGTCCTCAGCCAAGTTCTGAGCCGTCATTGTCGCGATCCCGAGTGCAAGGTCCGCTTTGCCCGAAGCGATTTTCTGAGAAATCGTTTTGCTGTTTGCCGTATCCGCTTGTGCGTTGTTCATATCGATCTTCAGGTTCTTTCCTTCTTCAATGCCTGCATCCTTCAACGCTGCGAGAAAACCTTCTTTTGTTGCATCGAGCGACGGATGCTCAACCAATTGCGAAATCGCAATCGTATACGTTTTTTCTGCATCCCCGCCAGTATTGCCTGTGTTGTTGTTCGATCCTGCATTCGTATTGCCGGAACCGTTCGCACCGCATGCCGCCGTTACAGCCATAACAGCCGCAAGCGTAACGCCTAACCAAAACTTTTTCTTCATTTTGAATTACCCCTCTCATGATGTGTACCGTTAAAGTTGTGCTCGTACAGCGTCTGCCTAACAAAAGACAATACAAAAAAAGGCCATACCTTTTCTCTCTTCGGAAATATGCCTGACTTGTAGGAACTGAATACCTTCGGAGCTTTGGCCAACCTTACATTACATTTAATATTAAAGGTCGAAGCAGCATACCGTCAATCATTAGTTACATGAAAAATATCCAAATAAACTTACAAACATAAAGAAGCTCCCACAACTGTGGGAGCTTCTTTTTATAAACGTCGGCCTAAGGCCGCGTTTATTATTTTTGGATAGTTGCTACTGCGCCAGCGCCTACTGTACGGCCGCCTTCACGAATCGAGAAACGAGTTCCCTCTTCAACAGCGATTGGAGCGATAAGCTCAACCGTTACAGTGATGTTGTCGCCAGGCATAACCATCTCAGTGCCTTCTGGCAGGTTGATGATACCTGTTACGTCAGTTGTACGGAAGTAGAACTGTGGACGGTAACCTGTGAAGAAAGGCTTGTGACGGCCACCCTCTTCTTTAGTAAGAACGTAGATTTGAGCAGTGAAGTTCGTGTGTGGCTTAACCGAACCCGGTTTAGCCAATACTTGACCACGCTCGATGTTGCTGCGGTCTACACCACGAAGCAATGCGCCAACGTTGTCGCCAGCTTGAGCGGAGTCAAGCAATTTGCGGAACATTTCTACGCCTGTTACTACGGATTTACGGGACTCTTCAGCAAGACCGATGATTTCGATCTCGTCGCCAACTTTGATAACGCCACGCTCTACGCGACCTGTAGCAACTGTACCACGGCCTGTGATTGTGAATACGTCCTCGACAGGCATAAGGAAAGGCTTAGCCGTGTCGCGTTCTGGAGTTGGGATGTAAGTGTCAACTTGTTCGAACAGTTCAACGATTTTGTCAGCCCAAGGACCATCTGGGTTAGCAAGTGCTTCACGAGCTGCGCCGCGGATGATTGGAGTGTCGTCGCCTGGGAACTCATACTCGGAAAGAAGGTCGCGAACTTCCATCTCAACAAGCTCAAGAAGCTCTTCGTCTTCAACCATGTCGCATTTGTTCAGGAATACAACGATGTAAGGCACGCCTACTTGTTTCGAAAGCAAGATGTGCTCACGAGTTTGTGGCATTGGGCCGTCAGTAGCGGATACTACAAGAATAGCTCCGTCCATTTGCGCAGCACCAGTGATCATGTTTTTAACGTAGTCGGCGTGACCTGGGCAGTCAACGTGTGCGTAGTGACGAGCTGGCGTCTCATACTCAACGTGAGCTGTCGAGATTGTGATACCGCGCTCGCGCTCTTCTGGAGCTTTATCGATTTGGTCGAATGCTACTGCTGCACCGCCGTATTTTTTGGAAAGAACAGTTGTAATAGCAGCCGTCAATGTTGTTTTACCGTGATCGACGTGACCGATAGTACCAATGTTAACGTGCGGTTTATTACGTTCAAATTTTGCCTTAGCCATTGAACTTAATCCTCCTCATATACCATCATATTTTTTATGTGTGGGCCGACACCTAGAGTGCAAGCAAACCTGATGACGGCCTAAAACAAACTTTAGTTAGCCAAACGCAGTGATTACTCAGTGCCTTTGTGCTTGGAAATAATTTCTTCAGCGATCGACTTAGGAACTTCTTCATAGTGAGAAAGCTCCATCGAGAATACGCCGCGTCCTTGTGTACCGGAACGAAGTGTTGTGGAGTAACCAAACATCTCGGAGAGAGGCACCTTAGCACGGATGATTTGCGCGCCTGCGCGCGAATCCATACCTTCGATACGACCACGACGGGAGTTAAGCATACCCATAACATCGCCCATGTACTCTTCAGGAACAGTAACTTCAACTTTCATGATTGGCTCGAGCAATACTGGCTTACATTTTTCTTTGGCAGCTTTAAGCGCCATCGAACCTGCAATTTTGAACGCCATCTCGGAGGAGTCGACATCATGATAAGATCCGTCTACAACAACAGCTTTGACATCAACGAGCGGGAAGCCGGCAACTACGCCGTTTTTCATCGACTCTTCAATACCAGCCTGGATAGGAGCGATAAATTCACGTGGAATCGAACCGCCGACTGTTTTGTTTTCGAATATGAAGCCTGAACCTGGCTCAAGTGGTGAGAATTCAACCCAACAATGTCCGAATTGACCTTTACCACCGGATTGACGAACGAACTTACCTTCAACTTTCGCGGCTTGACGGAACGTTTCACGGTAAGCAACTTGTGGTTTACCAACGTTTGTCTCAACTTTGAATTCACGGAACATACGGTCAACGAGAATTTCAAGGTGAAGCTCACCCATACCAGAAATAATCGTTTGGTTTGTTTCTTCATCCGTATGTGCGCGGAAGGTAGGATCTTCCTCAGCGAGTTTAGAAATCGCAATACCGAGTTTGTCTTGGTCCGCTTTCGTTTTTGGTTCGATAGCAACCGAGATAACCGGTTCTGGGAAGTTCATCGACTCAAGGATGATGATCGCTTTCTCATCGCAAAGTGTATCACCAGTTGTTGTGTCTTTAAGACCAACAGCTGCAGCGATATCGCCGGAATACACTTCAGAGATTTCTTGACGTGAGTTAGCATGCATTTGAAGAATACGTCCAATACGTTCACGTTTGCCCTTAGTTGAGTTAAGAACATACGAACCGGATTTCAGTATACCCGAATACACACGGAAGAACGTCAAACGACCAACATAAGGATCCGTCATGATTTTGAATGCCAAAGCCGAGAACGGCTCTGTATCAGACGATGGTCGTGCACCTTCTTCGCCATCTTCGAGCGTACCTTTGATTGCTGGTACATCGAGTGGGGATGGAAGATAGTCAACAACCGCATCCAACATCAATTGAACACCTTTATTGCGGTACGAGGATCCAACGATTACTGGGAAGATTTTAACTTCGCATACGCCTTTACGGAGTGCTGCTTTAATTTCTGGAATAGTGAGTTCTTCACCTTCCAAATATTTCATCGTTAATTCTTCATCCAGTTCTGCAACCTTTTCAATCAATTCCGTGCGAAGTTCTTCGACTTGGTCGGCGTACTCAGCAGGAATCTCAACTTGAATTGGATCTTTACCTGTATCATCTTTGTACTTGTATGCTATGCGTTCAACGATATCGATAACGCCAACAAAATCACTCTCGGCGCCGATCGGTATTTGAATCGCAACAGCATTAGCTTGCAGACGCTCGCGCATGTCTTTAATAACATTCAGGAAGTCTGCGCCAATGATGTCCATCTTATTGACGTAAGCGATACGTGGTACGTTGTAACGGTCAGCTTGACGCCATACCGTTTCAGACTGTGGCTCAACGCCTTCTTTCGCACTGAAAACCCCAACAGCCCCGTCCAATACGCGCAGGGAACGTTCAACTTCAACTGTGAAGTCAACGTGTCCCGGGGTGTCGATAATATTGATGCGGTGACCGTTCCATTGAGCGGTTGTAGCGGCAGACGTAATCGTAATACCGCGTTCTTGTTCTTGTTCCATCCAGTCCATCGTAGCTGCACCTTCGTGCACCTCACCGATTTTATGAGTACGGCCCGTGAAGAACAAGATCCGTTCAGTAGTAGTCGTTTTACCAGCATCAATATGCGCCATGATCCCGATATTGCGCGTATTATTCAAGGAGAACTCTCTTGACATAAAATGGTCTCCTCTCGATTGTTAAGATTCTACCAGCGGTAGTGAGCAAACGCTTTGTTTGCTTCAGCCATTTTGTGCGTATCTTCGCGTTTCTTAACAGAAGCGCCAGTGTTGTTCGAAGCATCCAGGATTTCAGCAGCTAGACGCTCTTCCATCGTTTTCTCGCCGCGGTTACGTGAGTAGTTCACGAGCCAACGGAGACCAAGTGCCGTACGGCGCTCTGGTTTAACTTCGATAGGCACTTGATAGTTAGCGCCGCCTACACGGCGAGCTTTAACCTCAAGAACCGGCATAATGTTTTTCAAAGCTGTTTCAAAAACCTCCATCGGATCTTTACCCGAACGCTCTTGAATCAATTTGAAAGCATCGTATAGCAGTGTTGCTGCTACGCCTCTTTTACCGTCAAGCATAATGCGGTTGATTAGGCGCGTTACCAGCTTGCTGTTATACATCGGATCTGGAAGCACATCGCGCTTCGTTACAGGACCTTTGCGTGGCATGTAAAGTCCCCCTTTCTTCTTATAGTCGCTTGTTCTAGCTTGTTAATAACTCAATAGAGTTATTCTTACGATTTTTTAACTTTAGGACGTTTTGTACCATATTTCGAACGAGCTTGCATACGGTTGTTAACACCTGCAGTATCAAGCGCGCCGCGAACGATATGATAACGTACTCCCGCTAAGTCTTTTACTTTACCGCCGCGGATCAAAACAACGCTATGCTCTTGCAAGTTGTGTCCGATACCCGGAATGTAAGCCGTAACCTCTAGACGGTTCGTCAGACGAACACGAGCATATTTACGAAGCGCGGAGTTCGGTTTCCTTGGAGTCATTGTACCTACACGAGTGCACACACCGCGTTTTTGAGGAGCGCTGATGTTAGTAGCTTCACGTTTCAGAGCGTTGAAACCTTTTTGCAATGCTGGCGATTTCGATTTAACGACTTTCGCTTGACGTCCTTTGCGGACCAGCTGGTTAATTGTTGGCATGTTGCCACCCCCTTCCCCTATATCAATGTCTTTAATACGGTAGACATTTTACCCCATTTAAGCCCACAGAACCAGGCGGTTCATAAATGAACATACGAATTTCTAATTCCTAGTCATCAGGCACACTTCGACATATTAGCATCTATACTGTGTACATGTCAAGTGTAATCCTCTAAAATTCATATTTTTACTGAATTAATGATTAATGCTATACATAATTTACTGCATGATCTCAAAAGAAAAAGCGATCCACGCAGCCCGTTCGCATCGAGCGAACGGGTGCACGTATCACTTCATTCTTCATTCATTACCTATCTGAGTCAGCTATGGACTGCTATCTATTCGATAGCTACTGCTTCCGTAGCTTCCTCTTGGACAATTGGATTGCCTTCTTCATCTTCCATACCCACGAAGTGGATATTGCGGTAACGCTGCATACCGGTACCTGCTGGAATCAGCTTACCGATAATTACGTTCTCTTTCAAGCCAAGCAATTGGTCGACTTTGCCTTTGATAGCAGCATCGGTCAATACGCGCGTCGTTTCTTGGAACGATGCCGCCGACAAGAACGAATCCGTTTCAAGCGACGCTTTCGTAATACCGAGCAATACCGGCTTAGCGACAGCTGGCTCTTTATCAGAGAAGATAGCCTCGCGGTTCTGCGACTCATATTCATGAATGTCGACGAACGCACCTGGAAGAAGAGTTGTACCGCCAGCGTCTACGATACGGATTTTACGGAGCATTTGTTTAATCATGACTTCAACGTGCTTGTCATTGATTTCTACGCCCTGGTTCCGGTAAACGCGCTGTACTTCTTGCAAAATGTAGTTCTGAACGCCGCGGATACCTTTGATGCGCAGCATGTCTTTCGGATCGATCGAACCGTCTGTCAGCTCGTCGCCTGCTTCGATATGCTGGCCTTCCGTTACGCGGATACGCGAACCGTAAGTAACTGCATATACTTTCGATTCTGCTTCGCCTTGAACTTCGATTTCTCGACGGTCCTTCGCTTCGCGAATTTCCTTGATGACGCCGTCAAGCTCGGAAATGATCGCTTGGCCTTTCGGATTACGCGCCTCGAACAACTCCTGGATACGCGGCAAACCTTGCGTGATGTCGTCGCCGGCAACGCCGCCCGTATGGAACGTACGCATCGTGAGCTGTGTTCCTGGTTCGCCGATCGATTGAGCCGCGATAATACCTACCGCTTCACCAATCTCTACGTGCTTGCCAGTAGCCAAGTTACGGCCGTAGCACACTTTACATACGCCATGACGAGCGCGGCAGCTAAGCACAGAACGAATCTGCAGCTTCTCAACACCTGCATCGATGATCGCATCCGCTTTGTTCGAATCGATCAGTTCACTGCGGTTAACGATAATCTCGCCAGTCTTCGGATGACGAACAGTCTCGAAGGAGTAACGTCCTTCAATACGGTCGTACAGATCCTCGATAACTTCTTTACCGTCTTGAATCTTGCTAACCGTGAATCCTTTATCTGTACCGCAATCTTCTTCACGAACGATAACGTCCTGCGCAACGTCAACCAAACGACGAGTCAAGTAACCCGAATCGGCTGTACGAAGTGCTGTATCGGCCAAACCTTTACGCGCACCATGCGTCGAGATAAAGTACTCGAGGACGGTAAGACCTTCACGGAAGTTCGATTTGATTGGCAACTCGATGATACGACCGGATGGGTTGGCCATCAGACCACGCATACCGCCGAGCTGAGTAATTTGCGATTTGTTACCCCGTGCTTTCGAATCCACCATGAGCATGATGTTGTTGTAACGATCCATCGATTTCATGAGGACTTCGGTAATTTCGTCTTTACACGCGCTCCAAATCGTGATGATACGGTCATAACGCTCTTCGTTCGTAATCAAACCACGACGGTATTGATTCATAACGGTAGCGACCTTATCGTCGGAACGTTTCATGATTTCTGCTTTTTCTATCGGGATGATAACGTCGGATACGCCGATCGTAATACCAGCCTTTGTGGAATAAGTGAAACCAAGTTGCTTAATGCGGTCAAGAATGACAGCCGTAAGCGTTGTATGGTATTGACGGAAGCATTCCGCAATAACAAGCGCGAGGTAGTCTTTGCCTACCGCGCCAGGGGTATTCAGTTCATCCGCAAACTTAACAAGGTCTGCACCTTTTTCGTATACGAAATATTTATCTGGCGTACCGTGAAGCAGGTTCGTTTTCGTTGCTTCGTTGATATAAGGGAAATCTTCAGGGAAAATCTCGTTGAAGATGACTTTACCAACCGTAGTAACGAGCAACGAATTTTGCTGCTGTTCGGTGAAATTCACTTTTTTCAATACGCGAACCGGAACGAAGATACGCGCATGCAACGATACAATACCGCGTTGATAAGCGGAGATTGCTTCGTTGACCGTACCGAATACGGATCCACTGCCTTTGGACTCTTTGTTGTCCATCGTCAGATAGTAGCTGCCGAGAACCATATCCTGCGATGGCGTAACGACTGGCTTACCGTCTTTCGGGTTCAAGATATTGCCCGATGCAAGCATAAGAAGACGAGCTTCCGCTTGCGCTTCTGCGGACAACGGTACGTGAACGGCCATTTGGTCACCGTCGAAGTCAGCGTTGTAAGCTGTACATACGAGCGGGTGAAGCTTGATCGCTTTACCTTCAACCAAGATTGGCTCGAACGCTTGGATACCAAGTCTGTGAAGCGTCGGGGCACGGTTGAGCAATACCGGATGCTCCTTGATCACTTCTTCAAGAACGTCCCACACTTCAGGGCTTACACGTTCAACTTTACGCTTCGCGCTCTTAATGTTATGCGCAAGGCCTTTGTTGACGAGTTCCTTCATGACGAACGGCTTGAACAGCTCAAGTGCCATTTCCTTCGGAAGGCCGCACTGGAACATTTTCAGGTTAGGACCTACGACGATAACGGAACGACCGGAATAGTCAACCCGTTTACCGAGCAAGTTCTGACGGAAACGTCCTTGCTTACCTTTGAGCATATGGCTGAGAGATTTCAATGGACGGTTGCCCGGTCCTGTAACAGGACGGCCGCGACGACCATTATCGATCAATGCGTCAACTGCTTCTTGAAGCATGCGCTTCTCATTCTGTACGATAATGTCTGGTGCACCCAGATCAAGCAGGCGCTTCAGACGGTTGTTCCGGTTAATTACACGGCGATACAAATCGTTAAGGTCGGATGTTGCGAAACGGCCGCCGTCGAGTTGTACCATTGGACGAAGCTCAGGAGGAATGACCGGAAGCACGTCCAAAATCATCCACTCCGGCTCGTTGCCGGAATTACGGAATGCTTCGACGACTTCAAGACGCTTGATCGCACGGTTACGGCGTTGGCCTTGAGCCGTACGCAGCTCTTCCTTCAGTTGCTCAAGCTCTTTTTCGATGTCGATATCTTGAAGAAGCTTCTTAACTGCCTCAGCACCCATGCCTGCATGGAAGCCGAAACCGTACTTCTCACGATAACTGCGGTATTCTTTCTCAGACAATAGTTGTTTCTTCTCAAGCGGAGTTTCACCTGGATCGGTAACAACGTAAGATGCGAAATAAATGATCTCCTCAAGCGAACGAGGGGACATATCAAGCGCAAGGCCCATGCGGCTTGGAATACCTTTGAAGTACCAGATATGGGAGACAGGAGCTGCAAGCTCGATATGTCCCATACGCTCGCGGCGAACTTTCGCGCGAGTAACTTCGACGCCACAGCGGTCACAGACTACGCCTTTGTAACGAACGCGTTTGTATTTGCCGCAATGACATTCCCAGTCCTTAGTAGGTCCAAAGATTTTTTCGCAGAAGAGACCTTCCTTCTCCGGTTTTAACGTCCTATAGTTGATTGTCTCCGGTTTCTTAACTTCTCCGCGGGACCACGAGCGAATTTTGTCAGGCGAAGCCAGACCGATTTTCATATACTCGAAGTTGTTCACGTCCAACAAGGAGCAACCCTCCTTCGTCATCTATAACTATGTCTTTATGCGTAAACTGCCGAATTCCGAGGAGCGCGTGACGCTACTCGGAATTCAGGCGAATGCTTTATTCAGCGCCGACTTCAGTGCCTTCTAGATTAAGATTAAGTTTATCGCCAGTGTTCTCTTCCTCGTCGTCCATTTCCTTCATCTCGATCTCTTCTTCATTCTCGGTCAGGATCTTAACGTCCATGCCCAAGCTTTGAAGCTCTTTGATCAATACTTTGAACGATTCTGGAACACCCGGTTCAGGAACATTCTCGCCTTTGACGATCGATTCGTATGTTTTCACACGGCCGACCACGTCATCGGATTTGACGGTAAGAATTTCTTGGAGCGTGTACGCTGCGCCATATGCTTCAAGCGCCCATACTTCCATCTCCCCGAAACGTTGTCCGCCGAATTGCGCTTTACCGCCGAGAGGCTGTTGCGTAACGAGCGAGTAAGGACCCGTCGAACGAGCATGGATTTTATCGTCAACCATGTGCGCCAGTTTGATCATGTACATGACGCCAACGGTAACTTCACGTTCGAAGTTCTCGCCGGTACGACCGTCATAAAGGACAGTCTTACCATTACGCTGCATGCCGGCTTCTTCCATCGTATCGAATACGTCATTCTCGCGCGCGCCGTCGAATACAGGCGTTGCGGCGTGAATGCCGAGATGCTTACAAGCCATACCAAGGTGAACTTCAAGCGCTTGACCGATGTTCATCCGCGAAGGTACGCCGAGCGGATTCAGTACGACTTCTACTGGTGTACCGTCCGGTAGGAACGGCATATCCTCTTCCGGCATGATGCGGGCGATAACCCCTTTGTTACCATGACGTCCGGCCATTTTATCGCCTTCAGAAATTTTACGCTTCTGAGCGATATAAGCACGAACCAACTGGTTAACGCCTGGCGGCAATTCGTCGCCGTTCTCACGAGTGAACACCTTCACGTCTACAACGATACCGTCCGTACCATGCGGTACGCGGAGCGATGTATCACGAACTTCGCGAGCTTTCTCGCCGAAGATTGCGTGGAGCAATCTTTCCTCGGCCGTCAGCTCCGTTACGCCCTTAGGCGTTACTTTACCGACAAGGATGTCTCCTGCGTTAATCTCAGCACCGACACGGATAATGCCGCGCTCGTCGAGATTGCGTAGCGCATCTTCGCCGACGTTCGGAATGTCGCGTGTAATTTCTTCCGGTCCAAGCTTCGTATCACGAGCTTCGGACTCATATTCTTCAATGTGAATGGACGTGTATACGTCTTCCTTCACAAGCTTTTCGCTTAGCAAGATGGCATCCTCGTAGTTGTAACCTTCCCACGTCATGAACGCGACAACAACGTTGCGTCCTAGGGCCAATTCGCCTTGTTCTGTGGAAGGGCCGTCTGCGAGAATATCGCCTTTCTTGATTACGTCGCCTTTGCGTACAAGCGGACGTTGGTTAATGCACGTACCTTGGTTGGAACGCATAAACTTATGCAGCTTGTGCTTAACCAAGTCGCCTGTTACCGGTTTGCCGTCAATGATCTCAACGCGGCGCAGCCAAATTTCGTTAGCTGACGAGCGCTCGATAATTCCGTCATATTTGGCAACAATACATACACCCGAATCTTTTGCTGCCTTATGCTCCATACCCGTACCGACGAACGGCGCTTTCGGGATAAGAAGAGGTACGGCTTGACGTTGCATGTTCGATCCCATTAGTGCGCGGTTGGAGTCATCGTTCTCTAGGAACGGAATGAGCGCTGTCGCAACCGACACAACCTGCTTAGGCGATACGTCCATGTAGTCAACGCGTTCGCTAGGCATCGTCAAGATGTTATCCGCCTGTTTGTTGTAACGAACGATTGTGTTCGTTTCAGCAAATTGGCCTTCAGGAGTCAGCTTCGCATTCGCTTGCGCGATGATATAGTTGTCTTCCTCATCGGCAGTCATGTAAGAGATTTGTTCCGTAACAGTGCCCGTCTTCGGATCAACCCAACGATACGGAGCTTCAATGAAGCCGTACTCGTTAATACGGGCGAACGAGGACAAGGAGTTGATCAAACCGATGTTCGGTCCCTCTGGCGTCTCGATTGGACACATACGGCCATAGTGAGAGTGATGGACGTCACGCACTTCGAAGCCTGCGCGTTCCCTTGTCAAACCGCCTGGTCCGAGTGCCGATAGACGACGCTTATGCGTCAATTCAGCAAGCGGATTCGTTTGGTCCATGAACTGGGAAAGCTGCGAGGAACCGAAGAACTCTTTGATCGACGCGATAACGGGACGGATATTGATTAGCGCCTGTGGCGTAATCGCATTCGCATCCTGAATCGACATTCTCTCGCGCACAACGCGTTCCATACGTGAAAGACCGATACGGAATTGGTTCTGCAGCAATTCGCCTACGGAACGCAGACGACGGTTGCCGAGATGGTCAATATCGTCCGTGCTTCCAACGCCGTGGAGCAAGTTAATGAAATAGTTAATGGAGGAAATGATGTCCGCAGGCGTGATGTGCTTAACGGATTTATCAATAACGCCATTTGCGATAACTTTAATGACTTTGTTCTCGTCAAGCGGCGAGAATACGCTGATCGTTTGCAGCGGAATACTATCAGCATCAAGCACGCCGTTAGCGACGTGATAAGTCTTGAAGCCCACATCCGTCTCCAGCTTCTCGAGAATCTCGTCAAGCAAGCGACGGTCGATCATTTGTCCCGCCTCGGCGATAATTTCGCCTGTAGTCGGATCAACCAAATTCTCAGCGAGCTTCTGGTTGAACAAACGATTTTTGATATGAAGCTTCTTGTTTATTTTGTAACGGCCGACATTGGCCAGGTCATATCGTTTTGGATCAAAGAAACGAGCTACAAGCAAGCTCTTCGCATTATCCAAAGTCGGCGGCTCACCTGGACGAAGACGCTCGTAAATCTCGATCAGCGCTTTCTCCGTGGAATCCGTGTTGTCCTTGTCTAGCGTATTGCGAATGTACTCATCATGGCCTAGCAGCTCGAGAATCTCAGCGTCTGTGCCAAAACCAAGTGCACGCAAAAGCACCGTTACCGGAATTTTCCGGGTCCGGTCAATACGAACGTAAACAATATCCTTGGCATCCGTTTCAAGCTCCAGCCAAGCACCACGGTTCGGAATAACCGTTGCCGTGTAGTTCTTCTTCCCGTTCTTATCAACCTTCGTGCTGAAGTACACACTCGGGGAGCGCACCAATTGGCTGACTATAACCCGCTCGGCCCCGTTAATAATAAACGTGCCTGTCTCAGTCATAAGCGGGAAATCACCCATGAACACTTCTTGTTCCTTTACCTCGCCGGTTTCCTTATTGAAAAGTCGTACCTTAACGCGTAAAGGAGCTGCATACGTCACGTCGCGCTCTTTTGATTCATCGACCGAATATTTCGGTTCGCCTAAGCCATAGTCGATAAACTCAAGCGATAGATTGCCCGTAAAGTCCGAAATCGGAGAAATATCCTGAAACAATTCAATCAAATCGTTGTCCAAGAACTTCTCATACGATTTTTGTTGGATTTCAATCAGGTTCGGGACTTCCAGCACCTCGTTGATTCGGGCGTAGCTTCTGCGCGCTCGCCGACCATACTGAACAAGTTGTCCTGCCAACTTAACCTCACCCCTCATGTCTGTCTCACAGCATCGATACTTACTGCGTCACTCATAGCCGGCACCAGCCGCCTATATAGTTAAATAAAGAAAAGCCCTTATCGAATAGTTCGAAAAAAGAGCGTGTTTCCGGCAGCCAACCATTCGCAGCGCGGCGCGATGGTCACATATCAAGTAATTTTGCCCAAAATGTAAACATTATACGTCAAACTTGCATATCTTATGCAATCCGCGCCCAAAAAATCATACTTGACATTTTAGTTGACTAAAGAGATTGAGCCCAATTTAATGCTGACATTTTATAATATTACCATATCCAAAAAGTCAAGTCAAACTATTTTGCAAAACATTCTTTGAAAACTTTTTTTTTGCTTATGTTCGAGTAGCTTTGAAGATCCGATAGCCTTTATCCTTCGTAACTTCCTCAACCTCATGCTCTCCGTACAAGTCCTTAAGCTTCGCCTCCGCTGACGGCGCTCCTTGCTTCTTCTGAATCACAACCCACATCGTTCCGCCTGGCTCAAGCAGCTCATAGCCTTCCTCGAAGATACGATGAACGACTGCTTTTCCCGCGCGAATAGGCGGATTCGTTACAATGGTATTGAACCGTTGTTCTTTCACCGCAGCATAGATATCACTCTGCACTACCGTTACATTCGATATGCCGTTAAGTCGAGCATTCTCGCGAGACAGCTCTACCGCTCGTTCATTAATATCAATCATCGTCACATGACCTTGCTGCGCCAGCTTCGCAGCCGTCAGCCCGATCGGGCCGTAGCCGCAACCGACATCAAGCACCTTTGCATCGCCCGCAATCTCCATGACATCAATCAACACTCGGCTGCCGTAATCGACACCCGTCTTGGAGAATACGCCGGCATCTGTCATAAAACGAAAGGCATAGCCGCGCAGATCAAAGGTATGCTGCTGCCGGTTATGCTTTACTTCCGGGCTTTCAGAATAATAATGATTCGACATGTTCGGCTTCCCTTCCGTCATCCTTGAGCTATTAGCTTATAACATGCAACGAACCCCTTGAAACCATGCGGTTCCAAGGGGCTCGTCAGCGAGGCCACAGCGTATGCTTATGTCCCTGCTGTATGCAATTTAAGCGATATTACTTAACTTCTACGGAAGCGCCAGCTTCAGTAAGTTTAGCTGCAACAGCTTCAGCTTCTTCTTTAGCAACTTTTTCTTTGATTGCTTTAGGAGCGCTGTCAACCAAGTCTTTCGCTTCTTTCAGGCCAAGACCTGTGATTTCGCGAACAACTTTGATTACGTTGATTTTCGATGCGCCAGCGTTGTTAAGGATAACGTCGAATTCGGATTGCTCAGCTTCAACAGCTACTGCTGCGCCGCCAGCAGCTACTGGAGCTGCAGCAGTTACGCCGAATTCTTCTTCGATTGCTTTAACAAGGTCGTTCAGTTCAAGAACGGTCATAACTTTGATGGCTTCCAAGATTTGCTCTTTAGACATGGTTATACCTCCGGAAATTTGGTTTAGTTTTTTTGGTTTCTCGCATTATGCGACCGGCATAAGCCGGATAACAGTTACATCATTAGCAATGTTGCGTTGTTTCTTAAGCTTGTGCTTCTTGCTTCTCGCCGACTGCTTTAACTGCAAGCGCGAAGTTGCGCATAGGAGCTTGCAATACGCTGAGGAGCATGGAAAGCAAACCGTCGCGGGACGGAAGCTCTGCAAGAGCTTTGATTTGTTCCATATCAACGACTTTACCTTCAACGATACCGCCTTTAAGTTTCAAAGCGTCGTTTTTCTTAGCAAAATCGTTCAAGATTTTCGCTGGAGCAACGGCGTCTTCTTTGCCGAATGCGATTGCTGTAGGACCAGTCAGGATATCGTTCAAAGCTGCGAAATCCGTTCCTTCAGTTGCACGGCGAACGAGCGAGTTTTTCAAAACTTGGAATTCAATGCCCGCTTCGCGGAGTTGTTTCCGAAGTTCAGTAACTTGCGCAACGTTCAATCCGCGATAGTCAGCAACAACCGTGCTCGAGCTCTCAGAGATCTTTGCCGCGATTACTGATACTGCTTCTTGTTTCTCTTGGATGATCTTTGCGTTAGCCAAACTGTACACCTCCCGTAATATTTTACATTCCGATATACGACGGGCTTTCCTCGCCTCGATGCATGAGAAAGGCCTTCGCAGACGTTGCGAAGGCCATGATGTCGTTATCGCGGCAAGGCCGATAGGCCTTGGCTCGCTTACAAACGTTTTATCATAACACCTCGGTAGGAAATTAAGCCTAATGGCACCTACTGTCTTCGGTATGCGTGTTCGAAATTAAGTTCCGTTTCTTAGCGATAGTTCGCAGTCGATACACGAGCGCCAGGGCCCATAGTCGACGAAACGGCGATGTTTTTCAGGTAAATACCTTTAGCAGCAGCCGGTTTAGCGCGAACCAAAGCATCAACCAATGCTTTAAGGTTCTCGTTCAGCTTCTCAGCATCGAACGATACTTTACCGATTGGAGCGTGGATTTGACCTGCTTTATCAAGACGGTATTCAATCTTACCGGCTTTGATTTCTTGAACGGCTTTCGTAACATCAAATGTTACTGTACCAGCTTTCGGGTTAGGCATCAAGCCCTTACCGCCGAGGATACGTCCAAGTTTACCAACTTCAGCCATCATGTCCGGCGTTGCTACGCAAACGTCGAATTCGAACCAGCCTTGTTGGATTTTGTTGATCATGTCTGCGTCGCCAACAAAGTCAGCGCCTGCAGCTTCCGCTTCTTTCGCTTTTTCGCCTTTTGCGAAAACGAGAACGCGTTTAGTTTTACCAGTACCGTGCGGAAGTACTACGACGCCGCGCACTGCTTGGTCTTGTTTACGTGGGTCAACGCCCAGACGAACTGCTACTTCAACGGATTCGTCGAATTTAGCTGTCGCAGCCTTCTTAACGAGTTCAATCGCTTCAGCCGGCTCGTAAGTTGCTTCGCTGTTGATCAGCTTAGCAGCTTCAACATATTTTTTACCGTGTTTAGCCATTTTGTTCTCCTCCTTATGTGGTATAGCGGAACACCCTCTTAGGGATGATCCTCCCACCTGCGAAAGCCGATTGGCCTCGCAAGACAGATCGTTCTAATCCCGCTAAAGCTGTAATAGCCTATGCGGAATTAGTCAACGATTGTTACGCCCATACTGCGCGCAGTACCTTCAACCATACGCATAGCTGCTTCAACAGAAGCTGCGTTTAGATCTTGCATTTTTTGCTCTGCGATTTCACGAACTTTATCGCGTTTTACAGTAGCAACTTTTTTCTTGTTCGGCTCACCTGAACCTTTTTCGATACCAGCAGCAACGCGGAGCAATACAGCAGCCGGCGGCGTTTTAGTTTCGAAAGTAAAGGAACGGTCTTCGAATACAGTGATCACGACTGGAATAATCAGACCAGCTTGATCCGCAGTACGAGCGTTGAACTCTTTACAGAAAGCCATGATGTTAACGCCTGCTTGACCTAGTGCCGGACCGATTGGTGGCGCTGGGTTAGCTTTGCCTGCAGGAACTTGCAGTTTGACCATCTTGATGACCTTTTTTGCCATGACTCATACCTCCTTACCTTGTAATCCTAAAGCATTACACGATCCGATGAAATACGCTAAAGTATTCCAAGCGGACTTGGAAACCGGATATTAAATCTTTTCCACTTGAGTATAGTCGAGCTCAAGAGGGGTTTCCCTGCCAAACATGTTGACATGAACTTTCAACTTCGCTTTGTCGAGCAAAATTTCTTCTACTGAACCGACAAAGTCTGCGAAAGGACCTACTTTGACGCGAACCGTTTCTTTCAGTTCGAATTCGATCTTCGGCTTCGGCTCTTCCATACCCATATGCTTGAGGATTTGCTCCACTTCATCGGGCAATAGAGGAGTCGGCTTCGAACCGGACCCAGTTGAACCTACGAATCCAGTTACGCCTGGCGTATTGCGAACAACGTACCATGAATCGTCGGTTTGAACCATTTCCACAAGAACATAGCCAGGGTAGACTTTGCGTTGAACGGTCTTCTTCTTACCGTCCTTCTCTACCACTTCATCTTCCATAGGAACGAGCACGCGGAAGATCTTGTCTTCCATGCCCATTGATTCAACACGGCGTTCCAGGTTGACTTTCACCTTGTTCTCATACCCGGAGTAAGTGTGCACGACGTACCATCTTTTTTCCATCACTAATCCACCTTTGGACCCTTCTTAAACAATGAGTTCAACCAGAGTCGAGATCCCGATGTCAAGAAGCCAGAAGTAAATCGTTACAAACGTGATCGTTAAAAGAACGACGATCGAGTAGCTTGTCAACTCTTTACGATTTGGCCAGCGAACTTTCTTAAGTTCTGCCCAGCTGTCGGCAAAAAAACTAAACGTATTACCAAAGCTTTGCTTTAGTTTAGCCAAAAATGCCACGGTCACACCTCCAATTGACTATCTCGTCTCGCGATGAGGAGTCTGCTCGTTACAAAACTTGCAAAACTTCTTCAACTCGATGCGGTCGGGGTGATTGCGTTTGTTCTTGCTGCTCGCATAGTTTCTCTGTTTGCAGTTTGTGCATGCCAACGTGATAATAACCCGCATTGAATTACACCTCCCGAACTGCTACAAAATACGAATCATGAAGCTCTATATGAAACATCATTGATTCCATCGCAAATACAAAAAAAAACCTCGATTTCAGGCCTACCTAAACACTTTAGCATATGGCATTTTTCATGTCAATGTAAAAGATAGACGCGCGGCATGCGAATTATTGCCAAGACAGCTTGCTTGGACACGGGACTCGTATCTACCATTATCGTCTGCTTCACGATTTTTCAACCCTATCAATAAAAAAACCGTCCCGGTCCGCCTGGTCTTACCAGACGGAATAGACAGCCTTGGTTATTATGCAGCTTGCAGCTCGTTGCTGAATGACACTTACCCGCTAATGTCCCTGATTTCCAAGTAACGTTCAAGCTTCCGCTTCACCCGTTGCAAAGCATTATCAATGGACTTCACATGGCGGTCCAAATCGACGGCAATTTCCTGGTATGATCTTCCGTCCAAATAAAGCATGAGCACCTTGCGCTCCAGATCGCTTAATATTTCGGACATCTTATCTTCCAAGCCAACGAATTCTTCTTGATTAATAATAAGTTCTTCCGGATCGGATACGCGTGTGCCGCATATAACGTCCAGCAGCGTGCGGTCTGAATCTTCATCATAAATTGGCTTGTCAAGCGATACATACGAATTGAGTGGGATGTGCTTCTGACGCGTGGCTGTTTTGATGGCGGTAATGATCTGCCTTGTAATGCACAATTCGGCAAAGGCTTTGAAGCTTGCTAGCTTGTCCCCTTTGAAATCGCGAATTGACTTATATAAGCCGATCATCCCTTCCTGCACGATATCTTCACGATCCGCGCCGATAAGAAAATAAGAACGCGCCTTTGCTCGCACGAAGTTCTTATACTTATTAATCAAATATTCCAGCGCCATGCTGTCGCCGTTGCGGACCGCCTCGACGATGTCCTCGTCCGTACTGCTGTCGTATTCGAGCGTACTCCATTCTTTGAGGTCGATGCCCACGAACTATCCCTCCGGCCTGCAAGGCGTACACCGCTAGATTCTGAAAATATAGAGCCAGTATACATGATAAAACCTTACACCGTCAACCAATTGAGCCTCGAAAACTATCGATTATCTAGTAAAATTGTAACTTTGTGGAACATTGAAACAAGCGTCGATCAAATACGATCTTCACTTATTTCGCCGACTCGATTTCCCTTACTTTTCACCGCGTCTCATTCGTTCCAGCTTACTCCATGTCTCCAAGTTCACTCTCGAGTCAACCGAATTGCGCTTGATCGGCTTATCTTCCCGAAGCGTTTGCTCGATATCTTTGCGGTTCTGCCCAATGTCGATGAGCAGTTCGCGCGCGGATACACGAAGGGCGCCTTGGCCGAACGCAACATGCTGCTCAATCATATCGGAGGTCGCCACGTAGATGTTCCTACGCCTCGAGCTCAGCTCCGCGCACAAGCGTTCAATGCACTCGTCAGCCGTTTCTTTCTCCTTCGTATAGATGACCGTGAGCTTATGCTGCCGGTAAGTCGCCCCTATGCCTGGGACAAAATAAGCGTCAAATACCACATACACCTTCATGCCCGTGAAGCCTTGATAATCCGCAAGCATGTCCAGCAGCTTATCCCGCGCATCCTCCAGGTCATGCTCCTTGAGCTTCTCGAGCATTGGCCACGCGCCGATCATATTGTATCCATCGACCAACAAAATGTCGTCGCGCCGATTCATGCCCTAGACGCCCCGGCGTTGCCGCACGACTTCATACATAAGCACGCCTGCTGCAACCGAGGCATTCAGTGAATTCAAGCGGCCGAGCATCGGAAGTTTAACGAGAAAATCGCATTTTTCTTTAATAAGCCGGCCCATGCCCTTGCTCTCGTTGCCGATTACGACGGCGAGCGGCATATCGAACTTCATCTTGTACACATCCTGCGATGCGCTTACGTCCGTGCCGGCGACCCATACGCCCGCTTCCTTCAGCTTATCGATGGTTTGAGCCAGGTTCGTCACTCTCGCTACAGGCACATGTTCTGCCGCTCCGGCCGAGGTCTTAAGCACAGTAGCCGTCAGCGAAGCCGAGCGGCGCTTCGGAATAATGACGCCGTGCACGCCCGTACATTCTGCCGTTCTTAGAATCGAGCCGAGGTTATGCGGATCCTCAATCTCGTCAAGAACAAGAATGAACGGCGTTTCCCCGCTCTTCGATGCGATCTCGAGCAGCTCTTCTACTTCTACGTAATCAAAGGCAGCCGCCTGCGCGACGACACCCTGATGGGCAACGCCTTCGACCAAACTATCCAGCTTACGCTTGTCAACGAATTGAACCACGATGCCAAGCTTCTTCGCCTCGGCAACGATCGGCTGCGTCAACGTCTTCTGCGCGCCGTCAGCAATCCATATTTTATTAATTTCCCGTCCGGAACGAAGCGCTTCAAGCACGGGATGCTTGCCAGCGATCATTTCCTCCTGGTTTTGGTTCTCAACAGACATCATGTTCCCTCCTCTATTTCTATTTTCCTTCAAGTCCGATCGCGAACAGCTCACCTAGCCGCTCATTGCGCCCCTCGTAATACAAATAGCCGACGAGGCTCTCGAGCGCCGTCGCAAGGCGGTAATCGGCCGGATCCGCGTTCTTAGGCGGAGCTCCCGACTTGGCGTTGCGGCCTCGGCGGACGATGTCCGCCTCCTCCTCCGTCAGATGCGGCTGCAATCGCTCAAGCAATTGCCGCTGGCCCTTCGCTGACACGATGCTTGTCGCTTCACGATGCATATGATGCGACTTGTTGTTGGGCAGCGACACCAAGTACTGTCGCACGAGCAGTTCAAATACGGCATCGCCCACATATGCCAGCACAACCGGATTAATCAACTGCGGTTTCTTGGCGGGCGGATAGAACATGAGCGAGCCTGCGTCTACATGTTCGCTCATTTGCGTCTCCAACGAATGCCTTGCGGCGTATCCTCAAGCACAATATTTTTCTCAGCCAGCAGATCGCGGATTTCGTCCGCTCTTGCCCAGTTTTTCGATTTGCGCGCTTCCGTGCGCTCTACGATCAATTGATCGATATCCGCATCAAGCAATTCGTCGGCCGCTTCTTGAGCCGGCAGGAGGCCAAGCACATTATCCAACTGCTCAAACAGAGCCAACAGTGCCTGCAATCCTTCAGCAGAAGCGTCGCTGCGATTCATATATTGATTCGCTTCAGTCACAAGCTCGAATACTGCCGTAATAGCATCCGGCGTATTGAAGTCGTCGCTCATCTTCGCATGGAACTGGCTCGCAATCTCATCGAGCTTCGTTTGAAGCGCTGGATCTACCGCGGCTTCGCTTAGTCCTTCGCTGCTCAGCCTATGCTTCAGGTTCGCCGCGCAGTTGGCAATCCGCTCAACGCTATTTACCGCTTGCGCAATCGTCTCGTCGCTGAAGTTAAGCGGGCTGCGGTAATGCGTCGACAACATGAAGTAACGGATCGCGTGCGGCTTAATCCGCTTCACGAGCTCATTAACCGTGATGCCGTTGCCGAGCGATTTGGACATTTTTTCATTATTGATATGAATGTAACCGTTATGCATCCAGTAGTTCGCCAGAGGCTTGCCGCTAAGGCTTTCCGACTGCGCGATTTCGCATTCATGATGCGGGAATTGAAGATCATGTCCACCGCCGTGAATATCGAGCGTTTCGCCGAGATACTTGCGCGCCATTGCCGAGCACTCTATATGCCAGCCCGGACGACCGTCACCCCATGGGCTCTCCCACTTGATCTCGCCTGGCTTCGCACCCTTCCACAGCACGAAGTCCTGCTGATTTTCTTTGCGGTCGCCAATCTCTACGCGGATGCCGAATTGCAGCTCGCCTAGGTTTTGGCCCGAAAGCTTGCCATATTCATCGAATTTGGACGTACGGAAATATACGTCCCCTTCGCTCTCATACGCATAGCCTTTGTCTACAAGCTCTGCAATAAACGCGATAATCTCCGGAATATTGTCCGTTACGCGCGGGTTAAGTGTCGCCTTTCGAACGCCGAGTGAATCGATGTCTCCATAGAACGCTGTAATAAACTTCTCCGCAACTTCCGGCACAGTCGTGCCGAGCTGTTCCGCCTTCTTAATAAGCTTGTCGTCTACGTCCGTGAAGTTGACCACATAACGGACCTCGTTGCCTGCTGCTTCCAAGTAGCGGCGCACCACGTCGAAGAATATAACCGGACGCGCGTTGCCGATATGGATATAGTCATACACTGTCGGCCCGCATACGTACATGTTAACCTTGCCCGGTGTCTGAGGGACGAACGAATCCTTCGCTCTCGTGAGCGTATTATATATCGTAATTGCCATTATCAAAAACTCCTCCTGCTTCTGGCTCTTCAACTTCCTTGCCTAGTTCAGCCTTCAAACTATCAATTTCCTTTTTCATCGCGCGGAACATTTCAATGACCGGATCCGGCAGCTGCTTATGGTCGAGCCGATCGCCCACCCGCTCCCCGTTCCGCTTCACCACGCGGCCTGGATTCCCGACCACGGTGCTGTTATCAGGCACCTCGCGCAGGACGACCGCATTGGATCCTATATTAGAATTATCTCCAACTTGGAAGGAACCGAGAACCTTCGCTCCCGATCCAATGACAACATTATTACCGATCGTCGGATGGCGTTTGCCTTTTTCCTTGCCTGTGCCGCCCAGCGTAACACCTTGGTAGATGACGACATCGTCTCCGATTTCGCATGTTTCTCCGATAACGACGCCCATGCCATGATCGATGAACAGCCGATTGCCAATTCGCGCGCCGGGGTGGATCTCAATACCCGTCATGAAGCGTCCTACCTGCGAGATGATCCTCGCAAGCGTAAACCAGCCTCTACGGTATAAGGGATGCGCAATGCGATGCGCCCATATAGCATGCAGGCCCGAATAGGTGAAAATGACCTCGAAACGGCTTCGGGCCGCCGGATCATTTTCGAATACTGCTTGAATGTCCGATCGAAAATGGCGAAACATACGTTTTGCTCCTCTGCTTTCAAAATTGCTTGGCTCTACGCTATGCGCTGCTTTTCTTCCCAATAAAAAAAGCCCCTGCAGCATCAAGTGCTGCAGAGGCGTGTTTATCGCGCGGTCCCACTCTGCTTGAACAATACACGGCATTCCAAGCGTAAATGGCTAACGCCGTCCTTTAAGGCGGCGTGAAGCAATCATTTCGCGAAGAAATATAAGCACAGTATAAACATGAAATTTATACTTTCTTATATTTTAAAGAAGCCGGCTGTTCACCTTCATGTCTTTAACGCAGACTTACGTTGTCGCCTACCCTGCTTATCGATGACTAAAGCCCGATAATCAGCTCGGAACAAAGCTCCCAGGTGCAAATTTCCGTTAGCGCGAACCAAACAACTTTCAGCCCCACTCTTGCCGCTGCCCTATACCCTCAAACAGCGCCGATTCGAATGACGGTTGTCCTCTCTGCGAATCCGCATGCAAACGTACTAATCCTGTTCATAGCCGATATATTCATATAGATATTATCCATAGTATACTCAATAGCCAAATAGGTGACAAGGACTATCTGCAAAGCCTCTCTTCACAGCGCCTGTCGTGCCAGCAGACGATCGACAGCTACAACGTTAGCCTAGACGTGCGCGAAGACGCGATACGACCTTGTCTTTGCCGAGCAGTGCGATCGACTGGTTCAAGTCGGAGCCATGGGTTTGACCTGTCAGCGCAGCGCGAATAGGCATGAACAGCTGCTTCCCTTTGAAGCCGGTATCCTTCTGAACGGCCTTAATCTTTTCCTTAATACCGTCAACCGTAAATGCAGTATCGTCCGCATCCACTAGCGCAAGGAATGCGCTCAGCACTGCCGGAACCTGCTCTTCGGCAAGCACGTTAACTGCATCATCCTCGTCCGCAGGCTCATCAGCGAAGAACAATGCCGTAATCGGCACAATATCAGCCGCATAACGAAGTTTATCCTGATGCAGCGCTACGAGATCGCTTACCCAAGCGCGGCCATCCGCATCCAGCTCAGCCGCGATACGGCCAGCCTTCTGCAGGTGAGGAATACACATATCAACGACGCGCGGAAGCTCCGCCTTTTTCATGTACTCGTTGTTCATCCAGCTCAGCTTCTGCGTGTCGAATACGGCCGGGCTCTTGCTCAGACGCTCCGCATTGAATACCTCGATCAGTTGCTCGCGTGTGAACATCTCTTGCTCGCCTTCCGGCGACCAGCCAAGCAAAGCGATGAAGTTGAACAACGCCTCCGGCAAGTAGCCGAGGTCATCGTACTGCGAGATGAATTGAATAATAGATTCATCGCGCTTGCTTAGCTTCTTGCGCTGCTCGTTTACGATCAGCGTCATATGGGCAAACAGCGGCGGCTCCCAGCCGAAAGCTTCATAGATCATAAGCTGGCGCGGCGTATTGGAGATATGATCCTCTCCGCGCAGCACATGGCTGATTTTCATCAAATGATCGTCCAGTACAACAGCGAAGTTATAGGTCGGAATGCCATCCTTCTTCACGATAACGAAGTCGCCCATCTCAGCCGTATCGAAGCTGATCGAGCCCTTCACCATGTCGTCGAACTGATACGTGCGCCCTTCCGGTACACGGAAGCGAATGCTAGGCACACGGCCCTCCGCCTCAAACGCAGAACGTTGCTCATCAGTGAGATCGCGGTGACGTCCGGAATAACGAGGCGTTTCGCCGCGCTCAAGCTGCTCATTCCGCTCTTGCTCTAACTCCTCTTCATTGCAGTAGCAGCGGTAAGCTAGGCCGCGGTCAAGCAGTTCCTGCCAATACACGCGATAAATATCGAGACGCTCGGTTTGACGATATGGGCCGTATCCGCCGCCGATATCCACGCTCTCATCCCAATCGATGCCGAGCCACTTCATGTATGTAAGCTGGCTTTCTTCCCCGCCCGCTACGTTTCTTTTCACATCCGTATCTTCAATACGAACGATGAATTTGCCGCCAAGATTGCGTGCAAACAAATAATTGAATAAGGCCGTTCTAGCGTTGCCGATATGCAGGTGACCCGTCGGCGACGGCGCATAACGTACACGTACTTCCTGTGTCATAAATATACTCCTCCATTATTTAAGTAGGTTTAATTAGTCCGCTTTAACTAAACAAACAACCGATTGCGCCGCAATCCCTTCGCCGCGTCCTGCGAAGCCAAGCTGCTCCGTCGTTGTCGCCTTCACATTCACTTGCGATACATCCGCTTCAAGCGCCTTCGCAATTATCTCCGTCATTTGCGGAATATAGGGCAGCATCTTAGGGCGTTGAGCAATAATCGTCGAATCAATATTGCCGAGCTTATAGCCCTTCTCCCGAATAAGCTTCCATACATGTTCCAACAGCTTTAAGCTGTCCGCATCCTTATATGCAGCGTCCGTATCAGGAAAATGTTTACCGATGTCGCCCATTCCGAGCGCGCCTAGAATGGCATCTGTAATGGCATGCAGCAGCACGTCCGCGTCGGAATGCCCGAGCAGCCCCTTCTCATAAGGGATCGTAACGCCGCCGATAATGCAAGGACGCCCCTCAACCAATTGATGCACATCAAAGCCTTGTCCTACACGTATCACTATTTATCATCCTTTCCCTCAACCAGATCGACACGGCGATTTGCTAGCAGAAATTCCGCCCATGGCAAATCGTCAGGCGTCGTTATCTTTATATTCGTATATTCGCCCTCTGCAACGGTAACGGTTGCTCCCGTCCGTTCCACAACCATCGCGTCATCCGTGCCGATGAAGCCGGCTGCTTCCGCCCGCTCATGCGCTTCAAGCAGCAATGCATGACGAAAAGCTTGCGGCGTTTGTATCGCCCACAAGCTTCGACGGTCCGGCGTAGCAATGATGACGCCCGCTTCATCTACTTGCTTGATCGTATCCTTCACAGGAACGGCAAGCACCGCGGCTTCGCTGCGCTCGGCGGTCTCGCAGCATCGCTGCACGGCTTCCGCCGACACGAGCGGACGAACGCCGTCATGCACCATGACCCATTCGGCCGCAATCGCTTGAAGACCGATGTGCACGGAATGCTGGCGCTCCTTGCCTCCGGCAAGAACAGCCTTCACCTTCGCAAAGCCGTAGCGGGCAACCCATTCCTGGCACCTAGGCACATCGTCCGCGCCGACAACAAGCACCGTTTCCTTCACGGCGTCCATTCGCTCGAACAGCTCCAGTGTATGCACAAGAATAGGCTTGTCCGCTAACTGCAAATATTGTTTGCTCTCTTTCGTCCCCATTCGCGTCCCGCGTCCGGCCGCGACGATGACGACTCCCCAATCTGCTAACATGACCCAACCTGCCTAACGCTCTATGATAGTACTATCATACCTTGTTAGAGCGCTTTTTCCAACAGCTTCGGTTTCGCGAATATCATCCGGCCCGCCGATGTCTGCAAGACACTCGTAACGAGCACCTCCATCGTCGTGCCGATGTAATCGCGACCGCCCTCAACGACGATCATCGTGCCGTCATCCAGATACGCTACGCCTTGGCCGTGTTCCTTGCCGTCTTTGATCACTTGAACGATAATTTCTTCTCCCGGCAGAACAACCGGCTTCACGGCGTTAGCTAGATCATTAATGTTAAGCACCGATACGCCTTGCAGCTCGCATACTTTATTCAGGTTGAAGTCATTCGTTACCACTTTGCCGTGGAGCGCCTTCGCTAGCTTCACCAGCTTGCTGTCCACCTCGCCGATCTCCTCGAAGTCTCCTTCGTAGATTAGAACGCGAACATCAAGCTCCTTCTGAATTTTGTTCAAAATATCAAGCCCGCGACGGCCTCTGTTACGCTTCAGCAAATCCGAGGAATCGGCAATATGCTGCAGTTCCTCCAGCACGAATTCCGGAATGACCAGCGTGCCTTCGATAAAACCGGTTTTGCATATATCCGCAATCCGTCCATCGATAATAACGCTCGTATCGAGGATCTTATGCTCCTCGTAACCGCTCGTTTCCTCGGGCTCTGGCGCTGTCCGCCGCTTCTCAAGCAAGCTCTCTAAGCCGGTCGCCAGCTCTTCCTTCTTATGCAAGCCGATGCTGAGGCCCAAATACCCGAATGTCAACATCATCGCAGCGGGAATGAGTCGTCCCATACCGCTGAAATCCGAGACGGCCGGATAAAGAAGTACAGCAAGCAGCAAGCCGGCCAGCAAACCGCCCGCGCCCGCTATCAAATCCTTCATCGGCAGCGCAGCTGTCTGCTCCGCGCCTTTCTGCATATAGCGAATGACCTGCCCTGCCAACATCGTTGCTGCAATGACTCCAAATACCGCGCCAACTGCTACATTCATGTAATAAGTGCCCGATCGCTGCAGCATACCGAATGATGAGCTCGACCACAGTGCCGCTCCATTCATCCAACCATATACTTCGCCGCCGGCCATACCGCCAAACAACATACCCATTATTTGAATTATACGTCTAACCATTACGGTTCACCTCCATTACAATTATGTTCCAATAATAGGCAGGTTAATCGTTGGCAGCGCGTGAATTTGTAAAATAGTTCTAGCATCCCCATCGCTCAAGCAAAAACGGCGCTCGCCATTCGTGCATAAGTGGAGTTTTATCTCATCCGTAGTGAAGTTAACCTCACTTAAATGAGCCTCATAAGCCTGCTTCGCACAAATAGTGAGGCAATCCTCACTCGCCATGAAGCTGGGTTCACGACAAGTGAGGTTTGCCTCACTATATTGGCCTGACTTAAACAGTTCAGAGTACTTCTGTGAGATTCTCCTCACTAATTTGTGAACCCCTCCACTAGTCGCTCATCCTCGAATTTCTACGATAAAGTTTTTCTCCCCACATCAGAATGTTCACCTCTATACAGAGTGAACCCGTATAGATGTTCATTCTGATTGGCGATAAAATTTAGCTTTAGCCGCGGTCGCTCACCACTGAATTACTTCGATCAGAATTTTCTCCCCACATCAGAATGTTCACCTCTATACAGAGTCAACCCGTATAGATGTTCATTCTGATTGGCGATAAAATTTACCTTTAGCCGCGGTCGCTCACCACTGAATTACTTCGATCAGAATTTTCTCCCCACATCAGAATGTTCACATCAATCCAGAGTCAAAC
>NZ_JBWDNL010000005.1:0-598575 GCF_056269195.1 Paenibacillus sp. J22P218
GCGAATTCATGGTACTTTAGGGTATTTGTCACCGAATCAATTCGAATCGATGTATTACAAACGAGCAAGTTAGGTGCATTAAGGGGTGTCCACTTTATTGACAGAGGTCCAAAACTGCAACAGATTGGCTCAATAGCAGCCTCCTAAGCGCAAAATAAGCTAATCAATTGCATAAACTGCAACAGGCGTGCGCCAAATGCTGCCCATCCCTCCCATCTGTTGCAGAAACTGCAACGAGATCAATCTTAGAGAGGAACAAAATCATCTAGCGGTGAATTATCGTACTAGCCGACGCTTACAGAGCTTATTAGGTGCATTTCATCGAATTAATCTTAGATGCCACACGGTTGCGAGCTCAATAGTTGCTTTTCATGGAACTAATTCGGCCGATTCACCACCCACTCACCAAACTAACCCGTTTAGTTGCCTGAGATCGAACTATACAGGCAGCTGGCTTGGTACAAGACTAATTAGTTGCCTAGAATGACACTATAGCGGATTAGCTGTCTTTTGGAGCGTACCGCCTTATGCCGTGTAGGAGCTCACCCCCATTTTGATTTATTTAAGCACCAATTCGCACCACAAGTTATCCACAAATCTTAGAGGTCCATAATTTCCTAAACAACGAAAAAGCCCCCGACTTCACAGCAAATGTGAAATCGGAGGCTATAATAAATGTTTACCCGTTTGCGTTCAAACGCTTAAGCAGCTCGGCTTTCTGAGCTTCGAAACCTGGCTTGCCCAGCAAAGCGAACATATTTACTTTGTATGCTTCTACGCCAGGTTGGTCGAATGGATTAACGCCGAGCAGCAAGCCGCTGATGCCGCATGCTTTCTCGAAGAAGTAAACCATTTCGCCGAACGTATATTCATTAAGCTCGTCAAGTTCAACGATCAGATTCGGCACTCCGCCGTCAACATGAGCGAGGCGTGTTCCTTCAGCCGCTTTCTGATTCACTTCATGCATCGTCATGCCGGCGATGAAGTTCAACCCGTCCAGGTTGCCCGCATCTTCCTCAATCGTCAGCTCGATGCGCGGCTTAGCGACAGCCAGAACCGTCTCAATCAGATCGCGACGGCCTTCTTGGACGTATTGGCCCATCGAATGCAGATCCGTCGAGAAGTCAACGGAGGCTGGATATAGCCCCTTCTGGTCTTTGCCTTCGCTTTCGCCGAACAGTTGCTTCCACCATTCGGAAACATAGTGCAAGGACGGTTCGAAGTTAGCCAGCAACTCGATCGTCTTGCCTTTGCGGTAGAGCGCGTTGCGAACGGCCGCATATTGGTAGCTCTCGTTGGAAGCGAGGTCCGGATTGCTGTATTTCTTCGCAGCTGCAGCCGCTCCAGCCATCATCTGATCGATATCGAGTCCAGCAACCGCAATCGGCAGCAGGCCTACAGCCGTAAGTACGGAATAACGTCCGCCAACATCGTCGGGGATTACGAATGTTTCGTAGCCTTCCTCGTCAGCCAGCGTCTTAAGCGCGCCTTTCGATGCATCGGTCGTCGCGAAAATCCGTTTTTGCGCTTCGTCTTTGCCGTATTTTTTCTCCATATAATCACGTAGAATGCGGAAAGCAACGGCTGGCTCAGTCGTCGTACCGGACTTGGAGATGACGTTCAAGGAAATATCTTTGCCCTCTAACAGCTCGAGCAGATGCGTAATATACGTCGAGCTAATATTTTGACCGGCAAAATACACCTGCGTATTCCCGCTCATCTGATTGTGGAACGTATGCGATAACGCCTCGATTGCCGCTCTTGCGCCTAAGTACGAGCCGCCGATACCGATGACGACCAGCGCCTCGGAGTTGCTGCGAATGCGCTTCGCAGCCTCCTTGATTCTAGCAAACTCTTCTTTGTCGTATTGATGCGGAAGATCGACCCAGCCTACATAGTCCGAACCCGGGCCTTGCTTCTCGTGAAGCATGCGGTGGGCGGTGCCGACGAACTCGCTGAAGTAATCAACCTCATGCTGCCCGATAAAAGATAATGCATTGGAATAATCGAATGAAATCGTCATTTGTAACGTCTCCTATCCGCATCTCTATACATGCTTTTTCTATTATTGAACCGCTTTTTTCCAGTCGGCAGCGAATTTCTCAAGGCCTTGATCCGTTAATGGGTGCTTCGTCAATTGCTCGATTACGCTGAACGGAATCGTTGCAATGTGTGCGCCTGCCAAGGCTACGCGAGTAACATGGTCAGGGTGGCGAACCGATGCAGCAATGATTTGCGCATCCAGGTTGTGTACGCGGAACAGCTCGGCGATCTTCGCAACAAGCAGCACGCCGTCTTCGGAGATATCATCCAAGCGGCCAAGGAATGGCGAGACGTAAGTAGCGCCTGCGCGAGCAGCCAGAAGCGCTTGGTTCACCGTGAAGATAAGCGTTACGTTTGTTTTCACGCCTTTTTTCGTAAGGTAACGGCAAGCCTCGAGACCTGCCAGCGTCATTGGAAGCTTGATCGTGATGTTTTTGTCGTAGTCATTGATCTTAATAAGCTCATTCGCTTGCGCAATCATTTCTTCAGCCGTAATCGCATCAGGCGTTACTTCAGCGGATACGGATTCTACCTCAGGTACTTCCTTCAAGATCTCTTCGATGCGGTCTTCGAACTTCACGCCTTCCTTCGCAACGAGGGATGGGTTAGTCGTCACGCCGGAAAGAACGCCGATCTTGTATGCTTTCTTAATATCAGTCAGGTTAGCTGTATCGATAAAAAATTTCATAGTAACGACCTCCGATTATAGTTGGATAAGTTCGTATTACTTAAGCAATTCTTTCGTCAAGCGAACCACATTGTCTGTGGAGAACCCGAAATATTCCATAACTTGCGGCCCTGGGCCGGATGCGCCGAACGTGTCGATCGACAACACTTTGCCGCTATGTCCCGCGTAACGCTCCCAGCCAAGGGAGATGCCCGCTTCAAGCGTCAGACGTTTCGTTACCGAGTCAGGAAGCACGCTTTGCTTGTACGATTCCGACTGGCGGTCGAACAGCTCTCTGCTCGGCATAGCTACAACGCGAACCGATACATTCTCTTTCTCCAGCTCAGCCTTCGCGCTAACTGCCAGCGATACCTCGGAACCTGTAGCGATCAGGATAACATCCGGCTGTGCATTCGTTTCTTCTAGAACATAAGCGCCTTGGGAAACGGCTTGCACGTTGCCTTTCGTTTGCTCGAAGATCGGCAGGTTCTGTCTGCTCAGTACGAGGGCAACAGGACCGTCGTTTTGTTGCAAAGCATATGCCCATGCGTTTGCTGTTTCATTCGCATCCGATGGGCGGATAACCGTAAGACCCGGAATCGTGCGAAGCGCGGCCAAGTGCTCAACAGGCTCATGCGTAGGACCGTCTTCGCCGACAGCGATGGAGTCATGCGTGAACACGTAGATGACAGGCAGCTTCTGCAGCGCAGCCAGACGAATCGACGGACGCAGATAGTCGCTGAATACGAAGAACGTGCTGACGAAAGGCTTCACGCCGCCATGCAGCGCCATACCGTTGCCGGCTGCGCCCATCGCATGCTCACGAACGCCGAAGTATACATTGCGTCCCGCATACGATTTCACTGCGAATATGTCTTCGCCCTTCATATCGGTCATCGTGGAGTGCGATAGATCGGCGCTGCCGCCGAAGATCGAAGGAACGGTCTTCACATAATGATTGATCGCTTCGCCGCTTGCTACGCGAGTCGAAATCGATTTCGAAGAATCGAAAGTAAGAAGGTTAGCTGCGTCGATCGTTACGGTGCCCGCGATAACTCCTGCTAGCTCCTTGCCTTGCTCAGGGTATTGCGCCGAATAGGATACAAGAAGCTTGTTCCAAGCTGCTTCCTTCGCTTCGCCGCCTGATTTAAGCTGTGCATAGTGAGCTTTCACTTCTTCAGGAACGGTGAACTCTTCTTCGTACTTCCAGCCGTACACTTCTTTCGTTGCTTTCGCTTCTTCCTTGCCAAGCGGATTGCCATGTACTTTATTCGTTCCCGCAGCTTTGCTGCCGTATCCAATAATCGTACGAACTTCTATAAGCGTAGGCTGCGATTCGTTCGCCTTCGCTGCTGCTAGCGCCGCCGCGATTGCCGCAATATCGTTGCCGTCCTCGACGCGCAGGTATTGCCAGTTCGCCGATTCCGCTCTCTTCTGGATATTTTCGCCGAACGACAGGTTCAATTCGCCATCAAGCGAAATGTCGTTCGAATCGTACAACACAACGAGCTTGCCCAGCTTCATATGGCCAGCCATGGACATCGCTTCGTAAGAAATACCTTCCATTAAGCAGCCGTCTCCGACTAACGCGTACGTGTAATGATCGACAACAGGGAAGCCGTCCTGGTTGAACTTCGCTGCAAGATGAGCTTCAGCCATTGCCATGCCGACTGCGTTCGCGATGCCTTGGCCGAGCGGACCGGTTGTTGCGTCTACACCGTCCGTGTGGCCGAATTCAGGATGGCCAGGCGTCTTGCTGTTCAGCTTGCGGAATTGCTTCAGATCGTCAATCGATACTTGGTAACCGGACAAGTGCAGCAGGCTGTATAGAAGCGCCGAACCGTGTCCTGCGGAGAGGACGAAGCGATCGCGGTTGAACCATTTTGCATGGCCTGGATTATGGTTAAGGAACTGCGACCAGAGCGTGTACGCCATAGGCGCTGCTCCCATCGGCAATCCCGGGTGACCCGAGTTCGCCGCATTGATTGCATCAATGGAAAGCGTACGGATCGTATCGATCGAAAGTTGTTCAATGGTTTGTGTGATAGGCATATTGTTTTCCTTCCTCTGCTTCATTATTTTGTTCCAGCTTCGAATCGAACCACCAGTGGAAGCCATCCTGCGCAAGAAGCGCATCGGCCTCGGCTGGTCCGTAAGTGCCCGATGCATACTTATGAAGAGGTACGAGGTTCTCCTCGAACGCTTCCAGCACCGGCTGAACCCATGCCCATGACAGCTCTACTTCGTCCCAATGCGCGAAGAAAGTAGCGTCGCCATGCAAGGCGTCTTGAATCAAGCTTTCGTAAGCTTCGGGGAAATCGTGATCGCCTGGATTAAGGTCGATCTGGATCGGTTTGAATTCCCCTTTGTTCTCGGTATCTTTCGTATTTATTTGAAGCATAATCTTCTCATTAGGACTCATCTCAATAACGAGAAGATTAGGCGCTGCTTGCTCATTCGCAGATGTAGAATGCTTCAACGGCTCGCTGAACTCGATGACGATCCGCGTCGACTTCTCCTTCATTCGCTTGCCTGTACGGATATAGAATGGAACGCCGCGCCAGAACGAGTTATCGATCTGCAGCCTAGCGGCGATGAACGTATCGTTCATCGATTCGGGCGCAATGCCGGGCTCGGAGCGATAATCGACGACCGGCTTGCCATTAATGGTTCCCGCCGCGTACTGGCCGCGGATAAGGCTTGCGCTCACGTCTTGCTTTTGTACCGGCTCGAGCGCCTCCATTACCTGCTTCTTCTTGAACCGCACGCGGTCAGCCGCGCTTTTGCTTGGCACTTGAATGGCCGTCATCATAAGCATTTGCAGCATATGGTTCTGGAACATGTCCCGAATGGCGCCGACATGGTCGTAATAGCCAGCGCGTTCTTCAACGCCTACTGTTTCGTTAGCCGTAATCTGCACGTTCGCAATGTAACGATTGTTCCAGATGGCTTGGATAACCGGATTCGTTTGCTGCAACGCTTCAAGACGCTGTACCATCGGCTTGCCGAGGTAATGGTCGATGCGGTAAATCTCTTCTTCCGCGAACGATTGGCTCAGCTTCTCGTTGAGATCGCGCGCCGATTGAAGATCGTGGCCGAACGGCTTCTCGATAACGAGACGTTTCCAGCCTTCAGCGGAACCAAGTCCGCTGCCTTGAATATGGGATGCTATTTTCTCGAAATATTCCGGTCCTACGGAGAGGTAGAATAGACGATTCGGTGTGGCGCGAAGCTCTTGCTCACGTTGCTCAATTAGCAGCAGCAGCTTCTGGTAATCTTCCTTGCGATCTATATCGAGGACGCTGTAGCGGAAGGCTTGCAGGAACTCGTTAAGTAGAACCGGGTCAGTGTCTTTGCGTCTGGAGAAGTCGCGAATCGATTGCTCGACGTTCGACCGGAACGTCGCATCGGTCCATTCTCTTCTTCCAAGACCGAATAATGAAAAGGATTGCGGCAGCTTCTTATCAATAAACAAATTGTATAAGGCAGGGTATATTTTTCTTTTGGCTAAATCCCCTGTCGCTCCGAATAGAACGAATGTAGTTGGCTCCATGTTCCTTTCTCCTTCCAAATGTGCTATTGCGGCTTATGTAATCGCTAATCCGCATGCACTGGTTTCTTTTCTGTAATTCCACTATAATACGTTTAACAGCTATACAAGTAATTAATATATTTCACAGGAGCTATAGATGGCGTCTATGACCAACAATTATGAATTGTATAAAGTTTTTTATTGGGCAGCCAAAACGGGCAGCTTGACGCAAGCCGCCAAAGCGCTCTACTTGACCCAGCCAAGCGTCAGTCATGCGATCAAACAGCTGGAGGAAAGCTTCGGCCTCACGCTGTTCTACCGCACATCCAAAGGAGTTGCGCTGACACAAGAAGGAACAATCCTATACTCTTACATCGAGCAATCTCAAGTGCTCATCTCGCTGGCCGAGGAGAAGATGGCCGCACTAAAGAACCTCGATAGCGGCGAGCTGCGCATCGGCGGCAGCGATTCGCTGTTCAAGCATTATTTGCTGCCTTACCTGGAAGAATTCCACCTCAAGCATCCCAGCGTCAGGCTTCATTTGAATCACGGCACGACGCCGGAGGTCATTACGTTCTTGAAGGAAGGGCGCATCGATCTTGGAGTCGTTCGTATGCCGATCGTCGATCCGCAGCTTGAAGTGAGGGAGAGCATTCAGTTGCAGGATTGTTTCGTTGCCGGTTCTCGCTATTCCGAGCTGAAGGGCGTCGTCATGACGATGGATCTGCTGCTTCAATATCCGGTTATTCTATTCTCCCGCAACAGCCGGGCGCGGATGGCGATATCGGAGATTTTCCAAAACTATGGCTACAATCTGAAGCCGGAGATAGAGGTCGGAAGCGTGGATTTGCTGATCGAGTTCGCCAAGCGTGGACTAGGCATCTCATATGTGACGAGGGAGTTCGTAAAGAAGGAGCTGGAGGAAGGATCGCTCTTCGAGATCCAGCTTGATGTAGAGCTCCCGCCTGCCCATGTCGGTCTCTTGACGATCCGCAACATGCCGCTGTCCAGCAGCTCTCGCAAGTTTATTGAGTATGTGCGGTGACGGCATTGATGAAACTACTAGGAGAGAACCGAAGTATATAGTAAACTGATAAGGAAAATATTAGAAGGAGGGATTGAGGTTGAGTACATCCAGGATTTTAAAATGGATTACCGGATCGCTAGAGGCCATTCTTGGCATTCCGATACTTGGAGCCGTTATAATCATAAGTTTTATGTGGTTACCTCTCGTAGTAATGCTAATTCTGCATATAATCACATTGGCTATATCCATAAAAAATAATGAACCCTATCACGGATCAATATTAGGAATTGTAGCATCCGTTATTGGATGGATACCATTCGTAGGTTTGACGCTGCATATATTAAGCGCCATATTTTTGATGATTACTGCTGCTTCAATCAAAAATAAAAATAATGTCCCAATCCCTCCTCATCCCTATGAATTTTAATAACCAGCGTTTTGATTGGATTTCATACAATCAAAACGCTGGTTACGAGACGTTATCAGAGTTTGATTGGATTTTGTGCAGTCAAATAAGCACTTTAGGCAACCGGAGGCTAAAATCGTAGGCTTTGGCTGTATGTTTTCCACTCAAACTTCCCCCTACCAGCGAATGGGGCTAATTAGACTGTATGAAATACAGGCAAACGTAATATCAGTAACAGCAAAAAGGCCTTCGTCCCATGGAATATAGGACGAAGGCCTTTTATCATGCCAAGTTAATCGCTTTAATTCTGTCGATTGGCACCTTAGGCTGCCGATCTTCTGTCAACAGACCGTTCACCTCTTGCTGCACGTCGGTGACCTGCGTATAACAATAGCCGCAAATGTAATCGATATCCTTGATCGCTTGCGTAATGCTTTGGAACCGTTCGAAGAAAGCTTCCTCGCCTTCGACTTGATTGCCGTAGCCCCAGCCCGCTTCCGTCTTAAAGGCAATGCCGCCGAACTCGCTTACGATAATCGGCTGTCCGCGATATTCGTAGCCTTGCGCCATCGCATACTTCCAATTCATATGCGAGATTTCGTTGCTCGTTATTGCATCCTTGTCAGCGTAACGCTTGCTGAACTTGGCGCCCGATTCCTCATAATCATGTAAGGTGATAATATCGGAAATCGTATGCTCCCATCCGTCATTGCATACAACTGGCCGATAAGGATCGATTGATTTGGTCAAATAATAGATCGCTTCCGTGAACTGCTGCTGCTTGCGGTCGACGAACACGTTGCCGATCCCCCATGACTCATTGAAAGGGACCCATGTAATGATGCAAGGATGGTTATATTGCTGTTGCACAATCTCCAGCCATTCTTTGGTGAACCGATCTACTGCCAGATCATTGAATTCATAAGTGGCTGCCATCTCCGACCATACCAATAAGCCTTTCACGTCGCACCAGTATAGGAAACGCGGATCCTCGATCTTCTGATGCTTGCGTACGCCGTTGTAGCCCATCGCCAATATTTTGTCGATATCCTCTATGATTGCTTCTTCGGAAGGCGGCGTCAGATGACTGTCCGTCCAATAACCTTGGTCCAAGATCAACCGCTGGTAGATCGGCGTGTTGTTCAGCAGCACTTTGCCCTTCTGGATAGACACTTTACGAAGCCCGAAGTACGAATTCACCTGGTCGACAACGGCATCTGCCAACGTCAATACGAATTCCACCTCATAGAGCTTCGGATGCTCCGGACGCCATGAATCTACCTTCCACTCCCGCGTTTCGCTGATCAATTCCACGCTTGCCGTCAACTGCGAGCGGTCCACCGTCACGCTTGTTTCCTTCACGAGTCGGCCGTCCATCCTAATCGTCGTCGTCAACCGGAGATCGGCCGATGCAATACCTTCACGAAGACGATAATCGAACCGGACGGAATTCGTATCGAGATCCGGGGTGATTTTGACCGATTCCAAATGCTGCTCGGCCACGTACTCTACCCATACGGTCTGCCAGATGCCCGTCGTCTGCACATACCAGCAGCCAAAGTTCTCATCCCGCCAGCGCTGCTTGCCTCTCGGCTGCGTGCAATCGTTGCTGTCTTCCGCCTTGACGACGATTTGGTTATTCGCTCCTGCATCTTCTAACAAGTAAGGCGTAATATCGAAAGAAAATGCCGTATAGCCGCCTTCATGCTTGCCGACAAATTTACCGTTGACCCACACTTTCGCTACATAGTCCACCGCTTGAAAATGCAGCTTGACCCGCTTCTGCCGCTGCTCGGCCGGAACGTTGAACTGGCGCTGATACCATACATACGGATGGAACGCCGCTTCTTCAATACCGCTCGCCTTCGTCTCGTATACGAACGGAACTTGAATTTTCATATTGCCGCCAAAGTCGCCTGGCTTGAACCATTGCTCCTGCTCGCCGACATTGTTGTCATCGAAACGGAAATCCCATTCCCCGTTCAAGTTGTCCCAATTCTCCCGCACGAATTGCGGTCTCGGATACTCTTTTCTATAATGCTTCAAGCTCATCTGTCTCCACCTATCCTTTGCTGACTCATTCATCGAATTTGTGTTCTACTCTTTCCAGCGTCTCAGAGATCCTACCCTTGAATGATTTGTCGGATGGTTTCAAGAGGTAGTTTGGGCTGCCGATCATACGTCAAGAGACCATTGATCTCCTGCTCGACATCGGTCAGTTGGGTATAGCAGAAGCCTTGGAGGACAGGAGACTGGTGCGCAGCCCCAACAACATCCTGCAGTCGCTTGGCAAAATCATCTTCATCCTGGGCGCCGGAGTAGCCCCAACCGTCCCAGCCGCTTTTCTTAAAGGAAATGCCGCCGAACTCGGTCAATAGCAGCGGCTGTCCCTCGTACTCGTAGCCAGGCACAAGTATCCAACGATTGCCGGGACGAGCCTTCAACGCTTTGCCAGTATCCGAGTAACGATCCGCCAACACTTCTTTGCGCCATTCATAGTCATGAATGGTAACGAGATCTGTCTTCACAAGCTCCCAGCCGTCATTGGATATGACCGGCCGCGTCGGATCCAGCGACTTCGTCATATGGTACATCGCGAGAGCGTGCTGCTGCTGCTGGTTGTCGATCAATATATTCGTTACGCCCCAGCTTTCGTTGATTGGCACCCAAGCCACGATGCACGGATGGTTATAGTCCCGCTCCACGGCTTGCAGCCACTCTCTCGTAACGCGTCCGACGTAATCTTCCGAGAAATGATAGGCATTAGCCATCTCGCCCCACACGAGTAGACCAAGCCGGTCCGCCCAATAGAGGTATCGCGGATCCTCAATCTTCTGATGCTTGCGTGCGCCGTTGAAGCCCATAGCCTTCGTAAGCTCAACATCGCGGCGCAGGTCCTCATCGCTTGGAGCAGTAAGCAATCCTGTCGGGAAATAACCTTGATCGAGCACCAGCTTCATCGTGTAAGGACGGTTGTTCAGCAGTACAACGCCGTCTTCAATTGATATTTTGCGCATGCCGAAATACGACGCTACTCGGTCGGCCTCCTTGCCGTCGACAACAAGCGTGAGCGACAAGTCGTACAGATTCGGTCGATCCGGCGTCCACCAGCGTCCGAGTCCATGATCGTTGAAGTCGTGGAGGGCTAACGTACGCGATTGGGACGCTCGCGTTACGGCGAATTCGTCCTGTGCGACCGGCTGGCCATCGAATGTAATGGTAGCTCTTAGTGATACGTTCGCCCCTTCCTTGAATCCGCCGATGAACGCTTGCAGACTTAGCTCATTGCGATCAATGTTCGGCGTCAAGCGAATGCGGCTAATATGCTGCGGCGACACCGGCTCCAGCCAGACGCTCTGCCAAATGCCCGTCGTCCGTGTATAGAAGATGCCTGCTGACTTCTCCTCCCAGAACTGCTTGCCTCTCGGCAAGGTTACATCCTTGCTGAAATCCACCGCTTTGACGACAAGGGTATTGTCTCCGTCGATCAAGGCGTCTGTGATGTCGGCATGAAAAGGTGTATGTCCGCCCTCATGCTTCACCACGAGCTTCCCGTTTACCCAAACGCTGGCTTCATAATCGACCGCACCGAAGTGAAGCAGCAAGCGCTGCCCTGCATAAGCTTCGGGAACGGCAAAGGTACGGCTGTACCACACGATATCATGGAACGAAGTGTCGGCTAAGCCGCTTAATTCGCTTTGATGACAGAACGGAACTTCTATCCTCTTGGAGAAGCGGCTGCCGCCCTCCTGCCATCTTTGGCGTTCTCCTGCATTCTCGTCGTCAAAATCGAAATCCCAGGTTCCATTCAAGGACATCCATTGCTCGCGGACGAACTGCGGACGCGGATACTCGTTTCTTAGCTGTTGTGGTTGTTGGTTCATCTCTGTCTCCTGCTCCTTTTTCGATTACAGTCTAAGATGTTGTAGTTGTAGATGACGGTTGAGATCGCTTGGATTGCGGAGGCTTCGTAATAATCCACACGCAGAATGTTACGATCGCAACGATGACGCAGGCCAGCCAAAAACCTTCCCCAGCGCCCACCAGCAATTTCTGCTGCTGGCTGCTCTTAAGCGCAAAGATAAGCACGTTGCTCATCACCAAGTACGATAGAACATTGCGCCCCATCGCTTCAAACAGGGTGAACGGGACTGGATATCGCTCCATCAGACGAGCCAATCCGTAATAGCCGTACATTAGCAGCGCTGGGCCGACAATCCACCATACGGAGGGCGGAAACCGTTCCGGCAGCGGCTGCCCGTCTACCGACAGCCAGCGCCACACGAAACCTCCCGTCGCGATCAGCGCTGCAACGAATACCCGCCAGTCCCACGTTATGCGATGTTTGGCAAACAAGATGCCTATGATGTAATAAGGCAAATATTGAAGCACCGGAAACGAAGCGAAATCACGCGTCCCGATTAGCGGCCCAAGCTGCATCACATGAATCGAGCCATACGGGATGAACGTGAATACAAGCATCAGGCCGCTAATTCCGAAGCCGATTGCCTTTCGTGACGCCAACCAGCGAAACGGCACGAACAACGCCAGTCCAATAATCATGAGATACGTGAAAGAAATAAGAAACTCAGACCAGCCCGGCATGTCCCGGATCAATAGTATCGGCTTTAAGGTCGACCAACTGGCCTCCCTGCCGTCGATAAACACCCGGAACGCCATGCCTGATACGTAGAACGCCGCCAGCGTCTTGACCGCTGCCACCAGCATGCGAGGCGCCGCTTGGCGGAAAGGCTTCGAATAATAAGCAAGCTGCGATACGTAACCGAAGCTGAAGACGAACCCCGAGAACGTTATTAAGTTAATGATTTCAATAAAAGGTCGGCCGTTCGGGTACAGCTCTCCATCGCTGAAGAACTGCAGCGTGTGGCAATAAACCATCCCCAGCACAAGCAGACCCTTGAACATATCGATGGCCCGCTCGCGTTTTTTGACCGCCGAACCGGTTGCACTCATCCTTTAATCCCCGATAGGCTGACGCCCTTCACGATTTGTCGTTCGAAAATGACGAACAGCAGTAGAATCGGAAGCGAAGCAACCGTATTGATGACCATCGGCTTCACATAATCCTCTGAATATTGGTTCATCAGCGTTGGAATACCCATCGGCAGCGTGAACAGGTTGTCGTCGGTTACGGATAGGAACGGCCACAAGAAGTTGTTCCACGAACCGATGAACGTCAAGATGAGCATCGAGGCGAGAGCCGGCCGCGTAAGCGGAAGGACGATAGACCAGAATATGCGCCATACTCCGCCGCCGTCGATCTGCACGCTTTCCAGCAGATCCTTCGGAATGCCGTCGAAGAAGCTCTTCAGCACGATAACCGCCACGGGCGATGCAAGCATTGGCAGGACTAATCCTTGATAGCTGTTGAGAATGCCCATGTCCTTCGCTACTTGATAAAGGGGGATAATGGTAGCCTCCCCTGGAACGAGCAAGCCTGCAAGTATGAAGAAGAAGATAAACGAACGATAGCGGAAGGGAAGCTTCGATAAGGCAAAGCCGGCCAATGCCGCAAACGCCACCGTCAGAATCGTCACGCAGACGGCGATCATGAAGCTGTTAAGCGTCCAGTTCGTCAGCTTCGTCGTCGACAATATCTCATCGTATACGGCGAACGAATACGGAGGCGTGAACCAGTCGATCAACGATACGATTTTCATTCCCTCTTTCTTCACGGACACCACCATCATCCAGACAATCGGCGCAAGGAAGAAGAAAGCGACGACAAGCGATAATAAGCGATAGACCCATTTCATTACGCTTGCTCTCCTTTCCGATTGTTAATCCAGTATTGAATGGCAGATAGCACAAGCAGGATGATGAACACGACATACGACATCGTCGCGGCGTAGCCGAGATCGTTTTTGCGGAAGCCCGTCTGATAGATGAGCTGAATGATCGGCCTTGTCTGATCGAGCGGCCCGCCTCCGGTAATAATGTAAATTTGGAGGAAAACCTTGAAGGAGCTTATAATTTGCAGCATCGTTATCGTCTTTGTAATCGGGCTCAAATGCGGCAGCGTAATGCGCCAGAACACTTGCCAATCATTCGCGCCGTCGAGGCGGGCTGCCTCATAAAGCTCATCAGGAATTTCCTGCATAGCCGACAAATAAAGGATGAAGTTAAAGCCAACCGTCCACCAAAGCGTAATAACGGCGACCGCAATCCAGGATAACCATTTTTCCGATAACCAAAATATTTCGGTGCCCTGCGGAAGCAGACCAAACAAGTGAAGAAAAGTATTAATAAATCCCATATACGGCTGAAAAATAAATAGCCCCAGGAAGGAAGCTACGGCAACCGAAAGCACGCTCGGAATAAAAAACACGCTCCGATAAAGCTTCTGAAGATTCGATCTGCGGTTAGCGATCAATGCCAGCACGATCGCCAGCACCAGCATCGTCGGCGTCGTAATAATGACAAATGTGAAAGAATGCCCAATGGCAGCCCAGACCTCATGGTCTTGAAACAGCCTCTTGTAATTGTCCAATCCGATATACGACATCTTCTTAATAAGCGTCCATTTATAGAACGTCATCTCGACGCCCTTAATCATCGGCCAAATGGTGTAAAGCACATAGACGATCAAGAAGGGGAGCAAAAACAATAATGCGAGCATATCCGCTCTAAGCTTGCTTATTCTCATATATGCGCCTCACCTCATCAAGAATGGATCTGCAAGCTTCCGGCTCATAGCCGAAAGCCTGCAGATGCCCTTGCATTATGAACCTATTCGCTGAGCACTTTCTGAATGGCGTCCTGCATCTTAGTCATTGCGTCAGCCGGCGTCATTTTGCTAGCCCATACCTCGTTAAGGAATTTGAACAAAGCGTTGTCGCGAATCGTCCAGTTTTTCGTCGACGGCTTGCTGAACTTAACTGTGTCGGCAACGGACGCGTAATCGGCGCGGTTTGGCAGATCTTTGAACTCTTGCTTCTCGAACACGGAAGGTTTCGAAGGAATATGTCCCGCTTTCGCCCATACTTGGCCGTTCTCGGCAACCCAGTCCGCGAAGATGATAGCCGCTTTGCGTTTCTCCGGATCTTCCTTCTTCGTCACCGGAAGAATGATCGTGTGCGAATCGCCCCAAGTCGCTTCTTGGTCGAAAATCTTCGGAATCGGCATAGCGCCGAAATCAAGGCCTTCCGTCGATTCCCAAGTTCCGGTTGCCCATACGCCCGTCATCATAATGGCAGCCGTGCCGCTTTGGAAGTTTTTGTAGAAGTCAGGATCGTTTTTCTTGATATAACCTTTTGTATAGATGTTCTGGAGATACTCGGCAGCTTTCGCGCCTTTCTCCGTGTCAAGCGCAGCTGTTGCAAGATCGTCGGATACGACGTCATTGCCGCCCAATTGGTGATACAGCGCCCACCATAGACGGAACGGGTCGTCGTTGCTGTTCGACAACGCGAACGGCGTAACGTTAGCCGGAAGCTTCTGCTTCAGCGTATCGAGGAACGAGACGAAGCCGTCAGCGGATTGCTCCAACACAGGCTTGCCGTCATCGCCGAGCAGACCGGCATCCTTCAACAGCTTCTTGTTATAGTACATAATGAATGGATGCGTATCGATCGGCACTGCGTAATGCTTGCCGTCTACTACTGCCGCATTAAGCAAATTCTGGTTGTATGTGCCCCAATCAACGCTAGCGGTTTCCGCCACTTCATCCAGCTCGGAAACTACCCCTTGATTGATCAAGTCAGGCAGGCGTGATGTATGAGAGATGCCGACATCCGGACCGTTGCCGTTGCCGACAGCCGTAATTAGCTTCGTGTAGTATTCGCCCCACTCAAGCTTGGTGTTTTTCACTTGAATGTCGGGATGGCTTTTATTGAAATCATCGATCAGCTTCTGCATGTTGTCGCCGTCGCCGCCGCTGAACAATGTCCAGAAGGACAACGTCACCTTGCTTCCGCCGGAATCCCCAGTTGAAGCGCTTCCATTGTTCTCCGAAGTATTGCCACTGCCACCGTTATTACCGCCATTGTTGCCGCCGTTATTGCTCCCGCATGCGCTAAGCACCAGCGAAGCTGTCAGCAGCGTAGCCAAAGTCAAAACATAACCCTTTTTCATGTTTAGCCTCCCCTATGATTTAAAATCATTTTTCAGGCACAAAACTTTTTCCTCACTTTATTACAATAATTTTGTACCACAAACTCATATTATCCCCCATTTACGATTTTGTCAACGGTTTCAAACCAAATTTGTGTAATTAAATAATAAAAAAAAGACCTTCAATTACAAGGAATCTGTAATTAAAGGTCTTTCGTTTCGTCCTGATCTGCCGCATAATACACTTTAACGACAATATCCTGCTCGTAATCACCGAATTGTTTGCCGAATAAGTTCATGCCGCCTTGGTGAACGGCATCCGACTTCACACCGAGCCGAAGCCTAATATTAGGGCGCTGCATCAGCTTTAAGTCGCTGATCGTGATGTCGGAAATTTTTTGCATATCCAGTGATGCGCCATTCCTGTCGATTCGCCAATTTTTGAGCAATCCGTATTGCGTGCACCAGTCGGGCCACCAAGAAGGCGTCATCTTGCCGCGTCGATCACCGAAGTCGCCTGGACTCGTCCAGGTACCGATCTCAACGCCATTGATCCATAACGTAATATCCGAAGGCCAATTATTATCGTAGTTAGGCGCTTCCGAGCATAGCTCCATCGATAGCTCCAAAGCGTCAATCCGCGCTTCCGGTGGAACTTCCATCGGCATCAAATATTCCAAATACCCTTTGCGAAGCCAAATGATCTGCGCTCCGATATGCTTCGGGTGATAGAAGCTTGCCGGCTCGTCCTCCCGAACGATCATCCCGTCGACGTTAGCCATGCCGCAGGTTGGGTGAACCTCGCAGTCGCTGTAGTGGCCGATTGGCATTTCCATCTCGTAGATGAGAAGCGCTCCTCTTGGAATGGTCTTCTCCACGTTGAAGGCGATGTGAATGTCGTCATAATTGCGGCTGCACACCTTCATGGCTCCGCGCGATGCCGGCAGCAGCTCGGTATTGATCAGCTTGGCTGCCTCCAGCACTTTAACGTTATTGGCGACGGTAGATACCGGCAGCTTAAGCGTCTCTGCAATTTCAACCACATTCATATTCCTTGTACTGAGAAGCCGAAGCATATCGACGCGAGCCCGGGTAGATAACGCATGCGAAACTTGGACAAGCTTATCTGGATCTTGAAAGCTTAACTCCAGCATTATAGTTTGACACCTCCTTATTTATGATTAATTACAATTATTTTATATGATAACGTCATTTATATCAATAATGTTGAATTAAAATATTATTTTTGTATCAATTGAATTTACCTTTGAATAATCGGCTTCAGCCGTGCAACAATAGATTCTATTGATCGATGGGAGGTGAAAGGTCTGATGTTATTAATCGGTTCCCATGTTTCCATGGGCGGGAAGGGGATGCTTCTCCAAGCGAGCGAGGAAGCAGCCTCATACGGCGCTTCAACCTTTCTAATCTATACAGGCGCTCCACAGAATACGCGGCGCAAAGCAATCGAGGCCTACAACATTGAGGCTGGCCATGCCCATATGAAAGAGCATGGAATCTCGAACATTGTCGTGCATGCTCCCTTCCTCATTAATCTGGCGAATACGCGTAAAGATCAAGTATTCAATCATAGTATTTCATTTCTTCGCGATGAAATAGAGCGCACGGCGGCGCTAGGCTCGGAGCAGCTCGTGCTTCATCCCGGCGCGCATATCGGCGCAGGTCCAGAAGCAGGCATCAAACGAATTATTGAGGGATTAAACGAAGTATTGTCGGAGGAACGGCATCGACAAGTACAGGTATCGCTGGAAACGATGGCAGGCAAAGGCTCTGAGATCGGCCGGACCTTTGAAGAGCTTGCGATGATTATTGAAGGCGTCCGCCACAATGAGCGGCTGTCCGTCTGTCTCGATACATGCCATATCCATGATGCCGGCTACGATATCGTTCACGACTTCGACGGCGTTCTGAATGAATTCGACCGAATCATCGGGCTCGATAAGCTCAAAGTGATTCATGTCAATGACTCCAAGAACGAACGGGGCTCAGGCAAAGACCGCCATGAAAATATCGGTCACGGCCACATTGGCCTTAAAGCGCTCGACTATATTGTTCACCACCCGCAGATGAAGCTCTTGCCAAAGCTATTAGAGACGCCTTCGATCGGCAAGATCAAATATAAAGACGCCCCGTACAAGCACGAGATAGCGCTGCTGCGCAGAGAAGTCTCGGAGCCGGTCACGAAGCTCGACTAAAGGATATGGAGCGTTGCACGTTATGACAGCTTGCTGTTCGCGTAGGCAGCCGCACCGATCACGCCGGCTTGTCCGCCCAGCTTCGCTTGTTCGATCTTGCATGCGCTCGAAGAAAGCTTCAAGGCATGCTTCGCAACGGTATCGCGAACTGAATTGAGCAAGCGATCGCCAGCAGCCGACATTCCACCACCAACTATAATCAGCTCAGGGTTCAGCAGGTTGATGACATTTCCGAGGCCAAAACCCAGAATCCCCCCCGTCTCATGCATGACCTCTATTGCCAGTGAATCTCCTTGGTCGTAAGCGTCCGATATCATACGGGCCGTAATGGCGGCCGGATCATTTTCCGTCCATTCCGTCAGGATGCTCGTTCGGCCTTCCTCCAGCTTCTCCGTGAAAGTTCTGACCATTCCGATAGCGGACACGTATCTGCCCAAGCAGCCAGAGCTTCCGCAACGACAAGGACGGCCTTCCCGGTACATGTTCATATGCCCGATTTCCCCAGCACTGGAGGTAGTACCGTAGACCACTTTCCCATCATTAACAATACCCGATCCTAACCCGGTGCCTAATGTGATCAATACTATGTTTTTGTAACCGACACCCGCACCAAACAGCCACTCGCCATACAGATTGACCCGCACATCGTTGTCGATGAATACAGGAAAATCAAAATATCGCTTCATAAAATCGACGACATGGATGTTCTCCCACCCCGGAAAGTTTGGCGAAAATATAGAGAGACCTTCGTCTGGGTTAAGTAACCCGGGAATCCCCATACCCATGCACTTTATGGATGCATGATCGATTCCTTCGTCCGTGAGCATCTGTTGAATGATTTCTTTCATTCTGTTCAACACATGGTCAGGACCTTTGGCTGCTTCCGTAAGGTCGCTTCTTTCATGTACGGTTTGAAACTCCGAGTCGAAAATCGCAGACTTGATATTCGTTCCGCCAAGGTCGATTCCAATTACATAGTTACTCATCATCATTCTCCGCTCTTCTTTCATATCGATTTCGTTCAATTTACTTTAGTACCATGGCTTCAGTCAACCTCAATAGGGCCAAACTCATTTCATTCCTTCGTCTGTTAAGGACCCAGGCGACAGTATTAGGACATATTTCAATCTTATTGCGTGGTTACGGACCAAGGTGACTTTATGGGCTCCCTTTTTCAACAAACTTGTGCCGATAGCTTCTGTTAGAGTCCGATGAGTCCGTTAAGACGGGAATCGGAGGGGGAAACCGCAGTTAAGGTCTTTACGGTCCTCACTGCGAATAGAAACCTATTTGTATCAGATATTCCTCTTGCACCGAGCTGCGCAAGCTCGTTCGTCACCGACGCCCAGTCGAAGGAGAAACCGGCATAGCAAACTTTTGGGCTTGATAAATAATGAGATTGTGAAATAGATCACATACATCCCTTTCAAAACGGTTTATGCTTGAACTATCAAATCACAGAAGAAGGTGAGAGCGATGGAAACGAAATACTCCAGAGCATCCGCATCACAATTATTCGTTCGATAACCCTATTAAATACAAAGACAGGAGTGTTCTATCATGATGATGAAACTTTGGAGAGAAAATAATTGGGCCGCTGCCATCATAACCGTAATAAGAATCGTGCTTGGCTACCAATGGCTTACCGCAGGATGGCATAAACTGACGGACGGATTCGATGCAGCGGGATTCCTTAATAAGGCGATCGAAACTCCGGTAATGGATAAGGCAACCGGCGAAGCGGTATATCCGACCTTTAACGCCTTCCTAGAGAACTTCGCGCTGCCGAACGTCAAGCTCATTAACGTAATGATCCCTCTCGGCGAATTTCTAGTCGGCCTCGGTCTTATACTTGGTGCTCTGACAGCCGCCGCCGCGTTCTTCGGCTTACTGATGAACTTCATGTTCGTGTTCGCCGGAACCGTAAGCACGAACCCTTGGCTGATGCTGCTAGGCATGCTGGTCGTCGTAGCAGGCACCAACGGCGGTCGTTACGGATTAGACCGCTACGTTCTTCCGCTGCTGAATAAAGTGTTCAACAACCTGTTCAAGCGCAATCCGCAAAACCGCCCAACGGACATGAATTAATCATCTAGCTCTAAAAAAGACCCAGATCATCCTATGCGGATGATCTGGGCTTTCTCTATTCAAGATTTTTTGGGTATGATCAATAGGATTTTCGTTCCTTGCCCGGGTTGTGATTGAACGACTAAATGCCCGTCTATCGCGCGAGCCCGCTCCTCCATACTGAACAGCCCCACTCCTTTGGTGCTGCTATCGCGTTGAAAGCCTTTGCCCTCATCCACGACGTTCACTTCGATCCGGTCGGGCAAATCCGATAACGTAATGAAGCATTCATCAACATCGGCATACTTGCCGATATTCGTAAGCGCTTCTTGTATGATCCGATAAATCGTTGTTTCTTCCTGAGGTCCCAGTCGTCCGCGCAAATGGATATCAAGCTTGACTCCGATGCCGTAATGATTCGTGAAATTGTCCGTATAAGTACGAATAGCCGGCACTACGCCAAGATCGTCTAGAACGGAAGGACGCAATTCCCAAGCAAGACTGCGGACGTCCTCCATCAGATGGGATACGCTTGTACGAAGACGCTCCGCGTCGTCTAGCGAACCGTCTTGAATCAGCTTATCCATGCCAATGAGAAGGGAGAACAAGCTCTGCCCAATACCGTCATGCAGCTCGCGGGATAATCGTCTGCGTTCCTCTTCCTGAATGATCATTACCTGCTTCATCATTTGCTGAAGCTCCTCCTGCACGCGCTTCAGCTCGGTCACCTCGTTGCGAATGGCCAAATATTGATACGGCTTCCCTTTCGCGTTAAGGAAAGGAACGATCGTCGTGTTTACCCAATAATAGCTGCCGTCTTTGGCCCGGTTCTTAATGTCGCCTCGCCAGACGCTTCCGGATGCAATCGATTTCCATAGCTCGTTCATGAAATTTTTGCTATGATAACCCGAATTAATGATCCGATGATCCTTGCCCATCAGTTCCTCGCGTTCATACTTCGAGATTGCGCAAAATTTATCGTTTACGTATTGGATGATGCCCTTATGGTCGGTGACGGCTACGATGGAAGATTCATTTAACGCGAGCTTGATATCTGCGAGGTGGAGAAGCGCATGCTTCAGCTCCATTCTAACGGCCGGATCCTCCATATGCTCATCCAGCTTGGAAATCAAAGAGACGACGCGCTGTCCGATGACTTCTGGACGTTTCTCTTCCCAGCCCGGATTATTCAAAGTTCAACAGCCCCTTTTTCATCGCATACCTGACCAAATCAGGTCTCGTCTTTAATCCAAGCTTATCCATCACATTCGCTTTGTGGGATTCGACCGTTTTTATGCTGATGACGAGTTGCTCGGCGACTTCTTTGTTGCTGTAGCCTTTGGCAACCAAAGATACAACTTCCTTCTCTCGTTCTGACAGCATATCCAACGCTCTTCCGTTGTCGCCAGCTGCGGAACGCTCCAAATATTCGCTCATTAATCGCTTAGTCGCTGTGGGATACAGATAGGCATTTCCCTCGGCTACCGTTCGAATCGCGGTTAGCAGCTCTTCATGGGGAGCACTCTTCAATATGTATCCAGAGGCGCCGGCATGAATGCCTTGGAACAAGTACTCGTCATCGTCGTGCATCGTAAGGATGAGAACCGCTACAGCAGGAAGCAGCTGCTTAAGTTCCTTGGTCGCGGTTAAGCCGTCCTTGCCATGGGGCATGCTGAGATCCATTAACACAACATCAGGCTTCAACAGCAAGGCAAGCTTAATCGCTTCGTCACCTTCCGATGCCTCACCGATAACCGTTATACGTTCTTTTTCGTTCAACAGCATTTTAAGCCCGGATCGTACCATCGCATGGTCGTCGACAATGCAAAGCTTAATCATAGTTCCCCTCCGATTATGTTTTGTATCTGGAGATCTCTACTAGATTCGAAAGCTCGATAGCACACTGCTCCAGATAGATAAGATTAGTATCCGTATAGCTATGAGGATGACGTACGCCAACCATTAGAACGCCGGCAGAGCCGAATCCATCAGGAATCGGAATAGCTGCCGCCGTGTGAAGGCCCTCGGCCAGCATTAATGAACATTCGAAGCGAGGTTTGTTTGCTTCTTTCGATGCAATATCCTTAATCAAGCTTCGTCCCAATAGAAGGGCCATGCCTGGCAGGCCCTTGCCTCGCTTAACGATCATATGCTCATAACGATGATTCATATTGCCGCTTGCATATCGCCAGCGGTACTTGCTGCCATCGTCGATCGGGAGAGCCAAAGCCGTAAAGTCGCTTAATGAAGTAACTCGTATATAATGAACGGCACGGCTTATTGTGTCAGCTTCAAAATTTCTCATCGTTATTCACCCTTCATACGAATTGTAACATGATTTGATTAAGAAATAGCCCCTTATCCGAAACGCGAGATAAGGGGCTATTCGATTATTCTCGTTTATTTGACGGTTTCAATGAGCTCTTTCAAGTGATTGGCGGACCGGTGGAGAAGCGCCTTCTCTTCCTCGCTGATTCGGATATCCAACACCTCTCGAACCCCTTGCCGGTCTACGATGCAAGGCACGCCCATGAACACATCAGACACGCCGTGGTAGTTGTCGAGCAGCGTAGATACATTAAGAACGGCGGATTCATCTCGAAGAATGGCGGTTACGATACGGTCCAGCGCAAGCGCGATCGCGTAATAGGTAGCCCCTTTGGCCTCGATAATCTGATAAGCCGCATCCCTCGTATTCGCGAAAATCTCGGACTTCGCAGCGTCGGTAAGCGAGAAATTCGTTCCTGCCACATTAGCGAGGCTCCATACCGGCAGCTCGGTATCGCCGTGTTCGCCGATAATGTGCGCGTGTACGCTTCGCGGGTCGATGTGCAGCTGCTGCCCGATCAAATATCGGAAACGCGCGCTGTCGAGCAGCGTTCCCGAGCCGATAACCCGGTTGATCGGCCATCCCGACTTTTGCCACGTAAAGTAGCTCATAATATCGACCGGATTCGTTGCGATCAGCAAAATGCCGTCCGAGTTATATTTTAAAACCTCCGTTATAATGCTTTCGTAGATCGCCGCGTTGCGTTTCAACAGATCCGTCCGCGTCTCTCCAGGCCTTTGCGCCGCTCCAGCGGTAATAATGACGATATCCGCGTCCTTACAGTCTTCATAGCTTCCCGCCCATACTTTCGCTTGGCCGAGAAACGGCATCCCGTGGTTCATATCCAGCGCGTCTCCGACTGCTTTGTTCACGTTCGCATCGATAAGCACGAGTTCGTCCATCCGGCTTCTCAGCAACAGTGTGTACGCGGTTGTGGAACCGACAGCACCTACGCCAATGACAACAACTTTGGATTTTTTCATTTTGATTGCTCCTCTTCGGTTGGTTTATTCACAAAATAGTACATCGCGCCCATTAACACCGAGCCGCCGAACAAATTGCCAAGCGTAACCGGAACGAGATTATGGATCATGCCGCCAAACGTGATGGTATCCGGATAGTTGAGAACAAGCGCGATAGCAAACGTGCATAAATTGGCAATGCTGTGCTCGTATCCGGAAATGAAGAAACAGAAGACGAACAGCATCATAGCGAACAACTTGGGACCGTCTCCTCTTAACGACATCGGGATGAAGAACGCCAGACAGACGAGCCAGTTACACAATAAGCCGCGGAAAAAAAGCTCCATCGTCGGCGCATGCAGTTTCTTTTCCACCACGCTTAGCAGAAAGCCGTTGACCTCAGCGGATTGAAACAGTCCCGTTCCCCATATAAGCAGCGCAAACGCGCAAGCTCCGAGAACGTTCCCGATATAGCTAGCCGTCAGCAGTTTCCCCACATGGGCCCAGCTCATCTGACGGCGAAGCGCCGCGTAGGTATAGTAAAACGTATTGCCGGTAAACAGATCGCCCCCGCCATAGGAAATCAGTATGATCGCGGCTCCGAAGGTCATCGCTGCCATCGGGTACGTAAGCGGAGAATGTTCCGTATAAAAGAAGCTGCCTGTCTTGAAGGCCACGATTACGCCAAACCCGATAAACATACTGGCGAGCATGGATCGCAGAAGATAGCGCAGTTTGCTTGAATGGAACAGTTTGTATTTCTTAAGCGCCAGCTGTTCGATGCGCCGTAATGGAAGTTGCTCCATACACACCCACATCCTTTCCGCCGATTTCTTATGCCGAGCTTCTGCATCTATTAAAACACTCCCTGTACTCTGCACGCTGTGACGTTGATCACAAATAAATCAGGGATTTTCCCCCTCAAAGATAGGGAGATCCCCCGATGCTCACCTCACATCGCAAAAGGTAAAATTAGGGTAGAAACAATCGGAGAGGGGATGGCTGGAATGGCCATTAACGCATATACGCAAAAAGAGACATCGAAAGGGAATGAACCGGAGAATCGGAGCAACGGGATTGACGCTTTCTTCTCGCCTGACAGCTTCAGCAAACTGAGCAGCATTATGAACAACAAAACTGTAATGTCGGGATCGTACTTGTTCTGGGAGGGGGATGCGGCGGACCATCTTTATTATGTAAAAAAAGGACGCGTAAAGCTTACCAAAACGACGGATAGCGGCAACAAAATGACCTTGTATCTCCACCACGCGGGCGACCTGTTTGGTCAGATGGATCCTTTTCAAACGAATACTCAAACCTTTAATGCGGAAGTCATCGAAGATGCCGAGTTTGGCATTATTGAGCAGAAGGATCTCGAGCTGCTGCTATGGCAGCATAGGGATCTTGCTATCGCCTTCATGAAATGGATGGGCGTGATGCATCGTATGACGCAATCCAAGTTTCGCGATCTGATGCTCTACGGGAAGACCGGTGCCTTATGTTCGCTGTTAATCAGGCTCTGCAATTCTTATGGTGTCCAGCAAGGGAACATGATCCGCATCGATAAAAAAATGAACAATTCGGAAATGGCCGAAATGATTGGAGCCACGCGCGAAAGCGTGAATAGGCTTCTGAACGATATGCGCAAGGAGGATGTGATCAGCATCGAGCATGGAACGATATTCGTCAAAGATGTTGCTTATTTGCGACAAATATGCAAATGCGAGAACTGTCCGTTGGAGGTATGCAGGGTTTAACGCGAGTTATGCTATGGGTTTGCAGACTGTCGATTCATTCGGTTCTCGTCGAGGTGCAGCAGCCTTTTGCATGGATTTCATACAGTCAAAGAGCTAGGAACGAGGAGATATCGGAGTTTGATTGGATTTTGTGTAGTCAAATGGATTATCGTACTAGCCGACGGTTACAGAGCTTATTAGGTGCATTTCGTCGAACTAATCTTAGTTGCCGCACGGTTGCGAGCTCGATAGTTGCTTTTCATCGAACTAATTCGGCCGATTCACCACCCACTCACCAAACTAGCCCGTTTAGTTGCCTGATATCGAACTATACAGGCAGCTCGCTTGGTACAAGACTAATTAGTTGCCTAGAATGACACTATAGCGGATTAGCTGTCTTTTGGAGCGTACCTCCTTATGCCGTGTAGGAGCTCACCCCCCTTTCCATTAATTTAAGCACCAAATCGCACCACAAGTTATCCACAAGTCTTAGAGTTCCATAATTTCCTAAACAATAAGAAAGGAGCAGTCTGCCTTAGGCGACTGCTCCTTTCTTATTAAACGATAAGCTCAGCTCTAAACATAATTGCGCCAAGCATGCTTCGGCTGCCAGTTCAGCAGCCGCTTGGCTTTCTCGTTGCTCAGCAGCGACTCATGACCGTCCAGCGGTTTGCGGAAGTCCTTGACCTCCGGGAATCGCGCAGCCATCAGGTCGCGGCTCGCAACCGCCATGCTGGAATCATCCGCCGCCACATTGAGCGCCACGCTTCCAAGTCCTTCGGCTTCCACCGCCAGCCTGCAAGCTTCCGCCGCATCCCGTGTATCGATATAGCTCCACAAGATACGCTCGCGCTGCTCGGGATCATGGATAAAGGACGGGAACCGCTCATATGCCTCTGGCGCTATTACGTTGCCCAGCCGGAAAGAAACCACCTGCATGCCCGTTCTGCGATGGATCATGTCGGCCGTTTGCTCATTCACGATCTTGGATAACCCGTAACTGTCCTGCGGAAGCTGAGGATGCTCCTCATCGACGGGGACATATAGCGGCCCAAACCGCTCAAGGGCAAAGACGATTCCATAGGACGATTCGCTCGATGCAATGACGGCCTTGCGTATCCCCAATCCCGCCGCAGCCTCAAGCACGTTATATGTGGACATCACATTATTGTGGAACGTTACCTCGTTAGGATGCGAGTAAGCGACGGGTATAGCCGCCAAATGCACGACGGCATCCGCCCCGGCCAATGCTCCGTAAACTTCGCCAAGTTGGTTCAGATCGACGATGACGGTTCGGCTGAGCGGCTCCGCCGGATGTTTGACATCCGCATTGACGACCTCATACCCCTGTTCTACAAAATGCTTGACCACCCATCTGCCCAGCATCCCGCTTCCGCCTGTTACTACTACTTTAGGCACAACGCTTACTCCCTTCTACACGGCTATAATTTGTTCGATTCGCTCGAGCACGTCGGCGCTTAGCACGATACCGGCCGCTTTCGCGTTCTCTTCAACCTGCTCGGGACGGCTGGCGCCAACCAGCGCGCTCGACACATTCGGCTGCCGCAAAATCCATGCAAGCGCCAATTGGCCAACTGTAAGCTCAAGCTCGGAAGCTACTTTGCCCAGCTCGATTACTTTGTTGATCTTCTCTTCGGTTACATTTTTGCGCATGCCATCGAGCTTCGCGGCACGGCTATCTGCGGGCAGCTCGTTCACCGAGCTGTACTTGCCGGTCAACAACCCTTGAGCGAGCGGCGAGAATACGACTTGTCCGATGCCGCCTCGTTCGCCGTAAGGAATAACTTCCTTCTCAATATACCTATTGAACATGTTGTAGATCGGTTGGTTGACGACGATTCGATCCAACAAATAACGGTCCGCAATCGCATGAGCCTCCACCATTTGGGCAGTCGTCCACTCGCTGACGCCTACATACAGCACCTTGCCTTGACGAACCAGATCGTCGAGCGCCCGGAGCGTCTCATAGAGCGGCGTGCTCGGATCATGGCGGTGGCAGTAATACAGATCCACATAGTCCGCTCCTAGCCTCTTCAGGCTGGCATCGCATTGCTCCTTAATATGTTTGCGGGACAAGCCGCGGTCATTGGGGCCGTCGCCCATCTGACCGAACACCTTGGTCGCAAGCACATAGGATTCACGAGGAAAGGCACGCAGCGCCTCGCCCATCAGCTTCTCCGCCGCCCCTCTTTCGTATACGTTTGCAGTATCAAAAAAATTAATGCCCAGACCATAGGCCGTTTGTATCGCTTTCATCGCATTTTCGCGTTCTACGTATCCTCCGTATGTCAACCAGCTTCCAAGACTAATTTCACTAACCTTCAATCCGCTGTTTCCCAACTGACGAAATTGCATCTCTAATCAGCTCCTAAAGAATAGTGTACAAACATTAAGAAGGCTTCTTAAGCCTGCCTCTCTATTCTAGAGAAGTTTGTATCGCGACGAAAGTAGTGAAATAAAGATCACTATATTATATCGGATATACCTACTATACCTAAGGTAACTACCCTTCGGTTCGGCGAAAAAATAACGCTCACGTCAATGACGGGCACGAGGCACCGTCATTGTTCGTGAACGCTTAGAGTTGTCTATATCAGTTTAGACTGCTGCAAAAATCGTAATACCATTGTCGCAACTTCAGCTCGGGTTATATACGCCTTGGGCGAAAGCCTATTCCCTGCGCGTCCCGATACGATACCGGCTTCCAAACAATTCGCAAGCCCGTTCTTCGCCCATTCCGATACGCTGTCCGCATCCGAATAACGATGAAGCTGAGCAGCAACATCAATTGCTTGCAGGTTTTTATCCGGATTAATCAGCTTCATCGCCTTGGCCATAATGACAAACGCCTGCTCGCGCGTTATTCGGTCGTTCGGTCTGAACTTGTCGCGAGGGAATCCCTCGATCAAGCCGTATGAATAGGCGGTTTGGACGGCGCCGCTGTACCAATCGCCCTCCTTCACGTCGACGAAGCTCGTCGTACCTTGCTCTACACTTAGCCCTAGCCCACGAACGATCATGTCCGCGAACTCAGCTCGCGTAATGTCGCGATTCGGTTGGAACAAACCGCTTGCCGGGACACGCAGGACCAATCGCGCGCCTAGGTCATTTATTGCCGCTTCAGCCCAATGACCTTCGACGTCGAAGAAGTTTGCTGAATGGTAAACAATTGCGAAGGTGCCATTCGACAAGTCGCTCAACTGCACGTAATACTTGCCGTCGATAAGGATAATCTTGCTTGGAACATGCCGGAACTCTCCATTCGGCTCGATAGCGACAGCCGTCGAGACTTTGCTCGGGTTAACTCCCGGAGCTATCGCTATCAGTCTCTCTGAATAAGCTTTATACCGGGCTTGCTCATACGTCTTGTTATCGTACTCCGCCTGGATCGTAAACGTTATCGCAGGCGAGACGATCACCAGATGCATCCGATCGGCAGCGTCCTGCAGTTTTTTGACCATGTCATCCGACGAGTTGGCTACTGAAATTTGTACGATTATGTCTTGAAGCTGTGCCTTGTTGCCGAAGCGCTCTGCAATCGCGTCGATATTGATCTGCTTCGCAGCGATCGTATTGACCGCTTTCTCCGTACGTACAACAAGAGTGGCTTCCTTCAACTGCAGGTTTCGAATCATTTCGCCGTTCAACTTGACGATTACAGCATTAAAGCCCTTGCCTGCGTCAAGCGTAATGACTGCTCCTTGTTTTTCTTTCTTCAACCAGTCAGTCAGCTTCTCGGAATCAAGCTCCAAAGTGAGGACCGTACGGTCATTCGTTGTCGTTGATATTACTTTTCCAAGTATATCTGCCAGCTGGCCGTTCACCAAGCACCTCACCCCGTCAACAGGCGGAGTCGGCGGCTGCGGAGTTGTTGTACTCTTGCTAGGCTTTACCGAATTGGAAACAGCGGATACTTCGCCTGGTCCTACACCGTTGATCGCACGAACCGTAAACGTATAAGCCTTGCCGTTGCTTAGCCCCGAAACCACGATTCGGGTTGTCGTTCCGGTTGCCGTAATCCCGCCCGGATACGCCGTGACTTCATAGCGAATAATGGCGCTCCCCCCGTTGTCCTCCGGCGCTTCGAAACTAACGGTCGCTTTCTTATCGCCCGCGCGTGCCTGTACGTTCGTCGGTGCTGAAGGAACGGTAGCAGGTGTCGCGCTGACTTCGCCTGAGAAGGAGCTCCATACTCCCGAATTGCCTGCTTTGACCGCAAAATAATAGGTAATGCCATTAGTTAGACCTGTCACGCTGTAGCTCGTTCCACTCACTGTTGCAACCGCGGAGTCGTCGTAAAGACCAGATGCCGTAGCTACATAGATTTCGTATTCGTCGGCCTCCTCCACGGCATCCCATTGCAAGGCAACGCTCTCGTTTCCGGCTGCAGCCTGTAGATGATCAGGGCTTGCAAGAACGCCAGGAAGGTTTACGACTTGCGTAACCGTAAAAGTGATGTCGTCCATTTGGGCAGCTGATACGGTCACGGTCATCGTATACGTCCCTGCGGCTAGACCATTCATTGCTTTTACCGTAAAGCTGGTGGGCGGCGAACCGCTATTCAAGGTCGATGCCGGTTGAGTGATCTCGAAGGACTCCGCGTCAGACCCGCTTGTCGATACGGACAAGTCCGTTAAATCGCCAGATCCGATATTCGTAATAGGGATGATAAGGGTCTGCTGTGTATTAGGCTCATAACCTAGCGTCAAGACTTCTCCCGTTTGATTGTCTATCGCTTCAATCTCATACGTAATTTCTTCGGATACCGTGACAGCGACGATACTGCTCGTTGCGCTGGCCGTCTTCGTGCCATTGACACTCGCATTCGTGTTCGTTATCACGACGTAGTAATACGTTGTTCCCTCCGTTGCGGTAGGTGCGTTATAGTCTGCGAAGATCGCTTCGTCTATAAGCGTGCCGCCGGAGGTGCTGTTCGTAGCGTTGCTGTACCACTGGTAACTGAGCGTTCCTCCGTCGCTGACGCTGCCCGCCACGCTAAGCGTCGCCGTTCCGCCCACATCCACCGTCGTAGCCGTCGGCTGCGTTCCTATAGTCGGCGTTGCCGCGTTCACAATCGCGTTCACCGTCACCAAGACAACATTACTTGTCGCGGTCGCCGTCTTCGTGCCGTTGACGCTCGCATTCGTGTTCGTCACTATGACATAGTAGTACTTCGTTCCCACTGCTGTCGTCGGCGCGTTATAGCTCGCGCTCATCGCTCCGTTCAGCAGCGTGCCGCCGCTAGTGCTGTTGCTAGTGTTGTTGTACCACTGGTAGCTGAGCACTCCGCCATCACTGACGCTGGCCGCCACGCTTAACGTCGCCGTTCCGCCGACATTCACCGTCGTAGCCGTCGGCTGCGTTCCTATAGTCGGCGTTGCCGCGTTCACGATCGCGTTCACCGTCACCAGCACGACGTTACTCGTAGCGGTAGCCGTCTTCGTGCCGTTCACGCTCGCATTCGTGTTCGTCACCACGACATAGTAGTACTTCGTTCCCGTCGCTGTCGTCGGTGCGTTATAGCTTGCGCTGCTCGCTCCGCTCACAAGCGTGCCTCCGGATGTACTGTTCGTCGTGTTGCTGTACCACTGATAACTTAACGTTCCGCCGTCGCTAACGCTCGCCACTATGCTCAGCGTCGCTGTCTCGCCTACGTTCACTGTCTTAGCCGTCGGCTGCGTTCCGATCGTTGGCGTTGCCGCGTTCACGATGGCGTTCACCGTCACCAGCACGACGTTGCTCGTCGCCGTCGCGGTCTTCGTGCCGTTCACGCTCGCATTCGTGTTCGTCACCACGACATAGTAGTACTTCGTCCCCGCCGCTGTTGTCGGCGCGTTATAGCTCGCGCTCGTCGCTCCACTCAGCAGCGTGCCGCCGGAAGTGCTGTTCGTCGTGTTGCTGTACCACTGGTAGCTGAGCACTCCGCCATCACTGACGCTAGCCGCCACGCTTAGCGTCGCCGTTCCGCCCACATCCACGCTCTTAGCCGTCGGTTGCGTTCCGATCGTTGGCGTTGCCGCGTTCACGATGGCGTTCACCGTCACCAGCACGACGTTGCTCGTCACCGAAGCAGTCTTCGTCCCATTGACACTCGCATTCGTGTTCGTCACCACGACATAGTAGTACTTCGTTCCTGCCGCTGTCGTCGGCGCGTTATAGCTTGCGCTGCTCGCTCCGCTCACAAGCGTGCCACCACTCGTACTGTTGCTAGTGTTGCTGTACCACTGGTAGCTGAGCACTCCGCCATCACTGACGCTAGCCGCCACGCTTAGCGTCGCTGTTCCGCCGACATCCACCGTCTTAGCCGTCGGCTGCGTTCCGATCGTTGGCGTTGCCGCATTCACAATGGGATTTACAACAACCGAGACTACGCTGCTCGTCACCGAAGCTGTCTTCGTACCATTGACACTCGCATTCGTGTTCGTTACCACGACATAGTAGTACTTCGTCCCCGCCGCTGTCGTCGGCGCGTTATAGCTCGCGCTGCTCGCTCCGCTCACAAGCGTGCCGCCGGACGTACTGTTCGAAGTGTTGCTGTACCACTGATAGCTTAACGTTCCGCCATCGCTAACGTTTGCCGCCACGCTTAGCGTCGCTGTTCCGCCTACATTCACTGTCTTAGCCGTCGGCTGCGTTCCGATCGTTGGCGTTGCCGCGTTCACGATGGCGTTCACCGTCACCAAAACAACGCTGCTCGTCACCGAAGCAGTCTTCGTCCCATTGACACTCGCATTCGTGTTCGTCACTATGACATAGTAGTACTTCGTTCCCACTGCTGTCGTCGGCGCGTTATAGCTCGCGCTCATCGCTCCGTTCAGCAGCGTGCCGCCGCTAGTGCTGTTGCTAGTGTTGTTGTACCACTGGTAGCTGAGCACTCCGCCATCACTGACGCTTGCCGCCACGCTAAGCGTCGCCGTTCCGCCCACATCCACCGTCTTAGCCGTCGGCTGCGTTCCGATCGTTGGCGTTGCCGCGTTCACGATGGGATTTACAACAACCGAGACTACGCTGCTCGTCACCGTCGCCGTCTTCGTCCCGTTCACGCTCGCATTCGTGTTCGTCACCACCACGTAGTAATATCTCGTGCCCGCCGCTGTCGTCGGCGCGTTATAGCTCGCGCTCGTCGCTCCGCTCACAAGCGTGCCTCCGGACGTACTATTCGTCGTGTTGCTGCACCATTGGTAGCTGAGCACTCCGCCATCACTGACGCTTGCCGCCACGCTAAGCGTCGCCGTTCCGCCCACATCCACCGTCTTAGCCGTCGGCTGCGTTCCGATCGTCGGCGTCGACGCATTTACAATGGGGTTCACAACAACCGAGACTACGCTGCTCGTCACCGAGGCAGTCTTCGTCCCATTGACACTCGCATTCGTGTTCGTCACCACGACATAGTAATATCTCGTCCCCGCCGCTGTCGTCGGCGCGTTATAGCTCGCGCTTCTCGCTCCGCTCACAAGCGTGCCGCCGCTCGTACTGTTGCTAGTGTTGCTATACCACTGGTAGCTGAGCGTTCCTCCGTCACTGACGCTGGCCGCCACGCTAAGCGCCGCCGTTCCGTCAACGTTCACCGTCTTAGCCGTCGGCTGCGTTCCGATCGTCGGCGTTGCCGCGTTCACGATGGCGTTCACCGTCACCAAAACAACGCTGCTCGTCACCGAAGCCGTCTTCGTGCCATTGACACTCGCATTCGTGTTCGTCACCACGACGTAGTAATATCTCGTCCCCGCCGCTGTCGTCGGCGCGTTATAGCTCGCGCTCGTCGCTCCATTCACAAGCGTGCCGCCACTCGTACTGTTCGAAGTGTTGCTGTACCACTGATAGCTTAACGTTCCGCCATCGCTAACGTTTGCCGCCACGCTTAGCGTCGCTGTTCCGCCTACATTCACTGTCTTAGCCGTCGGCTGCGTTCCGATCGTTGGCGTTGCCGCGTTCACGATGGCGTTCACCGTCACCAAAACAACGCTGCTCGTCACCGAAGCAGTCTTCGTCCCATTGACACTCGCATTCGTGTTCGTCACCACCACGTAGTAATATCTCGTGCCCGCCGCTGTCGTCGGCGCATTATAGCTCGCGCTCGTCGCTCCATTCACAAGCGTGCCGCCACTCGTACTGTTGCTAGTGTTGCTATACCACTGATAGCTGAGCGTTCCTCCGTCGCTGACGCTGGCTGCCACGCTAAGCGCCGCCGTTCCGCCAACGTTCACCGTCTTAGCCGTCGGCTGCGTTCCGATCGTCGGCGTTGCCGCATTCACAATGGGGTTTACAACAACCGAAACTACGCTGCTCGTCGCCGTCGCCGTCTTCGTCCCGTTCACGCTCGCATTCGTGTTCGTCACCACCACATAGTAATATCTCATCCCCGCCGCTGTCGTCGGCGCGTTATAGCTCGCGCTGCTCGCTCCGCTCACAAGCGTGCCGCCGGACGTACTGTTCGAAGTGTTGCTGTACCACTGGTAGCTGAGCGTTCCGCCATCGCTGACGCTGGCCGTCACGCTAAGCGTCGCCGTTCCGCCAACGTTCACCGTCTTAGCCGTCGGCTGCGTCCCAATGCTCGGCGTTGCTGCATTGGTCAACATCGTAGCAGCCCTGACTTGACCATTGGATCCGTTATTCTCCATCCAAAATGCATATAAACTACCATTAAATACTTGAAGGGAAGGGTACGCTGCGTTGATGCCTGTATTCACGTTAAGACCGGTCGTACCGCCATCATCCATACTTGACCAAGTCGTACCGTCGTACTTTTTCACCCGAACCTGAGCGATCGTTCCGTTACTTTCAAGCCATATTGCATATAGAGCATTATTGTACACGGTCAATTTAGGTACGGATGCGTTCCTCGCGGCATTTACGTTCAAACCGCTCGAACCGCCTCCGTCTGCGCTCGCCCAGCTCGCTCCATCATACTTCTTAACCCGTATCTGATTACTTTCCGTCCATGTTGCATATAGAGCGCCGTTGAATTCAACCAATTCGGGCATTATTCCGTGGGCATAAGCCGGATCCGCGTTCAAGCCGGTTGCCCCGCCGCCATCCGCGCTCGTCCAGCTAGTGCCGTTATATTTCTTCACTCGTACCTGGAAGAAGGCAGTATCGCTTTCATACCAAGCTAGATATAAGACATTGCCGAATACAGCCAATGTAGGATACATCGCGGAATTGGCTGTATTGATGTTCAACCCGGTTAGGCCTCCGCCGTCTGCGCTGATCCAACTGGCGCCGTTAAAGCTCATCACACGAATTTGATAGACACCGTTAACCGACTCATACCAAGTGACATATAAGACGTTATTTGCCACGGCCAGACGGGGAGCGTTTGCGCTTCCCGATGCGTTCCCGATAAGCCCTCCGCCATCTACGCTGGTCCAACTGCTGCCGCCGTTATACCTCTTTACTCGAATTTTCCCGCTTTCCTGCCATGCCGCAAATAAGACGTTGCTGTAGACAGCCAGGTCAGGATTAATCGCTGACTGCGACGTATCGATATTCAATCCGGTCGCACCGCCGCCGTCAACGCTGCTCCAGGTTGACCCGTTATAGCTCTTAACGCGGATCTGATCGACTGTTGCGGACTTTTCGGTCCATGCCGCATAAAGGACATTGTTGTATACGGCAGTACGCGTATTTAGCCATGAGCCATAAGCCGGATTCACGTTCAAGCCGTTAGCGCCGCCGCCATCCGCCATCACCCAGTTAGAAGCTGCCGCCTTTGCCGTTCCGGGCGGTAGAAAGGGAATAATTAGACTTGCCAATAACAGATATATCATCGTTCTGCGCATTAGAAGCTTCATAATAACCGCACTCCTCCTTATAATCGAATGTTTTTACGAAAGAAAATCGACGTTCCCATAACAAATCCAAATTCAATTATAGGGTTTGAATCCAAAAAAATGACCTACCCATGAAGGGTAGGTCTACGACTAAATAGGGTAGTATTTCCAAAATAACAAAGCTCCTGCAGGATTACCTGCCCCTTGATGCTTCGCCGTGAAAACCCGTTTTTGCTCTCCCCTTTCCTTTTGCTGTGATAATACTAACACTCGCAAAACAGGGCAGTATACCGTCATATTTTTGATCGTTGCGCATAATTTTAGGACTTCATTTGAACTAAAAAAAAACAGCCTGACCCTGAGGTCAGACTGCCATCTACTATTCACTTAAACTTCTTTTTCATAAAAGCCAAAGCCGCCGGAAGCTCTTCCTCCGGGTGATTCGTATTGCATTCTGCGGAAATAAGACCGGAGTAACCTGCCTTCTTCAGCGACTCTGCGAATGGTCCATAAGGGTATTGCCCCGTACCCGGACTTAATCTGCCTGTATCCGCCAAATGAATATGGGCCAACCAGTCCTTATGCTCGACCATCGTATCCAGCGGTTCGTTCTCCTCATCCATATGGTAAAAATCGGCCAATACTCGTATGGATCGGCGGTTGGCCTGCCCCGCGAAAGCGACTGCCTCAGCAACGCTATTGATTAGATTCGTTTCTTTCTTATTCAGCGGTTCAATCGCTACCGTAACGCCGGTTCCATCGAATTCGTCGCCCATCCAGCCAAGCAACTGCGTGAACTGCTCTTCCGCGCGTCCCCTATCCCAGCCGTCCGGCACATGCCTTGCGCGACCGCTCCCGAGTACGACGATGCGTGCGCCGATTCGGTTCAATGCTGAAGCAGCCTTCGACACATAACGGCGAATGCGTTCCGAATCGGTATCAGGACCAACAACGGGTAAGCCGTTCGGAAAAAAGACGTTAAATGCACGCGGCGGCAGCGGACTATCGATAAACTTCGGCATTACCTTCTCGAATTCCGATTGATTCTCGAGCATTAACGAGGTGACCGTGCATTCGATGTAGTCAAATCCCAGCGAGCGAAGCGTCTCCGCCTCATCAATCCCTTTACACCATCCGAACGAATACATGTTACCGCCCCTTTATTTGTTTCTTACTTCCATTATAAGATGGTGATAAGGAACCGGAATGCTTCATAGTAACCCGAACATGTCATTTCGTACGATGTCAAAACGTAAGGGAGCGTGGGCCGTGAGCAGCTTGAACTTATTCGATGAGCTTTCAGAGCATGTCATGCTTCGCATCTATGCTAGCGGAGAAGCCATTCATCCTGATGGTTGGATAGAAAACAAACAGCATCCCGATTACGACCTATGGTTTGTTCGCAAAGGGAACATTGAAATCCGCATTGACGAACAAGTCCACCTGGCATCGGAAGGAGATTTGATTCTTTTTAGTCCGAAGGTTGTCTATACGGCTACGAACCTAGGTGCCGAATGCAGCTTTATTTTCACGCACTTTCATTTTGGTCTGGGAAATCACCTTAGAATACTAGACAATTATTCACTGGAAGGCATTATGGCAAGCTCGCTAGTACAGGAGGAAATGGGCTTGTACTTAGACTCTTTCGACCAGCATATGCACGGCATTCCGATGTCGGCGATCAGATTGAAAGGAGCGCTCACGATTCTAATTGCAAAGATCTTGGAATGTTATGGGCGCGGGGATTACCAAGGGGGGTTCGCGAAACATGTCCCTGCCAGGAATCGAAATACGAATCTGCAGGCGCTGCAGCCTGTATTTGCTTTTATCCAAGATCGTCTGCATCAGCCGGTCCGCATTGGAGAGCTTGCCGAACTAGCGGGCATGTCCGAGAAGTATTTCATCCTTTATTTCAAACAGGCTTTGGGCATTACGCCGGGTTCGTATATTTACCAATTGAAAATGAATCGGGCCCGCGAGTTGTTGTACAGCAGAACGTATTCGATTCAGCAAATCGCAGGTTTGCTCGGTTACCCCGATCCATACAGCTTCTCGAAGGCATTCAAAAAATATTACAAAGTACCGCCCTCAAAGTTCGTGTGGTAATTTCGGAAAGCAATAACAACCGTTGCGGCTGCCAAGACTGCACAGACCAAGTACATAAAGGAGTACGAGGATATATCCGCTACCGGCCCCATAATGATGCCGCCCAACGAGACTCCTAAATCGGTCATCGCGATAAATAATCCGATCAGCACGTTCCGGTTCGTCTGGGGCAATACGAAGGAGAGATAAGTCGTCAACGTCGGATAGAGCAGCGCTTGCCCTAGTCCCATCAGCAAAGCGCCAGCGTAGAACGGAAAGGCTCCCCACCATAGTGAAGCGCTCACGCATAATGCCGCTACAGCTATTAAGCACATCGTTCCCATGATGAACAGGGAATGCCACCTTCCGTCGGAAGGAATTCTCTTACTTAACGCGTACCTGGCAAAGACGACGGCGCCTGCCTGAAGCATCAAATAGACGCCCGCATTGCCGCTTTTCAATTGCGCAGCGTACAGAGGCATAAAGGCCGTAATCGCGCCAAATACGATAGAAGCCGCTACCATCAATACGCTGCATCTGAACAAATCGCGATTTTTGACCAACTGGCCGAGCGAACTTAACGTGCTCATTCGATGCTCGGATCGATCCCCATTCGCAGCCGCGACATTCGCGGATTGATCCAGCTTGACCGTATAACCGAACAAACCCGTGAAGACCGCTATCGCCACCATCGTTATGGAGAAAGCATCCATGGTACCGGATTGCCAGATTCCAAGAGCCAACAGAGGCCCGATCATGCCCGGAATATACGTAAACAACGAGTAGAAGGAAATGCCTTGGGAGCGCTCCTTCTCCGGCAAAGCGTCAATGATGCCGATTTGCAAAGCCATGGAAAAGAAAGCGGTACATACGCCTTGCAACATGCGGGCGGCGAAATAACCCTCCAATCCGGTTACCGTATATAAGATCAAAGCGCAGCCATTTATAATAAGGATAAATCGCAGTACTTTAATCGGCCCGTACTTCTCGACAATAACGCCTGCCCAAGGCCGGAAGCACATCGAGGCCATCATGTAGGCTCCCATGATCAAGCCGATGGTCGTGCTGCTTGCCCCTGCGGATTCACCGCGTAACGGGATGATGACATTCAGTATGGAATTGGCGCTGAAATAAAGCAAAGCCAACAGGTATAACCGCAGAAATGGCCAAGACATCGCTCCGCTCAATTTAAGTACTCCTTTAAAACGTTATGATGTGGCGCAGCAGCCTTCTCGCATAGGGAGACTGAACGTCCCTCAGTTGCTTCGCAGGAACGATTTCTTCGATCTGCCCTTCGCGGAAAATAACGATTCTATCGCAAATGTAAGCCGCTGCCTGTATATCATGCGTAATAAAAACATAGCTCATTTGGTAGACTTCCTTGAGCTCCTTCAACAATTCCAGCACCTGCATTTGAACGGAAACGTCGAGCGAGCTGATCGCTTCATCTAATAGAAGAAACGCGGGTTCCGTCGCGAGCGCTCTGGCAATGCAGACACGCTGCGCCTCTCCTCCCGACAGCTCATGCGCGTATTTGCTTTTGTAAGAGGCGTTCAAGCCGACGGCTTTCAGCAAATGATCAACCTTGCCCTCACGATCCGCCTTATTCCCTCTCAGAGCTTCCAACGGCTCCGCAATCGCTTGTTCCACCGTAAAGAAAGGATTTATGGAAGACGTATAATCCTGGAACACGGCACTCATGCTCCCTAATCTGACTTTTCGATCCCCAACATTCTGTCCTTCGAAAAGGATCGTTCCGCGATCGGGCCGTTCCATGCCCAATATCAAACGACCAAGCGTAGACTTCCCGCTCCCGCTTTCTCCGATAATGCCGAGGCATTCCCCGCTCTCGCATTCAAAGCTGACATCGCGCAAAATCTGTTGCTTTTGTTTAGCGAAGAATCCTCCCCTTCTGTACGCTTTATGAACCCCCGCAACCTTCAGCAATGGATCTCCTCCCTCGTCAAACTTTTAAAATGATTGCTTAACGCCGATCGGGTAGATACCAAATGCCGGGTATAGAGATGCTGGGGATTACGAAAAACGCTAGCTATGCTTCCGCGCTCGACAATTTCCCCTTCCTTCATGACCAGCACGTCGTCGGCTATTTTCCGGACCACGGCCAAGTCATGCGAAATATAGATCATGGAGCAATCCCTATCCCTTAGCTTCAACAGCTGCTCGACGACCTCGTACTGCGCGATCGTATCCAGCGCCGTCGTCGGTTCATCGGCGATAATCAGGTCGGGCTCCAGCACCAACGATAACGCGATCATGATCCGCTGCAGCATGCCGCCCGATAGCTGATGCGGATATTTATGCATGATTTCTAGCGGATTTTTGAGCAGGACGCTTTCCATCGCATGCTTCATCCGATGCACGGTTTCGGTGGTGCTCCAGTCGAAGTGCTGGCGCAGCGTTTCCTTTAAATGAACCCCGACGACGCAAGAGGGATCAAATGCGGACATCCCGTTTTGGAGGATCATGCACAGCTGCTTGCCTCGTTTTCTTCGCATTTCTTTTTCGGAAAGCTCGTTTAGATTGTCGCCTTTGAATACAATGTCGCCGGATTGCCGCAGCCACGGTTTGTTTAGTCTCATCACGGCTCTGCAGGTTACGGACTTCCCGCTTCCGCTCTCTCCCACGATCGCCAGCGTGCTGCCCCGCCCTAATTGAAAGGAGCTTTGCGGGATTACGACTTTCCCCCTGTTCATATCCTGGATCCTTAAGCCTCTAACCTCTAACAAAGCCATAAGCGGACTCCTTTGCCTCGGTTTCATGATGCTTGTTTTTCGATATCCTTAACTTGGGATCAAGCGCCGCCTGAAGACCATCCGCCAAAAAATTGAAAGCCGACACCACGACGACAATGGCTAGTCCGGGCGCCAGCATAAGCTCGGGTCTCGTGAACATGACCTCCCTCGCCTCGTTCAGCATCATCCCCCATTCGGCATGCGGAGCTTGAATGCCCAATCCGAGGAAAGAGAGACCCGATATTTGCAAAACCATCGAACAGATCGAGCTGCTGGCAATGACCGCGATATCGGATAACGTCACGGGAACGATATGCTTGTATATCGTTCGGATAGGGCTAATGCCGGTTGCCTTGGCGAACCTCACATAATCCGTCTCGGTATATTGCATGACGGACGTTCGAATGACTCGGGCGAACCAAGCCCATTTCATGACCGCGAAAGCGATCAATATATTTTCCAGACCGGCGCCCAAAATACCGACAACGGCCAACGTCATCACGTAACCCGGGAACGAGAGCATCACATCGCAGATCCGCATGATAACGGCATCGGTAATCCCCTTCGCATATCCGGCGACAAAGCCGACTATAGATCCAACTCCCACCGAGAGCATCAACGCCGCAAGCACCCATAGCACGCTAGGCCGGATGCCGTAAATCAATCGGGATAAAATACATCTCCCCAAATGATCGTTGCCTAACAAATACGCCCATGACGAGCCCGCGAACCGAAGCTTCATATTGACGGCATAGGGGTCATGTGGCGCTATGACCGGCGAGAACGCGCCTGCCGCCAAGACGATCGCAATGACGAACAAAGAGATTGCGGCAAGCTTATCCTTGCACAAACGTCGTATTACTCCCATCACATATCCCTTCTTAGCTTCGGATTCAGCGCGGCGCCCACGATATCGGATACCGTATTGAACAGCACGAATGCCACGGCCAATAGAAGCACATAGGCTTGGATAATCGGAAAATCTCTGCTTAGAATCGATTTGACGCTTAACCGTCCTAAACCGGGCCACGCAAACACATTTTCGATAACGACCGTGCTGCCGAGTACGATCGGGATCGCCATGCAAAATATCGAAATCGAAACTTGCAACGAATTTCTCAAAATATGCATCGTAATCTTTCTCTCCGATATGCCGCATGCTCTTCCATACAGCACATAATCTTCGTTCATATTGCTTATTACGGAGCTTCGGACGTTCCGGAAGTACATGCCTGCATAACCGATCGTAATAACGGTCACCGGCAATATATAGCTCAGGTAAGAGTCCATCCCGCTTGTCGGCAGCAGATCGAGCCGCACGGAAAAATACCAGATCATCATCGCCGCCAGCCAATAAGACGGCATGGCGGTCAGAAGAAACGCCGTTCCTCTGACCGTTTTGTCTACAACCCCGCCTTCTCTCATCGCGCATATCACACCCAATAAAACAGACAAAGCAATGATCGCGATAGAGGATACCATCGTCAGCTTCAACGTATTAAGAAAGGCCGGGCCTATCAACGACCAGACGGGCTGCCCCGTTATGTACGAGCTTCCGAAATCCAATCGGAGACAGGATAGAAGCCAATCGAAATACCGAATCATAAACGGTCTGTCGAAGCCCAGCTCCTCGTTCGTCTGAGCAATCAATTCATCCGTTATCTGAGGAATTTCCTGCGCGTGCAAGACAACCTCGGCGGGATCCATGGGCGATAGATTGATTAATATAAACGTCAAAAAAGAGATCACGATAAGCAATGGAACGGCCATGAACAGCCTTCTAGCCAAATAGGTTCCCATCGAAGACTCTTATTCGAATTTCAGCCGTTCGAACGGCAGCTCGAATTGCGTCTGCTTGAAAGATATGCCTGTGACGTCCGCCCGCGCCACAACCGTAACGCTGCCGTTCGTAATCGGAATAAAGACGGCTTCATCATGGACGATCGTCAAGATGCGGGCGTATAACGCCTTCCGCTTGGCCTCGTCCGTCGTCGCCATCACTTCCTCGATGCTCCCGTAAAGTTCGTCCGCTCCGGCTATGCCGCTCGTCGTATGCAAATAGGCGGAGCTGGACGTAAATGCGGCGATCGTGCTCTGCGGATCATACGCTAGTCCCCATGTTTGATTGAACAACAGGTCATATTCTCCGGTTGATCTTCTGTTCGCGATCGATGTCGATTCCTCGCCGATAATGTCCAGCTGCATGCCGATTTCTTGCAATGAGCTTTGGATAAACTCAGCCTGCGTTTTTTGCGAGGGCGAATTCGAATCATAATACAATTGAAGCGTTAGAGTACGGCCTGCTTTCGTTCTAACTGCGGAATCGTTCCCTTGTTTCCATCCCGCCTGCGTAAGTAGCTGTTTGGCATGATCCAAATCATAATCCCGCTTCTTCAGATCGACGTCCGCATAATTGACATTGGAAGAGAATAACGTATTCGCCGCTGCCTCCATGCCGTTAAAAATAGCGTCGCTGATCGTTTCTCTATCGATCGCATGCCAAATCGCTTCGCGAACGGCCGTTTCGCTTACCGGACTATCCGACTTGCTGCTATTCGCGACGATCATTTTCGTATTCATGGGATCGCTTCGAATGAGCTGATAATCGCCTGACTCCACTAATCGGTTCATCGCTTCCACGTCGATGCTGTCCGCACCGCGATCATCCGTGAAAACGAAGTTGACCTCCCCTTTCTGCAAGGCGAGCAACGTCGTTTCTCCTGCCGGCAGCACCTTCGATGTCACCTTCTTAATCGCGGGCGCGCCGTTCCAATAGCTCTCATTCGCTTCGAACGTCGCATACTCATCGACTTTATGATCGGCGAGCTTGTAAGGCCCGGTGCCGTGATAGCCGCTTACCCCCTCTTTGGTTCCCCCGTTAATAAAGTCCTTCGGCGAAAGGAATACGAACGGCCTCGTCATGGAGAGCTCCAATAAAGTCGGGTAGTAGGGCTCCGACAGCTCCAGCTCGGCGGTGTATTCGTCTACTGCCGTTACCTTCACTAATTTCGTCGACAGCTTGATCCAAGCGTGCTTCTCCGCATTGCTTTGCACGGCTTCGATGTTTTGTTTCACCGCTTCGGCGTTGAACGGCTCCCCGTCATGGAACTTCACGTCCTTCCTTAGGTGGAACGTGTACGTTTTGCCGTCATTCGAGATTTCCCAAGACTCGGCGAGCAAAGGCTTGATGCCTTCTGCCGTGTTCTCGACCAGCGATTCGTACACCATGCCTTGGGCCGGCATCGAGCCCGCGTACAAATGGGGATTCATGTCATTGATATCTTTGGACGACGCATAGACTAATTCGGCAGCTTCTTCTATATCTGCAGATCCGCCAGCCTCTTCCGTTTTGCTTTGGCTGCAGCCGGCTAGCAGAATGATGGAAACGATAAACAAAAGCATGAAACGAGTTTTATTTCTTCTTTTCACAATAAATCCTCCTATAGTACAACTATTAAAGCGTAATCATTACGATTATATTTCAAAAAAAAGAACTCCCTACAACCAGACACTCCATTTCTTTGAATGGATTCTGTCCAATCAAATCGATTCTTGCAGCGAAAAAATTACTTTTGCTTGGAAAATATACAGTCTAATCCGACCATATTGCATTCTTTCCCCAAAAGTCTCCCATTAGGCTGTACAAAATCCATGCTAACCGCAAACATTTCGATTATTCAGCTATTAGATTGGATCAAATCCAGTCTAATCAAATCCCGCTATCTATCTCGTTTCCCTATGCAGAGTAACCCGCTTTAACCTCGGACTGTATTTGCGAAGCTCAAGCCGGTGAGGCGTCGTTCTTTTGTTTTTCGTCGTCGTGTAGTTTCTGTCTCCGGTTTCCGTGCAAGCAAGCGTAATGGTAACGCGCATGAGGTTCATCCCTTTCTTATTCGTAATTATTACGATTATATTCGAACAGATTTTTCCATGTCAAGCGTTGCGAGAAAAATAATCGCAGCGAAAAGGCCTCGACCCGCATCAAGCGGAATCGAGACCTTTATCCGTGTTCGTATGATTCGGCGCTTTAGAACGCCTTTAATAATGGCAGGAACAAGCCGCCGACTACCGAACGGTTCTGAAAGCCAATCTGCTTGCCGCTGACCGTATCGTACCAATCGGTGAACGGAACCCGGCTTGGCGTTTCGTTCAAGAAATGCCAAAGCGGTTCGACAAGCTGCTCGAACTGCTCTTTCGATGTCGCCATCGAAGCGCTCCAGACCAGCCAATCCGCCTTCGTATAGGTGCTCCGGCTGTCGAGCGGCGTACCGAACTCGTTTTGCTTGGCGAGGTAATGCCGAATTTCGTCCTCTGCAACGCTGGTCGGGAACAGATGCAAGCCAAACAGGCGGTCCCACACCAGATTATACTTCAGGCTCCACGTATTCGGCGAGCTGTCGAAGGTCAGCTTGTAGTGATCGCCGGCGCTTGCCGTCTCCACCCATTTGGCCGCCATTTCCTTGGCCGTCGCAAGATAAGCCTCGCCCTCCGGGTCTCCCAGCATCGAGCACAGAAGCGAATAGCCGCCGATGCCGATGATCGCTTTGATGGACAGGTTGGCGTTATGCGCCAAATGCCCCGCGAAGTCGTCCGTACACAGCTGGTTCGCCGGATCCATGCCATACTCCTTCAGATATGCGGCCCAGCGGGTAAGCAACTCCCAATGCTCGCGCGCAAACTCCGCATTCCCTTCATACAAGCATACGGCGGCAGCCATGATCAGCATATTGCCGCATTCCTCGATCGGCATCTGGTACTCCAACTTGTTCTCCCCGTACACTTGACCGTTCGCCGCCGGGTAACAACCTACGTCATGCGGCGCAAAGTCGAACGTCCACTCTTCGCTGGCTGCATATTTGAAGATCGGCCGCATCATCCCTTTCACCAGCTCCGGATTGCCGTGCAGGAACAACGGAATCGAAGGGTAGCTGACATCGACGGTGGCGATACAGCCGTTGCTGAAGTTTTCCTTGGAGAAAAACAGCAGTTCCCCTTGCTCGCCGGCAACCAGCTTATGGGCCGCGATGGCTTGGCGGTAGGCGAGCGACAGCATATCCGCATATTTCTCCCCGCCCGCTTGGGTGCTCTCATGGATCAGCTTCCGGTTGAAGTCGCGGCAGCGAACGACGAGCTCGTCATATTGCTCCGCCGCCAGGTTCAGCATCTCTTCGAACGTCATCCCAGTAGTCCGCCAGTACGCATCGAGCGGTTTGCCGAAATATTCGATGGCATGAATATCGTCGTATGCCGCGATCGCATATCGCGATAGGGGCTGCTCGACCGTTTCGCCGAAATCGAAGACGGCAGCCATTGCCACGGGATCATCCGCAGCCTCGCGCGGATAAGCAACATCGTCCTTCTCCGGCAATTGTCCGGAATCCGCAAACCTCAAGCGCATCTTGGCGGAATGAATCGCCGTCTGCAAGCCCTCCGATTGCGGAACTGCCAAGTATACATATCCCCAGTCGATCCGCGTGTCGTCTCCGACTCGGCCCAGAATCGGCTGTTCTTCCGTGCCGATGCGCATGGCGGCGACTCGTTCGCCGGTCTCCGCTCGCGACCAGGTGACGGCCTGATCCGTCGCGTGTACGCATAACTCCACCGACAGGTCGATATAAAGCTGGACGCTATGCGGCTTCCCGTCGATAGAGCGAACGCGGAACGTCATATAGGACGCGGGTCTCGACAGCAACTCCAGGTCGTCCTGCAGAAGCGGCGTCATAAAGGCCGCCTCCAGCTCGATTCCGTCCGCCTCGAACACATAGGTGCTTGTGAGCGGCTCGACCTTTACGCTTATTTGTTCCATCGCCGGCAGCTCATTGACGCGGGCAAGATCGGCGAGATCAACCTTTCCCATGAACCTTCTCGGTTTGCCGTCGATACGGATAATACCGGCCATGCTGTTGCGTTTGTTCGTCCAATGGGTTGTATGTTCGTCATACAAACGGTCCGCCGCCGACCAGACGCTAAAGTAAGGATCGACAGCGATAAGCGGGACGGACGGAGGTCTTAATGTTTGCGTTAATGTTTGTGCCACTTTCCATTCTCCTCTCGGCCGAAATCAGTTCGGCAGCTGCATCGTTACGACTTCTTTGCCTTTTAATTGTTCGTTCGTATATTGCATCGCTTCCTCGTAGCCGGTTTTCTTCATCTGCTCGCGAAGCTCGTTTAGTATTTTCAGCGCCGCTTCATCCGACTTGGCATATACGGCCTCTTTCCAGGCATCGCCGGTTTTGTCCATCGACGGCTTCAGCGATTCCCACTTCTCGTGTTTAATAATGACATCGCCGGGATTATAGCCGGTTATCACTTTGATGCCGTTCGGGCGCAAAATTTTGCGGGCGTTATCCATCGTGTCCTTCCGCTCTTGATCCTGCCAGATGTCGCCGGCACCCACGGAATTGATTCGGTCCATTCCCGACATGGAGTTGAAACCGATTTCCAGCCCTTGGTTTTTGCGTTCGATCAGCTTGCCCGACGTATCGTTCGCGAACTTATCGAACCATTCCTTCTTCGGCGTCGGCTTGCCGTCTACCATATCCCAATGAACGCCCTCCACGCCGTAACGAGTGAGCATAAATCCTTCATCCGATGCCAAATAATCCAGCAGCCGGAGCGCGGCGTCCACATCTTTGACCGCTTTCGTAATCGCCGTGACGTTGTTTCCTTGAATACCAAGATCAACCGGTCGGGCAGGCTCCGCTCCTGCCCACTCCAACGGGCCTACCGGCACGAACTCGCTGCCCGGATTCGTTTTGGCATATTCCTTGGTTGCGTCAAGAATTGCCGGATAATGCGCGGCCAGGACGGCGACGCGTCCTTGCGATATTTTTTCCTTGGCAATAGGGTCGGTCTGCGTGAACGCCTCCGCATCCAGCAGTCCCTCGGACAACAATTTGCGATAATATAACGTGTATTCGTCATATCCTTCGGAGAAGAAAGCATTCTCAAGCGTGCCGTCTCCTTTGTCTACGTAACCGGCGCCGCCGTAAAACATCGTGTTGCCGATGCCTACCGCCCAGCCGTTGCTGAAGCCGCCCAGCGGGATGACCGGCTGGCCGTTCGCTTCCAAATTCGAATCTTTGATTTTTTTCAGAAAGTTGTAGAAATCGTCTTTCGTTTTGACCGATTGCGGGTCGATGCCGATCTGCTCTACAATGTCCTTCCTTACATAGAAGCCGTACAGCCAATCGATACCGTCCTCGTCCGTGGCGGGCTGATTCTGGAGCAGCAAATATTTTTTGCCGTCATACGCGTCAATCGCCTTCTCGTAGAGAGCCGGCGGAACGTTTTCTTTGGCGATCGATTTCGCAAGGTTCGGGTATTTGTCGAGCTTATCCGAGAAGTCGACCAACTGGCCTTCGTTGGCTGCTTTGATGATGCCGTCGAGTTCACCGCCCCATGCCGGACCCGTATAAATGTCCGGTAGATCCTGCGTGGCGAAGATCGCATTAACCTTTTCGGTTTCGCTTCCCGTCGTGTATTCCCATTCGACCGTAACGCCTGTTTTTTCCTTGATGACTTCTTCGACCGGCGTCATGTCGACTTCCGACCCCGTGGAGCCGTTCCAGTTATGAAGCACGCGCAGCGTCACTTCTTTGTTGCCGGAAGCGCCCCCTTCTCCGCCTTTATTCCCTGGCTCCTCATTGTTCGTGCATCCAGCCAAAGATCCGATCACGAGCGCAGCCGCAAGCAACACCGTTGCGCCTTTTCCGTAAAGCTTCTTCATACAGAAACCTCCCTGAAAATAGTCATTTGTATGATAAAGTCCTCAAGGGAACCCTTATCCTTTGACAGATCCGATCATGACGCCTTTGACGAAAAAACGCTGAAGGAAGGGATATACGCACAAGATCGGAAAAACCGTAATAACAAGCAAAGCCATTCGCAGCGATTCAGGTGTCGAACCTTGCACGCCGGTATTAACCGTCTGCCCGCCCTGCTGCGCTGCCCGTTGCGCCGATGACGAGAACGCTTCCGCTTGCGTCAGCATTTCCTGGAGCATCGTTTGCACCGGAATCAAGTTTTTATTCGACACGTAGTAGGCGCCCGAAAACCAGTCGTTCCAATGGGACACCCCGATAAACAAAGAGATTGTCGCAAGCACCGGACCGGACAGCGGCAAAATAATGCGGGCGAATATTTGGAAATCGCCATAACCGTCAATGCGGGCCGATTCCTCCAGCTCCTCGGGTATGCCTTGAAGGAAGGTGCGGAGAATGACGATGTGCATAAAGCTGAACAGCATCGGAATGACGTACACCCAGAAGGTGTTGATCAGATGAAGCTTCTGCAACGTAATGAAAAACGGAATGAACCCCGCGCTGAAGATGGTCGGCAGAAAAATGTAGAAGGAAAAAAACGATCTGCCCGGCAACGCTTTTTTGGACAAGGCGTACGCCATCAGCGTGCTAAGTCCCACATGCAGGAAGGTGCCGATCAGCGTGCGCAGCAGGGTGATTTTGTACGCTTGCCAAATACGGGCATTCTCGAAAACTTCCGCATAATTGTCCAGCGTCCACTTGCGCGGGAGAAAGTACAAGGAGCCCATCATCGAATCTTTCCCGTCGTTCAACGAATACGCCAAAATATAGATAAACGGGTATACCATCGAAAATCCAATCAACGCAAGCACCACATAATTCAGTATCGTAAAAACGGAAAATCGGCGTTTCATCCAATCACTTCCTTTTTTAGAAAAGAGATACGTCGCTCACTTTACGGGCGATTCGGTTCACCGTCACAATGAGAATCAAGCCAATCAAGCTTTGGAACAACCCGACCGCGGCCGCGTAACTCAATCGGCCTTCGCCAATGCCGGAAGTAATGACATGAACATCAAGCACGCTGCCGATGCTGGCCGTAGGCGGGCCGCTCAGAAGCAGCAATTGCTCGTATCCGGCGCTCATCAGGCTTCCGATCGACAGAATAAACAGAATGATGGCGATATTGCGAACGCCCGGCAGCGTCACATGCCAGATTTGGCGGAAGCGATTCGCTCCGTCGATTTTGGCCGCTTCGTACTGCTGCTGATCAATCCCCGCAATTGCGGCCATATAGATGATCGAATTCCATCCGATGTTCTTCCACACGTCCGAACCGACGATTACTTGGTAGAACCAGTTCGGATTGTATAAGAACTGAATATGTTCGATGTCAAACAGGGACAGAAGCTCGTTAACGGGCCCTCCGTAAGGCGATAAAAGCCGCTGCATCAACGTAACCACTACTATCCACGATACGAAATACGGTAGATACGAAAGCGTTTGCACGACTTTTTTGAATTTAAGCTCACGCACCTCGTTGAGCAGAATGGCGAGCAGAATCGGCATCGGGAAGCCGATCGCCAGCTTCAGGAAACTGATCACGATGGTGTTACGGATAATCTCCTCCGACTTGTAATAATCGAAAAACTGTTGAAAGTATTTCATCCCAGCCCAAGGACTGCCCGTAAATCCGCCCGAAAACGTGTAATCGCGGAACGCCACTTGAATGCCGAATAGCGGAACGTAGGAAAAGATGAAAAACCAGATCAGCCCCGGCAGCAGGAACAGATAAAAAACTTTGTGCTTCCAAATTCGTTTCCAAAGAAAAGAAGCCGTCATACGCCTCCCCCTCGCTTAGCCGTCCCAGCTGGAACCGTTAATCTGAGCGTTATAATTTCAAACGGAGCAAACGTCAATCGAATCTTGTCTCCTTCGATCGGCATCGCTTCGAGCTTATTTTCCATCAGATCGGTCAGCCATGCTTCCCGTGCCTCGCATCCGAGGCGAAGCGCCGTATGGACGCGGGTACCCGCCGTTTCGTAAAGCCGGACAATTAGATCGTCTCCGTCCTCGGCTTGCTTGACCGCATCCACCATGACATTCGGATGATCGAGACTTAGGAAGGCGAACGTCTCCGCAAGCGTCTCCGCCGTGCTGCCTTCCGGAACGGCAACAACCTGCAGCGGAACGTTAAGCTCGTAACCTCGCTTGTACACCTCCGCCTGTATATGGTCGCCCGGATGCGGATACAACGAATACGTAAACGTATGCTCCGCCCGGTCAGACTCGGGATCCGGATAGGAAGGGCTGCGCAGCAAGTTCAAATCAAGCACGCCGCCTTCCGCCCTGTGCCCGTATTTGCAATCGTTCAACAACGCTACGCCATAATCCGGCTCCGACAGATCGATCCAATGATGCGCGCAAATTTCGTCCTTTGCATAATCCCACATCGTGTTCCGATGCGTCGGCCGCTTCAAATAACCGAATTGAATGTCGCAGCTGACAACATCCGTACGGATGTTCACCGGGAACGAAGTGCGCAGCATCTTGCCCGATTCCTGCCAATCGACATGTGTCTCAAAATCGATTCTGCGACTGCCCTGAGTTAGCAGGACCCGCTGCGTCAAGCGAGATTCTCCGATTCGGTAACGTTGGACAAGACCTGCCGTCGGTCCATCCGCGAACGAAGCGGCATCCTCCAGCTGGAGCGCCGTGCCTCCCGTCATCCGGTAATCCTGACGGAAGTCCCATGCATCCCCATTATCGCTAAATACGCGCAATTCGTTTGCTTTTCCGCCCGCCAGCACGATTTCGCGCCGATACTCTTTATCGTAAATGGATACGATCGAGCCATCCTGCGAGAAGGTCAGCAGGAGCAGCTCGTTTTCCAGACAATGTCCCTCCGTCGCCACGAGGGGCTCTTGGGCGGCCGTTGGCGATTCCGCCGCGGCGGCTGTTTCCGACATGACCGCGGATGTGTCCTCTGGCTCCGCCAGCGCATATCCCATCGGCGGTACGGACACGCGCATCCATCGTCCGTCTTCCTTCACCCACTCTTCCCGCCTCCAGGGCAAGGAATTAAATACGGCTAGCGGCTTGATTGCTGGCGACTGCGCCGGCGGCATCCGGAGGGCGATTGCACCGTATGCATCCGCAATCATCGAATCGACGCTTTCTTGCAGCAACGCATACCGTTCCAGCGATTCGTCGTATACCCGCTTGATCGAGGAGCCCGGCAAAATATCATGGAACTGGTACAGCAGCACTTCCTTCCATATTTCCTCGAGCGCCTCGGCCGGATACGGGTATTCGCAAAGCGTCCCGGCAAGCGAAGCCGCGAACTCAAGCTCCCTCAGCGCCTTCTCCAGCTTCCGGTTATACCGTTTGTTCCGCGCTTGACTTGTCAGCGTGCCTTGATGCTTCTCGAGATACAGCTCGCCTCTCCAGGTTTGGTAGCGCTCGGCGTTTTGCTCCAGCTTCTCGAAAAAGAGCGAAGACGGCGTCTGAACGACCGGACTTAATCCCAGCAAGTTCTTCTCTCGGGACAGACGCTCCAGATGCTCTTCGCCGGGGCCGCCTCCGCCGTCGCCGATTCCGAACAACATCAGGCAATGCTCCGACACGTTTTTGTCGAGATAGTCCGTCTCCGCTTTCACAATGGAACGCGGCGCGGCCGGGCTGTTGTAAGTATCTTCGGGCGGCATATGCATCAGCACCTGTGAACCGTCGATCCCTTCCCACATGAACGTATGGTGCGGATGCCGGTTGTAGGTGCTCCAGGACAGCTTCTGCGTCATCATGTAGTCGACGCCCGATTTTTTCAGCAACTGCGGCAAGCTGGCCGTATAACCGAACACGTCGGGCATCCACAACGATTTCATTTCCTGACCGAATTCCTGTTGGAAAAACCGTTTGCCGTACAGCAGCTGCCGGACAAGCGACTCGCCGCCCGGAACGTTCGTATCCGCTTCGACCCACATCGCGCCCTGCGGCTCCCATCGTCCTTCGTTCACGCGCCGACCGATTTCCTCATATAGCTTCGGATAACTCCGCTTCATCCAATCGTACAGCTGCGGCTGGCTCGCCCCGAACACGTAGTCGGGATAACGCTCCAGCATCCGAAGCGCCGTCGAGAACGTTCTCGCCCCTTTGCGGATCGTCTCCCGGATCGGCCACAACCATGCCAGATCGATATGCGCGTGACCAACAGCGTGTATCGTCAGCACGGGATCGCCTCCCCGCTTCGCCAACTGCTCGTGAAGGATGCCGCTCGCACGGGAGATCCGTTCATCCGTCAGCTCGGTCATAAGCAGTGAAACCTCATACAGCGCTTGCAGAATTCGCTCCTTCCTCGCCGATCCGGCCGGCAGCCGCTCCGCCGTTTCCAGCAGCACTTCCCCGTCGTAATACAGTCCCCTGAGGTTTTCGCGGCATAGGGCGATCACTGCCTCCTTAAGCGTGCCGCTGCGATACCGTCCGAACAAATCGTTACAGCCCGCATCGCCCCATACTTCGATCGATTTCGAACCTGTCGACGCTTCGCTCACATGGACGACCCGCTTGCCCGGAAGGCCAAGCGAATAATCGAACTCCGAATTGATATTGGTCAGTCCTTGTCTCGGCGTACCATCTTCGTCGACCAGACAAAGCTCGCCGTTGACGTCAATCAGCAGCACCACCTTGGCCCCTTTGGCCGATTCGGGAACTTCGCCTGCGAAGCGGAACCAGGCGCAATCCCACAAACCTCCCCATCGGTCTCCCGGGAACAGCTCCATCCACCGACCAGACATACGTTCTTCATAAGGTACCGGCTCCGAGGTGACCCAAGCCGTGACGCGCAGCACTTCCAGCGGAGTATAGATCCGTTCCTTCCAGTCTTCCAGCATCGCTTTCAGCCGCTCCGGCTTTACCGTTTCGTATGGCATATCATGTCTCCTTTTCGGCTAATGTTCAGCTTTCCCAACTGACGTTCACCACGACGTCCGCATCGCTGCAATGCTCGTACCTTAGCAGCACCGTCGACGATGGCGCATCCCATTCGAACGGAATGGAATCGTTGCTGCCTCCGCTGAGGCGCATTGCCGACAGAGGCTCCCGCGGGCTATAAAATCTTGCCGCCGCCATGATCCCCTCCGGACCTTTCGGCTGAAACGAGAATCCCGCTCCGCTCTGCTCTAGCGATTCGATACGCGAGGAAGCGGCTATGCAGCCAACGCGGCCATCTGCCGGCCTTCCTCTCTCCAAGTCGAACAGGAAAGCTTGCTCTCCTGGCGCAATCCGCATCTCCTGCCGCACCGGCAGGAGCGGTTCGAACAAATCGACGACGGGGCCCGGAATCGTGACTAGCGAGTCCAGGGTCGACTCGTCAAGTACTGCCGCAATAATGTATGGTCCGCGCCGCAGCGTGAAATCGTGTTTCGGCTGCCAGCGGCATGCCGGGTCTCCAAGCGCTTCCATCGCCTCTCTTACGATTGCGCGCAAGGAATTCGCGCCTTCGACAGATGCGGCGCATTCATCCGGCGCGACCGGAAGATAGGCGACAACGCCTTTGCCGGAGCGGTAAAGCCCGCTTCCCGAATCAGCCTTTACATCAAGCTGCTCGAACAAATGTCCGCGGGGGGATGCGTAGCTGAGGCCGTCTTCGTTCCACCATGCGCGGATACCGTGATAAGGATCGGCGTCATCGCCGACATACACGAGCACGCCTCCGTTTCTGACCCAGCCGGCCAAGGCAAAATGGAGATCCGGATATTCCGGCTTCATAAATTCGTAGCTGAGCAATAACACCCGGTAGCCGTTCAAATACCGGGCGAACCTCCGCACGTTGTCGAGCTGGACCGGCCGAACCGGAATGCCGTGCTTGAGCAGGGGCAGCGCCAATCCGTAGAACGGGGAGAAGTCCAGCAGCTCCGTATCACCGTCCTTCTCGAACCCTTCCGGATCGGTGCCGTCATATTTGCCAGCGCTGGCAGAAGACGCTTCATCCATCTTCATTCGCTGGAACATCGACGAATCGGCCATCAATACGCCGATACGGGACTCTGTCTGCTCCGCCCCGTCCGGCGTCTGCTCCATATTGCCGAGCGTGTGCATGACTTGCAGCAGCAGCGTCGCATAATTCGGCGGAATCGTCGTTTTCCCGCTGCCGTCCTCCGAAGGATATTTTCCTTCAAAGATTCGCCTCGGCCACGGGGAAACCTCGTAGCGGGAAACATCGGGATGCAGCAGCGATGCCGTTACCGTCCGCTTATAATTTTGTTCGTAATCTTCCCAGGTGTGGTTCGGATTGTCCTCGATCGGATCATGCAGAAACCACATGCGCCTTCCAGTTCCCCTCACCAACTCCTGCATAATTCCGTATTCCAGATAAGCGGTTTCAAAAGTCCGTTCTTTACGCACACCTTGATATACATTGGGCGTCCGCGCCGTTCCCGTCCAAATCTGGGCGATATAACCGTCTACGGAAGGCAGATCGATCAGTCCCGATTCCGGGCTGACGATTCTCCATTGCGTGTAGTTGATCAAGCTATGGGTCGGCACATAAAAGCGCAAGTCGCGGCCATATGCGGTGAGGGCGTACTCCTTCATCTCCGTGCACAGCCGGTCCAGGCTGCGCGTATACAGATGCGCCTTCAGCTTCGAAGCTCTGAACTGCGCATCCGGAGACGAATGCGGAGCGGACCATGGCTCTCGGTAATAAAGCCTCCATTCCCGCTTGAACGCTTCGGAATAACCTCCGTCCACCCAAAATTCCGGCTCTTCCAGATGAATGGCCTCGACGCCAGCCTCTACCGCAATCCGTATTTGTTTAGCTAAAAAATTCGTATAAGCAAGCGTCGGCACCATGTAGGGAACATCTGGCGTGTCCCCGTGGATGATCCGCTCACCGTTCCGGTTGGTCTGAGCTTCGTCCCAATGGTCGCGCCCATCGACAAGGCCGTTCAAGTAGTCCTGATACTCGCCCCATGCTACTCCCGTCATCAAATGGACGATATAACCCCGTTCCTTCCACTGGCGAATCCGCTCGGGCATCGTATCGTCGATTCCGTACACCATCACAAAATCCGTCTGCAAATCATAGGAAGCCCGATAAGGGGCCGATTCCTGAAATCCGGTTTTTTCTTCCCTTCGATCTCTGGTCATATGCAAGTCCTCCTTGCCTGATGGATGCATGCCGCATCGGTTTTTCCAAAGACTGTATTTCTCCACCACAGTATAACTTCACATTTGTATATATTCAATATATTTTTGAATATTCTTTTTAGTACCTTTTGAAAGGACCTATTCGCCTTAGCGGCGACCCTCTCGACATCAGATGGCTATAGGAGCATATTCCCTGTATTTACGCCGGTTTCAGTTACTTTTGAACCACAGAAAAAACAAAGAAAAATAGCGTTAACTCGATCATTTTGTCGAATAACGCCACTCATTTTACATATATATTCAATATATTAATTAAAGCCGATTAAGAGACTGCTAGACTCCTTCCTAAGACTCAATCAGAAGCTGTCATACAAAAAAGCTCGCCTCTTAGGCAGTGCGTTCCTGCCTCGAGACGAGCTTTCATTTGGTTTGGGCTGCCATAGTCCGATGGTCACACAGGCTTGAATGGACCTGTCGAATGACGGACAATCAGTTCCGGTTTGATTAAAATTTTGCTATATTTGCTTCGCGGCTCGTCGCCGGAGCGGATGCGTCCAAGCAGCAGCTCCGCCGCCTTATAGCCGATTTCGTGTTCGAATTGCTTGACATGCGTAAAGGCGGTGACCCCTTCCATTATGGCGGTGGAATCGTCAAACGTAATGATCGACAAATCCGCCGGCACGTTCAGGCCGGCTTGCTCGGCCATTTGGTAAATATGGGCCCCTAATCTGCCGTTAAGCGTAATATAGGCGGTCGCCATCCGGTTTTTCACATATCTGAACAAAGGATGAGTCTGGACCTCGTCCTGCGTACTTAAGCTGAACTCGGTTATGATATGCGCGGGATTAATGAGCGCCCCTTTATTTTTGAGCGCGTTCATGTACCCGTCGATTCGTTCTTGCACTGTAACCGTCTGCAGGGGCGAGTCGGAGCAGATCGCGATTTGGCGATGGCCCTGCTCCCACAAATAATCTACGGCAAGCTGAGTGCCCATTCTGCCGTCCGACGCGATATAATCCGTCTCCACGCCGGGCAGGAACCGATCGATCAGCACGAACGGAAAACCGCTTAGCTTCATGCTCAAAATTTCTTCGTTATATTGCTCCTCGTCCACCGGGAATATGAGCAGCCCGTCGACGCCGAACTCCTTAAATAGCTTGATCGCCTGCTTCTCCTGCTCCAGCACGCCGTCCGACAGCTGGATCACGGACTGATACCCGCGCTCCCGCAGCCCTTTCTGGATGCCTTCGATCAAACGAATGGAAAAATAATCGTCAATCGACGGCATCACGAGCCCGATCAGCTTCTTCGCGGTTCCGCCTTCCCGCTCGTCAAAACGACGATCCGGGACGGATATCGGCTCGGACGAATCCAGCTTTACTTTGTTGACGAAGCTGCCTCTGCCCGGCACACGGGAAATCGAGCCTTCATTAACCAAGCCGGCTAAAGCATTCACAACCGTAATTTTGCTCACATTAAAAAGCTCCATTAGTTCCTTCTCCGTCGGAATGCGATCGCCGTGCTTGAGGCCCGAGGTATGGATCAGCTCTTTAATGTAATCCTGGACTTGCTGGTATAAAGGCAATCTTTCATTTTTCATTGGCTCACCAAAATTTCCCGTATATTTGTTATGTTATATATAATATATCCTTTCGTTTGCTATTTCAAGAAAAACGATGGAGAGGACGACCGGAATGTCCGTCGTCCTCTCTTGTTATGACAAGCTTACGGCTTAACGGGCAATCCGTAGGCGCTGCGAATCAACGAGAAATATTGATCGGCGCGAACAGCAGCGAATTCGGGTCCGAGCGATGCTTGCAGCTCGGCGATATCCGACGGAGTCAGGCTCCATGCAAGCAGCCCCAACGAAACGAACTTAGGAGATTTGCCGTCCCAACCGGCTTTGGCGTTGTCCAGAATCGTTTTTCCGTCCTTCGCCGTGCTGATGCCTTGAATCGTTGATACGGGAAGCTTGCCGCCGAGCAGCTCGACGCCGTAACGGTCTTCCCAGCTCAGGAACATCCCTGCGGGTTTATATTCCTTCATGTATGCCGCCGCGTGGGCATCGTCCAGCGGTACGTTCTGGCTGTCGATCCGATTCAGGACGTAAGGGATAGTCATTCCCGTTTTCTCCATATACGAATTCGACTGCTTCAGGAAAGCGGAGAACGATTGCGCCGGCCAAGCGTTCGGGTAGAAATAGCCGGCACCGGACGGTCCCGCGATGATCTGATCATTTGCCGTTGCCGTTTCGTTGAAGTAGTTCAACATCGCCGGCGCCGCATCATAGAGCAGCGGGCTGGACGTCCAGTTGAGCGGCACTTTGCCGCGGCTCGGATCATCCCACAATATCCGCATGCGATGCTGATTGTATTGGAAGTTGTCGCCTTCGCTGAACGTATAGGTTACGTAAATTTTATTTTCGAGCTTCGGTGTCTTTACTGCGGCAGGCTTCGGCTTATTCGCTTTCGTTCCCGAGAATACGGTCAAATTGCTGAACCAGTCCGCAGCCAGCACGTAAACGCCGTGGTTCGAAGTAATCTCGACGCCGCTGAACTCGCCGTCGACGTCGTTGCTGAACCAGCCAAGGTAAGGCGTGCCCGGCTTCACATCGGACAATATTTTTTCGAAGAGCTCCCGTTGCTCCGGAACGTTGGAATCCAGCCAGAACACCATCGCTTTATTGGCTACCGCATAATCTCGGAGATAGCCGTAAGGCTCCTTCTGCTCCGAGGAAACAGGCTGCACGCTGCTGACGGAAACTTTGTATTGATTCCACATTTCGACCGAAGTGGTCAACTGCTTGGCGCCGGCCGGCGGCGTAAACTTGTAGATGAAATAGCGGCCGTTGTCGGCAAAGCGATGCCCGCCTTGCCCCTCGGACACCTGCGATCCGTCCCTGTCGTACAGGAACGCTTCTTCCTCCGCAGTACCCGCAGTGAATTGGGCGATCGTCTCTCCGTCCGCTTTCACCGTCACTTCATGCACGGCCGCTCCCCAGCCGTCCTGCGTGAACGCATCGCCGAACCGGAGATACACATCCGAGTCGCCAAGGCTTTCGCTCAGGTCAAAGTCGTACACTTTTTTGTTTGCTCCGTCTCTTTCCTGCGTTGTATCCTGCCCAAGCACGGTGAACAAGTCTTCCTGATTGTCCGGCAGCCTGATCGAGGTTTGAGGGCTCAATCCTACAATCATTCGTTTGGTCGTTCGGCTCCACAGGTTTTCGTACTGCCAGGTATACGCATCCAGTCGATCTTTGAATTTGCCTTGCAGATCGTCCAGCACCTTCAAGTTGTACGGCGCGGCCTGCAGCTTTTTCGCCAGATCCGGACTTGCGACAACCGCCCCCTTCAAGCCAGCCAGCGTCGTCGCCACGTTGACGGAATCCGGGATTTTCGGGTCATAGACGATAACTCCGTTTATTTCCTTGGCATACGTCCGTACGATTTGCCAATAGTCGTCCATCACCTTATATTTCACGTCCAGATCATTCAGCCAAGTAAACTTGCCTTCTTCTTTGTTCTCCAGCAAATAAACGCGCGGCTCTACCCGATTAACGATGCCTTGCAAGGTTGCCAGCATCAGCTTGATATCGCCGGGAGCGTCGTAGATATCCGCCACATCAAGTTCTTTTACCTTCGAGAAGCTTGGAAGCGCTTGCTCAGTCGGCCAGGATATCGTGCTCTCCCGCGTCTTTTCTTTGTCGCCCGCAGCCGATGCAACTGCACCCATCGTCATCAATAGGGTACAAACGATCGCAAGCCCGATAACCGTACACTTTCGCAGCATTAGATACACCTCGATTAAATGATTTTATGGAGAACGACGTTGGAATGCGACTTCCCTTCCCCTCCTTTTGCGGCAGAATCCGTTCCGTTCTCGCAAGTATATATTTAATATATTCATAATACCTTTGCAATCCATTCTACAAAACCTCTTATCGTATGACATCAATTTGAGACGATGGTTACAGTTCGTACGGATGATGGAATGGTTATATTTTCCTGTAACATGCAAAAAAAGAGAGGCAACGGATCTACCGTCCCTCTCCTTCCTAATATGAAAATGAACCAAGCCCTCAACAAACTATGAGCTATATTGGATATGTGCAGTAACTTCGTTCGATCCGAGTACCGATAGAGCGCTATATTGGATTTCTGCATTAACTTAGAGCTAACAGGGCTGTCAATGAACCACAGAGGCAAAAGTTAATGCGAGAATCCAACATAGCTCCCAGAATCCCTCCAAATGGAGAAAAGTTATTGCGAGAATCCAACATAGCTTCATTCTTGAAGCAGTGTCCTTTAGTCGTCTTCCGCTTTGATCCCAAGGCGCTCGTATTGCTCTACCGGGGCTTCGTTCTCTTTCATGAGCTTCTTCAAATGAGCAACCATCCGTGCTTCGATCTCCGCATCTTCCAGCGGCTGGACTTGCTGCGGATCCTTCGCGACATCGTACAGCAGCGTGCCGTAGTCGTGCAGATTCCCGTAGGTTCGAGCCGGGATCTTAAGCGGTTTGACGCCTTTCGTGAAAGCAAAGGGTTCCGCCAGTTCCAACTGCTGCAGCTCACTCGCATGGAACCGGCTGCGCATATGGGTCGGCATTAACGTATAGTCGTACAACGGTCCGTTTTCTTTGGCAGCCGCCGACCTCATATATACGTAGCGTCCGTCCGTCACGTTGACATGCCCGCCGTGAATGCCGAACAGCGCCGCCTCCCGAACCGGTTCGTCCCTCTCGATCGTACCTCGCAGCGGCTTGCCTTGCATATCCTTCGGCAGTTCCACTTGGAAGAAGTCGAGCAGCGTCGCCGGAAGATCGATCGTTTGCACCAAGCTAGCCCTACGCTCGCCCTTCACCCCGCTTCGAGGATCCCAGATGAACATCGGCGTATGCGCCACTTCATTGTAGAACGGCTGCACGCATTTGGCCCATTGATCATGCTCGCCAAGCAAGAATCCATGGTCCGTGTTCACGATCAGCAGCGTATCCTCCCACAAATCGAGACGGTCCATCGTATCCAGCACTTTTCCCAAATAATGATCGCACATCGTTAACAGGGCGGCGTATTCGAGGCGCATATGCTCCACGTCTTCCGCCGACTCCGTGACCGGACCGTACACGGGCCAATCGGCAAGCCGCCCTTCGTATTCATGAGCGTAAAGTTTCTTGAATTCCTCCGGACTGAAGAAAGGTTCATGCGGATCGAACGTCTCGATTTGGAGAAACCAATGGTCCTCCTTATGATTCAGCTCGATGAATTCCAAGCCGCCGGCGAACGTCTGCGCCTGGGGAAATTGATCGGTCTCCACGATATATTTGCGGTTAATCTGGTCATGACGGAACATCTTGCGAGCGATCGGGTGAAGGTTCTCCGGATTAAAGCCTTCCGGATGGCGAACCTCGCCTTTCCACGGGTCCCCCTCTTGACCGCGGATCAGCTCGAAAGACTGGTAGCGCGGATGATACGTCCCGCCGCCGTCCTCCCAATAATGCTGATGGTCGGTAATCAAATGGGTATACACGCCCGCTTCTCCCAGCTTCTCGATGGCGGAATCGTCGAAGGGCTCCAGCGGCCCCCAGCTGCGATGCAGGAAGTTATGCCTTCCTGTATGCAGCTCCCTGCGGGCCGGCATGCAAGGCATGCTCCCTACGTAGCTGTTGTCGAACACGACCGTTCGTTCGGCCAACCGTTTGAAGTTGGGCGTCCGGATCCAGTCCGGTCCGCCGTAAGGGGATAACATATGCCGGTTCAACGTATCGAACATAACCATAATGGCTTTCATTAATTGCTCATCCTTTCACACTAGATGCCATAACGCTGCGAATGAACTGCTTTTGGAACACGAAAAACATGACGATGATCGGCAGCGATACGAGCAAGGAAGCCGCCATCAACAGATTGTATTGAACCCCGTGTTCGCCCCGGAATACTTGCAGGCCGAGCTGAAGCGTACGCATAGACTCGCTGTTCGTGTAAATTAACGGATGGAAGAAGTCATTCCAGACGCTGACGAATTTGAATATGCCGAGCGTCGCGACCAGCGGGCCGCTCTGCGGCAAGTAGATCGCAAAAAACAACCGAAGATAACCCGCCCCGTCGATATAAGCCGCCTCGTCGAGCGCCTTCGGGAACTGCAAGTAAAATTGGCGCGCCATAAAGATGCCGAACGCTCCCGCGAGCTCCGGCACGATCAAGGCGTAGTAGCTGTCCAGCCATCCGTTGCCTCCGGCGCCGAGCCAATCATTGCCCCCAAACAACGGAATCGACTTCATGATCAGAAACTGCGGAATAATGACGACCTGCGCCGGAACCATCATCCCGGCGAGCATCGTCAGAAAGATCGGCACATTGCCCTTGAATGCAATGCGGGCGAATGTGAAGCCGGCGAGCGCGTTGATCAGTAGGCTTCCGGCCACGACGGCGATCGTGACGACTGCGGAATTTTTGAAATAAGTCGGCCAATCCCCCATCTGCAGCGCCTTCGCGTAATTGTCCCAATGCCAAGCGTCGGGAAGGAGATTCACGGCGCCAAGCGCGAACTCCGCATCACCCTTCATCGAGGTGAAGAAAGCGATGAGCAGCGGCAGGACGGTGATCGCGGATATCAAGACGAGAACGGCGTACGCCGAGCTTTGTTCTATTTTAGTAAGTCTCATCATTCACCTCTATTCGGTCGACGCGTTGCGGCTGCCCACGACGTATTGGATAACCGTCACGACGAACGTAGCGGCGAGAAGAAATACGGCCATAGCAGATGCGTAGCCCATTTTGTACTCCTGAAAGCTTGCCCCTACGATTTGAGTAACGACCGTCGTGCTGGAATTGGCGGGTCCGCCTCCCGTCAACACGAAGACAAGGTCGAACACCTGAAACGAACGAATCGTAGCCGTAATGAACAGGAACAGCGTCATCGGCTTCAGCAGCGGGACCGTAATATGCCGGAACTTGCGCAAGGCCGACGCCCCGTCCAGACTGGCCGCTTCGTACAGGCTTTCGGAAATGCTCTGGATGCCGGCGAGAAAAATAATCATGGAGTAGCCGATTCCGACCCAAATGCCGATCAGAATGACGGAACCGAGCGAAGTGTTCGGATCCTGCAGCCAGTTCCGTCCTTCCAAACCGATCAGCTTCAGAAAACCGTTGATTGGTCCTTGGCGCGGATCGAGCAGCCATAGCCAAGTCATCGCTACCGCAACGGATGAAATAACGCCCGGCAAATACAGAAGCGCGCGGAATACGGCGAGTCCCCGAAGCTTCATGGCCAGCAGATTGGCTAGAACGAGACCGATGACCATGCTCGGAACGACCGTACCGATCCAATACAGAGCCGTGTTTTTGATCGCCCGATGGAATATTTCATCGCTCCACAGACGTTCGAAGTTTTTGAAGCCGATCCATTCCGGAGCATTCAGCATCGTATAATTCGTGAAGCTTAAATAGAGCACCCATAGAATCGGCAGCAAAATAAATATCGCAAACAGGACGACGCTTGGCGTAATAAGCAGGTAAGGTATGAAACGGTTTAACCCCCTGTTCATTGTCCAGCGATCTCCTCCCTCGCCAGCTCCGCGTTCGCTTTCAGCGCTTCCTCCACAGGACGTATGCCGTTATACGATTCCTCCAGCGCGAGGCGCAAATATTTAACGTTGATTGCCCAGTTGCCGGAAGCGCCGTACCCTCTGGCATCGTTCAATGCTTCAAATGCTGCCGCGTAAGCAGGTCCAAACTTCGTGTAATCGCCCTTCAACGATTGAAGCGGCGGGATCGCGCCCGTCTTCGTCGTAAACTCCAGCACGTTCGCTCCCTCGAACCAGAATTGAATGAACTCCCAAGCCGCTTGCGGGTGCTTCGTCTTCTGAGCGGCCGTCAAGAACGTGCCGAGCATGAGAGCCGTCCGCTTCCCTTCCGGACCTTCCGGAGGCAGCGCCCATCCGATGTTCTCTTCCCCGACCGTCTTCCTCAGCTCCGCTGCGCCTTGTGCGGATGTGAACGATAATGCGGCTAGGCTGTTCTGGAACGGCGTACCGTTTAATTGCTGCTGACTGGACGGAATAATCGCCCCTGACTTATACAAATCCACCATCTTCTGCACCAGCCCCACCGATGCCGGTGAATCGAAAGTCGGATTGCCTTCCGCATCATAGAAGTCTTCGCCGAGCAGGAGCAGCAGCGACAAGTAGGACTGCTCCCCGTTGCTCGTTTGGATATCGATGCCGCCGCGTACGGTTTGGCCGTTCTCCACGACTTTGAGCTTATCCGCGAATTCAAAAATCTCGTCGAACGTCTTGGGCGGACTCTTGGGATCGAGGCCGGCTTCCTTGAAGAAATCTTTGCGCCAAACAAGCGGACGAATTTCCGGAAGAAGAAGACCGTATTGTCCGCCTTCGTATTGGCCTGCCTCAAGAATATCCGGGAAGAAATCGTTCTCGCCCGCCCACTGGGCTTCTTGAATATATGGCGTCAAGTTCAAGTATTTGCCTTGATTCACCGTCGAGATGAGTTGACCGAAGCCTAGACCGTGAACGTCCGGCTGCAAGCCTCCCGAATAAGCGACGGTCAATTTCTGAAAGTAATCCGCCCAAGGAATGAACGTCGGTTCGACGTGGATATCGGGATGGCCCTGCTCGAACTTCGCAATGAGCTCCTTGACCGCTCCCGTCAAAATCTCGTCCGTACCCGGATACCAAAACTTCAACGTGACTTTCTCTTCTTTCGTCGTTGCACCGGAACCGGCGTTGTTCGTGCCGCTCTCCGTATTGCCCGCTCCCGACGAGCATGCCGATAAAATGGATGTTGCTGTTAGCACTGTTGCAAGTGCGACCGTTATTTTTTTCACCTAGGCTTCCCCCTGCCAATAAAATGTGGAGACAAGCAGCTTGCCATCCGGTTAACCGGTTTGAAATACAGGTTAGTTATTCCTAGTGGAATACTTGCCTTTATGCTTATCAATGTTTAGTATTATAGCATCGAGAGCTCAGCGCGTATTTATCAGAAATAAAGATAAATGTTTCAAAAATGCAGATTTTGAAATTCGGGAGTGGCGGACATGAACAACTTTATGGAATTCAGCAATCAAAGCTCGCTTGATCATGCCAACATCAACATTCGGTGGTTGAAAGAATGGAAGCTAACGGATGTCCATCACCGGCACCTGTTCATCTTTCCGTATACTGCCTTCTGGATCGTGTTGTCCGGTACGGCGACGATCGAGCTGAATCACGCTCCCTATACGCTGAAGACGGGCGATATCGTGTCGATTCCGTCTAAGTCGGCGCAATCGTGGAAGGAGGTTGGGCATGGCGAGCCGTTCTGCTACTTGTCTCTTGCGTGCGAGGCTACAATCGGGGTCATCGATCTTATCCGTTCCTATCGCTTTCCACACGTCGTGTCCGATATGCCGCTAGGAGAAATCGATCGGCTCGTAGCCGACTGGAGAAGCTTGGCGGACGAATACAACGATTTCATTCAGCTGTTCGACGATAAAGACGTCAAGTCCATGGAGAAGGGGTTCGGCGAGCATTTTCCAATGTTCATGCTGAATACGGACCAGACGATCCGGCATTTGCGGATTCGGGCGAAGGGTACGTTGTGGGTTCAGCAGCTGTTCCAAACGCTGCGGCCACGGCTGCCGGATTACCCCGTCGACTTCGATAACCGGGTGTTCGAGGTATGCGACTACGTGGAACAACGTCTGCACGAGCCGCCAACGCTCGACGAGATGGCCGCCCTTGTCTCGCTCAGCAAGGAGCAGCTTCGCACGCTTTTTCAAGCGACCTACGGCATCTCGCCCGTCAAATACGTCCGGCATGTCCGCCTGCAGAGAGCGCGGGACTTGCTTATGCTGACCTCCTATCCCGTGAAGGAGATCGCGAGAATGATCGGCTACCCGGATCAGCATCACTTCTCCAGGGCGTTCCAGCAGGCCGAGAGGTTATCTCCCCAAGGGTACAGAAAGAGATTTCTTCAGGGGAGTAAAGGGTGAAGCTGGCTCTCATATAACCGGGGAATGAAGTCCCTCCCACACGCTGCTCGGCACTTCCTTGCGCAGCACGGGCGCAACGTCCGCCGCAAACCGCTCCATCTGTTCCCGCTGCTCGGCTTCGGACAAACCGTCTACGCTAAGCGACAGAACCTGATGACCGAATGCGGCTTGATAATTCAATATTTTCTCGATAACCTGCTCCGCGCTGCCAATCAGACTAGGGCCTCTCGCGATATGATCCTCCAATGAGGCAAATGGCGATTGATTATGCTGCGCGGCAGCCGTCGCTTGGAAGGCATCGTAATAAGGACGATAACGCCGTATCGCTTCTTCCGTCGTACCCGCGATATACAAGCTGCCCGCTCCTGCGCCAACAACTGCTTTCTTGGGATCATGCCCATGGTAAGCCAGCCTCTCGCGATAATGATCGATTAAATCTTTATATTTGGCTTGCGGATGGAAGCTGTTCGAGGAAAATAACGGCTCCCCGTACCGAGCCGCGAGTTCTGTCGATCGAGTGCTGGAGGCACTCCCGTGCCAGACCGGAATCGGCCGTTGCAGCGGCCGCGGCTGCGTCGTCACCTGATGAAGCGGCGGCCGGTAATGTCCCTGCCAGTTAACATCTTCCTCCTGCCATAGCCGCTTAAGCAGCGCATATCGCTCTTCCATCGAATCCCACTGCTCCTCCTCGGTTATCCCGAATAACGGATAATGGCGCGGATCATTCCCTTTGCCGATAATCATCTCCAGACGGCCGCCCGACAAATGATCGAGCGTCGCGTAATCCTCTGCAACCCGAACGGGATCCAATACGCTAAGCACCGTGACGGCGGTAAGCAGCCGGATGCGGGAGGTTCTTGAGGCGATCGCGGAGAGCAGCAGCGGCGGTGAAGACGACAAAAACGGAGCACCGTGCCGCTCGCCGATGCCATAACCCTCGAAGCCCAGTTTCTCGGCGAGTTCAGCTTGCTTAATGATGTTTTCGAATTTTTCCTTTGTCGTAAAATGCTCCCCCGTGACCGGATTCGCCAAATTCATGACGAGGCTGAACCATATGAATTTCATAAGCTTTCGCTTCCCTTCGGAGAGTGGATTGTGGATACCGGCAGCCGTCTGCCAAGCAGCAGCCCAATCGGAATGCCGAGTGCGACGATGATGCTCGATACCAGAAACACATCATGAATACTGAGCATAAGCGCAAGGCGATAAGGGGCGGTTCCTTCGACCGAGCCTCCCAACACCGCCTGATGAACCTCCATTCGCCAATAATACAGCGAGGTGCAGACGCCAAGCGCCATCGCGCTGAACACCTGCCTCAGCCAATTAAGCAATGCCGATGCATGTCCCAGCAATTCCGGAGGAACAGACGACATGCTTGCGTTCGTCGCCGGCGTCGAAGCAAGTCCGGTTCCGATATTACGGATTCCCATCCAGAGCATAATGGCGATCAGACTTGTCTCCGGGCGCAATCCGCTGAAATAATAGGTGCTGATGAACAAAATGAAACATCCGATCATAATGAGTTTCGCAGGACCGAGTTTTCCATACCATTTGCCCGCTGCGAAGGTGGCAGCGGTTAAGCAGCCGGCAGCAGGAAGGAAGAGAAGACCGACCTTGAATGGCGTCAGACCTTTCAGTTCGACCAGAAACAACGGCATGAAATAAACGACGGCATATAGTCCGAACGATAAAATCAACGAGGCGGCAAGACTAAGCGCAAATCTAGAGTTGCGCAGCAGCCTAAGCTGCAGAAGAGGATGCTCGCTGCGCCGTGTCTGCCGAACGAAGCCAACGATACAGCAGGTACCGGCCAGCAACGTTGTCCAAGTGAGTACGCTGCTCCAGCCCCACTCGCTCATATTCCCGAACAGCAGCAGCAAAGCCAGACTTCCGCCGGTTGCAAGCAGCAAACCTCGCCAATCGAGCCTTGCAAGACCATTCGGCCGATCCTTCGGAATAACAGCTGCACCCGCGGCCCATGCGATGATCCCCACCGGCACGGTCACTAGAAAGATCAGATGCCAGTCGAAGCTTTGCAGCCAACCGCTCAATGTTGGGCCAATCGCCGTACCCAGCACAGTGGAGAACGACCATACGCTTAGAGCGAAGGTCTGCTTTTCTTTGCGGATTGTCCGATAAATCAGAGCCAGCGAAACCGGTTGAATGAGTCCGCAGAATAGCCCTTGTATAATACGAAACACGATCAGCGCTTGGATATTCCACGACAAGGCGCACAGCAGCGAGCTCACCGTAATGCCCCCGATCGCGAATACGAACAACCGCTTGCAGCCAAAACGTTCCATCGCAAAACCGCTGACCGGAATCACGATGCCGCTGGCGAGCGTAAAGCCGGTTATCATCCACTGGACGGTGCGCAGCTCCGTGCCGAATATATGAATAAAGCCGGGTAGCGACACGTTGAGCGAGACCACATGATACATGCCAACGAAGGAACCTATGAATATCGCGGCGAGCACCGGCCAGAACGACGGATACGGTGTTGGCTTCTCCTGTGTGTACTTTTCCTTCTGAATACCAAGCAGTGCTCCCAACTTCATTCCTTCTCTCTATTCCATTCTTTATTGCGGTTCCGATTAAAAATAAAACACCGACGGCCGGCAAACCTGCCGGACTGTTGGTGTTAAAGAGTGGTGCGGTTAAGCCGTTTCTATTCCTGCGGCGAGCTGAACGAATAGTCTTACGCCGTGCACGAGCGCGGCCTCGTCTAGATTGAACTTAGGGGTGTGCAGCCCATCTCGGATACCAAGCGCCTCATTGCCGCATCCAAGCAGAATGAACGCCCCAGGCACACGGTCAAGATACCAGCCAAAATCCTCTCCAGCAAGACTTGGCGCGTGAAGCCGGATCACCTTCTCCTGCCCGAGCACAGCCGCTCCGGCGCGGACAACCTCACTCACGGCCTGAGCGTCATTAACGACGGCAATTCCCTCGCGATGAACGATCTCATAGGAGCCTCCATATGAAAGTGCAGCCGCATTGGCATGCCGTTCCAGTCCGCCCTTAATCGCGGCGACCGTCGTTTTGCTGAATGCCCGGAACGTACCTGTTATGACACTCTGCTCCGCAATCGCGTTAATGACTGTTCCGGCGCGCAGCGTTCCGAAAGCAAGCACGGCCTGTTCCAACGGATCGATGTGATTCGCCATCATACTATTCACCGCGGCAATAAAGGCTGCCGTCATCTGAATCGCGTCAACGGCGAGATGAGGTGTGCTGTGATGCCCGTTCCTTCCATGAAACGTCACGTGAAAATGAGAAGAGGCCGCCATCGCGTAATGCGAATGGATGCCAAGCGTTCCCGCTTCATGCTCCGGCCAGACGTGAAGCGCGTAGCAGCGGTCAACCCCTTCCAGGATACCCGCTTCAAGCAAATCACGTCCGCCCGAGAGCAAGCGTCCGTCCAGCGGGCTCGGAAGCGCGCCCTCTTCGGCCGGCTGAAAGACGAATCGGATTTCGCCTGCGAAGCTCTCCCTATACGCGGCCAGCGTCTTCGCGGCGCCAAGCAGCATCGCCGTATGAGCATCATGGCCGCAAGCGTGCATCACGCCATCGACAGTCGACTTATAATCGACATCATTCAGCTCCGCGATCGGAAGCGCATCCATATCCGCTCGCAGCACAATCGTTCGGCCGCCTTCCAGCCCGCCGCGCAGTACGCCGACAACCCCTTTGCCGAAATGGGGACCTACGTCTACACGAACGTCGATCCCCCACTCCTCCAGCAATTGCGCCACGATGCCAGCTGTACGATCCGTGCTGTACAGCAGCTCAGGATGGCGATGCAAATCGCGCCGAACGGCGACAAGCTCGTCTTGCAACGTACCGGCGAAGGCAAGCATCTCGCTGAGCGCCTCTTCCCCGAGCCGTACGATACCCGTCTCCCTCATACGCAACGTCACACGTGCTCGGCCGATTTCGTATACCGGTTTGCCGGTATCGGTAGCCCTAGATTGCCGCGCAGCGTATCTTCCTCGTATTCGGTGCGGAACAAGCCGCGCTCTTGCAAGATCGGCACGACGTGCTCGATGAAATCTTCAAGTCCGTGCGGCACGGATGAGCCGACCATAAATCCGTCGGCGGCGCCGGCTTCGAACCATTGCTGTACCCGGTCTGCGACTTGCTCCGGCGTGCCGATGAAGACCGGACGAGGCGTCGCGACTGACAGCGCTACCTGGCGAAGCGTCAAGCTGCGCTCTTTGGCAATCTGTTTGATTTTGTCCGTGGTGCTTTGGAAGCTGTTGCGGCCGAGCTCGCCAAGCTCCGGGAACGACGCGTCCAGATCGTATTGGGAGAAGTCATGATGCTCGAAGTACCGTCCGAGATAGAGCAATGCGTTAGCCGGCGATACGAGATCGACGACTTCCTGGTATTTACGTTCCGCTTCCTCTTCCGTGCTGCCGATAACCGGTCCGATGCCCGGGAACACCAGCACATTATCCGGGTTTCGCCCGAATGCTGCCGCCCGGCGCTTAACGTCATCATAGAAAGCGACTGCTTCCTCTAAAGTCTCATGACCCGTAAAGATCGCATCTGCTTGCTTCGCGGCATAATCTTTGCCGACTTCGGAAGCGCCTGCTTGAAAGATAACCGGCTGCCCTTGCTTCGAGCGGGCGATGTTAAGCGGACCTTTGACCGAGAAAAATTCCCCTTCATGATTCAGCGCATGCATTTTGGCAGGATCGAAGAACACGCCTGCCTCTTTGTCGCGAACGAAGGCGTCATCCTCCCAGGAATCCCACAAACCGCGCGTTACTTCCACATATTCCGTCGCGATACGATACCGCCTGCCATGGTCGGGATGCTCTTTCTTACTGTAATTGAGCGCAGAGCCTTCCAGCGGCGAAGTCACGATATTCCATCCGGCGCGGCCGCCGCTGATCATGTCCAGCGATCCGAACTGGCGTGCAACGGTGAACGGCTCGCTGTACGAGGTGGACAACGTGCCAACCAGTCCGATCCGCTTGCTTACCGCCGCCAGTGCGCTCAGAATGGTCAGTGGCTCGAAGCGGTTCAGGAAATGCGGAATCGACTTCTCGTTAATATAAAGACCGTCGGCAATGAAGGCCAGATCGAACTTGCCCGCCTCCGCCTTCTCGACCCATGATTTGTACAGCTCGAAATTAACGCTTGCGTCGGACGGAATGTCCGGATGTCTCCATAACGAAGTGCTGCTGCCGACACCGTGAAGCATAGCGCCGAGCTTCAATTGTTTACGTTTAGCCATTACACATTACCTCCATTTGTTGTCGATGCTGTTGCTTCCACGCGATTATTGACGACCTTGCGAAGCAAATGCATCGTCCCGTCGCCATTGCCCGAATCGAATGATCGGATGCTTTCATAACCTCTTCGCTCGTACATCGGCAGCAGCCACGGATGCTTCTCGGCCGTTCCGAGCGTCACTCCCGGCGCACCAAGCTTATCGCGAATAATCGAATCCTCCACCCAAGTAAGCAGCTTATCTCCGTACCGTTTTCCCTGCTCGCTTGGATGGACGGCGAACCATTTGATAAACGGCAAATCGGTTATCTCCTTTACCTCGCCGCCCTTGGACAACGTAACCGTTGCAACGATTGTGCCGTCAGCCTCCAGCACATAACATTCATTTTGCGTGATGTTATCCCGTATTTGAGCCAGATCGGCGTTCGCCGCCGGCCATTGCAGCTTAAGCTCCCTAATAAGCGAATAGGCTTCATAGATGACTTCATGCAGACGCTGCGCATCCTCTACGCCGGCTTGCCTGAACAATTCACTCACAACATCACCCTCCATAATCCAATGTATATAATTCCTATATTATTAGTATGAAATAACATACTTCTAATGTAGCATCTACTGCGCAATCGCACTAATAGACTTTTTCTATCGTTCAATTGAATATTCCTTTAGTGCGCGATTATAATAAAAAACTCCCCCTACAGCAGCAGGTTTTATTATTTCACCTGTATGCCGTATGAGGAGCATTTGCCTAACCTTTGCCATTATTCAAAGAAACCAAAAAACGGAAAAATCCATAACACAGGGATTAAACCGATCCAGACCGCTGTCTTGAACTTGCGCTTATGATACAGGATCCAGCTCGCGACCGCCGTGCCGATATATGCGAGAGGGAACAGCCAAATAGCAACCATCGACACGGTCTGAAGGCCGTTTATATCTTCGATTTGATCGGCCATAAGCATCGTCATGAGCACATAAAACGCCCAAAACAAGGTACAAAGGGCAAATACGATTTGCATAGCAAGCAAAAGCAAAGCCGTAGCGGTATTTTTCATAGGTAACACACCTCTTTATCAATTGTAAGGCTGATTCCTTCACTCTATTTTATCGGCAATCTTAGCGTAAAGTTTATTCATATAAGCGTCAATAAAAAAGATGTCTTCTATAAGGACTCAAGGAAGCTTTGCACGGCATCGCCGCGTCTTTCCCACGTATTCTCAAGGGCATACTTCATTCTAGAGGCCGTATCGCCAGGGTCTTTAAGCCGATAGGTTACAGCTTCTATGAACGCTCCATGAGAAGTGGCGACATCGACCAGCGGAGCCATTCGCTCGCATTCGGGAAGCGCGGTTGACACGACCGGCTTGCCCGCGGCCAGATACTCGTACACTTTAACCGGATTAACGGATAAAGTGACCGGAGTTATTCGGAACGGCAGCACGCACACTCGGAAATCGCGAATAAATGGAGCCAGTTCATGATGCCTCTTGAGACCCATAAACCGTAGATTGCTATTGTTATTCGGTAATATAAACTTCTTACCGAATTCCGGGCCGACAATTACGGTTTCGATTCCGCGTATGAGCGCCAGCCTCCGAATGAGAGCTTCGTCTAGCCACGGAGCCCAAGCTCCGACGTAGCCTACTTGATCTCCTTCTACTGGCTGAGCGCCTATCTTCGGGGTATAAGGCAGATGGAGCTGCATCTGCGGGTCGTATGCGTTCCGAATGAGTGCGGTATTTTTCTTCGGGAACCATCTCCGTATTCGCTGATACAAACGTTCCGATGAGCAAACGACAGCCGTAGCACGGTTGATCATCGCAGCTTCATGCGTGAGCCATTCACCCAAATCGTCAGTGCAGTCGTAAATGATCCAGTCCGGCGTGTAATCCTGCTGAATAGCCGAGGACAAATTCGGAAGAATACACCACACTCCAATTGAACCATGCCGGTGCTTGTACAATGAAGGCCATTCATTCCGCAGCCAATGTTCATGATGATGGACAACGAATAAATGAGGCTCAATTTCCTCCACGAATGGGGAGGTTCTTGTCTTGTTGCAATAGTAAACGGTATGTCCCCGTTTGGCCAGTTGGCTCATTATATGCTGCGGTCGCTGCTTCATCCAATTCCAATCCGCAGTGGGTGGATATATGATGATGCTCATCTCGTCGAGTCCTTTCCAATAAAGTGATAACCATCCATGGGTAAACGTCATATCCTATATCAGACGCAGCATCGTGCTCCGTATTAAAGGAGGCCGTTCACCCCTCTATGCTTGTATTCGTTCTAGACTCGAAGAACATTGCGGCTGCCAAACAAACAGAACGCAGTATGCAGTCGGTTATGCCTGATTGCTCATGCGTCCTGATTGAATTTGATTATGCCATTCAAATGAACCGTTTCCTTGCTGAGTACGACGAGCCGTTTTTTGTTACGCTTTTTGCGGGGGAGCAGTTGGTGCCAGGCTTTGAAAACCAATTAGAGCACTGGATCTCATGTATGTCCGATCGTGATGCCGGAATCGCAATCATCGATGGCGCTCCGCCACGAGGCCCCTTATTATGGCGTACGAGGGCCGTGAAATCCGGAATGTCTCCAGTATTCCGAACCACCGAGCTTCTTCCGTTTGAGAGATATGTGCTATTGGATAAGCAATATGATCTAGAGGAAATGTGGGAGTTCAAACACCGTAAATCGATTAAATGGCTGCCTAAAGCTAAAAGCAAAGAGCGCTGGCGAAAGCTCGAAAGCGAAGAGAGATTCATCCTTCCTATTCTACAAACGAAGCAATGCGAGGAACCGCCTGCGGTACTTCCCTTCATAACTGTCGTCATCTGCACGTTCAATAATGCCGATTATTTGCTGTGGGCGGTACGCAGCGTTTGCAAACAGACCTATATAGCATGGGAAATCATGATTGTGGATGACGGTTCAACGGACGGGACTCATGAAAAATGGCTGGCTGGCCCTTTTGCATCGCATCCCAGAATACGTTTTACGAGAAACGAAACAAACAATGGAAAAGCATTCTGCTTGAATCAGGCTCTGCTTGCCGCTAATGGACAATGGCTGCTTGAGCTTGACTCGGATGATTGGCTTGATCCGACATGCTTGCAAACGCTAGTCAATCAAAGCGACCTATCGCCTGATGCCGGAATTATCTATGCTGACCATATGAATTGGCAGGAACGGCGGAACAAAAGCTTAGTTCTAAACGCACCGCAATATGAACAAGGCCAAATGACGGTGGAAAAATTGCTTCGTGACGCCCTTCCCCTTGCGCCAAGAATGTACAGCATGAAAGCCATAAGCGCATTAGGAGGCTGGAGCGTTGCCGATCCCTTCCAAGGGCGGCTATACGAAGACTTTCAAATGCTTGCCCGCATTATGCTTTGCCAACCTGCATCCTACATTCCAAAGGTTCTATACCACCGTAGAATACGTTCATCAAGCATCACTCACCGTCATCCAGAAAGCTACAAAACCTGGACCCGCTGGATGGTGGATTTCATTCGTTCGGAACTAGACCGATAGTATGCGGACATATTCCACGTTTTGGACCAGAATAGTGGACTGTGTAATCGGAGTATTGTAATTGGGGCTGGTGACCTGCACTGTGAAAAAGCCATCACCAACGCTTATGAGAGTACCCTGGACGAATTGGTTGGTCAAAAAGGCTTCAATGCTTCGTCCGATATAGCCTCTTAACATCTCTGTAAAAGTCATTAAACCACTACCTCCATTTCGTTAATTTATTGCGGTAATACTGCTTATAGGAAGAAGGACAATATCGCCCGTAGGCTCCTGGATATGCACGTAATCGATGCCTACCGTGACTATCGTTCCGGAGATGCTGCCGGCGTCCGTCTCAATCGAAGCATCCGCTCCGATTCTTGCTTCCAATATGGCGCGCGCTCTTTGAGTCGGCGCAACAAGGGTGCTTACTTCCGTTGCAAGCAGGTTTACCTGTCTTTCCAGCTGGCTTACCTGGCGCTGCAGTTGATTCGTTTCATTGGACAATCTTCTTATTATGGCGGTCAGTGTCCCGATTCGACTGTTAATACGCCCTACATACCTTACGAATCTTCTGCTCAAAGCAGTAAACTTATTTAAAAGAGAGGGTCTCCTCACTCGGGAGGTTTTCTTTTTTTCGCGCGGCTTTTTCCAGCGACCCGTATAGCATGGAACTGCTCGAAGTCGTTTCTTGACAATATACATGCCACTAACACGCTCCTTAATGAGTTATGCTGTAAGTTTATGGATTTACAAAAACATGGGAACTTGTCTACGGCAAATTAAGCAAACAACCTATTCCTAATTAACGGCAGGGGACATATTATGGCTAAATGAGTTAGGCTTTGCGAGAAGCCGGTGCTTTTTCTTGAAAATAGTTAGAAGGAGGTCAAATCCTTTGACTGCCGGATCCATTGATTTTCGGTCCCATTATTTAAATCGCCAACAAATCTACAACGAATATATACATGGTCCGTTGTCTTCACAGTCTTTGGAATTGATGAACGTTTTAGCGGAGAGGACTTACAAAGCAATCGTGGTTTATCCGGAGGCCGTTCTTTGGGAGCCGAATCAGCGCCCTCAGCATTTGCTGATAGAGTTGGCCAAGCGCGGATATCTTTGTTTTTTTTGCGAAGCCTCCTCCGGCCCTTTCGGCTTACGGGAAGCAGAACCCAATCTGTTTGTCGTGCAAGGTGAAAAACATCTTCTGTCCGTGCTTAGAAGCCAATCCGTCATCGTTCTATGCAGTTGGCTGGTGCAGATGGCGTGGGCGGATTTCTTGCCTCACAAAACGCTCTGGTACGATATATTAGACCAGCTGGAGTTTTTCTCGTTGTACGACGATCAAATGGAACAAAAACATAATCAAATCGTGAAGCAGGCAGATATCGTCACATACTCCGCAACGGCTTTAAAGCGTTACGTTACTGCCAGAAGCGATGCCGTATTATTGCCAAACGCTGCAAGAATCGAAGACTTTCTATCCCCCGCCGTGTCCGTGCCGGAGGATCTTGCTCCCATAGTCGCCACCGGATCACCGATTATCGGCTATTTCGGAGCCGTAGAAGAATGGTTTGCGACGCATTTAGTGAAAGGACTGGCGGCTAGAAGACCCGATTGGCAGTTTGTCATTTTGGGCCATATCGGTATCGATGAAACGAAGCTGCAAGCCCCTAACATTCATCTGCTTGGGATGAAACCCTACCGGCTCCTCGCTCAATACGGTCAGTTTTTTCGCGTCGCCATCATTCCTTTTCTAGTAAATGATTTAACAAATTCCGTCTCCCCGGTTAAATTTTATGAGTACGCCTCCCTTGGCCTGCCAATCGTATCAACCCCCATTTCCGAGATTCTGCCATACCAATCCGACTGGGTATTCGCTGCAAGAACTATCGCCGGCTTCGAGACCGCGATCATGAAAGGGTTAAAACCCGAAGTTGCACGCCAGGCGAAGGAAGCTGGAAGGAGATTAGCCAGTCAGAATCAATGGGCTGCTCGTGCCGACCGCATTGAAGAGCTCTTGCTGAGTCGGCCTTCCGTTTGGCAAGCTTTCGCAAACTACAATTCAACCGGGAAAATTGCCGTTATGGCAACAACTTTTTTGGATTTTGAAGGCGATAAATTTTACTCCGGCGGAGCGGAAAGATATCTGATCGATTTGTCTCGATTGTTCGAACAAAAAGGCTATTCGTTAACGATCTATCAATATGGGAATGATCCGTGGATACGCAGGTTTCGGGGAATCGATATTGTCTCTTTGTCCAGAGGCGGGCAGCACGCCAAAGAATTAAGCATCGGCGTAGTGAAAATGTATAGCCGGTTATTTCATGAACAGACGGCTGAACGATCTCTTTTGAACGTCTATTCCGCATTCTTCAATGCATGGCCATACGAAATAGGGCAATCAAGCATAGGCATTATCCATGGCGTTGCATGGGATAACCCCGCAAGTTGTTATGCGGACGGCTCCTCGTTCTGGGAAACGAACCGTCGGTTTATCGAGGGGGCAAAGCTTTGCGGCAAGCTGGTTTCGGTAGATAACAATTCGGCAAACTGGTTTCAAACCATAGACTATACCCTTCGCAACAAAATGAAAGTAATCGCGAATTATGTTGATCCGGCTGAGTTTTATCCCAATTCGGATCCTCAGAAGTCGGAGGGTAGAATCGTTATTTTATACCCCCGCAGACTTTATCATGCCAGAGGACTTCAGCTTGTGTTGCAAGTTATCGACGAAATTCTAATCAAATATCCGCAAGTGGATTTTCATTTCTGCGGACAGGGCGAAACCGACGATATCCGCATGGTCAAGATGAAAATGAACCGTTGGCCGGGTCGGATTAAACACTATACGCTTCCTTTCGATAAAATGTCCGGGGCTTACAACCAAGCGGATATTTCCTTAATCCCTACGCTCTACAGCGAAGGAACGAGCCTCTCCTGTCTGGAAGCCATGTCTTGCGGCAATGCCGTTATCGCAACCAGAGTAGGAGGGCTGTCCGATCTCGTCATTCACGATTATAACGGGTTATTGATCGAGCCCCATGCGCATGCGCTAAAAGAAGCCATTGCGGACTTAATCGAAAATCCTTCCAAGCGGGCTTTATTCAAACAAAGAGCGCAGGCCGTTTCACAAAGCTTTTCCAAACAAAGCTGGGAACGTCAGTGGTCAAAACTAATCGATTCGCTGCTCCGCGACAAACAAAACCTTCGCGTCGCGGACGGGAAAAACCTTTTGATCGAAATATATTTATCCAGCTACCCGCAAAACGACGGCATAGTCAAAACGATCATTCGGCTCTTGAGCGAAGGGAATCTCCTTTATATCAAATTGAAAGACGGATCGGCGGCAGTGCGCCGCTCCAGCTTTGGTCGGTTGCAATGGATGAGCTGGGATGAAACGTCTCATTCGGCTCCCGATATAGTCATTAGCGATAGATCTGCCCATGTGGATTTGCCGCTCAACGTTCAAGCCTTGTTCAATGAAGAAGGGGAACTGGTATGGATGTAATTATATCCGCTTTGACGCAACGAACGGGTTCGACGCTGGTGCAACGCATTTTCAATTGTAGAGAGAATACCTTGATTTGGGGCGAGCATGGGGGAATTGTAACGGAGTTTGTAAGAATCGCCGATCTCGCCTCCTATTTTTCGAACGGCAGCAAAGACGAAAAGCGCGATTTTTTCCAGAGCGGCAAAGATCCTAATTTATGGACGGCGAATATGACGCCTGATGAACCTTTTATAGATGCAGCTGTCGTCGAGTCAATAAAAGTGTTGTTTAAGCACATGTACATCCAACACCGAGATAAGCATGACCGGATCGGCTTTAAAGAAGTCAGATACGGGAAAAGCGAGCTTATGCTGCTGCGAAAATGTTTTCCGGATAGCGCTATAGTCCTTCTAGTCAGGAATCCCATTGATATTTGGAGAAGCGAGACGTCATATTGGGAAGACGATGCAGAAGCCTTCGGGCAAATTTGGAACGAACGTGCCAAACAATACCGGGAGCTTGAGGATGAGATGACGGGTACCGTCCTGATTCGTTACGAGGACTTAGTCGGACGTAACGAAAAGACGCTGCAATTATTGTCGGAGCTTGCTCTTGTTTCCCTCGATGAGATTCATCGGGTGTTGTCCGTACAACTGAACAGTACGCGAAGCACCCGCCCGCAGGACGATATCGATACCATTATACGGCTATGCAATGAGGGAATGGCCATCTTCAATTACGAACACGAATCTTCCTGATGAGCCTAAAATAAAAACCAGTTAGATCAGCTGTTTTGATCTAACTGGTTTTTATTTATTCTATTTCATCCGCATTATGTTTCTGATTCTCGATAGCCGAAGCCAAAAACGCTAGCGCCAGACCTTGCCCCCAGCCCTGAGCCCATTTTCTGTCGATGCCGAGGTAGCCGGCGATGTCGTTCATGACCGCGGTGCCGCCAGATACGTTCAGCACGCGTCCGTTGTCCGCGATGTTGGCCAGAACGCCGTCAAGCGCCTTCTTCACATACTTCCCGTGCAGCGGATTGCCTTGCGTGACCATTGCCGCCGCGATACCCGCCGTAGCCGACACTTCGCCATAGGCTTCCGGGTAATCGAGCACCGTACCCCAGAGGCCGTCTTCCTTCTGCAGTTTCTTGATAGCGGCCAGTTGATCGCGCAATGAACTCCATATATGCATCATCGGAGGATACAGATAACCTTCCGGCAATATCCTTGCCGCGCGGGACATCGTATAAGCGGCCCAAGCATTGGCGCGCGCCCAGTACATGCCGGACATATGGTCCTTCTTGATATGGTTGTAACCGTGGTACCACAGCCCGTCGTTCTCGTCCTGCAAATAATTGATATGCCAGAAAAATTGATGCAAGGCGTCGTCGACGAGATGTTTTTTGTCGAACATAATGCCTGCGCGAAGCATGAAATACGCCGCCATGAACAGCGTGTCCGCCCAGCACTGTTCCGGAAAATCGTTTTTGGCCGATACGGTATGCTGAAGCACGCGGTCGCCGAAGCGCAGCGCTTTATTTTCCAAATAGTCGATTTTGCTGAAAATAAGCTTGGCATACTTCTCATCCTTCGTATGCTCGTACAACGTGAGCAGCATATGCCCCATCGCGCATGTGTTGACCGTCCATCCCGGAAGTCCCGCTTCGATATATTCATCCACCCAGGTTACCATCCGGTCCAAATAAGCTTGCTCGCCCGTTACTTCGAACGCCCGGCTGACGCCGTAATAGGCGACTCCGCCAGGCCAATCCCATGTCAGGTCCATACCGAACGTATACTCCGCCACGCGTCCGACGACTTGCTTCAACTCGCTTGCTTTGGCTTTGATTTTCATTTCTTTCATCTCCTCATTTTTTATTTCGCTCCAAGATAGCGTTCGCTTTCGTTCTAAATTCAGCGGCAGCCGCTTGCGGCGTTATTTTGTCGAACAACAGCAAGTCATACAGATTGCGAAGCACCGCCGTCACTTCCCCCGTTCCGACCGGATCAGGCGGATCGATCGGGCTGCTATGCTGCTCCACCCATTCCACATATTCGAACACTTGCTGCTGCTCCGGTTCAAGGAAAGGCTTCAAATCGTCTTTCACCTTCGCGGACACCGGTACGCCCCGCTCCGCCTTCATAATCTTGTTCGCTTCCAGATCGTTGACGAAAAAGCTGATGAACTTAGCCGCCTCGTCCTTATACTTCGAGTTTTTCGCCACGGAGAAAAACATGCCCGGCTTCAGAAACATGCCTTGATCTCTATTCGGACCGGGAATTGGCGCTAACTGCAGCGGTTTGCCGTATTTCTCGGCCGTTGTAATAAACTGATTGGAATAGCCCCAGCCGAGCAGCGCTCCTCCCGTATAGAACGGATCCGAATCCGATAACCGCACATCGGAATACCATATATCCGGCGAGAAAATGAGACGTGCCTTCGCCATTCTCTGCATGCGGCCGAAATAATCCACGAACAGCTCGTCATCCTCATACCCGACCTTCGTGCCGTCGGCGGCAAACAGCGTGCGGCCGTTCTGTCTAAGATAGTAGGCAAAATACTGCTCAGGCGTAAGGTCTGTTCCGATATAAACGCCTTTGCCCTTCAATTGGTCGCCCATCGCTTCAAAATCGGACCATGTCCAATCCTCGGTCGGCGGCGCAATGCCATGCCGCTTGAATACTTCCGGATCATAGACGCTGAACAGCGCGTTGACGCCTAAGTTAATGCCGAATAAACGATCGTTGATCTTGCCTCCGGACAAGTTGTTATCGCTAATCTGGCTTGCGTCGATCAACCTCTTATCCATATAAGGCGTTAAGTCCTCAAGTAAATCCAAGGACGCATATTGCGCCAAATAGGAAACATCCATCTGAATGATGTCCGGCAGCGCGTTGCCGGCGGCATATGGCGCGAGCTTCTTCCAATATTCGTTAAAGCCGGTATATTCGAATTCAATGTTCACACGCGGATTTTGCTTTTCGTACATTTCGATCGCCTGGATCGTCGCATTGTTTCTAAAATCTCCCCCCCACCAGAACACCCGGAGCGTAATCGGCTCGTCGGATGAACGGACCGGATCAACCGTCTCCGCCCTGCCGCAGCCGAATAATAGCGCAACGATCCCTAGCAGCATCCCTATCCGTATAGTCGTTCTCATCCTGCTTGTACCTCCCGAGTAAGCGGCAGCATGACCAAAACTTTCGTGCCGCTCCCCACCTTGCTTTCTATTAGAATCCCATAGCTTTCTCCAAAGGCGAGCCTCATTCGATCTTGGATATTCGTCAGACCGATGCCCGATCCCCTTGTTTCAACTTCTCCGCTAAGCACCTTGCGCAAATAATGCTCTTCCATGCCGGGCCCCTGGTCCTCGACGATTACAGCGAGCTGATCGCCTGTTTCCTGGGTATAAATACGAATGGTGCAAGGCTCGATCTGAGGTTCGAGTGCATACTGGATCGCATTTTCCAATAAAGGCTGAAGCGTCAGCTTCGGTATCGGAACGTTCGCGTACCGCTCGTCTACGTCCATGTGGAAGTCGAGCCGATGCTGGAAGCGATACTTCTGGATGGTAATATAATGCTGTACGATTTCGAGCTCCTCCGCGATCGTAATGACGTTGCGTTTCAGGCTGATCGACGAACGAAGCAAATAGCCTAGCGACACGACCATGCTCGATATTTGTCCTTGAGCGTTCTTCTTCGCCAGCCAATTGATCGAATCCAGCGAATTGTACAGAAAATGCGGATTAATCTGAGCTTGCAGCGCCTTAAACTCGGTTTCCTTAATAATGAGCTGATTCGCGTAATTTTCTTTGATTAACGTATTAATCCGGGCCATCATTAACCGGAATGTGCGCTGAAGCAGCCCGACCTCGTCCATTTGCTGAATCACGGCGCCGTGCAGACTGGCACCCATGTTTTCCAGGTCTCCGTACTGCACTTCTTTCATCTGGTTGATGAGTAAGCGAATCGGCTTCGTTAGGCTTCGGGCGAACAGCAGTCCGATTAAGATTACGATAATAACCGTAGCCGTAAACACGATAATCAACGTGTTTTTGAGCCACACGATTTTTTCGAAAATATGATTGTAGGGGACCACATTGTAATAGGTCCAGCCCGTATACGATGATTTTTTCTGAGATAAAAATACCGCTTCACCGTTCATATCCTTAATTTCATAACCGTCTGATTGATCTAAAGGCTGTGCGGCCTGAGCCATTTCGGGCGAAAGATTGCGGTACGGATAAACGACGCTTTGGCCGGACTTCATGATTACATCGCTGTTCTCTGAAGCAATGCCCGCATAATCCTCAACGATTCGTTCAATGTTGATGCGTAGGATGAGGAACCCGATCGGCTCAAGCGTCAAAGGCTCGTAAGATCGAACTTCCCTTACGAGAATCAGCATCGGGTCGGTATTATCCGGATACAACCAGCGCGCGGCTCCTTTGCCTGCCGAAGCCATATCACGGATGCGCTTATACTTCTCGCCCACCAGCTCGACGGAGCTGCCGTATTTGCTTACCCTCTCCTTCGTATCAACCAAGTGCACGGACTGCACGTATCGTTCGGATGTGCTTATATGCGCCCACAACCGATCAGTCATTCTCTTGCGGATGACATAACCGGTATATTCGGAGTCGTCCACTAGCAGCTCCTTCAAGCTTTGCTGTATGACCGTATCCGATAGGATGGTCAATGACATCGATTCCAGCTTCTTAAGCTCCATATCGATCGAAGAGGACGATAAGTTCAGCAGTCTATGCGATTTATCGTACAGCTGCTTATCGTAAATCGAATAGGCGTAATAGAGCGAGCTGAACGCCAGGGTAATGATGAGGATCATAATGAACGCAATGATAAAAAATATTTTCAGCTTTATGCTCATATTTCGATAGGCTTTGATCAAGCGAGTGCCTCCTTAGCATCATTCATACTTTAGGTATAACATATTCAGGAGCATACTGCGCACTCAATCTCTCATTCCGCATGATCGAAGCTGGAAGAAGAGACTGCTTGCCGAGGCTTTCGCCGCCCCGGTAAACAGTCTCTCTATTGGCTATTACTTGTTCATATAACGTTCGTAAGCTGCTTGATGAAGCTTAATCGCTTCGTCAATACCCATGCCTTTGATCGTATCTACCATTTTGTCATACTCTGACACCGGCTTCGAGCCGTTTATGATTGCAGTCATCGTTTCGTTCAAGTATGTGTTAACTTGGCTCATGATGGAGGTCACTTGGCTTGCTTCGTCGATCGAAAGGCGAATCATAGGAAGCGCCAGCGCCGAGCTCTGCTTCATCCATTCCGTGTTCGCGTCTTTTTGACCTTGGTCAAACAGCAGCGCGTCCAAATATTTGCTGTCTTGGTTGATCGGTCCGTCCATGATCGAGAGCGCGAATTTCGAAAGCGCTTGGTCATACGTCAAGCCGTCCGGATTTTTCGTAATCAGATCCGTAAACTTGTAAGTGTCGCCCTCTTTCGTGTAGCTCTCGCCTTCGATGCCGAAGTTGAACAAATCGCTGCCTTCAGGGCTGTAGTTGTAATCCATCCATTGAACGATATACTTCAGCTTATCTTTGTCCGCGCTGGAAGTAATCGCTTCGCCGTAAGTCAACACTTTATTTTCCATATTGAACGCCGCGTATGATTTGCCGTCCGGCGCAAGCGCCGAAGCAACGCCCGTCAAGTTGAAGTTCGGATCGGTGCCTCTCATCAAGTTAAAGTATTTGCCCATGCCGCTGAATACGCCGCCTTGATAAGATCCGGCTAAGTTATTCGTCACTTTGTAGTCGAACGCTTTGCCGTCGTTCGTCATAATCTCAGGATCGACAAGTCCTTCTTGGTACCATTTCGCCATTTCCGTAAGGAAATCTTTATATCCAGGCAGGATCGGACCGAATGCTACTTTGCCGTCCTGGATTTGGAAGCCGCCGATAACGCCGAACGCAGGCGCGAAGTCATGCAGCTTCGTCAGGTTGCCAGGGCCCCAGTTGCCGGTGAACGGAAGCTCGTCGGCTTTGCCGTTGCCGTTCGGATCCTGCTCCTTGAACGCTTTCAATACCGTATGCCACTCGTCGATCGTTGTCGGTGACTTCAGGTTCAACTTATCAAGCCAGTCTTTCCGCATAATGAGACCAGAAGTCGCGTTCAGCTTCAAGGCATCCAATTTAAGCAACGGGAACATGTAAATCGTGCCGTCGTCGAGTGAAATTTGCTTCTTCACGTCCGGATCGGAATCGATAATTTTTTTCAGGTTCGGCGCATATTGATCAATCAGCTCGTTCAGGCGGATAATGCGGCCGTCATCGATCATTTTCTCGGGTCCGCCGACAGCATCTGCCCAGTTATAATAAATCACGTCCGGCAAATCTTTCGTAGCGATCAGCAGGTTGAACTGATCCTTCTGCTGTCCTAGCGGCGGATGCGTAAATTCGGCTTTGATCCCGGTCAGCTCTTCTTTCTTTTTATAGCTGGCCATTTCACCGAAATTTTGCAAAGAAGCCGTCAGCTTGCCGTCGTTAGCGCGCCAATAATCGATCGTGAACGATTCGTTCGTAATCGGAAGCGGAATTTCAGTAATCGCTTCTTCCTTAGGCGCCTCCGTACCCGCCGGCGTATTGCCGTTATTGCCTGTGTTTGATCCATTGTTGTTCCCCGAGCATGCCGACAAGATGCTGAGCAGCACCATGGAGCTCACAAGAATTAACCCCGCTTTTTTCTTCACAGTGAATCGCCTCCAAGTAAAGTTTGAATTTATTTATTGTTTCACGGCACCGATTAAAGCGCCTTGAACAAAAAATCGTTGGATGAACGGGTACACAATCATAATCGGCAGCGTCGAAATAATGATCGTCGCGTACTTGATGTTTTCCCCGATCGCAAAGCCCGTGTCCGCTCCCGCCCCCATCGCTTCCGTACTGCTGCTAATGAGAATATCGCGCATGACGATTTGGATCGGATACAGCTCTTGACTGCGCAGATAAAGCATCGGATTCACGTAATCGTTCCAATGATCAACCGCGTAATACAGCATCATCACCGCAAGAATCGATTTGGACAGCGGAAGCACGATGCGGAACAGAACAGTGATGTCATTGGCTCCGTCAAGCTTGGCCGATTCGATCAGGCTGATCGGAATCGACTCGAAGCTCGTCTTCATAATAAGGAAGTAGAAGGTACTGATTGCGCCTGGGATAAGAAGCGCCCATCTCGTGTCGACAAGACCGAGATTTTGCACGAGCAGGAAAGTCGGAATCATGCCGCCGCCGAAAAACATCGTAAATGTAATCATCTTCATGAGCGTCTTTCTGCCCATTAGATCCATACGGGAAAGCCCGTAAGCGGCAAGCGAGGTCATAAACAGGTTAATTGTCGTTCCGACCACAACGTAGATAAGCGTATTGAGATATCCGGTATAGATCTTTGGATAATTGAACACGAATTTGTAAGCTTCAAGCTGGAAGCCTTGAGGCAGCAGCATGAGCGATCGCGACCGAAGCATTTGATCCGGATCGCTGACCGATGAGTTAAGCACGTACAGCATCGGGTAGAAGCACAGTGCTATGACAAAACATAGCAGCAGGATGTTGACGGTATCGAATACATATTCGCCTGTTGAGCGTTTCATAGGCTCCTCCTATTTACCAGAGACTTGTGGAATTCACCTTGCGGCTAATCGAGTTCGCTAGCAATAGCAGCGAGAAGTTAATGACACCGTTAATGAGTCCGATTGCTGTCGAGTATGTGTAATTGCCTTCCAGAATGCCTGACCGATAGACGAAGGTCGATATGACGTCGGATGTCTCATAGGTTGGCGCTGTTTGCATAAGCAATATTTTTTGGAAATCGGAATTCATCACTGCGCCTAGACGAAGAATCAGCATGACGACAATCGTTGGCAATATACCCGGAAGCGTAATATGCATTAATTGCTTCCAGCGCCCCGCGCCATCCATCTTCGCCGCTTCGTACAGCTGCGGATCGATGCCGCTCAGCGCCGCCAGGAAGATGATCGACGCCCAGCCCGCACCTTGCCAGATGTTCGACAAAATGTACATCGGCCTGAACATATCCGCTTCCGCTAGGAACATGACCGGCTGAAGATCGAAGAAGCTTCGAATGACGTTGAACAAGCCGCCGTCAAGCGCTGAGAACGTTTTCAACATACCGACTACGACTACGACGGATATGAAGTGAGGCATATAGCTGACCGTTTGCACCGTGCTCTTGAACCACTTCAATCGAACCTCGTTCAGCAGCAGCGCCAATATAATCGGGGCCGGGAAGCCGAACACAATACTATAAAAGCTGAGAATAAGCGTATTTTTTATAATTCGCCAAAAGTAATAACTTTCGAAAAACATCGTAAAGTTGTCGAACCCGATCCATTTGCCTTCCATAATGCCCTTGATCGGACTGTAAGACTTTTGAAACGCCATCAGGAGGCCGTACATCGGTCCATAGCTGAAAATCAAGTAGTAAGCGACAACCGGAATTAACATGAGGTATACATATTTATTCCGAATGAGTTCCTTTTTGATGAAGGATAATGTGCTTGTCTTCGCCTTTGCGCTCTTGTCTGCCAGCTGTTGCTCCAGCTCCATCGGGTAACCCTCCATCCTTCGTGTTAATTAATTAATGATTACGCTTACTACTATAACCGCTTCGATTGACGATGCCCATGTCCATTTCCGATGCCTTTTTGTTCAAAACCGTTGCTAAATTTCCGTTGAAAAAAATCCGACATTGGCTTAGGAGAGAAAGAAAAAACACCCTGCAATCCGTCTAAGTACGGATGCAAGGTGCTACTGTGCGTATCGCTTATGAAGGTGATTTCCGGTATTCGGATGGCGAAAAACCGGTATACTTCTTGAATATTTTGCTGAAATACGAATAATTTTCACCGAAGCCCGACGCTTCGGCCAGCGATGCAATCGTCAAGTCGCCTCCGCGCTCGATATGCTCCAGCGCCTTCTCGATCCGGATGTTCATGACGTAATTCGTAAACTTTTCGCCGGTTTCCTTTTTGAACATTTTGCTGATGTAATCGGGATTCATATAAATTTCGGCAGCAATCGTCTGCAGCGTCAACGTTTCGTCGCTGTATCTCTCCTGCACGATCTGGATCACGCTTTGCACCATTTGCGACTGCTTGCGGCGGTTGCGCTCATAACGGTCCAGCGTAATTTCGCGGGCGATCGTCATAACAAACTGCTCGAACGACTGCAGCGTGCTGACCGCGATTAGACCCGGCAGCTTGTCCAAATATCCTTTCATCTGAGCGGGAGAGCATATACGAATAATTTCCATGAAGATTTGGATGAGATACGACTTCGTTTCCTCGATCTCATATCGAAGCTCGGACAGCTCCCCGAACATTCGCTTCAGCTCAAGCTCGGCGTCCGCCCAGTGGCCCGCCTTGATCGGCATCGACAGCCGCTCCGGATCGTATTCGAAATCCCGCTTCTCCGCATCCTCCGGAACGGAAATATCGCGTTCCGTAATTAAGCTTCCTTCCCCAAGGTAGAACCGGTGATTGAGACAAGCAAGCGTATGCGTGTACAACCGCCTCACATGCGCGAGCTCGCCGGGCTCGCTCAGCGCGGCCGTTAGATCCAAACGGTAATATTTCATAAAGGTGGAGCGGATCGCGTCGATTTTCTCGAACAATTGCTCCTCGCTAAGCTCATCCTCCATCAGCAGCAGCACATGGCCTCCTACCGTCGAGCTTAAGACCGGATTTTGAAATACGTCCTCGGCAATGTTTTTGACCGCAAACAAATGCTCGTACTCGTAATCGCCTTCGATTTCCGCAAGCAGCAGCCGAACGCGCTGGGTTTGAAACTGCAGACCGAACAAGCGGCCGAAATATTGCCATTCCATAACGCCGTACGTTTTGTTCGTGACGAGCTCCTTCAGAAATTGCTCCTTCGCATGCGGCAGCACGCGCTCGAGGCCGTACTTAATCGATTGCACAAAATGGTCGTTGTCATCCTTTTCCCGTCGCCGCTGCACGACTTCCTCGAGCGCTTCCATTAGCGCTTCCTCGCTGCACGGCTTCAGCAAATAGTGATTGACCCCGTGCTGCATGGCGGTCTTCGCATAATCGAATTCGGAGAAGCCCGTTAGCAAAATAAACGATATATCCGGATTAAGCTCCCTCACCGCTGCTACGAGCTGCAGGCCGTCCATTCCCGGCATGCGAATGTCGCTGATAATAATATCCGGCGGATCGCGCTTCACGAGCTCGAACGCCTCGACTCCGTTTTGCGCCGTTCCGATTAATTGCGTACCGCATGCTTCCCAATCTACGACCGAAGCAATGCCGTCTAATATAATAAATTCGTCATCCACTAAGAGTACCTTATACATCGCTACACTCCACTTTTCCAGACATACACCATTTATACTAGAAATGAGTGATAGATTTCAAGTTTCAGGGATGATAGACTGTTTTGTAAATTGCGAGAATGGATCGGTGAATCAATGAACGAAAAAATTATGGTCATCGAAGACGAAAGAAACATTGCGGATGCCATCGCATACGCCCTAAGAAGAGAAGGATACACCGTCCAGGTAGTTGCTCATGGATCAGCAGCATTGGAAAGCGTATATGCGTTTCGTCCGGATGCCATCATTTTGGATGTGATGCTTCCCGGCATGGATGGCTATGACATTCTGAAGAAGCTGCAGGATAAAGGGCGCATCGGCGTGATCATGCTGACAGCCAAAGAGGATATCATCAACAAAATTTTGGGACTTGAGCTGGGAGCCGACGATTATATCACGAAGCCCTTCGATATGCGGGAGCTGCTTGCGCGTTTAAAGTCCTTGCTTAGAAGAATGCAGGCCGCAGGAGAGAAGCAAGAGCTTGACGAAATCAAGCTGAGCGGAATCGTGCTACATAGGAGCAAACGAACGGCTTTTGCCGGCGACGAGAAGCTGGACTTGACACCGAAAGAATACGATCTGTTGGCACTGCTGATTGCCAGCCCCGACAGAGTCTATACGAGAGAGCAGCTTTTGGATTTGGTCTGGGGAATGGATTATATAGGCGGCACGCGCACCGTGGACATTCATGTGCAAAGGCTTAGAAAAAAGCTAGGAGCCGATCATAGCGATATCATACAGACCGTACACGGCATCGGTTATAAAGCGATGGGAGGATACCGTGAGAATCAGCATAAAAATTAAATTCAGTATTTTTTTGGCTATCCTATTGCTTCTTACGGTGTTCGTCCTAAGCTTGCTCGTGCTGGAAGGCATCAAAAAAAATCAGCAGGCGGAGATCGAGCAGTATTTTGCCCAGCAAGCGACAACCGCAAACGTCTATTTGATCCAGACCATTATGACCGAGTCGATCAAAGTGCCTCAAACGTTTCTTGCGTCGAAAGGCAAGGATTTTGCAGAGCAATTAGAATTAATTAGCGGGCAATCGGTCGTGTTATACGATCAGCAAGGAACCATTCTTAATAAAGACAGACCGAACGTTGCAACAGGCAGCATGAAGAAAACGTTAGCCTTTGCCCTGAACAATAAAACGGCCTATCTCACGGAAAAAGAATCGCTGTATTACATGACCCCGTTAAGCGCGGGCAATGAGCAGATCGGCGTTGTGCAGTTCAATTACTCCTTATCGAAAAACCTGGCTTTCTACAATCAGATCAAGCAGCTGTTTATTTATATCGGGACGGGCGTGTTTTTGCTCAGCTTTATTTTGGCTTATGTTTACTTTAATTCGTTTGCCGGCGGCATCATCAGACTTAACCGCACGGTGGATCGGATTCGGGACGGGCAGTTCACGGCAGACACGCTCTCGCGAAACGATGAAATCGGTGAATTGAGCGAAGGCATCCGGGCCATGAGCGAGCAAATTATGCGAACCATCCGAGATAAGGATCACGAACGGGAAAAATTAACGCTGGCGGTCCATAAATTATCTCTGCTTGATAAGCAGCAAAAGCAGTTTATCGGCAACGTTACCCACGAGTTCAAAACACCGTTAACATCCATTAAAGCCTATCTAGATTTGCTTGACATGTACCCGGACGATGAGGAGTTGCTCAAAACAGCGAAAGCCAATATCCAAAGCCAAACTCGGCGGCTTTATGAAATGGTCGAAAAGGTGTTGCAATTGGCATCGCTGGACAAATACGATTTTGAATTCATTAAAGAAAAAATCGATGTGCGGCAAGCGATCCAGCTCGTGCTGAACAGCCTGCAAGGGAAGCTGGATAAGTTCGGCATACGACTGGAGACGGAATTAACCGAAGCTAATGCGGAGGCCGACAAAGACTGCTTGACGATCGTTCTTGTCAATCTTATGGATAACGCCATTAAATATAACAAACCAAAGGGCCGTATTTGGGTAAGGAATGAATGGAAGGATGGTCAGGTTGTCATTGAAATAGCCGATACGGGCATTGGCATCCCGGAAGACGTAGCGCACAAAATTTTCGAGCCATTCTACACCGTCGACAAAAACAGAGCCCAGGAACATGGCGGCGCCGGTCTAGGACTTTCTCTAGCCAAGAAGGTTGCGGAATCGCAAGGGGGCTCTATCGAGCTTGTGAGCACCGATTCGGCAGGAACCGTATTCAGAATCTCTTTCCCGGCTTATGGGCCATTGGAATTGGGTAACTAAAATTAACATATTCGTTGCTTTTGTTTACATCTTGGAAACATCCGTTTGCAGGATTGGAACAATTTCTTGATATTGTAGGTATCGAGGAGGCGATCTTAATGAAGAAAACAAATAGGATCATAGTCGGTTTTGCTGCAACGCTGCTTATATACGTTACGGCCTGCAGTTCGGAAGAGGGCGTTAACAGGGTGGTCATCAAAGAGCCCGGGGAAACGATTACGGTTATTGATGATACCGGCAAGGAAGCAGGCGAGCCTACTGTTTCCGTCGACAAAATGGAACGGTATGAAAAGATGGAAATAACGGACTGGTTGAACGAGGAAACCGTCATCGTATCGAAAGAAAACACGTCACTAGATAAAATGAAGCTGGAGGAATTGTCGGATTCCTACCCTAGAAGCCTGTATTTCTACAACCTTACTACCAAACAATACGAGCTGCTAAAAGAACAGGCTAATGTTTTCCTGGGAGGTGCGTCCTTATCTGCTGATAAAAACTATTTGCTATATAGCGAATTCTCATTAGGAGATCCTGTCTATCACATGATGGACCTGAATACGTTGGATTCATTCGGCATTATGGGAGATCCGATTGGCGGAGCTATGAGCGCCCATTGGTCGGATGAAGCAACGATAATTGGCGCAGCTTACAGCGGAGGCGCCTACACAGCAAGTTCTACCGGGAGCATCGCTCCATTAGTCGGCTTAACGGAGGAACCTTTGGTTATCGCCCAAAAAATGAAGGATAAGGTTTATTACACTACCAATTCCAATGAGTCCTTAATGGTGCTCGACCTAGGGACGAAGGTAAAGGCAAGCATGAATTTGGATCATGTTTACGGCGTATTCCCCTCGCCCGACGGGAATCAAATGCTGGTGTTGCAAGCAAACGGCTCCAAAAACGTATTGATTCTTTGCGACGCAGACGGGGGCAATCAAAAAACGATTGCTGAAGGGACGGAGCTTAACGGGATTTCATGGTCGCCCGATCAGCGGATGATTGCGTACAGCGAGAAGGCCGATGTAAACGGAGTAACCGTGAAGGGGCTATATATCCACGACCTGTTAACCGATAAGTCCACCCAGCTGGCCGTCGATATCGAAAATGCATCCACCTCTTGGAGTCCTTCCAGCAAAGCGCTCGTTTATGCCGAATGGAACGGCAGCCAATATAACAGCACGATCGTTCATTTAACGTATTCATTGCAAAAATAATCCATATAGAAGGTTAGCCAAAAAAAAGCATTTCCTCCTTACGAGGAAATGCTTTTGAGCTGATTCTATTTAATTTTTGCTCTCCTCAATAATCGCGAAACCCCAGCCGTCTAACACGATTTGCTCCCCGGACACGATGTTCCGATCGGATAATAACTCGATCCCATTACCATGAGGATAGGAGAAGGACTGCGGATCACTGGAATAGTTAAAATAATAACGGATGGTCCGCCCTGCTTCATTTACGCCACTCTTGACGATCAATGGAAAGCGAAGCTCTTGGTCCGGGCCATATAGGCCTGCAGCCTTGCAAGCTCGCTCTAACACTTTCCCCGCAACCTCCGGACTTGGCACGTAACCGATATAGGTAGCCGTACCAAGGCCGTATTGGTTCTCCGTAATCGCTGCATATTTCCCCCAGTAAGGATGATCATACCAGGCGAGTACCTCCGCCGTTGTCGGAGTGAGGAGCTCCATCCACACATCAACCTTGCCCGACTCCTCATCAATACCAAATGGATTTCCCTTGAGCGAAACCTTATTCGGCTGTACGAACTGACTGTATTGGATGCCGCATGCCTTTTCTATAATAGCTGGCTGAATGCTAGTCCGAACCTTAATATGTTCGTTGGCGAATCCGCTCTTAAACGTATACACAACATGGCCGCCGTTCTCCACGTATTGGTTTAGCTTATCGAGAAGTTCGTCCGATGCCGCATAAAGCGCCGGTACGACAATGAGGTCATAATTCTCGAACAAGTCATAAGAGCTTGGATACAGCAGATCACAGCCAATATTCACCTCATACAACCGGTCATAGAGCAGACGAACCATTTCGTTATAACCGACTTTGCCTCCAGGCAACTTGAACCATTCGAGCGCGGTTAACGCCTCATTACTGACAAGCATGGCTGCCCGGTTCGCCTTCTTCAAATGGATGAGATTAGCAGACAGCCGCTTGAAATCGCGACCAACCGTTATCGCTTCCTCATAGGTTGGATTCGTCCCCATATCATGGCTGAGCAGGCCCTTCCAATACGTTTCAGCGGAGTTATGGATCGAATGCCAGTGCCAGTATGCGACCATATTGGCTCCGGAAGCCAGATGACTGAAGGCTTGAAGCCGAAGCTGGCCAGGATAAGGCGTCCAATTCGGAAACGCTTGGGCTTGCGTCTCAAGCACGAAGTAATTATTCCCCTTCAGAGATCGAGTAGAGTCGCCGCCAAACGAGATTTCCTTCCCTGTCAGCTCGTCCTGCGAGGGATGATAAATATCGACTCCCGCTATATCGAGCGCCTTTGCTGCTTCGAAGTGATCGACATCCTTCTGGACACCGAACGAATGGCCCCGCCAATCAAAATCGAAGTTATGCGTCACAAACTGATTAGGCTGCTTATACTCATTCACAATGGAAACTTGCCAAGCTAAAAAATCAGTAACCAACTGACGCTGGAATCGGGAGAATTCCGCGCCGAGACTGCCGTTGATCGTACCGACGGTGGACGGGAAATCCTCCCAGCTGTTGATTCGGTTACTCCAATAGTCGAAGCCGAATTCCTGATTAAGCCGCTCCACCGTCCCGAATTTTTCCCTCATATACTTAATGAACCGATGCTGCACATTAGGGCCGCTCGTATGGTAATGCTTGGTTTCGTTATCCACCTGATAACCAATAACAGCAGGGTGGCTACATACTCGGCTTATCAGCTTGCGGATAATCCTCTCCGAATAGAAGAGATAAGCCGGATTGATGATATCCATAATCTGTCTTGCCCCGTATCGGCCCGGTCCGCTCGGTGTCTCGGCCAGCACGTCCGGATGCTCCTTAACCATCCATGTCGGAACGGCATACGTCGGCGTGCCGACGATCACATGAATACCCGCTTTATGCATAGCGTCAAGCACACGGTCAACACTCGTAAAGTCGAAGACCCCATTTTGCGGTTCATGAGTACTCCATGTCGATTCCGCAATGCGGACGACATTAATACCGGCGGCCTTCATCATTCGAATGTCTTCCTCAAGGCGCTCATAGGGCATATATTCGTCATAGTAAGCGACGCCGTAATATAGTTGTTGTTGCACCGTCCATCTCTCCTTTAAAATCATCATGTTGATTTTCCTACCTTCATTTTAAAGGACGAGCAGACTTGAATAAATGACAAAAACATGCGACATGTATTAAAATATTGTCATTCGTATGTTAGAAACAAACTAAAAACATAGAGATCACATTTAATTAAATCAAAATATTGCGGCGTAAGGAGTTAGTCATGAACGAACATATCTTTCTGCCAAAGCCATTATTCCCTAGACATGTATGCTTTCCGGATTATATCGGAGGTTTCAGCGAATTTCCCGATCATCTTGTCAATCGCGAGTTCCAAACGCAAGAATTTAATCTCCATCGCAATTATAATTTGCATGTCGTGCTGGATGGCAAAGGCTGCCTTGTCACGGAAGGCAAACGTTATGAATTAGGGAAAGGACAAGGTTTCTTATATGGACCAGGCATGAGACAAAAATATTACTCCGATGCAAGCGAGCCTTGGAACATTCGGTGGATTCATTTCTACGGGGAGCGGCTAGAGGAGCTGCTAGATAGCAGAGGGCTTGATGAGCCTTGGTTGTTTTCCTTATCTAACTTATCGTCCATCGAGAGCTTAATCGAGAAACTGTTGTCATTGGGCAGAACCTATCAGATTGATGATGAATATACCGTAGCTTCTACTTTGTATGAACTGTTAACAAGGCTGCAGACTACATCCGATCGGCTGAACGTGCCTATCAATTATGCTTCCGATAAAATCCGAGCTGTCGCGAATTACGTTCGATCCCATAGTCATGAGTCCTTCTCTATCGACAAAGCAGCTGCTCTCGCTGGATACAGCACGCATTACTTCAGTCGCAAATTCGGCCAGACGTTCGGAAAATCTTTTCCGGATTTTTTACTGGAAGCCCGTCTTATCCAAGCCAAACGCCTACTTGCCTCAACCCAGCTGTCCGTAAAGCAAATCGCGCTGGAAACAGGCTTCTCGCAAGCCAGCTACTTTAGTGCATGCTTCCGGCAGCTTGAGGGGATGACGCCGTTACAATTCCGAAGCCTCCATATGATAGGTGAAGACTAACCATTAGTTATAAGATATATCATACAAACCAAGGTTATAGATTGATCAAATCAAAGTTTTTAATCGATATATCGTACAACATCATCAGCCTACATGGATGGATTAACCACTTTTGTATGATAAATCGAATAAACCTTGACAATGTACATCTGGTTTAACTGGTCTTATGTGCAAAATCATATACGGGATGGAACAGGTGCATTACCTGTTTCATCCCGTTCTTTCAGTTGGTCTACAATTCTAGTCGCAGACGACACGAAACCCCATATTTCCCGTTGAGCTGTCCGGTGTATTACTGCTTCTAGCTGCAAGCCGATAACGGTTGCAATAAGAACGATGGCACAAATACGAACCTCCCCGCACCGAACGATTTTCCGTTGGTACGTCAAACAGAGGATTTACATCCTTCGTTCTTGTATGATAATGCGGACTAAACCAATCCGCGCACCACTCCCATACATTGCCCGACATATTATAAAGGCCATATCCGTTCGGTTCATAGGCGTCTACGGGTGCAGTACCCACATAGCCGTCGCTTGCATTGTTTTTAACCGGGAATTTCCCCTGCCAAATGTTGCACATATGCTTGCCATCCGGCTTTAGCAGATCGCCCCATGGATACGTCTTTCTGCTTAACCCGCCCCTGGCTGCATATTCCCATTCCGCTTCCGTCGGCAGACGCGTTCCCGACCATGCGCAATACGCCGCAGCGTCATGCCATGAAATATGAACAACCGGGTGGTTCATCCGGTCTTCGATTGACGAATCGGGGCCTTCCGGCTTCTCCCAATACGCCCCCTCCACGACAAGCCACCAGGGTACTTGCCGCGGCACGTTCACAACGTGCTGACGCGTTTCTTCCGATGCGAGCAAATGAAAGACATAGGACCAGCCGAATCTCTCCGCTTCCGTTAAATAACCGGTATCTCGAACGAATGCGCTGAATTGTTTGTTAGTAACCGCGTATGGCGAGATACGAAACGGATCGACGCGTACTTTCCGAATGGGTCCTTCCCCGTCAGCCGGAAATCCGTCCGCCGCATCCGTCCCCATAAAAAACTCCCCGCCCTCCAAGGAGATGAAGCTGTCATTAGGATGAGAGGAGACAATCGTCTCTCCCGGTTCATATTTCTTTTGAATGGCTGCCGTTTGCGAAGCTTGACCTCGGCTGACTGAACAACATGATTGTTTAGGCTCCAGTTTACTCGTCCCTTTCGCTATAAGTTGAGTGGTCATCTAATTAGCGTGCACGAACCTTCCAAAACAGTTTAGCATACTGAAATTCGCTGCTGATAGAAAAACAATTGCTAGTCGATTATAATAAAGGGATTCCCATGCTATTACTTGGAATGAGGTTAACGCATGAACGTATTCTCGCACCAAATCGCTTCTCCGAAGAAGCTCATCTATATGCATGTCGCCCAGCATGGCATGACGTCGAAGGCCGAGCTTATGCCCGTATCCGGCATGACAAGCAGCTCTTTGACCCGACTGCTGGACGAGATGCTCACGGATAAATTATTGCTGACTTTCCAGGGACAATCCAGCGGAGGCAGAAAACCGATTTTGTATGATATCAATCCGAATTACGGTTATTTCTTCGGTTTGGACATATCGCGCCGAACATCAACGCTTGGTTTCTTCGACGCCAAGATGAATGCCAAAGCTCTTATGAGATGGCGAATGGACGAGGCCATGTCCCCGCCCGAGCTGATTGATTATGTCGTCCGCAGCATCAAGTCCATGATGCAAGACCACCATATTGAACGAAATCAAGTGATCGGTATCGGCGTCGGAGCCGTTGGACCGCTTGAACGCAGCAAAGGAATTATTTCCAAGCCCTCCGATTTCCCGTCCCCAGGCTGGACCCATGTGCCGATCTGCAGCCTTCTGGAGGAGAAAACCGGTATTCCCGCCCGATTAGAGAACGGAGCGAACGCCGCCTTGATCGGCGAACATTGGTCGATGCGCAGCGAAAATCTGCAGCATATGCTTTACGTCCATGCCGGCGTCGGGCTGCGGTCCGCGATGATGTCGGACGGACATATCGTTCACGGCTCCGTCGATATGGAAGGGGCTGTAGGACAAATGGTCATTCAGATGGACGGCCCCCGCTTGCATGACCGCGGCAACTACGGCGCCTGGGAGGCATTCGCTTCCGTTCAAGCGCTCGTGAAACGTGCCCGTGCCGATGCGAAAACCGGACGTACGGATATCCCCGGGACAGCCCATATATCGCCGGAGCGAATTACATATGACATGCTGCTTCACGGCCTTCACGCAGGCAGCGCCTATGCGCAGGAAATTTTCACCCAGTCCGCCGTGCATTTCGGAATCGGGCTTGCCAACTTGATTAACGTCCTTCATCCCGAGACCATTATTCTAGGTGGCACCCTGATTAACAGCAACGAACTGTTTTATCGGACTGCAGTAGATACAGCGCAGCGAAACACCTATTATTATCCCGACTATGCGCCGAGCTTTACGAAAGGAATCCTTCGCGAAGATGCCGTAGCGATAGGTTCGGCACTCCTGATTTGGAAAGACCTCGCTATGTAACCTAGCGTTTATCGGACAAGGCTAAAGCACCTCTTCGTGCTTTAGCCTTTTTCATGTTCCGGAACTACTTAATTCCAATTCAACAAAAACTAAACCGATTATCACCTACTTATCTCTCAAATAAGATTTATTGATAAAGATATCCTCAATAGTTTATCCCAAATTGGAATAAAGATGATATAATAAAGAAAACACAAGCACGAAGAGGTGTCAGCTATGGAGATTCGCCCCACTAACGGTACATCGCGCTTATATGAATTATTTTGGGTTTTTCTCAAAATCGGCCCCGCTACATTCGGTGGAGGGTATGCCATGATTCCGATGATTGAAAAAGAACTGGTGGATAAGCGGAAATGGATAACCCGCCAAGAAATGAATGATTTAATGTCTTTGGCGAGCGCGGCGCCAGGTGGTGTCGGCGTGAACGCTTCTGCCTTTCTGGGTTATCGAATGGGCAAGGTACCTGGCGCAATCGCTGCGACTCTAGGCATTACGCTTCCCAGTTTCATTATCGTTTTTCTCCTTAGCGCCTTTTATGCAGCCTTCCAATCCGAGCCTAAGGTAGAGGCCGCTTTCAAGGGCATACATGGCGCAATCATCGGACTCATCGCCGTAGCAGCGTTCAAAATGGGAAAAACAGCATTGTTCGACCTGGGTACTATCCTCATTTCAGTCTGTTCGTTAGCACTGCTTCTGCTGACCGGGATAAGTCCAACGGCCATGATTCTGGTCGGATTGGTTGCAGGCATTGTCCTTATCCGCATGAAGAAGCTGCTCGGGCTGTCCGTTCAAACCGAGAAAACCCCCAGCGAGAATCCGACCATGATTGAATATTATATTTAGGGGTGGTTCCATGCTATACTGGCAATTATTTCTCTCCTTTCTAAAGATCGGGCTCTTGTCCTTTGGCGGCGGCTATGCTGTCATTCCTACGATTCAATACGAAGTGGAGCGATACGGCTGGCTGACAGCCGAGCAATATCAGCGGAGCGTCTCGCTTGCAGGCATGTCGCCCGGACCTGTCGCAACCAACAGCGCAACGTTAATCGGTTACCAAGCGGGAGGCTTGCCGGGCTCCGTTATTGCTACGGCAGGAATGGTCCTGCCTTCTCTCGTCATCGTGATCCTGATTGCTGCTTTTTTCTATAAAATGAATACGAATATATGGGTCAAATCCTCTTTTTACGGTCTGCGGCCCATTATTACGGGCTTGATCGCATACGCAGCGATTCATTTCGGATTCTCCGGACAATCCGAGGCCATCTACCATTGGACTACGTTCGCAACTCTATTGATAGGCGTCCTAACTTTTCTTGCCATTATCAAATACAAAGTCCATCCGATCAGCGTAATCGCGGGGGCGGCGGTCATCGGTATTGTCTTGTTCTGACAGCCGCAGCAGCAAAGCCGCAATCCGATCGTTGATCTAGGTAGACAACGCAACAGGCCATTCAGGACGGGGTCCCCGTCGTGAATGGCCTGCGTGCCGAGCTTATTGGATACCTTGCTCTTTCGCCTTCGCGTTCACTTCTTCGATCATCTTGTCGAGTCCCTTGGACTTATAGCCGTCAATGATCTTCTGCCAGGATTGCTCCACGGGATCCTTCGACATCATCACTTTGAGCAAATCGTCGTGATCGAACACCGTAAAGCTGTCCTTGGTCGGAGTCGACATGTAAGTCAAGCGGATGTCGTACTCCGGCACTTTCGTGTTGTTCAGAATCCAGTCGATGTATTCCACGGCATCTTCTCTAAGGCCTTCATGGGCAATTGCCGGGTTGCTAACGTCATAGCGGTCCGATGTTTCGTATGCAACCAAATCTCTCAGGAAACCGGTAGCCGGATACTTCTCGACATGAGGCGTCTTATCCAGCATAACCTTCTTGTCGCCTTCTACTTTGTAGTCCACGCCTTCTTTGCCATAAGTCAGGAGATCTTTGCCCTCCGGAGACAGCACGTAATCATACAGCGCCAAGATGCGGTCCAGCTTCTTCGGATCGATCTTTCCGCTGAAGTAGCTCTCGGACCAATACGTTTTGAAGATGGCGTGATTACGCTCTCCGTCAGGTCCTTGCAGCGGCTTCAATACTTTCACCGTTTCCGACATATCCTTATCCGGGTAGCCGGCAGCCCAACGTTTCGTATTGACGTTCAAATCCAGGTTGATGAATCCGCCGCCGGAAAGCATTGCCGCAGCTTTGCCCGAAGCAAATTTGTCATAGGCGATATCCGGACTTGTCAGCGCGATATCCGGATCAATCAGACCGGTATCATACATATTCTTCATGTTTTGAAGGGCAGGCAGAGCATTCTTGGAGAATACGGCCGGAATGAACTTGCCGTCTTCCTTGATCCATTTGAAATCCGCGCCGCTGCCGTCGCTCGTGGCAACCGGGTTGCCGTACAGCCAGAACAATCCGCCCAGCATCTTCACTTGTGCCGCTGTCAGGCCTGTAATCTTCTTGCCTTCCGGATCGGCCTTCACTATCGCTTCAAGCATTGCATTGAACTCATCCCAAGTCTCCGGCTCCTTCGTAACGCCGGCCTCCTGCGCCAAATCCCAACGGTAGTAGACGACGCGGTCAAGCGCGCTCCAGTCCGTGCTCGGGAACATCCTTCTCGGAATCGTGTATTGTTTGCCATCGACGGCCAGCCCCGCAATGTCCGGAGCTTCAAAATATTTCGCCAGGTTTGGAAACTTCTCCAAGTCCGGCAGAGGGGCAACGACGCCTTGCTCGACCCACTTGCGTTGATACTGCGTGCCGATTGCGTCGATCGCGAATACGTCGGGCAGCTGTCCGGACGCGGCCCACATCTGAATTTTTTGGCCATAGTCATCCCAAGTCGTATTGACCGGCTTAATGGTCATATTGAATTTTTCCAAAATTTCCTGCACGATCGGGTCCTTCTCGATCTTGGTGGCTTCCGCTTCTACATCCCAGAAAGCAACGGAAATTTCCATCGGCTCCTTATACGGGTCGTCCTCGCCTCCCGCACTCGAATTCGTCGTTGCCGGGCTCTCGGACGGTTTCTCGTTCCCATTGCCGCCGCAAGCCGCAAGCAAACCCGCGATCATAGCCAAACAGGCCATGATGAAGCCAAACTTCTTGATTCCTTTCATTTTAAATCCTCCCTTTTTTGTCATTGTGAAGCTTTTGCTAGGATAGGACAAGCATCTATATGAATTTCCTTATCCTTTAATGGAGCCTACTAGTATCCCTTTGGCGAAGTGCTTCTGCAGGAATGGATATACCATCAGGATAGGCACGCTGGAGATGACGACTGTCGCCATCTGCAAAGCAGGCGTATACACCTTGCTGGAATTGCTGTCGGCCGCTTGCTGAGCAAGCGTATTAAGCAGCTGATTGCTCGTTATGAGCGTCTCCCGCAAGTAAATCTGGAGCGGCGTCTTCGCGGAGTCGCTGATAAAGATGAGCGCGTACCACCACTCGTTCCAACGCTCTACCGCGTAGAACAAGCCAAAGGTGGCGATGAACGGCGCGGAGATGGGAAGAATGATTTTGAGCAAAATGTACAGGTCGTTGGCTCCGTCCAGCTTCGCGGACTCTTCCAAGCTTTCCGGCAGCGTGCCGAAGTAGTTTTTCATAATAATCAAGTAGAACGTATTCAGCCCTGCGGGAATGATCATGACGAATATGCTGTTGACGAGCCCCAGCGATTTGATAATCAGATAGAACGGAATAAGCCCGCCGTTGAAAAACATCGTGAACAGGATGAGCGTCAGCATGGCGTTCCGCCCCGGCATCCCTTTCTTGGAGAGCGCGTAAGCGCCCGCAACCGATATCGTCATGCTGAACGCAACGCCAACGACGGTTACGATGAGCGTATTGACCGTAGAGCTCCAAAACTTCGCGTCGGACAGGATTACCTTATAAGCCGTTAAATCGAAGGACAAAGGCAGCAAGTACAGATTGAACTGGCTGATGACCTCGAATTTGGCAAACGAAATGATCAGGACGTTGTAGAACGGGAAAAACGTGACGAGAGACAATAGTCCGAGCACGATATACACGGCGATGTCGAACGCGCTCAGTCGTGTTTTTTTGTTCGCGTGCATTTGCTTCATCAGTCGAATACCTCCAAGCTGTAATTTAATAGAGTCCTTCCTCGCCCATTCGCTTCACGATTGTGTTCGCCAAGACGAGAAGCACGAGGCTGATGACGGACTTGATGAGACCGGCCGCCGTCATGTAACCGAAGTCTCCCCCTACTTGGAACGATGTGCGATAGATATACGTATCGATGACATCGGCCACCTCATAGACAGGTGAGCTGTACAGGTTGAAAATTTGATCAAAGCTTGCGCCTTGCGTAAGAAGCTGCCCTACATGGAGAATAAGCAAAATCGCCACCGTGCTTTTGATTCCCGGCCATGCAATGTGGAGCAGTCTCTTGAACCGGTTGGCTCCGTCCATCTCGGCCGCTTCGTACAGCTCGGGATTAATGCCCGCCAGCGCTGCCAGATAAATGATCGAATCCCAGCCGACTTCCCGCCACATATGGGTGAGATAAAGCAGAGGCCGGAAGGACTCGCTGTCCGTTAACGGCGCGATGGACTCGAATCCGAGGGACATGATGATTTGGTTCACGACGCCGTCTCGGCTGAGGATCATCGTAATAATGCCTGCAAGCACGACCCATGAGATGAAGTGGGGGAACGTGAGGACCGTCTGGAAAAACCGTTTGGCCGTTTTCCTCGAAAATTCGTTTAATAGAATGGCTAGGAAGATCGGCATCGGGAAATTGATCAGCAGCTTCATCAAGCTGATGATGATCGTGTTTTTGAATGCCGTTTGGAAATCCGCGTCGGACCATATCTTTTGGAAATGCTCGAATCCGATCCAGGGACTGCCTAGAATGCCGCCGCTGTAATCGAACGTCTTAAAAGCCAGCGTCACGCCGTACATCGGCGCGTAGGCGAACATCGCATACCATATAAGAACCGGCAGAACCATCAGATAAAAGTATTTGTGCTGAAGCATCGTTTTCCATAGCTTCTTTGTTGTTCCAACGCTCGCCTCGCTGCGCATCAACAGTCACTCCTTGCTTTTCTAGTATTGTGAATCCGGCGATCATTGTCTGCTTTTTCAGTATAAAAGGGACGGCGAAAGCGGAGTATGGACATAATCAGCCTTCTATGTGGACTCCGTAATGAAAGTGCTTTCAATTAATTTCAATCGCAAAATCCGACATAGTCGCCATACAAATGTACATAGAATCTGTTGCACTTTCTGCAGCAGATTGGTCAGTTCCCGCACTCTCCAGCCCCTCTCATTGCATTAACTGCAACTGAATTGCTCTAACCAGCCTCACATAGCCACTAATCGGGCTTTTCTGTTGCAGAAAGTGCAATCAACAAGCAGACTCGTTGCTATATTACGATTATCCGCTGCACTTTCTGCAACGAGACTAGTACGCAGTAACCACGGAAACTAGCTGCATGCCAAAGTAGGCTGTAAGAGCACATCTGCTCTTACACGATCCATGAGTCTGGCTGCACATGCTGTTGTAAGTTAATTAGTCAGCCAGAGAAAAAAATAAGCCGGCGCATCATGCGCCGGCCTCCTGCTCCGCTATAGGTCCTTCTTGCTCCTGTATTCCTCGGCGTGCAGCGGCCCGCCTTCCTTCATGACCGTCCATAACGGATCGGTATCGCAGTCCATCGTCGCCATCATGCCGTCATGCCATTCGTTAAGCAGGTAGACCGCTTCCTTGCACACGTCCCGCCGTTCCTCTGCCAGATTGCTCTGCTCGTAAGGATCGTCCTTCAGATTGAACAGCATTTCCTTCGGAAAACCATGATAGCCGTCGTGATAAGAGCGAATATACAGCCAATCCCCGAACCGGACGCTCCGCTGGCAGACATGGGCGCATTGCGTCAATACGAGGTAGTCCCTTCCCCGGTCCGATGCCCCGGATATGCCGTCCGCATAACTGATGCCATCCCAGCGTTCCGGATGTTTCGCGCCGATCAGATCGGCCAGAGTGGGAGCAAGATCCAGATGGTAATGCAGTCCCTCGTTCCTCGCGCCTTGCGCGCCGCCCGGCCAGCGGAAGATCATCGGGATGCGGCAGGTCCCCTGGTCGGCCGTGCCATGTTCGGAATAGATGCCAAGCTCCCCCATATTCTCCCCATGGTCCGCGCTGACCAGTATGGCCGTCTCCTCCAAGACCCCGAGCCGCTCAAGCAGCGACAGCACATGTCCGATATGATCATCCATGTAACGGATTGCGCAGTCGTAATTATCGATAATCTTTCTTATATCATCATAGGATTCGATTTGGGCGCTATGCCTGCTCCACTTGCCGTAATGCGACTTCGCGAGCGCGTTCATATCCGCAATGCTGTGCTGCCCCTCCTTATGAAGATGGGATCGGAACACCTCTTCCGTCAGCCATTCCGGCAACGGTTCATCCGCGAACGGATGACCGTATTGATCCGGCACCCGATAAGGCGTATGGGGGTCCCAGAAGTTCAGATGCAGGAACCATTGATCCGATCGCCCGTTGTCCTCTAGCCACTTCAGCGCGGTTGGGAGTACTTGATGCGCCGATTCCAACCCGTTCTCCCCGATATTATGTACCTCATGGAAGCCGGCATTGAAGGTCCATGCGGAATGCCGGTCGGCGAACGTGCTGATCGTCGCCGTCTTGTAGCCCGCTTCCCGCAATACGAAGGGGAGGCTCTCCCGCTTGAGCCGATCCTCGAAGCCCCGGGCCGCCCCGTCCCGCCGCATATCCGCCGCGGTGCCGCCATGTCCGGCTACGCCTGTATGGATTCCGAATCTACCCGACATAAGAGCCGTCCGGGAAGGCATGCACGGCGCATCGGAGCAATAATAGTTGGTGAAGACGGTGCCCTCTTCCGCTATGCGGTCAATGTTGGGCGACGTGGCGCGATGATAGCCGTAGCAGCCCAGATGATCGGGACGAAGCGAATCGAGGTCCAAATAAAGTATTCTCATGTTGCATCCATCTCCTTTTCGCTGATAAGAGTTTATATGGCTTCCGTTCTATATGCCCGCAAGAACCGACGGCGTGGCAATCGCATGCCACAAGGCAACGCTTATGACTTTCTGCTCGCTTTCTTCCCTCGCGTCGAACGTCAGAATCGGCTCTTCCAACTCCTCCAAATGCGATATTTCGCCTCGCGCGTACCCGCTAATGCGATCGATCGCGGTATGGATCCGCTGCAAGAGTCCACCCATGCGCAGATCGAATACATCCAGTCCGAATATTTTGTTTTCCAGCATCCACTGCTTCTTATAAGCGCTCATGAACCGCTCGGCTCTTGCCGTTATTTCCGGCAGCAATGACTCCGCGTATTTCCCTAGCTTCTCTTTATCGCCGGCGAGGTACGCCTCTCTTATCTCGACGCCGACAGACGACTTCAGTTCAAGCAAGCTGCACAGCGCGGCCTGCGTTACGAAGAGATCGTTCCATTGCGGATTGCGCGCCGCCGCAATCTCCAATAACGCTGCGCTTCTTCCATAATGCTCCCTGTAAGCTTGCGGCTGAACATGCTTATCGAACAACCCGTACAACACATCCTGATACAACAAATATTTGCTTGGATTGACTTGATTGCCCATGCTTAGACCCGGCGAAGGATTATCGGGAACCAGGTTGGCGAGATCCAAGGCCATAAAATCTCCGTAATCGCCGCCCGCGCATGTCTCGAAGCGCTCCCGCAGCACGGCTTCGTCTCCCGTGTTCTTATAGCAAAGCTCCGCCCACAGTTGCAAGGTCGGCAGGACAGCGAAGAGCGAGCATTCCGCCCCATTGTCTCCCCATGCCGTAACGAGCGTCTCGCGTATCCCGCTTGCGACGCAGCTCTCATGCGCCATAATTCCGATATGACGGCTGAATGCGTTGTTCGGGGCGAATCCCGTCCACTTCCAGGCGCCGCCGGCGAATACGATGTTGTCGTTCAATTGTTTATGCTTGCTCATCATGCCGTCGTATTTCGCACGATCTTCCGTATAATAATCCCAATAAACGAGTCTCAGATCCTTCGGTATATGGGTGGCGATATCCGCCCTGATCGGACTTTCGGGGTCGTAGTATTCGCCGCCGCTCGCAAGCCTGAAGAACATGTCGCTCCACATCATCGCCTTGTATCCGTACGAACGGGCTATGTCCATCACTTTGGCAAAATGCTTCATCATCAGCGCGGAACGGTCATGATAACCGTGCTTGTCCAAATATTTGCCCAGCCCCATCATATGCGCTTCGTCCATCCCGATATTAATGCTCCGGCTGCTCAGGTTGTCCGACATGGTCCGGAACATCTCTTCGATCAGCTTGTAGGTTCCCGGCTCGTCGATCAGCAATATATCGTTGCAATCTACCAGCTCGGCATGGGCGCCCCACTTCAGCGCAGGGCCAAGATGCGCAAGCGTCTGTATGCAAGGAACCAGCTCGATGCCAAAAAGCGCCGCGTAACGGTCCATGCTTTTCCATTGCTCCGCCGTGTAGCGCCCTCTCATATAGCCGAAGTACGGATAGGCTTTCATCTCGTAGGTATCTTCCGTATATAGCTGAACCGTCGTATAGCCCATAAGCGCCAGTCGCTTGATCATCATTTTGAACGCGTCCATATGCAGGACGGCGTTGCGGGAGCAGTCGATCATAATGCCCAAACTGTCGTACCATGGCGTCTCCTGCACGCTGAACGGTTTGCCTTTTCTAAGCCCCTCCACGACCAGTCCGAACGCTCGAACAAACTGCGAGCCTCCGCCGCAAGCGACAACAACCGTTTGACCGTCGTACTGAACGGCGATGCCGCCGCTCCCCGGTTTGAATTGCACGGAGATACCCTCCGCCGACAACGCAACGCGCAAGCCGCTTGCCGCTTCGGATATGGCTTGTCGTTGATCCTCCGTTAAACCCTTTATTTGAATGTCCATCCAAGCACTCTCCACTCTGTCATTGTCGTGCGCCTTGTGAACGCTTACAGGAAATGCGCTTATAACGGGGTCGCATGTGATCAAGCGCATAGTCCGTTTTTTACCTGCTTGACCATCTTCCTATAAGCTCTTCCATCATGTATTCAGCCATATTATAATGAACAATCAGGATTGCAGAGTATAGATAAAACCGGTATTTTCATTGTTTATTTTTATTAAAATGCTTCTTTCCTTTGAAATCATAGTTTTATGCATATTTATCTTGTTTTTTTCTATACGAATTCGCGAGGATGCTCGGTTACGATTGCTGTAAAGGAGGCGTTGCTGTGTACAAAGCAGTCATCGTCGATGATGAACGTTGGATTGTTGAAGGCATTATGGCCGGCGTGCGCTGGGAGAATTACGGCTTTCAAGTCGCGGGAGCGGCGGAGAACGGGCAAGAAGGGTTAGAGCTGATCGAGAAGCTGCGGCCGGACTTCGTGCTCACCGACATTAAGATGCCCCTCGTTAACGGTCTTGAGCTCATCAAGCGGGGCAAGGAAATTTCCCCGCACACGATCTTCGCCGTTCTGAGCGGTCACGCGGAATTCGCTTACGCCCAGAAGGCTTTGAATTACGGCACCTTCGGCTATTGCCTGAAGCCGTTCGAGATCGAGGAAATCGAGAGCTTGCTAGGCAAAATCGCGCAATCGCTGAAGGATCGGGCCCAGCTCGAGCCGGAGAACGACGCTCAAGAACTATACGAAATATTATGCTCCGGAAACGAGCAGTTGCTGGCGGAGAAGCTCCTATCTGCCGGCATGCCGATCAATGCGGGAATGCAGGTGACGCCGATCGTCGTACAGGGATATGCGCCCGCCCCGTACCGGGGAGACATGCAGCATATCCGCTTCCGCATGAACAGCAGGCGCGTAGGCCTTCTCGTCTACAGCCATCGGGTCGAGAAATTTCTAAGTCCGCCCGACTTGTCCGGCAACGCCGTGGATTACAGTGTCGGCATTGGCCCCTCCTCCGCCAGTCTGGCCGAGCTGGAAGCAGCGCTGGAGGCAGCGTCCGTGGCGGCATATGGCTCCTTCTCGACTGGAAAAGGCGGCATTTATCGCCCGGTCGTTCCCTCAGAATCGACCATTGACGATCTGCTGACGGAATTGACTAGCGCTCTCGCACTAAAGGACCGTATGCGGTTCGTGTCGGTCATGGAGTCTTGCAGACCGTTGTTCTACCGCTATGCGTTAACGATCAAGGACGCTTATCTGATCTTCAATACCGTCATGTATTTATTCACGAGGGAAGGCGTTAAGGAACATACCCGTTTTCTGGAAGGCTATGACCAGCTATACTACGACTACGGCCATTCCGACGTTATGATCGACTACCTAATCAAGCATACGCTGAATCATCTATCTGACGAGTTGTCCTCCCGGTTGGCCGGGGTAACGCACAATCGCATCAAGGAAATCCTTACGTACATTCATCATCACTTCAATCAAGAAATATCGATCCAGAGCTTGTCGGAGAAGTTTTACCTAAGCCCCACTTACTTGTCTCAGCTGTTCAAGAAAGAAGTAGGGGAAAACTTCGTGGAATACTTGTCCCGCCAGCGAATTCAATACGCATGCAGGCTGCTGGCCGAGACGGATATGACCGTGAGCCAGATCGGCGAAAAATGCGGCTTCAACGACTACTTCTACTTTACCCGCATCTTCAAGCGGCTGAACGGCATGACGCCTACGCAGTACAGGGAGGCGCAATGAGAGTATTCAGCAAACTTTCCATCCGAACGCAAGTGCTGGCGATCGGCGCCGTCCTCCTTGCCGTCATCCCGCTGGTCAGCATCATGGCGTTCCGGCAATCCAGCGTAGTCATCGTGAACCAGAATACGCAATACAATATGGAGCTCGTGTCCAATTTGAAGCAGCGGGTATCCGACAACTACGCCAAGATTTCGGGCATTATGGTCAATCTCGGTTATGATACGACGGTTCAGGATTTTCTGGCCGAAAATGACAATCTGCTCACGTACGAGCTTTCGAAAAAAGTGCAAAGCCTAATGGGAGTCATAAAAAGCACCAACCCCGATATCGTAGACATTATTATCGTGAACGCTTCCGGCAAGCACACCTCGCTGAACGGCAAAATCGGCTTGGCTCGGGAGATGATGGACAAGCTGATCAATTACGAAGGGAACGTGCATTACGGCGGCTTCAAAAAGGCGGACCCCCTGCTCGCAAGAGACACGTTCCTCTTCGGCATGAATCTGTTCGCATCTCGCGACACATACCGGTACGGAGAAAAAATCGGATTAATTACGGTCGTCCTGGACGCTAAATCCATTCAAGCAGAGATCGAAAAGTTTCCTAGGCTGTCGGGCACGAGCTTCTACCTCAGAACGAACGGCAATCTGGTGTACGCGAACGCTGACGGATTGGAGCTGAATCTAGGCGCAGAACGTCTGACGCTCTATTCCGGTTACGGCGAAAGCGCTGTTAACGAGAAGATCGGCGGGAAATCATACGCGATCCAATCCTTCGACTTGCCGGAGATCGAAGGCAACATCGTCTCAGCGGTGCCTATCGGCAATCTCATTAAGGAGCTGAAAGGGCTTAAGCAAACAAGCTACGTGATGTTGTTCGTTACGCTCCTTCTCGTTACGATACCGTATTCCGTGCTCATGATGAATATATTGAAGCCCCTCGGAAAGCTGATCGCATTCATGAAGCGGCTGAAGAGCGGCAATCTGGACGTGCTGCATACGAAGGTCGAGCTGGAGGGCTACGCGGAGATCGAGGTTATATCGACCCAGTTCAACACGATGTTGAACCGGATCAATGATCTGACACAGCAGTTGCTGGAGACGACAGGCGAGCTCTACCAGGCCGATATCGAGCGGCAACGCGCGGAGATGTCGTTCCTGCAGAGTCAGATCAACCCGCATTTTCTCAGCAATACGCTGGATGCAATCAAAGGCATTGCCATTGTAAAAGGAAATCAAGACATCTATGAAATGACCGCTGCCTTAAGCAGGATGCTGCGATACAGCATAAAGGGGTCGAACGAAGTAAGGCTGGAGGAAGAGCTGAAGGTCGTCGGTTCCTATATTACGATTCATCAAGGCAGGTTCCCGGGAAGGATACAGTTCGAGCAATATACCTCGGAAGACCTGCATGACGTCCTTATCCCGAAAATGATCGTTCAACCCATTGTCGAGAATGCGCTGACCCACGGCCTCGAGCCGCATGCGAGCGGCGGCAAGGTCGTCATACAAGCAGAGCTCCGGGAAGATCGGCATATGGAAATTATCGTGACGGACAACGGCGTAGGCATCGAGCCGGAACGATTGGCACAGCTGAGGAGCACCCTTCGCTCCAGGGACGGCACAGCCTATCAACATATCGGCATGAAAAACGTGAATGACCGGATTCGCCTCCATTACGGCGAGGGGTACGGCATCGAGGTGGGCAGCCAGCTCGGAAGCGGCACCGTCGTAAGAGTACGTCTGCCGCTTCCGCCGGCATAAGCTTTCGGATCCTATTAGGGTGAAATATGACTAAGAACTGTTAAAGGCTTTCGTCCGACGATGATATTACCGTCTTGCACGTATCCTTCCTCACGCCCGTCCAGCTCGCGGACGAGGCGTTCGCGCCACAACCGGATGCTGTCGGCATACGACTCCTCTTCCGCCTTGTTCGTCAGCTCTTGCGGGTCAAGCAGCAGGTCGAACAGCTGCTCTTCTCCCGTTTGCGTAAACCAGATATACTTCTGACGGCCATCGGTCATATATTGATGCGATTGTTCGCCGTATGCATGCTCCCCGTGAATATAGGTCCGCCAACTGCCATCTTGAGAGAGTTCCCGCGCGCGCAGCAAGCTTCGGCCGTCCACAACCGCGGGAATGTCCACGCCCGCGCAGTCAAGCAGCGTCGGCATGATGTCCCGCAGTTCCGCGACAGCGTCGACGGTTGCTCCTTGAGGGGAATCTAGCATTCCGCCTGGATCGGCTATGATCAGCGGTACTTTCGCGCTGCCTTCGTAAGGGAGCGCCTTCCGGAACAGGTGATGATCGCCGAGCAACTCCCCGTGGTCGGAGGTGAAGACGATGATCGTACGGTCCAGTACCCCGTATTCCTCCATGGCGTTCATAAGCCTCCCCAGCTGGTCGTCGATATGGGTGATGAGCGCATAGTAGGCAGCCATCGCGCGCCTTAGACGTCTTCTAGGAACGACGCCCGATCGAGTCACGGGGTCGAGACCGCCGCGAGCTGGATCGTCCTTAGCTGCCCATTCGCCGACGACAGGATCCGGAAAGTCCTCCCCGTCATACCGGTCCCAATACGCCTGAGGCGGATCGAACGGCGGATGCGGCCGAACGAATGAGCTCCAAAGGAAGAAGGGCTTTCGCGGATCGCGCCGGCGCAAGAAATCGATCGATTGCGTCACGACCCAATTCGTAGGATGGAGCGCCTCCGGCAGATGCCAGGGCCGGGCCATGGTCGAGGCATTGCAGTCGAGACCGAGATCGATGAGATCGGCACCGGCCCCCGCGCGTTCGCGCAGCCATGGCAAATAATCGTCGCAGCTGTCATGCGACTCCGCCACCGTGTTCGTATGCTTGAAACGGTTATGATGCAAATAGCCGTCGTGCAGCACAACGTTATGGAAGCCGCATAAGCTGCGAGCCGGATCGACATGCATTTTGCCCACGCACTGCGTATGATAACCGGCCTTTGCCAACTCGCCAGGCAGCGTGTGCTCGTAATTCCAAGGAATATTCTCCTCGTAACCGACGCGGCCGTGCGAACGCGGGCTCATGCCGGTAAACAGCGCCGCCCGCGCCGGCACGCAGGTCGGCGTTGAAGAATACGCATTGCGGAACAACATGCCCCTGCGCGCCAGTTGATCCAAATTCGGCGTCTCGACGACCTTGTGCCCAAGGATGCTCAGACAATCGCCTCTCATTTGATCCACGGTAATCAGCAGCAAATTCGGCCTCGAATCGTTCATTTCGTCACCAGTCCTTTCCCGTCTCCCCTCTACTTATTTATGAGAGATACGGCACTTCCCTTCATTATCCAAAGTTACTGGCCGAGTCTCAATCACCAAATGGTGCATTTTATATACCATTTGTATCGATTCGTTCACACCTGCAGAGGTCATTGCACCACTGACTTCAGCGTAATTCTCAAGGGTTTATTTATCGAGAGCGGATACTCCCTTCCATCATAGCGTACCGTTCCACCCTCTTGATCGGTGACAACCTCGAGAAACTGCTGCGTCAGTTCCACGGATACCGTCCCGCCGTTTACCGGAACCGTTCCTTTCATCCATTCCAATCCGCCAAGCCGAGGCTCTACGACGAACGTATCGTATCCAGCCGAGGCGGCGTATACGCCAAGATAATACCGCCCGAGCAAATAGATCGGACTCGCGCCCCAAGCATGACATAAGCTTTTGCCGTAGCGGTCGCCGTACATGCCGTATCGCTCCAGATCGATTACTTCTGGATTGTACTCCTCCCAGAAAGTCGTCGCACCCAATTGCAGCATGCCGCCCCAATATGACTGTATTTGATCGGTCACCGCATCCAATCGGCCGATATTGCACATGACCTCCAGCTCATAAAACTTGAAATAAGGGGTGCTGATCTGAGGCACTTCGTCGTTCAGAAGCACTTTCGCGATAATGCTCTCCCGTTGTTCCGCATCCGCATACCCCCATAGCAGCGCAAAAATATTGGCATGGCGGGTAATATTGCGTTTACCGGATTCGAAGCTGTCGATATACGCCCCCCGTTCTTGATCCCAGAACGACGCTTTAATCTGTACCTTTAACTGCTCATAATGTTCCAAATAACGCACTTCGCCACGGCCAAGCAGCTCACCGCATGCCCATGTCGCCTTCAAGCTTTCCGCAAAAAGCATTTGTTCGGCACTCACGGCACCGGTTTTGTCGATTTCCGCCCAGTCGATGAACACCCAATCTCCCTCTCTGCCTCGAATAAAACCGTCCTCATCCGCAAGCGAGATACAATAATCCATCATCGACTTCATCCGTGGATAGATAAACGTTACAAAATCGATATCCTTCGTTGCTTGATAATACTCGTTAATACTCATGATCCAATAGAAAGAATAATCGAGAATCGTGTTGATATGCTTAACGATAGGATCTTTCCCACGCAATGCAATAATCGTCCGTTTCGTAATATCGGCGTCAAAATAGAGGTAGTTGTTGATCAAGTAGCTCTGGTAAGCGTCACCCGACCATACCCAGCGGTCTCGCTTGATCCCGTCCAAGAAAAACTCGCGGCTGTTCAGGTGAAACGTATATTCAGCCGTATCCCAAATCCGATTGATCATCTCATTGGAACAGGTAAAGCTTCCTCTACGGTCAAACGGCAAATATTCATATAAGGCCGTCAGCATGAATTGCTCTGTCTCCGCCCCTTGGATGAACAAATACCGAAATGCCCGAGGAGGACAGCGATGAGCTTCGCTGCCGGCCGGAACCGTATCAATCAGAATACTATGCTCCGTGTCCAAAGCTTCCTCTATCGATTCACCGTAAAATAACTGAATATCGTTAAGTGCCTGAATATGTTCGAATGATAATACAGCAAATGTTTCTTGGCCGAAGTCGTATAGAATGCCGTCCTCTCTAGTTTCTATCGAAAGAGGCTTCAATTCCTTATATTGAAACGCAAAAATGTTAGGGTCGTCCTCTTTGCTCGGATATAGCTCATTGCAGCCTGCAGGAAGCCATTCGAAGCTGAAATCATTTGCCTCCCATGACGAGTCGCTGGCACTCCGTTTCCCATCGACATAGACGCAAGGCAGCCCGTCCGTTCGGGCAATACCAATGACAATCTCATGTTGGCCGGATGAAAGGATAATCGGTTGCCGGAAGGGGAACTTTCGCCCATCGACCATAACGTGTCCGATACCATGGGCGTATACGGTCATTTCTTCAGGAGCGTCGCAATACACCTCTTTACGGAAACGCACATTGTGATAGCAATCATCTAGACGCCAGAAAGCCGGCCAGTAGTGATGGCGTTCTTCCCGTCTAGTGTTCAGCAGCAAATGATGGTATATCTCGAAATCGCCCGGATACCAGATCCACGTTGGCTTTTTGTTCATGTCATTCTCATCCTTTCACAGCTCGATTAGAGCAATTATAACAATTGCATCGTTTTCGTTTCCCAGTAATAAAGACATTTCACCCCCGCGATAGGGACAAATAGCGGCTTGTCCTAGTGTTATGAGAAACGTACCCCCTCATCATCCAATCCTTGTCACTTTTGAGTGGAATTCGTCCAACCAAACAGGCTCTAGTAGACGGAACAAGTAGCTTTGAGTGGAAAACATACAGTCTAATTCTCCCAATTTGGTCATTTCTGAGTAATGTTGTTCATTTGCCTGTATGAACTCCAACCAAACTGCTTATTCGACGTCTTTCATCCCATTTGCCTGTATAAAATCCAATCACTCTTAAGGTTGGGTCGCTTTAAGGAGGCAAATAGACCGAAAGACAGAAATGGCGATGCAGGGTTAACCTCCCTAGCACCACCATTTATTTTCGCTTTTATTATTGAATCGTTACAACGGCTTTTGCGGTGTATCCCGCTGTGTCCAATTTCCATCCCGGCACGGCAAAGAAAGGAGTGCCGTCGGGCTTCCATAATAACCGTTGAACACGAGCATGCCGATTGGGATCATAGAGCGGTTCCCCGTCAATTTCTTTATAGGGACGCGCATGATAGACGATCAAATCACTAGCATCATCCTCTGACACCGTGAAGCTGTTGTGCCCCGGACCATACTCGGAAGCAGTTGCGTCGCTTACGAATACGGGTTCCTTTGATTTCGTCCACGATGCTGGATCTAGCAGGTCGCTCGTATCGTCCGCTGTTAACAATCCCATACAATAGCGGTCATCCGTAGCGCTGGCAGAGTAAGCCATGAACAACTTGCCGCTCCTCTTCAGCACGGCGGGGCCTTCGTTCACGCGATGGCCTTGAATCTCCCAGTCATATTCGGGAGACGAAAGCTTGATCGGTTCGCTGCAAATCGACCATGGTGTGTCCATCCTCGCAATATATAGACAGGATACATCGATAATCTGAGCCCAGGCTAGATACCTTTGTCCAAGATGTTCGAAGGTCGTCGCATCCAGGGAGAAGCTCTCGACCGGGAGCTTAATCTTTCCTTTCTCCGTCCAAGTACCGGTTAGCGGATTCTCATCCTCACATTCCAGAACGTAAGGGCGAATAGCCCACTTCTCCTCAGCCGATCCGGCCGCAAAATGGATATACCATTTGCCATCGATTCGATGAAGCTCCGGCGCCCATATATGGTTGCCCATCTCTCCCGTTTCATGCTTCGTCCAAATGACCGTTTCCTCCGCGTTAGACAAGCCGGCAACGGTACGGGAACGCCGCAGGACCAGCCGATCGTACTCGGGTACGGATCCTGTAAAATAATAGTATCCGTCCGTATGTTTATACACATAAGGATCGGCACGATTCGTAACCAGGGGATTCGGATAGTTATCCTCCCTAACCGTCCCTTCAACCGTAAAGCTTCCTGGCTTCTCTAATCGCGACGTGTCGACAGTCTCCCATTCAACCGGAAACTTCTCCTGGAAGCCGCCCTCCAGCTCCACAACGACATATTGCGGCAGACTTAACGAATCTCCGACCTCCAAGCTGATCGGACATTCTTTAATGCTTGCTATCTTCACGGTATTCGCCCGCTCCTTCGCTCTTCATCTTCTTACAAAACCTTTACCGTCATAACGGCCCCTGCATAACTAAAAGCACACTATCCTATTTTCCAATTTTATTGAGTAATCGTAAATGATGCATGATAGGTATTCACTGATCTATTGTCCATTCTTTAGGGTGGCCTCCTCCTCTTATGGTGATGCCTCCTTCCATTCGAAGAATGACTTGTCCGATGGGAAGCTGTCTTAATCATGAAAAGGCCGATGAATCACTTCTCGATTCATCGGCCTTGCTATTTTCCCGCCTATCACGCTTGAAGAATATCCTTCATTCCTTAAATAAATATTCCCTCTGTTCTTTTTTACTATATAATTCCCAATACACATCGGCTATTCGGTCCGGATCGTAATACGTTCCCTTTTTGACATGATCAGCGATTAAAACCTGACCTACATAAATGCCATGAGGAGACAAGGTCTCGGCCATTGAAGTTCCAAGCGAACGGATCGCAGCTTTGCCAATCGATAATGATGTATAAAGTGGATTAGGATTGAGCGCAATTCCGCCGCCTGTGAAAAAAAGCGCCCCTTGTTTACGCTCGATCATATCTGGAATTACTTGTTGAGCGCTGGTCAACGCACCAACAGTATTCACCTTAAAATCTTCAATTAGCACCTGTTCGGTTAACGAAAGAGCATCTCCTGGCACGATGTGTGCCGCATTATATACCAAAACATCAGTCGCTCCGAACTTGGTTTTTATCTGTTTAAAAGCTTCTTTTATTGCATTCGGATCTGATGCATCTGCAGTAACTCCATACGATTCTATAGGTATCTGTCGAAGCTCCTCCAAGATACGTTCCCGCGACGGCTCGGTTCTTGATATGAGAATCACGCGGAAACCATTGCTGCCAAACTTTTTGGCTATACCGGCGCTTATTCCCGGTCCAGAACCGACGATAACCAACAAAGGCTTATGACTCATCCTTACCACGCCTTTCCTTAACCTATTCGTTTAATTACATAAATTGTTATTTCTATATTTCTAATAGTATAGAAATAATATAAGTTCGTCAACACGAAAAAAAGACGATCGATCTTCACAGATCAATCGTCTTTTTTTCGTGTGTTTCCTTAGTCGATAACAATAACAAGCTCCGCGGGATACATCCCTTCGGCGACGGCCGACAGCACAACGCGTCCTCGGTCTCCGGTGAATCGGATGACCGTGCTGACGCAGCCTCGATACATATGCATCCAATATCGGTCATAGGGTTCGCTGGAACAAAGATCGCCATTATCGACAGCTACGATCTCCGCCGGTCCGGTAACTTGGAACGTTACCTTCGCGCTTTCCCGGAATACGGGTGTCCCTTCCTTATCGAATGATCGGACAGTGAATAATTTCTGATAACCTTCCTCGGCTGCCAGTCTGATATCTTCCCCATCAAAGCGCAGTCTAGAAGCAGGCTCCGCCGTTCTGAGGGTATACGTACAGACCTCCTGCTTGCCAATGAAACCTTTTACCGTTACGGTTCCGGGCAGATAAGGCATAAAGCCGGTGATCATTCGGTTCGGATAAGAAGACGGCTGCTTCACATAAAGCTGCTTGCCGTTCAATTCCAGTGTAATTTCTTCGCAATTGGTCGCGATCATGTAAGGAATAACCGTTTTGTTGAACTGCGGGAAGTTCCAATGGCTCGCGTATCTTGGCGCGTCCCAATGCTCCTTCACTCCTTCGTCCTGCAAGGAATAGTCCATCACGGAGAAATAAACCATCGGCTTTTCCGACCAATAACTCTCATACAAATAGGAGAGCGGCTTACGCTCGTTGTTGGTATAGAACAAGGAGCCCGCCCAGCCTTTAGCAGGATACCCCATCGATTCACCCAAATAATCGATGCCTGTCCACAGCATGCCGCCGATCACGTAATCGTGTTTCTCCACATCGATCCAAGGCACATCCTCGCTGAAATTTTGCATTTGATCAGGATGACCTCTGAAATATTGGTACATCTCCGTTCCCAATATTAATTTATCCGGAATCGCCTCGTGGATGGCAGGATACCATTGCTCCTGATAATTACAGCTGATCACGTCCACAATCTCGCCGATTCTGCGGATGCGTTCGACCCTTTCGGATTGGTCATAGATTTCCGTATCGCTTTCCGTATCCACAAACTGCTGGATATCTTCCACATTTGCCAGATCAACATTGTTTTCGTATTTAAAATGCGGGTTCATCGCATAAGTAACCGGCCTTGTATCGTCGAGCGTAAGCAAGTGGTCCTTCAACATCTGAAGAATCTTCAGCATCGATGACTGCCCCTGATTCTCAACCTCGTTCCCGACTCCCCATATAAAAATACACGGATGGTTCCGATCCCGCCGAACCATGCTTTCCAGGTCACGCTGCCACTCCGTCTCGAAATATCTTCGGTACGAGCCGCCGGTCCACTTATCGAATGGCTCCTCGTAGACTAGCAATCCCAGCTCGTCGCATAGATCAAGCAGCTCCGATGCCGGCATATGGTGGGCGGTGCGAATGGCATTGCAGCCCATTGCTTTGAATTCTAGCAGCCTATCCTTCCATATTTCAGGAGTGGCGGCTACGCCAACGCAGCCTGCATCCTGGTGAACGCAAAAACCTTTTATTTTAATAGCATGACCATTGATCAGCATGCCTTTGCCGACAACCATTTCGATCGTTCTGACGCCAATTCGCAGTTCATAAATGTCGGCGATTTGGTCGTTGTCCATAAGCGTTAATTCCACACGGTACAGATTCGGCTGGTCCGGGCTCCACAGCTTGACCTGTGGGATTTCAATATGGATCGTTCCGCTGTCGGACTCGCCGATCACCTGTGTGGTTCCATTCGTGACACGTGCTTTGACCAAGGAAGCAACACCCGTCTCGATCGTCAGCATGCCCGTATCACCGCTAACCGCTGTTTTCACGAATATATTTTCCGGCTCAAGATGGTTTTCCCTCAATTCAAGCAATTTGACGGTCCGATAAATCCCCGCTCCCGAATACCATCTGTCGGCCGGAAAGGCTGTATTATCGACTTTGACCAGGATGAGGTTATCCCCCTCCTGTATGAAGCTCGTAATATCGAGCGTAAATCTGGAATAACCGTATTTTTGTCCGCCTGCCTCTTTGCCGTTCACCCATACCGTACTGTTTTCATACACGCCGTCGAATTGCAGCTTATAGACAAAGCCTTTCTTTATCTCTTTGATGGCCAACTGCTTTCTATACCAGCCAATCCCCCATCTATCCCTGAATCCCTGATCTTTCGCTTGCTTCATGTTTGGATTGATCGGAGCGGTGATCGCCCAATCATGCGGCAAATGCACAGGCTCGAAGTTGCGATCCTCGGGTTCTTTCAAAGTAAATTCCCAGCCATTCATTATCTTTGTTTCGACACGACACATAACGAGTAACATCCTTTCGCTGCATGGATTTGAATTCCCTTGCGTCTTCCTAACCTTTGTTATATTTTTATTGTAAGACTCCACAAAAGCGCTAACAATCTAATGATTTTAAGAATAATAGCAATATATTAAGGTGATGAGATCAGATGACGAAAAGATACATTCCTATCATTACGGAATCGGACAGGGAGCTTCCTTATTATCTTGTTCAGGTAGGGCAAGGTTGGAATCAAGAGCATGTCGTGCGTCCGAATGGCTATTTATATCAGTGGATTCAAAGCGTAGAAGGCGAAGGCGAACTGCGTGTGGATGGAAAAACGTTTCGTATAAAAGAAGGAATGGCTATGCTTCTATTCAAGGGTGTCGCTCACGAATATTACGCCGTTAGCCCTTCCTGGGTCGTGGATTGGATCGTCTTCGACGGCCATCAAGTCGACGCGTTCTTGACTCGAACGGCTGGGATCGTATCATCCGGCGTTTTGTTCATATCGAGACCTGAAATATTCTCAGCCAAAACGCAAGCCATACTGGACATCGAACAATCGGATATCCCCTTAAAAGGCGTCCAATGCTCCAGCATCATTTACGCGCTGATGACGGATCTTTTGCAATATACTTCCGCCCAACCAGACAATAGCGCTACGAATCTGAATAGTAGGCTGAAGCCGTTATTCCAATATATTGAACAGAACATTGCCCGGCCTTTGGCTTTGGATGACTTGGCCGCTATTACGGAATATACGCCTCAGCACCTTTGCACGGTATTTAAGAAAACAACAGGCATCCGAATTTTCCAGTATATTAATTCCGTGCGAATTAAGAAAAGCAAGGAGCTGCTGCTGCAGCATCCTCGCATGCAAGTGAAGGAAATTGCATCGCTGGCGGGATTTGAGGATGTTAATTATTTCTGCTCCGTCTTCAAGAAGCATGAGCAATTAAGCCCCAGCCAGTTCAGAAAAATTCATTACTGAGGCTATATAAACAATTTCGTTACTTCCTTACACCGTTAAGCTGTACCGGACCGATCAGCCCGGATGTATACGACTTGCCGTCGTAACGATTGGCCAAGCTGTTCGTTACCGCCACCTTAAGTACATTTGTCCCTGGCCTTAAAAAGTCTCCAATGTCAAATACATACGGGCTCCACATGCGCACTCCCGCTTCCCGGCCGTTGACCCATAGCCGTGCCAGTTCATGAGCCTCGCCAAGATCCAGGTTAACCTCGGCCCAAGCGGACGGATCGCTTAGCTCAAAGCTTTTCTCATACGTAACCGTACCGGAATAGTGCTTCAGACCATCCCATTCCGTCCAGGAGGAAAGAGCCGGTAGTTCTACATTCCTCACTTGGCCTCCAACGACACGCCAATGGGAAGACAAATCGGCAATTGCAACGCCCTCGCCTGGTTCACAGTCCATTCCGTCCTGCTCCATATTCGGATCTACGGCGATAATTACACATTCCCGGCGCTCGACTCTTACATGCAGCCTCTGCCCTTCCCCTGCCTGTTCGACTCTTGCCGGCCTAACTTCTCCGGTCCAAGGCAACCAATATTCCGTATAACCGGAGCGGCTCATCGCCAGCGTTCCCTCGTAACCGATTTCGCCTTCATTCACGATAACGTAGAACAGGATGCCATTCTTCGTTATCCGGCTGATCCGAATGGAATCCGCTGCAGGCTCAAGATGAGCATCTTTGCCGAGCATGCGCGCCAGCAGCTCCGGTATTTCTTCCTCGCGTCCAACCCGAACCTGACCGATGTGATTCGTTGTTAGATCGTCATCCGAAAGCTCGATGACCAATCCGCCCTGTCCGGCAAAGATTTGTAGCATCCGCCAACTGTCCGGCGCCAGCCGCTTGCCGTCCTCCACCAAAACCGCCTTGTAGCGGTATCCGGCAATCGACAATACGCCATCCTTGCATTCGGTGGAGCTGCTAAGCAGGCTTTCTTCCAAATAATTAAACTCGATCTGCCCTTCGTACAGCGGCTTGACGATTCTCCATGGCAATTCGGCATCCCCGGCGATAACCGCCGTTTCCGCGCCGTTTCGGCCGTAGGTCATCAGCCAGCTCATCCGCTTCATATATCTCGCGAATTGGGCATAATCCTGCCACCATATATTATTGGGTCCCACATCCGGCGGCCGCTCATCTCTGCGTTCCCCGCGAATGGAGTAATAGAAAGCATGCGGGACGATCAGATTGACGCCTCTGACGAACAACCAGTCCAAATACCACTTCATATTGTCGGCGCTGAGCGACCAGCCTCCCTCGATTCCGCAGACGCCGAAGCTTTCATTCAGATTTCTCCGTTTGCCGCGGTGGCGCGCCGAATCCGACGAGCATTTGCCCATCGTGCTGTGCACGCCAGTCACCGCTTTTCCTGCCTCCGGCGCAACATATCTCCAAACCACATCTTGTCCCGGAATATGAAAATGTTCCAACAGCCCGATATCGTTGCTCGCCGCCGGGTGACCGGTCAGACCGATCCCGTGGGCTTCGCACCAATCGGCCAGCGCCTTATAATACGTCCGGGCCAGCCGATTGCGGACTGCCGTTTCGTAAGCTTCGCGGATCATTGCCGCCTTGTCTCCGGCTTCGAACCAAAGCGCCGCCAAATCCTGTTCCCGGCATCCGCCCTCCATATATTCATTCATGAAACCTTGGGTCCACGGCTTTAATCCTTTCAAATGATTGCGCCCGAGCAAATCAGGTTCATCCGTAAACATGGCAATAACCGTGCTTCCGAAGAAGCGGCTCAGCTTCTTGTAATACGTTTCATGCGTCAACCTGATGAAGGTCTGAACCGCATCGGGATTCAATAAGTCGGCGGCCAAAGGAGCGTCGGATTCTCCGTCGTCCTGACCGGGATGAACCCCTCGGATAGTCCCCTTGGAAGGTGTCTCGATGAATAATAAGACCGACCAATCTCCGGAATCAGGAGGGGTAAACCGAATACGGTCCTGCTCGGGACGAAGCACAAGCGTGCTCTTGGCATCAATCTCCACATCGGAAAGCTTGCGAACCGCCAATGCGGAAACCAGGTTTTCCCCCGGCTGCAGCTCAATCGGGGTTTGAAAATCTTCTCCGGTCGCCATGCAAGGATATTCCTTCATTTGCAAACCACGGCTGGCGTAATCGTCGTTCTCCTTCACGACCATTCCGCAAGCAGAGCCGGAAGGATACATGCCTTCGTCATAAAGAATGACCCTCATGCCCAGCTTATCCGCTTCGGCTACCGCCAATTCGACAAGCTCCATATAAGGCTCCGATAGATAAGGCATCGACCTTGGCAGGCCCATCCGCGGGTGAATGACGAAGCCGTCTACTTCCTTCGCGTGGAAGTCATGGATTTGTCCGATGATTTCCTCTGCTGACAACTCGTCATTCCAGAACCAGAACGGCAGCGGGCTAAATTCAGCCGGCGGATCGAGGAACTCTCTCTTTAACACATTTATTTGGTGCAAACTGTTCACGCCGTCATCTCCAATTCACGTAATGCTTGTATTCGTTTTTTTTTCATTATAAGATGAGGCTGAGTCCGAATATCCTGTCGATCCTGACTTCTATACGGGATATTTCAGACATCATTGTGCGACTATGGAGAGATCATGATGGCGATTCAACGTTCAATCAGCTTGTCCAAAGGCGATAACTATTTTCGTCCCGATGTTCCCATATATGTGAACCGGGCGGTTGAAGCTTTCGAAAAGATCGAACATCGCCACGATTTTCTGGAGATCAGCTATGTCGGGGAAGGCTCCGGCACTCATTATATAGGCGATCAGGCGTTGCAAGTGCATCAAGGTGACATTTTCCTCATTCCTGTCGGAGTCTCCCACGTATTCCGTCCTGCTGCCGCATCGGACAGCCGCCCGCCCATCGTCTACAACTGCTTGATGGCTGTAGAATCGATTCGACCTCTGCTGCAGAGCTTTCCCGGAGGAGCGGAGCTTGCGACGCTGCTGGATGAGCCCGATTGGCAACAATACCGCGACGCGTTTGGTGAATTCCGGCGGCTATTTCTGAAGCTGTATGACGCCTACACAACCAAGCGGCCAGGCTGGAACACCGAGATGCACTTGGCCGTATTCGAGCTGCTGCTGTACCTTCACCGCTACCGGGACGAGCCGTCTTCTAATGCGCAGGAACCCATTTCGCCAGGTATGGAAATGGCGCTCCATATTATCCATAATCGATTCCATTCCCCCATTACACTAAAGGAAGCAGCCGAACTGTCTGCTCTTGGAGAGCGGCAATTTCATCGCAAATTCAAAAGCCGAACCGGCATGACGTTTATCGAATACGTCCAATCGGCCCGGATCGACGAAGCATGCCGATTGCTCCGTACGACCGACCGCAAAGTCGCGGACATTGCTTCCTCAGTCGGCTACCAGGATATCACTTTTTTCAACAGACTGTTTCGCAAAAAAACGGGCCTCTCGCCCAGGGAGTACCGGAAGGAAACCGGCCAAGCGCATTAGTGCATTTCTAATCATACAAAAAAGGAGTTGTCCCAGAAGGGGCAGCTCCCACACAAATTGTCTTTGATTGGATTTCATACAGGCTAATGGGCAAAATCGCAGCATGGATGGATCTGTCTAGTCGATTTGGTCGTATGATTTCCAGTCTAGTATAAAGTGACAAGCAAAAGATGCTGTCCAAAAAATGTAATTTCAAATGATCACAGCCTGCATAAACGGAGCAAGAAATGTTCTGGAGAAGCGGCAGCGGTCGCCTTTGTGCCCGGATTCCACCCCTTAGAATTTATTAATGGAATCTGGGCACAACAGCGATCGGAAGAATATTTTTTGCGCAGTTTAGCTTAGGCAAGGATCTAAAGAACGAAGGGGCTGTCAATCTATATATACAACTCTCCGAATCTAGCCTCTCTAATCTCACAAACTGTTCTTATACTCTTGCGGTGTCATCCCGTATTGCGTCTTAAATAACTTAATGAAATATTGCGGCTTCTGATAGCCGACTTCAAGCGCAATCTGATTGATCTTCAAATCCCTGTGCTTCAACAACTGAACCGCTTTCTCCATTCGCAGGCGAAGCACATAGTTGGAGAAGTTTTCTCCTGTTTCCAGCTTGAATAAGTTGGATACATATACCGGATGCAGATTAACATGATCGGCTACCGTTTGCAGCGTTATATCTTTTATATTTTCTTGTATAAAACGGCGAATCCGTTCCATCAAGTCCGTTCGGATATTGTCCGAACGGCTGTCGCTGTAAGCTTTGATTTGAACATAGCTGCCGAAGGCCCATTCTTTTAACGGACCCGCACTCCAGCTGGCATCCATTTTCAACAGCTTCTCAATATCTCTTCCAAACACTTCAAAGACCCGTTTGCCCTTCTTGTGCAAATAATAGGAGTACGCTTGCAGCAACGCAACATAGATTTCAAACCCGTATTCACGGGCTCCGCTGCCAGCGCCTTCAAGCTCCTCGAAGATCCGGGTCAGCTTGCCCTCGAATGCCGCCCACTGCTCGATATCGATTAGCTCCATTAAGGTTTGGGGGCGATAAAGCTCGCCAAGCGGCTGGATTTCGAAAACTTCTTTCTTTTGCGTCGCATGAAAAAAGCTTTCCGTCTGATAGCCGATATAATCGGTATATATCGATAAAGCAGAATGATACATAGGCAGGATGTCTGCGGGAAATGCTCCCCAATTGCTTAGTACAATGGAAACCTTCGACTTTAAATATAGTTTGATTTGATGCTGGGAGAGTCTGGCCAAGTCTTCTATCATAGCCGAACTGTCTTTGTCCGATTGTTCGAGCTCATTGGTTTGAACCATGAAAATCAAATAATCATGCGAATCTTTACAATACATCACATTGAATTTATTCATAAACACTTCTTCTACGATGTTATACATGGCATATTCAATCAACGAAAGACTATAGAGATCCGTATTCGAATAATCCTCTTCCACTCTCATGCATAAGAGGATGGATTCCTTTTCTACAGAAAAGGGCAACCCATATAACTGGATCTTGTCCTTCAAATCAGATATAGGGTAATTTTTACCGGATATGAGGTCAAACAAAAACATTTCTCTTAATTTGGGCAAGCTTTCCCGGAAACGATATACGAATTTTTGTTGATTCAACAGCTCTTTTCCTTCTTCTGTAATTCGATCAATTAGATTGCGAAGGGTTTGTTCCAATTCCTCGTTCGATACCGGCTTCAACAAATAATCGCTTACTTGCTGCTGGATGGCTTCTCTTGCATATTGAAATTCATCGTATCCGGTTATTATTACGGCCTTCGTGTTTTTCCATTTTTCATTGATTCGGGCAATCAATTCGAGTCCGGTCATTCCGTTCATATGAATATCCGTTACTACAATATCAACGGATCGGTAATTGAGCAGCTCCAGAGCCTCTTCACCTGAATAGGCTTTATAGACATTGGTAATCCCCATTTGCTCCCATGGAAGTCCGATCGCCAAACTGTCAACCAAATGTGTATGATCGTCCACGATCAATATTTCGTACATGCTTGTTCCTCCTTAGGTCAAGACATACTTTCCTTGCTGCTCCAACTTAATTGTACGCAAAGTCCGCCCAAATCCGATTTGCTAAGCTGCAAGCCCGAGTCGCCGCCGTACATTAATCGCAGACGTTGATGGACATTTTTCAGACCGGATTCTATTTCTTCGTTGCTCGAATAAATCTTCCTTTTAATAGACTCGATCATGGAATAATCAACTCCTGTGCCCGTATCCTCAACCGCTACATGGTTCATCCCTTCGTCCCTCCAGCACCTAATGGTAATCATTCCGTATTCCGGATGATTATTGAATGAATGAAGAATGACATTCTCGACTAGCGGCTGTACAATTAACCGCGGAACTTCGAGATCTTCCATCTGCGGCTCGATTTCGATATGAAATTCAAAGTCGTCTCTTAACATGCAATGGATTTCCAGATAAAAATGGATCAAGTCCAGTTCTTCTTTCAGCCGCACCATCTTGCTCCCCGTCTTGGTCGTATATCGATAATACTTGCTTAAGTTCATGGTCATCGAAATGGCGGCTTTGTTTTCGTTCAACTCGATCATGCTTTTGATATAAGCGAGCGTGTTATACAGGAAGTGCGGATTGATCTGCGATTGCAGCTGCTTCAGCGTCGCATCCTTTGATCGAAGCTGTTCTTTATATACATCCACAATCAGTTCCTCTATCTTGGACGCCATGGAGTTAAATCGATCATAAAGAAACCGGTACTCCCCTTTAGGCTTGTCTGTCATCCTTACGGAATAAATCCCTTTTTCGATCAAATTCATGTTCTGCATCATTTTGCGAAACGGAATCTGAATATTACGATACATAACAAAGGCAAGATAAGCCCCCATAAACAGCAGCATGCCGCTTATGACATAGAACATCGTCTGGTTCCGGCTGATCGGCGCCATAATATGGCTGATCGGCACATAATCAACAAGATACCAGCCTAATGACTCCAGCTTCTGATAGTGAACCTGAAACCTCGTCTTGTCGGATTTCAGGAGCATATATCCGCTTTCCGTCGAGGGATCGATCCCTTTAAGCCGGGGTAGAAACTCTTCGATTTGATTCACATTTACCGAATAATTATAGATAGGGTCGGCTCCTGGATGATACAGGAACGGATCTCCCGAACCATTCGCTTTAAATTCAGACAAAGCGCTGCGCAAGGCGGCTACGCCGAATTTAAGCACAACTCTCATATGCGCCTCGCCCGACTCCGCCGAGTTCTCGGGATATGACAATATTCCCATGAAATAATCCTCATTGGAATCGGAATAGTATTGCCAGAACGTATCTTGTGCGGGAAGCTCTTTTGGAAGCGCGTTCAAACTGGAGTTGCTTTTGATGACGATTCCGGTCTTCGGATAGAGTACCGCGATCACCGCTTTCCAATCGCCATAACCGGCAAGTCGATTAATCTCTTCGGAAACGGTTCGATTGATTCTATATTTATCCAAGACGTCATCAAGCAAGTCGGGATAGGCTAAATTTCGTACATCCGTACTTTCATACAGCATTTTCTTATACGTATCCAGCCGGAAAAACAATTGATCCAATTGGTTGGCGAACGTTTCGATCTGGTATCGCTTCACCTTAATAATTTCGTCGGTCAATACCCCCGTGCTTGTTCGATTCGACACGGCAAACAGGAGCAGGATCGGGATCAATAAAATAAACAAAGTGGCCATCAGTTTTGTAAAGATATTGAATCTGCTCATGATCGATCGTCCTCCAGGCTTCGGGCTTTAGCATCTTAATGTTGGAGTTGGAATTCCGTGAACTGCTTGTTCAATTCGGCGAAAACAATGTCGAAGCCTGCCTTCTTGAGCGATGCGATTGCATCTTCGTAATATTGATCATAACTGGCCAACCCGAATATAATGGGCTCTAGCTTTTCCTTATAGACCGCCATCACTTGCGCCATTTCATTTTTGACGGACGCCTCGTTGAAATGAAACCCGAATAGCTTGGAAATGCGGGAGTTCTCGTCATTCGTAAGCATATCCTCGATAATGTCATCTTCTACGCTGGCAGGCGCGATAAAATAATCCTTGTTCCGCCACATCCATTCGTACATTAACTGGTCATTGGTCAATTGCTTGATTTTACCGTTTTCCAGTTCATAATCCTTTCCCTCTACCCCATATATAATAAAATTGTAATTTTCTTTGCTTTGCAAAATCCAGTTCATAAACATCATCGCGCGTTCCGGATTTTCCGATGCGGAAGTAATCATAAAGGCTTCATTGCTTGGGGTCGTAATATACTTTGGCTTCTCCTTGGCCAGATAATATTCGCGTAGCCTCGCATTCGGATCGGCATTCCGTGCCGTCTGCAAATTTTCCATCGCTCTGGAGACCGCCCCTACACGAAAAAGAAGCTTGCCGGCATTCTCCTGATCGATCTTCGCTGCCGGATTGCCCACAAGGTTCATATCAACGATACCCTTATTCACCCATGACTCGCGTAATTGAGCTACTTTTTTGAATAAATCAGACTCCACATAACTCACAAGCTCCCCGGAATCCTCGTCCACCATAAATAACATTCGCTCATCCAAGGATGAATAGTTTCTGTCCGTCAATTCGCGCCACAACATTTCATGCCCGCGATCGGTTTCCAAATAACCGTAATAACTGGGATCTATCCCTTGCATGCCTTGATAAAACTGTTCTAAATCTGCGATTGTCTTTATGTCTGACATGCCAACCTTCTCCAGCAAATCCTGGCGGACCATGACGGAAGAGAATTTTCCGGCGGACGTGAATGCTTGGGACGGTATCGCCCACAGCTTGTCGTCGATCCGGTTCTGCTTGAAGTTACTGTCGGGAATATGTTTAATCAGATCATGCCCGTATTGGCTAAGAAGCTCATCTAACGGCCTAATATAACCTTTGGTGTAGTAGACGGAGACGAACGGTGCGCCATACCAGAACAAGTCGTAATCTTCTCCGGTGGATAAGGCCAGTTCCAACTTTTGTTGATAATTGGACCATGGGATATACGTCAATTCAAGCTTCATATTCAAATCTTTTTTCAGTCGGTCGTTCAATTCATTCTCAACGAAGTCGCCCATTCGCGCCGACAGATCGCCGGGCATAATCATTTTCAGGGTGACAAATGATTCTGGCGCGTCTTCCACCTTGTTATCCGCTGTATCGTCATTTTGGGATCCTTGCGAATGAGATAAGCCTGGGCTGTTATAGTGACTAAATAAGATGTATATAAGGGCTGCGAAAAAGATCGCAACCGTACCGATGACAGCAGGCTTCATCTTCTATCGCTCCCCCCTTCCCCATAGAGTCTATGGTGCTAGTCTACACTAATTCTATTAACGTGAATACGCTTCCGTCATAGAACAGGAGCACATGCGTGCTAACGCCATGTGCTCCTTTATTCATTTGATCAGTTAGTTCATAAATTGTACGAACTGCAGGAACCGTTTGATCATGACAGCGGCTTCAGCTCGGCTTGCAGTCGCAGCGGGATCGATCGTAGTATCCGATTTCCCATTCATGATTTGAGCCGAGAGCAATTCAGCTATTGAAGGTTTGGCCCAAACACTAACGGAACCGTTATCCGTATATTTACCAAGTGCATTGTCATTTACTTGGACGGACTTGTTCACGTAGCGCAGAGCTTTAGCTACCATAACAGCCATTTGTTCACGAGTGATACGATCATTTGGTCTGAAAGTGCCATCCGTGTAGCCGCTAATGATCCCCGCTTCAACCGCTGTCGCAATTGCATCTGCGAACCAGTCTCCTTTGGCTACGTCACCGAAAGCGGCGACCGTATCGGTAGAGCGAAGTCCGAGGGAACGAACAAGTATGGCCGTGAACTCTGCGCGGGTAATCGGTTTCTCCGGTGAGAAGCTGTTAGGAGCAGCACCATACACAATCCGCTTGGAGGCCAGCAATTCGATGTCCGCTTTTGCCCAATGGCCTTGAAGGTCGGCGAAAGTCTTATTGCTAGAGACGACCGTATAAATGCTATTCCCGTTTCGTTTGATTACAACTTCCGTAAGTCCGCCGTTATCTTGAAGTGTCGACGGAACGAAACCGAATGTCGCGGTATCCGGGTTGAATAGAAGTGCTGTCGTCTGCGCTCGATTCACTGTTCCCGGCACAATAACCGATCTCTCGATGTATGTGCTGCCGAAGTCCGTGATTTCGATCGACTTGCCGTTTGCATGAGCAAAGATTTTGTAATCCAGAGCAGGGCTTAGCAAGGTCAGACCTTCTTTACGCGCCTGTTCGGCCAATAGATCCGCCGTGCTGCCCGCAACTTTGTCAATGACAATACTGATCGTCATAGCTTCTGGTCTTACTCCAAGCTTCTCTGCTAGAGCTGTCAAACCCAAAGATTGGACAGGAATCTTGTAGCTACCGAAATCCGTCTGGATAAGGATTGACGCGTCCGGCAGCTCATTGCCTGCCGTTGCAAGTGCCGATGATGGAATATGGACCTTCACGCTTCCGCCGTCGTTTTTCAATTCGATAATAACCGAATTCGATTTGACGGTATTCGAATGGCTTCGAAGAGCTTGGAATGCTTCCTGAAGCTTCTTCGAATCAATGGTTGCGATCGTTTCGGTTACGCCATTCTCGTTCGTTGTTCGAACAAGGGTTGCCGCATCTTGCCCCAGCTTGATTCCTTTGTCCGATAGTTCCGGCTCTGGCTGTGGTGATGTGCCGCCAGTAGACGGGTTCGGATTTGAATTGGAAGCAACCGTCACCTGGAATTGCTTTTCCAGATTGCCGTCAGAAGACTTAGCCGTAATAACGGTGCTGCCGACGCCTACAGCCTTGACCAAGCCAGTGGCAGATACATAGGCCACTTTATGGTTTGCCGAAGACCACACGACTCTGTTATTGCTCGCTTCTGCCGGCACTACCGCAACGCTAAGTTGGGCGCTGGCTTCTGGAGCCAATTTGATCCGGTTCGGCGTATTCGTCGTTATACCCGTAACCCTTATTGGAGCTTCGGCATCGCTATTCGATACGACTACGTTGCCCAGATTCAACCATCCATTACTATTCTGCTCCGTATTGGCGAAGTGGAATTTCTTGGCGTCTGCATTAATTTGCTCTAACGGATTCACGTAACGCATCAAGATTTGATAACTTCCATTGCTTAATGCCGGATTGCCGGTCGATTCGAACAGCTTATTGTTATCAAATCCATTCGTATTAGGTAGAATGTCTTTCAAATCCCAACCTGAATCCCATACTTTCACAATGCCATCTTCTGTTTTGGCGGCAAGCTCTACCTTCCAGTCGTAGTAGAACGGCGCTACTCCCTTGTTTTCAAGCTCTACCGCTACCTTCAAGCTTCCATCGGAAGCGTCCAAGTAGGTTGCGGGCACATAATATTCATAGCCCATTCTGCGTGAGCCTTCAGTCGCTCTTGCCAACGGCGCAGTCTCGAGCGGCGTTTGGAATATGCCTTGAGCAATCAACCAGGAGGCATGGGTCAGGCCTAGACTCGTATAATAATCTTCGCCTTGCGCCCCTTCGATCGGCGTCGATGGTTCATTGTATCTCGGCGGGTCATTGTTCCACATCTTCACTTGAATTTCCGGTCTCATCTCGCCGCCCATGCTGTTGTTTTTCCAGAATTCTGTTACGCCCGCGTCATTGACTCTGCCCCAGAAATGCCAGCCCTGTCCTCCCAAGCTTGGCGGGAGCGTCTGGAAAGCAAAAGAATCATCATGATAGCCGACATCGAAGTTTTTCGTTTTCAGCTCGCTGTTGTCCATCGGATATCGCAATACGAGCTGCGTTTCGTTGAACGCATCGTCCACAGCGGTAAGAACCCGCTTCATGTTCGCGTTGCTTGGCATGAGGTTAGGCGACTTGATATTCCCGTCATAAGGATACGTATGCCATTCACCCCAGAAACCGATCAATCCGATCATGAGGGATGCGATTCGAGGATCGCCGTCATAACGAGATCCAAGCGCTCTAATGAAATTGTCCAACGCGCCTAATAGACGCTCGTCATTATAGTCAGGCGCTAAACTCGTGGCATCCTTGCCATTGTCGAATTCCTCATATTCATAAGTCGACAGTCCTTCATCGATCAGGAATTGCGGTATTCCCGAAGGTTTGTTCGGATAGTCGAGATACACCCGGAATACGGACTGATTGCCTCTGGATGCCACCTCTGTAAGCCGTTTGTCTAGCTCCGTCCAATTAAAGTCATCGAGATTGTTCATCAGCTTGTTAAGAGGCAAGTAGAAAAACTCTAAGCTGTATGGCAGTTGCGTAGGCCGATCTCTCCAATCGTCGCCGACTTTGAAATACGCTTCCTCGGATGCATCATAGAAAGGTAGGAAACCTTTGAGCGGATTGTCTACCGGCGCAGTCTGATACGAAAGCGCTTGTGTTCCGGCTGCTGTTGCCCAAGCTGGCGGGGCCGGGTGATCTACAGGATCTGTCGTTGATCCTCCTCCTGGTCCGCCGGTCCTGCCGGCTAAAGCATAGATGCCAATCTGGTCGATGCTGAGAACATTGTCGGATTGATTTTTCGGACCGAAGCCGAATTGAATTTGAAGCACCTTGCTCGCGTCGAACTCGGCGTCGCAAGCATCGCAGCCCTGCCATTCGGATTGGGCGAATGCGCTCCAAGGAATGCGAACCATTCCTTTGTAGCCTGCGGCGATCGATAGGGAGCCTCCGCCGAGCGTAGTCGCTTTCCAACCGTCCTCCGCGTTGTAAAGCTGTACGACTCCTCCTGCTTTTAGCGAAAACTCTCCTTTTGGCGCATCCGTAACAAGCGAAAGATTCAAATCCATATTTTTGTTGCTTGGCGTCGTATGGTTGACCCAGAAGGTAAGTCCGTCAAATGCGGACCAGTCCGAGTCTGTTCCAGTAAATGCCGCGCGTTTAATGTTGACCCAATCGGATGTCGCTCCGCCCGGTGGAGCCGTAACGGAAAACTTCATCGCTTGATCGCCATTCGACACATTCACGCGGTCAATCGAACGCAGCGTAGATGGTTCACCGGATTCCCAGTCTATTCTCCAGATGTTCTGCAAAGCAGCATCGTCCGCATAGCTCTCGAAATCATCCAATATTTTATCTGCCCGATAAAGAAGGATGTCATCAATGGTGATGACGTTATGAATAGAACCCGCTGGCGGGTAGCCGAACTGAAGTCCGGTTACAACGCTTGGATCGAGCGCGGCTGCGCAATCTGCCTGAACGCCGTCGCACTGCCATGCGGATTGCACGAATTGATCCCAAGCGATTTTTACAACGCCTTTGAAGCCTGCGGGAACATTAAGCGAGCTTCCATTGAATGCCGCAGGATGCCAGCTTCCATCAGCTGCGATCGTTAAGGCTGACCCGCCTTCTTTCAAGCCGAACTCGCCTTTCGATACAGGGGTTTGAAGCGCGACATTCAAGCTGAAATCCTTATTATCGCTTGTCGTATTGTCCACCCAGAAGCTTAAGCCGTCGAACTTGGACCAATTTTGTTTGTCGGCAGGGATAGAATGGCTGATATTCGACCAAGTCGAATCGGTAATCGCTACCGAAAGCTCCAGACCTTTGCTTCCGCTCGCTTCGCCAAGAGCTCTTGTAACGGAACCCGGCTTATCGGACCACGCCTCCGTCCATGCTTCCTCGAGAGCAGCATCGTCGGCATAAGACTCGAAATCCTCGATGAGCCCCGGTTTGTCCGAGCCAGAACCCGATCCAGGACCGGTTCCTGGATCGGTATCGGATTCATACTTGTCCGTAAAGTAGATTTCATCGATATAGATGGTTCCCGTCGTATCCCAAGATGCTTGCGAGATGGCAATGCTCCATATCGTTTGCGCTAGATCCACTTCATGATCAGGCAAGTCGATGACTAAGTCTTTATAGCTTGTCGTTATCGTATCGCCGCTGAATTGGCCGAGTGTTTTCGTTACGCCGCCAATTCTAAGATTGACCTGATTCTCTTCGCCTCCGACGGCTCCTTTCACCCGAACGACCAGCTTACTCGTCTCTGCAACATTTTGGCCGATATTCGTTTCCAGCCATGACATATTCTTATACTGCAGCGTTAATGCACCGTCTTCTACGACACCAGCGCCATTCCCGTTGGCAAAATTGGTCGCTGTCGTCCATTGATTAAGATCATTCTGATTGTCAGCCCATGCCGGATTCCCGTCATAATCATCAACGAGCAGACGCTTGGCCGGCGCTGGCGGCGAAGTCGGTGGCTCTGAACACGGCGAAGCGCAATCCCCTATCCGCACCGGCCCCAGATTGAGCCAACCTTCGTTGTCTTGATCCGTATTCGCAAACCCTACTTTTTTCGCCTTGTCGCTAATAACCTCTAACGGATTAACGACCTTCATAACTAAGTAATAGTAGCCATCGTTCAAGTCTGGATCGGCAATTGTCGTATCAAAATAATACGGTTCGCCGAACGGGACGTACTTCGGATCGCCAGATACATTCCATTCCGGATACGTTCTGATCTGCAAAGGCATAACTTTCGTCATATCCCAATCAGTATCCCATTGCTTAACAAGCTTACCCGATGCATTTTTGACTCCCAGTTCGACCTGCCAAGGATAAGCGAAAGGAGCAACGCCATTATTCTGAATGGTGACTCCGACCTTAAGCGGGTCTCCCCCGGCAACATTATTATAATAGGCGCTCTCCACATTCAGATCGTAGCCCATCTTTCTCACGCCAGCGGCAACGGCGGCATCATTGGCGTTATAGTTGCTAATACCCCCTTGATTAATCATCCATGTCGCATGAGTCAGTTCAATATCATCGATGGCATCATCGACATTAGCTCCGCCGCTGAACAGCTGACTCTGAATTTCCGGACGCACTTCTCCGCCAATCGATTCCGTAATCCATTTATTCTCCGAACCGGCTTCCAGCATCTTGGTCAAGAACGAATAATAAGCTCCGCCCATACTCTCAGGCTGCGTTACGCTTTGCAGCGGATTGCCTTCCTTATAGCCGAAGGAGTCATCATGATACCCCAGATTGAACTCCGAAGCGCCAGACAAGCCGGGATATCGCACCTCAAGCTTCGTTTGGTCGAAGGCTGCATCATATTCGGTGAATAGTTGTTCGATCGTTGCAGCGCTTGGCATGTAGTTCGGCAAGCCGTCCGCATCATCCTCGTCATAAGGGTAAGTGTGCCACTCTCCCCATAAGCCAACGAGTCCCATATGGATAAATCCAATGCGCGGATCTCCATCATACTCTGCTCCGAAAGCTCGAATAAAGTTGGTCAAATACTCTACCATTAAAGGATCGTCATAATCAGGCTCGTCTTGGTTAAATGTAGCGTTATGACGCATGGCAACTCCGCTATCGTGAATAAATGCCGGTATGGCATCCTCTTTGTCCGGATATTCAAGATACACTCGAATCGCCGCTTGATTCCCTCTTGCCGCAATGGCATCCAATGCCGGTTCGATGCCCGTATCGAAGGTAAAGGAATCCGGGCCATCCATCACCGCTTTCAGCGGAATATAATACCATTCCAAGCTGTGGGGGAATGAAGTCTCCGTTTCCCACGGATAGAACGGCGCGAATCCTTTCAGCGGATTGTCAAGCGGGCTTGGCGCATAGGTCAAATCATGTTTCGTTAACGCACTATCTACCGCAGGGCTCGGATACGGATTAGCAGGTACGCGCGATGGATCCGGGTCTGCGCTTGCAATGCTCGCGGCATTGCCAAACAACGTGCTCAATAACAAGCAAACAATAAGCATCACTTTGAGTGATGCCTTCCACCTAACATGCACGGATAATGGTTTCATCAAAATCCTCCTCTTTCATAATTGAAAGCGCTGTCATTAATGCATTTACTTCTTTGCCTCTTGGTCATCTCCCACTCCTTAACAGGCTAATCCGGACTCATAGAAGTCCGGATACCTGCAAGCCTTAACCTTTATGCGCACTGAAGGCGATGCCTTCGATAAACTGCTTTTGGAAGATAAAGAAAAGGATAATCATCGGAACGACAGCCATAAAGGCGCCTGCCATTAACACCGGGTAATCCGTGCCGAACATGGACACTAACGTCGCTATGCCCGATGACAAGGTCATCTTCTCCGGAGAGCTGTTAATAATAAGCGGCCATTGCAGCTCGTTCCATGCCCACTGCAGTTGAATAATGACAATGGCTACCAAGGCCGACTTCACTAAAGGAAGCATGATATGCCAATAAATTTGAAACGGATTACAGCCGTCCAGAACGGCCGCTTCTTCCAATTCCTTCGATATGCTCATGAAAAATTGCCTTAGAAGAAAAGTAGCAAAAGGGCTGATCAACGATGCAATCCATAGAGCGGTAACCGTATTGACGAGTCCTAAGTCACTCATCATCATATATTGAGGCGTATAGAACACAGGATTCGGCACCATCATGACCGATAGAATCAAGACGAATAGAAGAGAGCTTCCCGGAAACCGTATCCGGGCAAAGGCATAGGCTGCCATCGAACTGAAAATAACCGGAAACACGGTCTTCATTACCGCCGATATAATCGTGTTCATGTAATAATGCGGAAACGCCGATTGCTTGATTGCCTCGATATATCCTCTTAAGCTGGGGGCTTCAGGAAAATAACGAATCGGAATTTGTGTAGCTTCCGTCGTTGTCTTCAGCGAAGTCAGCACCATCCATACGAATGGAACGAGCATAGCGATGGCGCTGATAATAAGTACGATATGAATAACGGAGTTGATCTTCCTCGCCGACGAGATGTGCATCTGACTGTCTTCCCCCTTCCTTAGTCGTAGAAGACCCATTTTTTCTGAAATGCGAATTGAATGCCTGTCAGTATAAGGTTAATCACGAGTAAAACATTGATAATTGCAGCTCCATAATTGGGATTGAAATAAACGAAGCTATTTTGGTAATAGGCATAAACGAGCGAGCGAACCGATGGAAGCGCAACATTCGTCTTCCCGATAATGAGATAGATGGAGTCGAAGATCTGCGTCGCTCCAATTAATAGAATGATGCTCGTGAAGAACAAGGTTGGCGTCAACATCGGAATCGTAATATATCGAAACTTGTTAAATCGCTTGGCGCCGTCAATATCCGCCGCTTCATAAAGCGATTTCGGTATGCCTTGCAAACCTGCGAGAATCAGCAGCATATTCATGCCGATTGCTCCCCACACGCCAACGATAACGAGCACGAACATGGCCGAATTGGAATCGGACAACCATGGAATGCGGGTTCCTAATAAATGGTTGATGAGTCCGAAGTCTTGAGCGAACAACACAACCCATACCATCGCTGCCGCGGCAGGCATCGTCACTTGAGGCAGGAAAAAAACAACCCGGTAAATGGACAACCCTCTGATCTTCGTATTCAGCAAAATAGCAAACACGGTAGAGAGCGCTAGCGTAATCGGTACGAACAGAGCAACATAATACAAGGTGTTGCGCAGATTCTGCCAAAACTCTTCGTCGCGGAATAACTTCGCATAGTTATCGAATCCAACCCAATGATTGACGAGCCCGAAATTCTCCGACTGTTGGAATCCTAGCAATATCGATTGGAGAACCGGCCACCCCCAGAATACCAGCGTGCCTACTAGAGTCGGTGCGATCATGAAATAGGCCCACATATATCTGCTTCTGGAATTCAATCTCACCACTCCCTATTCATTGGAGACGTTCCTCATCTCTAGGAACGCCTCCTGAATCACTATAAATTGTGTTAACGCTTATTTCGTGTCAGCTATCGCTTGATTCATCATCTCGGCTACCTTCTTCGCGGCTTCTTCTACCGAGATAGCGCCGCCCCATGCCTGCGACATAATCTCAGGCTCTTTCGCGAACCATACCGGATACGCCAGCGAGCCGCTTGGATACGGAATCGCGTCAGCTACTTGTTCAGTAAATACTTTCAGATTCAAATGCGGTCTCGACGTTAGCCAAGCCTCTTGCGTACCGTTGAATGCCGGTATAGCCGCGCCCATCTCTGCCGTAATTTCCGCTGCTTTTTGGGATCCAAGGAACTTAAGGAACAGCCAAGCCTCTTCTTTGTTTTTGCCGCTTGCAGACATTACGTTGCCGAGGCCGTTAATGATGTTACCTCTTTTCACCTTGCCTGTAGGCAATTTCGCCCAATCCCATTTGCCTTTAATGATTTCGCTGCCGTCAATGTCGCTGATTCTCCACGATCCGTCGAAGATCATGGCCAATTTGCCGGACTTGAACATTTCGGTTGATTCCATATCCGTCATTTGTTGATGCGTCGGAGAAGCGCCGTCAAGAATCATTTGATAACGGGCTTGCAACGCTTCGATTGCAGCCGGATCATCGTACCCCGACTTGCTTAGATCATCGGAAACAATGCTGCCGCCATTAGCCAAAATATCGTTCCAATAGCCGGTTTGCGTATCCAATTTGGCTCCAAAGCCATAGATGCCTTTGTCAGGCTGGCTTAGTTTTTTGGCAACCTCGGCTAGCTTGGCATAATCCCAAGTGTCGTCCGGGTAAGGAATGCCCGCTTGATCGAACAGTTCTTTGTTGTACGCCAATCCGATCGTGTCGAAATCCTTAGGCACGCCGTAATTTTGGCCGCCGATCGTATAGATGGAAGCAAGATCTGCCGCATAATTGCTCAAATCGATTTCTCCCGATGCTACCTTCTCCGTGATCGGCTCGAGGAATTTTCCTGTAGCATATTTTACGAATTGACCTCCATGCATCCAGAACACGTCAGGCAATGTTCCTGCAGGAGCGGCAGCGGACATCTTTGTCCAATAATCGCCCCATGGGATGACTTCGACCTTCACTTTAATGTTTGGATTTTGTGCCGTAAATTCCGTCGCAATAGCTTCCATGGCCGGTTGCTGAATCTTATCCCAAATGGAATAAGTAAGCGTTACGTTCTTTTTGGGCTCATCTTTCGTTTCCCCGGCATTGCTGTTCGAACTTTTGTCCGGCGTGTTGTTCGCCCCGTTGTTCGTGCCGTTGCTGCATGCAGCAGAAACTAAGGATAAAATCATCAAGACAACCGCGAGCATGAATGAAAATTTGTTTCTTTTCACCATCTGACATCCCCCTAATAATAATTTAGGCAAAAATTTGCGTAAACTACGATTTGCAAATCCGCTTGCCTCTTTACATGTTTAGTGTAATCGATCTGTACAACCGCTTTAAATGCCTCATTCTTAAGATTGGATGCCTAAATGTTAAGATAAAAAACGTTTGCATTACCCTACAGATTCATCCATACTAGCAGTAAATAATTGCGCAAATTATTTCATAACACCGATGAGGAGTGTCCGCGATGACAATTACTGTATTGCAAAGAGAGCCTGGAGAATTCTGGTGGGGAGGCGTTATAAACGAAGGACATCTGATGCCGTTCGGCGACCGGCCGCATTCACGCGATTTGCGTATGACGGATGATAACCAAGCTTCCCCCTTATTGCTTTCTAATAAGGGAAGATATATTTGGAGCGAAGAGCCGTTTGCTTTTTCCTTTAATGAGAGTACCGTTACAATCGATCACAATGAGAAGATCCGAGTAGAAGAAGGACACGGCACGCTGCAAGGCGCTTACCGCCATGCTTGCCATAACCATTTCCCGCCTTCCGGCGTTACGCCCGACAAGCTTGCCTTTACGGCGCCGCAATACTGCACTTGGGTAGAAATGTTTTACGAGCCGACGCAGGAGAAGCTTCTCCATTATGCGCGATCCATTATAGAGCACGGCTTACCGCCGGGCGTGTTAATCATTGACGACAATTGGATGCAAGACTATGGAACGTGGGACTTTGAGAAGCATCGATTCCCCGATCCTGCCGGAATGATCAATGACTTGCATGAATTAGGGTTCAAAATCATGCTTTGGGTATGCCCGTATGTAAGTCCTGACAGCATTACGTTCCGGCAATTACGTAACGAGGGCATCTTGATGAAGCATGCCGATGGCACGCCTGTCCTAAGAAGATGGTGGAACGGGTACAGCGCGGTCGTTGACTATACAAGCACGAATGGAGCCGCATGGTTCAAACAGCAGCTAGACAGGCTGGTTGAAGATTACGGGGTGGACGGCTTCAAGCTCGACGCAGGCGAACCTTTGTTGCCCGGCCTGCTGGATGACGTTTCGCGGGAGGTCGCATGGTCCCGTCCCATCCTCCAAATGGAAGATACGGAATGCTATGCCCGCTTAGGTATCGGATACGCGCTTAGCGAATTGCGCATGTGTTGGAAACTCGGAGGTCAAGCGCTCATTCAGCGGCAACGCGATAAGACGCATACCTGGGATGCTGCGACCGGACTCGGGGGGCTCATCCCTAATGCTATCGCTCAGGGCTTGTTGGGATATGCCTATAATTGTCCCGATATGATTGGCGGAGGGATGGACGGAGACATTAATTCGCCGGATTTCCGTTTTGATTCCGAACTGTTTATCCGTTTTGTCCAATGCTCGGCCTTATTTCCCGCGATGCAGTTTTCCATGGCACCATGGCGAGTACTGAACGGTGATGAATTGTCTTGGTGCATGGACGCCGTAAGGATCCGGACGGAGTTAGGTCCTCTGCTCGCCCAGCTTGCGAGCCAAGCTGCGGAAGACGGACTTCCCATCCTGCGCAGTTTGGAATTCGTTTATCCGCGCCAAGGCTTCCATGCGGTTCAGGATCAATTCATGGTCGGCGATTCCATTCTGGTAGCCCCGGTCCTGACCAAGGGACAGCAGACTCGAATGATCCAGTTTCCGGAAGGCAGATGGCTCGGCGACGACGAAAGCATAGTCGAAGGCCCTGTCCAGGTCGAAGTGAATGCGCCTCTTTCCCGGTTGCCATGGTATCGAAAAGTATAAATCGTTACTTCGAGGAAGGAGATCATCTTATGAAAACAATCAAATTAGCCGTAATAGGAGCAGGCGCTCGAGGTTTCTTGTCCTATATGCCATATGTGCAGAGGTTTCCCCGCGAGGTAGAGGTGGTCGCCGTAGCCGAACCGAACATGGAACGAAGAACGAGATTTGCGGAAGCGTTAAGCCTGACTTCGGAGCAGCTCTATGCAACATGGGAAGAGCTGCTGAACGAGCCCAAGCTCTGTGACGCGCTCCTCATCTGCACGCAGGATCAGATGCATTACGAGCCTACGGTTGCCGCTCTCCGCAAAGGGTATCATGTCCTTCTTGAGAAACCGATGTCCAATAACCCGATGGAATGCGTACAAATGGAGAACATCGCTCGCGAAGAAGGGCGCTTGCTCTCGATCTGCCACGTTTCGAGATATACCCCTTTTTGGCAAAAAATGAAGAAGCTTATTCAAGACGGCGCTATCGGAGACGTTATGTCCATTCAACATAACGAAAACGTCGGTTACCTCCATTACGCTCATAGCTTTGTCCGAGGCAATTGGCGGAACGACACGCTCTCAAGTCCCATGATATTGGCCAAGTCTTGTCACGACATGGATCTGATCCGCTGGCTTGTCGATGCGGATTGCACGAAGGTCAGCTCCTTCGGTTCGCTAGGCCACTTCCGGATCGAGAACGCGCCTGCAGGCTCGACTGATCGATGCACGGATGGCTGCGAAGTGGAAGCGACTTGTCCTTATTCGGCATTACGATTCTATATGCAAGACATTGAATCCAATCCTTTTGCGGCTCTCATAGCCGATCCTCCTACCGAAACGAATCGAATGAACGCCATCCTGGGAGGTCCCTACGGCAAATGCGTCTATCGGACGGATAATAACGTTGTGGATCATCAAATCGTAAATATGGAATTCGAGAATGGCGTTACCGTCATGTTCAGCATGAGCGGGTTTACGCGTGACATCAATCGTATCGTCCAAGTGATGGGAACCAAAGGAGAAATTCGCGGCGATTTGCTAAGCGGCCGCATCGAACTATTCGAGTTCTCAACGGGCATGCAGTCCGTCATTCAAATCCCGATCAGCAGCAGCGGTCATCAAGGAGGCGACGACGGAATCATGCGGCAATTTCTGTCCGACCTCCGGAGTGAACGATATGTAGATACCTTGACCTCTGCGCAAGCCTCTCTGGAAAGCCATCTGATGGCCTTCGCTGCCGAAGAATCCAGGCTGAGCGGCGGCGCCGTTGTAGACATGAAGCTCTTCCGTCAATCTCTTGTTGCATCGCCCCCGCTCCATGTGGAGGCTGAGGTCTGAAAGAAGCGGCTCGCAGCGAATACGCTGCGAGCCTTTTTGTTTGGTCTGAGTTTGATTGGATTTCATACAGCCTAATGGGCCGAATGACATCAAATGAGTAGTTTGCTTGGATTTCATACAGGCTAATGGGGAAAAGTTGGCGGAAATGAGCAAAATGGCCGAATTAGGCTGGATGTTTTCCACTCAAAGGGGCTTGATATGCGTGCTACAGGCAATTTGGTTGGATGATTTCCAGTCAAAGATGAAGGAGCTATCCCTTGGGATAGCTCCTTATTTGATGACGCTAATTTACAACCGCTTATTCGAATCGAATCTCGTCTATCCAGACGGAACTATTGCCTCCGTGCCAAAAAGTCATCGTCAACTGTCCAGGAGTGCTGCGATCCACACCGTTCGAAACCAAATTGATTTCAATGTCTTTGTAGCTCGTTGTAATCGTATCGCCGCTGAAAGCTGCCAACGTTTGGGTTACTCCGCCGATCGTGAGCTGCATATGACTTTGCTCGCCGCCGCTTGCGCCTTTGATGCGAATCACCATCTTCGAGTAACTTCCGATGTTTTGGGTAATATCAGTGCCTAACCATCCGTTGTTGTTATACTCTAGCTTCAATGCCCCTGATTCAATGACGCCCGCATTGTTTACGAATCCGTTAGCGCCTGCCCATTTGCCAAGATCATTCGTTCCAGGCCAGCCCGGCGAATTGTCGAAGTTATCCAACAGCAGCCCGCTGGTTCCGCCGCCTCCGACGTTCGTCAATACATTAAAAGCTGCGCTGGCTGCCGACAGATTGCCCGCTGCGTCTTTTGCTTTCACCGTATACGTGTATGCCGTGTTGGCATTCAACCCGCTATCCGTAAAGCTGGTCGCAGCAGACGTGCCCGCTTGATTTCCGTTTCTGTAGATCACATACTCCGCAACGCCGACATTGTCTGTCGAAGCGTTCCACGTTAAGCTGACGCTGCTCGATGTCTTACTAGGCACGCTCACATTCGTCGGCGCAGTCGGTGCTTGCGTATCACCGGTACTGCCTCCGCCGCTAATCTGAATGCGGTCAAAGTCGGGTGCCCATCCTGCCGGGTTGGAGAAATGGATGGTATTATTGCCGGCATTCAGCTGCACTTGCGCTTGAACGGTGCCAACCGCAGTCCAACTGCCCGTGCTCGGCATATTGAGCGTAAAAGCTGATCCTCCGTTAATACGTATTTGCGCGGAACGAGCCTCGCCGCTGAGATAAGAAACCGTCATCGTATACGTTCCTGCCGCTGACGCGCTTATTCCGTTAAACTGCAACGTACCGTCATTATTCCCGACGTACCCCACCTTCGAGCCACCCGAGCATGTGCCGCACGAGGCAACGACCGCCGCTCCAGTCCGCGTATTCGTTGCGGTCTCTGCTTCATAAGCCGTCAACGTACCGCCTCCTCCGGAAGCATTGGTGGTCGCATTTACAGAGCTGCTTGCGCCGGATACGTTCCCCGCTCCATCCTTGGCCCTGACTGTATAGCTATAGTTTGTACTCGGACTTAAGCCCGTATCCGTATAGGTAAGGCCGTTCGCCGAGCCTACCCACACGCCTCCGCGATAAATATCATAACCGGTCACGCCTACGTTGTCGGTTGAAGCCGACCACGTCAGACCGACGCTGCTCGAAGTCGTCCCGCTTACGGCCAGATTCCCCGGAACGCTTGGCGCCTGGGTATCCACGCTTCCTCCGCCGCTATACCCGCCATCATACGGAGTTTGAGTCAGGTTATACGTAAGCGTATTATCCGGCTTCAATGTATCGAAAGGTCCGATGTTCTGGTTAGCGGGATCCATGCCGATTCCGACTTTGCCAAGCGGAGTTCTGCCGCCTGTATAATAGTTCGTATTGGCAAATCTGGCGCTTGGCTTATAACCGTAAGGGTCGAGAATGGAAAGCGCCAAGGTGTATGTTCCCGCCGGCATATTGGATGGAATCGTGAATGCGCCGGAAACTTGTTGAACGGCCGGAGCTTGATTGTACTGACGCGTCTGGCTGTTCCAGTCGTCACCAGGCATCCAATTCCGGATGTCCACGCCGTTGAATATGCCTTTCCAAGCTACTGTCCGATCACTTCTCAGCAAGCTGGCTTCCACCGGCCAATTGTAATAGAACGGAGCCGACCCTTTGTTCACGACCGAAAAGGAAACATTCATCGACCCGCCAGGCATCACGCTGCCGGAATAGGTAGCCTGATTGATGACGAAGCGATAGCCGAATTCCTTCTGCATCAGAGCAGCTCCTTGCGAAACGGCGGAATTGCCCGCATCGTACAGATCAATCCATCCTAGACTTGTCGTATGTGTTTTTTTGATCCAGTCGATGACGTAGTCCCGATGGATCGGATCGCTTAACGTGTCATTGGGAGAATCACCCGGCTGAATATGCTTCTGCCCCCAATCGTAGGCAACCTCGCCGCCGTTAACTTGCGTTCTCCACACATTCCTCGCAGCAATGCCCTCCCCTCCGGACAGATCATCGATTAAGGCGAAGGAATCCCACAGAAATCCGAAGCTATAATTTTGGAAGGTGTCAGGATACCGCACTTGAACTTTCTTGTTTTGAAAAGCTTGCGAAGCAGCGTCCCCTAATGCCGTCTGAAAGACGAGCGGCATCCGGTCGGTCCCGTCGGCTAGCTTATCCGGCCAAATATGATGCTCTCCCCAATTCCCCCACAGGCCTAACTCGATATAGGCGACTCTCGGATCATTATCCCAAGCTTGACCGAGCTTCTGGATGAAAGCGGTCAGACGGTTTTTCAATGTTTCCGTTGTCCATTGCGTAGACACATCTCCATGAGGAACGCCTTCCGGCCAATACTCCCCTCCGTTCGGGTAGACGATGAACACGCGAGGGATTACCTTTTTATTCTGACTTTCAATCCCTGCCCATGCCGCATTGCTCCAATCCTTGATTTTCTGCACGGAGTCGGACGCCGCATTTTCCAAATCGGTGTATTTGATGTAGTGCTTGAACACAGTTCCGTATTCATGATTCGAAAAACCGGTGTCATTCATAAACCGGGTAGGCCTAAATCCTTTAAAAGGATTTTTGAAAGCTTCTTGCGTTTCCGTTAAGTTAACCGTAATCGGACCCACAGCTGCTGAAGCCTGATCAAGAAATGGCACCGCAAACGAACCTCCTGTCAGCATCATAAACGACAACAATACCGTAAACGCTTTCATTAATGGCTTCGAAAATTGACCCTTCATCATTCATCCCTCCCATAATAGTGAAATCGTGCGCAAAATAATTGCGCAACTAATTTGCGCTCTTAGTATATTCTACCTTCGTTCTCTCCGTCAATCAAAAACGCAAAATAGCCGTCTACAGATGCAGGATCTGAGGGACGGCTATTTGGGATCAATACGCAGAGAGCACTCTACGCCTTATTCACTTTGGAGCATGACTCCCGCTCAATGATCTCAGTCTTTAGACTAATGCAAACTTCTGCAATGTTCTTGTTCGTGATCAACTCTGTCAGCACTTTCACGATGATAGAGCTAATATCATATCTGAACCTCCGGACGGTCGTAAGCGGCGGAACCATGAACTCCGATAGCTTTAAATCATCAAAGCCGATCAAGGAGACTTCCTTTGGAATACGGATGTTCATCTCGGCCAATCCCTTCATGGCTCCGAATGCAATGATATCGTTAAAAGCAAATATCGCCGTGATCGACGGCTGTTCACTCATCAATTGCTTTACTGCCTCATAACCATGCGCGGGATCGAAAGAACCCATTACAACATTGCTGTCCGTCCATGGCATTTCTAACTCACGAAATGCGTCTTTGCATCCGTCCAGCCTGTTCAAGTTCACGAGATGATTTTTCGGACCCGCCAGCATCCCGATTTTCCGATGCCCCAATCCATGCAGATATCGAATCACTTCAGAAGCGCCTTTTCGGTTATCATAGTCAATATAATTTTGACCGGCCTTATAGGTTCTTCCATTCGTAAATAAATACGGTACTCCGAGTTTATTAAACTCCTCAAACATCTTGTCGCCCACAAATGGGTCAAATATGATGGCTGCGTCCACTTTTTGCTCGCTCAAAAGCTTATATGCCGGAGAGGACGGCAAGTCCGTGTAGTGTTTCGCTATATGAATCTGATGGCCGTATGCCTCGAATTCATCCTTTAAGTGATTCAAGTCCGCGGAGGTAGACGGGTCATTATCGAAGAAGTCATTATTGCCCGGCACGATTACGACTATCGTATAGGATACGCCTATCATTTTGGTGGGAGCGATCCCCGGCTTTAAATGTTCATTCGCAATATCCAATACTTTTCTGCGAGTTTCCTCGCTGAAATTGCCCTGATTGTTTATGATCCGGGATACTGTACTAATCGAAACATTTGCTTTTTTTGCAATTTCTTTTAGTTTGATATGCGCTCCCTCCCATTCTTAAGAAACTTTTTGCACAACAAGGAAATTATATCGTTAATAATCGTATTCAGTCAATCATGCGCAATAGCAAGCGTAAACGGCTGTCGCCGTCCTTGACGGCAAGCTAACGTTTCGCGGTGAATTCTAAGGCGTTTATAGAAGTGAAACTAATAAATTATTAGATGAGAAAAACCCTTGATCCATAACGGAATCAAGGGTTCTATTTCGTCTCATTATAACAACGGAGCGCCTATGGAATAGCCGACGATCATCAGCAGAAGCACCGTAATGTGGTTCAATGAGAAAATGAACATCGAACGAGCCCACTTATCCTCCGGCTTCTTACGGTACCCGTTAATGCTTAGGATCAACCAGCCCAAGGTTAGGAGCGCATTCGCCACGGCGATGATCGGATTGAACGACCAGAACAAGAAGCTGCACAGGAACAACGCTACCAAATACGCGTTCATCTGCAAGTACGTCCGCCGAATCCCCTTGACGACCGGCAGCATCGGAATGTTAGCCGCCCGGTATTGCTCCATGCGACGAATCCCGATCGCGTAAAAATGAGGCATTTGCCAAATCACCATTAACAGAAACAACGCAATGGCTCCGGGATGCAAAATGTCGGGCGCAATCGCGGCCCAACCGATCAATGGAGGCATCGCGCCCGACAAACTTCCAACCTCCGTATTATAGATCGTTCTGCGCTTCGTCCACATGGTGTAAGGCACAACATAGAGGAACAACCCCAGGAAACCTAAGAACGCGGAAAGCGGTGAAGCTAAATACAACGCGACCACGCCGCCAAGGGCAATCCACGTTCCGATGAAGAGCCCGCTTCCGAGGTCAACGATTCCGGATACGGTAGGCCTGTTTTTCGTCCGCTCCATAATGCTGTCGATATCGCGATCATATAAATTATTGAAGACGCCGGCCGCTCCGATAACAAGGGCAGAGCCGACCAAAGCCAGCACGATATTGCCGATCTTGTCGAAGAACGACAAGTCATGGACGAACAACGCCATGCTAAGCCCGGCGATCATGGCGATGAGGTTCGACTTGATGATGCCAATCTTTATCGTTTCGAAGACGACCTTCGTGACCGAGGTCGGAATATGTTCGATACTTGCCGTATTGGGTTGTACTCGCATGACGATAACACTCCCTATAACTCATTTTTTAAGTATAGGTTACCATAATGTATCGTTCATGTGCCGTTCTAAGGCCAACCCTCATCATTCTGTCAAAAACCTGTGTCGCTTTCGTGAATAATGCCCTTGCACTCGCGTGTTACTTTGCCGTTATCCGATATCGTTTCCCTGTCTCCATGGAAAACAGATGCGATTCATCGGAAGCTCTAACCGTTTTTATTTGAAGCTGATCTTCCCAAACCTCGATGTCTGGACCGCACTTTATGGTGCACGTTTGATCTTGGCTCGAAACAATCTCGGCTTCGGTCAGCTTCCCTTGCGCCCACTTCATGCTCACTTCGAATCCTCCGCGCGCTCTTAATCCAGTGACGAGTCCGCTTGGCCACGCATCTGGCAGAGCCGGAAGAAGCTCCAAACATCCTTGATGGGATTGCAGCAGCATCTCGGCGATTCCGGCTGTAGCCGCAAAGTTGCCATCAATTTGGAATGGCGGGTGAGCATCGAAGAGATTCCCGTAAACCCCGCCTCTGTGATAATTATCCGGTTCGTTTTCCTTAACAAGCGTCAATAAGTTCGAAATGAGCTGCTGCGCGCGGTTGCCTTCCCTGAACCTAGCCCACAATCCGACCTTCCAGCCAAGACTCCAGCCCGTACCGCCATCGCCTCTTCGCTCAAGGGACGTTTTGGCGGCAGCAAAAAGCTCCGGAGTGGCGTCCTCGGTTATTTGCCGTCCCGGATATACTCCGAATAAGTGCGACACATGACGATGGTGAATGTCTTCGTCGTCGAAATCTTTGGACCACTCCTGCAGTTGTCCGTGTTTGCCGATTTGCAGCGGCAAGAGCTTGTCTAAAGCTGCCGACAACTTGTTTCGGAAGGCTACGTCGATCTCAAGCTCCTCGGAGGCTTCGATGCAGTTCGTGAACAGATCCCAGATCAGGGTCAAATCCATCGTAGTTGCCGCACTGACACCGTTTTTCCCCTCTTGATGAACGAATTTATGCTCAGGCGAAGTGGATGGAGCCGTAATCAAGTACCCTTCTTCATTTTCGTACAGCCAATCCATGCAAAATTCGGCCGCGCCTTTCATAACGGGATAGGCTTTATCCTTGAGGTATTGTTTATTCCGCCCGAATGCGTAATGCTCCCACAAATGCTGGGATACCCATACTCCCCCCATCGGCCAGTATGCCCACACCGGGTCACCTTGACCGTAGTCGCCTACCGGCGCGGTTTGGGCCCACAGATCCGAATTATGATGAGCGACCCATCCCTTCGCCCCGTAATTGATTTCGGCGGTTTGGCTGCCGTTTGCCGCTAAGCGGGCGATGTAGTCAAGAAAAGGCTCGTGCATCTCGGCCATATTGCATGATTCTACAGGCCAATAGTTCATTTCCGCATTAATATTGAGCGTATAGTTGCTGCTCCATGGCGCGCGTGTGTGCTCGTTCCATATCCCTTGCAGGTTCGCCGGCTGCGTACCTGGACGCGAGCTGGAAATCATCAAATAACGGCCGTAGTGAAACAGAAGCTCGACCAAGCCGGGATCGCTGCCGCCGTAAGCGGCAATTCTTCGATCCGTCGCCATGTCCTCCGGTGCCTTGCTTTCTCCAAGGCGAAGCGTGACCCTATTGAACAGCTTGGCAAAATCCGAAACATGCAAGCCCCGAACGTCCTCGTAGCTTTTGTGTTTAACTTGTTGCAAATCATGTTTGGACGTTCGCTCGGGGTCGCAGTCATCGCTAGCCATACCCATCCGCGTATCGAAGTCGGTGGCTGCACTGAAATACAGGGTTGCGTTGGTTGCGCCGGACACGTGAATACCGTCGTGAGTAACCCGAGCTTCCCCGCCTTCATGAGCAACAAACATACGACCGTGGAATCGCAACGCTTCCGATTTCGCCGGATCTCCGTAACGAATCGGAGCGTCGGTCGGATAATAACTCGGAGATACATGTTCCGGCGCAATGCCGTGAATAGCATATTCCCCCTCCGAAGCAGAGGTTTCATAACGCAGCGGACTATCCAGCTTCGCACGGAAGCTTAAGTACCCCGTACGATTGCATTGAAGATGTATCACAATCAGTTGATCGGGGTGCGAGGCGAACATTTCACGCGTATATTCCACATCACCGATTTTATAATTCACGGAACAGATGCCTTGCTCAAGATTCAAGTTTCGCAGATACGAACTGGTGTGATTGCCGTGTTCCATTGACAGACGTAAATCCCCGAACGGCAAATACGATTGCGTATACGGTCCAAGCATTCCCTTGCTGAGCCGTTCGGCTTCCGCGTATTCGCCTTTGGCGATAAGCTCCCTTACCCTAGGCAATATCTCTTTGGCTTCGGGATTATTGCCGTCCTGAGGATATCCGGACCACAACGTATCCTCGTTTAACTGAATTCTCTCGCTCTCTACACCGCCGAATATCATGGCGCCTAATCTACCGTTGCCAACGGGCAGCGCTTCTGTCCAATGCACTGCAGGCGAGTCATATTGGAGTTTCAACATGGGTAACCCTCCCTTTCTCTCTGGCTCAAAGGATTCGTTTCTATCCTAGCAATCCTCATGGACCTGATAAAGGTTTAATCCTAACTTTTTGTTGTACAAAACTATCTACTTCAATGATCCTACCCCATCCGTCTTGATGGTGAACCTGTACTTTCCTGACCCTATCGTTGACTGCTCCGCTGGAATGGACGGCAGTCTAATCTCAGCCGTCGCTCCAACCGGAATCTCGACATCTAACGTTATACCGGCATCATTGCGAACGCATTCCACGCGAATAAGACCATATGGACTCCATATGCTGCCTCTCACTGTTTCGATGAGGTCCGTTAACGACGGTTCAATAATCAACTTCCGATACCCCGGCTCCTCCGGCCGGATGCCCAGAACATAAGAGGTCAGCCATTCCTTCACATGCCCCATCATGGCGTGATTTCTGGAGCGGACCATCGTGCCGTGCCATAATTCTTGATAATTCCAATATTCCGGAAGCGTGGTTAGCCCGTTATCGACAAAGTATTTATAACTGGGCTGCGTATCATTCGTGACCATGCGATATACGACATCGCTTGCACCGTAACGGCCTAACGTGGCGAATACTTGTTTCAATCCCACTTCGCCGGAGGAGAGATGATCATCCCTGCGCCGAACCGCATCCTTCAGAAACGTCACGGCAAGATCAATATTTTCCTTCCATACGATGCCGCTGAAAAGAACACAGCCGTAGCTCGCTTGACTGTCATTTCCGTAACGTTTGCTTTCCGGTTCATAACAATCTGCGTGACTGTGGAATTTACGCTGAACCTCTTCCGCTTTCAAACGGTAAATCGCCGCATCCTCGTGATGCCCGGTCAGCTCCGCGATGCGAACCATGGTGCTTAACATGTAGTAATAGGCGCAGTTTTCCACCAACACGGTCGGAGTGCTTTCGTTCAGCTGCCCCCAATCCCCCATCTGCGCGTAACCGATCAGAAGCGAATCTTGCGTATGCGTTTCTAAATAATCCAGATACGTTGTCATCGTTCTGTAGGCTCTTCTTAATAGGGTGATGTCCCCGTAAATTTGATAGTACTCCCAAGGGGTCAGAATACAAGCGCCGCCCCAATTCGGGTCTCTGTGAAGTCCGACGATCCGATAATATTCGGGCGCTATGGCAGGTACATACCCCTTCCCCTCCGGATCTCCGTTTCTTTCATCCTCTTCACTCGTCTGGCTATCGATCATATCCTGCGTAATCTTAGGAATCCAGGACCGGATATCGTACCCGGAAGTAATCGAACGGAACATGAGATGCGACGTCTCCAGCCAACCCAACTTCTCGATTTGCGGGCAGTCCGTAAATGAAAAATACATGTTGCTCTCAATCGAACGCTCCGTTAATTCATGAACCCTGTTCAAGACCGAATCGGAAGTTTCGAACGTCCCCGTCTTCTCGTTGGCCGCTCTCAGTACGCAGCAATTGAAGTTATTTATGGTTGCTTCACCTGGAAACCCCGATACTTCTACGAATTGAAACCCCTGATAACAAAAGATCGGATGCCAAGCTTCATCGCCAACGCCTTTCACGGTATAACGATTCGTAATGCTGCAGTTATATTTCTTTGACTCGCTTTGCGTACAAGATGCTTGATCGACGCCTGTTCCTTCCGCGTTCAGCATCTCCGCCGGATACATGGAGATAACGGTTCCGTGATCGCCCGCAGTCGTACCGCGGAGAACGAGCTCCGGAAATCCGGCAACGTTTCTCCCCATATCAACGAGCCAATTGCCGTTATCCAGCTTCGTAACGGAAGCGGCGGGAAACTTCTCGATCATCCGTATAGGAAGAAATTCTCTTCCTCTTAATGTCCCCTGAGGCTTCTTCATGATGGCCGCATCATTCCAATTGCTTCGGTCCATGCCCGGTAAGTCCCAGCCATCTAACTCTGCAGTGGCATCGTAATCTTCGCCGCCATACCAGTTATTGAACGTAATCGGACTGTCCGTCAGCTTCCAACTCTCGTCCGTTGCCGCAACGATCTCGACCATCCCGTCATCGTAGGTGACCTCCACTTGAGCGAGCACCTTCTTCTCCCCGTAGATCCCTTTCCTTGTATAGCCGCTGTCATTTTTCTGATACCGATGCTCGGGCGCTTCTGTCCCATCGTCAAGCGTCATGACCGGATTTACCTTGAAGTTGACGTATTGGCCGTTGCCGATTACGATGCCTATCGCATTCGAGCCGCTCCGCAGCATGTTCGTCACATCGAAGGTTTCATAATAAACGGTTTTCGAATAATCGCTTTCGCCAGGATGAAAAAATGCATCGTCCAGCCGCTGGCCGTTTAACGTGGCATGGAATAGTCCCAAACCGCTTATATAAGCACGCGCACGAGCAATCTTCCGTTCGCTCTTCAGCTCGAAGTCATACGCAACTCGCGGCGCCGCGGACGGATTCGCGTTCATGTCGTCCCCATGCCCGATCCAGTTAGCGGTCCAATCCGACTCGTCAAGCAGTCCCATTTCCCAAACCGCGATCTCGCTCCACTCGGACTCGATATCGTCCTTATCCCATACTTTCGCTCTCCAAAACACTCGTTGCCTGGACATCAGCGGTTTCCCCGCATATTCGATAGCGAAAGGTCTCGAATCGAATACTTTCCCGGAATCCCATACATCGCCGATTTCTTGCCGTAGATGCTCCTCCGTCGAGGCGGCTACAATGCGATAAGCCGTTTGCGCTTGATGTGGGACATCCGAGGTTAGCGTATAACTAAACAACGGCTGCTTGCACGCCAAGCCGATCGGATTTTTCAAATATTGCACTAACAAATTGGATATGATCATTGCTTTGACTTCTCCTCCCGTTACCCTTTAACACTGCCGATAACCATGCCTTTTACAAAATACCGTTGCAGGAACGGATAAGTAATCAATACCGGAAGCGCGCCTACAAGAATTTGCGAAGCTTTGACCGTCCGCTCCGATAGGTTTTTCAGATTCTCCAAGTCTTCGAGCGTTACGTTTCTTAGATCCGGCATCGTGATGACAGTCCTTAAATACGTTTGCATTGGAAAATGCATCGGATCGTTCATATAGATCATTCCGTCAAACCAGGAATTCCAGTGAAATACGATGACGAACAACAGCAGCGTCGCGAGGGACGGCATTGAGGTAGGAACGTATATTTTCCACAGCACGGTCCAGTGCCCCGCTCCATCCATTACGGCTGCTTCGTCCATCTCCTTCGGCAACTGACGGAAGAAGTTAAGCAATACGATGATGTTGAATACAGGCACGGCGCCCGGCAATACGAGCGACCAGACGGAATCCATCAGGCCGGTCTCCTTGACAATAAAATAAGTCGGAATAAGACCCCCGTTAAATATGGTCGTGAAGAAGAAAAACCAGACATATGCGGAGCGCGATTTCAGGATGGAGTGATCCTTAGATAACGGATACGCCACAAGAACAGTGAGCAGCATGCAGATCGGCACGGCAATCAATATGCGCTCTAAGGATACATACATGGCTCTCCAAAAGTCGATTCGGCCTAATACGAATTTATAGGCATATAAATTGAATTCGACCGGCCAAAAAGTGACGACTCCTTTCGTAGCTGCCGTGCTCGAGCTAAGCGAGACCGCCAATATATGAACGAATGGCAATACGCATAGCAGCACCGCCGCCGTTAGAAACAACCCGTTGCATACATCGAAAGCTTTTAGCTTTTTTCGGCTGAATAGGTTCATTGGAGTTTCCTCCCTTCCGTTAGAAGATGCGATAGTTAGCGAAGCGCACGGCAATCCAATAGGATACCGTAATGAATACGAAGGAAACAACCGATTTAAACAATCCTACGGCGGTAGCCGGGCCAAATTGTGCGTCCATCAGTCCGAATCGGTATACAAAGGTATCCAAAATATCGCCGCTCTCGTATACCTGCGGACTGTACAGATTGAAGATTTGGTCAAAGCCCGCATTCAGCACGTTGCCCAGGCTCAGCACCCCAAGCAGAACGATGACATAGGAGATGGCAGGGAGCGTGATATATCGCATCATATGATAACGGTTAGCTCCGTCAATAACGGCCGCCTCGTAATAAGACGGGTTGATTCCCGTAATGGCAGCCAAATAAATGATGGTGCTGAAACCGAACTCTTTCCAAATATCCGAAGTAATAACGGTGAATTGAAACCAATTGTTGTCTCCAAGGAAAAAAACAGGCTCGATGCCGAGAACGGACAAAAACTTGTTGATGATCCCCGTGGAAGGAGACAGAACATCGAGCAAAATGCCCGCCAGTATGACCCATGAGAGAAAATGGGGAAGATAAATGCTTGTCTGTACCAGCTTCTTGCGCGTCTTACCTTTGATTTCATTAATCAGCAGCGAAAATAAAATCGGAACGATGAGGATAAGCACGATTTTGAATAAAGCGATCGTGATCGTGTTCATAATGACTTGCATAAAATTCGGCATATTGAATACGTATTTGAAATTGTCCCATCCGACCCAGTCCTGCTCGCCGAACAACCCCTTCGCAGGAATGAAATCCTGGAACGAAATGGCCACGCCAATCATCGGGCCATAGCTGTAAATGAGCACAAGCAGGACAGCGGGCAGAAGCATCATATGCAGCGGAAAGGTATTGGAACTTCTGAAGCCCTTCATAATCGTCCCCCTCGGTTGATTGTCATCTCGCGATCGTCTAAGCAGGGAAGCGCCATAGTACCCGGCTAACTACCGCTGCTTAGACCTTGATCGCTATTGAATCGTTACTTTACGCCGTCGTACCACTCGTTGACTTCCTTCGTAATTTGCTCGCCGCCAAGCTTCTTCCAGCTTTGCACGAACGATTCGAACTCGTCGGCCGGCGAGTTGCCCATAATGATTTTGTAGAACGTCTCCTCGCGAAGCTTGTTCAGCGTTGACATCGTCGTAATCATCGTCTTCGTTGGCGAACCTACAAACTTATCCTGAACATACTGCTTATTGTCCATCAGCTGCTTGATGCCCGCTTCCGTGCTGTTTTCTCCGAACACCTTGTTCCAGCCCCACATGGACGCGTCGCCCTTCAGGAATTTGTCCACGTTGTCGAACATCGCCTTCTGTTCGCCGATCAGCTTACTCGTATCGCCGGTAGCAATAGCGTCCTTGATCGCCAGGTACGTGTTGACGTTCTTCGATACATCGCGAATCTCGACAGGCGAGAGCCTCCAATTTTCTTTGCCATTCTCGCTGACGCCGTACTGGGCATAATCCTCGGTATACATTTTGTAATAGAGGTTAAGCAGCTTGATTAGCGCTTCCGGGTGCTCGAAGCCTTTGCGTACCGTGAAGAAGCTGCCGTAGCCGAGCGTGAAGGTGCTCGTAACCGGCTTCTCGTCGATCGATGGAATCAAGACCGGTGTCCAATCCGCATCCGGATTCGATTTCAGAGCCTCGCCAAGCGGATGAAGCGACAGATAGAACGGACCGTATGTCATTCCGATCTGCTGGTTCGCTACACCTTCAGCGATTTTGTCGCCGCCCTTAAGACCGAATTCCTTATCGATCTCTCCGGCTTTGTACATGTCGGCCAGCTCGGCCAAAGCCGCCTTCGCTTCGGGCTGAATGCCTCCAAACTCCAGCTTGCCGTCCTTCTCCACCCATATTTTCGTATTGGCATGGAAGCCGTTCATTACGCCTTCGATCGTGTTGTAGTCATTGCTTAAAGAAAGTCCGAACGTATCATTTTTGCCGTTCCCGTCCGGGTCCTGCGTCGCGAACGCTTTGCTGATCGCCTTGACATCCGCCCAAGACTTCGGCAACTCCAGGTTCAGCTTCTTCAGCCAGTCGGTCCGTAACCATAGGAAGCCGGTTTCCGGGGCCAGATCGTTCGTGCTCGGGAAGCCTAGAATTTTGCCGTCGAAGGTGGCTGCTTGTTTCGCCGATTCTCCTATCTGCGACACAAGTCCCTTCACTTCTGGCGACATATATTGCTCCATGTAAGGGCCTATATCTGCCAAAATATCGGCGCGCGCCGCTTGACTGAGCTGCACGGGGTCAAGCACGAGTATATCGGGAATGTCCCCCGATGCGAGCGCGAGGTTCATTTTCTGCGCAGACTGCTCTCCCGTCTTGGAGATCCACTTGTATTTCACTTTGATGCCCAGCTTCTCTTCAATAATTTTTGTCCATTGGTTGTCTTCGTAAGAAAGGCCGTCTACGAGCAAATTCTTTTGCATCGTATCGTCGATATAACCTGCGAACGTAACCTCAACCGGCTCCTCGTACCTTCCGAAAGGATCTGCTGCCTCTACTTCTCCGCTTGGTGAATTTCCCCCATTTGCCCCATTGCCGCTTTGCTCGCCAGACTCCGTGTTCTTGCCGTCATTGTCTGCCTTATTCGAGCACGCAGCCAACAAAGAAACGAGCAGAACAACAATAAGCAGCAATATGCCGGACTTCTTTCTCATCTTCATCATTCCGACCTCCCCATCGTTTTGCTTTCTTGATTGATGTTGCTCCTTTATTATCCCGCTCGGGAATACGCTTTCATATCGTCCGATCTTGACCTTGCCCTCTGTTTTCTTCTCCTATATTGACTTGCTTTGGTGCGCGTCCCGATACGCCTGCGGCGTACTGCCAACCATCTTCTTAAATACCCGATTGAAATAGGAAACGGATACGAAACCAACGGACGTCGCTGCGTGTTGGACCTTCATGTCGGGATTTAAGAGCAGTTCGATCGCTCTCTCGATCCGCATCCGGTTGATGTAATCCGACAGGTTCTCCTCCGTTACTCGTTTGAACAGCCTGGACAAATACGAAGGATTGAAGTGAACGAGCTCCGCCAGCTTGACGAGCGATAAATCCTGCGCCAGATGTGCCTTCATGTAGGTCTGCAAAAATCGAATCGGCCGCTCCAATTGATCCGCCTCCTCATCCTTCCGAAGACGTACGACGCTTTCACCCAGCCTGCGGAACAAGCCGAGCATTTCCTCGTACGACCGATAGCCGTCCAATCGGAGCAACGCCCGCAGATCGACGAGCGTAGACAGCTTTTCCGTTAAGCCCAAACGTTGAAACGATTGAAGCAAATAAACGATCAGCGTATAGTAGTTTTCCGCATAAGCTTGCGTTGCTCTTCCGCCAAAGCTTTCCTCATTGCCCATCCATCCTTCTACGAATGCAACAAAGCCTTTATCGTTACCGCTCATTAAATAACCTTCCACGAGTTTGAGCCTTTCCACGGAAAGTCCCTTCGAGACGTCCGCTTGTTCCAACGGCTCGGACAAAATCACTTCCTTTTCCTGTCCAATTCGGTAATCAAGAAGTCCGTTCATATAAGGAAAGGCACGCCCCAGCCCCCTCCAGCTCACCTCATTTGCCGAATGGACGAACGAGACGGACAGCTCTAACGACTCCGAACAAATACGCTGCGCGACAGCCAAAGCTTCCCTTACATACAAGGCGGCATCGCTAACTGGCGTAAGTTCGATAGGCTGGACAATGACGTACCAAAACGTATGTTTTAACGAGATCGCAACGAAACGAAATCGTTCCTCCAAGCATCGCTCGAGAGCTTGCTTAAGCGCATACAGCTGTCTCGTCTGCTCATCCATGGTGATTGGATTATCGCAAGGGTCAAGACGAGCGATTAACGGAATAACGTGTCGATCGCTGCTAAGCGAAATGTGCAGACGTTCCAATTGGCCATTCGTCAGTTCCTCTGCCGTGGCGGGATCATAAAGAACGTCCAGGATGAACTCCTTTTGCAAGAGGGGCAGCTCATTCATCATTTGGTTCTCAATGAGCTCCGTCCATTGTTCCGCCTTAAGCTTGTCCCTAATCTCGGCAATCATTTTTCTGACCGTGTCCAATACGACGTCGTCACCTTCGCTCTTGAGCAAGTAACGGACGCCTTCATGCCGGATCGAACGATACACATAATCGAAATCACTGTATCCCGTGAACATGACGACTCTGCATGCCGGCCAGCGCTGCTGTATTTCCTCCATAAGCTGAATGCCATTCAAGCCCGGCATTTGAATATCTGACAGTACAATGTCGATTCTCGTACGGTTCAGCCAATCCAGCGCTTCGTTGCCCGAATAAGCCGTTATAATATCAAGCTCCATATCGGTAACCTGCTGGAATAAATGGTACAGTCCCTCGACTATGACAGGCTCGTCGTCGACGATCAGCAGCCTATACATCGTTATTCGCCTCCTTCGATAACGCAATCGTGATTTTCAGACCGCCCGAACTGCCGCGGGTCGCCCGCATGCCGCTCGTCTTGCCGAATTTAATCTGGATTCTTCGGTGAATATTCACCAGACCGGTTACTTCCGCATCTGCCGAACCACTAGTGTTGAACAGAGTTTGCAGCCGCTGCAGCTCCTCGCTTGTCAAAGCGTCTCCGTTATCTTCAATCGAGATCGTGAACTGTTCTTCTTCCATCTCAAAAGAAACCGATAATCGGCCATCCGCCGCCTTGTCCTTCAGCCCATGCTCGAACGTATTTTCCAGCACCGGCTGCAAAATAAGGCGAGGCACCATAATATGTCCACAGTCTGGAGGCAATTCCGCGAATTGCACGACGAGCCGATTCTGGAATCGGACGGATTGAATATCGACGTACATGCGAGCGAATTCCACTTCCCTGGCGAGCGGTACATCATCGCTTGTGTTGCGTGTGACGTACTGATAATACTGCGCCAGCTTAAGCGACAGATCAGCCAAGTTCTCATGATCCTCCAGCTTCGCCATTCGGTATATAATTTGAAAGTTGTTGTAGAGGAAATGAGGATGAATCTGCGACTGGAGCTGCTTCATCTGCGCCCGCTGCGTTAAGATCCGCTGCTCGTACACTTGTTCAATCAACACCTTAAGCTCATGGACCATCCGATTGAAGGAACGGTATATAAATCCGAATTCATTATTGCTGGAATCCGTAATGCTCATGTTCAGATTGCCGCTCTCTACCCGCTTGAACGCCGAAGACAGCTTGCGCAGCGGATTGTAGACTACCTTATACATAGAGATAACGAACATTGAAATAGCTAAAAACGATATGACGGAAAACGCCCAAAACCAGACCGTGTATTTCTCCAACGATTCCAAATATTGACCTTTGCGAACGAACTTAACGAACGTCATGTTCAGCTCTTCCGACTTGACGACCAACATCGAATATTCGATTTGGTTAATCGTAATCGGTTCGACCCAACCTTGCTTCTCCCCATTTCCTTTCCGTTCATTAGCCTCGTCGAGCATCTCTGCCAGATTCGGCTCATCGATATTGCTCTTGCCGATAACGCGGCTGGCGCTTGAATCCGACAACATGAGAACGTTAACCTCTTCCCCTCCGAAGTGCTCGAGGTCGGCTTGAAACACGGTTTTGTCCAGCATGATTTCGATTTTGAACAAGGGCAGGTTCGTTTCCGAGAAGTCCGTTACGATATTATAGAAGTCTACGTACAACTCTCCCTGGCGATAGGCGACCAGAGATTTAGAGCTCGGATCCAAATTCCTTATGTCGAGCCCTGACACATCTTCAAGGGGACTAATCCCCCCGGAGGTCGAAATCACTTTACCCGCCCGCGTCAAAAAAATACGGACATCCTTGGCGTAAGCGCTGCTGTTCTTGATCATATTGATCCGCTGCCCTAACCCCCTAAGCGCGTAGAATTGCTCGAGCCACGGCATATAATCGACGATGGTAGACAATCGATCCAAGTCCCTGTCATTCAGAAATTCGTATTGAATCGCCTGCATGCGCAGCACCTCTTGCTCCAGCCGATCCATGTACTTCGTCATCTGCGAATAGGAGGACGTGTTGATTTTCTCAATAACCTCCTCCGTCCCCCATTTGTATAGGACGACGGATAGCACATAGGTAGGCAACACCGTCAAGCAAAAGAGCATGAACAATTTTGTTAATATCGATCTTCGCCAGATACCGTTCATATGTTCTCTTGGCTGCTCCTCTCACGATCAACGATCTGTATAGATTTTATATTGGTCCTAATTTATAATAATAACGATTGAAATCGACAAAACATGTGCTAATCAGGACAAAACACATCTGTGAATGCGTCATTTTAATAATAGAGGTGAGTTTCGAATGAATCGGAATAGTGCACTTTTCAAGAGTGAGTTTTTCTTGCAAAACAACTTGCATCTATACATAAACCGCTATGCAGAAGACTTTACCGTTCCCTTTCACTCTCATGACTTCATCGAGTATTGTTATGTCGCCGAAGGAAAGGGATTCCACCACATTGAACATGAGACTTTTCCCGTGCATAAAGGCATGTTGTATGTCATACCCGTTGGCGTTTCTCATGTGTTCCGTCCTTCCACTCCTCAGTACAGCGAAGAACCGCTGATCGTCTACAATTGCTTATTTGATAGGCAAATGATTGAATTATTATCTTCGAAAATCGAGGATGCTTCGATTATGGAGCATCTAGCGACGCTGGAAAATAAATCGCAATCTTACTTCACCGTATTCGATAGAGACGGCTCGATTGAACGACTGATGAGTACGCTCTACCGCGAAATGTCCGTTCCAAATATCGGTACCAAAACGATGCTGCACGCACTATTAAGCCAATTGATTACTCTCGTATACAGGCTTAAGATCGCAACTATCGATAAATCGACAATGGATAATGCCGACTTCACCGGAATAATAAACTTTATTGAACAGCATTTATCTGAATCCATCACCTTGACGGACCTCTCTCATTATTCAAAATGGAGCAACAGGCACCTACAGCGTCTGTTTCTCAAACATTTCGGTCAGCCCTTTAGATCGTATTTACAAAATACCCGTATCCAAAAAAGCTGTGAGCTATTACGCGAATCCTCGCACAAAATCAGTGTGATATCGCAGCTCGTCGGCTATCATGATAACGGTTCATTCCATGCCGTATTCAAAAAAATAGTCGGGAAGTCGCCTACTGAATATCGCAAACTCTATAAGCAGTAAGAACGCAAAAAAGGACTCCGCAGTTTTTTCTGCGGAGTCCTTAAGGATTTTCTTGTTATATTTTTTTACTGTGGTTGTAGCTGATCACGTATTATTCTCGTCTTATTTAAAGTGAATCTATATCTTTCCTAACTCGAATATCAATTAATTCAGAGTTTTCGTTAAAACCAAAATAGATTGTTACATCTGCTACAAAAAAATATAAATTCAAAAGACTACGATAATCTCCAGCATGAACTGAAAAGTGTTTTTCACCTACAGTTGTCTTTATGCCCAATTCACTATTATAACCATTTGCATCATCTATTTTGATATCTGACCATCCTTTCTTTCTCTTTGCAAAATCGATAGCTTCGTTCATATCGGTTCCCAATGGAATTTGAGTCAACAATTTTTCTCTTATTGTGTCTTCTGACCGAGTTAATGGGTTTAACAATACCCTCATACCTTCAATAAGTATAATGCCTATAGCAATTATTATTATAAATAAAATTAGTTTTTTAATCATAATCACCCCACATTCTATACTCAATTTATTCTATTTAAATCATTAAATATAATTCTCGAGTAGACCAAAAGACTCTTTCCCTTACTTACTCTATTACTAAGTGTATCACAGCGATAATTTAGGAATAGTACCATCATTTTCTAGTACCGGACTTCTGTATCGTACGATGTTCTCCTACCAGTTGCTTCAACGAAAATAAAGGAGCAGAACCATTAAGACGGTTCTGCTCCTTGGTCATTACTCTAAAGTGTGCCGTTAGCGTAATGATTTAACCAATTAATCATCACTAAGGGGTATCTCCCACTATTCGTCCGCCGTTCACAATCAGCCATTCCCCTTTCTCCCAGTCCGACAGCCTCAGGCTTTCCGGCTTATAGTACAGATCGAACCAGTTTTAGAACATATGTTCTTAAAAGTAAATATTCTCATTTTTTAACTTTCATTAACTAACTTAGCATTTATCAGTACCTATCTTAATAATGCAAGTATTTCCTTTACAGAGTTATCAACAAATGATCGTTCTGGACGAGATTTCATAATCACAGTGATTCCTATTAACGATATGACTAGTGTCTGTGCTAAACTCTTTGCGTTAATAGCGGTATCAAGCTCACCTGAGCGCAAACCTCGTTCAATCGTTTCTTGAAATATTACCGAAAGATACATTTGATGTTCTCTTGTTAGGATTTCAAATTTCTCATCATGGGGCGAAAGTTCCACCATCGAATTGATGCAAAAGCACCCCCAGTTCGGACCACCTTCATATTCTTTTGCCACCATATTTTCAAAAAAGGCACGGAATGCTTCTTTAACAGAAGTACTATTTTGAAAATTGGCGCGAACATAGGCAGCATGGGAACTCGTATATTTGCGCAACGCAGCTTCAAATAGTCCCTTTTTGTCTCCAAAGGTGGAGTATATGCTTGGTCGCTGAATGCCCATTCTTGATGTCAAATCGCTTACAGAGGTAGCTTCGTACCCTTTTTCCCAAAATAGTTGCATAGCTGCATCCAATGCCTTTTCCTCATCAAATTCGCGTTGTCGAGCCATAGCAATCCCCTCTTTTCATATCGAACGGTACGTTATAATTTTATTGTATGAAGATTATCCTGTCAATAAGATAAGATTAACCTTTTACAGCTTACAGACCACGAATAGTGATAGGATAAAGAGTCTTCACTCTTTTGAGTCTAGCCTCTGCAGGAGTATCTTGACAGTTATCTTTTTTAAAGTTATATTTTTCAGGAAACATTTCATACCAATCAGTATTTTATTTTATAAATTTGATAAACGTAAACGGAGGCGTTAACTTTGGGAAAGATTGTAGATGAACCGAATGTCATTACCGTGGATTTCACAGACAGACACGTTGAACCAGCTCAAGAAGCGTTTATAGCATCAGAATCATTACCCGCATCTTTAATGTCTCATAAAGTGGCACTCTTATTTGCAATCGCCTGCGGACTGGCAGTCGCCAACATCTATTACGCGCAACCTTTGCTGGACGCAATTTCAACCGAGTTCGGTATTACTCATTCATCCGTCGGCATTGTAATTACAATCACTCAAGCGAGTTACGCACTCGGACTGCTATTGCTAGTGCCGCTCGGCGATCTGTTAAATCGACGTTGGCTGATCACCGGACAGATACTATTATCCGTGTTGGCTTTAGTTGTGGTTGGCACCGCCTCCACCAGCATGGTGTTATTCATAGGCATAGCTGCGGTTGGATTGCTTGCCGTAGTGACACAGACGCTCGTTGCGTTCGCTGCAACTTTGGCTGCTCCAACCGAACGTGGCAGAACTGTGGGAGTGGTGACAAGTGGAATCGTTATTGGTATTCTAATAGCGCGAACTTTCGCTGGCGTATTGACGGATTTAGCCGGTTGGCGTTCTGTCTACCTTGTCTCTGCGGTATTAACGCTAATCATGGCATGCGTATTGTATCGGGTGCTGCCGCATGATGAGAACAAAAGAGAATCATTATCCTACCTACAGTTGCTTCGTTCGCTGCTCACGATGTTCGCACAAGAACGAATCCTGCAAATTCGTGCCGTACTAGCTTTGATGATTTTTACTGCATTCAGTATATTATGGACTTCCCTCGTGTTGCCTCTCAGCGCTCCGCCGCTGTCTCTTTCACATTCTGCGATTGGAGCGTTTGGCCTCGCTGGAGTTGCTGGGGCATTAGCAGCAGCGCGGGCAGGTCGTCTTGCCGATCGAGGTTTAGGGCAGAGGACCACAGGAGTTGCACTAATTCTGTTGCTATTATCATGGTTGCCAATAAGTTATACTCAACATTCGCTTCTCGCATTAATCATCGGTATTTTCCTTCTTGACCTTGCAGTACAAGCCGTTCATGTCACCAACCAGACCATGATCCTTACACTGATCCCCGAGGCACGCAGCAGGCTCACTGCTGGTTACATGATTTTCTATTCCGTTGGAAGTGCCACCGGTTCAATCGCATCCACCAGTATCTATGCTTACTCAGGCTGGAACGGCGTGTGCTTGTTAGGTGCGATTGTCAGTGCTTTGGCTCTTCTATTCTGGGCATTAACCCGTCGCATAAAATGACTTCTGTTAAAAATCAAGAAAATCTTATATTGGATAAACGACCCTCCAAAATTAAGCGCAACTCTTCAGGAATACGCTCAAACACGACTCCTTTCCCCAAAAACAAAAGCCAATCCGCGTAATAAGACAGCGCCTCAACATCGGTCACATCCAACTGAACATTGAATATCCCGCTCGATTGAAACATTCCGGTAAAGGACAAAATAATCCCCGGCGGGTGCATGCGTTTAAAGCGTTGAATCCCAGTCGTATCGAGCTTCACAACAAGATTGGACTGACGTGAACCCATTCTTTTTTTGCTTAAAATCTCTTGCTCGGAGTACTTCATATCAAGCTCAGAAATTGCAGAATCCCGAAGCAAATCAACAGGCAGATAACGAAACTCATCCGTATCAAAATCATAAACTTCGACTAGCCATTGGGCGTTCGAGTTAAAAATATGAAGCAAATAAACGTCCAGCAACTGTGGCCAGCCAAGACTCGGCTCATAAATCAAGCGTAAATGCTTATCTCGTACAGCAAGCGAAATCAACTGATTTAGCTCCGCAGGCGCTGCATCGTCGAGCTCCAAAAGATTCGGATTAGCAGGATTTGTATTTTCAAAAAGCAAGATATTATTCAGCTCGATCAGCTCGTCTTGCTGAGTTTGCGACGCGATGCCGATAAGTTTTTCAGTGATTGAGCGGCGATTTTGCAGATAAGGCAGCTGTGAATTTTTCGAAGCCATAAAACTGATAAATATCGCCTTCAGCTCATCTGGCGTGAAACGTGCTGCGGGTAAATACTGATTTTGTAGGACATTGTAGCCTCCACCGCGCCCCAGCTCGGTCGTCAGTGGAAAACCCATCGCTTGAATCTCATTAATGTCGCGGATCGCCGTCGCGCGGGAAATCTTGAACTCCCGCTGAATCTCGGCAATCGTAAAATGTGCGCGGTTATTGATGTAGCGCATGATTAGGTTTACTCGCTCTGTTTTCTTCATGATTTTATTGTATCAAAAAAGTATCATTTTTTGATACATTCGGCAAATAGAATCGATCTTGTAAAAGTAAGTTCACAAAGGAGAGAACAAAATGCCTAATTACTCCATCCAAACGATCTCAGAAAACTACAAAATGACTGCTTTCGGTGTTTCATTTGAGGACTTCAACGACTGGGCAGGCAATTCAGCAAAAACGGCAGCGAAAAAGGCCGAAATCACTGAAAATGGCAAGCTTGCTGAACTTCTCGCGCTGGCTGACGGGCAAGAATATCAAATCAATTATGTTATCGACGGGAAGGCTTGGCGCGGCTTCGGCGTGATGGGGGATTTCAATTTGGAAGACGCGGTCGTCCTCGATTTCCTCGCTGGCGACTACCTCGTTGTGCCTGGCACAGGCTCTGACAAAGACAGCCTTGCTGATGAAATCACAGGCAAAGTGTTCGGCGGCATGCTGCAAGAAATTACAGACTACAAATACGTAGGTCCCGGTAACTCAACATTCGTCAAAGCAGCTGAAAACGATGAATTCTACGGTGAAATGTGGCTTCGCGCTAAAAAAATCTAAAACTAATCTTTGTGATAATTTGAAAGGAGCTCACATGGCAGAATACACAATTGAACACAAAAAATCATTCACATTGACCGCATACGGTTTTTCAATCCTGTCCAATTTTCAAGACATGACAGCTTTGCAACGGGAAAAAGCCGAGTTTTGGGGCAAACTCAAGGCTGACGGGCGGTTTGCTAAGCTCAAAGACGCTGCAAAAGATGATCGTGAATGGTCAGTGAACGAGGTTTATCAAGGCAAGCCGTGGAATTATTTCGCGGTAGAAGCTGGAAAGATAGTGGCTGACGCAACGCGCATTATCGAGTTTCCAGAGAGCGAGTACATCGTGGTCGCAGGAAATGGGGACAAGGAAACTTTGTTTGATCAGTTGACTTACCTTGCCTTTGGCGAAGTGTTAGCCCGAATCACTGATTATGCTTACATCGGCGGTCCAAATGCCACCTATCGCAAAGAAAACGGCGAGGGCAATTTCTACGGCGAATTTTGGGTGCCTGTGGTTAAAAAATAACTTTTTCGTCTAATTACTGTCAGCACGGCAGCTCATCATGTGTGAGCTGCCGTGCTGTCTTATTGAGCTAAAGTTCCCCGTTAGTATGTACAGCTGCCTCTGTGTATTTATTATGCTATGACCTCGATAGTAACGTTTTCAGCTGTGATCGTGAACTCCATTAAAGGACCATCTACTAACACATGTAGTTCAAAACCTGTTTCTGTGAGATAAACTTCATCGTAAAGCCAGCCACTCCCTACATTTAAGTTAGTAGGTTGAATTTGCTGCACGCCTGTAAAGGTTAGCCTAATATCCGTTAAATAATGATATCCGCCCGTACAATCCAATGTCATGATAAACGTGTCTTTCAAAGGCTTCTCAATCGAAGTTACTCGTGCATCGTGTAAAGACTTTTCATACAACTGAACAACATTTTCATACTCCAATAGCCACTGGTCAGCTATTTTTCTAAGTTCTTTGCCGCATTTGCTTTAAATAGATCACAAATAATATAAATATCGAAAAGCTAAGCGTGACCTTAACACAAGAACGAAAAAAGTAGATTAATAAAAATTTCTATTACTGTATAAAGAACACAATACTTGACCGGTTGCTGATAACGGACGCTGAACTGTCAAAACTGCTAGGTGGCTTTCGCTTGCCCATAATTTGTTGCAGCAAGTTTCACTCGAGTAAAATAGAAACGGGATGGAGCAGAAATAACATCTGATCCTTCCCATTTTCATTTAATCGCAATTATTTGTGACTGAGACTATTCCTTGCTTACTTCTGAGACATCCGGATCTCCAGAAAGAAGAGCCTCGTATAGGAAAGCGCAAACGCTTCCTTGTGATTCGCGGAAACAGCTGTTTGAAATCAAAAGCCAACGTCGTATAACCGAAAACTTCTAGTAATTAAAGCAGACCGTTCTCCACACAATGCGCCGAAAATCTGTTACTCAGTTGGCGATACCCTCCCAAGAGCGGTAAACAAAACGTCCAACTGTTGGGCTAGCTCTTCGTCGGATCGCACGCGGCGATGCGTGTTTTCCAAATAGATGTACTTCTCCGTCTCGGGCATGAGATATTGCTTGTACCATTGGAAGAAGTCCGGACTGTCGCCGTGCAGGCGGAGGTATCTCACGACTGATTCGACGTTATTGACCGTGCTGGCTATATTCGTCAAGTAATCAGCCGAATAGAAATTAGACCACTTGCCATGCTCTGCCTGATGAAGCACGACCACCCCTTCGCGATAAGCCTCTAGAGAGCGTACGGCATAGACAAAAGCCGCCGGCGCGTCGCCCTCTCTAAACGAGCGGTATGACCTGCATAAGTAATAGAAGCCTCTGCATCCCGAATCATTCAGTCGGATATGAAATAAGAGATGATCTTCGAATCTCTGTTTCTCGGAATCTGCCGTGTCGTTAAATACGATTACTGCCCGTTTCACTAGCGCCGCCCACGCTGGCAACGCCTGCTCGCACAGAGCTTCGAAGCGCTGCACCTGACGATCGAAGTCGACGTCGCCCGTCGCCCAGAACAACGGTTCAGCGGGTTGGACCCATTCTCCGCGAAGCCAGTGCCCAATGATTCTCCGTGCAGGATGGTGGTAAAACTCATCTCCGGCCTTGTCGTCTTCATGAGAACCGTAATGGATTGTAGCTTCTTCGTAGTCCGTCAGAAACTGCCTAATATGCGTATGCTGTTCCTTCGATTCCGGGAATAACCTCGAGACGAAACGTTCCCCGTGCTCCTCTATACTCGGTTGCTCATTCCCCCACATTTCCGCAATCAAGTCTAATGTGTAGAGGTGTTGCCGGATATTGCCGCTGTTGATCAGCCAATAATCATGCGCTTGCGCGGCAAACGCGGATTCCAGTTCCTCCCGCATAAGAGAGACCGGCGAAGGAAATAGCGTTAGATGATTTGAAGCCTGTAGATCATGAAAAGTCACATGATAGTAGATACCATGGGCCTCCCCTTCCTTTGGAATTGGGAGCGCAGGTATTCTATGATTCACGTTACCGTGGCGGCGAGACACCATTTTACCGTATCCGTTGTCCGCCCAGACGAGAATGACTCCTTCCGGCACGTTGAGATGTCCTTGCTTGTATAGTTCCGCAATTTCCCCATACATGGCCATACAGCATACCGGATCGGCGACTGCTTCCCGGACCATCTCATACTGTCTTCGGACGGCTAGCTCGATCAGTCGGCCGCGCTTCCGCGGCGTATCGAAAGCAGGATCGTTTTCCCAGAAAGGAGCGTCTCCTTGTCCACGGAACGACAGCACCCATACCGTGTCCCGATCCTTCTGCTTCTCGATGGCTTCCGCCCACAGCGCCTCGAATAGACGAGGGTGCTCATGGTAGCTCGCCTTTAGCCCCTCGTAAGCGCGCAGAAACATTTCTGCCCCGAGCGGCTCCGCATGATGATGCGTGATCCAAAGTCCCATCTCGGAAGCGAGATCCGCATGAATGCCTGACTTCGGCAAATCCGTTCCTGGAATCACCATATTGCCCCCGCATCGTAATAATGCTTCGAAGACGGGCAGCCATACCTCATCGGTCGGCGGATAGCTCGGCTTCCAGCCGATTAAGCACACTTCGTCGTTCACGAACCAGCCCCTGAAACGCGTCTTCGGTTTCTCGGAAACATAGCCGGACGATGGCATCTCAATAGCTTCCCTATGTTGGGGAGGCAGATCCGCCCAGAACCAGAACGGATCAACGCCAAGGACGAAGCGGCTATAGTGCAGGATACCGTATACGAGACCACGATCGTCTCGCCCGATGATCTCGACGCTGTGTTCATTTCTCACGAGCAGAGCGAATGCTTCCGGCCACCTCGGGCAAGCATCTGCTTCATCCGCGTAACGGATGGTAACGATCGTTCCCGCGGCGCCCTTGGCGTCCCCGAGAAGGGCTTTGGAACGAAAAACGGATTTATGATCTCGATATAGCATTCGAAGCGCGTGCTTTACCGGACTTGCCGCTTGCGTAGGTTCAATGTACGTCGTCATTGCGTCAATCCAAGGCATGACTCACTCTCCCTAAATTATAATGAAGAAAAAATGACCGGAATCGCTTATACGCGCATTCCGGTCATCTTTTTGATCGCTGCGTATGCTTATTTCTTCTCGAAGACCCATACCGTGCTTGAATCCGCTGATCCTGTATTCCATTTCAATTCATTATCCGAAGTGGCATGCATATACTCCCTGCCGGCATGCTGGTTATTCATCCGGAAACCGCGGCCAACCACAGGTTCAAAACTCCACAGAGAGTCGCTGATAACAGCACCCGAGTTCCAGATCACCATGTTGTTGGCGATGTCGGTATCCAGATAATAACGTCCCGTCCTCGCATTCTTGATCGTCCAATAACCGGAAGCGTCTCGAGAAACGATCCAATCTTGGTCATCATAGCTCGAAAGCGGAGCGAGTATGACTGCGCCATTCGCATCGGTATCAAGATATTTTCCAGATGCCGCGTTTTTGATTTTGTAGGTTGCTCCGCTAATAATCTCAATCTGACGCAGCGCGTGAGAGACGAATGGTACGTAGAATTCCTCGATGCCGCGGAAGTTCGGGTGCGTACCGGTAGGCGTATCCGTATCGAACTCCGAGCTAGCGCGCGTTGCTAGAGTTCCGGGCAACCCGTCATAGCCTAAGTTGTCAAACGTATATGTCCACCTATCATTCTGTTCCCTCGTATTAAGGACGGCGTCATCGTAAAGATTGGCCACCGTAACACCCCACTTTGCGCACGCAGTCAGTTCTATCGTATGAAGAATGTCCTGACGCTCGACAGTGCGTCCCCCAGCAAGTCTATGTACCGCGACATAGACGAGCTTCGCGTTCGGCCACTTCAGCTTCATCTGATATATCGAATTCTCGAAAGCGCCCGCAACGGTACCAATGTCTAGCGCAGCCGGGTCTTTGTTCTCCCCCACGGAGCCCCAATGGCTGTCATTGGTTTCATAAGCGTCATTCGTTCCGCCGTCGAAGACGACGAAGTCGGGAGAAGCTGCAGGGGCATTCGTAACTTGGTTAACTATCTGTCCTCCCGACCCGCCAGGCATGATCGTTGCACCGTTCTTAGCGCCGTTATAAGTCAGCAACATGCCCTCCCTAGCCGCCACGAATTCAGCGAAGCCTGCTCTAGAGTACTTATGACCATCGACAATACTGTCGCCGAAAGCGTACATGGTCTTACCCACGAGAGGAAGATCAAGCTGCTGGACGGGAGCAAACAGTTTGAAGTTATCGATCATCTGCGTGCCGTTGCCGCCAGCCGTATAGTAGTTGCTCGCGATCATCTTGGCCACGCCGGTTGCCTGCGTTGGAATATCGACCTGTTCAATTAGGGTGCTGACGTTTTTCTCCGCGATCGAGTAGCTCACGGTTTTCTGGTCAAAGTCGGCAAGCAGCCGGACCGTGTACGTCTTGGAAGAGTCAAGGGTAACTTTGGACCACGTCGGCTCCCAGTCGAACTGAGATTGGGTGGAATCCGAGTCCCTTCCACTTGTCGAATAACGCAGCTCCGTGCCCTTGGCGCCAGAAATTGCAAAGATTAACCTGCCATACAGATCGCGGAACTCAATACCCGTCTTCTTGCCATCGCTCACGACGGCCGTTTTCCAATCAAAGGTCAGGTCTACAAGCCGCTGCCCGGAGATATTGGCGTCAAAATGTTTGACGGAAGTCGAGTAGTTCCCCATGTTCTGTGTTACGTTGAGTACACCGCCGGAAATCGACGCACCTGCATCAAATCCGAACGTACCGCTGCCATTCGTGAAATCTTCATTGATTAAGGTCGCGCCTGCTGTTACAGCGGGCATAGCCACATCTGCATTCGCTAGCCCAGGCTGCGATCCTAAACCATAAACAGTGGACATAGACAATAGGGAGATAAGGATTGCTCTCATCGCACGCTTCACTGTATATCCCTCCCAAGTTTACTGTTTCTCGAAGATCCAGACCGTACTGGAATCCGCGGCACCCGTATTCCACTTCAACTCATCCGCCGAAGTGGCATACATATACTCCCTTCCGGCATACAGATTGTTCACCCGGTAGCCTCCGCCCGAGACGGATTCAAGACTCCATAAGGAATCGGAAATCACTGCCCCTGAGTTCCAGATTACTTGGTTGTTGGTGGCGTCGGTATCCAAGTAATACCGTCCTGATCTGGTATTTTTGATAGTCCAATTACCGGATGCATCTTGGGTCACGATCCAGTTCTGGTCGTCAAAAGTCGAATTGGGGGCGAGTATGACTACGCCATTCGCATCGGTATCGAGATATTTACCGGATACCGAATTTTTGATTTTATAAGTAGCACCGCTAACGATGCCGCTGCCGTTTACGGATTCTTGGAACACTTTAATCGAGTCGAAATTCGCTGCTCCTGGAGCATTTTCCGTGTAAAAACGAATTTTCGCAATATCGGATACCGGCGAAATCAGCGGTGCTTGGTTGAGCATCTTGATTCCGTTAATATAAAGATCGAAAGTATCCGTATCGGTGTTGATCTCCATATCAAGCTTAAACCATGCCCGGGTATAATAGCTTTGCAGAGTCGTCCAAACTCCGCTTGCATTCCTATAGACAATATTACCGGCTTGATCGAAGGCTACTCTGATAATCGCGTTTCCTGCTCCGTCGTATACGTACGGCGCAGCATACCATTGCGTGGTGTCGTCCTTGCGAACCCTCGCTTCCAACTTCACAACACCGCTAACCGGCGTGAAGGATTTCTCCGCATAAGAGACGCCGGATGAGGTTGAAGTACGGTTAATCCGCAGGCTGCGATCCAAGATACCCGGCTTATCGGCTATATTGACCGTCCCCCCCGTTGTGCCGCTCGTCGTCCAGCCCGTGGGAGCGCTGCCAGCGCTTAGGCTGTCAAAGTTGTCGTTGACGGAATAAACCGTATTAAGAGTGGGAATAGAAGCATTCGTCAGCACCCTTACCGTCTCGTATCCGTTCATATTAACGACGACATCGTTCCCGCTGCTTGTATAAGATTTGGTTCCGGTCGATACCCAGTTATTATTCGCATCGTAGTAACCGATCGTCATCGTCACGGGCCCATAGAGGAGCAAATTCTTAAGCGTAAAGGTAGACGACGTTTTGCTCGCCAGCGCAATCTCTTTGTCGCTTCTCTCAACCGCGATCCCGACTCCGGTGTTGCTCGTGCCATAGGTCACGTCTATGCCGCGCAATTTCTTCGTGACCGTGGCCGATCCGTTCGCATGCTCGTTGAAGAACTTGAGCCTCGTTCCGCCGGCAGCGTCCGGCTGGTTGGTCGCAAGATCATGCCACAGAGTCCGGAGCCAGAAATTCGTCTTCTTGATACCCTCGATATTGCTGTTATTCGCCACCGGAACATTGCCGGTTCCGTTGTTGTACATATCATTGCCGTCGTTGGCCATGAAGTTGTACAGGTTGTAAAGAGATCCTCCCGCAAGCGTGGCCAGATTCAGATAATCCGAATTGGAACGGTTGGCGGCAGTCTCCATGATCATGGGGAGGTTGCGCCCATAATTATAGGGATAATATTCTGCATCGCTCCAAAGTCCGAGACCGTAACGGAAGCCTTCGTCAGTCGTGCCGATATACGGATCGTACCCGACAAAGTCGACATAGCTCGTGCCTCCGCTGGCTTTTAACTCCTCGTTTCGGTACAGGAAGTAGAATTGCTGGGAATGGAAATTGATTCTCGTCCAGACCGGGTAGTTGGACTGTTTTACGGCCGCCCCTAGGTTTTGGGCATACTTCGCGAAGGTATCCCACATGAACAGATTTTCTGACGTGAAGCCTCCGGCGGTATACGCAGCCTGACTGTAAGGGGAATAGGATCGACCTCCCCCGATCATATTGCTCGGCTCGTTCGTGATTTGGGCGCCGACGACCGTCTTCTTGTTGCCGTGCGAGCTATTATAGACAGCGACATGGTCGAACAAATTTTTTAAAGCCGTGTATTCCTGACTTCTAAGAGTCGGGTCGTCCTTCGACATAAGAAAATCATAAACGTAATCGTTCAAGCGTATTCCCGCCATCTTCTGCTGCAGTACTCGTCCATCATAAGCTTGCGCTTTCTCATAATTTCGGATGACGTAGTAGGGAACACGGCTGTCGATCGTATGCTTGGTCGTATCTGTGCCGAACCACATCAGCTCCAATTTAAGATTGGCCGCTTCCGCCCAGCCGATCACCTTATCGACCCAACTGTAATCCCACACGTCCTTACGAGAAATGACAAGTTGCGGAGCCAGCGTCGTCCCCGTAGCCCCATCGATTGTCACGCCTATGTTATTCGTCGTGTCCGCCCTTAGCATAAAGCTGGCTTTTTTCCCATCCCCATAGGCATGGTTATTGAGAAAGTCTGTCACGTCGAAGTCATAAACCGCTACTTGACTCACGGGATCATAGGAAGGCGTTACGCCCAGATCGAAGTAATCGACGCCCTGCGTCCCCGACAAGTTGTATCCGCTATGATTAGGCGCGCCGTTGTTCCATGTCATCGTGGACGCATTCCAGGAATCATTCGCGATACCGTATAGATGCAGGTTGGCGGTTCCGCTATCCATCGCATTGACATAAATACGAATCTTCGCCGCATCCGCATGCGTGCCGGAGAGACTGGAAAAATCGAACTTGAAGTAAGATAACGCCTGATTACTCGTATTGGCCGAATCGTATTTCGCTTTCATGGAGCCGCTGCTCGAGAAATTCGTATTCGCGTTCGTTCCGCCGGAGATGTAGGTCGACTCGATCGCCGGGAAAGCCTGATCCGGTTGAATCATCGACCACAGAATTTGAGAGTTGACGACTGTAAATCCATTGTCGGCGGCCATCTGATAAACGTTTTGCATCTGCGCGTCGGTGTAATTAAATCTCTCAATAATTTTATCGTCTCGAATCTGAATGCCGTTGAAGAAGAACGGCTTCCCATCCACATTCATGACGATCCTGTCGTGGGCGGACAGCGAGGTATCGATTGTGGAGATCGGAGTCGCGGCTGCCGCGCTTTGCATAGTCTGAAATGATAGTAAACCCGTCAGTAGCGTCATGATGGAAAGAGTAATACCGAATCGTTGAATAAACGGTTTGGACATCATTTTCCCTCTCTTTCACATGCTATTATTCGATGAACGGAAATCAAACGCTATCGCCCTTGCAGTAGAACATTCCCCGACATATGACTACCTTCAAACGCAAACTTTAACGCTTTCAATTATCACGAAGTCATCGTCGCTTCCGAATTGCGTGCCGTCTTTTTTGTACCAAACGCCGTGATCACCCATGACCCTGACTCGCATCGTATAGCTTCCAGAAGAAAGGGTCGGTGATACATATTTCATATTGGAATCCGAAACCAAGCTATAGAAATCAACTACTGCTCGATGAACAAGTTGGTCCGCTTCATCATACAGCGTAAATTCCGCATACCCGCCATGACAATCGCTAGTTCCGTAAACGATAATACGCGAGCCTTCAAATGCATGACTTACGGTTGCCCCGCGTTCATTGGAACGAAACGGCAACAGTTCTGTCGTGCCATCAAGCAGTACCTGGGAAACCGATTCACTCTCCCATGCCGGCCAATAATTCGAAATGGAACACGTGTCTTCATGAACGGTGATAGGCAGCCATACCTGCGTGGCGCTCGAGGCTTGATAAGGATACGACCAACGATCCCCCATATAGACAGGTACGGGCTTTCCGTCGGCTTCTAGAGAAAAGACGAATGAACATTGGGAGTTATAGGTCAAGCTGCCTTCCGGGCAAAATAACCCTTGTTTTTTCCAAGGACCATGCAAGTCCTTAGAAACAAGATAATAGTTGTCGTTTCTTTCCCAGCTTGTTTTGTTGGAGAACATCATGAAATAATGGTCCCCATGGCGGAACATGGCCGGCGACTCGCCGCCTGGCGCAATATTGTCCGCGACCTTCTCCACCGCGGTCAGATAGTCATCGCTTAACCGATATATGTCGCCTTCGTGCACCAATAGATAGGCTGTTCCGTCATCGTCGACGAAGGTACCCATATCCCACATTCTGATAGGTTCCCCTTCGAACAGCAGCGGTCCTTGGAACTGAAACGTACCATCAATCGTATCGCAAGTCGCAAGCCCAATGCACGGATCCGTATATTTCAAGTTATCCGTGTGCATCAACATGACAAAGGTGCCGGTTTTGCGGCTCTTCAATACCTTTACCCGCTCTCCAACCCGGTCAGGGCCAAGAAGTCCATGTTCCTGCGGCGGCAATGCCAAGCCTTCAAAATGCCAATCCGCTAGGTTTCGAGAAGAGTAACACGAAAAGCCGATGTATTTGTTGACATCGTTCGTTTTGTATTCTCCGAATAGGTAAAAGTTTTCTCCTTCTTTCACCACGCATGCACCGTGCGCATTGACAGTCTCCCGATTCTGATCGAACCACGGAACGCCGTTGAAAATACAAGCTCTATTCATCGTCCAGTCATCCTCATTCCTGCCCTAGTCTCGTGTAAACCTTGCGAGTGAATCCGGTAGAGACGATAATAGGCGGTTTAGTATAGTTGCCCCAAGACAGTTCCGGATAATTGAACTCGCTATTAATCATGAATCGGGTATCTCCGATCTCGTCTCCGTCCAGCACGATAAAATGGTCAATGTTGACGTAGCTGTTGTTCGATTCAGGAGCCTTCTCACCGGTCACTTCGATGCGTATTCGATGTTCGCCCATAGGCAGACCCTCAATGGCGTATACCGCCTGTCGATACAGCTTTTGAACCCCGCGGGGGTGTTTGCCCGCGCGGCTGAGGCCCAAATCTACCGCCTCGTCCATCAGCACCCCATCGATATAAACTTTGGCTGTGCCGCAAAGAACGTCCCGGCTGGATACCCAGGCAATGCCCGTCCCCGTGAACGTATATTCGCAGAAATCTCCCGAGGCGGAGGAATATGTCTCCGTGCCTCCTAAACTGCGGTGCCGAGTGTCTTGTCTCATCCAATCCCCTTGGTATACGACGGCCGGATTCCGATCCGAAACGATATTGCGCGAATTGAAGCCCAACTCCATACGTACCGCATCGCTGCCATCGGACAAGGCGGTGAAACCTGCCCCGTCATTCTCCATAGAGGCTCGGATTATGGACGGTTTCGTGCTTGTGAAGTCGCGCGTGCCCCGGCGGCCAATTTCATATTTGCCGAACTGCGTCCAATCCTTCTCGTCCAGCTGCCAGTCCCAGTCCGGGCGGCTGTCTGCGATATTCGCGCCGTGAGGATTAAACTTGGTCGTCACTCCCTCCAGACGGGCAATATGCCAGTCCGGATACACGTTCCACAAGCCTTTTCTTTGCCAGCTCAAGGTGTCCAACGCCTTCGGTACCGCGAAGGAGACGCCGACCTCTTGATATCCGCCGCTATGAGAGGTGATGGAGCTGGTCAAGGCTAACTCCCGCGGACTTGGATACGGCATATCCGTAATCGTATAAGCGGTTTCCATCATCCCTTCCGCATCGATGCGGATCACGAAGCGAACCTTCACTTTCCCGTAACCGCCGTCGATCGTCAGCTTGGCACATCTATCTGCCAACCCGGCTTCCATCTTGTCCAACTGCCAAGGACCGAGCGCCAGCCCCACTAGATTCAAAGCCGGACCACCGATGAGTACTAACCTATTGCGGTCGTATCCTTCGGTTATCATTCCCGTCTGCGTCGAGAAGCTCAAGGAGAATCGCCTGCCGCTGATCCGCAAAACGTCTTCCGTGCGATCCATGTTCGGCTCGCCGCCGGTGAGGCGCGGCAACCGAGGCTCGGACGCATCCAGCGAATATGACGCTTCCTCCACCTGGAATCCGAAAGGATCGGTGAAAGTAAGCTCCAACTGTTCTCCGGCACGATAGCAGGCGGGAATGAATAGCAAGCCCTCGCCCCGCGGCGGAACGTTCGGCCCTTGGATCTCTCCGGAGGCATCTGACAGTTTCCATCCGACGCGGATCTCGCTAAGATTCGTATGATTGAACCAATTGCGGATAGCCAGCGCGATACCGTCCCCGTGAGCTCGAGGCTGATCCGGCAATCGAACGGGCGAGAACGCTTTGCGGGTATGCCAGTACTCCGGCTTCACACGACGCCAACCGTCTATGATCCCCCAGGACCAGGCTTGATCCTTCACCCTCGTATCGTCGATGCCTGCCCATATCGCACAGCCCAATGCACCCTTTGTCTCCCATAGACGATCCCAGAAGCGGTATATGGTTTCTCCCCAGAAATCCCGGACCCCGGGGTCGCGCTGCAACTCTGCGCGGTCATAGCAAGGGATATGAGTCGACTCGTCATGAAGCACCGGCAAGTTGGCCGGTTCTCGATAACTGCGCCGATGACAATCCGTCAAATCTGTCAATGTCCTGTCCCATCTGTCGTAATGCACGCTCCAAATGTCGGTCGGTTCGTCGTCTTCCATCTGGGTGAGCGGATAGCTGAAGATGGTCAGCCGGCCAGGATCCTCCTCGCGGGCATAGGCATTCATCATCGACAAGTTATCGCCCCAATAGCTCTCATTGGCCAGCGACCAGATGATCACGCTCGGGTGAGATCGATCCCTCTCGATCATTTCGGCGAACTGATCCATATAACGCGAGGTATAAGCCGGATCGCTCTCCGTATGCCAAACGCCATACCCTAGGAAAGACACCGCAATCTCGTCTTCGACATAGATGCCGTAGCGATCGCACAAATCGAGAAAGTCCGGGCGAGGAGGATAGTGGCTTGTGCGGATAAAGTTGATATTGGCCTTCTTGAACAGAAGGACGTCCTCTTCCACGAGTTCACGGGTAATCGAACGGCCCGTAACCGGATGTATATCGTGCCGATTGATTCCGCGGAGTTTGAGAAGATCGCCGTTGATAAAGACTTCGTTGCCTCGCCGCTCGATCTCGCGGAAGCCGATAGGTTTCGTCACCACTTCCTGACAGATTCCATCTATGATTACCGAAGCGGTGAGCGTGTAGAGGTTTGGATGTTCGCTGTCCCATTTCATTGGTCTCGAAATCGCATAGCGCCCCGCCAAGTCTCGCTCGGCCTCGCCGACGAGTGGATCCAAAGCCATTTCTTCCCCACTCGGAGAAATCAGCGCTAGCGCTATAGTCCCGCTTCCTCCAGCTAGCGTGGCAGAGACGCTCAAAGTAGCATCCACGTAGTCGGCGTCGAATGTAGTATCGGCATGCAGCCTCTCCAGATAAGTCTCGGGCAAGGCGTATAAGGTCACGTCCCGAATCAGGCCGCCCCGATGGAACGGATTGACTTCCTGCGGCTTGTCGGTCATACCGATTACTAGCTGATGTTCATTCCCGGCGGTGACAAAATCCGTAACTTCGCAATCCCAGCTGACAAAACCGCCATAATGGTCCCGGACGTACCTGCCATCCACGAACACGCGTGCGTAACAATTAGCGCCGTCGAACCTTAAGAAGATCCTGTGTCGTTGCCATTCCGCGGGAATACGCATAATTCGGGAGTAGGCATATTCACACTCGTTTGCCTTGATATCCGAAGGTACGACGGTATCTTGCCAGCTCGAATGGTCAGAGGCAAGAGCATAGTCATGTTCTTCAGGGTTCAGATTGAGCTTCCAATCGGGACCATTAAGGCTGATCTGGTTAACCATCAAACTGCCGGTTTGCTGCGGTAAAGGGTTCAAGCGAGGCCTGGGCCAAATACATGAATCGCTCATGAAGAAACCTCCTAGTGATGTAGGCTTGTTAGCCCTTAATACCGCTCGTGCTTATACCTTCCACGATGTAGCGTTGGAAAATAAAGAAAATGGCTACTGGAACGGCGAGCGACAAAGTGGACATGGCGAACATCGCACCCCAATCCGTTTGAGAGTTCGGGTCCGCGAATAAACGCAAGGCAACGCTCACAGTGTAAAGCTTAGGGGTTCCTAAATAGATAAGTGGCCCCATAAAGCTGTCCCATGACCAGTAAAATTGGAATATTCCAGCCGTTATCAACACTGGCACTATCAACGGAACAATAATTTTGTAGAAGATGGAGAACCGGTTGCAACCGTCCATCTTGGCAGCTTCATCTAGCTCGTAAGGTAAGGTCCGAATGAATTGCATGATAAGGAAGACAAAGAATGCACTCCCGAAAAATGACGGTACAATTAGTGGCAAGAATGTGTTCACCCAATCCAGATTATAGAAAAGAATATAATGCGGAATCCGGATAATCTCACCTGGCAGCAGTAGGGATAAGATAACGGTCGCAAACCAGAATTTCTTAAATTTGAACCGGATTCTAGCGAATCCATAGGCGATCATTGCACTGGATAACAAGGCTCCGATGACATCCAATATTGTAATGATGAACGTATTTTTGAAAAAAACTGCGAATGAAATACCGGCGAAACCACGCCATCCTCTCACGTAGTTATCAAAATGCCAGCCATCAGGAATCAAAGAACCGGCTTCGACAAAGACACGCGCGCTCTCCTTAAGCGAACTGGAAATCATCCAGAGCACCGGATAGAGCGTGATCAGCGCGGCGGGAATACAAATGGAATGAAACAGAATCGCTTTATAATGGTTACGCTTCAAGTTCATGGTTGTGTTCCTTTCAATCGTAATGAACCCAGGATGTAGAAGATCGGAAAATAAGCGCTGTTAATGCGGCAACGATAACGAGCAAAATGCAAGATAATGCTGCGGCGTACCCCATATCAAAGAACAGAAAACCCTTATTGTAAACGTACAATTGATAAAATAACGTAGTATCAAGAGGACCGCCATTCGTAATTACGAGACCTTGGGTAAAGGTCATAAACCCGCCGATCATCTGCATGACTAGATTAAAGAGGATAACCGGTGTCAGCAATGGCATGGTGATACGAACGAATTTTTGAAACGCTCCCGCCCCATCCACGACTGCTGCTTCATAATAGCTTGTGGGAATATTTTTCAATCCGGCCAGAAAGATCACCATAGCGCCGCCGAATTGCCATACCGCAAGGAGAATCAGCGTATACATCGCCGTATCGGGGTCTGCAATCCATGACGTGTTAACCACGACGCCAAATAGGCTTTCAATGACGGAGTTAATTGCTCCATCTCTTGAGAAAATTCGAGCCCACATGATTGCTACCGCTACGCTCCCGCCGATAATCGAAGGAATGTACAACAACGTACGATATGTCCCGATCATCTTGAATCCGCGATTCAGCAACATGGCAACCCCCAAGGCGACGATCAATCGCAACGGAACGGCAATGATGACGTATTTGAGTGTAACTTTCAAAGATTGATAAAATTTCGGGTCATGAAAAATAGCGGAAAAATTATCCAATCCGATGAACTTGGGCGACGAGAGAAGATCGTATTCCGTAAAAGCGAAATAGATCAAACTGACTACGGGAATGAGCGTCAATCCCAAGAATCCAATTATCCATGGCAATATGAAGCCATAACCGGCCAAGTTTTCATTGTCGCTAATTTTACGTCTCAGCAATTGCGTTTTTGTCATGTGTATTCCCCATCTTGATTACACCAGCCGGATCGTAGCTGACCCGGCTGATATATCGGAATGTATTTTATTTTTTGGCCGCCAACACGGCAGCTTCGTCTTTCAGTTTCTTGTAGGCATCCGCAGGTGTCATTTTTCCGTACAGAATCTGTTCATTCAAGCTTATAAGAAGTTCGTTAATTTCGGCAAAGTTGCTTGGCAGCTTAGGATCCGCAGGACTGCTATGCTCCGATACGTAATCCATGTACTTATAACTTTGTTGTTGAGCGGAAGACAACGACGATTGCAGATTTTCTCGCACCGCCGATGAAACCGGTACGCCTCGTTCGCCTTTCAGAATGTTGTTGACCTCTAAGTCGTTCACGAAGGCGTTGATGAACTTGACGGCTTCTTCTTTATTCTTCGAATCGGCGGAGATTGCGAAATGCAGTCCCGGTCTAACATCAAGTCCCTTCTCTTGATTCGGGCCCGGAGGCGGGATTAGCTTGAGCGGCCTGGCTGCCGCTTTCTCCAATTGCTCGAACTGACTGGAATACGTAAAGGCGATGCCCGCTGTTCCTTTAACGAGCTCGGAATCCTCGATCCCTTTAGATGTCAGAATCACATCGACCGGCGGAATCAATCCTTCATCCATCAATTTCAATTTCAGCGTGTAATAGTTAACGAATGTTGCCTCGTCAATGGCAAGGCCGGATTCATCGAATAAGTATTGACCATATTGTCTGGCATAATAGCTCAGCATGTTGTTGAGATCCATCAGGTCATTACCGCCGTATGCCCCCGTTACTTCTTTGATCTTCACAAGATCCTTCTCCAGATCCTCCCAAGTCGCATAGCCGTTCTCCGGAACGGTCAGACCGGCTTTCTCGTAGATGACCGGATCAACCGCCATGGCTTTCGCGTTAATACCGAGCGAAATCCCATACAATTTTCCATCCAGTCTTCCCGTGTCCACGACGCTCGGCGCAATATTATCCGTATTGATTAGGCCGCTTTCCACGTATTCATCCAACGGTGCTACAAGACCTTTTTGGAAATATTGATCATTGCCCACATACCACTGGAAAACATCAGGCATGTTATTTGCTGCCGCCAGCATTGTAAGCTTGTCATAATACGCATCGAATCCGGAAAATTCAGGCGAGAACGTCACATTCGAATTGTTCTTTGAATACAGTTCGAGAACTTTGTTAGTCGCATCATGTCTCGGTTGATTCCCCCACCAAGTCATTCTCAAGTTGACCGGATCAGCGCTTGCGGTAGCAATTGGCTCACTTGTGGATGAGGAAGCATCGCTTGCGGGTGGACTTGCGGAAGGACTGGTATTGTTGTCATTCTTTGAACATGCCGAGAAAACCACTGTGCTCAGCATGAGGGTTAATAGAATCAGAATACGGCTTTTCTTCATTGCGACGTAACCCCTTTCATAATTTCGCTGTCAGTCCGCCAATCACAGGCCTGTGAATGAGAGAGGATTAACCTCTATAATCATCCTAACATCCTCTCTTCATACGAAGAATGGAAATATCCGAGTTGGAAATTGAAAAAAACAGTCGAAATCAACTAGTTTCGACTGTCTTCTAGATTCTTTTTATACTCGGATGGCGCGAAGCCGGTGTATTTCTTAAATACCTTGCTGAAATATTGTGCGTCCTCCGAGAAACCTGTCATTCCGGCTATTTCGGAAATCTTGAGTTCAGTTCTACTCACGATCAAATGCTGGGCGAGCTCCATTCTTTTACTCAATACGTATTGCGAAAATCTTCCGCCGGTTTCCCTGGAAATCACCTTACCCAAATAATCTTCGTTCATATATAGAAGCTCGTTCGCAATCCATTTAAGAGAAAGATCCGGGTTGCCGATGTTCTTCTGCACAATCTCTTTGACCGACTGGATGAGAGAACTCTGCTTATCGATTGTTTTCTCGTAATTTTCTTTCGCGATTTCGCTTGCGAACGATTTCAAGAATCCGAATAACGAATGGCTGGAATCGAACTCCTGAAACTTGGACACGTTCTGAATTTGCTTGCTAAGAAGTTCTTCGCGGCTATTTCTGATCATGTTCAGAAATAACTCCAATCCATACGCCCTGATTTCGTTGATTTTTAACTTCTCGGATTCAAATCTAACGAATAGATCCTCCAAGAGCACTTCCAGATCCGAGACTCGACCGGATTGGACCGCCGATGCAATTCCTTCGAAGGCTAGCGGAATGTCTTGATGCCTTTCTCTTCTGTTACTATCGATATCATTGATCGTAATGATTCCGCCATCTTCTATATAGAAGCGATACTTCAAGCACTCCTGGGCTTCTTTGTACATCGAACGAATATTCGTAACCGCCCCTTCTTGGCTTACGGCCATGAAGAGATTTATTTTGTAATAATTCTCGTATACCTGTCTTGTCCGATTCAGGTATTCGGAAATATCCTGCAGGTCTATCGCCTTGGTCAGCAACAGTACGCAATTCTCGATTATGGTGCTCAGAAATATTTTGTCTTCCGTAATAATCTCATCTACGATATTTTTTAACGCGAACTTCTCGATGTAGTCGCAAGGTTTATCGAACATGATGAGAACAACCTTGAACATTTGTTTGGAGATGTCGAATAATTCCGCGAAGTAATCCAAATCACTTTTGCTATATACGCCCGTAACGGCAATATCCCTTAACAATTGTTCCTTCACGAACGGAAGCGTCTTATTCAGCTTGCTCTCCAAGCTCTGGATAAATTGCTCCTCTTTCTGTTTATGTTCCAGCTCCTCCTTAACGGCGCTAACGATTTCAATAATCTTATTCTCGTTGGTTGGTTTAAGCAAATAATGCCGGATGCCCAGCTCCATCGCTTGACTCGTATATTCATACTCGCCGTATCCAGATAGCACAACAAAGATTATGGAAGGATATATGGCTCGCACCTTGCGGATGAGTTGCAATCCATCCATGACCGGCATCTTAATATCCGTAATGACGATATCCGGTTGCTGCGCTTGGATTTGTTCGATTGCCTCAAAGGCGTTCTTTGCGGCACCTAATAACACCAACTGATGTCTCTCCCAATCGATCAAGTTGGAAATGCTGTCTCTGACGAGTTGTTCGTCATCCACGAGCAGTACTTTATACATGTCCATCAACTCCTAGTCGGAATAGTGATGCGAACTTTCATCCCTTTTCCCGGAATGCTTTCATAATCCAGGCCGCAAGGCTCGCCGAATAGAATCTTCAGTCGCTCATGAATATTTCTGAGTCCGATTCCCTTTCTTTTCGGTTCGACCTCATGCTTACGCATCTTATTCAGCATCTCCGTTTCAACCCCCGGCCCATTGTCAATGACCGTTAATACGATGAACCCGGACTCTACCGATTCCTCCTGCGCCAATACCGTGATATTGCACACGCCAAGCATATTTTCCATACCATGTCGGATTGCATTCTCTACGATGGGCTGCAACGTTAATTTTGGAATCCGGTAATCTTGGAAGCTTTCTTCAATCTCGACATTGAATTGCAACTGATCGGTAAAGCGAACCTTTTGAATATTGATATAGTGCTCAAGTATAAGGATTTCCTCACGAATCGAAATAACGGCTTCCATATTTCCTATGGATGAACGAAGCAATACGCTCAGCGACTCCACCATCATGGAAATCGACTCTTGGTTGTTCGCCCTTGCCAGCCAATTGATCGATCCTAACGTGTTGTACAGAAAATGCGGATTGATTTGCGCTTGCAACGCCGTATATTCGGTCTCCTTAATGACCAGCTGTTTGTTGTAGTTCTCTTCAATTAAGTCGTTTATTCTGCTGATCATAATATAAAACCGTTTTTGAAGGTATCCGAGCTCGTCTGACCGGGCATTGGACTTCCATTCCAAGTCCGCTATATCGAAGTCCCCTCTCTCTGCAATCGTCATTTGCTTCGTTAACTTCTCGATCGGCTTAGTGACGGATCTGGATAACCAGAACGCTCCGAAGATCGCGATAACGAATAAGACGATGAAGATCATGATGACGAGGTTACGTAACTGAATATTGTGCTTGAAGATCTGATCGTAAGGGAGAACGCTGACATACGTCCAGTCCAACCGGTCAGAGGTGACATAGGCCATAAAATAAGGTTTGCCCGCTATCTTCTTGATCGAATACCCTTGATTACCTGAAATCTGCATTTGTTGTTGATCCAGGTCTAGATCCAGATGTAAGCTATGCGCATACACAACCCGCTGCTTCGATAAAACGAAAAACTCCGTATTATCGTAGGGCAATGCTTTCAAATGCTGATTGAATAATTCGTTTGGATTAATTTGAAACAATAAGGTGCCAAGCGGCTCCAATATGGGATTGGTAATCGACATGATTTCTCTTGCGGCGATTAAATAAGGGCGCGTCTCAGTCGGTTCAAGCCAGATCAATCCACCCTTCTGCTCTAACGCTTGCTGAATGATCTCCTTTTTTTGAGCTTCATCAAGCGCTCGCAAATCGCGGCCTATCGTGATATCGTAGCCAGTTGGATCAACGAAACTTATCGATGAAATTTTCTTTTCCGTCGTGCTGTATAGCTCTATTTTATTCGTGAAATTCCGGAGTACTTTATACTTCTCGTAATTTCCTACGGTCGTTTTTATTTTCACCAGTTGTTCCTGATTGCTTCTATCGAATGCCATATCTAAAGATTGCTTCTCCACATTCTCTATATTGTTCTCGATATCAATCAACGATAGATTTAAGACTTGGGACAGTTGCTTGTATAGTTGCTCGTCATATGATTTGTAGGAATAATTCAGTGCTAGCAAACTGACGCTACAAACTAGACACATAAACAGGAGTAGAGCGAACATGAATTTATGTTTAAGCTTCAAGTCGTTATACTTCTGTATGATCTTTTGTATCCAATAAGTTGGTTTCCACTTGTTACCCCTTTGCTCCATCTAAACCAACCGCCCCACTTCTGTTTTGTAAGCGCTTAAAAAACGCAAAGCACGAAACATCGTACTCGTCTCTATCCATTAACGATGAAAATGAATAGATAGTCAATGGAAAATTCCGTTTGCTTTTCTGAACAAAACAGATTCTATATGGGTTTAACGACACCCTAGTGGTTACCGTATCTTACAGTTCTTTAATGTAGAAGTAAGTAACGAACGACTAATAAACTCTGGAACTGTAACAGAAGAAGCTAACAAGCCTATCCATGATGTTATTGCTTACATCCAACAGCATTATGTGGAGCCTTTGACGGTCTTGGAATTAGCCACTCGTTTTCATTTCTCGTCCGATTATTTAACAAGACAAATTAAGCAAATAATGGGCTTGACTCCATTTAGCCTAATTACTCAATATCGGATAAATAAAGCTAAACATCTGCTGGTGCATACGAATAACTCCATTCAGCAGATTGCTCTAGACATTGGATATCAAGATATCGCTGTATTCAGCAGAATGTTCAAGAAAATTACTGGCCTGTCACCTAGTAGATTCAGAAAAGTACATTGGGGTAATTTTTGATCTGGAATCTTTTTTTGACCAAAAAAATCACCTTAAAGCAACTGGTTAATTATCCCGTTACTTTAAGGTGAGCCTTATTCAGTCCTTTAAAACAGTAATCCCATTCGGCACTACAATCTCCGAGAGTATAGAACCATCTGTCTGCTTCATATGCTTCACTTTAATGATTCCATTCGGGGTCGGGAACGTTCCTTCCGCCCACTCCAGATCCCCAAGCTGCGGGGAGATACGAATCGTCCTACACCCGGGCTCCACCGGAAGAATGCCAAGCACATACTCGGATAACCAAGCAGTTGGACCCGATGCCCAACCATGGCATAAGCTATGACGGTAGCCTTGGTAGCAATAGCCTCCGTAAGTGCCATGGACATCGATTTTTCCTTCCGGAGTCAACTCGTCAATTCGCGCGGCGTTGTTCAACCAGTTGATATCAAAATCCTCCCAGAACGTCGTCGCTCCGAGCGAGAGCATCCCGCCCCAATAAGTGCGAATACTTTCCAGACTGCCTGCAATGTCGCCTGCTTCTCCACGGGCTTTGAGCATGTAGTAGCCATAGAAGGTGGAATATCCCTTAGGGGAGTCCGGCGCTATTGCCTCTTGATTCGTTTGCTTTGGATCGAGCATCCCCGCGAGAACGAGCAGGGAGGCGGCTTGTTTGCTTCCGTTACAATCCGGAGTAACCGTTCGCAGTCTGGCTTCTGTCCCTCGGCACAAGTCTGCCGTTTCTAAGTCGCTCATCCCTTCCATCAACCTAGCGCCCACATCCATGCACCATATAAACAAGGCATGGACGCCCGCTGACACTCCTTCGGGATTCGTAGATGAAGGCCAATCCAGAAACGGATTCGGGATGTCTGCAATTGCATCTTCGCTTACGTAATCCGCTAGTTGTCGAAGCAGCCCTGCCATGTAATCCTTCTGCTCAAGCAGATAATCGCGGTCTCCATTATGCATATACCAATCGTGATGCACTAGAAGCCACCAGATGGAGTAGGTGGGAAATGTCGTCATCCACCTCGGCAACGGGTTCGTATCCCGAATGAAATCCAGACTTCGCGGCACAACGTCATGATAGCCGAACACGGCCTGAACCGTTGAAGTTTCCGGATGCATGTCCCCCGTCCAAACCAGACGATCCCTCTTAATGCCGTCCCACAAATAGTCTTGCATATTGAGGTGCACGGTATAAGCTCCTGTCTCCCATATCCGATTCAACAATTCGTCATTGCAACGGAAGCTTCCCTTGTACTCAATGTCATGCATGACGGCCACGGCTCTGACGCTCAGCAATTGCACCTCATGTCCTTCATCCAGAAAGTCGATCCTTACGAATCGGAAGCCGGTGTTTCCGATCTCTTCGGCTCCCATGTAACTGAACTTGAACTCGCTATCTCTTATGGCATGGTTATTCGTTGCATTTCCTTCGCCGCCGATCTCGCTCATCGCTTCCATGGCCGATTCCCCGAACCGGATACGCAGATTGGCTCCGAGCTTCTCGGCGTTACTCCCCATTGCAAGACAAATTTGCACGGCTCCATGCAGCTCAATTCCAAAGTCGAGAAGTATTCCGGGAATAGAACCCGAATGACGCATCACGCATGTTTTCTGTACTGCCGAGTCATGAACGGATTGCCCGTCCCTACCCTCCAACAATATTTCAGGATATTCAATCTTTGAATGGGGATCGACCGATTGCCAGACGACTCGGGTCGGTCCTATATAGTACCTCGAACGCGGTTCCTTTTGTGTGTACATATTTTTCCAAGAAGGAATCATGATTGGCTCCTTTCAAATTATCCCTTAACAGCACCGGACAAAATTCCCGATATTTTATATATGCAATCAAAATGTTCGTTCAACACATCCTAAACCACGGAAGTCTGCTAAGCGGAACGTCAATATGCCGTACTGCCGGTCCTTCTACCACGCTGCCGTCGTCACCGAGCCAAGAGCCGGAGGGAAATACGACTTGGCGGGTTCTCTCTCCCTTCCGGAGGGCTGGCGCAACCATAAGCGAATGACCCAGCATATATTGATCCAAAATCGTTTCCAGCCCCTCATTAGGAAATTGATATGCCATATGTCTCAGTATGGGCTCCCCCGAGATGGCGGATTCATTGGCAAGATTCAGTATCTCCATTCCAAAGGAAGCGTGCAATTGTGCTGCCTCTATACAATACCTCAAGTGTTCGTCATCCAGGATCCTCCAAGGTGCCGCTGAAAACTGCATCATCGGGAAGAGCGCGGAGCACTGGGCGTAACGTACAAACAGCTCGGGATCTAACTTTGCGGAGGTAAAGCTCATAAATTCGCCTCCCCCGATCATGTCGGGACATGTGTAGGCGTAGCCAAGCAAGCCTTGCGCAAGTCCGTCAGGGATGAGGGCATCAAGCCCGTTCCCCTGCCATTCATGGTTTTTATCTTTCAGCCGCTGAACGAGAGGCTGCCCCGCAAGCTTCCAGCAAGCGCGATACTCGTTCAATCTGTACTTCAACCCTACTTTGGCCCATGCCTCGCATTGCCCGTTCCGGGTAGTCGGCACGAAGCTGTTATCATCATTCTCATAGAACTCGATATCGCCAGCATCCAGCTTAAAGCCATCGATTCCATACTCCGATTGCAAGTAATCGAGCTGATCTAGCATCCATTTCACCGCATCCGGATTGGTACAATCCAGAACAGCGCTATAACCGTTCCACCATTTGCGGATTGCCGTCAAACCTTCCCGGTCCTTAAGCAGAATACCCGTTGGTTCAAGTTGACGGAACATCCGGGAATCAGGGCTAATGAAGGGGCATACCCATAGCATCACTTGAAAACCCAAGACATGCAGCTCTTGCACCATGCCCTTCGGATCGGGGAAACGAAGAGCATCAAATCTCCATGTTCCGTAAGGTCCATGCCAATTGTCATCGATCATGATCACGCCCGGAGGCATTCCGTGAGCAATCACGCTTTGGGCATATTGGAGTACTTTCTCTTGCGTCGGCTCGTACAATAGCTCGATCCACAGATTGTACTGAGGAGCCGTGAATAGTAGCGGTTCGGGAATGTCAGGCACAGACGGGAAAAAGGTAGAAGATACATATCGATATACTCCTCTTAATGTTTCATATCCCTCACCGGAGATCAGTTCTCCGGCATTCCCCACAACCTTCAAATATCCGTCTTCGAATAGAAACGAAAATGGTTCTTCGCTCCAGACAAACCTGCCCTTGTTTGAGATTAGCAAGGGGCAAGCTTGATTTCCTTTGTCGGTGGAGGCCAAATCCACTTCGAACAGCTCGTTGCCGTAGGGCATGCTGCGCCCGTCCGCTGCGCGTCCTCCCCACCAATATTCGTCAGGCAGCAGGCTGATTACCTGTTCCTCATTTATCATGTTGTTCACTCCTTTTTCTATCACGATCTTAACGTTAGCGCTGGGGGATGACAATCACAATTTAGTGATATAAAATATAATAAAATTGACTTATCTGTTCGGGAGGAAATAATAATGATTACTTCTACTGCTTATGCATTTCGTAATGACGATAAGACAATATTGACACTCGACTCCATTGGCTGGCAGAACATTATCAGCCCCGGATACAGCTTTGCAGGCGACGAGCGCCCGGACTGCGGTCATGTGATCTTTCAATATACAATTGGCGGTCAGGGCTATTTGGAGTACGGGGAACGCTGCTATCCTCTGCCCAAGGGCACAGGTTTTCTCGTCAAAGTTCCTAGCATTCACCGTTACTACTACTCAATTGACCATGAACCGTGGGAAATCATATGGCTGAATATCCGCGGTGAAGAAGCCAACCGTATCTGGGATCTTGTACTAGAGCAAGAGGGCCCCGTCATCCGGCGAGAGACGCACTCTCCATTGATTCAAGGCTTCTGGGAGCTTCTACGCATCATAAGTGAGGAGAAGGTGACGGACAAATATGCGCTGTCCGCTCGCGTCTATGAGTGGATGCTTACGCTTGTCCGAACAAGCGGGGAACAGTGCAATGAAATTAGCGCTAACTCAATCTCTACGGTCGAGAAAGCAAAAAAATTCATGAAGGAACATTATGCTTCGCCGATCACACTCGATACGCTCTCCGAGCATTGTGGAATGAATAAATCGCACTTATGTCGGCTATTTCAGAAAGCCGGTCGAACTTCACCTCTTGTCTATCTGAGAGAACGCCGGGTGGAAGCAGCCATTGCCTTGCTCCGCACGACGGATATCCCCATTCAGGACATTGGCCAACGGTGCGGATTCGACAGTCCCAGCTATTTCGCCAAAGTTTTTCGCGAGTATATGTCCATGACGCCAAAAGAATATCGTATGAAGGAACTTGATTTTCCTTATGATGCCATTTATTACGAGTAAACAACTTTATACTTTTCTCTTGCATCCAGATTTTAGTTAAACAAGTACTATTAGTATACATCGGGTTGAATCCTTGATTGGTTAGAACTATTGAACCCATCGTAAACAAAAACGATCGATATATGGAGATCGACCGTCTTATGAACTTGACACTATTTAATTACGAAATTAAACCTGAACATGCCCCCGTTTGAACAACATCAGCAGCAGCTTTCTCAGGACGAATACTTCAAAAGGGTTTCACTAAAGAGTCTTCATCGTCGGTGCACCTACACCATTAGCTGCCCGCTTCTCAAAAAGCTCTCTCCGATTCGGAGTTATGCAAATTATTGATTTCAACTGATCGAACCTGTTTTCTTGTAAAACATGTTTAAGATCGGAGTCACTGCCTCCGCACGTGTCGCCTCTGACAAAGGAAAAAATCGGTTATTGCCTCGGCCTTGTAGCAAACCATGATCAAGTGCAGTCTTTACCGATGGCTGTGCCCATATCCGGATCAGTTTTGCATCCGCAACAAAACAGCCACCCTCTGACATCACACCGAGAGCGCTAACAAGCATGACAGTCAGCTTTCTTTCATAGACTCTCCTCCTAATTTTACAGAAATATCCTTTATCGAATATTTTATACTTTCACCTATATAATCATCTGTTTAAATTTAGAAAAGTTATATTATATAAAAAAGAAATGATCCATTACCGAGGAGGTATAAGATCACTTCTTTTAATCTTCTGCATGGATTGTAGTGATAAAGTTCTACTGACTGGCTTCTCTGCTTATCAATTCAGAGTAAAACGATACATGGCTTAGAAAGCCATTTCTGCACTTATACCCTCAATAACACCTTCGACGAAAACGGTGACGTCTCCCGTTAGTTTAAACAGGCGATTACTAGTATCGAATGCATGTATCGTTGGGTTGTTTTCACTTAACTCAATCTTATGGATTACTCCCTATCCCAACCACACCCGAGAAAATTCCTTCATCATCGTGCTTATATACAACGATGAAGGTGCCAGGTTTTGACTCCGGATCGAGTGTCGTAGCAAAATCATAGTATCCTTTCATCTGTAAAGCAAGAGCTTCACTCTCATACTGAACGACATCACGGCCCACATCAGCAGTATATTCCTTGACTATGACCGCATCACTCGGAATAATCGTGGAAACCTCATTTAATGCTTCCTTTGCAGTCCGCCGAGGTGAATCCGTAGTTTCAAACGACAAGGTTACGTTGTTAGCTGTATTTTTCTTCGTCACATCATCTTCAGCATACATTATGAGAATTGTATTATTTTGATATGAGCTGAACAAATCATCTTTTTCATTCTCACTTGTTCCAAGAACCTGCTCGATAGCCTCCTTGGTATCGCCAAGACCCCCTGCTTTGGTGATTAAAGGTTCAATTGCCGAGGCTTGTTCTTCTGTTGGCTCTGAGGTATATACATTTTCTTTATCCGACTTAGTCTCTTTCGCTACAGCAGTCTCAACCATTAATATTGTCGACACGCATTAGTCGTATTTGCTACCGAATGCTCCGTAGAATTCAGACAGTAGTTTCGGTACCGTACCGCTGAGCAAGGGGCGAATTATGTTCATTGCGTGGCTGCAGACTATTCGGGTTATAATCCCGCTATTGTCTACGATTTGTATGCGAAGAAATGGACAACGAGCGGGCTTCTATTTGTAGGTGTCCACGATTGAAAATCACCTTTTCTAACTAAAGAAGAAAACAGCGTCAGACTAGAGCTTTAACAAAGTCCAATCTGACGCTGATTAAACATGAGGTTCCGACATGTTTCAAAGAAACACTAAACCCAGTATTTACGGATAAAATAAGTTGGCGTACAGCTCCAAGCATGACAATAGCTATTAATGAGATTACTACCATACGGCGAAAGCTTTTTATCCGCCGGGTTATACAACTCCCAGAATGTATCTGCTCCGTCCTTCACCATCTCACCCCAATAAGAGTGGATAACTTCCCAAGCCTTCGTGTCTTGTCCGCATGAAAATAAGGCCTCAACATAATGATGCATCATGTACGGCGTATTCATGCCTATCGAAGGCGGATTCGCATGCAGACGGTCAAATAATTCCGAACTTTTTTCTATCGGAAGCACCTGTGCTAACGTCATCCACACCTGCGTTGCCCACGAAACTTGTTGATCGGCACCACTTACAAATACGCCGTGTTTCGAGTCCCACAGCTGCGACAACGCACCGTCCGTAGCAAATTTAATTTGTTCGGTGATCCACTCTTCTTCGTCTGGGCGACCTAGTATTTTAGTCAATCCGAGCCCTTGCTTTAATGCGTAAATTAATACCCCTTGCGCCGGTCCCTGCTTGTTCAGATCATCATGCCAATCGATAAAGCACCACCAAGACGGATCGTCAATAACGATGCCGCGCGAGTCCAGACGAGAGACACCCAATTTCAGTTGCTCGAATGCTGTTGGCCATAGCTTCAATCCTGTTTCAAGGTCTTGCGTTGCCATACAATAATCATAAAGGCAGGATACAAAAAATAGCGAGTAATCATATAACCGTGTATCATCGACATGAGGCTCCGGTTTCTCGAACACGCAGGCGCCCACTGAACCGTCAGATAGTTTCATCCCGCTGAACAAATATAGACAACGTTTAACTAAATCCCGGTCATGGAAGGTTAGGTAGTTGGCTTGCGCTTGAAGTCGCAGATCTCCTATCCATAATCTACGGTCGCGTTTTGGTCCATCCTCGTAAACGGTCTGCATACAATCCTGTAAGGTCTTAATAGCAATTCGGTCCATGACCTTCAAATCATCAGGCATGTGAGCAGGAAGTGGAGCAACCTGCTCTACGTCCGCCGATGTCACGGTTGTACATTGGATATCGGAAAAACGTACGCTATACTTCCTTGAGGCATCGAGAACTGTAACCTTTAAATATCGGAAGCAATATCTTCGAGGTAAATGTACGATTGCAGGAAGCACATCAATAAATAACGTTTCCTCTTGCAGCCAAGAGCTGCTGAGCCACCCATTATAGGTTTCGAACGATTCCCCAATCTCGCAAGGCATCTCTCCGAAGATCAGCTTTAATTTTAATGGAGCGTCTGGGGGACTACCTACCGATTCAACCCGAAAGGATACGTATCCGACGAGATGATCGCCGAAATCTAGAGTAATGCTTTCATTTTTTCCGAATGACCGATTCGATAGATGCTTATATTCATCGACCCTTTTCATCTGCCATCCTTGAAAAGCACAATCATCCGCTATCGCTTCCACGACCGCTACTGGCGCTACTTGACCTTCGAGCAGCTTAGGCTTCAGACGTTCAGCCTCTAACACAAATTCATTATTAACCTGTATCGCGGACACTTGGCTTCCCCCCTCTCTCATTTGTCATGTCCAGTCAGTTCCAGCCTTTGCTCCAAAGTAATATGAGTAGACGAATGACCAATTAATATAGAATACGTTCCGTTCGGAACTACCCAACGATTCGTAGTCGTACACCAAATTGAGAACGCGCGGCGTCCTACCTCGAATTCGACATCAACCGAATCACCTGCATTTAAGTAAACCTTCTTAAATGCTTTCAGTTGTTTCGGAGGTTCACCGCTTCCTTCAGGAAATCCCAAATAAAGCTGAGGGACACAGTATCCAGCCCGCTCTCCTGTATTTCTCGCTCGAAGCCTGACTGTCACGAAACCTTCACTTTTTTCTACTTCCAGGTTCTCATAAGCAAACGTCGTATACGATAATCCATGACCGAACGGGAATAACGGAGTAATCTTGTTGGCATCATACCAACGGTACCCTACCATCATCCCTTCCGAATAGACGGAGCTCAGACCTACACCGGGAAATTGCCCTACGGATGACGCTGGAACCTGATGCTCTGCAGCAGGGAATGTAACCGGAAGACGACCTGATGGATTGTGATCACCAAACAATACTTTGGCAATGGCGTTTCCGCCTTCTTGCCCCGGATACCATAGTTGCATTGCAGCCTTCACCCGGTCTACCCATGGCATAAGAACAGGCCCCCCCGTATTCAACACGACAATCGTATTTGGATTAGCAGCAGCCACTGCTTCGATAAGCCTATCTTGGGATCCTGGTAACGATAGGTTCGGCTTATCGTAGTTCTCCGTCATAAAATCATTCACAAACACGATAGCGATATCCGAATCAGAAGCCGCTTTTGCTGCTTCGCTAATGAGCTCTTGATCGGTGGACGGATACCACTGCAGAGAGATACACGGTAGCGCCGGAGGCGCACCTTCAGAACTAAAGTGCACCTCGATGTCTACAAGCTTCCCTTCATCGAGCTTTGCTACGCCAGATCCGTAGAAATTTTGCTGTTCCCAATTGTCGATGATGAGTTCTCCAGCTATATATAGACGGCTCGCACCCGATGAGGGGAGATAAAAAGTATGGAGTGCGGTCACGCCTGGCTTAATTCTTCCCTTCCACTTCGCGGATCGTGGCGGTGGGGGACCGAATTGCCATACGATATCTAGATTCGCAAAGTTTTCCGTTTGCTCGGGGGCGCCTGTAAGATCACTTGACGAATATATTTCCGCAACTAGGCCGTTTTCGAAAGCTTCGGCGGGAACAGTAAGATTCTCGTTCGGCGAGCCGTACATGAACTTCGGTCCGGCGGGGATTGGCGTAGTGCCTGGAACATACCTGATATTCCCACCCACAGCCATCTTCGAGATTCCGTCTATTGGACTTACAGTCGATCCCGATACCACGTGTGCGCTGCCTCCTCCTGACGCAATCATTTTGTCAGAAGCAGCTTGACCAATAACAACTATCTTTTGATTGTTGCTAAGAGGCAGTATAGAATCCTCGTTCTTTAACAGGACGATAGACTCCAGTGCTGATCGCAGGGATGCTTCAGGGTGCAGGGAAGTCGCCAAGTTTGGAACTACATCAAAGTGCCCGAAAGCGAACAACGTCCCTAAAATGCGGCCTACTGCCTCATTAATCTTATCGATAAGGACTTGACCGTTCTGCAACGCTTGCTTTAGAGGCTCGCCAAAGTACCGCTTAAAAGGCAAAGTAAGCTCATAATCTAGTCCCGCTTGCAAAGCCTCTACCGTACTTTGAGTAGCAAGAAAATCCGAGATGACAAATCCGTCAAAGCCCCAATTGTTTTTCAATATATTAGTAAGAAGCTCGCGATTCTCTGTACCGGCTGTCCCATTAATCTTGTTATAGGATGCCATCACGGTACCTGCCCTGCCTTCAACAACCGCCGCTTCGAAGGCAGGCAAATAAATTTCGCGAAGCGTACGTTCGTCGATTATACTGTTCTGCGAGAATCGATCCGTCTCTTGATTGTTTGCCGCATAGTGTTTCACGTTGGCAATAACCCCTTGCCGCTGGACACCTTGAACGAATTGAACACTCATAACACTAGTCAAATGAGGGTCTTCCCCACTCGCTTCGAATGTTCTTCCGTTAAGCGCCGATCTTGCGATATTAACCGTAGGGGCAAGCAAAATTGTAACTCCTCGATCCTTGCTTTCTTTTCCTAGTACCGTTCCATATTCGCGCGCTGTTTCGGGATTAAAGGTGGCGCTTAAAGCGATTGGCGCGGGCATTTGCGTACCCGGAGAGTTGGCACCTTCTCCGCTAGTTACGCCACTAGGGCCATCGCTTAATTTGATTACAGGAATCCCCAATTCCGGAGCTGGACTGCCTCCGTGCATCATCGCAAGCTTGTCATCTATTGACATTGCGCCAAGCAAGAGTGCTACTCTCTCTTCTACACTCTTCTGCTTCTCCAACCATGGTTTCTCCATCTTTCTATCTCCCCTCCGACATGGGCTAGCCTTTTACGGAGCCTGCTGTCATGCCTGCTACGATTTTTTGGTTAAATATAACGAAAAGCACTAGCAACGGAAGCGTAATCAGCAAAATGTTCGTGAACAATAAGTTCCATTGGGATACAAACTGACTCGTGAAATTGTACAATGTAAGCTGTATTGTGGCATTATCTGCTCCTGGGAAGAAGTAGAGCGGATTCGTAAAATCGTTGAAAATAAATACGGACTGTGTAATAACAACCGTTGCCGTTACAGGCTTCAACAACGGAAGGATAATTCCAAAGAATAACCGCCATTTATTGTAACCGTCCATAACGGCTGCTTCATCGATTTCCTTCGGGATGCCTACCATAAAACCACGGAATAAGATTAAACAGAACGGGAATCCGAGCGCGACCTCTACAGCAACGATGCCTGTTAACGTTTTGAAGAGCGCTAGTTCCTGTAGTACCCAGATCGTTGGTACGACAGCAGGTGGAATGATAAGACCGGCGAAAACGAAAAAGTTAATAAAAGGTGTCGCCTTATCGGTCCTTCTTTGCAGGACAAATCCTGCCATTGCAGATATGACAACTAAAATAACAATAGATATCACCGTAATCAATGTACTGTTATAGAAAGCACGGAACAGCATATAATCCCTAGCTTGAACGACTTCAACAATATTGTCCCAAATGTGAATCTTTTCTGGCCACTTCATATTCATTAATGCCGCTTCTTGCGGACTCTTCAAAGCATTTACGATGACGAAATAGAGGGGGACCCAAAATAATAGGATGGTCATAACGACAGCTGCAATCTCTACCCATAGTTGTTTGAAGCCTTTCATTATAGATCCACCTCTTTACGATTCAAGTACATTTGCAGCGGGAACGCGAGAATAGTCACAAATAAAAATAGAAGAACGTTGCCGGCTGTCGATAAACCAAAGAAACCGGAAATATATTGTTTATAAATAATGGACGCGATCACATCAGTTGAGAATCCAGGTCCGCCTTTAGTCATCGCCCAAATCAGGTCGAACTGTCGAAGTCCTCCAATGAAAGATAGGATGATGACCGTATTCATCGCAGGACGGCTTAGCGGGACGATAATGCTCCAAAACTTGTTCCATCCGTTGCCCCCATCAATTTGTAAGGCTTCGTAATATTCCTCAGGAATGGACAATATGCCCGCAATAAAAATAACAGTAGCGAAACCAACACCTTTCCATACATCCACGAATGCAACGGAAAGAAGAGCAATGCTTGTATCTCCAAGCCAATCAGGTCCATTTATTCCGATAAGGCCTAACGCCTTATTAATTAAGCCCTGCGAGGGATGCATCATCTGGCTGAAAGCAATACCCACAGCAATTGTACTTACCAGAGTTGGGAAGAAAATGACCGATCTTAAATAGTTTTTGGTACGGATCTTAGAAGTAAGGAATACACCTAATAACAAGCCACCAATTACTTTCAAAATACAGGTTACAACGGCAAAGATAAGTGTGTTCTTAAATCCGATTCGCAATGCCGTCTCTTCAAAAAAAGTTTTATAATTTTGTAGGCCGATAAATTCCCAGTCGGACAATGTCCATCTCGTCAGACTAAAGAAAAACGACATGATCGTCGGCACAATAAAAATCGCCAAGTAAATAACTGCCGCTGGGATAAGGAACGTATAGGAGTACGTTCTTTTCAGTATCTTAGGCATCCCATCCATCTCCTTTTTCTTGTTGTAATCAGTCGGCCCTGCATATTTGCAGGGCCGACTCGTTGCTTCGTATTGTTACCAGCCCTCAAGACCCAATTGTTGCGCTTGTTTTTCTACGTCTTTATCGTAGCCTTGAGCAGCCTTTAGTGCTGTATTGATGCCTGCTCCGACTTCAACTGTGAATTGTGGAAGGTTAGGTCCTTTAATTGGACTTACAAACTCCAATGCCGCAACCGTTTTGTTATCTTCAAAATACGGAAGCATGTCTTTGACAACTTGAGCCACGTCATCACCTACATCAACACCTTTTACCGCCCATGGCCCTACAGGCTTGGAAGCGCTAGACCATGCAGCAATTCCCTCAGGTGTAGTCAAGAACTCAAGGAACAATTTCGCTTCTTCGGGATGGTCAGTTTGTTTAGATATATAAGCCCCAGAAGGCATCCATACCGTCAAACCGTTTTGTTCAGCACTATCGCCAGGTTGGGCAAAAAAGCCGATATCGTTCATAAGATCAGGGAAGTTTTGCTCAAGCACTGGGATAGCGAAAGTTAGCATCGGGTAATGAGCTCCTTGACCTTCAGCAAGCATTTTCAATCCCGTATCATAAGTCGTCGCCAGGAAATCCTCGTTTTGATACCCTTTCTCTCCAAGTTCCTGCAACTTTTCAAATCCTCTCAATGCTGCAGGCGTCGTCGCGTATTTCGCTTTGTTAGCCGTATAATCATCAGCAAATGCTGGGGTTTGAGCTTGTACGTTATAATAGTCCCCCAACACAACGAGTTGTGTCGTCCAGCTGTCCTTATATGTGCCGATTACAGGTATTTTCCCTGCCGCTTTGACCTTGTCATTGTTTGCAATCAATTCCGCCCAAGTCGTCGGCACGGTTAGTCCAAGTTCAGCATAAACCTTCTTATTATAGAACCAGCCACCGCCCATCGTAGAACCAGCCGGCACTCCAAAAAGCTTTCCATTAAGAGTTACCGTGGGTTTAAACGAATCGATGACGTTTTCCATAAACGGCTCATTCGTAAGGTCAAGAAAATTTTGTTCCGGATTAAGTGAATGCATTAATGAACCGGAATTATAGAAGAACACGTCGTTCATGTCACCAGTCGAGAACCTCGTTTTTACAAAGTTATCACCTTCCGAACCTGGTGGGCGTGTTTCATGTTCTACTGTGATATACGGATATTTTGCTTGGAACGCGTCGATTACAGCTTTTGATACGTTAACAAAATCCTGCGTATTGTCCGTTAGTAGCGAGATCGTAACCTTCTCGGCAGGCTTGTCTGTAGCATTGCCGTTTGTAGCTGTATTGTTGCTCTCATTATTCGATTTCCCGCAACCGGAAAGAACGCTGACCGCCAATACTGTGCAAACCGTTAACATAAGAAGAACCTTATTCTTTTTCAAACTTGTTTCCCCCTGACAATTCAATGTTATGGTTCCTTATAACAGAGCCCGGGTTCTCTGTTGTTCTTAGTATAAACGCTTACATCCTGCGAAAGGGACTGTCATTTTTTATGGATTTATATCCGATTTTTTTTTTAGAAATCGTTATACAGAAAAAGGGATCCCTAAGGGATCCCTTCATTAAGAACAATCACAGTTTACAATTCTTCTTTATATTGCCCAGGTGTTTGATGCGTATACTTTTTAAATACCTCAGCAAAATGCCTATACGTGCGATATCCAACCATTTCTCCAACATCATTAACCTTCGTACCTTTTCGCAACAGCTCTTTGGCATATTCCATTCGGCAACGAGTGAGAAACTTAATATAGCTTTCTCCTACTACTTCCTTGAACAACACACTCAAATAAGTCGAATTCATATTGACATAATCAGACACTTCGTTCAAAGATAAGTCTCGTTTGAAATTTTGTTCAATATAAGACTTTGCCCGATCAATCGATTCATGCTTATTAGGGTCATTTGATATCAGAGCAAACGCTTTTTGTGCTTCATGATAACTTTTTGCCAATTGCTCCACATAAGGATACGTACTGCCTATTCCATATGGAAGTAAATCAAACTTTGTTTTGAGATTCTCCCAATATTCCGATGAAGGATGCTTGCAATGGAGGATAATGGCTAAATGCTCTTCCCCCTTTTGCGTTATAACCACTTGGCAATCTGGTAGATCTTTCAAATCGTAACCCTCAACGTATTTAACTACGGTACTGCTTACGAAATGGTCAGAATCAGACCCTAATAACATCTTCCATCTTGGCAATTGCTCCATGCTTCCATTAAGAAGCTCAAGTGTTAATTTTGCAAGAATTTCGCTTTGAGTCTCCTGTAGCTGCTGCTTCAGCACTTCTTGATCTCTCTTTGACTGCACATGCTGAAGAATCTTAAGAAGAGCCTGCTCAATACTTTCAATGGAAATCGGCTTCTCTAGGTAATCAATAACCCCTAAGCGAATTGCGTTTCTCACATATTCATATTCATTGAATCCACTGAACACAATACAGTAAGTGTCCGGCTTCTCTTCTGCTATTTTTTCTATTAATTGCAAGCCAGTCATTCCCGGCATTCTAATATCAGTGAATACAATGTCAGGCTGCACTTCACGAAAACAGTTAAGAGCAGCAATTCCATCCGTAGCTGTCTCAACAAGCTCGATTCCATAACTAGACCAATCAATCATTGTACGTAAACCTTCAATCACAATATATTCATCATCGAATACAACTGCTTTAAGCATCATTTATCCCTCCAAGCTGTAGCCTTAACACAACACGCGTACCCATGTTAACATGACTCGTTATTTGCATCGAGCTTGTTGCTCCATAGTACATCTTCAAACGATCTTTCACATTGCGCAGTCCATATCCTTCATTAATCTTTGCTAGATCATCAATGCCCACGCCATTATCTTCAATGACGAACTGCAAATAATCTCCATCTCGACTACCTGTGAGCGTAATGGTTCCTTTGCCGACTTTCGGTTCTAGTCCATGATAAATGGCGTTTTCGACTAACGGCTGAAGTAACAGTTTCAAGATTTGCATCGCTTTAATGGAAGGTTCAATGTCCTCCACATATTCGAAGCGGTTATTATATCTTATATTTTGAATCGTCATGTAGTGATGGATATGCTCCAGCTCCTTGGATACCGTTAAGGTATCATTCCCCTTATTTAAGCTCAGCTTAAAGCTCTGCGACAGAGCAAGGGTCATCTCCGCAGCTTGATCATATTTCTTTAGCTTGGCCATCCAATAGATGGAGTCTAAAGTATTGTATAGAAAATGAGGTTTAATTTGAGCTTGAAGTGCTTTTAACTCCGCTTCTCTTTCACGTAGCTCGGTATGGACTAATTTCTCGTTTAATTCTCTGTTCTGAGCAGTAATACGTTTGAAGGTCTCACCTATTGCCCCTACCTCGTCATGTTCAAATGTTTCGTTGAATTCCCGTTGACCTCGAGCCCATTCAACCATCATTTTTTTCACTTGAAGTAACGGACGAGTAATGCTGCCAGAAATGACATACGATATGGCTATCGCGACAAAGGCGATACAAGATGCGATGATGGCAGACGCCGTTCCGATAATATTCGATTCCTTTAGCAATTCTTTGACTTCCACTAAGTGGATAAACGACCACCCCGTCGTTTCATTTCGATACGTGACAGTCAAATAACCTAACTTTTTAAAATCTTCAACTACATCCCCCGATCCACTCTGTAACACATCTTGTAGTTCTTTACTTCGGGGAGGCTTGACCACTTCAATCTCTTCTTGTGAATGATCAAGCGCAATAAATTCTCCCCCATACTTTTGGCTACCAGTGAAGAAAGAATCAAATATGGATTTTGAAATATTAATGATTAACATACCAATCGGTTCTCCGCTCAAGCTGCTCGAATCCCGAAACAGTTTAACCGTAGAAAATGTTTTGGAGGAATCTTGAAAAACATCCTCGCTAAAGAAAATGACCTTTCCGTTACCTTCTGTAGCTCTTCGATACCATTCGGACTTCTGAATCTCCCAAGATTTGTTATCTCCTTTATAAATGCCTGTCCTATCCGAACGACCTAAACAATAAATCTCATTATTAAGATCAAGCAAGCACACGGAGTCCACAAACCTTGAATTAATAAAACCATTGTTTATGATTTTTTGCAGCTCATTAATCATTTGATTTTTAACCTCTGTTTTGCTAACTAGCGAAGAGGTATCCTTGAGGAACCTTAAGTTATCGCGAATACTTTCGTCAAGAATGATAGAGCGGTTTAAATTTATAGCGTTACGAAAAGTTAAATCAGCAACTTCGCTCGAGGTTCTCAGATGGTCTTGATTCGTTTGCGTGTTCGATTCCATAATGGTTTGTTTGGCGACGTTAAAGGAAATGAAACCGAGCAAAAACAAAGGGGGCACGGATAAAAGAATCATTGTTGCGAGATAACGGCTTCGTATTTTTCGAAAGCGAAATACATTTCTAAGTCCATTTGACCAATTCCTCATATATGCTCCTTATCGACGTCATGATGCATAAACTCTCATTATTCATAATACCCTTATTCCAACGATGCGTACAAAATGAGATAAATTTTTTACTTAAGGCATTAGCTACATCCTACCTGTTCATCCAATTTAATATAAGTGAGATTTTTTTGGATTCGTTCCGTTTTTTTTGGGGATCCCCCCTTTTTCGTTTTAACAAAAAAAACGTGCAGATCAAGTCTGCACGTATTTCTTATCAAATTACTTCCCCAAAAACTCTAAACTCAGCAATAGACCAGTAGCTATTAACGGAACTTCCAGTTTGTACAACTCTAACAAATCGAGCCTGTTGAACTGGAAATGATACAAGCAATACGGGCTCATTCCAAGTGCCGGCAGAAATGGTTGACCATGTGCTGCCATCGATCGACACGTCCACCCGAAATCCCCTTGGGTAATCTGATGAATAAAGAGCTGTATCCAGGATAATGCTGTTTATTTTTCTATTTTCCATCATATCTATTTGGTAATACTGCCCACTCGTTTGAGCAAGACCTGTCGACCAACGAGAAATTCTATTGCTATCTAAGGCATAATCCACATCCTCTCCTGTAAGAACCGAAGATGCTGATGAACTCCACCCATTGCGACTGAGTTCAGGTGCTGAATATACGAATAGCTCCTGAACAGACCATTGATGAGATACGCTCTCACCTGTTTGCTTAACTCTGATGTATTGAGCATATTGAGGCGCAAAAGGAATAACCATCTTATAGCCATAACCTTTTCCAATTCTCACTGTGTTCCAGTTGGTTCCATCATTTGATACCTGTACCTGGTATTCAACTGGATAATCTTTATTACCAGTACCGGCATCCAAATTTATCGATTCGAAACGTTTGGGTTCACCCATATTAATTTGCAGCCACTGTCCGTCTGATTGCAAATCCCCCGTATGCCAATTTGTTCCGAAATTGCCGTCTAATACATTACCAGCCGATAATGAATGATTAGATGCTGAAGCGGTCCAACCTGTCCGATCGAGTGCAACAACATCAAGATATTCTGTAGAAGCATTCCCTGATGTATATTTTGAAACTAAGTTTATTAGATCTGTATTTGTTCTAAAATTTGTTGTTTCGAACCTACTCCACTTTGTACGGATCGAGTCGACAGTGTCATTATTAATGATCGGTGCCAGCCTATAATTCGTGTCGTAGTAGCCCCAATTGTTACCGTCGATTCTTACTTTATAACACCAATTGGTCCATGAAATATTCAATGCATTTAATCCTACGAGCCATTTATGCCAGAGGTCCTCGTACTTCCAAAAGTTAAACTCACCTACATATACGGGTACATTCCAGCCAGACTGATAATCAGCCAATTGTTGTAGCAAAGTATCGATGAATTGGTTTTGAGAATTCCAGTCATATATATTATTTCCGTTATAGTGGTGAGTCTCATAAACAACATTCGTCCAGCCGTACGTCGTTGGGGGGACTATATCATTCCAGCCAAAAAAAGCTTCGATGAATATAATATGGTTTGGATCGACTGCCCTGACTGCTTGATAGATCGTATTATATACAGAATGAATCGTTACATTGGGATTAACATCATTTACTGGTTCATTCACTAAGTCATATCCGGCGACAGCTGGATTATTTGCGTAATGATTAGCAATTCCCTCCCATAGATCCACTGTCTTATCAAGGTACCATGATTCGGTCCATATTTTATTGCTTCCTGTTTGCCCGCCTGTCGACCACCCGCCTGATTGGCCGCCTGGTACACCGTGTAAATCAAAAATGACATAAATGTTGCGTATCGAACATTGTTCTACAAGCCAGTCTAGTTTCGCCCATGGATCTGACTTCCACGTTCCATCCTCATTCATAAACTCTAACCACATAACAGGTACACGAACGACATTCATGCCCATCGATTGGATAGAATCAAGATCACTTTCCTGTATCCAATAATCCTTAAAATCCATTAACAAGTCATCTGCTGTAGAGGATCCAAACTTAGCAGTCAAATTTTTTCGAAGCGAATAATCATCCGAATTGAGATAAACATTAAATTCTGCGATACTCCACCAACTATTAGAGGAACTTCCTGTCTGAGTCACTCTGATGTACCTAGCGGATACGACTTGAAAGTTTATCGCTACCTTTTGATAAGCCCCGGTTTGTTCGGCTACTTGGGACCACGTGATACCATCTTTCGAGACTGCTACTTTGCTATTCCTTGGGTAGTCTTGAGAGTAATTAGAACCTGCGTCCATTACGATTTGGTTAAAAGTATGCAACGCTCCCATATCCACCTGAACATATTGCCCATTTGACTGTGCTTGACCATTACTCCACCTTGTTGTCTTATCGTTATCAAGCATATTGTTTGCAGATGAATTCAATGTAGTAGAAGATGCAGTTGCTGTCCAACCTTCCTTATTGAACTCACCTGAGGAAAAGGCAGAGATTTCACTTATAGACCAATAGCTATTAGTAGAACTTCCCGTCAATGTCACTCTGAAATAACGAATATTCCCACCAGAGTAAACTACAGTTAATCGATTATTAGCTCCTTCTATTTCCGTTGCGTGATCCCAGTTGATTCCATCCGCAGAAAATTGAATGCTAGCAGCCTTAAAAAAGTCCGATGCATACATTGCCCCGGTATCGACCATTAACCCTCCAATCTGCTGAAGCTTGCCCATGTCAACCTGAAACCACTGACCTGGATTTTGGGCTGTTCCCGAACTCCATCTTGTCGTTAAATTATTGTCTATTGCCTGTGCTGCTGAAGTTCCAGTCAATGTATCTGAAGCTGTAGCACTCCATCCGACTTTACTAGTTACAGGCATAGAGAAAACATTAATCTCGCTTATTGACCAATATTTTGTTGAACTGCTGCCGATTTGAGTTATTTTAATGTATTGTGAGGATTGGGGAATAAATCGGATATCTAGATAATGCTCATTTTCAGTTAGATCCAAGCCACTTGCTACTTCGTTCCACTGAGTAGCATTATTAGAAACCTCAACTTTGTAGCTAACCGCATAATCCCTTGTACCTTGCCCTGCATCCAAATAAACTTTGTTAAATGTCTGCTTTGAACCCAGATTAATCTGAATCCATTGTCCGCTTGTTTGCGCAGTATTCGTGCTCCATCTACTTGCTTCATTTCCGTCTATCATCTTTGATGCTTCTATTGTGTTAACAGATGCGGAGGCACTCCAGCCATCTCTCTCTAATGCAAACTCACCAAGCGGGGAAATCCAGTCCTCCTGCAGCATCCACGATGCCAAGTTAGTCCCTCTTAAGTTTACAATATCTCCGATACCTGATTGATTGCGGATCACTGTACCATTTGCTTTAAGAAAGTCACTCGTCCCCATTTCGGCATTTACTCGTTCGGCTGTTGGCCAATAACTCACAAATAATATTATTGCTGCTAAGATAAAGTAGGCAAATGGTTTACCTGAACGAACTTCTGTCGACCTTAGATTCCAACTCAAATTATTCCCCTCCATTCAATAATACCTACATACGATCTCAGGCATCCTCCGTCAAGAGGATGCCTGTTCAATTGCAAAAGCTTTTTGTTTATTGCAAGTAAAGATTCAACTCAGCTATGCTCCACCAGGTTCCGGCTGTTCCTGTTTGATCAACTCTCACAAACTTTGCATTCACTGTCGGGAACTTAATCCTGGTAACTAAACCGTATCCTTCTCCGCTAGCTACTTGTGACCAATTGGTACCGTCATTTGAAACGTATACTCTGTATTGCCCGGCATAATCAGCAACATACGGACCATTATTTATTTCAACCGTATTGAAAGTTTGAGTGGTTCCTAGATCTACCTTGAACCATTCAGAGCCACTCTGCGATGCCCCAGAAGTCCAACGTGATGAAGCATCGTCTACTACGTCGCCTCCACCAAATACCCATGGATTATTTCTTGGCTCTTGCAACTTGCCGTCAAGTGCAAGATAGGCCTCTGCGCTGTTGGCAGAAGCTGTCGCAGTCCAACCGGCATTATTGAGTCTTGTTCCTAATGAAGGTGCTTGTTCTACGCCGAACACATTCAATTCAGTAATGGACCAATTACTCGATGCAGTTCCAGTTTGGGTGATTTTAATGTATCTTGCAGCATTAGCAGGGAAACTAATTTTATTCTCTGCTTCTGGTATAGCGCCTTGTGCTGCGGTAAACCAATATGCGCCATCCAACGACAATTCAACTTTGTAAGCTTTAGGATAGTTATCCAAAAAGCTTCCAACACTTAATGCCAATCCGGAAATCGTATTAATTTTCCCCATATCCACTTCGAACCATTGACCATTTACTTGAGTAGTACCCGTTGTCCAACGTGTTGTCGTATTTCCATCCAATACATTAGCTGCCGTTGATCCACTACCAGTAGTAGAGCCGCTTACACTCCAGTTTGAACGGCTTAGCAGGATTGGAGCTTGGTTAAAGACTCGGAATTCGGAAATCGACCAGTAATTATACGCAGCTGTTCCAGTCTGAACAACCTTAATGTATCTAGCCGTTTTATTTGAGAAGCTGATTTGGATCTTTTGCCCAAGACCTACCCCGCTTGCAATGGCATTCCCCCAACTTGTGCCATTGTTTGAAACATAGACCTCGTAGCCTCTAGCATAATCGCTATTGTTAGGTCCAGCATCAATTTCTATCTTGTTAAACGTTTTTGCAGCCCCCATATCAACGCTAAACCATTGCCCACTTGCTTGAGCAGCTCCGTTAGCCCATCTTGTAGTAGAATCCCCATCCAGGGCATTTCCGGAAACGTTAGTACCGCCTGTTAGTGACGCACTTGCTGTCCAACCATTACGAGCTAAAAGTCCCTTGTTAGAGTTGTATATTGACAGGTCAGCAATCGTCCACCAATTGGCAGCAGATCCGGACAGCTGAATACGGATATACTGCTTCGTTTGAGAACTGAAAGTAATATTTGTCAGGTTTGCGCTTCCTGAACCTGTAGCTATTGCACTACCCCAGTTGGAGCCGTCACTCGACACAAATAATTGATAGCTTGCAGGTTTGTCACCAGGAAATCTTCCCAAGTTCAGAGTCAACTGATCGAATGTTTGAGCAGAACCAAGATTAATCGTAAAGTTTTGACCGCTGGCTTGGTTAGCGCCGCTAGTCCATACTGTATCTAAATTGCTATCCAATGCTTGGGTTGCAGAGTATGTTCCATTTGTATGGGAAGCTGTTGCTGTCCATCCATTTTTAGCAAGAGACTCCCCTGTCGTAGCTGTGTATTTATAGGTCGCTACTGTATCTCCAGGTATCGTATCCGTGAACTCTCCGTCTGGAGTTATAATCTTGATTGTTTTTGCTGGAGTATTCATGTCTACGGAGTTCATCACATTGTTTATACGATTGCTTACAACAATGACAATCGTGCCATCTGGGTTCTTGAATGCTACATTTGAGACATTATCGGCAACGACGCCGGTACTATCGATACGAACAGCCCCTGGTTGAATGTACCGCGAAAACTGTCCAAAATGGTAGTACCAAGCATTCAATTTATAGGTACTGCTGCCGGGAGTACCCGCCCAAGAGATCTGAACATCGCTATAATAATCCGGATCAACGGCCGGATCTCTATACTCATCTTGCCAAACGCCAGGTCCAGGCCCAGGGTTAATAAACTCGCGGAACGTAATCCATGACATGTAATAGCTCATGAAGTTTCTCATATACTCCATGATCTTTGGTGCACCATGAGTCATTTCGGAAATGCCCGAAAGTGTATCCGGGTATTGGTAATGAAGTGCTGTAGATTGCGATACAGGGAATTGTGAATAATTATGGTAAGCAAAGGAGTCTATATACGGAGCAATTTCAGGGTTGTTGAGTATCTTTGCATAATCGTAAGCACTGGTCTCATTATCGTCATGACCCCAGATTTTCACTTTCAAATCGTTATCATCTAAAACATCAATTAAGTCTAGTGTAAACGTCTCATACTCACTAGTTGTGAATTGAGTGGTTGAGAACTTATAGGCTACTGATGGCTCGTTTTGTATACTTACCGCATAAATAGGAATTCCCAACTCACGATAGGATTCAATAAATTTGACATAGTAATTGGCCAAGGATTCATAATACTCCGGCTTAACATGTCCCCCCCATTCGAGAGTCCCACTATCCTTCATCCAAGCTGGAGGAGACCACATTGCAGCTACGAACTTCACCTCTGGATTAATTTCTAGAATTTCCTGCATGATCGCTATCTTTCCCGAATCAATATCACGTTGAATAGAGAAGTTTGTTAGATCTGGATCAGTTTCTCCAGTTGGCATATCATTATAAGTCCATGCTCCATGATCAGGAAGAATATTAACATCATACTCTGGGAAAAAATCGCTAACTCCCATTGTGATTCTCATAAGATTATAGTTATTGCCTGTTGCCGGATTGAAAAGGTCATTCAGAGCTGCGGTCCTGTCTGTTGCCGACAACCGTCCCAATTCGTAAACGGTGTCATTATCAAGTGAACCTCCAAAACCAATCCATGGTTGGTAAGTAATCGACGGATCAATTGTAATGATTCCGTTTGCTGTGCTATTGCTAATGGGAGTAAATGTTTTACCTGTTTGTGGTGTGAGCCTGTTTGTGGTGTCACTATCATTATAAGAACTATATACGATCTGTATCGGTCCCCCTCCGGCAGCTGATACCGGTGCTGTGTTCATAAAAAAAGCTGAGACCATTGAAACTGAAAGCATACCTACGAGTATTTTTTTCGAAATAGTGGACATATTTTCCTCCTTGAGCTTATGGATTCATCTAAAACTCAAAAAACGTGATTCGAATCTACGGTTCTGACTCAACACTGATGTCCTTTTTTTTGCGTAAACCACTGGAGCTATTCTATAGACATTCCCCCTTTATTAAGTTAAATCCCATAAAACATTTAATTTATTTCTATCCTTTCTCTTAACGATTTCAAGTTTCTAAAACTAGTACTTATGCACTCAAATGGAGACTTTCTGCATTCATCCTGCTCAACGATTAACCATTTCGTACCAATAGTCGACGCCGTATGAATGATTTTTCTCATAGGTAGGATTCCCTCGCCAACTTCTGCAAAAAACTGTTCTACACCTGCCTCCATATCCTTAACATGCAAAAGCGGACAACGATCTTTAAGCTTCTCAAGGTATTCAATTGGATTTTCACCTGCTTTAGCTACCCAGTACACATCCAGTTCCATTTGAACAAGTGCTGGGTCTGTTTCCTGTAAGAGCAAATCGTAGGCGGATATATTGTCTAACTGCGAAAATTCCCAATCATGGTTATGGTACAACAATCTAATGTCTCTCCCTCGGCATCGATAACCGATTTGATTTAGCTCCTTTGCAATATCAATTACAGCCCGACTAGAATCGAAAGGTGGGTGAGAGATAACAAAATATTTGCTCTCAACAGTTTCTGCGTAGTGAATTAATTCATCCAAGTTATCCCGTAAAGCATCCATACTAGTATGGATGCTGATTGCTTGAAGACCTAGATCCTGAAGTTCATTCTTATATTGTTCTGGAGTAACTCCATTTGGCGGCATACCCACTTCAACGCCCTGATAACCGATCACTTTTACTTTCTGGAGAGAATCGATATAGTCTTGTTCTATTTCACGACGAATTGTCCACGTTTGTAGCCCAATAGAAGGTGCCAATACAACTCTTCCTTTCCTAATCGAATATTTAGTCGTCTAGCAAATTGAACTTCAACCCAAGTGGAAGGGGCAATGGTCGCTCAAAAGGTGATTCAACGACTGTGTGTTGACCAGAAGCACAGGAATCTATCACACCAATTGTCACATCCAGAACGTGAAGAGCCATATCTCCACTGGCACGATGAGGTCGACCGGATCGAATAGCATGAGCCATATCCGCAACTCCGACTCCCCTACTGTTTTCAACAAATCCATGAGAGTAAGGGATCTCCTTTATCGCTCCGTTTGGCTGTAATAGTCGAATCTCTCCATCAAAGGTATTAGGATCTGGAACATAAAGTGTTCCTTCCGTTCCGTAAATTTCAAACCTCGGTACATAGCCAAAACTTTCTTTTGCAGATTGCATTGTCACTATGGCACCTGATTCAAACTGCAAAACCGCTGCCGTATTCATATACGCTTCTACCGGGAATGTCTCACCAAAATGCGGTGCTTTTGGATTAACAATTGATAACTCCTCTCTCACGTTAGATACAAAACCTGAAACCTTGCTTACAGCACCTAACAAATTTATCATGTTGGTAAAATAATAAGGTGCCATATCAAAGAGCGGATCCCAACCTGGCTTCAAAACACTTCCAATATTGGGATGCATGCCATCCCATACGTGCCCCATAATAATTGAGCCTGTACCTGCATAAGGCTTACCGATCCAACCATCGTCGATTATTTTACGGCATGTTTGCAATGCACCTCCCAGGAATGTGTCAGGAGCGGATCCAATACGGAGCCCCTTTTTTCTAGCGAGTGTGAGAACCAGATCAGCTTCTTCGCGCGAAAACGCAAAAGGCTTTTCCGTGTATACATGTTTACCAGCATTCAGAGCGAGTAAATTGACTTCTGTATGAACATGCGGCACTGTTAAATTAATGACGATTTCAATTTCTGGGTCTGCAAGTAGTTCTTGCACTTGATAGGCCTTGTTCACGTTATACTCAGCAGCGCGCTTCCGAGCCAGTTCAGGAATAATATCCGCAACTGCAACAATGTCTAGAATATCAAAACGGGTTTTGCAATTTTCCAGATAAATTCCGCTTATCATGCCACAACCGATAATGCCGGCTTTTACTTTCTTCATCTACAAAACTTCCTTCCTATTCCTTCACACTGCCAAGCACGATCCCTTTAATAAAAAATCTTTGCAAGAACGGGTACACCATCAAGATTGGAAATGCACCTAGAAAAATCTGTGCTGCTTTGAATGTACGATCGTTAACTTCGGACAACAGCGCTAGATTTTGTGATGCGATGTCCGATAAATCTTGTTGAACTACAACCGTCTGAAGATAACTCTGTAAAGGATAGTTCTCAGGACGATTCATGAATATTAATCCGTCAAACCATGAATTCCAATGACCGACCGTTGAAAACAAAGTAATGGTCGCAAGAGCCGGTAGGGATAACGGCACAAAAATCCGCCACATTGTCGTCCAATGTCCCGCACCATCGATGAACGCCGCTTCTTCTAACTCCTTTGGCAAGTTTCGAAAAAAGTTAAGCAACAAGATAATATTGAATACAGGTACCGCTCCAGGTAGAACTAAAGCCCACACGGAGTCAAGGAGTCCTGTATACTTTACTGTCATATAAGCAGGAATCAGGCCGCCATTAAATAGAATCGTAATGATAAACATCCAAGCATATAAAGTTCTCCATCTGAAATCAGTCGCTTCTTTTGATAATGGATACGCAACGAGTATCGTTAGAAACATGTTGATTACTACACCTAATCCAACACGCTGTAGCGTTACTTGGAGAGCTTCTAAAAACTTCCCTTGTTTAAGCACATACTCATAAGAAGCTGTAGAAAAATCGACTGGCCAAAGCTTAACCAACCCACCTGCCGCCGCCTCACTTGAACTAAAAGAAACGGCCAACACATGAATAATCGGAAAAAGGCATAAGAAGGATAAAATAATTAAAAATGTATAGTTAAAACCGTTGAATACTTTTCGGCCAATAGAGTAATGTTCAACCACGTCTGACTCTCCTTCCTCTAGAAAATTCGATAGTTAGCCAGGCGATATGCAAGCAGGTAGGAAACGAGAATAAAGACGAGCGATACGACCGACTTAAATAATCCAACCGCTGTTGCAACCGAATATTGTGCGTCAATTAGGCCAATACGGTATACGAAAGTATCAATAATATCTCCGGTCTCATAAACTTGCGGACTATAGAGATTAAACACCTGATCGAATCCTGCATTTAAAACGTTACCTAAACTTAAAACCGAAAGAAGCACGATAATAGGGGTCATGCTTGGTATTGTAATGTTTATCGTCTGTTTCCATCGACTCGCTCCATCTACAATCGCCGCTTCATAAAGCGAAGGATTGACTCCTGTAATGGCAGCGAGATAAACGATCGTATTATATCCAAATTCTTTCCAAGTGTCTGTTCCTACTAAAACGAAAGGAAACCAACTTCGATCGCCAAGAAAATAAATCGGTTTAATGCCCAACCAGCCTAGAAATTGATTAACAATACCGGTTGTCGGTGATAATATATCGATTATTATTCCTCCGAGCAGAATCCATGATAAAAAGTGCGGCAGATAAACTAGCGTTTGAAAACTCCTTTTAAATGCTTCTTTGCGAATCTCATTTAGCAGCAATGCAACCGTGATCGGTACGATCAAGTTGGCAATAATCTTCATAGCCGAGATTAAGACTGTATTCCGAAGTACTCTGAATGAATCTGGCAGATCCATGACATATTTAAAGTTATCCAAACCGATCCAGTCAGATCCAGCTATCCCTCGTGCTGGGATAAACTTTTGAAAAGCAATCGCGATACCGAACATTGGACCATAACTAAATAGAGTTACTAGCAATAAAGCCGGTAGAATCATCAAATGAAGCGGCCATTGCTTTTTCCGTTTCTTTATTGCCATAAAGAACTCCTCTCTTAAAGGCGAAGTGCCAGGCAGAACCCAGCACCTCGCTTCTAACCGTCTATTTCGATTGATACCACTCGTTTACTTCCTTCGTAATCTGGTCTCCACCGACCTTTTTCCAGTCGCTGACGAACTTGTCGAACGTGTCCAAAGAATCACCTAGAATGATTTTTGTAAATGCTTCAATTTCCATTTTGATCAATGTTGAGTTCCTTTGTGTCATCGTAGGGGTGTCCATACCATAAAACACACCAGGTATCAGTACTTTTTCTTGAAGATAGCGATCAATTACCGCATAAGAGCTCTCCCGTCCGAAGACACGATCGTATGCCCAGTCATCGACTGTCCCCCTACCTTCTTCCATGGCTAAGCTGTGCTCATATATGATTCGTCCTTCATTATCTAACTTTGAAGTATCTTTTTCGTCCAAGGCTTTCACCACGGCTTTATAAAAACCATAATTCGGGCTAGCTGGAGCAATCCGGAAAGGATAATACACCCATGTTTGAATACCGTTAATATCCCAGTGTGCTTGTTTCACTTCTGGAGCGGTTTCAGAATTATATTGAATGTCGGCGTACAAATTCAGCATCTTGAACAATGCTTCCGGGTTTTTGGCATCCTTACGAATGACATAATAACTATTCACAACCAAGGAAGGGATAGTTAAGTTTGCGATCTTACCTTCCGTGTTCACGATAGGGTAAGGTACCCAGTCAGCATTAGGATCATTGGCCCTGCTAGCCTTCATAGCATCTAGAGATAAATAGAACGCTCCGTATGTCATTCCTAATTTACCGGAGGCCACCAACTCGCCTTCTTTGACTTCGTCCTTAACGCCAAATTCGCGATCAATTTGTCCTTTCTTGTACAATTCTTGTAACGCAGTCAACGCTGTTTTCATCTCAGGTTGAATGCTACCATTCACGACTGTCCCGTCATCCGCTTTAAGCCAAGTATGTGGATAAGCATTGTAACTGCTCATGAAACCTTCAATCGAGCCAAAGTTACCGTATAAATTTTTCATCAGTGCAAGCCCGTACGTATCGTTTTTACCATTTCCATCTGGATCTTTTGTCGTAAAAGCCTCAGAAATCGCCAAAACATCATCTACTGATTTTGGCTCATTTAAGCTTAGTTTTTCCAACCAGTCCTTCCGAATCCACAATACAGGTGCTGCATCGATTGTTCCCCCCGGCTGCGGAATACCCATTAGCTTACTATCAAATGTGGCGGAAGCCAGCGAGTTAGTAGCTTCATCCAAGAACCCTTTCACTAGAGGAGTCGCATGTTTCTCATACAACTCTGATAGATCCATAAGTTCTCCAGCTTCAACCAGTTGTTTTAACTGTGAAGTACTAACAGAAAAGAAGTCCGGCAAATCGCCTGAAGCAAGGGTAACATTCATTTTTTCCGAACCCTGTTCCCCATTAACAACCCACTGATTATTCACCTTAATTCCCAAACGTTCAGACAAGGTGCGAGTCCAAATATTATTATCAAGGTCCTCACCCTCAACAAATTTTGGAGTGTCGATAACCCGAACGGAGGTCACCTCAATCGGTGGATCATACTTTCCAAAATACGGATCAACCTCTACAATTGGTTTGTCCGTACTTTGAGGTGTCTCTTTCTGATTACCTGAACTGTTTCCTGGCTCTGGGTTGCCCGAGCAAGCGGTAACTGCTAAACATACACTCAACAAAGCTGCGAAGAATGTTGCCTTTTTCATTCTCATTTTCATTTTTTTGCCTCCCCTTTTTCTTATTGGAATGTGTAATACTTCTAACAATTTCAGTATAAATAGGAGGCCACTTCACGTATATTTCCATGTCTTTAGGTTTCTTATCTTCTTTTTGCAACTTCTTTATTAACCACGATATTCTTGCGGTGAAATCCCAACATGTCGTTTAAAGTACCTTGTAAAATAAGGCGCGGCACCAAAACCCATTATTTCTGCTATCTCATGAATTTTTAGCGGCGTATTGGTCAACATATCCTTCGCTTTTTCTATTCGAAGTTCTGCAATATAATCCGATACATTTTTACCCGTACATTGCTTATATAAATTCGACAAATAGGATGCATTCATATGAACAAGATCAGCAAGCGCATCCAACGATAAATCATTGAACAAATTTTCTCTGATATGAAGATTCAACTTTTGAATAACTCGATTCGTTCTTTCGTCTTGTAACGATCTACGTCGCTCGAACAACAAGGCGGCTGTCTCTAAAAGAAGCTTTAGAGCCTCCTCCTTCGAGCGATGCGCGTCGATGTCTAACAGTTTTCGTATTCTTCCATCTACCAGATCATTGAAGTCTGTAAGATTGTTTAGTTGTTCCAGTAGTAACACTACGATGCCGAAATAGATCTGGGCGTACAGCCCCAGTCGGTTCGGCATGTGCTCAAATAAGTGTCCGGCGATCCGGCGGAAATCTTCTTCATGATTGGCCTCAAGGCTTCTGCCTAGATCGGCGATACTTCGTCGGTAGCCTTCTGCACCAAATGTGTTTATATCTCCGCTACAATAAGAAATTAACATCTCTTCTCCGCTACCAAGCCCTAATATCATGGTTTGTTTCAAACGATCATAGGCAGCACCCAGTACATCCCAATCCTCAGGAGTTCCAGTACAGATCAATGAGATAGGCAATTTAAGAATGGTGCGGCTGGCAGTTTGAATACTCTCCATTGATGCCAATACATATGCAATCGTATCCTTCCAATCAACTTCTGATATAGAAGAAGTTTGAGGTTGAATTAACCAAATAAAATCCGAACCTTCTAACATTACCGACATCATGCGAACATGAGAGAGATACTCTTCCGCGATATTTTGTATAGCGTATAGAAGCAAAGCCTGCTGATGATATCCATCTCCGTCGCTCCATCGATCAACACGCCCACCAACTAACAACACAGATTCTGCAGCAGATAATTCACTTCTCAATTGTTCGAACTTTGCTTGACCAGGGACTCGGGCATCCACTTTACTATCAACCAATTCAAAAAACCATTCCTTCCTTAATACAGGAAGCACTTGTTGCAATTGGCTTTTTGCTCGAAGCAAATACTGATCATTGGCTGATTCTTCTTGGATAGATTGGATTGCCGTTTGCACACTCCTAACTATCGCTTCATCCCCTTCGGTTTTTAAAATATAATCGATGCTCCCCCCGCGAATCGCCCGTTGCGCGTAATCTAGTTGTCCGTAACCAGTCAGAAAAATAACTTTGCATCTCGGCCAACGCCCAGCAATCCATTGTTGCAATTCCAACCCATCCATACCGGGCATCTGGATGTCACTAATGACAATATCAATTCGCGTTCTCGTCAACCTATCTATCGCATCTTTTGCAGATGTTGCCGTGTATAAATCGAGTGACAAGTCCTCCACCTCGCTTAACATGTCCAACAACCCATCTACGGTATATGGCTCATCATCAACAATGAGTAATTTTAACATTAAGTTTCCCCCTCTATAGGAATGATGATTTCCACACATAGCCCGCCGTTTTTCCCAAGTTGGAGTAAAAGACCGGCTCGTTCGCCATATTTAATTCGAAGTCGCCGATGAACATTTTTAAGGCCTGTCGTTTCCGCTGCTTCCTCCGATTGCTCTAACATCAATCGAAGTTCATCAAGCATCTGAACCGTCAATTGCTCACCATTATCCTGAACGGTTATAATTAATGCTTGATCTCTAATTTCCGATTTAACATGTAATCTCGCATCCTTTTCTTTCTTCTCTAACGCGTGCTTATACGCATTTTCAATAATCGGTTGGAGCACCAGCCTTGGTACCATTATTTGCTCTGCACTCTCCGGTATCTCATCAAAGGCTGATTGAATACGATCTTCGAAGCGAATCGCTTGAATTTCCATATACGTTTTTGTATGGTTGGCTTCATGGACAAATGGAATTTCATCCATTCCGTCTCGAGTAATGTATTGAAAATAATCCCCTAAATGCTTGGTTAATGGTACAACGTTATCAAAGTCTTTCCTTAGAGCCATTCGATAAAGCAGAAAATAAGTATTGTATAGAAAATGCGGATTGATTTGCGACTGAAGGTGGCGCAACTCCGAGAGTCTCGCTCGGTATTGTTGCTCATAAACCTCGTGTACGAGGATGTTCAACTGGCTTACGGTTGCATTAAACTGCTCATATAAATAACCAAACTCATCTTTTAAGGAATACTTCAAACTGACATTAAAATTGCCCTGTTCAAGCCTACGAAAAGCATAAATCAATGATTTCAGTGGTTTGTGGATCATTCGATAAATGCTATATGAGAATGTTAGAACTAATCCAATAGATATTGCCGACAAAATAAAGAGCCATCTATTATAATCGAGCAACGGCTTCTCGATCTCTTGGGAAGGCACATACATGCTTAACGTCACATCCAAAAGTTCTGACTCTTTCTGTGCAAACATATAAGGCTTACCTTCAATAACGATAGTTCGTACCTGGGCTTCGGTGGCCATTACATTATCAATGTTTTCAAAATGCTCGACGAAAGTTTGCGCCTTACCCTCACCGATCGCACCAGCTACTGTCCATGAAATTCGTCTGCCAGATAACACCGCGCCACCTTCCTCGTCCGTAAACTTTTCAAGCGCACTAGCCAGCCTGGTGCGTGAAACTTCGACTACAACTAGAAATAACGATGTTTTAACCGATCCAGCATCGGGAAATGGCACACTGATGAATATTCGTCCATTCCACTCTAAAAAAGGGGACTTATACACACTTTTTCTTTTCCATAATGCTTCGAATTGTTCTTGATTTAAATCTTCAATAGTAGAGGGGCCTGAAGTTATCGTTCGATTCATCGACGGAATCATTGCAAAAGCTGTGGTTACAAATGTACTGGACTGTTGCAATAAATTCAGACGTTGTTCTACTCTCAGTGTCGCTTCCGTACGTTCGATATCCGACATTACCTCCCAAGCCGCACTTAAATCTAATAGGTCATCGTCGTTAACAAACTCCTGCATCAAACGAATCGTTTTGTCAAAATCAACATCTAGAATCTCCATATAAAGGTTCACTCGAGACACTAAAGAATTTCCAATTTCAGTTCTTATATGTTCTGCTCCTTGCTTATTCATCGTAAGACCGATATAGTAAATCGGCCCAACGATAATAAGAAAAGTAAACAGGAGCTTTGGGAAAATGCGCATCGACAAGAATAAATTCATCATGAATCGCATTATTCAGCACCGCCTTTTGTGTGAGATTTTTCGTGAGAATGGAATCATAAACGAAAAAGATACTCCTCTTCCAGGAGTATCCTTTCAGTTATTTATTGCCCCTCGGCCAGTACTTACGAATAAAGTATGTCGGAGTACAGCTCCACGCGTGGCAGTAACTATTAATGATATTGCTTCCATACGGAGAGAGTTTTTTATCTTGTGGGTTATATAATTCCCAGAACGTATCCGCACCATCTGCGACCATTTCTCCCCAATACGCTCGAAGCTGTTCCCATGCTTCTTCCTCTTTATCACAAGCAAACAACGCCTCAATATAGTGATGATACATATATGGCGTATTCATCCCAATCTCAGGTGGATTCAGCAACATCTTGTCAAATAGCTCTGAACATTTTCCACTTGGCATTACCTCAGCAAGCGTCATCCATATCTGAGAAGCCCAAGAAACTTGCCTATCGGAACCACTAATAAACAATCCGAGCTCCGGGTCCCAAAGTTGTTTTAAAGCCGCCTCAGCAACAATCTCAATGTATTTCACAATCCATTGCTCTTCATCAATATTTCCTAAAGCGCGTGCCAACTTTAAACTAAGTTTTAGGGTATAAAGCAATATGGCTTGAGCAGATGCCTGCTTGTTTAATTTATCTTGCCAATCAATAAAATACGATATCTCTGAATTCTCTAATATGATTCCATTTGAGTCTAATTGCTCTACACCTAGCTCAAGTTGCTTAAAAGCAATTGGCCATAGTGCTCTTAGCGCATCCATATCCAATGTCTCGACGAAATAATCATGTAAACAGCCAACAAATAACATGGAATAATCAAGAAGTCGAGTATCGTCCACATGCGGCATTGGCTTTTCAAATACACATGCTCCCACTAATCCATCAGAATGGGTCATACCTCCAAATAAGTACAAACAGCGTTTAACCAGTCTCCAGTCTCGAAATGTTAGGTAATTGGCTTGTGCTTGCAAGCGTAAATCACCAACCCATAATCTCCTGTCTCTCTTTGGACCATCCTCGTAAACAGTCTGCATACAGTCTTGCAACGTCTTAATTGCAATACGATCCATGATTTTGAGATCATCAGGCAAATCATTATCTAATGACAGGACATTCGAAACTCGAGCTGAGGTTACCGTGGTGCACCGCAAATCGGTGAAACGAATTTGGTATTTCCGTGAAGAATCGATAACTTCAATTTTTACGTAACGAAAGCTATACCTTCTAGGTAATTGTACGACTCCTGGCAAAACGTCTATTAATAATATTTCTTCTTGCAACCACGAACTACTTAGCCATCCTTCATATTCCTGAAATGGCTCCCCTATTTCAGATGGCATTTCTCCAAATACTAACCGAAGTTTCAACGGTGCATCAGGTGGGCTCCCTTGCGACTCCACCGCAAAGGATACATAACCTACAAGATGATCACCGAAATCAACCGTGATAGACTCGTTTTTTCCTAATGTCCTTGAATAGAGTTCTTCTATGTCATTTACCGTTATGGTGCTCCAGCCCTGAAATGCTTCTTCATTGCGAACTACTTCTACCACATGTTTTGGCAGAACCAATAACTCATTCAATTCGGGCCTCAATAATTCCGCTTCGTTGATTAATGATTGCTTAACCGGCATGCTCCCTCACCTTACTTAAAGTTATTTAGTTAATCACTTGTTAGCTCTACTATACGGCTGACAAATGTACGATGTATATTTCCAATTCTTTAGATTCGTTATCTTTATTTTAGGCGGGGCAATGTAACTAGTGTCTTTGCAGAATGTATGCAAACGCAGTAAGGGGGCTTCTGTTTATTTAAATGCTATATGCTGCTTTGATAGCAACCAAACCAGCCTTAGCTGTCTCAAGGGCACTTTGTTTTTCATAAATATCTTTAAATAGCTCTAGAGAAACATAATCCCGGTATCCAATACTGTAAAGGTCATTTGCTAGCTTGGCCGATGGAGCAATCCCTTCGCCTGGAAACAGCCTATTACCATCATGAATTCGCTCACGCGAAGGAATCTTTGGATAATCGTTCACATGAACAATGCCAATTTGATTTGCTTTTAACGATCGAATTTGATCGAAATCACTTCCACCTGTATACATATGAAATGTATCGAGCAGCAGTTTGCTTCCAGGCAGGAAATCAATATAGCTTTTCGCTTGACCTAGTGTGTTCAATGATTCAGCGCGCCCCCAAAACTCAAGATAAGGTTCTACGCCTATTCCACTAGCAACCTCCAAAAGCTCTGAAAAGTATTCTGCGAGATCCGGGAATACCAATCCCTTAACATCACCGAATGGAGGTGCAGCGATTGCCCTACATCCAAGAGATGCAAGCAGCTCCATCTCATGTTCTGCCTGCCTTAACCCAATCTCTCTCGTCACTTTATCTTTGTCACACCATTTAAAAAAGGCAATCGCATTCACAAACTCGAGATCTAATCTATCCAACTCTTCCTTAAGCTTTTTAAGCGTCCCACCAGCGTCCAGATATGAGACAATGTCCTTTACCCATAACTCTATACCTTCATAACCAGCTTCAGAAGTCACCTTAGCCTGTTCAATAACATTAAGTCTATAAGGAAATAATGTCGAAGCATTCAACGCAGCACGAAACGGGAATATTGTTTTCGTATTAGTCATTCAACTCATCCCCTATTCTGATCGTACATCCTTCTATATGGCTTTTGTAAGCTAACTCGATCAGACGGACTATCCAGTATCCTTCCTCAGGCTTCACGGCCAGTTCAGCTTGTCCCATGATATGCTTGTATACATTCTCATAGTAGGATATATATGATCCCGGCATTGTCTCGACTGTACCTTTAATATGCAAATCACCAAGTGAAGAGTTTATTTTCCCCCACCATTCTGGGGATTCTCTTCCCCAATCAATCGACTCTTTAGGAGATTTACCCGCGATAAGCGCAGCCTCCTGAGGATCTGTTCCATATTTAACGAATGTCCCCTTGTTTCCATAGATCACATACCTTGGGCTCTGTTCGCGTACCATCCGAGACGATTTTAGTACAACCTTCAAATTGTTTTGATACCCAAGAATCACGTCAAAATAGTCATCTGTTATTCCGCCTAATCGGGTGACGCGAATGTCTCCCCTTATTGTTGCCGGAACACCAAATAGCTGAATCGCTTGATCAATAAAGTGGCTTCCTAAGTCGTAAAATACACCTGTTGCAGGACCAGATTTATCTCGCCAATTATCGGATGCCATAATTGGATCGAAACCATCCCAGCGAAACTCACATTCCGTAATCGTACCTAACAATCCTTGCTGGACAATATTTTTGATGGTCAAAAAGTCACCGTCCCAGCGTCTATTATGAAAAACACTTAGAATCTTTCTTTGGCTTTCGGCAAGCTTAATTAACTGTTTTGCCTCTTGGCTTGTTGCTGTAAATGGCTTTTCAACAACTACATGTTTCCCAGCCCTCAGCGCATCTTGTGCAAATTCATAGTGATTTGTGCTTGGTGTTGTCACAACGATGAGATCTACAGTAGGATCACTGTACAACTCCTCTACGCTCCGAACTACCTCGACCCATGGATAACGTTTCTTCGACAATTCAGTTTTCCTCTCAACAATTTTAGAAAGCCTGAGTCCAGAAACCGATTCAATAACTGGCGCATGAAATACTCTTCCGGAAAACCCATATCCAATTAAACCTACACTTACTTGATCCGACAATTTTCATCACTCCTTTTTCGAAATCAATCAACTTATTGCTCTGTGATATGTAAATTTAAATCCAATTTTACGTTGACTGGTTCAATGGTACGTCTTGAAATAAATTATATCGTTTCTAGTATAAACGCTTTCATTGTAAGAAAAAGCCTGTCATTTTTTTGGATTACCATCCGTTTTTTTTTCTAGCCATCAATAATTGTTATATATTGCAGCTTCAGCACACATTAAATTCTTCCATGTCTATCCCCCTCCTTATAGAAAAAAGGCACCTCTCGGTGCCTCTCTCTATTCCTTCCTATTCTTTCTGACTTCTTACGTTCAAATCGGCTATCCAAACATAATAAGTTCAAATAACGCATCCTGGCCAACGGTGCGGATTCGACAGTCCAGCTATTTCGCCAAAGTTTTTCGCGAGTATATGTCCATGACGCCAAAAGAATATCGTATGAAGGAACTTGATTTTCCTTATGATGCCATTTATTACGAGTAAACAACTTTATACTTTTCTCTTGCATCCAGCCGGTCCGTAAAATATGCTTCCCCATTCGGAAATAAGTTTTTAATGGAACGATGAGCGAGACCTGTCATCCTAAACTTGAGTAATAGAAAAACCCCAAAAAAGTGCTTAACCTGGCGTTAGCAACGTTAAGCACTTTTTGAATTATTATAGATTCTAGTTAAACAAGTACTATTAGTCCTCAATATTATTCTGCTTCTATGGAGAATCGCTTTGCTCTTAAAATTTTCGTTCCGACTCATCTGTGCTTTTGTTACTCCTTCACGCTTCCCATCGTCATTCCATGAACGAAGAAGCGTTGCAAAAATGGATAAACAAGTAGGACAGGCAGTGCCCCTAAAAAAATTTGAGCGGCTTTCACAGTCCGGTCTGAGATCTCCTGCAACATCTTGAAATCCGTTTGTCCCATCGCTCGTACGTCTAGCTGAATGACTATTGTTTGCAGATAACTTTGCAGCGGGTAGTGTTCGGCCGATCTCATAAAGATCAAACCTTCAAACCATTGGTTCCAATGCGTAACCACGCAAAACAATGAAATCGTCGCTAGAGCAGGAACGGATGTCGGCACGATAATGCGCCACAACGTCTGCCAGTGTCCGGCTCCGTCGACGAATGCCGCCTCGGACAGCTCTCTAGGAAGTCCTCGAAAGAAATTAAGCAACAGAATGACATTAAATACGGGGACAGCAGTAGGTAAAATTAGAGACCAAATGGTATCTAGAAGCCCTGTATATTTGACAACGAGGAACGTAGGGATAAGCCCGCCGTTAAACAATATCGTAAGCACGAAGAACCATGCATAATAAGTGCGATATCGAAACTCATCCTGTCTCTTTGACAATACATAAGCGGCCATAATGGAAAGCACCATATTGATCGGTACCCCAAGTATGACGCGTTTGACTGTCACTCCCAAAGATCGAAGAAACTCCGGTTTCTGCAACACAAAGTCATAAGAGCTAATCGAGAAATCTACGGGCCACAGCGTAACCTCTCCTGCCGAAACCGCATCGCTCGAGCTTAACGAAACAGCCAAAATATGAATCACGGGAAAAACACAGAGAAAAGAAACAACAGCGAGAAAGATATAATTGAAACCAATAAAGATCCTTCTGCCTATCGAATAATGATTAACCATTGCTTGACCGCCCTTCTAAAAGATTCTGTAATTCGCAAAGCGGTAGGCAAGTCCGTAAGCGCCCGTAATAAATATTAAAGAAATTACGGATTTAAATAACCCGACTGCGGTAGCCACTCCGTACTGAGCGTCCACTAAACCTAATCGATATACATAAGTGTCCAATATATCTCCGGACTCGTAAACGATAGGACTATATAAGTTGAATACCTGATCAAATCCGGCGTTCAACACATTTCCCAAACTTAACGTTGCCATCAGAATGACGATCGGGACGATCCCGGGCAGCGTGATGTGCCAGGTTTGCTTCCATCTGCCGGCCCCATCTACGAGCGCCGCTTCATATAATGCCGGATTAATCGTTGTTAATGCCGCTAGATAGACAATTGTTCCAAAGCCAAATTCCTTCCATACATCCGAAGTAACCAATGCGAATCTAAACCACGAATTATCTCCAAGGAAAAAGATAGGGTTCAGTCCAAAAACCTTTAAAGCCGAGTTTACAATTCCTTCAGACGGGGAAAGAATATCGATCATGATTCCCCCCAAAATAACCCAAGACATAAAATGCGGCAAATAAATTAACGTTTGAACGGTGCGCTTAAATATTGCTAATCTTACTTCGTTCAGTAGAAGTGCAGCAATAATAGGAATGATCAATCCAGCCGTTATTTTCATAAATGCGATGATTATTGTATTTTCGAGTACTTGAACAAAGTCAGGCATGGACATTACATATTTGAAATTATCTAGGCCAATCCATTCCGATCCAAAAATACCGTTTAGAGGTGTAAATTTTTGAAAGGCAATATAGGTGCCGCTTATAGGACCGTAGCTATAAATAAGCACAAGGAGAACGGCAGGAAGGATCATCAAATGAAGTTGTAATTCTTTTTTTCGTACATTCATGCGGTTCTCTCCTTCCGTTAAAGGAGAGGGAAGTTCCCCTCTCCCGACGTTTGAATATTATTGGGACGTGGTCATATACCAAGCGTTGACTTCATTTGTCATCTCGTCTCCGCCAAGTTTGTTCCAATCGCTGACGAACTTATCGAACTCTTCGATTGGAGCGGCACCCATAATGATCTTTGTAAATGTGGTCGTCTCCATCGTCAACAATGTCGCGCCTTTCTCAACCATCGTCGGCGTAGGAGGACCATAGAATTCGTTCGGAATAATTTGATTGTTCTTAATATAGCCATCGATTACGGCATAGGTCCCCTTCTCGCCGAATATATGAGCCAAGCCCCAGCTTTCCTTTTTGCCTGCGAGATATTCGGTCGTTCTTTGGTAGTAATTCAACTCTTCATTATTCATATCCGAAGTGTTTTTGTCGCCCAATGCTTTTACAACTTTATGGTATGCGTTAAGATTCTTGTTTATTGGATCGGCCATGACGGCTGCCGTTTCAAATAGATTGATCTCTTGCTCGCTCGTATGATACATTTGCATATTTCCGGTTTCGCCAAATATCTTCTCTTGATAATAATTCAGCAGCTTCACTACCGCTTCTGGGTGCTTCACACCCTTCTTGACGACATAGTACATGCCGGTTACCGGACTATTTAATTGAGAAAGTGCAGGTTTTTCGTCAACCGAAACGAGAGGGAACGGCATCCATTCGGCGTTAGGATCTTTCTCGATGGTTTGATTAAGCGGATATGCGGCGTTCCAGAAGTATCCGAAATTAATCCCTACTTTTCCTGAAGCGGCCGTTTCAGCTACCTTATCACTTGGCTTCACGGCGAATTCGGGATCGATGGCACCGGCGGCAAATAAATCTCTAAGCGCTTGCAGAGCTGATTTGACTTGGGGCTGAGTACTGCCATAAACGAGTTTACCGCTGCCGTCCTTTACCCAAATTTGCGGATAGGCATGATACCCGTCGAAGAATCCGTCGAAAGAAGCAAACCCGTCGTTCAACAGCGTTTTATTGATGGCAATACCGAAAGTATCTTTCTTGCCGTTTCCGTCCGGATCTTGTTCGACGAACGCTTTCGCAACCGTTTGAAGATCCTTCATCGTTTTCGGTTCCGGCAAGTTCAATTTTTGCAGCCAATCCGTACGAATCCAAAGCAACGGAACGGAATCATAACCACCCCCGCTATGGCCCGTCTGCGGTATGGCCATAAGCTTACCATCAAACGTGGCAGCCTTCAGCGAAGCTCCTCCGTCTCTTTGGAACGTTTCCTTCGTGAAGGGAGCCGCGTAATCCTCATATGCCAATGTCAAGTCCTCGAGTGCCCCCGCATCGACAAGTTGCTTAAGTTCTTTTCCGTTTACAGCGAAAATATCGGGCAATTCGCCTGAAGCAATTGCCACGTTCATTTTTTGATCCCGCTGCGTTTGATCGACAGACCATAATACTTTCATCTTAATGCCCAGATCCTGCTCATAGCCGCGCGTCCAAACATTGTTGTCGATAGAATCGCCTTCCGGAAATTTCATGTTGCTCCCGGAAATAAATACCCTGCTCAACTCGATCGGAGGATCGTATTTTCCGAAGGGACCCGATGCATCGTTGTTTGACTGAGCAGGCGTTTGCGTTGCACCTGCTTCACTCGTCGCTGCCGGATTTTTCGATGATCCATTGCTGCATCCTGCACTGACAGCAATCATCGCTGCCAAAAGTAACGCTCCGCCTGCTTTGTTAAACCCTGGTTTTGCCATTGCTTTTCCCCCTTGAATCTCGTTTTGATCGGTTACGTTTCTAGTATAGATTGGACCTTTTTAACGGGATACGAACATCTTTTTACTCAACTAGACCCGATTTTACTTCTTGCTTCGTACGTGCTCTCGATAATCATGCGGGGTTAAACCTTCCATTTTTTTGAAAAATCTCGTAAAAGATCTTGCTTCGTCGAAACCAACGGAGGAACCAATTTCATTGATCATCATCTCGGTGTTTTCCAGCAAAATTTTAGCTTTTTTCATTCTTTGTTCCGCCACATAATCCGTGATGTTGATTCCTTCCATCTGTTTGTAAAACCGTGATAAGTAGGAGGAATTGAAATGCACGATCTGCGATAATCTCGTGAGGGACAAATCTTGATCCAAATGCTCGCGTATATACCCTTTGATTCGACTAATAAGCGCATTCGTATTGCTATTCTGCTCAAGCTTTCTATTGGCGAAAATCATTTCTGCGAGCTCTAATAGCTGCTCCTTCATATCCGGCCATGATTGATCGACTCGATATTGGAGCAGTTTATTGACCTGCATGGAGAACGCTGGATTCGGCAGAAGATTCCAATGATTCAAGTAAGCTAACAGAATAGAGAGGATCACATAATAAGCTTCAAGAAAAATACCGACATCCTTATCTCCGTTCTCCAAATCCGACATCGCAATCCGGAACAAGTCGGAGAAAGACTCTCCTTGCCCGTTTTCCAGAAAAATTCGCAGCATTTGAAGCTCTTTTATCTTTTGCCTTTTTGGGTTTTCAAGACTGTTGTTTATTCGGCGGGAATCCGAATCGCTTAGCATCTGATCGGTCAATATCTCCTCCTTCCGCATGCCAAAGCCGAATCCGAAGAGAGCGTTTAACGCATCGTATTTCAAGGAGACCGCCTCCCATTGAACAGGGGCGCTGCCAATGATAAAAGAACAAGGCAAATCTAAGTACTGTTTGCAGGAGGCTTGTACATTCTCAAGAATCCCTTGTAATTGAATATAAGTGTTCTCCCATACTTCACTTGGATTTAATAGAGACATGGATCGGGGCTGGATAAACCATACCAATGTTTTTTTATCATCGATTACGTTATGGTAACGAAGCACTGGCGACAGATACTCTTCAAAAATATTGGTTACCGCGTAAAGCAACAAATCCCCGTCGTAGGCTGAAATATGGGGAGGCCAGTCATCCACTCGCCCCAACAACATGTAGAGGGGCTGATCCGGATGCAAAGAGATCTGCAACTCTTGGAATCTTCCCGCTCTCTTGTTCTCCGATGGGAAGTTTCCATGAATCAAATGGAGGAAATAATCTCTCTGCAATAGAGGGATTGCCTGTTTAACATTAGCCTCCGCTCGAGTTAATATATGTTTGAGCTTGGATTCCTCCGCGATTTCATGTATGGCTTTTTCGATCGCTTCAATGACATGCTCTTTCCCCTCGCTCTTGAGCACGTAATCCGTACTGCCTTGTCTGACTGCCGTTTGCACGTAATCGAAATCCGAATATCCTGTTAAAAAAATGATTTTGCAATGCGGCCAGCTCTGTCTGATTTCTTTCTGCATCTCAATACCCGACATGCCTGGCATTCGAATATCGGATAAGACGACATTTGCACCATCAGACTCTATTAACCGCAATGCTTCTCCCGCAGAATAGGCTTTCAAGACTTCAAATTCATAGGAAGCAGTCATCTCCGTGATCCACTGATATAGAACGTCGACGATCATCCTCTCGTCATCCACGATCAAAATTCTATACATCATCACCGACCTCCTTAATGGGAATGCATAGTTCTACAGCTAATCCGCCGAGCCGGCTTCTGGACAAGAGCAAGCCGCCTTCATGACCAAATTTATGCCGCAACCTACGGTGTACGTTACGCAATGCCGTCATTTCGAGTGCATCTGACTCATTCGTTATATAGGACTTTAAATTTTCCAATTCGAGGTCTGTCAATGCCTCGCCATTATCCTCGACCAAAATGACGAAATGTTTGCGAGTCTCATAGAATCGAACTTGAACCAATCCGTCGCTTATCTTGTCTTCCAATCCATGGTCGAAAACATTTTCCAATATCGGTTGAACGATCAATCGGGGAACGTTTAATTCGGCAAGCTCCTCTGGGAACGATGCAAACTCGGTTTCAATCCGTCCGGCAAATCTCATGCTTTGGATCTCCAAATAGGTTTTTGCGTGAATGATCTCTTCTTTCATAGGAACCTCGCCGTTTCCTTGTCGAGTAATAAATTGAAGATAGCTGCCTATCAATTTGGCGAACCGCGAGACATTGTCCAGATCGCCTATGGTTGACAACCCGTAAAGCGTGAAGTAAGTATTGTATAGAAAATGCGGATTAATTTGAGACTGCAGATGCTTGTACTCTGCGCTCTGAACACGAATTTTTTGTTCGTACACTTCATGAATCAAGGTATTCAATTTCGCAGTCATCTTATTGAATTGGCCGTATAAATAACGGAATTCATCTTTGTGATCGTAGTGAACTTGAATCTCCGTCTTTCCCTTCTCTACCTGGCGGAAAGCACGGACTAAGTTGGTCATGGGTTGATGAATGGCCTTATAAATCCAACTGGAAAAAGCTACGATAACAAGCAAAGCAAGCCCGCCCAAAATCCAAAACCATTCTCGGTACGTATTTAAGGAGCCGAATGCTTGCTTCTCCGATACATAGATCGCAAAACCGATCTGTAGCGTGGATGAGGACTTAAAGATCAGTGCGTGTTTGATCTTATCGACGGATAAACCCTCGTAATAAGATTTTTGATTATCCCGTACATTTTGGTTTATTAAATACCTCTTAACGCTTTCTGCTTCGGCATTGCCCGAGTCTGATATTGTCCAGTTATCCGCCAAGCTGTACAATAACGCATGTTCATTGGGGGCGTTCATTGCGCCAAGCAAATGCTTCTCGATTTCGTCCTTATCAAGCTCTACGGTTACGATGTAAACGGGATCTCGACCTGGCAACGGCGGATTCGAGAAACTTAGAACCAGAAACAATCGGTTATTCCAATGAAATATTGGTGCCGTTCGACCGGAAGTCAAGAACCTTATCGCGTTGTATTCATCCACTAATAACGGTTGAGAGTAATGAAGGGTGGACAAGGTTTCACCTAGTTTGGGTATGTGGACGCTAATATTCCGAATGTACGGACTTGAATTTTCCATTAGCTGAAGCTCATGATGTACCCTCAACACTTCTTGTACCCAGTCAAACCCCGTTTCCCGCCCGATAACTCCGAGCCTCTGCAGGTCTGCATTATTGACGAATTGATATTGTAAGTTTTGAATGTGTTCGATTTCTCTTTCAAGCGTCATCAACTGAAACTCGATCTTTGACTCCATGCTGCCCACTATTTTCTCGCGAACGGTATTTTCCCCCATCTTATTGATGACCACCCCGACAATAATCAAAGGCGTGATGACGATAGTAAAGCAAAGCACAAGCTTATGGAAAATGGATACCTTCTCCACGTCAAATCCACTCCGATTCTACAAATGAATAGAAACGACAAAATACCCCTTTGACCGAAAGTCTCCAGGGTATTAACGTTTCATAATAACAAACATCTACTCTATTTTCTTAAAGCTGAACTGGTATGCCCGAGCCCTCAAACATGTTTATGGAGGTATTAGTCGTTAAATCTCGACTTGGACCCAGCTTCCATCTGCAGGAATCGAGATCTCTTGTGCTTGCTCATTCTTCAGATATCTCAGCAAACCTTGACCATTCGAAGCTCGAACTCGAATTTGCTGTTCATTCATTTCAATCTCGACCTCTCCATTCGCGATTGGTACTTTCCCCTTATACCACTTCAGACCGCCAAGATGCGGCTCCACGATAAATTCGGCGTAACCAGGCGCGGTCGGACGAACGCCAAGAAAATATTTTCCGATTAAATAGATGGGACTGGCTCCCCAAGCGTGACATAGGCTCTTTCCATACGGCATTCCGTACATGCTGTAATGCTCGTTGTCGGACAAGGCTGGATCGTACTCTTCCCAAAATGTCGTAGCGCCTAATTCGATCATGCCCCCCCAATAGGACAGCATCTCCCTGCGCACGTAATCGTGTTCGCCACTTTCGCACATGACGGCTAACTCGTGGAACCTCATATAAGGCGTTCGAATCCGCGGCACGTCCGGATTTAACATGACGTTGCGAATGACGCTGCTTGTCTGCTCCTCGTTCAAATAGCCATAAGTCATCGCAAACATGCTGGCATGCTTCGTCAATGTCGGCATGGTCACTCCGTCTACCCGATGATGCCGCAATCCTCCGAGCTCCTCATCCCAAAATAGACGAAGCGTCGTTTCTTTCATTTCTGCCGCAAAAGTCTCGTAAGAAGCGGCTGCGGCAGCATCTCCAATAAGCTTTGCAAAATGACTCATCGCTTCCAACCCGCGAGCGAGCAGAATCTGCTCCGTACTGACAGCCCCTGTATTGGTGAGGTCCGCCCAATCCACGAATACCCAATCCTGCGGGCGTCCTTCCACTAATCCTTCTTCGTTTCTCTGTTTCAAGCAAAAGTCCATCAGCGTTACGGCGCGGTCATAGTTTTGCCGTATAAATTCAAAATCGCCCGTGTAAAGATAATAATCGTACAAGGAGACGAACCAGTAGAACGAATAATCCAATATCGTATTGATGTGCATCGTCAATGGATCCTTACCTCTTAAACCTACCAGCGTCCTTTTCGTTACGTCCAAGTCAAAAAAGCTATAATAATTCATGAGGAAAGCCTGGTACGCATCACCTGACCAAACCCAGCGGTCGCGTTTGATACCATCGAGAAAGAACTCTCGGGTGTTAAGATGCAGCGTGTATAGGGCCATCTCGTATATTTCATTCAACTTCGGATCAGAGCTTTCAAAGGAACTCCGGTAGGTCACCGGCACATATTCATAGAGCATCGAAACGTTCTCCCAGATCACATCTTCATCAGCTTGAATCCAAACATAACGGAATGCCCTTGCTTCCTCAAGCGTAAGTATTCCGTTCTCCGCATGCGTCATCGCCTCTGCTGCATCGAACTCGTCAATTAACACGCATTCCTCCGGCGATAACGCTTCAGCTAGTGACTCTCCATAGGAGAGCTTCACCTTTCCTGTACCCGTCAGATTATGAAATTGGAGATAGCCGAACGTCTCTTTGCCGAAATCCAGCAATGAATGCCCTTCGACCTCTTCGCAGCTAATCGGTTTCTGCTCCGACAAAGCCAATCGAAATTGAGATGGAGGAGTGTCCGGAGAATTGAATATCCAGGAACCAGCAGACAGCCATTCATTTTGATAGGAAGTCACCTCCCAAGAAGAGTTCGTTCGTATATGGTCGCCATTCACGAATAATGACGGAGCCTCGGTATCGTTGAACACGGTAATTGAAATTTCGTGCCGTCCAGCCGGGAGTACAAAAGAGGATCGATTGGACCGGTAATTGTCCTTCCCGTCAAGGTAGAGCGCGAACGTTCCTTCGGACACGATATCGATTCGCTCTTCCTGCGGGAGATCATATACATAACGGAACCTTATGTTAGAATAATGCCTGTCCAGCCGCCAATAGGCTGGGTAAGAAGCGCCGCGCGCCCTGCGCGCAACGGACATTTTCTCGTGCAACCGAATTTCAAAATCCCCGGGATACCATATCCACGTTGCCCCTTGTTCATGCGTCTGCGTCTTCATAAATCGCTAACCCCTTTCGCTATTCTGCAATTGATTGTATAATAGGCGAATTCAACATAAAACAGAGAGAAGTGACAAATAGCATGGGTAATCATGACAATCCTATCTCCGAAAATAAAAATAAAAGGGCTGAAAAACCTCCTACTTATTTTTCCGGTTTCTCGGAACACTTTCTGGGGAACTTCCCGCTCTTTCTGAACCGTTACGAGGAAGGCTTCGAACTGAGAGAGCATAATCATGCTTATCTAGAAATCGTTTATGTTACCTCCGGTGAAGGCTACCATTACGTAGGAAACGAGGTAGAGAAGACCCGGAAGGGCTTTCTTTATTTGTTGCCGATCGGTACCTCGCATCTGTTCCGCCCTAACAGCACGTCAAGCCAAAATAAACTTGTCGTCTATAATCTCTGCATTCATCCCGACTTTATAGCCGACCTTAAGTCCGGGCTTATGAGGTATGGAAGCGTAGACGCTTTTTCTCTCTTCGATGGCAATGCAGGAACTTTTCTCACTTTCGTGGACAAAGAAATGGCACTGGGATCGGTGTTTGAATCTCTTCTTAGGGAGTTTACAGAAAAACAAGAGGGCTATGAAATGAACCTCTATGCTGGCATGCTACACCTTGCTGTCCGAATATACAGACTCTCTCAAGCGAAAGAAGAATTCGGTGGCGCCTTTGCCGTACACAAGCGCGGCAGAGCCGAGATGCTGAGGCTGCTGGATACCCTCCATCTGCGGGTTGCAGATCCCCTGACGGCGGAAAACTTGGCTGCCGAAGCCGGGATGAGTACCCGGAACTTCATCCGCTTATTTCGTAAACAGACTGGATCAGGGTTCTCGCAGTATATACAGGTCAAAAGGATAGAAATAGCCTGCCGCTTATTGCGGGAATCGGACCTCAACATTGTCTCTATCGCCAAGAACGTCGGTTACCAGGATGTTGCGTATTTTCGGGAGGTATTCCGCAAGATCATAGGGGTAAGTCCCAAAAGCTATAGAACGGAATAGAGCTGCCGCACCGTTATTCGGGGCACGGCAACTCCATGCGGTTCATTTGAGATTTAGGCCAGCCTGTTTGTGAAGCAAATTAAGAATAAGAGTAACCGCTTCCGCTCTAGTAGCTTGAGCAAGCGGATCGAATAGATTTCCGCTTCGCCCTTGCAGTATTCCTTCGTCTACTGCCAGCTTGACCGAAGCTCTCGCCCACTCCGGGATCTGTTCCGAATCCGCAAAGTCTGGCATCGCGCCGGCAGAGGGCTGGACGCCTAATCCACGGACCGTCATCGCCGCCAGCTCCGCTCTGTTTATAAGGCGGTTCGGCCTAAAATTGCCGTCTTCATAACCTCTGACGAGGCCGGACTTGACAGCGGCCGCCACATGCTTTGCTGCCCAAGCAGGAATTTGACGCCCGTCGAAGAAGCTCGGCTCCTCCTTGACTGACAGCCGTAACGCACGCGACAGCATCGTCGTGAACTCCGCGCGGGTAATGGAATGATTGGTGCGGAATGCGCCGTTCTCATATCCCGATACGAAGCCCAGTTCCACCGCCGTGTGAATGTTCTGTTCTGCCCAATGTCCGGATATATCCGTCAACTGAACGTGCGTCTGGCTGTCTATCGACCGAACTCTGTCCTGCGGTTGAGAGCCGACTGTCGCAAGCAATGAATCGACAAGCTTCACTTCGCTAAGAATGACGGATGCATTCCCGCCCCGAATCCGCTTGAAGGTCAGTTCGGCCAATTCCGTCTCACCGGTCACTCCTGCTGCACTGCCGACTTGCGTATGAGCGAACAGAATACGGTTTCCCTTCACAATAGGCTTAGGTGTGAATCCGCTCCTTGCTGTGCTTGCTCCAGTCAACTGGAAGCGCAGCGGGTCATATTCGAATTGCAGCTCGAAAGCATATAAATCCACCAATTGCTTGCCAAGTATAGTCACAGTAAGCACTTCGGCCGATTCGGCGATCGTCATCTCGAAGACGGCTTCCACGGCAGCCGTTGCCTGCTGCTCTTCTGCATGCGCGACGGATGCAGGCAATACGGATATAAACAACAACAGAGATATAACTAGTCCAATCCCCTTGATTTTCAAATTCATAGCTCCCTCCTCTAGCAAAGCTGGAGGAGGCGTCGTCCTCACGCCTGCCTCCATCAAACTGTTAAGTGTCTACGAGCATCCTTAGCTACTCCAATAGCCACTCGTCCAGAATCATTTGAGCGACCGCGGCCAAGACGACGATGTCAATTCGTCCCGCGCCGATGATGTCTGCTTTCGCGATTTCGCTCCAGCTCGCATCCTGATCGGTCACATTGTAATATTGCGCAATGATGGACAAATCCCTGATCGTAATTTTGCCCGCGCCCGGAACTAGGGTAACCAACTGTGCCGTAAAGACTCGCGCTGCCTCGTTTAGAGCGGACGCAGCCTGGTCCGCTTGTGACTGGCTCGCCAAACCATTATCGCGCACCAAAATCGCCGTTTGTATGGCTGCCCTGAAATGGTCTATTGCCGTCTGCGGGTATTGACCGATCTTGTCTCCCTCCTTCGCGCGTTCAAGCTTTGCTTCCGCTAACGTAACGGCCGATTGCAAAGTGGTTTTGTCGACCGGCTTTCCGGGATTAACCGATTTCTGATAGTCTGCTACAGCGCTCGCGAGCGTCAATGCTGCCGCATCCACCTCTGCTTGCGCAGCGTTGACATTTGCTTCCACCGCTCTCGCCGTTTGGATTGCCGTGTTGAACAACTCTCTCGCGGAAGCCGGATATTGACCCGGCGCGTTTCCGCCAGACGTACTGTTGTACAACTGCTGCGCCTGGCTGATTTTTTCCTTGAGCGCCGCCTTGTCGGCCAGCATTATTTGAATATCCAGCTTAGCATCAGATACATCGATTAAAGCGCTCTCCGCTCCGAGGGACACTTCGAAATCCGAGAGAAATGCATTCGTTATTCCGGCGTTGGCATTCTCCGCAATCCGCCCATGAAGCGTGAGCAAATCTCCCGCCTCGGCTACAGGCGCTCCGGTTGAAGCCAACAGAATGCGCAGCTGTCCTTCTTCCGGCTTCACGGCGCTGCCAAGCACCTGCAATGAATCAACGTGCAATGTCAAAGCGTCTTCCGCCAATCTGGTCTTGCCTTCGTGCTCCGCCAAATTGAAAGCGAATTTCTCCGGGTCGTAATTCACAACCATATCAAGCGTAGTAAAGCTGTCCGTCAGACTGGCAAGTCCAACGGTCAGATCAAGCGGCTTGCCTACAAAGGCTTCGGTCGGTCCCTTCAGCACGGCTTTGCCGTTCAGGTCGCCTGTTGCTGTTGCTGTAAACGTAATCGTAATGGTCGAATCGGCATAGTTGTCGCTCTTCATCGTAATTTCTTGCGTTGCGATACCGGATGCCTTGGCCGTTCCTTGATAAGTCAGAACGGTTCCGGAGAGCGAAGGTTTTCCTTCCAGTACGCCGTCAGAATCCATAAATGCTCCAAGCTCATACGACGCATTGGAAACGCTTTCCGGTTTGCCGGTAATGGTACTTACATCCAAGGTTTTATCGCTGGTATCCGCGGCTGAGATTGGAATGTCATAGGTCAGCGCAAACGCATTTCCCTCATTCACAGTCAGTATGGCGGTTACTTTTTCTCCCGCCTCATGGGTAGGCGTCTTAGCCGTCGCCAGTCCGATCTTCAAGGTACCTGCCTTCGCAACCGACAATGTTTTATGGTCTGCGGCAATCGTGCCTTCTCCTGTTGAAGCTCCATCGTTTTCAATGCTGTAAGTACGCTCCCCTGCGTTGCTGTCCACGAGGAACAGGCCGCTGAGTTCCGATAGATCAATGATGCTGCCGTCATAGGTAATCGCCGAGCTGCCTGCAGCGTTAGTGACCGGAGTTCGAGATGTCGTATCTACTATCGTGAGAGCATAATTCGCCGTAGTTCCATCTGATAAAGCGATATGAAAGGTATAGGTGCCTGCTTCCAAGCTGTTCAAGAGATTGCGGGTTAATTTATAGGTCGTTACATAGTTCGAATTCACTTTTTCATAATCGTCGCCATCGTTTAAACCAAGCTCGGTTAGCTTTCCTTCGCTGTCGATTAGATAAGTATTCCATACCGTCTTGTTGAACAATACGACGGGAATTTCTATTGCATTGTCCGGTTGGGAAGCCTTCTCCAAATTCAGGTCATAAGTGCCTGACGACTGCACCAAATCCCCGTCCACCCTTACGGTAAAATTGTCAAAGCTCCATGCGCTGGCACTGGCTCCCAAGCCGGCGTATCCGATTTTCAATAGCGTAGAAGAATCCAGAACATCTATTACCGGCGTACTATCGTTGTCAACGTAAACTTGGATTCGGTTTCCTACATTGGCAACCTTCAGGCTGTGCCAACCGCTTGGAACCGTTGCAGTGCTCAAGGCAGATGCTTGGTAGGTTCCTAGCGCAGCGCCAGAAGCGCCTTTTGCCAACGTAAGCTGCCCGTTTATCCTCCAATACAAGAAATAGGTATCCTGACGAAAATTGTTATCTTGCTCGCTTTTTTTGAACATGAAAGTGAACCAATTCGTTAAGTCATTGCTACGGGAAACGCCGTCGTATCTGACGTCAACCTCATAGATTGCGTCCATCCAGGTTCGTCCTGTAACCGTAGTGCGATACTCGCTTCTTGTCGAAGAAGTTCCCGCCGTGGATGCGGTTTGCTTTAATACTTTATTACCGGCCTCGTCAACTACGGTCCATGTTCCTACACCGGCGTCCGTCCAGCTTGTTTTGCCGTTTGAAAAATCATCAAAGAATCCTTCCGGAATGACCGCAGGAATGACAGTCATCTGAGTGCTAATCTGCTTATAGTAAGATGAATCTCCCTCATCGAATGAAACTCTAGTTGTTATCATGTTGTCCGTAACGATCGCAGTTTCCGGCACATGAAGCTGCCATTGTATTGTCTGCGATTGACTCACTGCCAAAGACGCAATCGTACTGGTATTTCCGGCAACGGGAGCCGCTGACCAACCGCTCGGAAGTTCGAGATTTACCGCTACATGGCTGACATCCTTTAATCCGTTATTCGTCACCGTCGTCGCGATCGTATTGCTCTCTCCCGCATTTACCGACGTACTCGGAGTGGAAACGCTCAAGGTAGGAACCGCGTTTTCCTTCGATGCTGGTATTACCTTATATAGCGCTGCGCCGTGAGCCGGAACGTTGACCGAATAGCTGCTTGTAAAAGAACCTACATACTCTTTCGCCCACAAATCTCTAATGTTGTACGTTTCTGCAGGAGACAGACCGATGTTCGGGTCGGAAAAATCGAATGAAATATTAGCAGCGCTGCCGTTGCGATTGAATAAGGCCACATACTTTGAGCCGTCCGCCGCATCCGATACCCATTTAGTAATATTTCCGGAATCATAAAAATTTTTCTGATTCGATCCTTCCTGATTCACCGCTATCGCTTCCTTATTGGTGAGCAAATCAAAAGTAAATTTATCCGTTTCATTGTTCATATCCAGTTTATACAGCACTCCGCCCATAATAATCGGTGAACGGGCTATTACGTGCAAGGTCATAGAAGTTATGGTCTCGTCTTTCGTAAGTTTGCTTGATCGATATGGATTGTTTGTTTTGTCTTTCAATGTGCCGAACGGCAGCATGTCAAGATCAATGTATTTTCCCGGCTTTGCATCGGCATACTGCGTATACTCCTTCGCCGGAGCAAACAGTTTGTTCACGTCGGCCCAACTGTCCCATACGTCCGCGCTGACACGCATGGTGTCCATTTGCCCCAAGATGTTATCCACGCGTTCTCCGGTCAGTCCTCTTCCCGGAGATCCGCTTATGACGATATCGCTTCCAGCAATCTCTCTTGCTTTGACATACCCCTCAATATCCGCCTGCCGGTAGGGAGGAGTACCGTTCGGATATGCGGTATACTTGGCGTTTGGACTATCGTTCAGATCGTCGATCTTAACTAAATCAACTCCCCATTCCTCCCACAATTGAAATAGGGAAACGTAGTACGCCAAGCTTTCATTCGAATAAGTATCCCAATTCAATCCGTAATTGTCGTTTGTCCAGGCGCAAATATCATATATATTTGTAATCTGCGTCCCTGTAAGCGGAGTAACCTGCTGTCCTGTGGCCGAAGCAACGGCTTCGATTGCGGCAGGTTCTATTTGAACATTCGCATTATTCGCCGCTCTTGGAATACCCCGAATCGCATAGATGCCAAGCTTCAATCCCTTGCTGTGAACATAGTCCGCAAGCGGCTTCAGCCCATCCTTCTTGCCGTCGCCATCCGCATCGACGCCGGAAGACGGAAACCTTGCAGCTCCCGGTAGCGGTCGACCATATTCATCAATAAGTATCACTCCACTCCCGCCTTGATTATTCCACCAGCCTCCATCCAAATTAATATACAGATATCCGCTGTCCTTCATGTTTTCGGCCATGTAGTCTACAATCGCCTTTACATTGATTTCATTCAGGTCAGCACTGTCATAGAAAGAATCAAAAGAGTTCCAACCCATGATTGGTGCATCCAGAATTGGAGAACTCGTCGTTACAGGCATTGCATCCGATTCAGCATGAGCTATAAGGGGCATTTGCATGGAAGTCATGCTTATTATCATCATCCAAGCAACGAGTCGACCGACAAATCTATTTAATCTTCCCTCTCTGCTCGCGTTTCGCTTTTCTGGATTTTTCATTCTATATCACCCTTTTTTTTATCATAAATGAAAGCCCTTACAATTTGATGATTAATACAACAGCAGATCTCCAACAAATAAATCGGAGTTCTGCTGCTATATAGTTTAACAAATTAACCTTTAACCGATCCAGCCGTCATTCCTTCGATGATGTAGCGTTGAAGGAACAAATAGACGATTAATATGGGCAGCATGACTGCTAGCAAGTCTGCGAACACATACTGCCAATCCGTTCCATATTGGGATACGAAGTTGTAGACAGAGAATGGTAGTGTCCATTTGCTGCTGTCACTGATAATATACAGTGTGTTCAGAAAGTCATTCCATGCATAAATGGAAACAAAGACGGTTATGGTCGCAATGGATGGCTTCAATAATGGAAAGATCACTCTTGCAAATAGATAGAAACTCCCTGCACCGTCAATCGTTGCGGCTTCGTCCAATTCTCTAGGCAACGCTCGTACGAATCCACTCATTATGAAAATGGCAAGTGGAAGATAGAGGGCTGTTAAAAACAGAATTAACCCGAGATACTCCCCTGCAATATGAAGCGTTTGAAGCAACCTAATCGCTGGAATCATTGAAGGTGGTGCGATAAGTCCTGCGAAAAACATAAAGAATAATGCTTTTACCCAACGTCCATGGCGCCGAGTTAAGAAATAAGCAGTCATAGAGCCTGCAATCACAGTCAACAAGACTGTTGATCCTGTTACTAAAAGGCTGTTTTTAAAACCATTCAACAACTTACCTTCCACAAAAACGGTTTTATAATTGGACCACATCCACTCTTTTGGAAGACTAAGATCCAACCTCACCACTTCTGCTGGACTCTTCAAAGAGCCTAAGAAAACCAATAAGAGCGGAATCAATATAATAAAACTTCCGACGACCGCCAAAATTGTTCTTAGCCAAATACCGGATCGCTTGGTCATGCTTCGTCCCCTCCTCTTCCCATAAACTTGAGCAAGAGAATGGAAATGATACCGATGGACAAGAACAAAATGACGTTCGCAGCTGTTCCATAAGCATACAAGCCTTGGCCAAATTGCTTGAAGATAAAGATATTCATGACGATAGTAGCGCCCCCTGGACCGCCTCCCGTCGTAGCATAAATCAGCTCAAACGTCTTCATTGATCCGATTAAGCCGAGAACGACGCTTACCGTCACAACAGGCATCAGAATTGGCATTACTATATAACGCAATCTCTGCTTATAGGTAGTGCCATCAATAACGGCAGCCTCTAGCAGATCTTTCGATATTCCTTGCAACCCAGCTAGATACAAGGCCATAGATGATCCTGTCCACTGCCAAACATTAACCGCCGCGACAGCGAAGAGGGCTATTTTGGGATCACCTAACCAATCCTTCGCGAGGTTAGTTAAGCCAAGTAAATCAAGGAGCTGATTGAAAATTCCGTCAGGATGAAGAACGGTTGAAAACATATAACCAACAACAAGAGCGCTCAAAATACAAGGTAAGAAGAATACACTACGGAATATATTTCGTCCGAAGACCTTAGAGTTAAGGAATAAGGCCAAGATAATTCCCAATCCATTTTGAAATATGGTAACAATTAACGCGTAAATTACTGTATTCTTTAATGCGTGGTACAGCTCGTTGGTCTTGAAAAGATCGGCATATTGGCCGAAGCCAATAAACCGAATCTCATCCTTGTAAGGTGACCAATCCGTTAGTGAATAGTAAAAACCAGAAACCGTAGGGAACACGTAAAGCACTGTAAAAATAACGAGTGCTGGAAAGATAAACCATACGGGGTACATTCTTCTGTGCAACATAGTTCTCTCCACGTTCCTTCCGTAGATTCTCTCTTTAGAACCCTTCTACTCCTGCGGCTTTTGCCGCTTTATCGATATTGGATTGCAAACTTTGAGCTACTTGCTCGGGGGACATCGTCCCACCATACATTTGTTGCAACAAACTTTGATAATCTCCGATCTCAACAACGCTCAGGGCGTTGAAGAACGGTACCGCTTTGCCCTCTTCCACGTAGGCATTCATATCCGATGTACCAGGATTCAGGGTTACAGTAAGCCCTGTCCATGTTGGAATAGATTTAACGGTGTTAAAATAATCGGTCAATACTTCTTCACTAGCAAAGAAATTAAGGAAGTCCTGAGCAGCATCCGTTTTATCGGAATTCTTAAGAGCATAAAGACCAATTGGATCGGATATACCGGCGAAAGCATCGTCTCCCAAAGGCTGAGGGAACATTCCAATTTGAGCATCTGGGAATTTCGTGAGAATAGGATCGATCTGCCAGTCTGCTTGGAAAATCATTGCCGCCTTACCAGTAGCTACTGCTTCCATGGACATGTCAAGGGTAGCCGAGAACAAATCTTTGTTTAAATAACCCAACTCAAGTAGATCTTTTTGTTTTTGAAGTGTTTCTACATACTCAGGCACCTTGTCGAAGGTGACCTGGTGCGTATTAATCTTTTCCATTAAATCAGGCTGCTTGTTAATAACGCTGGCCATAGCGCTAAAAGTATAGAGCTGCAGAGGCCACCCTTCTTTGCCGGCTTCATATACAGGTGTAATACCTGCGGCTTTGATTTTCTCGCAAACGGCCAAAAATTGTTCGTAAGTCTTTGGAATTTCAAGCCCTAGATCCGAGAATACTTGCTTGTTATAGATAACTCCTGAAACATTGAGACCGGTTACAGGAATTCCGTAAAGCTTGCCGCCTGTGCTAAGAAAGTAATTTTTGACGGATGGCGTGATACGAGAAACGAACTCTTCGTTAGACAAATCCATCAAGTTTTTTTCTGGTTGAAGCTGTTTAATTTTCCCTTCTTGCCCCCAGTAGAAAAGAAGGTCCGGAGCATCCTTCGTAGCAAGTCGTGTATTCACTAGATCCATGTAATTGTTAACAGGAGCGCTTTGAACGTCGAGCTTGTTGCCTGTTTTCTCCTCGTACGCATCAAATATGGTTTGCCACTTCTTTTCCTTCAACCAATCGCTAGCCACCAGAATCTTAAGGGTAACTGGTTTGTTCTCCTCTGTCTGTGAAGATCCCTCATTTTGTCCGGCATTTGTTCCAGCATTGTTGTTGTCCCCGCCCTTGCTGCATGCTGCCAACACTAGACCAAAGACAAGTAGGATGACAATCAATTTACTCTTTACCAAACTAAACCCCTCCATTATTATGATGCTATTATCATCGGATTGCTTCTCTATCATAATGAATGACGAGATATTGAGGAATGGAAATACTGCACCTGACGCATGTGATTTTCGAACCTATCTGTCCGTTTACTTTTGACATGATACAATATAATTGAGGTGTAGCCAATGCAATTAAAAATACAAACAAGGCTTTTTTTTAGTTATACATTATTGAGCACGATATTGGTCTTAAGTAGTAGTTACCTCTATTTTTCTGAATCCTCCAAAGGTTTAATGATTCGCATTGAAGAGACAAATCGTCAACAGTTATATCGCTATCAAGAAGCACTAGACAATGTGATTGAGGATATGGACAGAATTTCAGCTCAAGTCATTTACAACTCCGAGATTAAAAATTATTTGATTGGTAGGGTCAATGAAGAAGCTTCAAGCTATCAGAGTTTTGCCCTGCGTAAAAAATTTGAAGATATGCTGGCTTCGTTTAATGGTCCATGGTTCATTGCTGAACAAATCAATTTAATGACGATGGACGGTTTTTTTCTAACTTATGGAAAGAATATGGAAACGGTCTCAGACTTGGACTGGCGTATCCGTCAATCCGCTTGGCTGCAAGAAGCAATACAAATGGATGGTGATAAGTTTCTTGTCAAACCTCATGAGAGCGAGTGGCAACAAGACCGGCCGCTTTATTTCTCTCTAGTTCGCAGCGTAAACTTTCCTGCCGCGTTCCCTCCTGCAGCGGTCGAGATTCAACAGCCTTACGAACTTCTCGCCGAAACGATGGAGACAGGCCGTAATGAAGCATCCTTTGCGAAGGTTTATGTCATTAATGATAAAGGTGAACTCTTTTATCCCTACATTTCTTCCACCGCTGATCAGCCTATGATCCCCAAGTGGAACGAAGGTACTATGGAGATTAAGAACGTAGATGGCAAAGACACAGATCTTTGGAGCCAGCTTCGTTCAGATTTCAGCGGACTGACCATCTTGATTCAGCAGCCCAAATCGGAAGCGCTGCAGCCGATTGCCGACCTTCGCCGCATCACGCTGACTTTGGGTATCTTGGGCGAGATTGTATCTTTGGTCATTTCTTATTTCCTTTCAGTCAGTATCACATACCCTATCCGATACTTGCAAAAACGATTGAAAAAGGTAACGATCGACAATATCATGCCATTGAACGTTAAGAAGCTTCAGAATACCAAAGAAATCGCGATGCTCTATTCTACTTTCGTAGATATGACAATACGGCTTAATCACTCTTTGAATGAGGTCATTCAAGCCCAGAAAAGGGAGAACGTAGCTCACTTACAGGCGATGTACGCGCAAATGAATCCCCATTTTCTCTTTAATACATTAACGGCAATGGCCTCGTACGCGGAAGAATCAGGATTCCCCGAATATGCCCGTATTTCACAACAGTTGAGCGGCATGCTTCGGTACTCAACAAGTTCGATGTCGAATACGGTGACGCTAAAGAAGGAAGTTCAATATACCGTCCAATACATGGAACTGATGGAGTTTCGGTATGAAGGACAATTCACGTTTGCTGTACAACTTGATCCGCTGCTCCATGACATGCCGGTTCCCAAATTTTTGCTGCAACCGCTTGTGGAAAACTCGTTCACACATGGTTTTCAACAGACTCGTCCGCCTTGGGTCATCGAAGTATCCGCTAGATCCTTGTATGAAACTTCTGCTTGGGAAATTCGTATTCGCGATAATGGTTCCGGATTTAGCGAAACCTCTTTTGCCGAAACCCAGGATCTTATTGTTGAATTAAACAACGGACAAATTCGAGAGTTGGAAAACTTGTCCGGCCATGGTCTCGGACATATGGGCATCATCAACACGTTGACCCGCTGCCGATTGTTTTGGAACGATGAAGTCAGCTTTTCCCTTCGCAACTTGCAGAAAGGCATGGAATTTACAATCGAGATAAGGAGGGCGATCGAAGATGTTTCGACTGATCCTTGTTGAAGACGAACCACGCATTCTTCGGCACTTAAAAGAGAAGATCGGTTCACTAAGATCAGAATTCAAGGTGATTGGCGCCTATAATAATGGGGAAGACGCACTCGTCGAACTTCACTGGACGCAGCCCCACGCCATCCTAACAGACATTCGTATGCCTGTCATGAACGGTCTCGAGTTAATCAGCAAAGTAAAGGAAAGGCATCCAGACATCGCTTGTGCTGTTCTTAGCGGTTATGACGACTTTGCTTACCTTAGAGAATCAATCAATCTTGGAGTGACTGACTACTTACTCAAGCCGGCAACTGACGAAGAAATTGGTGAACTACTTGACAAGATCAAAGATAAGCTCCTGCATAATCGGGCTTTACTGGAGCATGAAGTCACTAAGCAGATCGTAGAGGCTTCTGATTCCGCGGATTATGTTCCCTCTGAATGGGAGCATATTGCTAAGGAACTGTTCTTCCATGGAAATTACGTATTAGTTTACGCTTGGTCACCGAACGGAGATATTCCGGTCGGCATGGAAGAGAAGTTCATTGATTTACTCCGCGTAGAAGAGAAATTCACCCTAATGCCAACCACCACAGGAAATGAGACCATTTTCTTATTCGGCATACACGGCTGGTCGAACGAACGATACATGGAATGGACTCAGTCTTTAAAAAAGCGTGTGGATGCGGCGGATGGAGTATCGGTCGCTTTAGCCTTGTCGAAGAAAGGACTTCAGCCAATCCCAGTCCTGCTTGCCGATTGCAAGAAACAAGCACGTGCGAGAAGCCGTTTCGAAGCAACGTGTTTCTGGATCGATGAAACCGCTGCGGAAGAAATTAACTATTTGACGGATGCGTTGCAACCCGTTTTGTTACGTCTTGGTCAATTTATCACAAAAAATCAAAAACAGTTATTCAATAAAGAGATGGATTCGCTTTTTAATGGAGAATCAAATTACACTTTCCCAGTCACCAGAAGAGGCTGGGAACTTCTATTACTTCATTCTTCACATTCGTTGCATACAATGAGCAAGGAGAGCTTCACGAGCTCCTTCGATCTTAAACACGCAATGGAAACGGAATTAAGCTATGAAATATGGAGAGCGAGGAAACTCTCAGATCTGCTTTCGCAAGTCAAGGAAATTTGGGGCTCCTATTTTTTTCGATCCGATCAGGATCAAGCCTCTCAACGTGATTGGGCGAAGGAAGCCCGCCACTATATTCAGGATCATTTCCGTGAGTACATCTCTCTAACAAGCATAGCAGACGTATTCCAGCTTAACCCGGCTTACTTGAATCGAGTATTCAAACGGACTTATCAAATATCGATTCCAGATTACCTAATTAATTTGAGAATAGAAGAGGCATGTCGTTTCATCAAAACATATCCTTTCGTGTTAATTAAAGAAATCGCTGAACATGTAGGGTATACGGATCCTCTTTATTTCAGCAAAGTATTTAAACAGCATACCGGATACAGCCCGACGGATTATAAGAACAAAGACTAGTTCAACAAGACAACCTTGGAAAGCTTAAAATCCTTTCGTTTGATAATAGTTCCAATTGTGAGGATCTCAGATCCAGTTACACTAAAAGTCGTATTGTCCGAGAGCTTCAAAACTGCCGTGGATGAGGCCGAAGCTGCCAATGTCGACTTCCTTCACCCGATCAAAGTAAATTATATTTATAACCATTATCCCTCAGAATCCCGACTATCCGTAAACATAACAAAGCTGCCGTGGTGTCCCGGCAGCTTAATTGATTGAATACAGCTAATGTGTCCCGTCAGCTTAATATCAACCGTCTACTCTTTAACGTTATTGACGAATCAAGGGTTTCTTTTTTATCTCAAACATGTAGTGTAAAAAGTCTCAGTTATTACATAAATCTGTCTCAGTTATAACCGTTACTCACAAAAGAAGCGACACCCATTAAATCTTATAAGCCTTCATAGCCTTGCGAATCTCTTTCCAGCTCGGACGCTTGCCGTACATGAGCACGCCCGTACGGTAGATCTTAGCCGAGATCCATACCGATACGTAGATCGATACGAGCAGGATACCGATGGAAGTCAGTACTTGCCACATTGGAGGATCAGCCAAGCCAAGACGAAGCATCATCACGTATGGCGAGAAGAACGGAATGTACGATGTGACTTTCACGAGCATGCTGTCAGGGCTAGCGATGCTGAAGATCGTAATATAGAAGCCGGCGAGCGAGATCATCGTGATCGGCAGAACCGCCTGGCCAAGATCCTCCGTCCGGCTTACGATCGAACCGACCGCTGCGAACAACGTTGCGAACAGGAAGTAACCGGTCACGTAGAAGATCAGCGCATACACAATCAGCGATGGATCGATCAAGCTGAAGTCGATGTCCAGATCCTTCAACGTCTTACTGTTATGCGGAAGGCTGACGTTAATAAGGATGACCGCCACATAAGCAACGATTTGAATCAAACCAACGATGAACATACCTAATATTTTACCGAACATTTGCTTAAGAGGTGCGACGCTCGTAATGAGCAGCTCCATGACGCGCGAGCTTTTCTCGGCCGTAATCTCCGAAGCAATCAATTGACCCGTGATCATGATTGTCATAAAGAGCAGAATAACGAGCACATAGATGAATCCCATATTCATGCCTTGCTCGGCAGGTGTCTTGCCTTCTCCAATACTGCCTGCACCCTCTGTTGCAGAGATTTGAACCGTTTCAATATCAACCGGCGTGAACAATTGCGTTTTCTGCTCGTCGGTCAGGCCTGCGCTTTGCAGCGCCGCTTCCATACGAATTGCTTGCAAGGTACTTTGAAGCGAGCTTGTAAGCTCCATTTCCATCAGCTTCTCCGACTTGTAGGTCATGCTTGGCAAGCCGCTCTCTGCCGTAACTTCACCGAATTCCAAGTAACCTTTTATGTCTTTATCCGTGATAGCTTTCTTAAGCTCGGCTTCGTTGGCAGCAGCGTCTCCTTTGTCCTCGAAAGGAATCAACTTAATTGACGCGTCTTCTTGAGCCTCATAATAAGCCTTCAATTGATCGCCGATAGCAGAGCCTGCCGCAAGCTCCGACTGGGACGACTGCACATAACCGATGTTCGTTACTTTGTTACCGCCTCCGAATAACGAGAATATATACGGAAGGTTAACAACTATGGATATAATGACAGCAATAATCAAAGTTGTGATCAGGAATGCCTTGCCTCTGAATTTGTTTTTAATCGTAAAGCCAACTACTGTCCAGAAGTTATTCATGGCCGTCACCGCCTACTGTTTTGATGAAAATCTCGTTTAACGTCGGTTCTTTGATCTCGAAGCGCGTAATCGTCGTTTGACCGATCGCATGGTGCAAAATAAGTCCGCCTGTCGCTTCATTCGTTATACCAATCTCATAACCATACTCATGACGCGTAACGCCAGTTACACCTGGAATTTGTTCCAGTCCCGTCACTTCGCTCTCCGTGCTCAGGATGACGCGTTCTTTCGGGAATTGCTTCTTAATTTCCTTCAAGCTGCCCTTAAGAACGGCGTTCGAACGGTGAAGAATCGTAATGTTGCGGCATAACTCCTCGACATGCTCCATACGGTGAGTCGAGAACAGAATGCTTGTGCCGGAATCCCGCAGCTCCTTAACCGTCGACTTCAGCAGCTCCACGTTAACCGGATCGAGTCCGCTGAAAGCTTCGTCAAGAATGATGATCTTCGGGTTATGGATAACGGATGCGATGAATTGAATCTTCTGCTGATTGCCCTTAGACAGCTCTTCAACCTTCTTGTTGTAGTACTCGGGCACTTCGAACCGATCGAGCCAGCGCTTCAGGTTGGCGTCCGCGTCCTTCTTCGACATGCCGCGCAATTGCGCTAAGTATATGATTTGATCGCTTACGCGAACCTTTGGATAAAGACCTCTCTCTTCAGGCAGATAACCAAGTCCTTTTAATTGCTCGTTGCTATATGGCTTGCCATGATAATAGATATTGCCCTCATCGGGATAAATAAGTCCTAATACCATTCGCATTGTCGTTGTCTTGCCCGCACCGTTGGCGCCTAACAACCCGTAAATTTCCCCTTCGCTTACCTCGAAGCTAATGCCGTTTACAGCTGTTTTCTCCCCATACTGCTTGACGATCTGCTCAACCTTTAATGGATTCATGTTATTGCTCCCCTCATTTAGTTGGATCTCGCGTTCAATCTATCTTTCATTAATAGAGCGGCCATAATTTCATCCAGCTCCATCGCTTGCCTGCTAACTAACGTAAGTCCTTGCTCGGAACACCATTGCTCGGCTTGCCCGGCTTGATTCGTCGTAATGCGGTAGGTTGTTCCCCCTGCATGCTCTACACCGCATTGCCCCGGCATCTTCGCTGCCACTCCAGCCGTGAGCCCATCTCCGCTAAGGAAGTAAATGAACCAGCTGCTGAACAGCTCATCCTTCTCATACATGCCGAGCACATGTCCTTGCGACATGATGACAATATAATCGGCAAGGCGCTTCACTTCTTCGACGATATGCGAAGTCATCAGAATCGTTCGATCGCCGCGATCCATATACCGGTGCAGCACATCGATCATCGTCTTCCAAGCGAGCGGATCAAGTCCGGAGGATGGCTCGTCGAGAAGCAGAAGCTCCGGTCCATGTGCAAGGGCCAAGGTGAATTCGAACTTGCGCCGACTGCCTTTGGACATTTTGCCAAGCATTTGATTCGGATCAACCTCTAGAACTCTTAGCAGCTCCTGATAACGATTCACATCCCAATTGTCGTACCAGAACCGCTGGAATTCCGCCTTCTCGGTTGCTTTCATCTTCTCTTCATGCGTCCAAGACTCTTCCGGCAAGTAACCGATCCTCTTGTTCAGCTCGATATCCACGCCATTGCCTACCTGCTGTCCCAGAAGCTCAATGCTGCCTTCGTCCGGCTTGACCAAGTCGAGCAGCAGTCTGAAGGTCGAGCTCTTGCCGCTGCCGTTCGGTCCGACAATCGCGGTAATATAGCCTTTTGGAATCATTAGATCCATCGGTCCTAGATGAAAGTTCGAGCGTTTCTGTACGACGCCCTTCATCTTAACCGCTAACTCTTCTGTCATCGCAATAGCCTCCTGCCCTAATCAAAATGCTTATTCATCGCTTCCTTAAACAGCGACTGAAGCTCCTCTTGCGTACATTGAACTCGCTTGCCGGCGATAATTGCTTGCTCCATCGCCTCGGTCACGGCCGATAACCGGTGTCGATCACGCTCCTGCTCGCCAACCAAGGCTACATAAGTCCCAGTTCCTTGTCTTGTTCTCAGCAATCCTTCTGTCTCCAAGTCGCTGTATACTCGCTTAACCGTTATTACGCTGCACTTCACCGTTTGTGCCAATTCTCGAATCGATGGGAGCAGCGTGCCCTCTTGCAATTGTCCGCTTACGATCAAAGCCCGCAGTTGAACTTCTATTTGATGATAGAGCGGCTCGGCGCTTTGCTCGTTAATTTGTATGGGCAACCGCATGGCTTCACCTTCTTCTTAGTTTCAATTCATCTAGACGATATAGTTGCGCTTGGCAATTCGATTCGAAAGCACACGGTAACCGAGAGGAATCGTTATTGCAGATATTGCCGGGGTAATAAGCGCAATCCACCATTTGCCCTCTTCGATCGCTTCCAATATGCCAATGACGATATTGCCTTGACCTAGCCAAGTTATCGTTATTGCAATACCTAGGAAGAGAATCGCTACCAAGGTGCAAACAACCATATAAATTTTACCGCTGTACCCCATCTCCCAGTACACATAAGAGGTTGCAATCGTAAGCGAATATCCGAACCAGAACAATGCATACAAGGCGAAGTCGCCAAAATCGATAACTACGGAAGAAGCGAAATGGATAATGACATATTGCGCTACGAAATATATGAACTGTGCTGCGAATAAAACAATGGTTAATTGAATGAGTCTGCCTAATGCAATCTGCTGCGGTGTGATAGGCAATGTTCGCAAGTATGCGAGCTTTTTCGAGTAGGTATCCTTCTTGAAGTAATTCATCATCGTGTTATTAAGGACGAAGCCCAGACAAGGCAGCAACGATAAGTAAATGAAGTCTGTGAACCATGACATAGAGTCCTCTTCACTCTCAGTCAGTGAATCAATGAATACCGGAAGGGTGAACAAAAGGATGTATCCGATCAACGCCACCATGATAATGCTTCTCCATCGATCCCTCACTAACTCTTGCTTGGCAAGAAACCATGCGCCTTTCCATTTGCTCACCTTATTGGCTCCCCTCGATGTGTTCAGTAAGTATACTGTATATATCTTTATACACAGTATACTCACGATATACACAGTTGTCAATGACTTCCTTTTAATTATTTTACAGCAAAAAAAAGGCACATCAGACGGATTAACCGCCTGACATGCCTGGTTCACTTACACCTATATTAGCCGAAAATAGCGTCAAAAACCGGCTTCGTATGGCCGCCCGGATACATAAGGTACAACAATACATATACCGCCGTGCCCGTAATCGAGGTTACGAACCATACTACCGAAGTTACTCTGCCCCACTTACGATGCTTCGCGAACTTCTTGCGGTAGCCCAGCGTCAGCGTCGTGATGCCGAATACCCCGCCGACGGTCGCCGTCACGATATGGAACAGCAAGAAGACGAGGTAATAAGGCTTCAATTCATCCGGTCCGCCCCACTCCGTATTCCCCTGGAACACCGAACGCGATACATAAATAATGAAGAACAGCAGCGCCGAGACAGCAGCAGCGAACATAACCTTCTGATGTTGCTCCAGCTTGCGCTTAATCGCCAGACGCCATCCTATTGCGACAAGTATGCCGCTTAGAACGATAAAGAAAGTGCTAATTGAAGGCACAATCGTAAACTTATCCATTAATACCCCACCTATTGTAATCATAATAATATTGGTTCGGCACATGCCTTATCTATTCATTAAGCGGTGCCTGGATTAGGCATTTCATCCTCGGTATGCTCTTTCTTGAACCATTGCTTGAAAATATACGCAAGGATTATACCGTACATTAGCTCCTGAACAAGCTTCATCACGATACCGCCAAGCTGTTGATCCTCAACAACGTCCATCAGGTTGAAGAACGTCGGTCCCCCACCTATGCCGCCCAGATCAAGAAGTCTGCTAGGGTCGCCGGATACGCAATAGCCCATAGCCGTTACCCATACGCTCGGATCGCTGTAGATTGCATACATAGAGCTTTTGGCAAAAATAATAAGAGCGCACGCAGGCGTAAGCAATACGCCGTTAGCGAACACGTAAGCCATCTTCTTCAAATCCGTTAGACGGCTCCATTCCGGTACCGGACTTGTAATCTGCCACCACATCATGCATGAAGTAATGAACAGAATCAAATAATAAAGGCGATGAATGGTGAAATGCGTCATGACATAGTCATGAATCATCGGTACATGATAGATAGAGAACAACATATTGAACAAAACTAACGTAATAATAGGATGCATCAGCTTGCTGAACTTGTTCCAGAAGGCAGCAGCGAACGCTCTGCGCCATAGGAAAGCCGGTATAGCCAGCAGGAACATCGGAGGAACGATCAAGTAGGATATAGACATATTGACCATATGGAACGTGAACATCATATGGCCTAAGAGACTAAGCGGGCCGCCGTGCGACAAATAGAGAAGCACAGCAGACGTAACGAACATCGTCTTCTGCAATGCCGTTGCCGGTGGTTCGCCGGGCATATGCTTAAGCCGCCAAGGGCCGATTAGATAGAAATAGAGAATGACAATCGCAGCCATTCCGAACAAAAAAAACGGGGTCCACAACTCTTCGAATGTGAAATACTCTAAGCCTAGCATCGTGGATACTCCTTTCTTTCACTTACTATTTCGAGCTTTAGCTGCATGTCAAGCGTAAACGGCTAACGCCGACCTCTGATGGCGTGTAGCATTCGTTTCGCGGAGAAATATAGGCGCATGAATAAGAGTGACACTTATGCTTTCCTATATGTCTAGAAAAGAGGAGGGACCCAAGCCTTGGGACCCTCCTCCGATGAAATTCAACTGCGGTTTACCACCAAGCCCAATACTCCGCCATGATGACGCAAGTAAAGACGATGAATATTCCGCCCAATATTCCGATAAGCGCGAACGTATGTCCACGATCCTTCATATGCATCCAGAACGCCATCTGTACGAACACTTGCAAGAAAGCCGTTCCCATCAAGATGATGTAGATGAAGTCTTTGTTGATTTCTCCGCCGATTACTGCCGCGAATGCGACAAGTGTAAGCGCGAGGGAGAAAATAAAGGCGATGACGTGTTTCTTCGGTCCTTCGACCTTATGACGTTTGGTGCTTTCCTCTGTGGCTGAATGATTGCTTGCCATCGATTAGCCCACCTTTCCCATCAAGTACACGACGGTGAAGATAAATACCCATACGACGTCGATAAAGTGCCAGTACATGCTGGCAATATACACTTTAGGAGCCGTCGTTGTGTTAAGCCCCTTCTTCCCTAATTGAATGATTAGAAGGGTAATCCACAAGATACCGAATGCAACGTGCGCGCCGTGGAAGCCGACGAGCGTATAGAACGAGGAGCTGAATGCGCTCGTTGTAAAGCCGTGACCTTCATGAACGTAATGAACGAACTCGTAAATTTCGAGGCCAAGGAAACCTGCGCCTAGAACAACTGTAATCGCTAACCACGTCATCAAAGATTTCACTTGGTTGTTATGCAGCGCTTGAACGGCGAACACGCTCGTCAAGCTGGATGTCAGCAAGATCAACGTAGCTGCTGCTACGAGACCGAGCTTGAACAGCTCCTCTGCAGGAGGCCCGCTCAGTACTTGGTGGCGAAGAGCCAGGAACGCTGAGAACAACGTTCCGAACAAGACTGTTTCGCCGCCAAGGAATAACCAGAAGCCTAATACCTTATTGCGTCCCTCGAGGGTCGCCTTTTCGGGCTCATGAGGCAATTGCCCCTCTACATGCGAGTGTGCGCTCATGCTTTCCCCCCCTTGTCTTTGAGGATTTCTTCTTCTTCGATATGGAAGCCGTGATCATCGATGACCGAACGCAAGAACATGCATCCGAACAAGATGAGAAGGCCGAGAATACCAACGCCGTAGCCTGCTTTGAATCCATCGAACAGGTTGCCCCAATCCGGTGCATACATAAAGCCTAGTGCTGCAATAAACAATCCAAGTCCCATAAAGAACGGAAGAATCGATGGCGATGGCATATGAATCGGGCCAAGCGGCTCAGCAGGCGTCATACCTTTGTGGCCATCCATCTTCTCTTTCCAGTAAGCATCGTAACCGCGAACAAGCGGCGTTTGAGCGAAGTTGTACTCTGGAGCCGGCGATGGAATCGTCCACTCGAGCGTACGTCCGTCACCCCATGGGTCAGCAGGTGCGTTCTTCGGTTTGAACGCTGTCGTAACAATGTTCAAGAGGAAGAAGATTGTGCCTAGAGCCATCAGGAACGCGCCGATCGTACTAATCAAGTTCATTTCATTGAAGCCAAGACCGTCAAGGTACGTCCAAATACGACGCGGCATACCAAGAAGACCAAGGAAATGCTGTACGAAGAACGTCAAGTGGAAGCCGATAAAGAACGTCCAGAACGTCAACTTACCAATTGTTTCGTTCAGCGCGCGGCCGAACATCTTCGGCCACCAATAGTGAAGACCCGAGAAGATACCCAAGATCAGACCGCCGACGATAACGTAGTGGAAATGCGCTACGACGAAGTAGGAGTCATGATATTGGAAGTCGGCAGGTGCTGCAGCCAGCATGACGCCGGTAACACCGCCCATTACGAAGGTAGGTACGAAGCCTACCGCGAACAGGTTAGCCGTGTTGAATATAATCGAACCGCCCCACATCGTGAACAGCCAGTTGAAAATTTTGATACCTGTCGGTACCGCGATCAGCATCGTTGCGATGGAGAACAGCGCATTCGCAACCGGTCCAAGACCTGTCGTGAACATGTGATGCGCCCAAACCATGAAGCCCAAGAATCCAATCAGGATTGTAGCGAATACCATCGAGCTGTAACCGAACAAACGCTTACGCGAGAATGTGCTTATTACCTCGGAAATAACGCCGAAGGCCGGCAGGATGAGGATATAAACCTCAGGATGCCCGAATATCCAGAAAATATGCTCCCATAGTACGGCATTACCGCCGCCTGATGGGTCGAAGAAGTTCGCGTCGAACAATCGATCGAACATCAGTGCCGCAAGACCAACCGTAAGAGCTGGGAATGCGAACAAGATTAGAGCAGAAGTAATGAAGATCGTCCAAGTAAACATCGGCATACGCATGAATGTCATGCCTGGCGCACGCATGTTGATAATCGTAACGAGGAAGTTAATGCCCCCGATCAAAGTACCAATACCTGCAACCTGTAAGCCTAGAACATAATAGTCGACGCCATGATCGCCATTGTATGTCGTGCCGGCGAGCGGTGCATAGGCTGTCCAGCCTGCATCCGGCGCGCCGCCGGTAAACCAGCTTACGTTAAGTAGAACGCCGCCGAACAAGAATGTCCAGAAGCCAAGCGAGTTCAAGAAAGGGAATGCAACGTCGCGCGCGCCGATTTGCAAAGGCACGATCGCGTTCATAAGCGCGAACAGAATCGGCATCGCTGCAAGGAAGATCATCGTCGTTCCGTGCATCGTCAGCAATTCATTGAACGTATCAGCGCTTACGAAGTCATTCATCGGCTTCCATAGTTGAATCCGAATCAATAAGGCTTCCAAGCCGCCGACTAGGAAGAAAAATCCTCCCGCGAGCAAATACAAAATTCCGATTTTTTTGTGGTCAACCGTTGTCAGCCAGTCCATTAAACCGCTGTGACGTTTGACCGCATGCGTATGAGCATGAGCATGAGCCAAAGTAGGTACCTCCTTCAATCACCGATGATTTATTGTTCGTAGTCGAGAGTTAGTTTCGATAAGTAATCTGCAATGCCTTCGAGCTCCTGATCCGTTAGATCGTATGCTCCCGACATTTGGTTGCCCGGTTTCACGGCATTCGGATCTTTGATCCAACGATACAGGTTATCGTATACGGAACCCTCATTGCTATATTGCGGATCATCGGTATTAACAAGTATACCTCCGACGCTCTCGCGGCTGCCGATACCCGTTAAGTTAGGGAAGGCCGGTCCGCCTAGATCGCCAACTGCGTGGCAAGAAAGACACTTGCTTTGGAATGCTTCAGCAATAGCCGGATCGCTAGGCAAAGCTACCGGTTCTTGAATAGCAGCCGTCCAACGGTCGAACGAGGACTCGTCTACCGCTTTAACCTTGAAGTCCATCAAGCCGTGGGAAGGTCCGCACAGCTCGGCGCACTTGCCGAGGTAAACGCCTTCTTTTGGCGCCGAGAAATACATTTTGTTCACGTTCGCGCCAGGGTTCGTATCGATCTTGCCTGCAAGCGAAGGAATCCAGAACGAGTGAAGCACGTCTGCCGATTTCGCTTCGATCGCGATCGTCTTGCCTGTCGGAATAATAAGTTCTTGCGCTGTCTTAATGCCCAGCTCCGGATATTCGAATTCCCACCAGTATTGGTGCGAAGTAACGATTACCTTAACAGCCTCTGGGTCTTTGCTGTAGTCCTTAGACAAGTTGAATACCGATTGTACAGTCGGAACGCCTAGGATAATAAGCATGATGATCGGGATTACTGTCCAGATAATCTCCAGCTTATGGTTTCCTTCAACCTGCTTCGGAATCGTGTTGTCTCCCTTACGTCTGCGGAAACGAATAATTACATACAAAGAAATCGCAAATACGATTACAATCACGATCAACATGATTGAAATCGCCAGCTTCATCAGTCCGAATTGCTCTTCCGCTACAGGTCCCTGGGGATTCAGCGTCGACAAATCTTCCCGTCCGCATGCCGCTAACACTAGCACCATCATGGCCATGAGCGGCGCAAGCCGTTTTACAAATTGCCACCGTTTCATCATTAATCAACCCCACTTTTGACGTTTTCGCAGCTACCTAATTTCGCGTGGCAAGCGGCTAACTGCGTGTTCTCACAGATGTTATTACAACTCCTGCAACTTAAATCACTTTATTAAATATAAAGTTGAAGCACCTATTTGTCAATGTTCCACAGAGAGTTCACAAATTGTTCTCAAAGCTGTCAAAAACGCGATATACAGGCGTTTTTGAGCTATTGCGAACGTTGCCAACAGGCTGTCTCGGATCAGTCTTCCTACCCTACATTGTGCACCAAACCCATGGTCAATTATGTATGCACGCCGAAACGTATATTTAAATGCTCCCGGCAGAAGCTAAAGCCAATATCGTATGAATGGGGGGCGTCCTATTATGATGAAACGAATTGCCGCTTTATTATTGTCCGCTGCCGTTCTGTCGGCTGTCGCAACCGGCTGCAACTACGAGCAACTATCGCAGAACAGCGATTCCGATTACGGCAGCAGAGAAGCCGGTGATCCGAAGATGATTGGGAACAAAGCATTCGGCACGATGTCGACCAATCCATATCAGCATGACAATGCCTTTTTCGAATACAGCTCCAAAATATCGAATCAAGTATCCAGCCTTAACGGCATAGCCTCGGGGCTTGTGTTCCTTACAGATAAGAACGCCTACGTCGGTATTATGCTCGACTGGTCGGCTGTCGGCACTCGCAGCTCCGGCGGAACGGTGGAGCAGGACAATACGGGTACGACGGAAGGCGTCTACAATCACGCAACAGGCAGCAACTACACGAATAGCCGAAGGCTGGCAGGTCCGTACAACTCGTATTTCACCGTCAACGATTACAATAACTTGTCCGACGAGCTAAAGCAGACGATCGCGCTGAAGATACGGAAGATGGCCCCTGCTGTGCAGGAAGTCCATATCTCAGCCAACATGGAGCTCATCAATCACTTTAATGAATATGCGAAAATAGCCTGGGGCGGACGCTCGCTTATGCCGTCGCTCGACGAGTTCAACAACCTGGTCAAATATCATTTCGCAGGCGGTACGATCATGCCGAGGTCGATCTCCGATCCCATCGTCATTCCGCATCGCCAACAACGCAATAGGGGTGAACGATAGCTTTTCGAAAAAAATCTCTTCCTATATATAAGACAAAAAATCGCACACTTAAATGGAAGCGAAAAATAAAACAAGGCTCTCAGACAGGCTTATTGCAGCCTTGCTGGAGAGCCTTGTTCGTATTCAGCTTGCCTATCTCATTGGCGCGAAGCCGCTGATCTCCGACAATATATCTTCCGTACGCGCAAGCACCTCATCGGTTAAGTCCAGATCGATCGCTTTAATATTCTCCTCGATCTGAGAAGGACGGCTCGAACCGATAATGGCCGAGCTCACATTCGACTGGCGCAGCACCCAAGCGAGCGCGAATTGCGATAACGTAGCGTCAAGCTCTGCGGCCAGCGCCTCCAGCTTAGCCGCGCAAGCGAGCACATCCTCGCGCAAATAGCTGTTAATGACACCGTTCGTCATGTCGTTAGCCGCTCTGCTGTCCTGCGGAATTGCTTGTCCCGGCTTGTACTTACCAGTCAGAACGCCTTGCGCAAGCGGTGAGAATACAACCTGACCCATTCCCTCCCACTCGCATTGCTGAATGACGTTCTCCTTCTCGATATAGCGCTCGAACATATTGTAGATCGGCTGATTCGAGATCAGCGGACGCAGATTCAAGTTTTTGCCAATCGATGCTGCATCTGCAATTTGTCCCGCTGTCCACTCGCTAACGCCCGCGTACAATATTTTGCCTTGAGCCGTTAGATCGTCAAGCGCACGGAGCGTTTCTTCCACCGGCGTATCATTATCGAAGCGATGGCATTGGTACAGGTCGATGTAATCGGTACCCAGACGCTTCAAGCTCGCATCGCATTGCTCCATAATATGCTTGCGTGACAAGCCCCTATCATTCGGTCCCGCACCCATCGGGAAGAACAGCTTCGTCGCAAGCACATAGCTGCTGCGCGAATACGCTTTCAAAGCACTGCCCATCACTTCTTCCGCAGCCCCGTTATTGTAGGCGTTAGCCGTATCGAAGAAATTAATGCCCAGATCGTATGCTTTATGAATGCAAGCCTGCGCGGTTTCCTCAGCTGTTGCCGTACCGTATGTAAGCCAGCTGCCGAGTCCGATTTCACTCACTTTAAGCCCGCTTTTGCCAACTCTTCTGTAATTCAAATGGATTCACTCCTTCTAATCGTTCCTCGTCTCACTAGTAGTGTATAGCAGTTCTAGCGATTAATAAAGTAGTGAATGTTTATTCATTTTATTAACTACGGTATATATACTATACTAATAGTAACTGATGGTAGGAAGGGAGCTGGCTTAGTGAGCGCGCATAATTATGTACCTAAAGAGCCTGTTCAGATCGAATGCAATATTGAGAAAACATTGGATGTAATCGGGGGCAAATGGGCCTTTCTCGTGCTGAGGGAGTTATTTTGCGGAACGAGGCGATTCGGTGAATTGCAAAGACTTATCCCGTCGGTTAGTCCGAGAGCGTTAACAACTACGCTGCGCCATTTGGAAGAAAAGGGTGTACTTGAACGCAAAGTATTTCCGACTGTCCCTGTAACGGTAGAATATACGCTGACGCCAAAGGGCGAGGATCTAACGCATATTTTAAAAGAAATGAAGCTTTGGGCAGCCAGATGGACTGAGTAAACGATTAAAGCCTGACGATCCTTCTCTACTATAATAGTAGGATCGTCAGGCTTATTTTTCTGCTATGGATTAGGGTCCTGCTCAGGCATGGATGGGCTGTACCCCGCCTGGAACCGATCAAGCGCCGACTGATAGGCGCGGCGATCGCCCTCGTTACGCGCGAGCTCGCCAAGGCGTTTAAGCTCCGATTCGAATTGTTTGGACAAGGCATCGATCCGATCCTTCGGCTTCTTGCCGGCATTTTCCCGGTTCGACCTTCCGTCGCCAGTCTGGATGTTCAATTGTCCGTCGCTGTCGATCTGGGCGAGAAAAATACTTTCCGGCGTCAGCTTCTTTTTCTTCAGCTCGTGATGCAGCCATTCCAAGCTGTAGCCGCTCTCGTCGACCATATCAGCCAGCACCTGTCCATCGATAATGACCGTCTTCGCTTCCTTCTCCTGACTAAGCTTCCAGCCGAGCATGTCCGCCGTAAGCGGTTGATGCTCCTTCTTCAGCAGCACATTGATTTCACCGCTTGACTCCATAACGGCGAACTCTACATCGGCTACCCGGTACACATCCTTTTTGCGCAGCTGCTCCAACAGTTCATCCAGTGTAAGCCGCTCTTTTTGCAAATGCTTCTTATCCAGCTGGCCATCCTTAATAAGCACAGTGCCTTTGCCGTCTACAAAGTCGCGTATAACGCGGCTCTTCATCGTTATATACTCCATACCGACAGAGACGCTTACCCAGACAACCAACGATACGATGCCCAAATACCACAGATTGTCCAAATCAAGCGATACATAAGCTGCGATGTTACCGATGGATATTCCCGTTATGTATTCGAACAGCGACAGTTGGGAAATTTGTCTCTTGCCCAAAACCTTAGTCAGCGTAAATAAAATAACGACGGAAACGAGTGTACGCAGCACAATCTCCAACCAATCAGGCATATTTATCGCCTCCCCCCTTCCCTCCTATCGTGTCCAAAATGACTATTGTCATTCTTTTTTTGCAATTTTTGAAAAATATATTGCTTTTGCCCAATTAACCGTGTATACTTTAGTGAATGTGTTATATTTAACCCTCAGCATATCCCCTAGTAGGATTCAATGTTTTCCTCAGATTTTGATTTCTGTGCTGTTAATTCTCAAACCAATTTTCGTGCTATTTCTGTCCACATCAGAATGAAAAATTGCCTAACTGAGATCTATATGTAAAGGAAAACATTCTGAATGGCGACAAAAACAACTGCTTAAACGCGGTCGCACATCCTTGAGTTACTCCGATTGGAGTTTTTCTCATTCACACTGGCGCGGTCATCGGAGCCGCAAGGACGGAAGAGAGGTAGGGCTTTCGTTGTATTAGGATGCGTAGTTAAGCAACTAAGAGTACATTTGCTGTTTGCTGTTAACATGGGGATTCCATACGACCTGTCACTCACGCATAGGTCCGGTTAAATATAAGCAATAATTAAGGGCTGTCCCGCTAGCAGATTTACTGCTGGCAGGGCAGCCCTGTCCAATTTATACGCTGCTAATCATTCGGACAAGCCGATACCGTAGTTAGATGTCCCGACCGATTGACCTTTGTATCCAGATAACGTTCGTTATATTCGGATCTGTCGCCCCATAACGGAATAAGCTCCGTTACCGCCATGCCTGCTTCCTGCATCGCATCGCGCTTGCGCGGGTTATTCGTTATGAGTGAAACGGGCTTGGAACGGAGCGCTTTCAACACCCTAATCGCGTCGCCGTAATTGCGTACATCATCGGCAAAACCAAGCTTGAGATTCGCATCGACTGTATCATAACCCTTCTCTTGCAGCAGATAGGCCATCGCTTTGCTGAACAGTCCGATGCCTCGCCCCTCGTGATTAGCCAAGTAGAAGAGAGCACCTGCACCCTTTTGGACGATTCTGCGCATCGACTCATGCAATTGGAACCCGCAGTCGCAGCGCATGCTGCCGAATATATCGCCGGTATGGCAGATGCTGTGCATCCGAATCCATGCCTCGTCCGCTTCTTCGAAGTCGCCATACACGAGCACGCTGGACTGCTGCATCTCGGCAAGGTTTACGGACGACAGCTTCTTAATGATCTGCTCCTCGTCCTCCAGCTTCTCTTCGCAGCTCAGCCAGCAATACCACTGAAAGATCGCTTCTCCTTCGCCAAGGTGAACCGGCAGTCGAATCGGTCCGACCAAATAAATCATGCCCGTATCGCTCTCGATCGCCTTAATCTTATGATCCAATATCGACAACGCTTCATTATACATAAAGGTATGCTCCTAACTCTTCATAAGTACGATATGTTCTATTATGTTCGCCGCATGCAGCCCCTATGCCAAATGCTTCACATAGCCGCTAGCTTGATGAGCTATTCCTCATAGATCATTTTTCGCGTCATGCCACCGTCGATGGTTAAGCTTGTACCTGTTATAAAATCGTTCTGAGGGTTCGTCAAGTAGAGGCATGCCCGCGCAATATCGCTAGGCCGACCAACACGCTGAGCTGGGTGCTGCGTATGGTCCTCGGAACGAAGCTGGCTGTAATCGCCGTTCTCGATCCAGCCTGGACATATCGCATTCACCGTGATGCGATCGGGCCCAAGCGATACGGCCAGCGAATGGCTCAGCGACAGAATACCTCCTTTGGAAGCGGCATACGCCTCCGAATTCGGCTCGGACATCATCGCTCTAGTCGATGAAATATTGACGATCGAGCCGCCTCCGCTAGCACGCATCAGCTTAGCAGCTTCCCTCGCGCATACGAATGTGCCGCGAAGATTCGTATTTATAACATCATCCCATTCATCAAGCTCTAGATCGTAAGGCGACTTCCAAATGCCGAATCCCGCGTTATTAATGACGATATCAATGGTTCCGAGCAGCTCGCCGATCTGATCAATCAAGGCAACAATCTGCTCCGGCTTGCTCATATCGGCCCCGTATCGGTGTGAATCGAAGCCCTTCTCCTGAAGCAGACTCGCGGTTTCTTCAAGCTTGTCCTCCAGCTTATCCGTAATCACTACGACAGCGCCCTGCTGCGCATAGGCTAGTGCGACAACGCGTCCAATACCGCCACCTGCGCCAGTAATTAGCACAACCTTACCCGTGAACGCATATTCCAAATTGGACCCTCCCCCTCTCAAATACGATTCGTTGCATTCTCTTCTTATTTTACCACATAAGAATTTATAAGTTTCCGAGCATTGCGGAAGAACAAATTCTTATTGGCGATAAAACCTTCCTCTGAACGCGGTCGCTCATCTTCGAGTATCCTCGATAGAGGTTTTCTCATACAATTCAACCGCCAAAGCGCCATCGCCGCCAAAACTTATGAAGAAAAATATGTTTGTGAATTTTGTCACAATTTATTCATTGTCATTTCGTCGCGAAAGGAATATGATAATAGCAAGAAGTGGTTGTGAATGTTTTCACATTGTATAGTTGGTTGTGAATTAATTCACGATGTTAGGAGTCTTCCCTATCGGGAAGTCTGCACCCATACAAGGAGGCGTTTGAAGATGATGAAAATTGTTGTTGTTGGATGTACACATGCCGGAACTGCTGCTATTACTGAGATGGCCCGCCTTTATCCGGAGGCTGCTATTACCGTTTATGAAAGAAATGACAACATCTCCTTCCTGTCGTGCGGAATCGCTCTGAATGTTGCCGGTATCGTGAAGGACGCTAACCAGCTGTTCTACGCTTCGCCGGACCAGCTTGCAGCAGTTGGCGTAACAACCCATATGAAGCATGATGTGCTCGCCATCGATACCGACGCTAAGACGATTGAGGTTCGCAACCTCACTACCGGTGAAGCATTCGTCGATACGTTCGATAAGCTTGTCATGACAACGGGCTCGTGGCCGATCATTCCACAGATGGAAGGTATCGATCTTGATAATATCGTCTTATGCAAAAACTACAATCATTCGCAAACGATTATCGAGAAAGCGAAACATGCGAAACGTATAGCCGTCATTGGCGCAGGCTACATCGGTATCGAGCTCGTGGAAGCATTCGAGGAGCTCGGCAAGCAAGTAACGCTAATCGATAATATGGATCGTGTATTGTTCAAATATTTGGATGAGTCGTTCACTACGGTCGTTGAGCAGCAATTCGCGGACAAAGGCGTTACGCTCGCGCTCGGCCAAATGGTTACATCGTTTACCGGGGAGGACGGGCGCGTAACGAAAGTGAATACAACGGCAGGCGAATATGAAGCCGATCTCGTCGTACTCTGCATCGGTTTCCGTCCGAACACCGAGCTATTGAAGGGGCAGGTCGACATGCTGCCGAATGGAGCCATTATCGTGGACAGCTACATGCACACAAGCAAGCCGGATATTTTCGCCGCTGGCGACAGCTGCGCCGTTCATTATAATCCGACTGGACAGCACGCTTACATTCCGCTTGCTACAAACGCTGTTAGAATGGGAACGCTCGTCGCGAGAAATTTGGTGAAACCTACGGTTAGGTACTTGGGGACGCAAGGAACGTCGGGCATTAAGATCTACGATAACAATATTGCGTCGACAGGCATGACGGAAGCGGCGGCTATTGCTGCGGAATTGAATGTGAAAAGTGTCACAATCGAAGACGACTATCGCCCAGTGTTCATGCCGACTCATGAGAAAGTATTGCTCAAGGTTGTTTATGAGACAGACGGCGGCAGAATCTTAGGCGCGCAAATTCTCTCGAAGGTCGATTTGACTCAAGCGATCAATACGCTGTCGGTATGTATCCAGAACGAGATGACGATGGATGAGCTAAGCTTCGTCGACTTCTTCTTCCAGCCGCATTACAACAAGCCATGGAATCTGCTTAACCGGGCAGGGCTGCAAGCGATCTAGATCACACTCAACACTCAGGCACCGTCTAACGAATCTAGGTAACTCTATCTATTCATCACTTCTGTGCTCCAATCACAATCTAACGAATCCATATATCCTTATTCTTCAGCTTTGAGGTCTAATTCGTTAACCCAAGGACAAATAAGAATATCTAGATTCTTAATAAGAGCGGAATTGGTTTAATAGGTACAATAAGGTTCATAGGATTCGTTAGAGGTGAGCTAACAACTAAAAAAAGACCTACCGCATCTCATGCGGTAGGTCTTCCTTGCTTCAACTTCCTTCGGCTGTGAGCGTATACTTACACGTTATCCGCCTCAGGCTTGCCGAAGTCCGGCGTACCGTCACTGCGCCACTCGATCACTTTGGCGCGCGCATGGCGGTTCGGGTCGAACAAAGGGTCGCAGTCGAGCTCCTTATAGCTGCGGGCGTGATAGATTAAGATATCCTGCATGCCATCCTCCGAGACGGTAAAGCTGTTATGTCCCGGACCGTACTGACTGGCGTCCGGATTGCTTGCGAATACCGGCGTTTCTGACTTCGTCCAGGAAGCCGGGTCAAGCAGATTGCTTGTTTCAGAGGCAGTCAGCATCCCCATTGCATAGTTATGGTCGGTTGCGCTCGCTGAATACGTTAAGAAAATCCGTCCGTTGCGCTTCAGCACAGCAGCGCCTTCGTTAACGAGGAAGCCGATCACTTCCCAATCTAATTCCGGCTTCGTAATTCGCACCTGTTCGCTCCTTAGCGTCCATGGATTGTCCATCTCGGCGATATATAAGTTCGTATTGCCCGCGATCTCCGGGTCCTTCTGCGCCCATACCAAGTACTGCTCGCCATTATGCTCGAAGCTCGTCGCATCAAGCGAAAAGCTGTCCCATGCTGTCTTAATCGCTCCCTTCTCTACCCACTGGCCCTCTAGCGGATTGACCGCATCATTCTCCAGCACGTACATCCGGTGCGCGAAAGGCTCATCGACTCTTCCGGCAGCGAAGTAGATGTACCATTTGCCCGCAATATAATGAATTTCCGGTGCCCAAATATTTTTGCTCATCACACCGCTGTCATGCTTCTGCCAAATATCAGTTGCCGGCGCCGCAGCGAGCCCTTCAATCGTCGTCGCTCTTCTTAATTCAATGCGATCGTACTGGGGCACGGAACCCGTAAAATAGTAATACCCGTCCGTATGCTTAAGCACCCATGGATCGGCGCGCTGCTCGACTAGCGGATTTCGATAAACCTTCTGCGTATTTTCAATTCCCTGTGTCGTTTCCACTCTATTATTTCCTCCAATTCCGAATCCAGTTAATTATTCATAGTTTTATTAATTGATTAATATTTTATATAATATCAAAGAAAATGTGTTTGTCAATTTACCTATTTACATATAAAATATAAGTATAAAAGAAGTGTCACAACGGTGATTCGACATTTATTTTTCGTTCCATTGGGCCTTTTAGCATTTGCTTCTCCAAGCGCTTTCGCCTGATGTTAATCCGAGAACAAATTAATAAATCGCTGTTCACCAATCTTAGAGTGGAGTGAAGTTTATGAAGATCGATGTTACGACTGCGCACCTGCCGATCTATGAAGCTCTGGCCAGCGATGTTCGTCTGCGTATTATTCAATTGCTGTCGCAGCAGGAGATGAACATTAAAGATTTGGCGCAAGCCTTGGAGCTTAGCAGCCCGATCATTACGATGCATGTGAAGAAGCTCGAGAAGGCCGGGATAATCAGCTCCGAGATGATCTCGAGCGGCGGCGGCACGAAGAAGATGTGCAAGCTTATTACGGACAGCATAGAAATCGATTTTCCATCCAAGAACCGCGCCGCCATGCGTACTTACCATGAGACGATTATATCCATCGGCCACTACACCGATTTCGAGGTAGAGCCTACATGCGGGCTGTCGACAACGACGAAAGTAATCGGCATGTTCGATGAGCCTCGATTCTTCCTCGATGCCGAACGGATTAACGCCAAGATACTATGGTTCACGAGCGGCTTTATCGAATATAAGGCAGCTAACTTCCTGCTCAAGAGCGAAAAGCCGAACGAGCTTGAAATTTCATTCGAGATCTCATCGGAAGCGCCGGATGCCAATGAGAATTGGCCGTCTGACATCAGCTTCTACTTCAACGACGTTAAGATCGGTATTTGGACAAGCCCCGGCGACTTCGGCGGTACAAAACGAGGCAAGTTCACTCCCGATTGGTGGTGGGATGCCGTCAACCAATACGGCTTGCTGAAGCGCCTGAAAATCAATAACCAAGGAACCTTCATCGACGGGCAGCAAATATCCGACGTAACGCTTGATCAGCTTGATGTGACACGGAAGCAATGGAAGTTCAAAATCGCGGTAGAAGAGGATGCCGAGAACGTAGGCGGCGTTACCTTGTTCGGTTCCGGATTCGGCAACTACAATCAAGACATCATTATGCGCCTGTATTACGAAAGAAATGAATAGGAGAAATACAGCTTAAGCCGTATTTCTCCTCATGCTCCTATCGGACGGTCTTCAACTCTGAAGACCGTCTTTTGCTTGCAGCTATTCGCCTGCAATACCTGCCCGCTCCACGCTCTCTACGAAATAACGCTGCGTGAACATATACAGCAGCAGAACCGGTAATATAGTAAGCATAACGCCAGCCATGATCTGATTTTGCAGCGTCGGCGCTAGGCCGATTGTGCTCGACACGGATGTCGTTGCCTGCTGCAGATTCAGGTTCGCATTGCCGTTGAAGAACGCCATATTTTGCGCCAGATTGAAGTACTCCGGCACGAGCAAATACAGGTTGGGCTCGAACAGATCATTCCAATGCCAGACGACGGAGAACAGGAACACGACGAGCATCGCCGGCTTAGCGAGCGGGAACATGATCGTCCAATAGGTACGGAATGCGCCAGCGCCGTCGATCCGCGCCGCCTCCTCTAATACATGCGGAAGCCTGCTGTAGAACTGGATAAAGATAAGGACGAACAACGAGCCTTTTAGCCCATGTCCCAGAATAGCGGGGACGATGAACGGCAGATGCGTGTTGACCCAGCCCATATCGAGAAACAGCTTGAACAACGGCACGACGAACGTCTGCGGCGGCACCAGGAAGGTGAAGACGACTAGCGCTAGGAACAGCGCCTGACCGGGGAACCTATACCGGGCGAAGCCATAGCCGATGAGCGAGCAGCTAAGCACCTGAAGAATCGCGCTCCCGAACGAAATAATGATGCTGTTCAGCAGCCCCGGCCAGAAGTTGATCGCCTCCAAGGCGATATCATAGTTCTGCAAGCTGAACTGTCTAGGAATCCATTGAATCGTCGCATCGGCGACATCCTCCGGCCGCATAAGGGACTTCGAGACCATATAGAGCAGCGGATAGATGAAGACGAACGCCAAGCTCAAGATGACCATGTAATAAAATACCGTTCCGATAATTCCCCGGCCGCGCTTGATCCAGGTTACTTTCCAGACATCCTTCGCCTTGCTCTGCAAATCCGTATATTTGCTTGTTACGCTAGTTGAATTCATCACCTCTACCTCCTGCCTTCGCTCGCCGATAAGCTTCTGCGGAAGATAAAGAAGACTATCGCCAATATAATGGATATGACTACGAAATAAATCCAGCCCATCGCCGAACCGTACGCGTAGTTGTTCGACTTGAACGCGATGTTGTTAATGTAGTCCATAATTTTGTTGTCCGGCTTCGTGAACGAGTTGACGATGCTGTACAGCGTATTGACGAACAGCATCGGCATAATCATCGGGAACGTAATTTTCCAGAAGCTTTCCCACTTCGTTGCGCCATCGCACTTCGCTGCTTCGTAGAGCGATGGAGAAATCGTCTGCAAGCCTGCGATGAAGATTAATATCTGAACGCCGGAATCCCACATGACCATCGTCAGCGATTCCGCATACAGAAGCAGCGGCTCGAGAATATCGTCGGGGATGAAGGCGTTCAGCTTCGTATAAAGATCCGATTGATAGAAGATCGGCAACTGCGCCGCGCCTTGCTCCAGCAGCTCTCGCAAGATAGCGCCGGAAGCTATAATGACCGGCAGGAAGAAGATGCCGCGAAACAGCATCCTGCCGCGGAACTGGCGATTAAGCAGCAGCGCGCTCATCATGGAAAAGATAAGGATCAGCGGCACTTGCGTCAGCATCGTCGTTACCGTGCTCTGCAGAAATGGACGGAAATCGATATCCGTCGCGAACGCCGCACGGTAATGCTCGAAGCCTGCATAGGTTGCAATAAGGCCATGCTGCGTCACCTCTAGGTTATTGAACGAGTAGTAGAGCGATACGCCCAGCGGGTACAGCATGAACAGCAGAAACCCGATGATCCATATGGAAATGAACGAGTAGCCTTCCAAGATGTGACGGCCTCTCATCGAGAGCCCAAATTTTTTGCCCATGCTCATTCCCCTCCGTTCTGCATCGCGTAGCCCGCTGCCGGTACCGCTGTGCCGTCTATGGTCACAGCCGCTTGGCCGTAGTTGACAATGACTTTCGTGCCGTTCGCGTACGTCGTGCGATAGACATCCTTCGCAAGCTTCTCATGGTCCGCGATCGCTTGGCCCGAGATGGCTGAGTAGATCGGCGCAAGCGCCTCATACTCCTGAACCGCCGCCTCGATCCATTGCTTGTATTCGGAGCTCCATAAGCGATCCTCCATCGTTCGTTGCAGCTTGGAGGTCGATTCGTAGGTCAGCTCCAGACTCGGCAACGCGCCGTATTCCACCATGCGCAGCAGCTCGTTATTCCAATCGTCGCGCAGATTCATCGCACCCGCCGTATAGGATACCAAGCCGCGAACCGCGATTTGATAGAAAGGAACGGTCTCATCGTTGTAGATGAAATGGCTGGAATCGAGCGGCGCTCCATCGATGCTGTCGATATGGCCAAGCATATACCCGAAGCCGTAATCGACCTTCGCGCCGCCAAGCTTCTCTCGCGCCGCATCGATAGCGTTGACCCAAGCGGAAGCCGTTTCGTCCCGCGACAACGGCGACTTCCGATCGAGATCGGAATAAAGCGTATCGCCCCAATAATCGAAGTGCACGCCGGCGACGCCAAGCTTCTTATAGCTGTCCAGCTCCTTGTTCAGATGCTTATCAATGACACGCTTTGGCTTCATCCAATAGAACATTCGGCTATCATTGTTCCATCTGCTTCCGATGTAATAATCGGTGCTCTCCGCCGCTTCGCGGTCCATGCCGCGAATGGCGTCCTTGCTTTTCTTCATGCCGTCGCTATCCGAATAAGCACGGGCGTAATTGGCTTCGAGATACAGCTTCACGCCTTTGTTGGCGGCATACGCGGCCAGGTCCTTCAAGTTCTTCGAACCGCCGAGCTTCTTCTCGACCGGGAAGTGGTCGGGTTGATCGCCGTACAGACCGTCCTCCGACCAGCCCGAGAACGTAAGCTCGAGATTGCGTATCCCTTTCTGCTCGAAGGCGTCGATGATCACGCGCGCCTCATCGAATGTCGTCATCGAGATGAAGGTGTCGCCCAGCACCTCGTCACGCAGAATGCCGCCCATCAGCTTAACCTTGAATGGAGCTGCGATTCCGCTTTGCTCTGACGGCTGCACGCCTTGCACGTTCTGCAAGTAAGCGCCGTACGCCTGCGCCATGCCGACATAATTAGCCTTCTCGTCTTGCAGAAGCATGTAGCGCAATTGGCGGTCGCCTTTGATCCAATCCCCTTGGAAAAACGGAATTTGACCGGATGTTCCTATGAAAATAATATCGTCCCAGCGATAGACGAACTCCGTCGACGTGCGGTAATAATCGATCGCGCGGATGCCCGACGGCGTCCCATTCACCTTCGCATCGTATTGACCCTTCGTCACGATGCCGAGCGAGCCGATGCCGTTCCGGTAATTGCCGAATACAGGCAACGCAATACTCTCCTTAGGCGCCGGGCTTTGCCGCCATATTTCTTCGATGATGTTCTCGTTCGTTCGCGAGAGATAGGCCGGATCGGCACCGAAGATCATCTCGGAGTATCCTGCGAAATATTGCGGGTGCGTTTCCTTGTAATTCATGAGCGCGCCGGAGCCGTCAGGCAGGAACAGCGATCCTTCGTCAGTCTTCGCCGCGGCGTTCCAGAACGGCAGCGGCTCGATGCTGACGAACCGGGCAACCCCCGTTTCCTTAATCGAGCTCTCGGGAATCGTCACCTCGAAGCCGTCCTCAAGCAGCCGGTATTCCATGGCGAACTCTAGCTTTTCCTTCGTATACGTAAAGGTGACGCGAGCGCCTCCCTCGATTGCCTCGATGGACAGCTTGTTCTCCTTCTCTTTCGCCAAGTACGTTTGGACGGTATCGACCCCTTCGGTGTACTTCACATGGGCGGCAGAGTCCATGAACTTCTTGTTGTTCGGCATCGTAGTACGCGGCAACTGCGGCGTACCGAGCCATTCCTTCTTCGTCTTGTTGTCGACAAGACGAATGTTGCCCGTCTTCTCGTCGATATACATCGTATACGCATCGTTCGATGCGATTTCCTTCACCGCCGATACGGGGTACAGCTTCACCTCGCCTGTATCTTCGCCTTCCACAGGTGTATCCGTTTCCGTATCGGCCGGCGTCTCCTCTTCCACGGGCTCTTCAGCCGGCTGTTCCTCCGCGGCCGCACTCTCATCGCCGCCCGCGCTTGCCTCTGTGTCGCCGGCATCCTGCTCCGCCAGTACCCGGATGTCGCCTTCAGCGGCCCCGAAGTGAGGGAAGATGCTGACAACGAGCAGAAGCGCAGCCATGATGAGCCATTTTCGTTGTTTCCTCATTTCGTTCACCTACCTCCGGAAGTTGATTTCTTTGAACAGATCTACCACAAAATTAATGAGCTGATTCATTAAGCCGAACATCAATATGCCGACGAACCATATGATTAGGACGCCGACGACGCTAAGGAACGTAATCCAGAGCATCTTGACGATCTCAAAGTCGTGAATGATCCTAACCTTAAGCAGCAGCAGCCAGCCGACCCAATAGATCGTGAAGTTGATCAAAAAGTTATAAATCGAATTTTCGTCCAGCGCGATAAAATTGGTCATCAGCGTAATCGGCACAATGAAGATCGCATAAGGCACGAACGCGAACGCGCTGCCTACGAACACCTCTTTGAACTTGCCCTCTCCTTCGAGAATGGCGCTGACCGCCCAGTTCGCAACCGTCCAGGTCAGCCACGGCGCGATCATCCAAATGAATTCATGCAGGAATGAAATTTCGTAAGGCTCTCTCGTCTCGAACGCGTACCCCGTAACGAGAATGGCAGCCATTCTTGCGATATAAGTCATCGCCATGACGATGATCGCATCTCTCCACCGGATACGACCAGGCTCTTGAATGTCATGGAAAAAGTCGATCGGGTGCACGAGCACCTGCCGCATCAATCTAAACGTTGCGATCATGGGGCACCCCTTCCTTAATCAACCCGACTCTTGCGGTGCGGCGCACGGCTAGCAAAGCCGTCAGCTTTCTCCATAAGAGCGGAATCAAATACCGCAGCAGGGCGAACAGCGCGATCAGAATCAGACAGATCCACCCGAAGTGCTCGCGAATATACTCTTTCCTATACTCCTTGAATGCGAGCGAGTAATCGCCGCGGGACCTTGCCAGCTCGAAATACGTCATCGCATCCTTGTAGTTCTCCGCTTTGTAGAGCGACTTCCCAATAGCAAGGTAGGCGAGGTCGAAGTTGACGTTATAGCGCAGCACTTCATTCCACATGCCTTCCGCCTCTTTGTAGCGACCGTCGACGAACAGACGCGACGCATCGTGCACGAGATCGGCGAACGGCGTCGTGCGGAACAGATCGATCCGGTTGCGCCCTTTGTCCACGACGTATACGATCCCGTCGTCCGACTGGTCAAGGCTCGACGGCGTAATGAACAAGCCGTTCTGATTGCCGAGGCCGCCGAAGACGAACAGCAGATTGCCTAACTTGTCGTATTGATACACTTTGCTTGATTGCAGATCGAGAGCCGTCATAACGCCGTCCTTGTCGACGGCGATATCGAGGAACGAAGGCACCGAGAACGGGCCTGCATCGAAGCGTCCGCCGTAACGGCGCTCACCGATATTAAGCGTATCCACGCCTACAGGCGAGAGCCGCTTCAACTGATTCGTTTCCGTACCGAGCGTTGACGTATAAATAAAGCCTTCGGCATCCTGGACCGCGTTCGAGAATTCGAGCGGCTTGACGACGGCAAGCTTCGCTTTCTGCTCGTCCGTCGCGATCAAATTATCGATCAAGCGCTTCCAACTGAACCCGATATGATTCGCTCCGTAGAAGCCTTTGAACTTTCCGTTCGGATCAATCTGAATGAGACCTTGCGTATTGCCGTCGCTGACGACGAACATATAGTTCCGCTTGTCGACGAGCAGCTTGGAAGGCGAATACGAGAATGTCGCGCCAAGCAGCGGATTGTCCGGCTTGCCGTACGCCTTCATGAACTTGCCGTCTTTGTCGTAAATAGCGATGCGCTGGTTCTTCGTGTCGGCGACGAAGATCGTGCCGTCCGGCTTGACGAATACGCCCTTCGGTTCATTCAGCATACCGTCGCCTTCCGGATCGCCGACAATCTTGATGACGTTATTGTCCTTATCCAGGTGGACGATACGGCTGTTGCCCGTATCAACGACGTAGACCGTACCGTCTTCGCCAAGGAATACGTCTTCCGGCGCGACGAACGGCCCCGATGACAGCTCATAGCCGTCGATTGAGCGCTCGTACACATAACCGTTAATCGAATGAACGTCTTGCCTTAGATTGTTGATCGTGTACCCGTCATATGGCGTAGCCGCAAATGATTGAACCGGCGGCAATGCGGTAAGCAGCATCACTACGGCCAGCGCCGTACCGATGACGTATCGGAATTTGGTCAAATGGATCATCCCGGTTGTCCCCCTACTCTTTCAGACCTGAATGCGCCATCGTCTGCAGCACCATGCGCTGCGTTACGATAAAGACGATAATCGTCGGAATAATCATCAGCAGGCTGGCCGCAGCCAGCGTGCCGACGCGCGCAACGACGCCGTAACCGCCGCTGATCGTCTGGATCGCAAGCGGAAGCGACTTCATATCCTGATCAGTCGTATACACCATCGCCGGATACGGATCGTTCCAGGCCGAGATGAAGCTGAACAACGCAAACGTGGCAATAGCCGGCTTCAGCATCGGCATAATGACGCTCCAGAACACCTTCCATTCGCTTGCTCCGTCGATCCGCGCCGCTTCGAGCAGCGCATCCGGAATTTGGCGCAGGAATTGCGTCATCAGGAACATGCCGATAGGAGCAGCCAAGTACGGCAGAATCATCGCCCAATACGTATTGATAAGCCCGATCTTGCTAATGAGCAAGTATTGCGGGATCTGCACGACCATCGGCGAGAACATAATCGCCAGCACGACCATATTAAAGATCGCGCCGCGAAACGGCATATTGTGCTTAGCCAGCGGATAGGCGGCCATCGCGGAGATCACGATCCCGAAGCCGACAATGCAGGAGCTGACCAGCAAGCTGTTGAAGATAAAGCGCGAGAATGGAACGCTGGTCGTTCCGGTTATAAGCAGCAAGTCGCGAAAATTGACCAAGGTCGGATTGTTCACGAAAAACCGCGGTGGAAATAGGAATAGCTCGCTCGTCGGCTTGAAGGCCGTCGATACCATGTACACGAGCGGAGCCAGCATCAGAAGACCGAACAATGTTAGGAATAGATAGAGGAAGATGCCGCCCCAATCGATTCTCCTGCCTTTTACCGCGCCAGTCATCTTGGTTCAGTCCTTTCCTAGCCATCTGAAAATGAGACGGTTAAGGCCGATCATCATGCAGAACAGCACAACCGCGATCGCTGCCGCATAACCCATCTCAAATTTGATAAAGGCGTAATCGAATAAATGCGTCAATATCGTATGCCCCGCATAGAGCGGGCTGGGCAAGCCGACAAGCTGCACGCTGACGTCGAATACCGTCAGAGAGGATACGACCTGAAGGACGGCTCCGAACAGCAATTGGGGCTTGACGGACGGAATCGTAATATAGAACAGCTGCTGCCATCTGTACTTGATGCCGTCAATGCCGCCCGCCTCGTACAGATCCTTCGGAACGTTCTGCAGACCGGCAAGGAAAGCAAGGAATCCGACGCCCATAGACATCCAGAGCGATACGATGACAATGACGGGTACAATCGAATTAATATTTTGCAGAAATAAATATGGTTCGTCGATAATGCCAAGCTGCGTCGCGAAGTAATTCAGCAGCCCTTTGCGGTCGCCGGCGAACAGGTAGAGCCAGACGACGGACATCGCCGTTGCGCTCGTAATGGAAGGCGTGTAATAGCAAAGCGTATAGAAAAACCGGTACTTCTGCGGAATTTGGCTAATGAGCCAAGCGAGCAGGAATGCCATCGCGTAACCGACAGGGCCGGTAATGAAAGCGAATTTGAGCGTAATGCCGATTGCCTTCAGGAAGATATCGTCATCGACGAACAGCAGCCGATAGTTCGACAGCCCGATGAATCTCGGAGCTTCCAGAATGTTGTAATACGTGAAGCTGAGGAACACCGATGTGACGACCGGAACGATCGTGAACAGCGTAAACAAAAGGAGGAAAGGGGCGAGAAACAGGTATGATACCCTGTTTCTCTTCATTTCCTGCCATAGCAGGCTGAGCTTTCCCTGCTTCTTCGGAAGGCGCTCGGCGCCGGCCGCTGGCCCAGTTGCCGTACTCGTCTCTATGCTCACGGGCTTACGCCTCCTTCTGCCGTTTTCTCTTGCGCGCTATCCTCGGTATTGAGGCCGAATTCCTCACGTTTCTTGCGAAGCTCCTTGTCGATTTCCTTAACGCCTTCTTCGACCGCTTCGCGAGGTATTTTGCCGTTCAGAACGATTTGGTTCCAAATGTTCGCGATATGCCTTGTCGTGTAGTAGCCGCCGATAACGACCTCGCGCTCCTTGAACCACTCCCATTGCTCCAGAATGGCATCAATATCGGACGATTGCCAAGGCATGCGCTGCAGCGCCTCGATGTTAGCCGTGTTCCAGCGAGCTTCGACGCCGAGCAGCGATTCTAGCTCCGAGCCAAAACGCTCCTGCGTATCCGCGCTGGTCCACCATTTCAAGAACTGCCACGACTCGTCTTTCATTTCCGTATCCTTGAAGATCATGCCCGTCTGAGCGAGACCGCCCGTGGAACGGTTGATCTTGCCGTCAGCTTGCTCGATTCCCGGCATCGGCTTCATGCCCCACCAGCCGGTAAGCTCTGGCGCCGCCGTCGACAGCAGCACGTAGGTTGAATAATCCGCTACGCCGATCGGCATTTCGCCAGACCGGAAGCGGTTATAGAAATCCGCCTGCTTCGAGATTTTGAAGTTCGTGAACAATCCCGTCCACAGCTTGAACGCTTCCATCGCCTCAGGCGAATCGAGGTTCGAATATTTGCCGTCCTCGCGGTAAAATTCGCTGTTCTGCTGGAACAGGAACGGAGCGAATTCGTTGATTGCAAGGGCAGGGTTGTTCGGCGCATGCGGATAGAAGAAATCCATGCCGTTCTGCTGCAGCAGCGGGATGAGATCCATCACTTCCTGCCACGTATCCGGAATTTGATCCTCTGTAATGCCAAGCTGCTCCATAATGTCCTTGCGATAGAACAGCATGTTGAAGTTCTGATTCTCCGGCAGCGCATAGCTGCCGCCGTTATACTTGTAAGGGATGAGCGCACCCGGCCTGAATCGGCTAGCCACATCCTGGTAGTCGCCGAACTCCTCTAAATTAACGAGACCGTTCCGCACCGCATAGTCGATCGGGATCTCACCCTCGACGCCTAGCGCTACGTCCGGCGCAAGCCCCGAGGTGCTCGCCAGCAAGAGCACTTGCATCTGCTGCGCAGGAATTGTATTAACGTTGACCTTAATGCCGGTCTCGGTCGTAAAGTCTTCGTCAATCATCTGCTTAATGATGTCGACCCAGTCGCGTCCGCGCGCGACCCATACTTCGAGCACCTTCTCGTCCTCGTAGACGTTGCCGATGCCTCCGTAATTTTTCGTGAAGGAGCTTGCGAAATCGTAGAGCATCGTTCCCGTTCTGGCGAGCGCGCCCGCATCAGCTCTAGGCCATGCTTGGTCGGCTGACTTAACGATGAGATAGTCGAGTACCATGCTTTGCTTGCTTAGACCGTTCACCCATGTGCCGAGCGCCGCCTGCAAGTCGTTGAACTGCAGCATACGCGCCGGTATGGACTTCGTATCGCTTGCCATGCTGAGCAGCACGTCGCGCGCCTCATACAGCGTGCTAACCTCCGAACTGCCTTCGTTAACGCCAAGCGAATAGAGACCTTTGATCGTATCGTCAAGCCGCTTCGCCATCAGCTGCAGCCTTGGAACGAGGTTGGTTATGTTCTGTTCGAGACGCCAATCCCCGTTCGGATCGGGGTTCGTGCCCGTTACTTGTATGACTTCGCGGCCGAGCAGCGACATTTTGCGCGTCGTATCCGTTACCGTCTCAAGCATCCGTCCGAGCGCTCCTACCTGGACCTCCATCCGGATCGTGTGCTTGCCTTGTTCCAGATAGAACAGGTACGGGTCACCGTCCTTAGGGCCGAACTTCTTGATCTGCCATTCCGCCTTGTACGGAAATGACATCGCATCCATCTCCTTGAACGGCAGCTTGCCGTCGATCTTGATGGAGCGCTGCACCGGCATCCCATTCAAGAACCATTGACCATAACGAGCACCAAGCTCGTACAGTCCGCTCTCCGGCACTTCAATCTCCCATTCGGCCCATTGCCCGCCGGTCCGCCAGCTGGCGCCGCCGAACGAGTTAAGCGCGATCGAATCCTTCTTGAACGGCTCCGTTGCCGGCTCACGGTCTTCTATCCGCTTCAGCGTCGGATCGGATCGCAGAGTCGAGAGCTCAGCCTGCGCTTTAATGAGCTGATTATCCATTTTCTTATAGCCTTGCTTCTCATATGTAGCAAGCATCTCTTCATAAGTCGGCACATGCACCGGCGAGAAAATATCGATCGTACCGATAGCCGCCGGCTCCCGCACCGCTTGGATGCGCATCGTATGCTTGCCCTTGGTTAGATAGAAGCGGAACGGCTCGTATACCTTGCCTTCGGAGTCGACGAAGTCGCGATATTGCCAACCGGCGGTCTCCACCCTGCGCGGGTTGAACTCGTTGTCCTGGTTATCGAACCAAGGCTCGCCTTCTTCCTTCCACATCCGCTGGAACTCCAGCTTCTTCGCTTGGTAGAACGGAAATACTCCGTCAATCTGCACGCTGCGAACGACTGCCGAGCGTTTGCCTTCAAGCGCATAGTAGCTCATGCCCATTTGATAGTAGCCGTCCTGCGACACTTCAAACGTATATTGGACCCAGCTGTCCTCCTCGATAAGCGCAACGGAATCGCCCGCCTGGCCTCCAAGCCCGCTCTCCAGCCGTGTCCCTGAATCGCTGATCGCACTGTAATCCGCGGATTCGATCGACAGCTTGAAATCGGCCGCATCCTGCGCACCCTGCTCATTCCAGCTATCCGCATATTTATTAAAAGACGGCTCGAGCTTACCGCCCGCGTCTTCACCTTCCAATATCGATGATTCATCAATGCTTTCATCAATCGCAATGCTTGCCATTACGCTATCATCGTAGCCCCTTGAATTGTTCCACCAAATGACGAAGCAGACCAATGCGGCAATCACAACTAACGTTACCCTATACTTTTTCAGCCAACGAATCACCAAGGAGCACCCCCTTGCATACCAGCGTAAACGGCCGCCGTCGCAGCGCGACGCAGCTTTCGTTCCGAATGAGCCTCTTGCCTACATGCCTCGCCAAAAGAAACGGTAGACGCCGCATATCGCGGCGCCGCAAAAAGTTTCGAGCGATAGGTCGAGCCGATGCAGGGAGGCACGCATGCCTCCCATGCGTAAAACTTATTTTTGAAGCTCGCTGATCAGCTTATCTTTCTCGGCTTTCAGCTTGTTCTCGATATTTTCTTGCGCTTGCTGGATTGCCGTCTTGGAATCGATGTTCTTATCGAGTGCAGCGATAACGTTCTCAACCCACAGCGGCCAAGCCATGCCGTCAAGGCGCGTGTAACGTCTAACAGGAAGTTTGCTTGCAAGCTCATTGTACAGAGCGATATCTTCTTGTCCGCCAAGGTATTCATTCGTGTGCGTAATGTACCATTCTTGGCTCGTGATGTTTTTCCAGTCAGGCTGTACCGATTGCTCGATCCACAGCTTCCATGCTTCTTCGGACGTTGTAATGAATTCTACGAATGCCCAAGCCGCTTCTTTGTTCGCGCTTTGCGATGGGATAACGAATGTCGATCCGCCCATGCCGACGTTCAATCCGAAAGGCATTGTCGTTGCTCTCCATTTGCCCGATTGCTCCGGGAAGTTGATTGCCAGGTCGCGTGCGCCGTATGTTCCCGCAACGTACATTGGGGATTCGCCCTTCTTCACGCGTTGCTTGCCCTTGTCGCTGTAAATGCCGTCATGCGGAGCGATCTTCAGTTGATTAACTTTTTTCGAAATATCCAGGAATTTCACGAATTCATCTGTGTTACGAACCCAGTTCATCTCATCGTCATAGTAACCAAGGGAATCGCCCAGCCAGTGAACCGGTGAATCGCGCCATTCCATTGAATATTTGCCGTTAGCTTTAAGCGTCTGAGCAAGCGTGAAGAAGTTGTCTGGATCTTGAATGTACTCGCCGAGTTCGGCAGGATCGGAAGGCAAGCCCAGCTCTTCGAAAATGTCTGCGCGGTAGTAAGTAACCGCCGGCGTAACATCCCAAGGCATGCCGAGAAGCTTGCTGCCGTCGATGGACGACCAGCGGTTCCAGTTATATTCGGATACTTGGTCTTGATATTTGCCAGCGTCATAAGGAGGTTGAAGCAGGTCTTCAAGCACGTCGCCCGTGCTGTAACGAGGGAATTGACCTTGCTCGACAAGCGCTACGTCAGGCGCGCCATTGCCTGCCGCTAACGTCGTTTGCAGCTTATCATGCAGGTCGGCGAATGGAACGAAGATTGTTTTCAGCTTGATGTTCGGGTACACGGCGTTGAACGCCTTCTGCAATTCTGCGTCCTTCTCTTTGTTGTCTAGGAACGTCCAGAACGTAACTTCACCAGAGAGAGCAGGATCGATAGCCGACTTGGCGATGCCGTCTTCTTCGACCGCAGCATCGTTGCCGCCTTCGCCTTCTGCATTGCCCTCTGCGTTGCCGCCCGTATTGCTAGGCGCATTCGTCGCTTTCTCACCGGCGTTGTTGCCGCCCGTGTTGGTCGTACCTGATCCGCTGGAGCATGCCGATACGAGCATAATAATCGCTAACACTAGAATGAAAGTGCTTGCAAACTTTTTCATTAGAAAATTCCTCCCTTGTCTTCTTCCGTCAATTCGTTTACATCCGCTTGCTTGGATAGACGCAAAAATAATAGCGCCGGCGAGAACGTTAACGATCCACAAATAAAGTAAACGTTTTCATTTACTACCGGCAATAAAGAGGTTAATATAAGGCTTATAGTCTTTCAAACGCGATGACTCCCATTGACTCCCTTTGTGGTTCTGAACCGATTAATAATTTCATTAACTGTATGAAGAGGCGTGATTAGACCTATATGTTCCCACTAATCATCGCATTCACCGCAGCTCACCTCCACTATAAGTAGCTGTTATATTAATTGATTAATGATTTTGTTACATAAGTTATTCTATCATGAATTTCCCTGTTTTCAACCCCTAATTCCAGATTCTCGAAATAAAAGTTGTAAGCGTTTGCCATCCAAAGGCGATTAATCGCCTTAAGTCCGCGCCATTACTGGGTTTATTGGTATTAAAAAGGTCATATAAAAACAGAATAAGCCGCCCAGTGGGCGGCTTATTCTGTTGATTTTCCGTGTTCAACGACGAGGTTTCGATTGAAACTAACCTTTTTCGATAGTGATTAACTTTTTTACGAAACAGGTCGTCGCTTTCAGAACTTCTAGATTGGATTTCATACATTCAAATGGCTAGCAACGACAAGATATCAAAGATTGATTGGATTTGGTGCAGTCAAATGGACGGACAAGGGCTATTGAGGGCTAAAATGCCGGGTTTGACTGTATGTTTTCCACTCAAAAGTAACTTTACAGGCAATTGGGACCGATTAGGCTGTATGAAATACAGACAGGGTAAGTTTGGTACTGGAGTACCCCATAATCTCCCTAGTCTATCGAAATCGTGAACGGCACGACAAAGGTGTCGCCATTTCGTTGGAATTGCCCCCATACCTTATATATACCCGCTTCTGGAAACGTCGTATGGAAGGAGGCTTCTGGGCCGCTGCCCGCTTCATCGATGGGATGCACATGCAGGTATTGTCCCAAATCTTCGCTGACGATGACGACATGACCGATAGCTCCCAAATACGGCTGCAGGTCGGTAATATCCGCTTTGCTCTGTTCATCCTTGAACGTGAAGGTTAGCTCGGACTCTTCGCCTGCTTGATGGGAGGATAGCGATAATGAAGCTTCAATCCCTTCCACCGTCTTCGTAAGCTGCTCATCTGGCGTCAACTTGCTTGCCGCCGCTTCGTCGCCCGCAGCATTCACATTCGCAGCAATGACTTCTCCCGAGCCTCCCGCCGGTATGAAATCCGCATACAGCTTATACGCACCTCCCGACGGAAAGACAAGCTCGACGTCGAACTTTCCTTTCTCCTTATATTCGGGATGAACATGGTCGAAGTAAGACAGATCTTCGCTTACGACGATTAGATGCATCAGCTTCTCATGGTTCATGTCGAAGCTATCGATCGGCTGCCCCTTTTTGTCGATGACAGATATCTCGGCCTTCACCTTCTCGCCAGCAGCAATCCCGGTTGACGGGAAGTTCCACTTTACAGCGGCGTCATCTGATGCTGCTTCGCTCTCGGTCTGCCGCTCCCCTTCGCTCGAAGCTCCGTGACCTTCATGGCCCCCGGACGACTGTTCACCGCCTTCCGCATTCATGGCGCCTGCTTCCTCATGTTCGCCCTTATTATGACCGACATGGTTCTCTGCTTGACCGCAGCCTGCAAGGATTAGGCTGGCACTGAATATCGAAGTCCACGCTATCCGTTTGGCCAGGCTTATGCCTGCTGTATTATTCATCGTACGCGTACTCCCTCTCATCTATCTATCGATTCCATTCATTCGCTGCAGTCTTAACGCATTCAATACGACCGATACCGAGCTAAGCGCCATTGCCGCCCCTGCAAGCCAAGGTGCGAGGAAGCCGGCAGCGGCAATCGGTATGCCGATCACGTTGTAAGCGAGCGCCCAGAACAGGTTCTGCTTAATATTCGCCATCGTCAGCCTGCTCATCTTAATCGCATCGGCTATGCTGTTCAAGTCGCCGCGCATTAACGTAATGTCCGCGGCTTCCATCGCAACGTCCGTGCCACCGCCTATCGCCATGCCAATGTCTGCCGCTGCGAGTGCCGGAGCGTCATTAATTCCGTCTCCCGCCATGGCAACCTTCTTGCCCTCGGCCTGCAGTCGCTGCACCGCCTTGGCCTTCTGCTCGGGCAGCACATCGGCTCTAACATGGTCGATGCCGACCCGCTCGGCTATCGCCTTCGCTGTTCGCTCATTGTCTCCGGTCAGCATCCATACTTCCAATCCTAATTGCTTAAGCCTTGCAATAGCCGCAGCCGAAGTGTCCTTCACCGTATCGGCTACGGCGACCATGCCAGAATAGCTGCCGTTAACGCTTATGAGCATGACGGTCTTGCCTGATGCCTCCAGGATCTCTTGCTCCATGTATGCCGCTGACGCATCTATGTTCCGCATCTGCATCAGCTTGCGATTTCCTATTAACAATTGTTGCCCATCTACACTGGCTGCGATACCATGACCGGGTATCGCTTCGAACTGCTCCGTTTGCGGAAGTTCGATCCCGCGGGACGTAATGCCCGACACAAGCGCCTCGGCTACAGGATGCTCCGACTGACGCTCCGCTGCGCCTACAAGCCGCAGCAGTTCTTTCTCTTCATACGAACTCGAACTCGCGATAATAATATCTGTCAGCTCGGGCTTGCCCTTCGTAATCGTTCCCGTTTTATCGAGAACAACCGTGTCTATGCGATGGGCGCTCTCTAGATGCTCGCCGCCCTTGAACAATATGCCAAGCTCGGCGGCGCGGCCGGAGCCGGCCATAATCGACGTAGGCGTCGCAAGACCCAATGCGCATGGGCAAGCAATAACGAGTACGGCAATCGACTTCTCCAGCGCATGCGCGAAGTTACCAGGTTCAATGAATGCGAACCAAATGATGAACGTCAGCACGGCAAGACCCACTACGATCGGGACGAATATGCCCGATATACGATCGGCTACCCGCTGTATCGGCGCTTTCGACCCTTGCGCCTCCTCAACTACTCTAATGATCTGAGCAAGCGCAGTATCCTTGCCGATTCTCGTCGCCTTCATGCGCAGCGCGCCGTTATTGTTGATCGTTGCTCCGATGAGCGCATCGCCTTCGCGTTTCTCGACGGGCATGCTCTCGCCGGTCAGCATCGATTCATTGACTGTCGATTCACCCGATATCACAATACCGTCAACCGGCACTTTCTCGCCCGGTTTAATAACAAGTACATCGTCTAACGCAACATCGGTAATAGCGATTTTCTGCTCAAGACCTTCGCGTATAACGGTTGCTTCTTTCGCCTGCAACCCCATTAGCGTCTTGATCGCCTCTGAAGACCGGCCCTTCGCCAAGCTTTCCAGAAGCTTGCCAAGCACGATGAGCGTGATCAGAACCGCGCTCGTCTCGTAGTAAAGCTCGATATTATGCGCTCCGTGGTCAGCCATCGCCGGATTCAATGTCTCAAGCGTACGGTATAAGCTGTAGAAAAAAGCCGCCGATGTCCCTAACGATACGAGGACGTCCATATTTGCGCTGCCGTTGCGTAGAGCCTTGTATGCCCCGACATAGAAAGGCCAGCCGATAATGAACTGCACCGGCGCGGCAAGCGCGAGCTGGAACCATGCGTTCATGAACAGCTCCGGCACGGGTACGAACGACGTCATGGCGAAATGACCGGCCATCGCCCATAATAGCGGCAGCGATAAGAGGATGGACACGCCCAGCCTTAGCTGCTGCTTGCGAATTTCGCGTTTCTTATAGTCACCTTTCTCAGCCTGCGCCTGCTTCACGACGCCATAACCGAGATCGATTATTTTCTGCTCCAGTCTGGCGCTGTCCTGTTTGCCCGATTCATAAACGACGGAAGCGCGCTCTAACGCCAGATTGACGGTAGCCTCAACCCCGTCCATCCGATTAAGCCCCTTCTCAATCCGATTCGCGCATGCCGCGCAAGTCATACCCGTAATTTGAATGCTTTCCTGCACCTTGCTCATTGGTTTGCACCGCCATTTCACATACCCATATGGGGTATATTTTAAAGTAAAAATAGGGAGGCCTAGGCAGCCTCCGTCTATACTATTGAACTAGTCTTGATTCTTCTTATACAACGTCGTAGCCTTGGTCCTCGATAGCCGCTTTGATCGCGTCCAGCGACACTTTCGCCTCATCGTATTCCACCGAAACCTTCTTGCTTGCCAGATCGACCTTGCCTGCAGCTCCGGCGTTGCCGACCGCCTTCTCAACCGCGCTAACACAGTGTCCGCAAGTCATGCCCTCAACCTTCAACGTTACGTTTGTCATTATCATTACCTCCCAAATTATTTCATTAATTTCTGAACCGTTGTCAGAAGCTCGTCAATCACTTCATTCTCGCCCGCCTGAATACGTTCAACGATGCAGCTCTTCATATGTCCTTCAAGCAAGAGCTTGCCGACGCTGTTAAGCGCCGATTGCACTGCCGCTATCTGATTAAGCACGTCATCGCAATACGTATCCTTATCAATCATCGCCTTAACGCCACGGATTTGCCCTTCGATCCGGTTCAGCCGGGTCGTCAGATTCGCCTTCATCTTGTCCGAGTGGTGGCTCTTGCGCTCCGTCTTAGAGCCGCAGTGCTCGCCTCCCGCTTCCGGCGCGGCGCAGTCAGTAGCGTGCGCATGCTGATGATTATGATTCGCGTCTGTCGCTTCTTCCTTCGCCATACACATACCTCCATGGGGTATATTTGATAATTGCATCTTATCATACCCTGCGGGGGTATGTAAAGCCTGATTTCTTTTCCGCAAAATAGGGTGTAAAAGAACCGATACATAAGTCTTGCTATTTGCCTCAATTGGGTTACTATTATTGTGAAAACGTATTCTTCCGTTCCGTCAGCACTTCTAATATTGCGGTAACAAAAGTCGGTTATAGTTGAAACAAAACGTACACAACAATCAGAAAGGGTGAATCACGATTACAACGCAGCTCATTAACTTTGCCCACCGCGGGGCGAGCGCCTATTGTCCGGAAAATACGATGGCGGCATTCGTCAAAGCACTTGCGCTTGGCGCGACAGGGATCGAAACCGATGTACAACGAACAAGGGACGGAAGACTCGTCCTGATCCATGACGAATCGCTCGCGCGTACGGCAGGTCTGAACCAATTCGTCAAGGATACCGATTATGACGATGTAGCACTGCTGGATGCCGGAAGCTGGTTCAATCCTGACTTCGCCGAGGAGAAAGTACCTCTATTGGAGCAATTGCTAGAGCTTGTGAAAGACACGGATACTATAGTGAACTTGGAGCTTAAGAACGGCGTCTTTCTTTATGAAGGCATGGAGCAGCAAGTCATCGACACGGTGCGTACCTACGGATTAACCGATCGTGTTATTATTTCCAGCTTCAATCATTATTCGCTTGCCCTATGCTCGCAGCTTGCTCCGGAGATCCGTACCGGCATCTTGTATGTCGAAGGGCTGTATGAACCGTGGGCGTATGCGAAGACGCTGCAGGCGTCGGCGCTGCATGCCAGTAAATATGCCGTATTGCCGGAGTGGGTAGAAGCGGCGGCCGATAACGGCATTGCCTATCACCCATGGACGGTCAACGAGACTGCCGAGATGGTCAGCTTGGCTGAGGCTGGCGTCGCAGGCATCATTACCGATTATCCGGATCGACTCGCACAGGTGCTGCAATCGAGAGGAGAGTAACCGTCATGAAAAAAACGTGGCTGCTCGGCTTTGGTTTTTTTAGTATTAGCCTTACATGGGCGCTTTACAACGCATTTGTCCCTTTCTTCCTGGACAATTTCCTGTCGAGCGTGGCGCTGATTGGCTTCATGATGACGATAGACAACTACTTTGCGCTCTTCCTGCAGCCATGGATCGGCAATCGAAGCGACAAGACATACACAAGATTCGGCAAGCGAATGCCTTACCTTATGATCGGCATGCCGATGGCCGCCTTGTTCGCGGCGCTTGTTCCGTTCCACGTCAGCCTCATAACGTTAGTTACCTTCATGGTGCTCTTGAACTTATCTATGAGTCTGTACCGGTCGCCGACTGTGGCGCTGATGCCGGACATTACGCTGGACGGCAAGCGCTCGCAGGCGAACGGAATTATTAACTTCATGGGCGGCATCGGCGCGCTGCTTGCCTTCTTCGTAGGCTCGAAGCTGTATGACGCGGATCATTCCTTGCCGTTTATTTCTTCGGCAGTCGTAACGATCATATGCTTATTCATCCTTATGGCGGTCATTAAGGAAAAACGCGATACGATCGCCTATATCCCTGCCGAACATAGAGAGAAGCTGTCGTTCAAAAGCGAGCTCAACCGCCCGACGGTGTTCCTGCTTGGCGCCATCTTCTTCTGGTTTCTCTCCTACCAGGGCGTTGAAGCCTTGTTCACTTTATACGGAGAGAAGCATCTCGGCTTAGAGGAAGGGGAGTCCGCCTTCTCGCTCGGCTTCTTCTCCCTGGCGCTCGTGCTTGCCGCCATCCCGAGCGGACTGCTAGGCCGCAGGTTCGGCAAGAAAAAGATCATCATGATCGGCGTTACCGGCCTCATTATTATATTCGCTGCGATCACGTTCATCGATACGTTGCTTCCGCTGCGGCTGCTTATGCTGGCGGGGGGTATATGCTGGGCGATGATTAACATCAACTCGTATCCTTTCATTATCGGACTTGGCAAGGAGCAAAGCATTGGCAGACGTACGGGCATCTACTATGTGTTCTCGTCGCTTGCCGCGATCGCCTCGCCGCCGCTTATGGGCGGACTGATCGATCTGTTCGGCTACCAAATCCTGTTCTACGTGGCGTCCGGCAGCATGCTCATCGCGCTCGCCTTTCTATTCGGCGTCAGTGACAAAGGGCTCGCCCGGGATGCAACAACGACTGGGCACTCGACGACGGCTTAGTCCCTTAAATCAAAAAAATCCGAACCCGCGTCTCTCGACCGTGGTTCGGATTTTTTTCTATTTAGTGGATGCTGCCTTTAGTGAAGCCGCCGCCCATAACGTCCGATACAGACTCGATGGCAATGAACGCCTTCGCGTCAATCGATTGCACGATTGATTTGAGCTTCGCGAGCTCCAGCCTCGTCACGACGCAATAAATCATCTGCGTCTCTTCCTTGGAGTAGCCGCCGCGCGCTTGGATCAGCGTCGTGCTCCGTCCAAGACGATCCATAATCGCAGTCGATATTTCATCATGCTCGCTGGAGATGATCGTTACCGACTTCGATTCCTCAAGGCCTTCTACAACAATATCGATGACCTTAATCGCGATATAGTAGGTGAAGATTGAATACATGGCCGAATCCCAGCCGAATATGAAGCCAGCAATAATGAACACGATAACATTGAAGATCATGATGATCTGTCCGACAGGCACCCGCATCTTCTTCGAGATCAGAATCGATACGATCTCCACCCCGTCAAGCGAGCCCCCGTAACGAATAACGAGACCGACGCCTGCACCGAGAATAAGACCGCCGAACAGCACTGCAAGCAGCTTCTCGTCCGTGAACGCTTCAACATGATGCAGCATTGCCGTCGTTACAGACATGAGCGCGATACCATATAACGTGGAGATCGCGAACGTCTTGCCGATTTGCTTGTAGCCAAGGATTAGGAATGGAACGTTGACAACGAATAAATAAAGCCCGATAGGCAGTGGCGTCTTCGCTGCGAGCATGATCGATATACCCGCAATCCCGCCGTCAATCACTTGGTTCGGCACGAGGAACATCTCCAGCGCAACGCCCATCATGATCGAACCGATCGTAATAAAAATAAAACGCTTCAGGATCTCGCCAAACGATAATCCTTTATGTACTTTCGCCAATAGTCCAACCTCCAACATAAGAGTTTCTTATTAAAACTGTAGCACAAAAATGGTATTTATTCAAAAACGGATTCAGCCGTTGATACGACAAAACCGCATAATAGCTTGTCCTATGCGGCAAGTTAACTATAATCATAGCCAATGAAAGGATGACCATCTATGAAGCTTTTCCTATTATTTTTGTTATACTGCGCTTCTAATATGGCTTACGATTACACAATGAACCTACTGGAAGGCATGACTTACGAAGAGGCGCTGCGCAGCCTATTCACGTATTTCGTCCGGATACCCGTCGATGAATGGCTGATCTTACTCGTCAGCGGCGTCATTTTCATTGGCAGTTGCGCCGCTCCTTCGCTCAAGAAGCGGTTCGGCGCTGTCGCCTCATCCAGCCCACAGCAAGCAGAACAATCGGAAAGGCCGACTGGAACCCAAACGCCACATAAGGATTAATTATATATCCCTCGATGTAATTTTCCACGGAATTCTCCGCAACCATAATGGAGGAAAACATCACGATGCCTCCAAGCGGAATCGCGAACGACTTGATGCTCTTCAGCTTAAATACATCGGTAACGGCCAGCACCGCCGCGTAGAAATAGATGGTCGCCTTGAAGAAATAGCTGATCATGAGCGAGGATACCGAGATTCCATCCATCTTCTGAATGAAGTCGCCGATATTAATCATCGATGTAACGGCGAACAGCGGAAAAGTCGATCGGCTGAGCAAATCCGGTCCTAGGACGGCTGCATTCAGCGCCATCGTATAGCTGATAATAAGACCGGACAGAATCATTGCGGCAAATCCCACCTTGATGCCCGACTTTCGGGTGTCGACTCCCAAATAATGAAAGAACATGGTGCATACAAATAGCTCGCCAAAAGGCAAAAAGTAAGTCAAAGGTACGGTATTAATGACCGGTTTCCATCCGTTCTCCAGAACAGGAAGCAGATAATCGATTCGGATGATTCCGGAGAAGAAAATAAATATATTGCCTAGCAAACCTAAAGCAAACAGCACAAGAAGAAAGGTGACAATCGTCCGCAGCATCGCATCGATCCCTAAATAAACGATATAGATCATCGCCACAGCCATTAAGGCAAGCAGCGCAACAAGCGGAGTTTCGTCAAATACCGATACTTGTATCGTATTGGCACAGCCGCGGAAGTTGCGCACACACTGGTAAACAAAGTGTACGCTGTACAGAAAGGCGATGGGCTTGCCCAGGAATGGGCCGATGATCTTCGGAACATAGCTCGTCAAGGGCATAGTCGGATACAGCTTGTAGAGACCGCTGAACACAAAATAGATGACGATGCCCGGGATCATGCCTAGGAGCACAGCAAGCCACACGTCCTGCCGCGCCGACGACTGACCGACGCCAAGCGCAATAACGCCGCCCAGCTCGAACAGGACAACTAGGCAAAAGAACTGGAACTTGCTCATTTTCGCCGCTTCCATCTACTGTCCCCCCGCCCTACCAAACTGCTGTCTAATGCTATTTCTTAATGCTGTTAATATACGATTTGCCCCTAAGACCTTGGTTTCGAAGCTCGGTATGAACCGTTACTTGAACCTCGCTGCTTGCGAACGTTTCGTTCCAATCGTCCTTCAGCCCTTCTCGCCATTTCTTTGGATAGGCACGCTTCATCACATGGCTGAACCCCAGCACGTCAAGCTTGTCCGTCTGCATATGCTTTACCGCTGTCTCCGCCTCAGCTTTAATGGCGTTCTCCCATTCCTGCTCGAGCGTATCCAGCACTTCCGGCTTGTTCAGATCAAGCTCCGATTCATTCTCCGTAATGAAGCCCTCCGCCCAGATGCTCACATGGAAGACCGGTTTCCCTTGAACGAGCCGCGCCTTAACCTTCGTATTGCCGCGCGCCACCTCGATGCTGATTGCATCTTTCTTATCGCCCGCGGCAATCAGCATAACAGAGCTTTTCATCTCGTTGCGCGTCCAGATGACGCCTCTTGCAAGCTCTCCGTCGATCCATTCCTTAAGCTTGCCTTTCTCGAATACCGCCATGCCTTGGATTGTAATGATAGCCTTGGGCTTTACCTGTTCCACGTTCTCGCGCTTCTGCGCCGCCTCGATAAGGCCAACAAGACGGATGCCGCTGACGAGAAGCGTTCGCTCTTCTGACACCAACATGCGGATTATATCGTCGATGTAAACCGTAATGCTATTCGACCATAGCTTCGAGGTGAAGCCCATCGTCCCGATAATCGAGTTGGCGGGCAGCTTCTCCATCGGCGTGAGCGTCTGCACGATCTGAGCCGCATCGACATCTCGCGAGATGAGCACCATGGACGTTAGCCTCGTCTCTCGCGAACGATCGAAGAAATCGAACAGCTCCTCGATTCCTTGCTTCGCCAGCGACTCGCCGATTACGATCAGCCTGATATGCGCAAAAAACAATTGCCGTGGCACTTTGCGCGACGTCTTGCGAATCGCCTCATAAATGGAGTTCCCCGTGCCGGAGTACACCATGATCGGCACCGCGTAGGAGCTCCCGCCCGCTACGATACCGGGAGCGACGACGCCGGAGTTCGCAATCTGAAACGTAACCTTATACTTATTATTCTCCGCTTTGTCGATGCCCAGCGCCATCACGATAGCGAGTTCCTTCGGCTCACGGCTGTTCCAACAGCCAGTTAGCATGGGCAGGCATAAGGCAATTAGTGCAGTTAGGAGTATAGCGCGTTTGAACATGCTCTACTTGCTCCTTCCCTTCCTTTGAATGGAGAAATACGGGCTGCCCAGTGACTGAAGACTCGATAGATGCGCCGTCAAAATAAATAAGCCGATTACGATGCCAAATAAACCGAACATCGAAGCCAGCATCATAAAGCCAAAACGCAAAATACGCACCGATATCGCGATACTGAACGCTGGAGCCGTAAAGCTCGCAATCCCGGTCGCAGCGACGACGATTACCATAGCCGCCGATACGATGCCCGCCTGCACAGCCGCTTGTCCCAATATCAATGCGCCGACAATGGATACCGCTTGCCCGACAGCTCGCGGCATTCTTACTCCTGCCTCCCGCATCAGCTCGAAGCTTAGCTCCATCAGAAGCGCCTCGACGATGACGGGAAAAGGCACGCCTTCGCGCTGCGCAACAAGGGAGATAAGCAGCGGCGTCGGAATCATCTCCTGATGAAAGGTCATCGCCGCTATGTACAGCGCAGGCAGCAGCATCGATAGAAAATAGCCCATATAACGAAGTACCCTTATTAACAGGCCAATGTCAGCGCGCTGATAAAAGTCCTCCACGGATTGAAAAAAGTGAAAAAAAGTGATCGGCCCGATCAGCGCAAACGGAGTCCCGTCGACCAGTACGGCGATTCGCCCATCCATTAGATGCCCTACGACATCATCCGGCCGCTCCGTATTATACAACGTAGGAAAAGGAGTCAAGTGCTGATCCTGCACATGCCTCTCGATCGTTCCCGTTTCCAAAATGCCGTCCTCTCGAATCGCATTCATGCGCCGCCTTAGCTCCTGTATCGTTCGCTCATTCGCGATTCCCTTTAAATAGAGCATAGACACATTCGTTGCGGTCAGATTGCCGATCGAGAATCGTTCAAGCCATAACGTCTTATTGCGAATACGGCGGCGGATTAACGATATATTCGTGCTGATCGACTCCGTGAAGCTGTCCTTCGGTCCGCGAATGACAAGCTGAGTCGTCGACTCCGAGATCGTACGCCATTCCATCCCTCTCGTCGATACGACAATCGCATCCGTGCAGCCGTCGATGAACCATACGGTATCGCCTGCTACGGCTGCATCAACGACCATATCCCAGTTCGGCGTAACGATTGTGCTGCTTGCCAGCGCTGCCCTCGTTGCCGCCCATTCTAACGGCGCCGCGTTGCTGTCATCGATACCCGTTCCGTTCAGATCTGCTCCGAACAGCTTCTCGATCAAGCCTTCCACCGCTTGCTCATCGGCCAAATTCGTATTGTAGACAGCAGCAGCACTAAATATAGGGGGATGGCTGCGCGTGTAAGATCTAATGACATAATCCGGGCTGTTGCCAAACTCTTGTCTCAGTCTTTCTATATTTTGGGCAAGCTGCTGGTCGAATCCGTTCTCTTCCCTTGTTGTTTGCTGCTTCTGCGACGCCATTACATCACCCCTGAGGAGTATTCCCTTGAACAAATGGGTGTATGCACCTTTTATTCCATATGCGCCCTTAAGCTCGATCCACGCCAAAAAAAAAAGACACGTCCCTGCGCACATAGCATTAGTTATCTATGCTCTCGGGGAATCATGTCTTTTTCAGTTATGAATTACTTCCTTTGCTGACGGACTGTCTGCCGCTTAATCAATGTAGCCGGCGAGACCCTTGTCCGTTAAGTAGTCCATCTCGGCGTCAAGAATCGATTCTACTTGAAGCTCATTGAGCTTCACATCGCGGCGGCCGAGAATATAATCGACCAGATCGTCGCTGTCGATATCTACCTCGCCTTTGGCATTTGCTTTGGCGCTATTAATAAACGCCTGGGCATGTCCAAGCACCAGCTTAACAGCCGCTGCTTCAAGTCCTGTCTCCTCCGTTATATATTGAAGCAGCTCCTGCTCGTTTACTTGCTCTCCCTGTTGCTCCTTGCTCATTTCTTAATCATCTCCTCATTGACTTCACTGCCCCTATTGTAACATATTGCTCGTTATTTCTTGCAATAAGGGTCAATCAATAAGAAGGAATTCGAACACTGCACGAAGGAATTCGGTTTCATACTCTACATTCGACATGTGAACGGCAGGCAGCATGACGAGCTTCGCATTCTGTACCGCATCGGCGATCCATTCGCTGTGGCTGGGAAGCGTCACTGTATCATATTGTCCGGCAATGACCAGAGTCGGGTTGTTGATAAGCGTGACCGTGCGGCGCATATCCATGTCGCGTATCGCGGCCCAGCTTCCCGCGATTCCCTGCGGACGAGTAGCAAGAACCATGTTGCGAAATGACGCGACAAGCGCATTCTCCGACTCCAGCATATGCGAAGGGAACCAGTTCTTCATGAACATATCGGCGAACTCGCTCAAGTTCTCAGGTTGCAGCACAGAGGCGATTAGCCCCTCCCATTGCTCGGGCGGCCCCAAGTAGGAGGCGGTATTGCTCAGAATCAGACGATGAATACGCTCGGGAGCGTAGATGCCAAGCCATTGTCCGATGACACCGCCTAGCGACAGCCCGAGGAAATGCACGCGGTCGATATGAAGCGCGTCGAGCAGTTCGATTACGTCTCTTCCCAGTCTATCGAACGAGTACGGACCGTCAGGCGTATCCGAGTCGCCATGCCCACGGTAGTCGTAGCGAAGCACGCGGAAATGGCGGGTAAATTCAGCTAGCTGGCCATCCCACATGTTCATCGTGGTGGCGATGGAGTTCGCAAGCATCAATACGGGTTTATCGTCCGCTCCTTCGATTCGATAAGCTATCCGAAAGCCATCTCCAGTTGTAATAAAGTTTATCTCATCCGTCATTCTGCTTTCGTTTAATTTTATAGCCATCGTTCTCATTCCCCCTCACTGGTTATTAGTGACATTTTATTGGAATTAACCTACAATTTGAATGAGATTATGAAGGCGTTTGGGGCCTGAAAACTTAATTCTATCGTTGTTTCCGGATCCTAACTTTATAAAATGAGGTGCTCTGATTATGGATCAGATCGATTATAAGATTTTGTCAAAACTTCATGACAATGCGAGAATGACTATTTCCGAGATGAGTCGAATGATCGCGATGTCACAGCCAGCCGTAACGGAACGAATTCGGAAGCTGGAGGAGCAAGGGGTCATAACGGGTTATCGAGCAGAGCTTTCCCCATCTAAGCTCGGCAAGTATACAACCGCGTTCGTGCTGTTTAAGTCAAACAACTGCAAGGAGTTCGAAGCTTTTGGCGAGTCGGCCCCTGAGATCATCGATTTTTACAGAACCAGCGGAGAATACAATTACTTAATGAAGGTTGTAACCGAAACAAGCGAAACGTTGGAAATCTTCCTTGAAAACTGCAACGCCTTCGGGTTTTCATCGACCCTTGTCGTGCTCTCTACAAGATTCGAGGATAAAAGTCTTGTCCCAAGCACGCAATAAATCGGTCAACAAACGAACAGACAGTCGGTCCAGCGGGACGACTGTCTGTTTTGGCTTATGTACCATTCGATAAACACTTTTGCTTTTTGCGCCGTTAGAAGCTATCGTTGTGTCATACCTTAAACTTATAAATGAATGTGATAACGATGATGAAGAGGATGCGAACCCATTGACAGTTAACGAACAGTCGCCATTATTCATATACACCTATGCCTATCGTGAAGAGGAGCAATCCTTATGCCGTCTCGAGATGCGTTCCTTCTTCGGGGAAGACACCGAGGCTAGCCTTATCGCCAGTCCGATCGAGGTTCATCCCGACCGCAGCCCGTTTCTGAAAGAACGAATCGAGGTGATTTACGCAAGCGAGCAGCTCGATGAAGTCGTCGAGCTCGCGAAGCAGATTCATATGGGGGACGCGACCTTCAAGGTGATTTTCGTCAAAACCAATGATCTTGACGCCGCTGACAAGTGGGATTATGACAGACAACGCGGCATTGAAAGAGACATCGGCCTAAGCATTGAGGGAGAAGCCGATGTTCACCGTCCTGACGTCACTTACGGACTTGTCACCTTAGGCGGACGCTGGTACTTAGGCTACTACACCAAGAGCAAAGCGATATGGCTCGATCACATGAAAAAGCCGCAAAATTATTCCATTGCGCTCAGTACGCGTGTCGCGCGAGCGGTGGCCAATATTGCAGCGCCGAAGATTGAGGGCGTGAAGGTCATCGATCCATGCTGCGGAATAGGAACGGTGCTTGTTGAAGCGTTGTCGATGGGGATCGATATCGAGGGCAGCGATTACAACCCTTTCATTGCGAAGGGCGCGCGGGATAATGTCGCTCACTTCGGTTACGTTACCGACGTGGCGTTCAGCGATATTGCCGATATAACCAAACATTATGATGTGGCGATTATGGACATGCCCTATAATCATTTCTCGACATCGACGCCCGAAGCGCAGTTCAGCCTGCTCCAGCAAGCTCGCCGGGTCGCGGACAAAGCCGTTATTATTACGGTCGATACAATCGACGAAATGATTGCGGACGCCGGATTCGTCATACGAGATCGCGGCATCGTCCGCAAAAGCCATTTCATTAGACAAGTGATCGTCTGCGAATAGCGCTTTCGATGCTATTCGAAGCCGTTATAGGCTAGCCAAGAAGCGCAGGCATCGGTCCACCCTCGAGTATGAAGCTCATCTTCGGCTAGTCCTAGACCGTGCTTGCCCTTCGCATACACATGCAGGTCGAACAAGACGCCATGTTTGCGCAACGCGCCAGCCATCAGCAGGCTGTTCTCTACCGGTACGCCTGCGTCGTCTGACGTATGCCATAGGAACGTCGGCGGCGTATCGGCCGTTACGTTCAGCTCCGCGCTATGACGCTCCATCATGCCGTGATCGGAGCTCGCCGCCTCACCTAAAAGATTCGATCTTGATCCGGCGTGCGTATACGGATCGGTCATCGTAATGACAGGGTAACAGAGAACGAGCAGATCCGGCCTGCTCGACTGACGTTCAATAGGGTCCTCCGCCTTCGGATTGCCTTTGTCGTAATCCGTCCCTGCATTCGCCGTCAAGTGACCGCCAGCAGAGAAACCTAGCAAACCGATTCGCTTCGGATCAACGCCGAAGCGCTTCGCATCATGTCGTACCGTCTTTATTGCACGCTGAGCGTCTAACAGCGCGCAAGGGTATTGATAAGGCGCTACCCGATAGCGCAGAACGAACGCGGAGATGCCAAGTGTATTCAGCCACTGGGCTATCGGCTCGCCCTCATGATAAGCACGCATTCCGTAGCCTCCGCCGGGACAGATAACGACGGCCGGGCGATTCTCTCCCGGTACCAAATACGGTGTTAGGGCTGGACGATCTTCCTTCGTATCACCCTTCGCATGCGGAGCTCCATATGGCCATAACCATTGTTCTTCTTTCTCCTCCACTTTCATCAAGTCCCCCTCTTTCCCGTCTGCTGTTGCATGATCGGCTTAGAGCTTGAACTTGCCAAGCATGAGCTGAAGCTCTTCCGCCATGCTGGACAACGCTTCGGAGGAAGCTGTAATTTCCTCCATCGCGGCCAATTGCTCTTCCGCCGATGCTGATACATTCTGCGTTCCGGCCGCATTTCCTTCTGCAGCGCCAGATATAAGCGAGATCGATTCCACCATTGTCGATGTGTCGGAAGCCACTTGCTTCGCAGCTACCGATACTTGGCTAACCTGCTCAACGACATTGCCTACTGAGAACTTAATATTTTCGAACAATGCGCCCGCTGAATCAATGACTTCAATTCCTGACTTCACTTCTTTCGTAGCATGGCCGATCGTCTGTTCCGTTACATTTATGCCGCTTTGCACCGATTGAATGATCGTCGCAATACGCTCCGCAGCATCGCTCGATTGCTCGGCCAGCTTCCTAACCTCTTGCGCGACGACCGCGAAGCCCCGCCCGCTCTCTCCTGCTCTTGATGCTTCAATCGCTGCGTTAAGCGCAAGCATATTCGTCTGCTTCGCAATCGAGGTAATGAGCTCCACGATGCCTTGGATTTCCTTAGAGCTCTCGCCAACGTGATGGAATTCACTCGATAATTGATGAACCGTCTCTGCGATCATCCCCATCTGTCCGATGGCTCCTTGAATCGCCTTCTCGCCTGCGGATGACACCTCATAGGTCGACGTTACTTCGTTCGCAACGTTGTTGCTCAGATCGGCAATATGGGTCACATGCTCCAATATGCCCGAAGCAAGCTGATGGCTTTGTTCAACGGATACTACCTGCTGCTCCGTACCGGACATAATCTGTTCGATCGAAGTGGCGATGTAGGAGGTTGCGTCTGAGGTCTGTCTCGCGCTGGCTGACGTTTGTTCTGAAGCCGCAGCCAGCTGGAACGATGCTTGACTCACATCTGACAGCGCCCGACGCTGCGAGGCAAGCATTTGATTGAAGCTTATGCTTGCTTGCGCGATCTCGTCCTTGCCCTTCGTGGCAAGGCTTTGGGTGAGGTTTCCTGTCGCAGCCGCTTGAATGGCAGTGTTCAGCTTCCGGATCGGACGAACGAGCGTCTGCGATAAGAAATACGTGACAGCGATGCCGATAATCACGAATAATAGCGACAGCCACACGGTATTCGTTAACAGCGTCTGCACCCCGTCGTCCAATTCATCCTTAGGCGCGCTAACGAGCAGCACCCAGCTGTTGAATGTCGTTGTGTAGTAACCGATATAGTCTTTTCCGTCATGGCCATATTCAAGCTTGCCTTGCTCACCGCCGAGCGCCTTCTGATAAGCATCCTCGATTTCCGGAATACCATAATCTTTGATGTTCTTCGTCATGATGGTATCTTTGTCCGGATGCGCGACCGTAACGCCGCTGGCATCGAACATAGAAGCGTAACCCGTCTCGCCGAATTGCTCTGCAGAGACAGCGCTAAGCAGATCGTCGATCGCAATCGACGAAGCAAGGAATCCGGCAGGCTTGTCCTGAATCATGATCGGAGCGGCGATGACGATAGCGAGCTTGCTGTCGATCTTGTCGATCAGCGGATTCGATATAGCGATCTTCCCTTCGCTCAGATCCTTTATGTATGGGCGCTCGGACAAATCCACCTGAGCGCCTGCATGAGAAATGGAGGTTTTGCCTATCATGTCAGGCGAATACACCATCGACTTAAGCTCAGGGGTACTCGCTACTGCCGATTGAATGAATGCAAGCTCCTTCTGATTGTCCCCGTAGTAGGATGCCGAGTTCTTGGCGAACGTTTCGAGCAATTTCATTTTCACTTGCAGAAAATTTTCAATATCGTCCACGATAAGTCCCGAACGCAAAGCAATTTCCTTATCCGTCTGCTCGTTTATCAGCTTGGACGTTGCCAAGAAGTTCGATAAACCTAGTGCTGCTAACATAATGATGAGCAAGGATGAAATAAAAATAATAAGTTTGGACTTTAGGCTCCTCATAGATGCACCGATCTTTCCATAAATGATGTCAATTAAGCGTAAAGGCTCAATTGCTATGGAATATATCGACAGTATTCTACAAATTTTTAATATTTTTATTATGTTCTTCGAGCCGTCAATGCGCCAAGGCAACCAATTAGCGCGCCTAACGCGGCGCCCGCGTACACCTCTCTAGGCTGATGACCTAGACTTTCCTTCAAGCGCTCGCTTCTCCGTGTATGATACACGCCGGGATGACCGCCTGCCAATCGCTCTACATCCGCATCCAGATCATTCACTTGAATGGCGATCTCTCCAGCATGTCTGCGAATATTCATCGCATCGTACATCACGACAATTCCCAGCATGGCGCTTATCGCGAATTCAGGCGTCTTTACTCCGTATTTCGTTGCCGTATACGCGGCCAAGGCGCTGACGCCGCTCGAATGTGAGCTTGGCATGCCGCCCGAGCCGATTAATTGGCGAAGATCCCATACTCCGGTCGTCGCTTTATGCAAAGGAAGCTTCAATACCTGCGCCGTACCTACCGCAATTAATGCCGTCACTAATCCTCTATTTGTCATGTCATCATGCCCCCTTATCGTCACTCCTTGCTTCATTTTCAGCTTGCCCTGCCGGTCTTCAAATCATGAATCGTACTTGCCGCTTGTAGGCGGCTGTACTAGCGTGTTATTTTTTTTGTGAGTCATTTAGGACATATGTCCTTTTGAATAACAGCTGCAATTTCTACAATGAAAAGCAAGCGGCAGAGTGGAGGAGCTTACAGCAATGGAACAAGATCATTCCCGTATCGCCCAATATGTGAAGGCGCATCGGCTGGAAGCGATATTCGATGAAGAGACGATTAAGGAAATGAAGCTGCTGACCTATGAGAAGGGGCAAGCGTTATGCGCAGCCGGAGATCAGCTCCAGCATCTCTACTTGCTCGTGAAAGGCAAGATCAAAGTGTACACCTTGCTTCCGAACGGCAAGTCTGTCCTTCTTCGGTTCAACGAGCCGCTCGCCGTCATCGGCGACATGGAGCTTATGACCGGCTATCCCGTACGCTGTACCGTAGAATCGGTTGGCCAAAGCTTATTCATAGCCATTAAGACGGATGTGTTAAGAGCGCGTTCCTGTCACGATCCCCGTTTCCTTACCTATATCATCCAATTGCTCAGCCATAAGCTCTATACAGCCGCGAACGCCTCCAGCCTCAATCTGCTTTATCCGGTCGAGAACAGGCTCGCCAGCTATTTGTTGTCAATATCACCGGAGGCTTGCATTCAGCCAAAGCGCGATGAGATGAGAACCGAGAAGCTCACTGAGCTTGCCGAGCTGCTCGGAACGAGCTATCGTCACTTGAATCGAATCATTACGAAGCTGGAGAAGGAGGGCGTCATCGTCCGCAAGCGCGGAAGCATCGTTATTCGGGATATGCAGCGAATGAAAGAGCTGGCTAGCGGCAATCTTTATCAATAAAGGACAAAGTATGAAGGTAATAATCAGACTGAAGAGTTGTGCGAAAATAAGAGGAGGGGTAGCTAATGATGGGCATCATCTATTCATTGCTTGGCGGCATCTTCGTCAGCATTCAAAGTGTCTTCAATACGCGATTAAGCGAGAAAGCCGGCTTCTGGATGACGAATACATTCGTTCACGGAACCGGCTTTGTTCTATCGCTACTTATCATGCTGATGTTAAAGGATGGCAGCTTCTCGAAGCTAATGACCGTTAATAAGTTGTACTGGCTTGGGGGCTCACTCGGCGTCATCATCGTCTTCTCTGTCATGAAGGGCATTACAGCGCTTGGCCCGGCCTACTCAGTTGCCTTGCTGCTCATTGCACAGCTTATCGTCGCGCTGCTAATCGACAGCTTCGGATTATTCGGAATCGAGAAAGTTCCTTTTACGATGAATAAGCTGTTCGGTATTGCCATTATGATTGCCGGCGTTATCGTGTTCAAGCTCAAGTGAGGGAGAGGGAAGACGCCCCCTTGGCACGCACTGCATTCAATTACTTCATGTAAATAAACCGCTCGCCAGGCGCGAACATATGGAACTTCTGCGCCCGGTAATTCTGATACACATAATCGACAAAGTAAGACGGATTCTCATCATTGTGCGGGAAAAGGCCGTAATGCATCGGTATGAGCAGGTCTGCTTGAATCTGGACAGCAATCTCAACGGCCTCGCGATAGTTGCAGTTGCCGACGATTCCTGCGGAATTGCGGACGAAGTCGCGCCCGTTAATCGGCAGCATCGCGATATCGATAAGCTTAGGTCTAAGCCACTCCACTAGCTCAGGGAAACCGACCGTATCTCCCGCATGGTACAGCTGGATGTCGCCGAAGCTGGCAACGAAGCCAAGAAACTTATGCTCGCCCGCTTCGTCCGTCTCGAATTGCTCATGCTTCGCGGCATGCGCCTCCAGCTTCAAACCTTCCGCTAATTCAAGCGTCTGTCCATGAGATATGCCGATTAGCTGCTCATCGCGGAAGCCCCATTCCTTCATAAGCGCAAGATGCGCTTTCGGCACGATGAACTTCGTCGCTTGCGACTGTCCAATCGCTTGCAGCGTCTGCTTGTCCATATGATCCTCATGATGATGCGAGCATACGACATAATCGACAAAGCCGCACTGAGACGGCGCAAGCGGCGGAGCGAATGCGCGCGACCATGGCGGCCCGCTGCTCTCGAATACCCAATCGCTCAAGTAGGGATCGAACAATATCGTGTGCTCCTCCCATTTCACCAGGAAACCTTCCTGCCCCAATGCCCATAACGCTAGCGCCTGATCCGTAAGCTTCGTCCTCTCGATCTGACTTAGCAGTTCATTCCCGCTTTTATATACGTTCATTTCAACGATCATCCTTTTTGTACTGGAATTTGAAGCCGCAGATCTTTTGTAAACCATAACCGATAACTGAGCAAGCTCAGAATGATGCTCGTCACGGCCGCCGAGCTGGCGAAGGCGAATACGATCAGAATCTGGTAGCGCACCGCATCGACCGGGTCCGCCCCCGCGATAATCATGCCTGTCATCATGCCCGGAAGCTGAACGAGGCCGACGGTCTTCATCCCGTCAATCGTCGGAATCATGCTCGACTTGACAGCCCGCTTCGTAACGCCGGCCATCGCCTGCTTCGCCGTTGCGCCTAGCGACAGCAGCACCTCGATCTCGCCTTTGGAGGCTTCCACCTCCTGCTTCATCTGATTGAGGAAGAGACCTGCTACGACCATCGCATTGCCGATCGTCATCCCGCTGATCGGAATGATATATTGCGCCGTTGCTTCGATAATGCCGAAGCCGATCAGCAGTCCCATCATGAGCAGCTCCGTCGTGCCGATCGCTACGGCAACCCGCCATACAATCCGCCTCAGGCCTGCCCCTCTCTTCGCGGCATTCAGGCAAGCGATCGTAAGCATGAATATAACGATCAGAGCAATCAGCAGCATATTTTTCGTATGGAACACGTATTGCAGCACATACCCTACGAGCAGCAGTTGTACCGCAGAACGTATCGTGCCGATTGCAATGTCCCGTTCCAGGCCAAGCTTCTGCCACACCGATACCAGCATGGTTATCATAACGAACAGCAGCGTAAAGCTAAGCGCTAAGAATGACATCCGCTATTCCCCGCTTTCCGAAGCGCGAACATACTGGCGTCCCGCTTCTGTAGCTGGCTGCCGAAAAAAAGTGTCCGAGGCGCCTTGCTCCAGCAGCGTCCCCTCTGCCATGAACCATACCGTGCGGCTCACTTGAAGCGCCTGCTCCAAGTCATGCGTCACCCATATAAGCGTCGTCCCCTCTTGGCGATGCCATTCAAGCAGCACATCCTCCACGCGCTGCTTGCTCGCCTTGTCGAGGGAAGCCGTCACTTCATCGAGCAGCAGCACCTGCGGGCGCAGCAGCAACGAGCGGAGCAGCGATACGCGCTGTTTCTCGCCGCCTGACAGCTCGGACGCTTTCTTCGCGGGATCGAGCCCGTCAAGTCCCAGTTGCTCCCGCAGACGATCAGCAAGCTGACGGTCATAGGACTTTGTATGAAGTAGGCTTGCCGTCCTTAAGTTATCGTCAATCGTTCCCGGCAGCATCACCGACTGCTGAGCTATGTAACACACATTCATCCGCCATTGCCGCGGATCCGTCTTCGCCTGCGGTTTATGCTGGAAGCGGATCTCTCCGCCGTCAGGCGCATCCAATAAGGAAATAATGCGAAGCAGCGTGCTCTTTCCTTGCCCGGATACGCCTAGCAGCGCAATGCTGTCCGGCTCAGCCACTTCGGCATTCACGCTTGTGAACAAAGGGGTTTTCTCTTCCCCGTTCCGGTACTTCCTAATATCCATCAGTTGCAAGATCGGAACCACAGCATCCCTCCGTTCTGTCTTACCATTATAGCAATAACGGTAACGGCAGGGTCAAATGCTGTGTCTTTATTGCTTTCGATGATAGAAGTATGGACCGAGATCAGATTCATGTGTGTTCACGTACGTCCACCTGAAATCTCGATCCACCACGTACACATCTTGTTCATCGCGCAAGAGATCTGCGGTTAGACGAGACGCATCAGGTATGTATAGCGCATGATCTCGGTTCTGATAAAAGAGGTAGCACTCTCCCTTCTTCTGTGTATGGAACGCCTCCTCCGCCTCAGCTCCCACAAGGCCAGACAGCTTCCCATAACTGAATAAGTGCCATAAGTATTGCTCCAAATAGATTTCCTTCTTGAATGTTTGATCTATGCCTCGGGCAAAAAGCCACTCCCATCTGTCTCTGAGCTCCTGCGCCTTGTCCCTCTCTAAAGTGGCATGTATGCCTTTCTCTTCAAGACGATACAAATAACCAAGCATATATGTTTCTTGCATCGCGTTCGGGTCTCCGAAGAGCCACTGCTTGACCGCTCTCTTAACCGCTTCCGTTGATTGCTCCAGCAGTTGATGAAGGTCGGCAGCATGCCTCAACACGATCTCAGGCGATTCGATTTTGGCATCATCCGCAAGGAAGCCCTCGGGCAACCCCTTCCGATCATGTTCGTACACCCCTCCGAAATATTCAAACACAAAGCCGAACGTCCCGTCTTTAATGCTATCATCGACCACTTCTTCAATATGGGCTCGGCTAATCGTATCGACGATGATAAGCGGATTAGAGGCGGGCCACATATACTTGCGGTTACCTAGGCTTATCGTGTCCTCACGAATCGACTGAATATTTTTGAGTGTGTAAAAATGGCACAGCCAGCGCGTTGCATCAGGAAACGTCACTACGACGCTTACGTTCGCGTTGTCGTCCCCCTCTGTCCAGCTCCAGCCTTCACCATCGATATGAATATGTCTTTTGTTCGAAAACATAATCGTCCTCCCCGCGCGAAACATGATCGTCATAGACTCGCTATACCTATGTTGGATTTGTGCGCTTAACCTAAGATTTGTCGTTATCTATATTGAACGATTATGGACCTTAGGTTGTTTCACAAATCCAACATTGTTAGCGGATTAGACGATGTTTCGGCATTGTCGCCTGCGATAATACTACCTGCGCCGATGCGGGGTATGAGAGGAGCAGCGCTTTTTGCGGCAACAAGACTTCTTATGGGTCCGTTTTTTTGCAGCGCATTTTTTCCTTTTCACTCGTATGCGCCTTCCTCGCAGTCCTCGAAGTCCCCTCGGCCCCTGTGGACCTTGTATGCCCGGTTCGCCTTGAGAACCAGGAATTCCTTGCGGACCTTGCACGCCTTGCGGTCCCTGCGGGCCTTGCGCAACAACCTCGCCTAGTTTAACAACGAACGCATCCCGCTGCAAAATACTGCCCAGCGTTCTATCGAAGCCGCTTGGCGTGACTGGGAAATCTGCCGAAGTCGTCTGCCCTGTAACATAAGCGTTCGCAAAACGGTCTACGGCAATGCCTAAAGCGACATCGTCATTGCTCCCGCCCAAATACGTGGAGTATAGCAAGTCGGAGCCGGTCAAGCTGATTCGGGTAATAAACGCATCCTGGAGTCCGTTCAGCTCGGTATCGAAGGCACCTGGCGTCGTTGGAAAATCGGTCGAATCCGTCCTTCCGGTCACATAGGCGTTGCCGAACGGATCAACTCCGATTCCGACACCGAAATCATCGTTCTCTCCTCCGAGGAAAGTAGAATAGACAAGCGCTGTCCCCGTCTCGTTCAGTTTCGTGACAAAGCCGTCAAAACTTCCCGAAGCGTTAAAGGTAGGCTTGAATGAACCCGGGGTCGTCGGATAATTAGCCGACTGGGTGAAACCGACAATATAGGCGCTGCCGGAAGCGTCGATCGCGATGCCGCTGGAATCGTCGGCTAGACTGCCTCCGAGATAGGTCGAATAAATAAGTGCCGTTCCGGTTGCGTTGAACTTCGTCACGAATACATCAATAATACCGTTAAAGCTCGTATCAAACGCGCCAGCCGTTACCGGGAAATCAAGCGAACTTGTTGTCCCTGTGACATACGCGTTGCCTGACGAATCCACCGTAATCGCCGTACCGTCTTCATCGCCGCTTCCTCCGAGATAAGTAGAATAGACGAGCGCCGTACCTGTTGGATTCAATTTCGATACGAACGCACCTTCGCCGCCGTCAAGGATGACGTCGAACGCGCCGGGCGTCGTTGGAAAATCGGCAGACTGGGTCAGCCCTGTCACGTAGGCGTTGCCGAAGACGTCGATCGCTATCCCTCCAGCGAGTTCAAGCCCGCTGCCCCCAAGATAAGTCGAGTAGAGCAGCGCCGTTCCAGCGGCATTCAATTTGGTCACGAACGCATCCTCGGGCCCGGACAGCGTACTTGAGATCGCGCCTGGCGTGGTAGGAAAATCGGTCGATGTCGTGCTTCCGACGATATATGCATGGCCTTCCGCATCGACTGCAATCCCTTCACCGGTATCGGAATTGTTTCCACCCAGATAAGTCGAATAAATCAGCGCGGACCCATCGGCATTAAGCTTCGTGACGAAAGCATTCGAACTGCCTGACAATACCGTATCGAATGCACCGGGCGTCGTCGGGAAATTAGCAGACTGCGTGGAGCCCGTCACATAGGCATTGCCTTCGATGTCGACCGCAATAGCATTGCCCGAGTCAAATCCGCTTCCTCCGAGATAAGTCGAGTACAGCAAGATCGGATCAATGACCAATGGAAGCTCGAGATCGATAGGCTCCGTTAACTCAAATCCGATCGAATCGCTGCCGTTTTCTTCAGCCTGTAATGAAAAAACGCAGCCTATCTGCTTTTGAATACCATTCACTTGTTGAAAAGCGATCGGCCTCAAATCCGTGAATATTCCAAATGGCGTATGAATCTGCAGATTGCCTTCCTCATCAATCCGGGCATCGCTTGCCCCCGCGCATTCCAATCGGATGTCCGTTACACGGGCGCCTGGCTGAAGCACCACATCATATTTAAGCTTTCCTTCGCTTCCACGGAAAACGACGTCAATGCCTGGCCATACTTGCCGATACGCGACTTCGCGGTAAAGCGGAAGATTCGTGAAATGTTGCTGCGGGTTTCTTCCGCGTAAATAATTGATCTTTCCGCCCTCCGGAGCAGTTCCTTCCGTTGTTATATGGGCTGTTGCCCCCACAAATCGCCAGGTTAAAATAACTCCCTTGATGTTCTGCGCCTGTTCCAGTTTTGGCTTCGTATCATGAAAGGTCATTCTTACTTGATCAGCTAGAAAGTCGAAACGAAAGCCGTTCCCTTCGGCATAATAAGCGATTTGCCTATCCTCTTGTCCGGCATTCGGAATAAACGCAAGAGGAAGCTTCCCGTACGCTTCGACTGTCGTCCGTTTCATCTCTCCCTTGGGCTGCAAGTGCATCCTCCTCGTAACTGTATATGATGATGATCCGAAATTCTTTGGACGTGCGGCATATATACCCTATATGGTTATGTTAGGCAGGAACAGATTGCTTGTGCGATTGGCAGGCATAACAATAGACGCATGCCATCTCTGACATGCGCCTATACGTATATTCCCTATTTTAGTTATTGCTGCGCCGTAAGCAGTTGCTGATAGACGCGTCCCCTTGCCAGCAACTCGTCATGCGTGCCGGTCTCGGCTAGCGAGCCTTCATCCATGACGAAAATAATGTCCGCGTTCTCGATCGTCGACAGACGGTGCGCGATCATGATCGTCGTCAGCCCCTGCCTCCGCTCTTCGAGCGCCGCAAGCAGCTGCCGTTCCGTCTCCAGATCGAGCGCCGAGGTCGCTTCGTCGAGCACTAATATTTGCGGATCGCCAACGATCGCTCTCGCGATAGCGATCCGCTGGCGCTGGCCGCCGGACAGCTTGATGCCGCGCTCCCCGATATTCGTGTCGTAGCCTTCCGGCAGCGACAGGATGAAATCATGTATTTGAGCGATGCGGCACGCTTCCTCGATCTCCGTCTCCGTAGCCACCGCTCGGCCAAGCATCAGGTTTTCTCTGATCGTATCGGAAAACATGTAGGGATCTTGAAACACGATCGCTACGTTGCGCGACCACTGCTCGCGGTTATAACGATTCGCATCCTCGCCGTTCAGCAGCATCTTGCCTGCCGTCGTATCGTAGAATCGAATAAGAAGCTGTGCGATTGTCGACTTCCCCCCGCCGCTCGTGCCTACGAATGCAATCTTGCGTCCGATAGGCAGCTCCGCGCTGAAGCCTTTAATGACCTCTGGCAGGTCAGGCGAATACTGGAAGTTCGCCTGCTCGAACGATAGCGTCTCGATTCTGTTGTCCATCGCCTTCTCGCCGGGATCATGCTGTTCCAACGATAAAATACGTTGCACGCGATCCACATTCGCCATCTGCGACGATAGATTCATGAAAAATTGAAAGAAGTTATAGAACGCATCCGATAGCTGCGTGGAGAACTGGAACAAGATAACGAATGTGCCGACCGACATCTGGTTAGCGATAAGTTGCACCCCTCCGTAGCCGAGTACGAGAAGCCCGATGCCCCATTTCAGCGGATCGCTGAACCGCACTTGACGGTTGATGAGCTTGCCTTCCTCCATCACCCTGTCGAAGTACTCTGAGAACATTTTCATATATAGCTGCTCTTCCCACTTCAACCTGTGATAGGCAACGACCTCGCGCGTCGATGCAACGCCTTCCTCGATTTGGACGAGCAGCGCAGCCCGTTTCTCCGCTACTTGGCGAGCCGCTGCCTTAAGCTTCGGCGTGAAGTAATAACCGATCAGCACATAGATGGCGCATAACCCTACGATCATAAGCAGCAGCATCGGACTCGACAGTCCGATAATCGTCATGAGGATGCATAGATTGATGGCTTCCTGAATGCCGCGCGGAATTTGCCAGCCGAGCACGCTCGCGCTTAGGAACAGATCCTGCGTGAAGGTGTACACGTATTTGCCCGTACGCTCGCTTTGGAACTTCTCCACGGGCACGTGCTCAAGCCGCTTCAGCATGCGGCTGAGCAATAATCGGCTCGCTTTGAACTCGTTCTTGATGAGCCTTCGGCTCGTTACGGTGAACATAAGCGCGTACACCGTGCCCGCCAGAGCGAACACCCCGATGACGATGGGCAGCAGCTCATACCTGCGCTCGCCGAAGACGTCGTCGATTAATATTTTTTGGATATAGACAAGCGTATAGTTGGATACCGATTCAATAGCGAGATAGAGCAGCGCAATCAGATACGCCCCCCGCAGCATGATGATATGGGATGTAATGAACTTAACGTACTTCTTCATGCGCCAGCCTCTCTTCCGTTAGACCTGACTGTCCTGCTTCGAGCTGGTAGAGCAGCCCTCGGCGAGCGATCAGCTCGTCGTAGCTGCCGGCTTCGGCAACTCGGCCCTCATGAATGACGACGATCGTATCAAAATGCTTAACCGTCGACAACCGATGTGCGATCGCGATCGTTGTCCGGTCTTCCAGCACCTCATCGAGCGCCCGCTGCACCTCGGCCTCGCTCACGTTATCGAGCGAAGAGGTTGCCTCGTCGAGCAAAATGACAGCCGGCTGCTTCGCGAACATGCGCGCAATCGAGATGCGCTGCTTCTGCCCGCCGGACAGCTTCATGCCGCGTTCGCCAACTAGCGTGTCGTAACCCTCCGGCAGCTGCATGATGAAATCATGCGCGTAGGCAGCCTTCGCCGCGGCGATCACTTCTTCGTCTGACGCTTCCGGCTTGCCGAAGCGGATGTTCTCCTTAACCGATGAGCCGAACAGATAGGTCTCTTGGAACACATAGCCGACCGACTCTCGCAGCTGTCCAAGCGTCATTTGGTTAATCGGCACGCCGTCCAGCCTAATGATGCCGGAGGTTGGGTCGTAGAACCGGCCGATCATTTTGAACATCGTCGTCTTGCCGTTACCGCTCGCGCCGACAAAGGCGACCTTCTCGCCCGGCTTGATATTGAGACTGAAGCCGTTAATGACGGGCGGCTGCTCCGGATATCCGAAGTACACGTCCTCGAACGTCAGGCCTCCGCGTACTTGCTCCAGCTCGATAGGCTCCTCGGGGTCGTCGATCTCGATTTTCTTATGCATGAATTCAAATAAGGGCACAGTCTGATGAATAACGAGCTTCTGTTCTGTGAGCATCGTCACGAGCATCGTGAGGCGGAACATCGTCGTCATATACAGCAAGGTGAAAGCGATGAACCCCCCGAGCGTAATCCAGTTGTTCTTCAGCGAATAGTAGCCGAGGATGAACAGCGCGACGGCGCCCAGATAGAAGGTGAACCGCCGGAAGCTGCCGCGCCCGAAGCTGTACGTAGAAGCGAGCAAATAATAGTGCGACCAATTCTTATGCTTGCCGAGCGTGCGCTCATGGTACCAAGGCTGCGAGCCGAAGGCTCTGAATTCCCGCATACCCGATATCGTCTCGTATATGGATTGGTTGTACTCGATTCTGGACTGGCCGCCCATTCGGCCATATTGGGAGGCCTTCCTCTCGAAGTAAGGCCCGAATAAGTAATAGAGGGCAAAGGTCGGAAGCATGATGACCGACAGCCACGGACTAATGGTCAGCAGCATCACGATCGCAACGGCCACAAACAACAGGTTGTCGATGACGCCGGGCAGGAAGTTACGGTATATTTTCTGAACGGATGCGACCTCGGAGTTGAACATCGATAGCGTCTCGCCTGCGGGATGACGCTCGTAATGCGCGAAGCCAAGCTTGCGCAAATGCTTGAAGATCGCCGTCTGCATATCCCGCGAGGCGAGCTCGCCGATCGTTCTTTGCAGCAGGTTGCGATAGTTTTTGGCGATCAGCATAAGAAGATTGACAATTGTAAGCGCTGCAATAATAGTGAAAAATAATGCCTTATCCTTGTTCACGACAACATGGTCAATTACGTATTGAATCATCTTCGGCGTCAGCGTCTCTCCGCTCACCGCCATAATGCCGCATACGGCTAGCCATGCAATCTGCTTTTTGAACGGCAACGCGAACTTGAGCGCCCATATATAGGAGCGCCTCGACAGCTCCATATTCGTCTTGTGCTGCGCCTTTTCTGCTTGCCACCGTTCTTTGATGCTCTCCGATGCTGTAGCACGGTTGTCGCGCATCGTTATCCCCCCTGACTAGTGCTGTCATGATGTGTTTTTAACACCCTAATTTTTGGTAACAGAAGTACATCTTAATTCCGCTGCCTAGCTTTGTCAATGTACAAAACAGCTATATAAATGGTTTACCGATTGCACAATTACGGCCGATTGTTTGCAGCTGTCAGAAGGAATCAACGTTTAGACCGCGAATGGTGGATAATGACAAATAGGAGGCGATATTCTTGCGAATAAGAGAAGCTTCTATTGAAGACACCGCTGCTATTGCACAGGTTCATGTGGATAGCTGGAGAACGGCTTATCAAGGCATCATCTCTGATGAATACTTGGCTAATCTGGATGTGAAGGCGAGGGAGGCAGGCTGGATTCGTTTCTTCGAGCAGCTTAATCGGAGCAGCGTCATCTATGCGGCCGTAAATGACGCTGGTTCTATTGTCGGGTTCGTCAGCGGCGGAGCGCCGAGAAGTCCCGAATACGGCTATGAAGCTGAATTGTATTCGATCTATCTTCTTAGCGGCTACCAGGGCCAAGGCATCGGTGCAAGGCTGGCGGGGGAGATGGTCGACTATTTTCGCCGGATGGGCTATCGCTCGTTCATGTTATGGGTGCTGGAGCAAAATAGCGCGGTCGACTTCTATAAGCGGCTGGGAGGGGAAGTGTTCGATCGCAAGGAGCTACTGATCGGAGAAGAAACATTCATCGAGCTTGCAATAGGCTGGAAATCGCTTCGTCTTTTGAAGTGAGTGATTTAGAGGTGCATGCTGTCCAATAATCGGAGGTTACTATGTCGGAAGAGAACAATCAGAACAATCGCTCGAAGAGAGAATCGGTATGGTCGCTGCTGCAGGATCGCACGTTCCGCAGCTTGCTCTTCATCGTTAAGACGTACAAATGGTATTATGTGTTCGCGGTGAGCTCCCAGCTCCTATTGACGGCTGCGGCGCTGCTGTTCGCGGATACGAGCAAACAGTTATTTGACCAGGCTCCCGACATCGCTCGTGACTCGCTTATCGGCTTGCTCGTCACCTTCTCCATCATCGCTCTGCTGCAATTATTGCTGACCTTCATCAACAACTGGCTTCGTTCGGCACTGAATGAATCGGTTGTCTACGAAATGCGGCGCAACATCCTGAACCATTTGCAGCGTCTGCCGCTAGCTTTCCACGAAAACAACCATAGCTCGAACTCCGTAAATGTTATGCATCACGAGCTCGAAATAGCCAAAAACTTCATTGTATACGATGTGCAGAAGCTGATTGCTTTGCCGATATCCTTCTTATTCGTAGGCATTTATTTGTTATCCGTCCATCCCATTCTCGGCATAATCGCGATAGCCATCGGCCCGCTGCAATTGCTGAGCAGCCTTGTGCTTAAATCTAAGTTCAAAGAGGCGGCGCAGCTGCAAAACCGCGTAACGCGAGACGTCTTCTTCACCATTGGCGAAACGCTGCATGGCATTCGCGAAGTAAAGTCCAATCAAATGGAGGAGCATGTAGATGGGCGAATGGCCGATATTCAGCGCAAAGGCGTCGCTTACAACGTACTGCTGACCAATATTAGCACGATTCGTTCCATCGTCAAGGACTTGCCGAGTCAGGTCGGCTATTTGGCCGGCATAGGGGTTGGAGCGGCGCTTATGGCCTCGGGAGAGATCGGCGTCGGCGGACTCGTCGCCTTCATCACGCTGCTAGGGAAGGTTGCCGAGCCGTTCACCGTTATGGTGGATACGATCAACAATCTGCAGCAGTCATTGGCCGGAGCGAAGCGGCTGTTCGAGGTCATGGAAATGCCGGAAGAGAACATCACTTCGGGTATAACGCTTGCGCCTGGGGCGCCAACTGTATCCTACCAGCAGGTCGCCTTCCAGTATGTTGACGGGAGGGATACGCTCCATAATCTATCGTTCTCAATTCCTGCCGGCGGCTCTCTCGCACTGGTCGGGCCAAGCGGCGCCGGCAAGAGCACAATCGTCAAGCTGTTGTATCGATTCTATGAGCCGAATGAAGGAACGATTTCGTTGAACGGCGAGCCTATTGGGGAATACTCGATCGCCTCTATCCGGTCGCGTATGGCGCTTGTGTCGCAAGATATCTTTTTGTTCGATGGCACGGTTATCGAGAATATCGAGATCGGCAAGCCGGGCGCTTCACGCGAGGAGATCATTAGAGCCGCCAAGCTGGCGCAAGCTTACGAGTTTATCGAGGCGCTGCCCAGCGGCTACGATTCAGAGATCGGCGAGCGCGGCATTAAGCTGTCGCACGGCCAGAAGCAGCGCTTGTCGATTGCGCGCGCGATTCTTCGCGACGCATCGCTGCTTATCTTGGACGAGCCTACCTCGGCGCTTGACGTTGAGACGGAAGCGTCGTTCCAGCGCGATCTCGGCGAGTGGGCATCCCATTGCACGAAGATCATTATCGCGCACCGCTTGTCCACGATTCGCGACGCTGATTATATCGTCTTCATCGAGCAAGGCGAAGTCGTGGAGAGCGGCACGGCAGAGCAGCTGCTAAGCCAGAACGGCCGCTTCCGCAGCTACTGGGACAAGCAAAGCGGGGAGAAGCTGGCAACGGCTGCGTTCTGACCGGGGCGGAGGAGGGATTTTCCGTTCTATGCCTTCGACGGTTGGCGCGACTGAGCTCCTTCCCCCATCCCCGTGCCGAATAAGCTGGATTTCTCATCCTATCTCCAACAAACTAACCATGGTTTCCTGCCTTAAGATGGATTTTCCATCCTATTCCTGCTGCTTCCCTGCTTCGATGCTCAAAGAACAAAAACAAAAGGCCCTCAACGGGCCTTTTGTCTACTTCTACCTGGGCTTAGCGATTACAGCTCGGTCATCGCCTTAATGACCTTCGACTCCGGCTTCAGCAAGTCGTCGAAGCGAGCCGGCAGCTCCGCGAACGGGATGCGGTGCGTAATGTAGCTGCACGCGTCGATGCTGCCGCTCTGGACGGCGGCCTTAACGGCCGCGAAGTCTTCCGGCGTCGCGTTGCGGCTGCCCATGAGCGTAATCTCGCGCTTGTGGAAGTCCGGATCGTTGAACGTTAGATCCGCCTTCACGAGGCCGACATACACTAACGTTCCGCCATGCGAGACGAAGTCGAACGAGGTTTGCATCGAACGCGCATTGCCGGTCGCATCGAACACAACGGTCGGATAATCGCCGTCCGTCAGTTCCGCCACCCGCGCTTTCGCATTTTCCAGCGCGTTAACCGTCTCGTCTACTTTCGCCCACTGTCTGCAGAAGGCGAGACGCTCCTCCTGAATATCCATCGCGATTACTTTCGCGCCTTGATGCTTCGCGAATGCCATGACGCCAAGGCCGATTGGGCCTGAGCCGATGACAAGCGCCGTATCGCCCTCGCCAAGACCAGAGCGGCGCACCGCATGCGCGCCGATGCTTAGCGGCTCAAGCAGCGCCGCTTCATCCAGCGACAGCTCGTTCACGACGAGCAGATGCGATACGGGAACGGCGATACGCTCGCGCATGCCGCCATCGATATGGACACCTAGCACCTTCATATCGGTACAACAGTTCGTTTTCCCTCTTCGGCATGCAACGCAATGGCCGCAGTGCATATAAGGAATGATGCTAACCTGATCGCCAACCTTCACACTGCCGCTCGAAACATCGACTTGCTCGACGATGCCGGACAGCTCATGCCCGAGCACTCGCGGATACGTGAAGAACGGCTGATTCCCCTTGTAAGCATGCAGATCCGTACCGCAGATGCCGATCCGTCGAATTCGAACGATAGCTTCTCCATGTCCAAGAGAGGGTTCATTATGCTCCACTAATTCCAGCTTATCTATTTGATCACAAATGATCGCTTTCACCTTACTGCGCCCCTTTATAACGTAATGTCTGCCTTTCGTACTTACTCTGTCCTACAAAATAACGCCGTCCTTGAAAATCGCGATCTCCTTAAATCCGTTGCGCTCATTATGCGTCTGCGACTCTCCGGAAGCTAAGCGGATTAGCTGCTCCCATAGCTCATCGGTCATCGACTCCATGCTCATATCCTCAAGCAGTCTGCCTGCATTGAAGTCGATCCAGTTCTTCTTCCGCTCGGCAAGCTCGCTGTTCGTCGCGATCTTCACCGTCGGCACCGGTCCGCCAAAAGGCGTGCCTCTGCCCGTCGTGAACAGGACAATGTGCGCCCCGCCGGCCGATAACGCAGTAACCGATACCAAGTCGTTGCCGGGCGCTTCCAGCAGATTAAGCCCGGTCTGCGTTACGCGCTTGCCGTAAGCCACGACGTCGGTCACCGTTGCATGACCGCCCTTCTGCGTGCAGCCAAGCGACTTTTCTTCCAGCGTACTGATGCCGCCCGCTTTGTTGCCCGGCGACGGGTTCTCATAAATCTCCTGGTTATGCTTCATAAAATAGTGCTTGAAATCGTTAATCAAATGAACGATATCGCCGAATACTTGCTCATCCGCAGCGCGGTTCATCAGAATCGTCTCGGCGCCGAACATCTCCGGCACTTCCGTCAGAATGGCCGTGCCGCCGGCTCCAATCAGCCGATCGGACACCGCGCCGACGAGGGGATTAGCCGTAATGCCTGAAAGGCCGTCCGAGCCGCCGCACTTCAGGCCCAGCTTCAGCTTCGATACGGGAACAGGCTCGCGCTTGAACTTCTCCGCATAGGCGACCAGTTCATCGATCAGCTCCAGCGCTTCCTCGATCTCGTCCTCCGCCTCCTGCGACTTCAGGAACTTGATGCGTTCTGAACTATGCTCGCCGATCGCCGCCTTGAAAGAATCGATCTGATTGTTCTCGCAGCCAAGTCCGATAACGAGCACGCCCGCCGCATTCGGATGATTAACGAGCGAAGCCAGCAGCTTCTGCGTATGAACAAGATCGTCGCCAAGCTGAGAACAGCCGAACGGATGCGCGAAGTGGAATACGCCGTCAACGCGGCCGTCATAGATCGCGTTCGCTCTTCTCGCAACGATCTCGCACGTCTTATTAATGCAGCCTACCGTATTTATGATCCATATTTCATTGCGAATGCCAACCTCGCCATTGTCTCGCACATAACCTTGAAACGTCCGATCGGCGTAGGAAGCTGCCGCTGTCACCGCCTTCGCCGCTTCACGCGCCGCTGGCTCGTACGTATAATCAAGAACCCCTTTGAGTCCCGTCCCCATATTGTGCGTATGCACCCAGCTGCCCGGGGCAAGATCGGCTTTCGCCTTGCCGATGGAATAGCCGAACTTCAGGACGTCTCCGCCCTCGCTTACCGGCTTCGTCAATATTTTGTGACCCTTCGGCACTTCTTCCGTTACTTCAAGCAACACCGGCTTCCCTTCACGCTCTTCGAGAGTCAGCGTTTCCCCCTTGGCAAAAGGTTTAAGCGCAATAACGACATGATCGTCCTCATGCAGTCTGATCCAGCTGTTCATCACTCATGCCTCCATTTCTGCAATAATTGCGGCAAGCGCTATGACGAGCTGCGGATGCGCGGCAGCCAAGTCCTGCCCCCATATATCGCGAATACCAAGCAAGCTTCCTACCGTCTGTTCCAGCGGCCAGTCTTCAGACTGCGCCTTCTCCCACAATGCTGCAATGATATCCAATTGACCTGCATCGTCACGAACTATATAGGACTCGCCAGCAAGCGTATTCCCTCTAAAACCATCGCTAACCCGCTCCACTTTGTAATAACGAAGCAAACCTGCGAATCCTTTCATAAGGCCATCCGGCAATGGCTCCCCGCCTTCCGCATAGTACAGCAGAGTAGGCAGAAGCCTAACTTTGAATTTGCTCAGACTATTCATGGCAATGTCGGCAAGCCTGTGGAAAATATACGGATTCAGAAACCGTTCATATACCGTATCCGCATAAGCTGCAAGCTCTTCCGCGGCTATCGGCAGCGCAGGAATAATCTCCTTCTCTACGGTCTCGCGAACGAGCTTGCCAAGTGTGTCATGCTCCATCGCTTCTCTTACCTGTGGAATGCCGTAGAGCAAGCCAAGCGGCGTCATCAACGTGTGTGCTCCGTTCAGGATGCGCACCTTCCGAAGCTGATACGGCTTCAGATCGTCGACCCAGTGGACGTTAAGCCCCGCCGCGCGAAGCGGCAGCAGTCGCTCAAGCTCCGGCTCGGCTTCTATGGCCCAGAAGTGATAAGGCTCAGCCGTCGTCAGCATCGGATCGGAGTAGCCCCATTCGTCGAACCACGCTTCCGCCTGCTCTGCATCGGGATAACCCGTCACAATGCGGTCAACAAGCGAATTCAGAAACCGGTTATGTTCGCGAACCCATTGCTTGAACGCCTCTGGAAATCCCCAATCTTCGCTGTAGCGAAGCACGCATTCGCGCAGCTCGTCGCCGTTGCGCTCCAGCAGCTCGCACGGCAGGCACACAAGACCTCGAGCCGAATCTCCTTCAAAAGCAACATACCGCCGGTACAAAAACTGAGCCAGCTTGCCGGGATACGATTGAATCGGCTGCCCGTCAACAAGCGCTTCAGGCCTATAAGCAAGTCCTGCCTCCGTCGTATTCGATACGACGACCTCAAGATCCTCGCTTTCCGCCAGCGCCAGCCAAGCATCCCAATTCGAATACGGATCGAACACCTGTGAGAATACTTGAATCACTTCGGTGCGCGAGACGCGCTCGCCCCGCTCCAATCCGCGGATGACCAGCGTATACAATCCGTCCTGCGCTGCCAGCGCGTCGATCTTCGGCTTGCCTCCAGGGCGCGGCTGCGTCACTGCAACCGCCCCGTCGTATAACCCTTGCCTCCGGCATTCATGCAGCATCCAATCCACAAACCCGCGAAGGAAGTTACCCTCGCCGATCTGAAGCACTCTAATCTTGCTGCTCGCAAGCAGCTCACTTGCCTCCACCTGTTCTGTATGCAAAACCTTGCGGTTCATTATCGTTGTCATTGTCTATCAAACTCCTTCGTATTTGGATACGAATCTTGTTGGGACAGTATCTGCTTTCTTCTTCATTATAAAAAACAATATCCGTGCATGAAATGTTCAGAAAGCGCTTATTTGTACTCTTTTTTGATATTTGATACAATCTCATTGACTGTTTAACGACAACCATTTGGAGGTATCCATCTGAACCGATGAACCCCTATCGCAAGCAATTCGACGCCAGCACCGCTTTCCCGTTCGAATACGTCTACCGCGACTCCAAGAGTGCGCAGAACGAGCTGCCCGACCATCTGCATGACTGGCATGAGATCGTCTACATCTATAGCGGCAGCGGCACCTTTTTCATTGATCAGACTTTCGTCGCTGCCGAGCCCGGCGATCTGCTGCTCATTCCCGGCAATACGATCCACCGCTCATTCCCTGATGCTGTCGATCCGAAGCTCTCGACCGCTCTCTTCTTCAGCGGCACGCTCGTTCACGGCTCGACGCTCGGCGATACGTTCTCCTATATGCGCTGCTTCGAGCTTGCGAAGCGGCAACGGCGCTATAAGCTGCTGACTACGGATGCCGACCGCGTACAGATCGAATCCTTTATCGAAAGCATTCATAGCGAGCATAAGGATAAAACTCCAGGCTACAGGCACGCTTCGCTCATCCAGCTGCAGCAGTTGCTGTTGCTTGTCAACCGAATGATGAGCGCGACCGAGCAATTCCAAGCGGCTTCCTCGATCGCGCCGCATTGGATGACGAGTATCCTCGCAATCATCGACGAGAACTTGGGCGAACCGCTCGGGTTAGCCCAGCTTGCCGCGCGCGCGGCCGTTACCCCCTCTCACTTCTCGCGTCTGTTCAAGAAGCTGACCGGCCTTAACGTCACCGAATACGTAACGACGAAGCGCATTATTCGCGCGAAGGAGCTGCTTGCCGAGACAGACTCGCCTATCGCTGAGATCGCGCAGCTGTGCGGGTTCGAGAGCTTGCCCCATTTTCACCGCATGTTCAAGAAGATGACCGGCTTAACCCCCGCCCGTTACAAGAAAATCTAGCTGCTCTCCCGTTCGAGCATGACTCTAGTGATGGTGTTGGTTACTTGCCGTTACGGCACGTCCGCCTCCCACATATGCTGTAGTTCAACACCGATCCGTACGGCAAGGAGGTTGTACATGCTTCGTTCGAATGTGAAAACGTACAAATATCGCGTCGGCAAAAACAAATATCTCGTCATCAAAATCGAGCAATTGGCATCAGCCAAAGCGTTCGACGGCAACGTCCTTGCGAGCAACGCGCTTAATGTGAAAATCTTCAAGACGGAAAAGCCAAGGCGCCGCTAGTCACTCCCGCCTGACAGAGTCATGAAGAGCATGCTCCGTGAGAAAAACTCCAATCGGAGTAATTCTGGGATGTGCGACCGCGTTTAAGCGGAAGTTTTTATCGCCAATCTGAATGATCTTCTTTACGCTTTATCGCTGTAAAACACTTAAACATTCTGATGTGGTAAGAAAGGGGGTGACCGCATGAAACCGAATAAACGCAAACATTCGCGTCAGACGAATACGACCAAATGGTCGAACGGCACGACGAACGTTCATGTGAAGCAAGGCGCCAGCGCTACGATTAATCAAGGCGGCAACGCATTCGCCATAAACGCTTCGGAGATTGGCGTCGTTCGCATTCGTCCTGGAGGACAGAGCGTACCGACTCGCAGCTAATAAATACAAATAGGACAGTCCTATGCCCGCCTTAACGGCGGCTAACAAGGACTGTCCTTTTTAGTGTTGCTATTGTATTCCCTCACGCTCCGAACAACCGCATTAACACGATGCCGGCAAACGCCAGCACGATACCGATCAGCTCCGTACGAGAGAATACTTCCTTCACGACCAGTCTCGTATACAGCAGGACGATCAGCACGTTAAGCGCCGTCACAGCGGATACGAGTCCCGCCTTGCCCAAGTCGAAGGCGGTCACGATGAACATCATGCCAACGACGTTCGTGATGCCGACCGCCATGCCAACGAGAAACGTCCGACGCGGACTCCAGGCTGCGCCCATCTTCTCGCTTGCCGCCGCCACGACGGCTACCTCCTCACCGTCACGCGATACGCTGCCTTGCTCGCGCTGACGGTCACGCAGCCACCAGACACCGAAGCAGCTTGCGCCGGTGACGAACATATAGAATAGCGTAGGGAACAGCTCCGCTTCCAGCAGCGTCGACCATTTGCCAGTGAGATCATTGCCCGCGAACAGCAGCATCGCTAGCAACCCCCACTGGGCGCCCTGCAGGTTGCGCAGCGAAATATCGTTCGAATACCGAACGAGCAGGATGCCGCCAACGATAATGGCGAAGGCGATCAGTTGCATAGCGTGCAGCCGCTCGTTCCATATCGCGAAGGCGACGACAACGACGACGATCGAGGGCAGCGCGGTCAATATCGCCACCAAAGATGCTTTGCCTACGGCGAACCCTTTGAACATGCTCGCATTCGCGCCGAACGAGAACAATCCCATTTGAATGCCGACGAGCGCCGCCGTCGACCAATGGGACGAATATAGCAGCGCGCACACGATGCTTATAACCGCACCCATCGTGAAGGTGCCGCATAACAGCAAATTGCGGTTAAGCGGTTTTTGACTTGTATAATGATAGAGGATGCCTCGCAAGCCGAAGCTAAATGCCGCAAGGACCGAATACGTCAACCACATGAGTTACCATTAGACCCCTTCCCTAAATGCCCTGTTGTCGTGTTCTATCATAGCAGGCGTTAGCGAATTTGTCTGCTCTCTCAATTGGAATCGTTACATCCTTATTGTATAATACTACCATTGATAGGATTACGAGTTTGACTCACTCACTAATTAAAGGGGATTCTTATGCCGGTAACGCAGACATCAAAAAAACCGCATCTACCCGAGCTGGACATTGTCAGAGCAATCGGCATTATGGCGGTCGTTATGATCCATTCCACTTCGTCGGCTGTAAGCAGCTACGACCATTCATCATCCTTTTATCCGGTTTATGTTTTTCTCAACTTGTTCTCCAAATTTGCCGTACCCGTCTTCATCTTCTTAAGCGGTTTCGTACTGTTCTACAACTATTACGGGAAACCATGGACGTTAAGATCGACCGGGCAATTTTACAAAAAACGCATTACGAAGCTGGCTATTCCATTCGTCCTATTCTCATTTCTCTATTGGGCTTTCGTTAAGGTGGTCGGTCCGGGCTTCGTCGATCTGAAGACGTTTATCGGTTATTTCACCGATCCCATATTCTGGGACAAGCTTCTAATCGGCAAAACGTATACGCATCTGTATTTTGTCATCATCATCATTCAGTTCTATCTGCTTGCGCCTCTTATGCTACGCGCCCTAAAGCGATTCCCCTTTCTTAGCAATCATATCATCTGGATCGGACTGCTCGTACAGTGGGTGTTCATTTATAAGATCGTACCTATGTACCATTTGAAATATGCCGCTAGCTATTCGCTAACTTATATGTTTTATTTTGCGGCAGGAGCGTTTATCGGAATCCATTACTTGAAGCTGGCAGGCTGGATTAAGATTCAGAAGCAGAATGCCTCGGCTGGCAAAATAGCAGCTTGGATCGCGCTTTGGACGTTGTTCCTAGGCAGCGGCATTTATATGGTGATGAACGGCTATCATATGAATGTGTATGGTCATTTCCTTATTACATCGAAGCAATTGGAATACGTAAATGAGGTGCAATGCGTAACGGCAGGCCTCGTGCTCATTCAGCTCTCGCACTGGATCTACGACAGGTGGAATAAGGTATTCGTTCGCGCGCTCCTTCATATCGGCGCAACGTCCTTCGGCATCTACCTGCTCCATCCTATCGTTACCTACTACAACCGGCTCATGCCAACTGGCGGAAGCTCGCTTCTCTACCATCTCTCGATGGCAATAGGGTTCATCATTGCCCTTAGCCTCCCATGGCTGATTGTTTCGCTTAGCGCGAAATGGAAGTGGCACTGGCTGCTGTTCGGTCCCCTTCCAACAAATAAGCAAACCGCGCCTCATAGCACGGCACCTCCCGGAGCCATAACAACCTTATAGGCAAAAAAAAGAAGAGGCTGCTCTCAGAAGCGGCCTCTTCGCTATAATGATTTTGTAATTATCCGTACGAATTAGGCTATAACGCCACCGTTACACCTACGCTTGCACGATCACATACTTCGCCCGTACGGACGAGTTAACGGTAAGCGTCCCTGCCTCAATCGGCGTCGCAACGCTGTCCGCGGCGAATGAGGCCGCCTTGAACATCGGAATCGGGCCGCTCGCCCGAGGCAATTGCTGCACTTCGAGCGGCACGCTCGAAATGACGACGCCGAGTGTCTGCGCTACTGTGATCGCTCGCTGGGCGGCATCTCTTACCGCATTCGACAGCGCCTGATGCTCGTAGAGCGAAGGCTGTGAGGTTGTCAGCCGAATGCTGGTCACGGAATTAGCTCCGCTTGCGACAGCAGAATCTACCACAGCGCCGGTCTGCGCGACCTGATCCACCGTTACTTGCAGCATATTGGTCACCTGATAGCCGCGAAACACCTGCTTCCCGTCAACGAAATCATACATCGTATCGATTCGGTAATCCTGCGTCTGCAGCTTCTCGCGCGGGATACCTAATTCTAGCAGCGCTTCAATAACCTCAGTAGCAATCTTCGCATTGTCCGCTTGAACGCTCTGAAGCTCCGTTCCTTCCGTGACTACGCCAAGATCGATGATAGAGCGGTCGGCAGGCGCCGTAGCTGTTCCTTCTCCGATCACCTCAATCGTCCCTGGATTTCTCTGCACGAATGCAGGTGCAACGCCTCCCATGGGCGTTCCTCCATATCCGTTCATGTGCCAGCTCCCTTCTACTTCCAAGCTATTTGCTGATTACTATGGGTCTATACACTCTAACGAATTGCTCCATATATATGTTTCACCCTCCTAGTCGTATACCGCGCGCACGGTACGCCTGTTCGAATAAAGTATTACATCTTGTACTTGGGAGAGGTGAACCATTGACTACCATTACTATCGGGGCGATTGGCGATTTGCTTATGAAAAATCCGATCATAGATTCTGCTAGAATCGGGCGAACGAGCCGTTACGCCTTCGGCCCTATATTCGCCGGCGTCGCTCCTCAACTGCGCAACAACGACTTGCTTATCGGCAATCTGGAGACGACATTCTCGGGCACGCCATGGTTCGGCAGCAATCCGAATCGGGTAGGCCGATACGAGCTTCGCAACAAGCGAACCGGCAACCCGCTGTTCAACTGTCCCGATGAGCTTGCTTCCACGCTGAAAAAAACAGGCTTCCACGTCATGACGACGGCCAACAACCATTGTGCCGACGGCGGCATGTATGGGCTGAACCGGACTTTAGGCATTTTGGACAGCCTAGGCATTAAACATACGGGCACAGCAAGATCATTAGAAGAATCCCGCAGACAGCTCATTATGCGCGTCAAAGGCATCGATATCGGCATTCTATCCTATACGTACGGGACGAATCGTATGCCAGTTTCTCAGCCGCATAAAGTTAATCTTATCGAGCCTCGGCGAATTGCCGCAGATATCGACCGAATCCGGAGGAAGAGCGACTTTGTGATCGTCTGCCTTCACTTTGGAACGGAATACCGCACCCGGCAAAACGCCGAGCAGCGCCGCCTCGTCGCCTTATGCTTCAAGCATGGCGCGAACGTCGTATTAGGTGCTCACCCGCATGTGCTTCAGCCCGTAGTGACAAGCAAAGTGAGAGACAAATATGGCGTAGTCAAGACGAGAGTCGCAGCTTACTCCCTCGGCAACTTCCTCTCGCATAAGCTGCATAACAGGATAGATACGATTCGAGCGATGATCCTTAAGCTTACGATTACGAAGGATGCGAAGGGTTCGACTGACATCGTAAGGGTAGGCCGCATTCCAACGATTGCTAGATCGTTTAAGCTGAATGGTCAAAAAACGTTCAGACTCGTCACCGAATCTCGACGAACACTCCAATAAGGCCAAGACTAGCGAATATATTATTACGGGCGCGCTGCCTCGCCGCAGGGCGCCGCGTATATTCAAAGGCGATGCCGGCATAATAATCCAAATAGAATAGGAATCTAATTGTTTTCAATAGAACGAATAAAGGGTACGGTGAAGTTGCATTTGCATGTTTACTTAGATTACTATAAGTTATATACTTATTATAAGTAAGTATTAGGATATGAAATTAGGAAGGAGCAGTGAAATGACGACTCCATTAAATCAATCGATTTCACTTGGCGAGGTTAAGCTTCGAGTTAGCAATCTGGAGCGTTCGATCCGCTTCTATGAGGATATTGTAGGATTAAAGCTGCTCGTGCACAGCGATGATGGTCAATCTGCCATGCTTGGCGTAGCGAGCGAAAATGAAGAAGCCGCAAAAATTTTGCTCGTGCTGGAAGAAATTCCGCACGCGGTCATTCCAAGAAGACGTTCGCATGCCGGGCTGTACCACTTCGCTCTCTTGCTTCCTGATCGCAAGTCGTTATCGCTTGTTGCCCGCCATCTAACTTCGGCCGGTATTCCCATCGGACAAGCCGATCATCTTGTGAGCGAAGCGCTTTACATCTCCGATCCCGATCATCACGGCATTGAAATATACGCCGATCGACCGCGCGAGGAATGGCAGCGTGACGCCAAAGGTGATTACGTCATGGCTAACGCCCCGATTAACTGGGATAGCCTGCTTGCAGCAAGCCAAGGGGAACATTGGAGCGGACTGCCGTTCGGAACTGTCATGGGCCATATCCATCTTCATGTCAGCGACCTCGGGTCCTCGCGTGCGTTTTATATCGACAAATTCGGCTTCGACATCGTCGGTGACTATAAGGAAACGATGCAGGCACTGTTCATTTCCGCCGGCGGCTATCATCACCATATCGGGATGAACGTATGGGCTGGCGTCGGCGCTAGCTTGCTAGGGGCGGATTCCGTCGGATTAGACTACTATACGATTGTGTTCCCGAATGCGGAAGCTCGCAAGCAGTTGCTAGAGCATCTGCGCAGCAATGGTATTACGGTTACAGAGAGAGGCGAAATCGCCATCGCTTATGACCCGACTGGTATCGAGATTCGCCTGCGGTATCGCAGGTAAACCAGTTGGAACGTTCTATGTCCTGCCCGCGCTTTGTCCGCGTATCGTACGGTATTGCTTCGGCGAAACGCCTTCCGCCGCGCGGAATACACGGATGAAGTAGCTCGTCTGCGAAAAGCCCGTTCGGGCGGCAATTTCCGTTATCGGCAGCAAAGTGGTGGCGAGCAATAGCTTCGCTGCAACGAGGCGGCATTCCGTCACATAATGATTCGGCGTCTTGCCCATTACCTGTTGAAACAACCTCAGAAAGTGAAACGCGCTGTAGCCCGATAGCGCCGCCATACGCTCAAGCGTCCAGCCTTCCTCGCAGCGATGGCGGATTTGGTCGGCTGCGGCGCGAATCACGTTTTGCTTCTCCAATCCAGCCGAGCCCTCGAGCCGCACCGAATGCTGAGCGAGCTCCACTAATATTTCGTAGAGCAGCGCCGATAGACGCGGCTCATTCCTCGTTTCGAACGGACGGCATAGCCCGTACATCTCCTCCGTCAGTTGCTTGAACCTCTCCTTGTTGGAGAAGGTGAAGAACCAGCTCCCGAAATCCTCTGCTTCCCTCAGATGAGGCAATTGAATCGTTGTGTCGAAATGAATCCACCGCACATCCCAAGTATCTTCGGGGATCGTCCCGTATTGCTGGTAAGCGCCGCGCGGAAACAGGAATCCGTCACCCGCCTTCAGCAGCAGCTTTTCGCCTCCTGTATTGTTCACTGCATACCCGCTTCCACTAAAGATGAAATGCAGATTGTAATCCATCATTTGTCCTTGTTCTCTTCGCTCAGCATGCTGTGGATAGTCGTTGTACCTTCCGAGCGAATCCGGGTAGCACACATATTCAGAGAACGCCGGCTTCGGTAATACGAAATGCTCCAGCATCATTCGGCCCCCTACTGTCCAACTCCGCAATATTCTAATATCAAAAGCAGTATATTATTATTTACGATTCTACATATCGTTTTTACAATGATTAATATACACTACAACCGCAATATAGTCACACTAGAGCGATACCCAAGGAGGAAGTTACAATGAATATAACGAGTACTAACCCACATGATAAAGCGCTGGAGGAGTTCAAGCTTGGCGTCTGCTATTACCCTGAGCATTGGAAGGAAGAGCTATGGGAGGACGACTTCCGCCGGATGCGCGAGCTAGGCTTCACGGTCATCCGAGTTGCCGAATTCGCATGGTCAATCTTCGAACCGCAAGAGGGCGTATTTGAATTTGGACTATTCGATCGCGCGCTTGATCTAGCGCATAAGCATGGTCTGAAAGTGATCCTCGGCACGCCTACTGCTACGCCGCCAGCTTGGCTGACACACCGTTACCCTGAGGTGCTTAACGCCACGGTAGAAGGCGTCGTCATGCAGCATGGCCTTCGCCGTCACTATAACTACAGCAGCCCGAAATACCGTGAGCTGTCCGCCATTATTACACGGAAGATGGCCGAGCAATATAAGAATCATCCGGCAGTCATCGGCTGGCAGATCGACAACGAGTTCAACTGCGAGATCGGAGAGTTCTATGCGGAAGCGGATCATATTGCCTTCCGCGCTTGGGTGAAGGCAAAGTATGAAACGCTGGACCGTTTGAATGAGGCATGGGGGACCGTGTTCTGGAGCCAGACGTATTCGGACTGGGAACAAGTATTTCTTCCGCGAATCGGTCCAGGAGGCAAGCAGCCGAATCCGCATCTGGCGCTCGACGAGAAACGGTTTATTTCCGATAATACGATATCATTCGCGAAGGTTCAGGCCGATATTTTGCGCGAGCTAGCTCCGAACCATTGGGTAACGACGAACGGCTTGTTCGGGCATCTTAATAATCACCAAATGACTGATGAGCTGCTCGATTTCTTCAGCTACGATTCATATCCGCAGTTCTCGACTATTTACTTTGATCCGAACGAGGTCAATCCGCTTGCCGACAGAGGCTGGAGTCAGTCGCTCGGCGCTGTTCGCTCGATCTCACCGAACTTCTGCATCATGGAGCAGCAGGCCGGTCCGGGCGGCTGGGTGAACAAAATGGATATGCCGTCTCCTAAGCCGGGACAAATGCGTCTATGGACGTATCAATCGATCGCGCATGGCGCGAATATGGTGCTTTACTTCCGCTGGCGGACTGCGACGTTCGGCACCGAAATCTATTGGCATGGCCTTAACGATTACCACAACCAGCCGAATCGCCGCGTGCGCGAGGCCGGTCAGATCGGCGCAGAGCTCGCTGCTGCCGGCAACCGTATCGCCAGCACCCGCTACACGGCGAACATCGCTTTGGTTCGCGACTACGACAACGAGTGGGATGGCGAATACGATATTTGGCATGGGCCGTTCGCTTGGGCCAGCGGCAAAGCGTGGTTCAAAGCTTTGCAATATCGCCACATTCCTAGCGATACGTTATTCATGCGCGCGGGGACAACGCTTACCGATTTGCAGCGCTATAAGGTGCTTGTCTATCCGCATCCGACCATTATGCGCGACGAAACGGCCGCGTTGCTGGAGCAATACGTGAGAGAAGGCGGCATCGTCATCTTCGGCTGCCGTACCGGCTACAAGGATGAGCGCGGTCATTGCTATATGCGACCATTCCCAGGCGCTGCGGCCGGGTTATGCGGTATTTCCGTAGAAGAGTTCACGATGGTTAAGGGAACTCGCGCACCTATGTCGATGACCTGGGAGCAGAAGTCTGCGAGCGGCGAATCGGTTGTGACTGGCGCAGACTCGTTCAACGATGTGCTGCTGCCTGAGGCTGATACGGTGGAGGTTCTTGCAAGGTATGCGAACGATCATTATGCGGGCAAACCTGCCGTCACGCGCAATCGCCTTGGCGCAGGCGAAGCATGGTACTATGGCGCGGTGTTCAACGATGCAGCGGCAGATCAAATCATCGATCTGCTGCGGCTTGCATCGCCAACGCAGGAATGGCTGCAGCTGCCAATGCAAGTCGAGCTTGCGGTGCGCGAGGACGAAAGCGGTCCGCTCCACTTCCTGCTCAACTACAGCGAGCAGCCGGCTGTTGTCACGATCAGCCAGCCGAAGACCGACCTGCTTACAGGGCGGCAGCTTAGCGGCGAGGTTACGCTCGAAGGTTACGGCGTTGTTGTATTGAGCTAAAGAAAAACGAAGAAGCCTCCATCACAGCTTAAATAGCAGCTGCTGGAGGCTTCTTCGCTTCTACTCCTTTTCTGGATGTTCATCTTCGACCATAAGATGGATTTCCCATCCTATCTCTTCCCAGTAACTTATGTTTGCGCAAATAGGACGGCTTTCTCCGCCTATTCTGTCCATCAGCGCCACTTTCCCATCAACTTGCGCATTCCGCGCCGACCATAAGATGGATTTCCCATCCTATCTCTTCCCAGTAACCTATGTTTGCGCGAATAGGACGGCTTTCTCCGCCTATTCTGTCCACCAACGCTGCTTTCCCATCAACTTGCACATTCCGCACCGACCATAAGATGGATTTCCCATCCTATCTCTTCCCAGTAACCTCTGTTTGCCAGAATAGGACGGCTTTCTCCGCCTATTCTGTCCATCAGCCCCACTTTCCCTTCAACTTGCGCATTCCGCGGCGACCATAAAGATGGATTTCCCATCCTATCTCTCCCAGTAACCTATGTTTGCGCGAATAGGACGGCTTTCTCCGCCTATTCTGTCGACCCGTCGGCGCGCGCCTATATGTTAAGTCGATCTCGAAGAGACGTAATGTGTGCAACATGATGATTACCGTGCCAAGCGTACAACCCAACGTTATAATCAAGACGGATCGTCTTCTTCGATTCCGGATGAATGAACGAACGCTCGAAATCCGCTTCTTTCATCGCCTTCAACAACACAACCCATCGCTTATGCAGCGATTCCACCAATGTAATGGAAACCGCGATGTCTAAACTAACCGAATCCTCAAGCTCCGCCCAACGATCCTCGTAATAAGGCTTAATCGTCGGCTCGTCCTCAGTCAGCGCAAGCTTGAATCTCGTCAAACTGTTCATATGGCTGTCCGCAAGGTGATGCACGACCTGACGTACTGTCCAACCCCCGTCACGATATGGTAAGTTCAATTGCTCTTCGGTCAGGCCAGCAACAGCTTCCACTACTCTTGCTGGCAGTGCCTCAATTTCGCTAATCCATTGCTCTCTCTGAGACGTTGAGCATTCTCCTGCAAACTCGAATTTTCCAATTGGGTATCTAAGATCCATGTTGTGTCTCTCCCTTGATATAATGGTTATTCCTCCAAGCGCATCTGCACGCTTCTCTCCTTAAACCCTAACGATGCCCAGAACTTCCGACCGGCTTCATTCCAATCGATCACTCCGATATCTATGATCGACCAGCACATAAGCTTTGACGTCGCCAAGCCCATTCGAACGGTTAGCCCCTCTATCAATCCTAATCACCCTTAAAATAAAATGTCCAAACCCGTTCCGAGCTTGCCGCTCTTCTTCTGGCGCAAAATATCCGGATCGTACACCTCAACATATCCGCAATCCAGACAAGAGACGAATAGATAATGGTTATGCTGGATATCCATCAGCTTGCTGAGCCCCGTACCAGTCATCGCGACCTCCTTGATACTGCACTCCTCGCACTTGCACTTCACGCATGTAAAGCGGCTTATGATGTGATCCTCCACGCTGAGCGGCAGCTCCTGGTAGGCTGGATCTTGTTGTCGGCCATCCATCAATTCGTCTGCAACATCGTCAAAATCCGCATCCTGAACCTCATACAGCCGTTGTCGGCACTTCGGGCAACGTTTGTTCACGATCTCGACTTCGTTATGACACCAAGGGCATTCGATCATAATGATTTGTTCTCCCTTCCTTAGTTTGTTATGATTGAAAAAAAGAATGCTGTCTTTCATTAGGAGGATCACAGGTGCAAAAGGTTAAAATATTTTCCGGTTCCTCTAACAAACCGTTAGCTGAACAATTGTGCAAAGAGCTGAACATTCCGCTTGGAGATGTCGCTATATCCCGCCAACAAAGCGGCGAAATTCATGTTTCCTACGGCGAGTCCATTCGGGCATGCGATGTGTTTATCGTCCAATCGCTGTCCCATCCCGTTAATGAACATTTAATTGAAATGCTCATTATGGTCGACGCCGCCAAACGCGCATCCGCCAAAACGGTCAATATCGTTATGCCCTACTATGGCTATGCCCGGCAGGAACGTAAGTCCGCGCCTCGCGAACCGATTTCAGCCAAACTCGTTGCAGATGTGCTCACCACAGTCGGCGCGAATCGCATTATAACCGTCGATTTGCATGCCGACCCGATACAAGGATTTTTCGACATACCGGTCGATCATTTGACCGCGCTCGATTTAATCATTGACTATCTAACACGCAAAAAAATAACGAACCCGGTTGTCGTCTCTCCCGATGCAGGACGGGCAACTACCGCCGAGAAACTGGCAGGTCGTCTGAATTGTCCGTTTGCGATCATGATCAAAAACCGCCCTGCCCACAATCAGTCCGAGATTACGCATATTATCGGCGATGTCGAAGGCATGACGCCGATTATCATTGAAGATTTGATCGATACGGGCAGCACGATCGTCAATGTCGTCGAGGCGCTTAAGAAAAAAGGCGCTCACGATGCTTACATATGCGCGACCCATGGCGTGTTCTCAGACAACGCGATTGGCAAGCTGACGCATCCGAATATTCGCGAGGTCGTCATTACGGACACGATCGCCATTGACGAGAACCATTCCGATAAATTCATCGTGCTTCCGATGTCGCCGATTATCGCAACAGCGATTAAGATTATTACCGAAGGCGGATCGATAGCAACGTTGTTTAAATCGGGTTCGTAAATGTTCGGAATAAGCTGTCCCTAGGCAGGTAAAATCTGCTTTGGGGCAGTTTTTTTATACCTAGAATGTGGAAGGTTAAAAATTATTAATCGGACATTACCCCCTATATCCGCTATGATGATCGAAAGTTTAATCGTAGAGGGGGCAACCATGATGGAGAAAAAACGTTGTTTATTTTGCAGCGCTCTCGTATACGTTGCAACAGAGAGCGATTATGACATTTACAATGACTGCTATTGTGCGCCCGACGGCAATTACAGTCTTCATAGAGAAAGCTATGAGCTAATCCATGCCTTGTCGAATCCGATTAAGATGCAGCTCTATACAAGTATATCCGGCTACATTCGCGAGATGACCGATTGCGGCGAGTCTGTTTCACTGACTTTCGAAGACTTGGATTCGATTCGCAATAGCTCTGCCATACCGGTTTCCGTAGAGGAGAAGGGCGCACGCTTGCTCCAATATTTGTACAGGCATTCCGACAAAGCCGGAGATGCGGTTATGATCCATCCGCTAAGCCAACACTTTAATTTAACGTATTCGCCCACCATGCAAGAGCTTGTGTATATCATCGAGAAGCTAAGAGAAGAGCAGCTCATCGATCGGGAAGGAATGAGGTTCAAGCTGACTGAGAAAGGCTGGAGCGAGGCAGTGACGAGAGCCGCAGGCAGAAAGATGAAGCCTTGTTTCGTCCTGATCGCCGGCAGCCCGGATGAGTTTGCCGACTGGTCGGATAACTTATTGCCCAAGCTTGAGCAGTGCGGATACTTGCCAAGGTTAGTCAATTATTCCGGCCACAGGCGCGAGGATCATCCTACGCCTCAGCAAATTGCGGAAAGCAAGCTCGTTATTGCTGACGTTAACGCCGATGCGCCTGAACTGTTTTTTGATGCAGGATATGCAAACGGCAAAAAAATCAACGTCGTATGGACGATTAACCACAGTCGCGTAGACGCCAGTCAAATAGTCCATCATTCGCTTATTCGTCCAATCGTATGGGAAACGACGGATGAGTTGGGTGCGATGCTGCAGCAAAGACTGAGTTAACGGAACCTCGATCGACAATCATCCTATTGGAAAAAAAACCAAATCTACTGAACGGGTACAGCAGAGTTGGTTTTCTTTCTTATTTTTGTATTTTGAAAGTGAATTTCCAATCGGCGCTATTGCCAGAATATCTTCCTCTATTTTCCGTTACCGTTACCTTTAATGATTTGCTTATCGTTTTCGTTACGTTAGCCGCTTTGACGGACAACGTCGCCGTTCCCGATTCAGGGATCTTATCCTGCTCCTCGGCGTACGCTTTAAGCTTGATGCTGTCTGTCGTTTTCAAGGTCAGCGTAACCGTGCTTCCTGTTTTGACTTCCTTGCCATTCACATACGCGGCCGCATACCACTCATTGCCTACATGGTTATTTTCAACTAACTCCATGCTCACTAATGTTACCTTTAACTTCACTGTTTTCGCTTCTGCCGACACCGGATGCACTAGAAGCATGGATATCAGAGAAAAAACTGCGATACTTTTCAATAATTTAAACATTGAGAGTGCCTCCCTCATATATACAATTTTTAACTATAACCATTCTATCTCAATCGCAATAATCCTTTATCTTTATCTCTATCTCTATCGTATTCAATCAACCAACAATCCCGATATTCGCCTTCATGAAGCTCATGCTGCGGTAGCAGCTTCTTCTTAATGAAACCACACTTCTCATACACCCTAATCGCCCTCGCGTTCCAAGCTTGAGGGTCCATTACGATCCGAGCAGCTCGGTGTTGTTCAATGAGGTATTGAACCGTATCCTTGATTAATCGCGAGCCAATCCCTCGATTCCAGTACGTCGGTTCTCCTATGAATTGATCCATCCCGAATATGTTGCCGCTGAATTCACCGTAGCCATATTCCTCTTTTTCTTCTTCATCAATCTCGTAAAATTGTATATACCCAATTGCTACCGATTCATATAGAATGACACATCGAGTGGTTGTATCCGCCTCATCATAGAAATGCTGCTGAATGAGCGCATGGTCATGCGGACGATCTCTCCCCTCGTAATATTCCAGTACAACAGGGTTAGAGAGCCACTTCTCCAGCAATACCGCATCATTAGGCTCAAGTGTTCGGATGCTTAGCTCTTGATTTTGGAAAAGAATCATTAGGTTTGCTCCTCACTGCATTTGCTCTGTATATGCTATCCACTTCTCTACGAAAAGATAGAACATGTCGCCGAAGTTCAAGCCTTCCGGCAATGAATCCACGAACTTCATTTCATCTATTTCATAATTAGGCAAACTCGCAAACTCTTTGATCTCCGCTGCGAATACCATGCCATAGCTGCCTCTCCATAAATAAATTCCGAATGGTGCTATTTCAAATTGAATCGCTCCCGTTTCTTCGTACAGCTCCCGTCTTGCGGTATCCAATATCGCTTCTCCCGGCTCACGGTTTCCGCCCGGAATCTCCCAGCCGCCTCGTTTACGATTTTTGATAATCACGAATTGCCCATTGAACCGTGCAATTATAACAGCGAACTTCATAAGGTCCTGATCGATTTCATTCCATTCATACCACCCGTCCATGTCCGCCAATCCCTCTTCTCAATTACCTTGCTTTATTTGAATACATCATGAGGCAAAACAGCGTGAACACCCTTAACGCCATTCACAATCTGCGTTATTCTAAGATCGATAACAGCACTGCCTAGTGCAATCGCCTCCACTCGGTTCAAACCGTACAACTCTCCCATCAGGTCGAGCATGTCATCTAATGCCTGTACAGTTGCTTCATTTAGGTCCTCATGGAATCCAAACGTAATCCATCCTGACGGCGTATTCGCTCTCGGATTTTTCAAGGTCTGGTTTTGTAATAATTCAACCGTAACATCAACCAGTTCCATTGGACATTCAATAGCTTGGCAGCTCACTTCGCCATCCCCCTGCTGGGCATGTCCGTCTCCTATCGCAAGATATGCTCCGTCAACCGGAATCGGCAAATATAAAGTGCTTCCCGCTACCAGCTCTTTGCAATCGAGGTTCCCTCCGCAGAATCGAGGAGGCCAAGTCGAATGAATGTCTGCTTCATTAGGCGGCATGCCGATAACTCCCATGAAAGGCTTAAGCCCAACGGTATAGGCGTTGTCTCTGATTCGGCATGTACCTTCCATCCTTTTATTATCTAGCTTCCAATCTAACGTTATTTCCTCATATTCGGTCAAGTGAAGCATTTGATTTTGCCAATTCGGATACTGTCCGGCTGCGGTGAATCCATAAGAACCAGGTATGATCTCGTTGAACGTGATACCCAGCGTCATGCCCTTTTTCGCCTGTTCCACATAGATAGGACCTATCAACGCGTGACCGCCGTCGAGCTTCTCTCTTCTTGAAAAGGGTTTAAAACGGTCCTTATTGCTTGTGCCTTTCCCCCAGCCTGCATCCAGTGTCTCGAATCGCAAAGAATCGCCGGAAACCACCGAAATAATCGGTGTTGCTTCTGTCGTAAAAGAACCAATCAGCGCAGCTTGTTCTAATTGGATATGATGCTTAGCCATACAGTCGCCTCCCAATAATCAATGGTGACTCTTCCATTCTTCAGCTTCTTCCTTCCTAAGCGCTCTTTAAGCTGGCTAACATCCTGCCTAACTAAATCTTATTGGCACATTGTTTTCTTACACATGCCTAACTGTTCCAAATGAATTTTTCATATTTGGCTCAATCGACAGCCATCCATGCTTGTTTTTCCAATGTCATTTCCATGCCATTCCAATATTCGCCGTTCAACGCCTGATACAGCTTCCTCTTTGAATACGTTTTGCGAAAGCCTACTTTCTCATAGCAGCGTATAGCTCGTACATTAATATGGTACACATTAAGGAGGATCCGCTCGAGATCAAGCTCCTCAAATCCGACGCGCACTAATGACTGAAGCACTTTCGTGCCTATGCCGAGGCCTCTATCTTGCTCCGAATGAATGAGGAATCTGCCGACCACCGCTTCCTTGCGGATGGAATCGATTCGACCAAGTTGCACAGATCCTATCATTCGCTGTGTCTCGCAATCAACGATTTTGTATAGAAGTACGCCCGCTTCAATGGAGTGAGTCCCCTTGCTATAGTGCTGTTCCATTTGTTCAATTGTTAATGGATAGGCATACGTGCTGCCTGCCCATAGGTACATGAAATCTCTATCCTGAGCGCTCACAGCATCCGCAATGATAGGCAACTCCGATCGATCAAGCGGCTGTAATTCGATCTCCATTCCTTAGTTCTCCTCCCGCTTATCTCTTAGCTACGAAAGTGATGCAATCAGTCGTCAGCTTAACAGGTATGCCGTTTCTATCAATATCGTAAACAAGTGTTCTCACATGTCTTCTCTGCACGTCCCAGCCTGCATACTGTACGTCCAACAATTCCAACATGCGCTCCGTGGATATGTTCACTTCAAACATCGGGTCCAGCTCCGCATTGTTATGAAGCACAAACTCTTGGATATTCGAGCCTATAATGATGCAATGGATACCGCCCTGCTTCGTCCCGCGAACCATCTCGCTTAACTTGTCTGCAAGTACCGCTTCCGAGCTTACATGTTCAAGAGCAGATACAGCTACTATGAAGTCATACTCAGAAGAAGTTATGTTGAAATGCTCAATATCAGACAACCTCGCGTCGATATACGACTCTACTCCAAATTGCTTGCTATTCTCCAATAGACCAGCAATAGCGGATTGTAACAAGTCCACGCATACGACTCTGCCTTGTCTCCCAACCAACGATTGAGCAATAGGAATGCTATTCCGTCCAATCCCCGCACCTAGATCAAGCACGTTCAGTTGTTTATAATCCTTGAACTGTTCCAGCACTTCAAGGACCGTCTGGACCGGCCTATGCAGCCATGAGCCCGGCTCGAATAATTTATGCTCTTCATAGCAAGCATTATGGTATTTCTTCTCTTCGTTTCGTATTTTCTCGACTCTATTCACGGCCTCACCTCATGGTTAGTGGTGTGCATGCTGCCTTTATATTTTCAAATCCAGTCTCTCGTAATTCATTCTGAGATAATTGTACCCGGAGTATATGGTTAGCGTCACCGCAATGAACATTAGAGCGATATCGATAGGAAAGTTTGTTAGAGATATATAAGGGGAATTGTTAAGCATGACTGCGGCAATAGCAATAACTTGAAATACCATTTTGATCTTGCCATGCTTATCGGCTGCTAATGCGATACCTTTGTGAGAAGCTGCTACTCGAATGGCTGTAATGACAACTTCTCTACCGATGATAATCACAGCCATCCAGCTTGGCACCATATGAAGACATACAAGCATAATAAGCGCAACTGAAATCAGTAGCTTGTCAGCGAGCGGATCAAGCAATTTGCCGAAATTAGTAACCATGCTGTACTTTCTCGCGATATAACCATCCAGCTTATCCGTTGCCGCCGTAAGCAAAAATAGAACTGCGGCATAGATCATGCCCCATTCATTAAGATGGGCGAACACTGGCATTTTATTTTCTAACCAAAGGGGGTACGGTTGTAAGACGATGATGAGCAGCGGGATAAGGAATATTCGTACTAGCGTTATTTTGTTAGCGAGATTCATTGGTATTCTCCTTCTTATTCGGAATAGTTATGAAGCATCCGAACGCTGCCCCAAAATCTTCAGAATTTCCTGATTTCGCTTCACAATAAACCTCTTCTCAGCATGCACGTCAGTCAAATTCAGCACCTGCTGGATGCCTTCACGGTCATAACCTCTATTCCATTCAAAAATCATTTGTAACAGATTTCTAAATGTTTGCTTATAATTCCATGTCTCTAATCCGAATCTCACCTTCACGAACCGCCAAATAACCCGCGAATCGCGTGCGAGCCTATTCGGCCTTAACACAAAAATAAAATCCGCTTCCTTAAAAGTGTCTTGCCCCCACTTGTAGTGAACGCCCTCCACGATCCACGACGCACCGTTTAAAACTTCACCCAGCTTCGCGTCCCTCACTTCTTCCGGATACTTCAAGGCATCTTCGCTTCTATCCCACACGATATTATCCAGCTCGCAATAAGGGATTCCATACTGCTGGGACAACTGCTTCGCAATAAATGACTTCCCGCTGCCGCAAGAACCGATGATACGTATTTTCAAGCAACCAACTCCTTCGACGATTAGGCTCTCATGGTAAGGCCTATCTCCCTCGGATAATGAATCGCGCTAAAACTCAACAATCCCCTCTGTCTCATACGGATAATCGATTTGTTTCTTGATTATATGAACAGCCTCTTCGGAAACCAACAGTCCAACGATATACAAAGCGAGATCGATGGATGTGGATACGCCACCGCCTGTAATCACATTACCGTCCTTTACAATCCTGGACTTGATAACTTCCTTGCAATAGGGCTCGAGAAGCTCGTAAGCGCTTGGATTAGTCGTTGCTCTCTTTTCTTCTAGGAAACCAGCAGCGCCAAGCAGCAACGCACCCGTGCAGACGGAAATGACGTGTTGTGCTCCCTGCGCACCCTTCAGCCATGCAATGAACTCCTCGTCGAATCTAAGCTGGCGAGTTCCCATGCCGCCCGGCACGAATAACATGTCATATTCAGAAAGATCAGGCTTGATCTTATTGACTTTAATGACAAGCCCCAGCTCGTCCGTAATCTCCTCTTGAAGCCCGCAAAAATCCCATGACGTCCCCTTCGCCTGTTCGAACAAATTTAATCGATAGATTACATCATAAAAACCTATGAGGTCCAGAAACGTTATGCCGTTGAACACAACCAAAGCGATTTTCATACAGAAGGCCCCCTTAATTGTTCCTCTTACTTCTTCTCGTATAGGTTCGCACTCCAACCCTCGCTATCCAATCTTCTTACATACTTGAAGCCCAAATCTCGATAATACTGATTCAGCCTCGGATTCGCCGCCATGCAGTCCAGCCTAACGAGTGACTTGCCGCGTTTCCGTATTTGCTCCTCAGCCGAACGAATCAAACAACTGCCAATCCCTGACCCTTTATAATCGCGATTAACTGCAAATCTGTGAATATATCCCGCATCCGTGCTATCAAGCTCTTGCCAAATATAAGGATCCGACCATGTAATCACATAAGTCCCTACTGGAACACCGTTCAGCTCTGCCAAATACATATTCGAGCCATCGTTCATAAATTCAATGACCTGCTCAAGATGAAATTACTCCGGCCGCCACTGCTTAATCCCATTCGCCAGCAGCCAACGCGCGGAGGACTGCCATAGGTTTAGAATGGTCCCCGCATCCTCATGCTTCGCCTCTCTAATAACAACATCTGTGTCTACAATCAAATTCCCGTGCCTCCTGCCCTATTAGCTGAAAGTAGTAAGTAATTGATCCAAGCTTATTTGACTCAGTGAATCAACGCGCATATCATAACTTTCAAACTTCATAGCTTTAGTGACTTCATTGGGAGTAACGACGCAATATAGCCCCGCAGCCTTTGCCGCCCTAAGTCCATTCAATGAATCCTCAATCGCAATCGCTTCCGTCGGCTCAATATCCAGCAATTCGATTGCCTTCAAATACAGTTCAGGACTAGGCTTCACCTGTATAACATGATCTCTAGCAACAACAACGTCGAACCTATCGATCAGATCATATTTGTCCATATATTTATGAATCCATTCCAGGGATGAGCTCGAAGCAATTGCCGTACGAAGCCCCTTGTTCCTAGCGAGCGACAGGTAGTCTATAACTCCCTCGCGAAGTACCTGCTTATCCATGTGCTTCTTGTAGTACTCTTTGGACTTGGCCGTAATGTCGTCGCGATCAATAGGCTTATTCAAGCATTGTCCGAGATACTCATACGGATCAAACTCTGCGAATGTCGTTCCTATACATTTGCCCCATAGCTCCATAGGAAGCTCTACGCCATAGCTGCCGTATACCTCTTGGAACGCAAGGTACCATGGTGTCTCCGTATCAATAATTGTGCCGTCAAAATCAAAGATCAACGCTTTAATCATCGTCTCGCATTCACCTCGCCATGAAGTTCAATTCAATAGTTTTAGTCCCACCAGCTGTATAGACCATTCGTCAGCGATAGCTCATCAGCGTTTTGACAAAATTCCTCGAACTCCTTCTTGAGCCCCTTCGTTGCATATTGTGTCGATACTGCTAACGCATCAATCGTTATTCGATGATCATCCCGTTTAGGACTCACAATGTAGCCGCTAGCCGTAACTTGCGGATACAACATCATAAATTTGAATATTTCTGCTACCGAAGGAGAGTTATTTTGCCGGTCTTCAGGATTGATAAAACCATTAATATAAAGCTGCTCAAGCATTTTGACATCTAGATTGTCGAAGTAAACAATATCGAATTTCGAATCGTTCCAGTTCATATCAATTCCTAGCATTTCATCCCTAGCCTCGTGGTCATTATTGTACGTGTACGAAGTCTGACCCTCCATTTTCTCTAAAGTTAGGGGTACCGGATTAAACGGCTCGCTCGGATCGAACTGCTCCGTATGAAGGTCATATGTCGGAGGTAAATCAACGACAATCGGCTCTTTGGAATACTGCCTTCCGCACGCCTGGATAATGAGAGTACAACAAACGATTACACAAACAAACGCTAACTGTCTCAAAATAGACCTCCAGGTCATCATTCAATTGTGCCTAAGAATAAATTGAAATCTGGGAAAAGCTCGTCCCAGCAATGTATTATAGACGATAGTGTATCTGCTTTAACCTGTTCGGAAATGCCAAATTCCACAAAATCAGTCTTGTTCCAGTAACAAGCGTTCATGTAGATCTGTTGCCAATGCTCTCTTATGAGTAGCTTACTATCATTTATATTGGTACTCATCTTATCTACCCAAAATATAAATTGCTCAACTAACGATTTATTATCGAGTGTGTTCCCTTCCTGCTCGAGTCCCTTATAGTCAATTCCATAGAACGCATCAACAAGTTGGATGCGCCCTGCAATGTTTTGGTTAAGCTCCTCTACCTGCTCCGATGGAATCCATAGCTCATTATGCATGCCCGATCCAACCACTTGTTCTTCAAACTGATCAATGAATGGACTCTCTACTTTGAACTCTGTCACGAACCCGACATACCCTGAAAATTTATCCTTTGTGTTCCAGGATCGAGCAATTTGATCAGCGTAGGGCTTATTCAAGACCGGATAGAAGATAGGCTGTTCAGGCAAACGTGGCGGAAAGCCTTTTAAATCTCCATCTAACATTAATTTCATTTCGTATAATCCAACTGGTCGATATAACGTTATCATTTGCTTCACTCACCTTAACCTATGTCTATTCAATAAGCGTCAGTTGCGGCCAAGTCTTAAGCCATCCCTTGCTCTCAACTCTTTGGTAGAAATAATCCTTATCCAGAAAATACGGACTTTTTCTTATTACTAGATCGAATAAGTCACCCAACCCATGCGGCGCGATAACCTCGATCTGATCGTCGGCATTCAGATAGATGCCTAGAGCCGTAACCGTCTCGGGCCATCTTTTCATGGCATCCTCTACTGAATGGTACGGCTCTGCTAGATTGCGGAGATGCATTCTGGCTTGGTTTTTCACCGACCAATTGTAATGTGGATTGCTCTCGAGTAAGATAGATTCCCATCTCTTCTCCGTTTGTTCCTCAATATCGGTAGAATCATAATAAACAACATCAACATCGTTTAATGGAGTTGATTGCTCATAGCCGTGCAAATGATCCCACACATAATTACGTACATAGCCGGCTGATATACACCAACTAGGAAGACCCAATTGTTGGACGATACGCAGATCTCTGGGCAGGTATTCTTTCTCCAGCAGGATTTGAATCAACTTATCTTTTAACAACAATTCTTGCAAGAAAATCATCTCCAGCTCTTATTAAACAGACTTTCTATCTCTATACCGCCAAAGGAATACACCTAACATAATAATTGCAGCTATTATGGAAGCAAAACCACTTAGAAGAACTCCTCCTAAGGGCAACGTTTCTATGGACAAGCCTATCCCCGCTGTAAAACAAAAGGTCAGCCACAATACGATACCAACAGTATAAAAGATAATATTAAATATAATTACAGAGGCTATACTCATTCCTTTGCCGCCGTATTTGAGGTAAAGCATGGAGAGTATTTTATAACCAAACAACCAAGGAGTTATTAGATACAGCAAATATATCCACAACCCATATGTTGCAATATCCAACTTAGCCAGCACCCCATAGCTATACTTATTTCTTTCTAGCGATTACAAAAGCTCTCTCTGACTTTTCGAAACCGATTCGAGGATAGAAATCTACCGCCCCTGGCGCGGAAAGCAAAACAAGGGAGGTCTCATCACCTAAAACATCTTGAAGTTTTTGAACTAAAGCTTTACCGATTCCTTGATGTTGATAGTTCAGATCTACGGCTAGATCGGACAGGTAGCAGCAATAAGAGTAATCCGTCAGTGCTCGCGCGATTCCAATCAACTTGTCATCATCCCATGCGCTAATCGTAATATCGGCGTTGTCTATCATCCTTTGGATTCGTTCCAAGTCCTCGTGCGGTCTCTTAATCCCTGATGCTTTAAATACTTCTGCAACCTCCGAAGCCTGAAGCGACTTGTTCACTAAATAAGTAATCAATGTTGCCATCCCCTTTTCTATTTAAGCTAATCGTTTTTTAACTCTATATAGTCAACCATGTTGTTTCGTATATTTTCGTTCATCTTAGCAATTGCTTTTGGAGCAGCCGACTTATATTCGACGTATAGCTCCTCCACTCTTTGGAACAACACCTTGTCTTCCTCTACATCAGACGGAGAGACCATGAGTCCTTGCTCACCAGTCTTGTTCGTGCTTATAATCAGATGCTCTATACGCTCCAGTAAACTTACTAAATCCTCATTGTTTAAATACTGCAAACCATTCTTAAGCCCGTCCCAAGATCTCAGTTCAATCATAGAGTAAGCCGTGAACCAATAAAATTCCGCGACAGAATGAACATGGTTATGAAACGCGTAAAACAAAAATAGCGCACGCTGGCCCTCGTTCAACTCGTTATACACTGCCGCTTTAGTCGCCAAATCCTTTGCCCGAACAGAAAGCAGCATCGGTTCAATACACTTCCAACTGAGCTGTGGCGACTCAAGATTCGCTTTCGTTAATGTAGCTTTCAAGGTATCCCATCCTCCTCGAACTGCATCCAATATCGCCCTTTTCAGATAAATAAAAACAGCCCTCAAATGGAATTGTAACCCATTCAAAGGCGAATATCATTAACAAATATTTCGCTAATCAACTTTCCAAGACTGTGCGAATTGAACGAATTTTTCTCTTGCCTGCTGCTCATTGTCACCTACCACTTGTCCCTCCAGGTAATAGGTTCTCATCATATCCGGCTTGCCCTGAATCGGCCTTTGGATGTAAATCCAATACATAACGACGTCCGGTACTGGATTTACAGCCGATCCACCATGTACGAACCGAATCATCGTAGCCTCCCCTGCTGGCAAGATGATCGATTCTGTAGCTGTTATCTCCGAATGATTAGGAATGCTAACATAATCTCCAGGACCCTCCTGCTGGCCGACGCTTAGTTTGAGATTATTCCAAACAATAGGCTCATCCTGTTCAGACAACGTAAGGTGCACGACATTGTTGTCCGATTCATTGGCATCCGGTTTATTAAACAATGCCGCAATGACCAAAATCAAAATGATAAGTACAACAATTAAATAAGTTGCTAAATTATTTTTCCTTTTATGCATAATAGCCGCCCTTCTGTAGGTACTCGCCAGTAACCATCTAATGCTAATAGATTAATCTCCTAACACTTTCTAATTACCAATTCACACTTTTTGAACATCCCATAGTCGAGTTACTGCTTTTAATTCCAATCCTTCGAACTCAAGCTTGTATACATCGGGCTTGTCGGTTCGCTTCATTAATTAACAACTCTGAAGCTTGCCCGGCTTTCCTCTCTCCATCAACCGAAAGCCCTCGGGTCCGTTCGCTGCCTTCCTCATACGGTGATTCAGCATGTCTGACCATGTAGATAGTCGTAGTCATTCGATTGTCTCCCTCTCAAACTCCTGCATTGGGCCTTTATTGTCTTTTCTTCTTGTCTCCACATAGTTATCGCCGATGTACTCTTTAAGCATTTTTCTCCAAAACTGCTGCGCAGGCAAATTCCAATCGAATTGACTTACTCGCCATTTACCTAAGTAACGATTAAATACTTTGATAGCCGCATCCTTGCCTATTTTCTTATTTCGATATTTTCGCAAAACAAAAAAATGATTGAAATAATTGATTTCTTCCTCCGGAATGATTCTAACCACGGCGAAGCCTGCAATTTTCCCATCATATCTAATAAAATATAAGTCCATGTTGCTATCATCAAACCAATTTCTCGAATCAAAGTTCATCACGAACATACCGTTCTCATGAATGTCGCTGCCGCTTAGCTCAGACAAATCATAAGCAGCCAATTCGACGAGCTTACCCAGCGCAGCCAAGCCGTCTTCCCCGATCATTTCTAATGAAACATCCATAGGATCACTCCTAAACGTATATCGTATTTGTTTTATCCGAACTTGGTGCACCTGAGCGTAGTCAGCCTGATTTTCCGTTCGAATCCGCATAGTCATGGGACACTCACTATCTTAAATTCGCTAGCAAGCTTTCATCTAAGTACTCACTGTTCTTCATAATGCTTCTCACCCTTGCAATCGTATCCTTCCCTCTAGGAAGATCGGCAATCCGATTAAGCAACACCCACCTCAGGCAAGCAATGGCCTCGAACAGCTCCAGCTCTTCTTTGGTGTAATGACTTTCAGCAAGACAGGCCGATTGAAAGACTGAGCCATACCTCTCCCCCACATAAATCCTTATTAAAATAATGGACCACGCCATATCGTATCTTGGGTCACCGAGCTGGCCATTGGTCCAATCAATAATCGTATATTTACCATCATTATCGAGTATATTGCCTAAGTTATAATCACCGTGAATGATGGTATTCTGTTTGATGTCACTCTTTTCTAAGAGTGTAAGCAGTACATCCTTAATATCCAAATGTTCTTCTACCGACGGGTAAAAATAACCGACAAAATCATGCCTCTGAAGTATCGATGAATCCAGTTGATCTAAAGGATAGCTATGTATGCCGGTTAATATTTTGGCAAGTTTTTTGAGAGATGATTGATTCACTTTCCTAACGGGAGTCCCATCATAACTCGTCAATAATACCTGATTCATCTCTTTATCGATGCCCCAGCCAATAGGTTGCGAGACCGACAATCCTTGATTACGCAGTGCCTCTAACAGCCTATACTGATTGCCTACATTGGGCTTCGAGGATCGATTCCATACCTTTAGAACATAGTTAGATTCACTTGAACAAATCTTTGTTACTTCTGCTTCAAGACCAGCATCCAACGGTACGAAAGTAATCGAGCTGCTATCGTCTAACAGTGAATCCACAACCTCGCTCTTTACCATCCAATCCACGTTTCTTAATCGATTCTGCATTGGCTTACTTCCTTTCACATCAGTTCGCCGCCATGAACGACTCCGAACATGCCCGTCATGCCATCATGCTTATTGATCCCGAATTTATTGTAAAACGACTCTTTTCCGCTAGCCGCAAACAAGCCTACAAATGATTTATCCGGTGCATTTTCCTTGAGAAACTGTTGGATAGCAGCCATTATTTTATTACCGATCCCCTTGCCCTGATGCTCGGGTTTGACAGCAATATCTTGAATGTAGAAGTAGATTTTGCCGTCTCCTACTACTCTCCCCATCCCAACGATCTCATCCTCATATTGAATGACAACACCGAATAAGGATTGTTTTAAGGAGTCTTCTGCCACATCAAAGTTCATGTACTCTTCCCAGCCAACCGAAACACATAGCGCTTTATATTCTGCCAATGTAGGAATTCTATTTAATGTGATGTACTCGCTACTCATTCCATTCACCCTCTAATTTCCGTTAATATTGTTCTCTGCCTTCTCCATGTGATGAACGACTACGAACCGAATTCATTTTTTAGAATGGAGAACAAATACGAATCATGAAACCTTCCTTTGAACCACAAATGCTCTCTTAGATGTCCTTCTTGTTTCATTCCTAATCTCTTCATTACATTCGCAGAAGGAAGATTGCCAGGACGACAAGTTGCATATATCCGATGAACATGAAAGGTTTCAAATCCTAGCTTCAATATCGCATGCGCTGCTTCTGTCGCATACCCTTTTCCCCAATAATCCGGATTAAAGCTGTATCCGACTTCAGCGTTATGATCCGCCACATAAATACCGCAGCCGCCTATGAGAAAGTTAGAATCTTTCAGAACAACAGCGAATTCATAGTCGGTTCTGCCCTCTGCTTGTTGCTTGCTTATTTGCTCCTCTACGTATCGTTTAGTGTCCTCTTCTGTATTCGGTCCCCAAATGGTATACTGCGTTACCTCATCCTTGGATGCGTATTCATGCACTTGCTTCCAATCCTCATATATGAAATTGCGAAGGATCAGTCTCTCCGTTTCGATGCGCATAACCAGTCCCCTTTCATATCTCTACTTTTTAGTTGTTGCTTCAAACCATTTGGCTACCGTATCTGCAAGTTCTGCTCTAATGGTCTCAACATCATTCATACTCGTTAATTTAATTATGGCTCTGTCTGCCGCCGCCCACTCTAGCAGCCTAGAAGTATCCTCTAATTGAGACTTGATGTCTATATTCTGTTGTACCTTAGCCCCTGTATGGAAAACAAGCCGAATAAAACCTTTCCCCTGAAGGTTAAAGGTGATTCGATCGTCATTATTGAAACAAAAACTAGGCGCATTCCATTTGATTTGTTCTGTAATTTGGACATCCACACTTAGAATCAATGCGCGAACTTCCTCAATGACTTCCTTCATTGGATGCTCGAGTGCATTCATAAACTCAGCTACTTTTTCCTGACCAGAACGTTTATTAGCAGCTATTAGTGCTCATCCTTCCTTGAAAACTTTGGTATTATCTATAAGCATAGTGGCTAATGCTGAATAAAAAAAGAGTGCAAGCGGTAAGAGAGAGAAGCACAAAGTTGCCAAATATATTTCTAACTCCAACTAGATAATAAGAATGATTTAACGATCCAAAAATACTAGCAAAGGGCGCTCATTTTAGAATGTCTGTTTGCAGCGGAGCAAGAGCAATTTCTACGTTCACAATTTGTCTCATTCGTTTCGTTAAGCTTAATTCCAGTTCTTGTCCGACATCGTATTTCCCGATCTCACTTCTTAAGATTCGTATTCTTCGAATTTTTCCATTTGGTTTGATTACTTTTATAATTTCTTCATTTACCTGTGACACTCGAACCGTCATCGTCTTTAAATCCTTCTTAATTAAATCAAGTGATATTACTATAGTAAGCACCACATAGGCTAAGAAGAGAACTAAAAATATTATTGTTATTATGGTTCGCTGGTTCGTATAATTCAGAATGACTTGAGTTGCTGTAAGTAAGGAAAAGAAAATAGAATTAATAAGCAATAATCGGATTGAGCTTCTATAACTTCCCATTGCTGAGCACCAGTCCATTCGTTTTCGTAATAGTACTCCGACATCGTCATGTTGAGCTGCTATTCACTAAATTCTTATAAGCTTGTTCAGCCAAATGGAGTACTTCTATTCGAGGGCCGCTCCCCTCTATACGGGCGACCATTTGTCGTGCAGTTTCAAAGTTCATAACCACCCTGCCCGTCGTTTCGAATCCTTCAGGCATCGGAACATATCGGCTGACGCGAGCAATAACAAATACCGTATAAGTGTCTGTATTTTCCCAATACCAAGCTGCAATCGGAATTCTAACTGCATCCAGAATAATGCCTGCTTCTTCGACTGTTTCGCGATCTAATGCGGTATTTATATCCTCATTTCCCTCTAATCTTCCTCCAATAGTCGTTAGGCCCTTTTCATTCTTGTCCCACACCATAATAATCAAACCATCATCGGTAATAGGTACACTGTGAATTCCGGCAATTCTCTTATCTGTTGGGATTTCATCGATAGGCGTTAACATCTCATCCATCTCCTAACTGATTTTGAACTTACGTAGATCTATTTTCCAAAATCGCTCATGCCTGCTCTTAAAATATCTATTCCTTCCGTAACGCTCTTCGTATTCTCTTCGTCATTCAAATGATTCCTTGCATGCAGCAAAACAGGCCTTAATGATTCCACAGAATTTCCTAATTGATACATCCATTCATATCTGGGAACCATCCATAAATGAAAATGGTGCGTAGTGTCCTCATTATAGAAGTAATAGACCTTGTCGATTCCCAGTCGATTTCGTTGTTCCTTCCTGATCTTGTGAATCAATGATATATACTCCAGCTGCTCTTCATCGGTTAATTCATCCATGCAGTAGAAGTGTCTCTTCGAGGCCAAAATAACTAATCCTCTAATGGGATAAGCTACATCCTGATGAACGTGGAAATTATCCGACTCATAGATCACTCCACCAGTAGGAGCAATTAAGCCGCTGGTCAAAGCGCAGCTCAAACATTCAACCTCAACTAGTCTTCCATCAGCCAATGTAATTTGTCTCGGCATTATGCACTGTAATCTCCTTTTCGCTCACTTCTAAGCAGTAGATATCTGGGTTCTTCATTTTCTTCCATTCTTTAAACCCAAAATTCTTAGCGTAATGTCTGATGATCAGAGATAATAATGCTCCATGAGTTACGACCACAACATTTGTTGCCGGCAACTCTAGTAGCTCATCGATTACCGCTACTCCTCTTCTCATTGCTTCGTTTGATGTCTCTCCACCTTCAAACTTTATATCCAGATCATCATAGGTTTGTTCTAACTTTATAAGCCAATCAACAAGCTCAGCAGTGCTTAGGACTCTTTCCTTTAATCGTTCGTCGATTGAGATCTCTCTTCCAATCAACTTCGAAAACGGTTTGATCGTATCTATAGCACGCACATACGGACTTGAAACAATGATTTCGATCTTTTTATCCTCAAAAAAGTCTACAATCGTACGTTCAGCGTCCTCCTGTCCTTGCTCTGTTAATGGTGCCTCCGGTTCTTGTCCTTCTGCCTTGCAGTGTCTAACAAGATAAATCTTCTTCATTGTGCCACTTCCTTTTGGGCAATGGATATAGGTATTTTAATATGATCAGTACCTACAACTTTGTACCCGTTTCTAATGGCAGATCCAACAGCTACTCCTATTTGAATGGCCTCAGTCGGATTTATGTTTTCATCGGGCACAACATCGATTACAACCCTTCCGGTTCCGCCTGCTGTTAGCAGATAGCTCCGATCTCTTCCTATTTCAATGCTCGTGGTCCATTCCACATCTGTGTCTGCCGTTGTCAATGTTGATATGTGCTCAAAAGGCTTAGTGTTGTTTACATTCTCGGGATAGCTGCTCGTGATGTTCGAAACAACCCAGTGAGCAGGCAATAAAAAAGAAACTCCACCCCAATCATCAGGATCAATTTCAATCTGTGCAACAATCTGCATACCTTCAACTTTATCGCCGTCTCCTTTAACAAACACAACTCCCTTGGACGAGGTGATATAGTCTGTCGAATCTGCGCTTACGCTAAACGTTTTAGTCTGAATGATGGTCTCGTTGACGACCGAATGATGAGTAAGCTTATCTTGCTTGGACGATAGCAGAAATATAATAAACGTCACAGTGACCAGCAATACGACAACCAACACAATGTATCTTGTTTTTATCCTCATAACTGCCTCCTTTTGTCACAGTGTATTTAAAGGTATTGTTGCTTTCTTTAATTCCCCTTGTTCGTCCAGGTGTTTCAATGTTAGATCAACATCTTCTTTACTCATACTCTTTACAATGATTAGATGTTTAATATTGAATCCTGGAGGTTCTAGATTGGGTTTCTCGAAATATCTTACTAATCTTTGCGGCGTCGTTATAAGGCACCAACGTCTTTCTCCATTACTAAAAATCATCGTTACTTCAATGAGATCAAAGTCGTCTAAATCATCATCAAATTTCCAGTGTCCAAGGACGGGGACCTCAACCTCTCCCTCTGTGAAATAATCCTTGCTGATCCACACTCTTTTATTGTGGTTTCCTATCACTCTATATTTATCCTCATCTTCTGCTACGACTAGATAAACATTACCTCTTGTTATTGCGTGGCCATACACACCAATACTTGTGCATGTAACCAATCTTTCATCCATAGAGTCACATCCAATTTCAATAATTGCTTCTATTTGAATATGCGTTAGAAACTTTAAACTGTCTCACAATGAATTAGCTCATTCCCCATAAAATGTCACTCAATGAATCTGTACTTTGGACTTTCCATTACGCCATTTCCAAGAGTATCAGAAGCCTAATCAGCTAAAATACAAGATCACCTTTTCGTTACAATAAGTTCCATGGAATTATCCTTCCAGTATACCAGTTGTGCATTTTTTGGAATACAATAAAAAGGCAGTTTCAGCAGCAAATCAACTATGACTGACCAATCAGCATTCGAATAAAATACTTTGCACTAGATTAGCTGGAATTTCTCCCGTTATTTCAGTGCTCCCCGTCTACTTTTTATTAAATAGATGGAATACCTCCCGTTAATATCATCGATCTTCAATCAGATGGGGGAATATCACAGAAAATAACTTGAGAAATTCCAGTTATTCTGCATTTCCACTTGTTATTCAAATAAATAACAGGAGTAATTCCCTCTATTCCAATACAAAGAAACTGGTATGTTCGTTAATTGTGCCCTCGCAGCAAAAAACCGCATCTCCTCGCGCTGCAAGCGCAAGGAAATGCGGTCTTTGTCTATTTTCCAATAGGCAGCCACTGAAGTGTGCGCTGGACAGTCATATCCCAAAACGCCCAATCGTGGCCGCGGCCTTCGTACTCTTCATAAGTCAGATCGATTCGATTCGCGAACTGCTCATGGAAAGCTTTATTCACTTCAAAGTTATGATCGGCCGTGCCGCAAGCCTGATAGAAGCTAGGAAGCTTCACGCCCGCCTCAAGCCGCTCTTCGAGCAACCAGGACAAGTCGTTCTCGCTGCGATCGTATTCTTCAACGGTCCCGAGCGATAACTTCGCCATTCGCAGCAGAATGGAATGAGCTGCAGCAGGACTGTCGATCAGTCGATTCCGCTGACTAAGGCTGCCGGATAGACTGGCAACGGCAGCGAAGCGCTCGGGATACGTAATACCGAGCTTGAATGCGCCGTAGCCTCCCATGGATAACCCCGCAACGAACGTATCTTCTCTTCGGTTCGATAGCGGGAAGAACTGCCTCATCAGCTCCGGCAGTTCCTCGCCGACGTAGGTGAAGTAATCGAGACCCCGTTTCTGATTCGCATAAAAGCTGTAATGGACGGAAGGCATGACGACGACCAATCCTAGATCGGACGCATAACGCTCGATAGCCGTATTTCTACGCCATGCTGTATGGTTATCCGACGCGCCGTGCAGCAAGTATAGTACCGGATAGGCAGGCTTTCTGCACTCGCCCTCTAATCCTCTCCCGCCAACAGACTGCTGGGGGACAATGACGTCAACCGAGGTTGCCATCCCTAACGACTCCGCGAACAATTCTACCTGCATTAGTGCCAAGACGCATCATTCCTCTCTCTTAACCTCTAACTCTAGTTCTACTAGAAAGGAGACGAGAAGTAAACGTCCGAATACGAACCGGCTATACCGGATAGATTATGTGCCTTCACTCTATAAAAAGCGGCTTTCGTATGCACGCGAGTCGGATCGATCCAACTCTCGGCATGATCGGCTTCGCGCTTGTCGTAGACGACCATCCACGGTCCTTCCTCGCTAGCCGTCGAACGCTCGACTGTATAGTAGGCACTGCCGGCAGATCCGCGCAGCACAAGCACCAAACCCGCTTGCAAAATATCCGGTGGCTGCGGCACAACATGCTCCGCCACCTCTAAGCCCCTCATGCGGAACGCATGGCCCCGCAACTCTTGCACCCGATTCAAAACGTCTTCGTTAATACCCGTTCCTGGATAATGGACGGAGAAGCCGTCATAATGTTGAACATAACCGCCGTTATCGCCATGCGGGAATAACGACCAGAACAGCGTACCCGTTACTGCTTCTTCCGCCTCGGCAGCAGCAGTGAATGCCCATAGATCGGCATCCGGCCAGCCGTATTCGCCTTGGATGTATACCTTGCCCGCCGCCTGTACCGCACGCGCGTCCGCTACCGTTTTCTCAGCCGATGCCGGATAGTAATGAACATCCATAATGTCCAGGCACTCTACCTCAAGCTTATCGGCATCCAGATGGAACTGCTTGCCGTGCGCGACGAGATGGTTGCCATCCAAGCTCTTAATATAGCTCGCAATATCCGTTACCCACTCCACGGTTGCGTTGTTCAACTCATTGCCAAGCTCCCACGCCATAATCGTAGGGTCATCCTTGTAAGCAACGCCTGTTACCGTGTTTACGCGAGTAATGACCTGTTCGACGTAAGCCTTGAACATTCGTATGCAGCCTTCGTTCGTATAGAATTGATCGGCATCGTCCAAGCCGTTCCAACGTGCGAAGGTCAGCCTTCCGCCGTGATAGTAATCCCAGTTGCAGACGAAAGGAATAATGAGCTTCAACCCGCGCTTCCCCGCCTCGGCAATGGCGAAGTCGACACGGCGGAACGCTTCCTCGTTATACACGCCGGGCTCGGGCATAATCGCCTTCGGATTGCCCTGCGACGCGCCGAGCGTATGGGAGCGAACAATATTCGCCCCCATCTCAAGCGCCGTATCGAGCGCATCGATCACCCGATAAGGAGTCGGCCAATCTACGCCGTTCACGTTCTCATCCAGCCCAAGCCAGTATATATTGGGACCGGCGAAGCGGAACGACTTGCCGTCTAACATCAGACGCGAGCCTTCTCTTGTTACAAATGTAGTTGAACTCATATCTAATCAATCCTTGCTATTTGTAATTAATCATCGTTGCTGCCAAAAGCATATATCTTTATTTCCGGCAAAATCTCTCCCTGCGCTGATTGCTCGCCATCCTCCGTCAAAAACAGTTCTCCCGCCTTCCTCCGGCAGATCATGCGAACAATGCGACTTTCCCCGGGAAATAAAGTGAAGTAGGCATCGCTTGCTGTGATCCAATACAGATCTGTTTTCTCTTGCGGATAAGTATGAAGCGCTGCTGTCGTTCCTTTATTCTCGATCAAGTAACTCCGTTCCAGCACGCTAGCGCCTGCGCCAACTTCGGCGGAAACCAGCCGCCACGTCTCCAGCGCCGTCATTGCAATTGCCGCATTGCCCTGCGTCAAAGCTGGTTCATACAGTGCCCCTTCATGCGTGGAGAAAATATAAGGAACTAATGAGTCCACGCTTCTATCCGGTAACCCCATACGAAGTCTAACGTAGAAGAGACCGTCATCCGTTGAAGGCACCGGGCAATCAAGCTCGCCTAGACATACGACAGCGTCAGGTCGGCTTATCCCCGACCATGTGCCACTATGAAGCAGCGCTCCTGCCGTATTCAGTACCTCCGCATGGACGGTCACCGGTACGCTGATCCCATCCGTTGCTGCATAGACGGGCAACGTCAACCGTTCCCCAGTTGCATAATGAAGCTTGCGATAGCTGATCCACGCATGATTCGGCGCGAATGAATGGCGAGCCCAATAATACGCCATCTTCGTCTCGTTGTAGTAATCAACGAGATTCGTGCAGCTTACATTCGGCCATGGCTCGTTCAACTGCCAGATGAGACTGCCGCTATTGCGGAACGCCCTTCGCCGATTGGCCTCCAGAATAAATCGTAAGCCCTCGGCTTGCATCCACTGGCTCATATCCGCGAATAGCGGGAGCGATTCGATCGAGCCGAACATCTCTAGATCGCGGTCATACGTATCCCACCATTCCCCGTGATGCCGCCAGACGAGACTATCCCTCATCGATACCGGCTCACGCCAGCGCTCGCCGATGAACTTGCGTATGCTCTTCACCGAGCTTAAGCCGTCGACGCCGAACTCGCTATGGAAGAGATGGTCGGCATCGCTGTACAGCTCGTAATGTCCGGGATTTCCTTGATACTTCCAATGGCCGTGCACATCATGGCTGAAGCCCTTCTCATGCGTGATATATTGCACTGGCCCCGACGCCGATGTCGGCAGGAACAGCCGTTGCCCGTCATGCTCGGCGACGAGCGCCTTCAGCATCGCCAGATTCTCGTCCTCGTAGGTGGACGGGACGTTCGGCGCGCTCATCAGCTCATTCCCGCCGCTCCATACGGCGAGACTAACATGGTTGCGCCGTGTCTTAAGCGCCTGCACTGCAGTCCGACTAATTAGCTCCAGAAATGCCGGCTTCTTGGACGGCTCGTTGTCGACCCCGGAGCTCGACTGGATGAACTCCTGCCAGATCATCAGCCCATGCCGGTCGCACAGTTCATACAAATACGGCTTCTCGATAATGCCGCCGCCCCATATGCGGAGCATGTTCATATTCGCTTTCTTAGCCAGATGAACGAGCCATTCATAACGCTCAGCTCCGACGTTGCCGTATAGATGGTCGAGCGGCGTCACGTTCGCCCCGCGAATATAGATGCGCTGCCCATTGATGACAATCGTATAAGGCAAGGCGTCATCCGAGCTGTCCTCGTTCTGCACATAAGCAATAGATCGGATGCCGACCCGCTGCTCCCAAGCGTCATATAACACACCGCGGCCGATTATCCGCGCATGCAGCTCATATAGCGGCTGCTCGCCGTAGCCGTTGGGATACCAAAGCTGCGGATTGTCGATCGCAATCTGGAACGTCACCTTTTCCAAACTAGAACCCACTACGACATCCGCTACGCAGCTTCCGACTTCCTTGCCCTCTGGGCTAACAACCGTCACATGCAGCTTCGGCTGATCACCAACAGCAGTATCTCCATTCCCGGCAGTCGAATCAACTGTGAAGCGCATATCGACCAAGCCTCGCCCGCTTACCGCATCCACATCCGTATGAACAGCCACTTCATCAATCGAATAGGCTTGTTTAACCTCTAGTACGACATCGTCCCACAAGCCAATATTCACGAGCCGCGTAGAGAAATCCCACTTATAATTGAAGCGGCTTTTCTGCGTGAACGTTTCCGAGGTTTTGCCGATCTGCCCCATCTCGTCGGGAGCATGCTTCAGCACGATGAGCAATTCTACGCTCTCGCCCTCCGCGCTCAGACCCGTTACCGGAAATTGGGCAGGCTCATACATCCCGCGATGCTCCCCAAGCAACCTGCCATTCCAATAGATAAGCGCCTCGTAATCGACTCCTTTGCATACAAGATCGACGGCATGCGCCGAAGCTTCAATAGCTGGCATCGCGAACTCGGTTCGATACACCCACCACCGATTTTCGACCCATTCGCAGCGGATGCTGCTCAAGTCCTCGTACGGGTTCTCGATGAGCCCAGCCCGGAACAAGTCCTGATGAACGCCTCCCGGTACGGTCGCCGGCATCCATTCCGTCACGCCGAGCAGCTCGTTGCCGATCTCCATGCTCGTCCCCTTCAGCGGAACCCAAGGCCAGAAGCCCTTCAGCTCCCAATGGCATCCGCGAAGCGACAACTCCTTAGGCATAGCCCATCCCCCCTAGCCCTTCACGGCGCCGTTCATGACACCAGAGAAAATATACTTTTGCAGAAAAAGGTACAGCAGCACGGTTGGAACCATAATGATCAGAATGGCCGCGCATATAAAGCCCCATTCCGCCTGGTTGTTGCCGGCGAAGCGCATGATCGACGTCGACACGACGACCAGCTCCTGCTTCGGCATATAGAGGAACGGAATGTACAGCTCGTTGTATATATTGATCGTTTTCAAAATAATAAGCGTCGCCGTCGCAGGCCCAAGCAATGGGAAAATAATGCTTCTATAGATACGGAATAAACTCGCCCCGTCCATCATGCCGCTCTCGTCGAGCTCGTACGGGATGTTCTTGATAAACTGTAGATAGATATAGATCTGGATGACGTCCGCTCCAATAAACAATAGAATCGGCGCGCCGAGTGAATTGTACAAACCCAGCGACTGGATCAGGGAGAAGACGACGACCTGCGTCGTAATCGTCGGGATGATCGTAGCGACTAGGAATGCGCCCAACACGACATTTTTGCCGCGAAAATCAATCCGTCCCACCGCATAAGCAACCATCGTGCCTAATATCACGTTGCCGATCAAGGAAGCGACAACAATAACGAGCGTATTGCCAAAAGCATCAATGATGTTCGCCCGGTCGATGACCGTGGCGAAGTTGTCGAAGTTGAAGAAGCTCTTCGGAAGCGCGAACGGGCTTGCGTTCTCGTTCTCGCCTTTGAATGCGTTGACGAACACGACGTAAGGCGGGAACAGCACGACGAACACCGCGACTGCCAGCAGGACGTACTTCAGCCCGTGGACCAAATCCCATTTTTTCGCCGACATGCGTTATTCCCCCTTCCGGTTGATGACTGTATTCTGGATGCCCAGTATGATCGCGGTAATGAGCAGCAGCACGACGCTCATCGCCGATGCCAAGCCGAAGTTGTTGAATTGGAAAGCCGTCTCGATCGTCTTCATGAGGAACGTCTCGCTGGCACCGGCCGGTCCGCCCTTCGTCAGCACGAATGGCAGATCGAATACCGCTAGCGCCCCGCTCAAGGTTAGGAACATGTTAAGCTGAATGATTTTCGTCAAGTTAGGCAGTGTGAGGTACCATAAAGTCTGGAATCGATTCGATCCGTCGATCTTGGCGGCCTCGTACATATCGCCCGGAATCGACTGCATCGCGCCCAAGTAGATGACCATGTTATAGCCCATGAAGCGCCAAAAGCCGATCGACGCGAGCGAAAAGTTAACGATCGACGTATTGCCAAGCCAGCTTTGCTGCAGCGACTCCAGGCCAAGGAAGCCGAGGATCGCGTTCAGCGAGCCGTTCGTCGTATCGAACACATATTGGAACATAAAGGCGACAGCCACTGCGTTCATAATAAAGGGAAGAAAGAGCATGACGCGGAACACGTTTCTTCCTCGAAGTGTCGAATTGAGAATAACGGCAAATAGAATTGCGATAATGTTCTGAATAATACCGATAATGACGTATGGAATCTGATGCAGAAATACGCCGAACAAGTCTGGATTTCTGAATACTTCCTTATAGTTCTCGAAGCCGAGCCAATGGCTCGCATCGCTGATGCCGTCCCAGTCGGTGAAGCTCAGGTAGACGAGTCGGACGGCTGGATAATACGTGAATAACAAGAGCAGCGCGAGCGGAATCGCGAGGAAACTCACGAGTATAAGCTTTCGCTGCGTTTTGTAGGGCATGCTGTTCATAGAATAGGTTCACTCCATTTCCTTTCATTACGAGGGCGGATACATTCAGCCGCTCAAAGCAAGAAGGTGGATTACCCGGCATTCCCGCCCGATAACCCACCTTCGCCTCTCGAAGCTGCGTTTAAGCGCCTTGCCTTACTTTACGATCGCTTTTTTCGCTTTTGCCCACTCTGCGTTGTACTTGTCGAGAATCTTCTGCGGATCCTTCGCCAGCACGAACTCTTGAGCGAACGCTTCCTTCGTAATTTGAGCTTTATTCACGATTTGCGTCGTTACTTCATCATCGGATACGGCTTCGATATAAGTCGGATTGAAGCTGTTGAATTCAGCCAATTGAGCCACGTTCGGCGCTTTGTCCTTCAGTACCGGAATGAAGCCCGCGAAGTCGTCGAAGCCTGATTCCTCCAGCATCCATTTCACGAACGCTTTAGCCGTTGCGAGGTTTTTGCTGTCTTTGTTGACGCCATAGCCCCAGTCCGGAGCAAGTGCAACGTTCAGCTTGCCGGAATTGTCATACGGTAGTGGGAAGAAGCCGACATTGTCGTCCGTCGTACCGCTTTGAACCACTTGCGGAATAACCCAGTTGCCAAGCATGAACATCGCGAACTTGCCGCTTGCTACATCCTTCTTCGATTGCTCCCAGTTCGTCGAGTTAACGTCCGGCTCCAGGTAGCCTTTCTCGTACATCGTGCGGATAATCGTCATCCCTTGACCGTAAGCGTTGTCCATCTGGTAAGGAGCGTCGGAATCTTTGCGCTCATTGTTCAGATTCGCATTGCCGGCGATCGAAGTCGGCACTTCAGAACCCCATGGGTAGAGCGGCCATTGATCCTTGAAGTTGGATGCCAACGGCACGATGCCTTTTGCTTTCAGCTTCTCGGCTGCTGCGTAGAACTCGTCGAGCGTTTTCGGAACGGCCGTAATGCCCGCATCTGTAAACGCTTTCTTGTTGTACACGATGCCAGTCGTCGTCGCGCCTGCCGAGATCCCGTATACTTTGCCGTCATAGGCTTTATAGTCTTTGAAGTAGATGCGGTCGTTCAGACCCAAGTCGTCCAGCGGGGCAAAATATTTCGGTAGGTCCGAGTTCGGAACTGTCGGAATAAGCACAACGTCAGGGAACTCGCCGGAAGCGATACGAATCTTCGTCGTTTGGTCCAGATCGGTAACCGCCTCGAACTTCACGTCCGCGTTCGGATATTTTTCTTTGAAGCGTTTTGCGTAGTCCACGTACTCCTTGTCAACCATGTCCGTACGGTTCGTCAGGAAAGTGATCGTGCCGCTAATGTCTTCGCCGCCAGCTTCTTCACCGCCGCCGTTGTTCGCCGGAGCGTTCGTGCTGGTATTGTTGCTGTTGCTGCCCTCGTTCTTGCCATTGCCGTTACCACTATTGCCGTTTCCGTTGCCGCCGCACGCTGCCAGAATAACCGTCAGCATGACAATCGTCAGTAAAGACAACATCGATTTTTTCATGGTGTTTCCCCCTAAAAAATTATTATCGATTACACTTATGAACTTTAACATACTGAAACTTTTAATTCAACATATTTTAATTTAATTTAACTAAATTTATATTTCTAAGTTCTTCCGTAGGTTAGCCGCCGATTTCTCCGCTTCTCACGAACCGGCAAACTACCGTCCCACAAAATAACTGGAAACACTGCTGTTATTTCACCACGTTCTCCCCCTGTTCATGTAATAGCTGGATTAACTCCCGTTAATTCAGTTGGAATTTTCATTAACTCGATAGATTGCTGAAATTAACGGGAGAGAATCCAGTTATTTTTCTGTAGTCTCGATATTCCGTCGAATTAGCGGGAGGCAATCCCGTTATTTTCTCTAATATCTGCTACAAATCCACGCAAAAAAACACCTGCCGCGATGACAGGTGTTCCTCTAGTTTAATACTTTAACGCTACTCGATCTCTTTGACCGAGGCGCGCTCCATCAGTGTCGTTGACAGCAATACATGCTCCGGCGTGCTGTCGGGGTTCTCGATCCGGCGTATGATCATAAGCGCGGCGCGGCTGCCGATATCGGCCTTTGGTACGCGAACCGTCGTAAGCTTTGGATGCATGAATTCGGTCAGCGTCAGATCGTCGAAGCCGATGATCGATACGTCGCTCGGACAGCTTAGGCCTGCTTTGCCCAGCGCCTTCAGCGCTTCGAAAGCGGTCAAGTCATTCGCGCAGAACAGACCGGTGACGGGATCTGTTCCCTTCACCTGCTCCTGCAGCGCCATATCGAACTCGTCCGCTACGTACATGCCTTTGCCGCTGACGCCAATGCCTTCAATGCTGCAGAAGCTCGCTTTCCCCTTCTCGGCCGCCGTGCCCTTCCGGTTGAAATCCCGGATCGCTTCCTCGAAGCCGCGGCTCCGCTCCCTGAAGCTCCACGACGTATCCGCATCGCCTACGAAGCCAAGTCTTCGGTGACCGGCCGCAAGCAAATATTCCGTCGCTTGATAAGCGCCAAGGAAGTTGTTCGCCAGCACATGATCGATCGACGCATCAAGCAAATTCGCATCCACCATCACGAAGGGGAAGCTGCTTGCCTTGAGCGCCTCGATATAGCTGTCCGGCAGATGTCCCATCACGACGGCGCCGTCCACCTTATTCTCGTAAATACTTGAAGGAAGCCCCTCTCTTGGCTGGAGCGCGATATCAATGCTCGACAGAATCATGCTGAAGCTATGATTCGCCAGCTCCTTCTCGATGCCATGAATGACCTTGCCCCAATATTCCATATCGTCCAAATAGGCGCGAGGCATCAATACGGCGAGATTGCCGGTACGTGCGGACGGAGCTGGCCTGCGCGGATTTTTCAATCGATAACCCATCGCCTCGGCCGTCTCCCAGATCGTTTCCTTCGTTCCCTCGTTGACCGCCGGATCGTTGGACAACGCCTTCGAGACGAGCGCCTTCGAGACGTCGAGCTTGTCCGCAATCATTTGGAGCGTAACTTTCTTAAGCAACCGTAATCCCTCCTCCCAGTTCATCTCTCTTAATTACATACAATATAGAATCCTTCAACAAATTTCAACACATAACACACAATTAGCCAAAAAAATATTGCACATGCACACACAAAAGCATCCGTACGCCTTGCAGCTGCCTCTATCCGCCTACCTAAATCAGACTTCAGCTTACAAACACACAGACCCTATTCGCGCCTCCTGCATAAAACCAATGTTTACGGACATCACAAACCCTAATAGCGGCTTTTTCGCTCATTCCTATCACTTGCGGACACAGTTGACCTCATAGAGCTCCATTCCACTATTTTCAGGCCTAATTAGTTTATTCCCGAGCAATTAGTGTCTTGTGAGTCCGTTAGGCGATTCATTTGGGCCGGAACGCAACAGTTAAGGTCATATGTGTCCGCAATGATGGTGTCACTGGCGTGCTGAGGTGTCGCTGGTGTGCTTAGCAGTAGCGACATTCTTCGTGAGCATGCCCTAACCCAAAAAGGGAGACCGGGCATATTCCCGGTCCCCTTATCAGACGCTGCCGCTATTGCTGGAACAGCTTGTAAATGACTTGTGCGCTTTCGGCTCTGGTTGCATTGCCGCGCGGAAGGAAGCTGCCCTTGCTGTCGCCTTGCAGCAGCTTCAGTTCGAAGGCTGCATCAACAGCCGCCTTCGCCCAGCCGCTAATAGCAGCAGCATCCTTGAACGCTGCCGGCTCGGCAACTGCAGGCGCTGGCGTACCGCTGCGCTTCGAATAAGCGCGCATGAGCATAACCGCCATCTCCTCGCGCGTAATCGTCTCGTTCGGCGCGAACGTTGTCGCGCTGCGGCCATTCACGATACCGCCGCGAACAGCCGTCGCTACCGCGGCCGAATACCAGCTATCGCCAGCCACATCGGCAAACGTCGACGTGCCTGTCGCTTCCCAGCCCAACGCGCGGACGAGCATTGCTGCGAATTGCGCACGCGTCACGGTCGCGTTAGGCGCGAACGAAGTCGAACTTACACCCTCAATCACTTGCTTCGCCGCGAGCTCCTGCACCGCAGCGCTTGCCCAGTGCGAGGTTGGCACATCGGTGAATTTTTTGTTGTAGCGTATGATGCCATACGTGCTGAAATGGTTCACATTCGCGCTAAGCGATGTGCCTTCCTTACCATTGCCGGCATATACGATACGTCCATCGCCGCTAACATAGTAGAGCCCGATAAATCCGTCCGCAACGCTAGATGAAGCTTTCAGCTTCACTGTAATTGGCGCAGCGAAGGCAGATAGCTGCTTAACTTCGCCCGCTGCATTAGTAACGGACAATTCAAAGTCGTAGAACTCGCCTGCGGCAATAAGCTCCGCAGCATGGTTCGCGCTTGCCGATGCCAATAGCTTCGCAATACGGTCAGCATCCGCTTTGACCATTTTGATCGTAATGAAGGCATTACCTCGCTCTTCTTCCTTAACAAGCGCTGCCAAATGCCTCAATACCTCAGCCGGAATAACAAGCTTCGCTCCCGCTCCAGCCACGGCAAGATCAGCATCGCCGATCCACTCTGCAGCGCCTGCAGGAACTTGAATGCCAAACGCATTCGCAGCTAGCGACAATACGTCATCTTTCATTGCTGCAGCGATATCGGCTTGTGAGTAAGCTTTTGGCTTGCCGGTCTCTTCAGGCGCTGTTCCCCCGCCCGAGTTGCCTCCGCCGGACTCTTCGCCTTCGCCGTCCCCAGGTCCGCCGCCCGTCAGATTACCGGTACGGATCAGCTCTACATCGTCGGCAACGATCCAGCTTCCCGCAACCGAATCCGAGTAGAACGAAATCGTAAGCTTGCCATTCTTCACCTGAATGCCGCTAATACGCTGCTGTACCCAAGTGGATTCACCTTGCTCAATGGCATCGCTAAGCATCGCGCCGCCGTAACCGCTCGCTCTCATTTCCGCCTTCGCCTGGCCGCCCTTCGATCTCGTCCAAGCCCGCAGCTCATACGTGCCTTCCTTCAAACCCGTCACTTCCTGCGACGTCATAATCTTATAGGCAACGTCTTTCCAATGAGCGAGCTGATAGCTGCCGGAATGGCTGGACGCCGATGCTTCCGTCTTGGCCGTGCCGTCCGTCACAACATCTCCCGCTTCATTCACGCTAACCCATGAGTCTGGCAGCATCGCGCCAGACGACGCGTCTACCGTGAAGCTCTCGAAGCCGCCGTTAACCGCGTAGTTGATGTTGCCGATCTTCGTCAGCGACACATCGTCGACGGAGATCCAGAAGTCGCCCGCGGTGCTCTTCGAGCGGAACGCGATCGTAAGCTCGCCATCCGTAACTGCGATGCCCGTTATCGTCTGCTTCAACCATGCGCCTTCACCCGCTTCGATCGGTTCGCTCACCGCAGCCTCACCAGACGCCGCAGCCGTCATCTCCGCAAGCTGGGGATTGCCGTCCTTCGAGCGCGTCCAAGCGGTCAGCTCATAGATTCCTTCAGCCAAGCCCGTCACCTTCTGCGAAGAGATGGCCTCATAAGGGCTGCCGTTATAATGAACGAGCTTGTAGTCGCCCGTACGCGCGTTGCCCTCCAGCTTCACGATGCCGTTCGTGATATTATTACCCTCTGCATCCTTATGCGTCCAATGCTTAGGCAGCAATGGCCATGCGGCCGCATCGACGACTTCATCGAAGCTGCCGTTCAAGCTGTAATTGGTCGTATCGACCGGAGGCTCTTCCGTGCCGCCGCCGTTCTCGATTTCCTGATACGTATTGCCCGGTACGTTCACATTCACCGTTATCCTATCCGAGACAATAGCCGTCTCGTCATACAGCTCGATCGCCGCGCGAATCTCGCGGCCTTCCCCGTTCACCATACGCGGAATGTCATAGCTCCAAGCACCTTCTTCATTAATCAGAGCATTGAACTGCTGCTGTCCGACTCGGATCGTGACATACTCGCCCGCTGGACCTGTTCCGCTTACCGTGTAAGGAAACGCTGCTACTACCTCTGCCTCTTCCGCATCGTTAATCGTCACCGACGCATCCGCCAATCGCTCGTTGAACAGAGCGCCGTTAATGTCGTCGATATACACCGTGCCCGAGGTCGCTTTCGTTTTCCCTTCATCCTTGTTGATATAGATGGAGAATGCAATAATGTTCTTGCTGGCATCCGGCACGGCATTTGCGTCCCCGCCATACCAGCTCGGATGTCTGAACTTCGCGAACGGCACGTACATCAGCCTTGCGTCCGTTCCTTTGATCGTCGTCGACGTCTCCCAGAACTTCCCGTCCTCCGTCGTGAACTGAATGACGAGCTTGTTATACGAGTCGTCCGGTTTGAACCACATCGAGAATCCGTCATAACCCGACAGGTTCAAGTAATTCGGGTTCAGCGTGGCGCCAGCATAACCGGCCGCAGCTACATCGTAATCGAGCTTAAGCCCGTAAGCGCCTTCCGATTTGTGCTCGCCCGTAAGCGACACATCGAACTTGCCGCCGCCCGAATTCCGGCTGTATGCCTTCTGCACAAGCGTATCGTAGCCGCCGTAGCTCTCGTAATTGTCCAGCTTCGTCGCGCTCGCCACCCGAATGTCGTCCAAGTAGATCGTGCCGCCGTTCGCGCTTGCCGCAGCATCGGAGCTGACATAGATGGAGAACGACTGAACGTCGCCCATATCCATACCCGCGACCGGCGTATCCCAAGAAGTCTGCTCGAATTCATCATACTTGATCTGAATCGTGCGCCCTTCCGTTCCGGACAGCGCCTTCTCCGCTTCCCATACGGAATTGTCGCCCAGCTTGAATCTGAAACGCAGCTTGTTGCCTGAGTCATCCGGTGTTACCCATGCCTGCAAGGCATCGAAGCCGGACAAATCCGCTCCTCCGAGCTCCTTCGTCAATCCGGCATAATAATTGGCGTCAAAGCCGTATTCCACCTTCATGCCGTAGCTTCCACCGTTTTTGACGACACTCTCAATGGATGCTTCAATAGCGTCGCCGCCGGCATCTGCCGTATAGGCTTCCTTCAACTTCTCATCGTTGCCGAAGTAATACTCCCCATCCTCCAGCACGTTAACTGGCGGTTTATCGGTGAGCGGAATCATATGCTTGCCATAACCGATTTCCACCCGCGTAACGGTCAACCCATCGTCCCCCGATCCTGCCGGGAAACTCACTTTCAAGTAACGAGTGCCCGTCTTCACGGCAAAATCGGAATAAATCGTCGTTACGCTGTCATCCTCGTTCACGATCGACTGTACCGCAGACTGCACCTCCGTGAAGTGCACGCCGTCAAGCGAAGCCTCGAAGGTTAGCGGAGCAGCGCCAGCCGCCGCGGATTTACTCATGACCCGATACGAATTAATGTCGCCGCCCGTACGGTACTGCACATATCCCGCCTCGGCGTCTTCTACCGTCAGCGCTCCATCCACCACTGCCATATTCGCGCTCATCGCATCTGGTAACTCCGCAAATTCGGAATCCACGATAAAGCCGCCGCGCGTTATCGGTTCAAGCGGCACATAACCTTCCCCGTCATACAAATACTCCAGTTCCACGCGATCTACGCGAAGCGAGGAATTTCCCGGGATGAGCAGCTTCACGAAACGTGTATCCGCTGGCAAATCCGACAGCGTATACACTTTTCCATCCGCATCATCAGCTACGGAGACACTCTCCTCGGGCGCCTCTGCAAACCCGCCATTCGTCGCGGAGATCATAAACTGCGGCACGCCGCCTCCAAGCGTTTTCACCGCAAGACGATGAATCGGCACAGGCGAGCCGTAAGTCAAATATCCGAACTCGGCTCCCGTTACCGAAGCCTTGAAGCCGACACCTTGCTCATTCCATACATCTGCATTCGTTACGAGATTTGCAGAATGATCGTAAGCATATACTTTCCGCTTCTCGTTATCGTTATAGAGCAAGCTAAGCTCATCCGTTACGATATGCGTCGCCGTCGTCTCTACGACATTCGACCAATCGGACGCCCCGCTCTCATTAACGCCTCTTACGCGGTAGTAGTAATGCTCGCCGGTAATCGCCAACTCGTCATGGAACGCAGGCGTTCCCGCTCTGCCGCCATCGGAGAAGCTCTCCTCCACCGTTACCCAATCGTTACCGTCTCTAGAGCGCTGAACCTCGTAGCCCGCCGCACCGACCGAGCCCATCCATTTCATATTCGCGACCGAATCGATATCGAACAGCACGGGCGCATTCGCAGGGACGGGAATAGCCGGTACGTCGCTATCTTTCTCTCTATCATCGATATTCATATAGTGCGCGTACTTATAAACCGTGCGTATAATGTTCGTCTCGTCATACCAATCGCCGGAAGAGAAGCCAGGCCAATGATAGGAAGACCAGTTGCCCGGGTCCTCGTCATGCCAAAGGAAGCCGCCGTCGTCCTTATGCGGGCGAAGACTCCAAATCATGACGCCGCTCGTACCGTTCTGCAGCGCCGTATTGAACAGCGCGTCGACCGGAGCCGCCTTCGTATACAAGCCGAATTCGCCGAGAATATAAGGTTTCTTGCCCGTCGCCGAAGCGCGGTCCGCATTGATTTTATCGATAAAATTGCCCGTATAAAAATGGTTCCCCACCACGTCGATATTCGGATCCGCGAGCGAATCCGGATGGATCGCGAACCGTCCGTCCAACACTAGCTGCTCCGGCTGCTCAGACTGAATATACGCCGCCATCTCGGTCGTCCACGCCTGCGGGAATTTATCCTGGTTGTAGCCGCCAAGCTCGTTGCCCGTCTCCCAGGCAAGAATCGCCGGATCTTCCTTGTACACCACGCCCGTGTATGAGTTGACGCGGTTCATCGTATAGCTGATGACCTGCTTGAAATCCGCTTTGATCGCAGGATCCGTGTAGAAATTCCATGCGTCAGGGTCGTTCGCCGCATCGCCCGAGATCGGGTAGCCGCGGAACGCCGCATAGCTCTCGATGCCGCCGGTCCACTGCCATTGGTCAACGAACGGGATGATGACCCGCACGCCGTATTGATTCGCCAAGGCAAGCAAACGGTCGAGCTTCTTGAAGTTCTCTTCGTCGAACTGCATGACCCCGTCCTCGTCCGGTCCCAGCACATAAGCGCTCGAAACATTCGAATTGTCATATCGCTTAACCGGCAGCACATAGCTGCGCGTCACTTTGCCGCCCATCTCCGCCAGCGTGCGAATCGCATCCTCCTGCGCGAACGGCGTATCGCTAATGCCTCCCGGATAATTGAGCGACGCGAACCGGAACAGTTCTCCGTTCAGCGTCAGCGTATCTTTCGTCTCCGCATCAACCTCGACGAAGCCGTCCAGCACCGATCTCCACGCTTCTCCGGTCTCCCCCTGCTCCTCGGCCGCAGAAACCGCCCCTACTGCAATCGTATTGAACAAAAGCACGATAAGCGTTAACCATGTTATTTTTCTCAAAACCGTATTCCTCCTTTATTGCCTTTCTATCCGCATAAGCCGCAATCCGCCATCTCAACCTTTCACCGACCCGATAAGCGCCCCTTTGACAAAATGTTTTTGCAAAAAAGGGTACACGAGCAGAATCGGGATGCTCGACACGATAATCGAAGCCATCTTAATCGTGAACTCGTTCACGTCTCCTTGGTAACTGACCGATATGCCCGCCTGCATAATGGCAGCGGACGTATTGCTGATCAGATCCTTCAGCACCATCTGCAACTGCCACATATCCTTCTCCGTCACATACAGCACCGACGAGAAGAAGTCGTTCCAATACCAGACCGCAATGAATAGCCCAATCGTGGCCATTACCGCATTCGACAGCGGAAGCACGATGCGGAAGAAGACGGTCAAGTCATTCGCCCCGTCGATCTTCGCCGCTTCCTCCAACTCATCGGGAATGCCGCGGAAGAAGCTCTGCATGACGAAAATATTCCACGCCCCTATCGCAGCCGGCAGTATAAGCGCCCAATAGGTATCGATCATATGCAGTTCCTTAATCAGCAGATAAGACGGAATAAGACCGCCGCTGAACAGCATCGTGAACAGAATGAGGAACGAGAAGAGCATTCTGCCGCGAAGCCTCCGCTTCGAGATCGCATAAGCGGTCGTCGCCGTAAGGAACGTACCGATAACCGTTCCGCCGATCGTCGTAATAACCGTTACTTTGAAGCCCGACAAGATCGACACATTTTGCAGCACCGCCTCATAAGCCGAGACCGAGAAGCCGGCCGGCTTCAAGAAGAAGCCGCCGTCTGCCACATATACCGGATCGCTGAACGAGCCCATTACCATATACCAGAACGGATAAAGCATCAGCAGCATGACTGCGATGAAGAACAAATAGTTCACGTACGAAAAAATTTTCTCGCCTACAGATAGACTCAAGTTTGCTCCTCCTTTACCACAGGCCATCCTGCCCGCTCAGCTTCACCAGCTTGTTGACGGACACGATCAGCACCATAGCCACAAGCGACTTGAACAGGCCGGCCGCCGTTGCATAGCTGTAGTTCGCTTCCTGTATGCCGACCCTATACACATACGTATCGATAATGTCGCCAACCTCGTAGACGAGCGGGCTGTAGAGCAAGAACACTTGCTGGAAGCCGGCCTCCAGGATGTTCGCGAGACTGAGGATGACCAAAATAATAATGACGGGTCGGATAGCCGGCAGCGTCACATGCCACATTTGGCGAGCTTTGTTCGCGCCGTCCATGCGGGCCGCCTCGTACAGATCGGCGTTCACCCCGGCAATCGCCGCCAGATAGATGATCGTTCCCCAACCTACCTCTTTGTACACGTCGCTAATGACGAGTATCGAGCGGAAGTAGGAGGTGTTCCCGAGAAAATCGATCGGATTCCCGCCAAACTTCGCAATCACCGTATTAATCAGGCCGTCTACCGGATTCAGGAAAGAAATGATGACGCCCGAGAAAATAACCCAGGACACGAAATGCGGCAAATAGATGATCGATTGCGTCACTCGTTTGAACGCGAGATGCCTCAGCTCGTTCAGCAGCAGCGACAGCACGATCGGAATCGTGAAGGAGGCTGCCAGCTTGTATAGGCTGATGAGCACCGTGTTGCGCAATATTTCGTAGAAATCGGGGGAACTGAACAAGCGGGTGAATTGATCCAATTCAACCCACTCGCTCCCTCCTACTCCCTTGAAAATGTTGTAATCCTGAAAGGCGATGACAATGCCGTACATCGGCGCATACCGAAATACGAGAATGAGCAGCAGACCCGGCAACAGAAGCAGATACAAATATTTGTCCCGTACCAGGTCCTTCCACAGCGTCCTTCTGGAGGCAACGCTGGTCTTACTGACGATAGGCGACGTCTCTCTTAATGCCTCCATTCCGCTTCCCCTCCTGCCTTGCCGGTTTATTTGAACGGCTCAATGTTCGTCTCATACCATTTGTCGTACTCGACATAATCCTGCTGCTGCTTCTCGAATAGGCCGGCAGCTTCCTCGTCGATCTGTTTGCCGCCGAGCTTCTCGTATTGCTTCACGAAGTCGTCGAACGCGCTTGCCGGCTTCTTGCCCGTAATGATGAGCCAGAACAACTCGTCGCGCGCTTTCTTGATGTCCGCCGAATATTTGTCCCACTCCGGTCTGTCGAGCGCTTTGAATACAACGATCTTGTCGCGCATCGGCTGCGACGTCTCCAGCTTCTTCTCGAACAGCTCCGTAACGGCAGGTACGTTCTTGATATTCGCCGCGTCCTTGCGCTGAATATACCAGCCGAAGTTGCCAAGTCCGAGCTTATTGCCTTCGTCCGGCGTAATGGTCGGCGTGAAGATGCCGTCCTTCATCTCGTAATGCTCGCCTTCCTTGCCGAACGCGAGGAGCTTGAATGTATCCGGTGTTGCCATCGTGTTCAGCACTTGAACGGCGCTGTCCGCATCGGCCCCATCCGTTACGACCAAGTAACACCAGCCAATGCGCGGATCGGGTTGATCCGAACCGAAGCCGTCTGGTCCTGTAACGGGATCGATCGCGATATATTCGCCTGTCGGGTTCAGCTTCTTGAACGAAATGGCTGCCGAGTTGCCCGGATTGAAATAATCGACGAAGCGGTAGAACGAACCGACCTTGCCCGATGCGAAAATCTCGTTAACCTTCTCGTCGTCGCTGTTCGCCGCCGTCGACATGCGCGGGTCGATAACGCCTTCCTTATAGAGCGTCTGCAGCAGCTCCAGCACAGGCTTCACTTCCGGCATAACCGAGCCGAACTTCACGCTTCCGTCTTCTTGTTTAATGAAGTTTTCCACATCGACGCCGTAGGCATAGAAGAAGGGAGCAAGACTGCGGTAATAGTTGTCGCCGGACAAGCCGTAGGTGTCCTTCTTGCCGTTGCCGTCCGGATCGTCGTTCGCGAACGCGCGCAGCACCGCGACGTACTCGTCCAGCGTCTTAGGCACTTGCAAGCCGAGGTTATCGAGCCAATCCTTGCGCAGAATCGTTGTCATGTAGCTCGCTTCCGGTACGTCGCCGGGAATGCGGAACATTTTGCCGCTGCTGTCCCAGTGGTAGAACAACGTATCCTTCGAATAATAATTAATGATTTCTTTGCCGTACTTCTGAAGCGAAGGCGTTACGTCTTGAACGACGCCCGCGTCGATCCACTTCAAAAACTCCTTCGTATCGCCCGTCCATAGAATGCCGGGGCGCGTATCCTTCGCGCTCATGAGCAGGTTGATCTTCGTATTAAGCTCCGACCAATCCGGCAGGAACACCGGCTGCACGTCAACCTTTCTGCCCATACTAGCCGCAAGCTGTTCCTCCAGCGTCTTCTCGGCCCACGAATCCGGCGTCTTCGGCCCGGCCATCAGCGCCATGCTGATGGCAAGCGGCGCGGCCGGCTTATCCGTTGCCGCATCATTCGTTGCGGCTGGATCGTTGCCATTCTTGTTACCGTTTACATTATTGCCTGAACCTGAGTTGCCCGAGCACGCCGACAACGCCAGCATAGCCGCCAGCGACGCCGTAATAACTGCATTCCTCTTCTTCATTGCCAATCCCCCGCTTCGTTCGTATTGAGCAAGCATTTCAACAAAAGTTTCAACTTTTAATTGAACACGCTTACATTAGCAACTTCATTGTATTATTTCGTTTCGTATTTGTAAACAAATATTTTAACAAATTTATTTAAGTTGTAATTTTGTTTATATAGCTAAATACCAATTCATTGATGGAAATCCCTTATTACACGGGGTGTATCAATCAAAACGCCGCTTGAAAACAACTTTCAAATCGATTCATCTTGTTTGCTAAATTTTATGTCGTTAACTTTAAGTTGAATTTAGTTGAAATTTAAGTTATATACCCTATCCCCTCTCTCCTCCTACAGACGGAGTCAAATAACGTCCTGTGGACGCTGGGAGGAGTTGCTGGGTTATTTTACAATCGTTCTGTATAGCCAATCGAACATGAAGGAGAGGTAAGCCTTATGCCCGTATTGGAAGTGAACCACCTGCACAAGACGTTCGGGGCGGTTACGGCGGTCGAGGACATTAGCTTCTCGGTCGAAGCCGGAGAAATATTTACGATCATCGGACCGAATGGCGCAGGCAAGACGACGACGCTCGAGATGATTGAAGGGCTCCAGACGCCCGATAGAGGCAGCATTGCCTTCGGCTCGCTCGACTGGAAGCGCAACAGCGACCAGATCAAAATGACGATCGGCGTACAGCCGCAGTCCGGGGCTCTATTTGATCTATTGACCGTCCAGGAAAACCTCGACTTATTCGCCTCCTTTTACCCCAAAGCGACTCCGACTGCAGAAGTGCTCGAAATGATTAACTTGACCGACCAACGCAATAAACATGTGAAAAAACTGTCCGGCGGACAGCGGCAGAGGCTCGCGATCGGCCTCGCCATGATCAACGATCCGACTGTCATTTTCCTCGATGAACCGACAACGGGGCTTGATCCGCAGGCGCGGCGCAATATTTGGGACATCATCCTGAAGCTGAAGGAGCTCGGCAAGACGACAATACTTACGACTCACTACATGGAAGAGGCCGAGAAGCTTAGCGACCGGGTCTGTATCGTCGACCAAGGGAAGATCGTATCGCTCGATACACCATCGGCGCTGATCGATCGGCTGACGAAGGAACGCGAGGTGCGGCTGTCGCTATTGGACGGGGAGAAGGCAGCGGCGGTGACCGAGCAGATGGCACTCTTGCATCCTGCGGTCGCACGGGTGAGTCGGGAAGGTTCAACCTTGTGCATATGGACGGCGCAGCCGGAGGAGACGTTGTACGATCTGTTCGGCTTCACGAAGGATCGCGGCTATCGCACTCAGCAAATCTCCATTCGAGAGATGAGCCTCGAGGACGTATTCATCGCCTTCACCGGCAAGGAATGGAGGGATTGAGTTGAACGGTAACGGCGTGAAGCAATTCAACAAAATGTTCGTTGCTCAGATTAAGATGATGTTCCGCGAGAAGCAGGTATGGTTTTGGAATATTTTCTTCCCCATTATTCTAATGGTGCTGTTTATGATCATCTTCACTGGCGGCGGGGACGATGATTTCAAGGCGACCATCGCTGTATCTCAGCCTGCTCAGACAACCGAATCCGGGCAATTGCTCGAACAGCTGCGCCAAGTTCCCGTGTTTGAGCTGAAGGAAGAAACGCCGGTCAGCAAGGAGCAGGGACTGGATTGGCTGAAAAACGAGGATGTAGACGCATTGATCATATTGCCGGAATCGGAGGATGCTTCCAACCTGGAGCTCATCGTCAATACGAAGAACGAACGAAGCGTAACGACTCAGGTTGTCTCCGGCGTATTGGATAAGTTCATTCAACAAGCCAATCTAGAGGCAGCGGGAGCAGAGCCGGTAATCGGCATGACGATTTCTTCCGTCACTTCCGGCGCAGCAGACTTGAAATACGAGGACTTCCTGCTTACGGGCATGATCGGCTTATCCGTCGCGCAGGGCGGATTGTTCGGCATGGTTGAGCTCGTCGACTTACGCAGGCGCGGATTGTTGAAGAGGCTTCGAATGACGCCGGCCAAGATGGGCCTGTACGGTCTCGCCAGCATGCTTGTGCGCTTGATGCTCGGCATCGTGCAGATCGTCATTTTGTCACTGATCGGTGTATACGGCTTCGGCGCTTCCTTGCATATTAATATTTTCAGTCTTGCTGTCGCTTTCTTCGCCGGCGCTCTCGTCTTCAATGCGATGGGCTACTTATTCTCGTCGTTCAGCAAGACGATCGAAGCCTATATGGGCATGGCGAATATCGCCAGCATGCTTATGATGTTCCTAAGCGGCGTCTTCTTCCCGCTTGAGCAATTGCCGCAATGGCTGCAGCCGGTGACGCAGGTGCTTCCGCTTACTTACTTTGTGGACGGCATACGCGACGGCCTCATCTATGCGGAGAGCGTTACGAACGGCGCCTTCTGGTTGGGCATGGGCATCATGGCGCTATGGGGCGTCGTTTCCTTCCTTGTCGGCGCTCAGGTATACCGAACGAAATCGATTAGCGAAGAAGCGCGATGAGCGTAAAGCCGTAACCGTAATCGCTTTAATTAACGGGAGAAATTCCAGTTAAACATGCCGATGCCAAAAACGCCCCTCTTCCTCATCGCTGCTATGCGATGGGAAGAGAGGCGTTTGTCTTTTTTATACCCGCAGCTCGGCATGCCGTAAGGATGAGTTCTCCACCTGAATCGTGGCGTGGTCGATGCCGTATCGCTCCTCGATTAGCTTCAATGCCTCGCGCAGGACGGCCTGACTGTCCGCATCATCGCGAATAATAAGATGGCAGCTTAACGAATCGATGCCGGACGTAATCGTCCAGATATGAAGATCATGCACATCGCTAACGCCTGTTACGCCGAGCAAAGTTGCTTTAACTTCATCCGCATCAATACTGTGCGGCGTGCCTTCCATCAGAATATGAACGGTGGAGTTGATGATGCCCCATGCGCTTTTCAGAATGAGCAGCGCGACAATAACGCTTATAATCGGATCGGCGATGTACCACGAGAACAACAGCATAAGCAGCCCGGCAATTATCGCGCCTACGGAGCCAATCGCGTCGCCGATGACATGCAAGTAGGCGCTGCGAACATTCAGATTATCCTTTACGTCGCCTTTGCGCATGAGGAACCATGCGCTCGCAAGGTTCGCCAGCAAGCCGATACCTGCGATGATCATCATCGATCCGCTCGCTACAGTCGGCGGTTCCCAGAAACGCTTGATCGCTTCCGCGATAATGAAGCCGGAGATGACGAACAGCGATACGCCGTTAAGCAGGGCAGCTAATATTTCGAAGCGATGGAAGCCGAATGTTCGCTTGGCAGAGGACGGTCTTGCGGCGAACCACATCGCGGCGAGACTAAGCGCAAGCGCAGCCGCATCGCTAAGCATATGCCCGGAATCGGAGAGCAGCGCCAGCGAATTCGTCACGAGGCCGCCGACGAATTCCAGCACCATAATGCCCGCCGTTATGACGAAGGCGAACAGCAGCCCCGCTTTATTGTTCGGTCCATGGGAATGCCCATGGTGGCTGTGTCCGTGATGGCTATGTCCGCCGTGACTATGACTGTGGTTATGATTGTGACTACGGTCCTTACTTGGCTTATGAGCATGATCAGCGCTATGATTGCATCCATCGCTATGTTCATGAGACTCATGCGAGTGCTCGTGGCTCTCTGCACAACCTTCCTCTTTATTGCCGGCCTTGCTGCTGCTTAATCGTTCACGCGGTTTCTCGCCCATGTTAAATCTCCCCCAACTTGCTCTTATGAATTCGACATTGAATAATATATGAATACATGCTCATATGTATTATATGAATAATTTGCTTGTTCCGCAACTTATATTGCCCAATTTCACACAATAAAAAAAAAGAAGCCGACGCTCAAATGCGCCAGCCTCTCCCCTATTGTTATTGCTTCGGCGCTTCGACTGCCTCAGCCAGCTTCCGCTCCAGATCCTTGCTGTACTGCGCCTGCTGCTCTGCCGTCCATCCCAATTGCTGAGCCATTGCGGGAATTACAGCGCCTTTCCACTTGCGTACTTCCCCAATCCGGAAGAATAGATCGCCGGTTCTGCGGATGAAGAAATCCTCCGGCTTCACCGTCATTTCTTCCTCCATCGAATAACGGAGCTGTATGGCAAGCACTAGCGGCAGCTTGTGGGAGGTTGCCCACTTCGCCGTGACTACATTAGCGAGTGCGTATAGCTTCTCGGCGTTCGAGCCGTATTTTTCCGCAATCATACGCGCTTCGCTTTCCTTCAAGCCTGCAGCCATCCCTTTCTTCACCTGAGCAGCTACATAGGCTGCGAATCCAGCCGATCCGCCCGTATCGCCGCCCGACATGCGCAGCTCCTTCGTATCGCTGCGGCCTATGCCGATAGCCCCTCCGTCCTTGCGCAGCAGCTCGACCGCTTTATCTACGACCGTCTCAGCCATCTTACGATAGCCCGTCAGCTTGCCGCCCGCAATTGAAATGAAACCCGAGTTCGATACGAAGATCTCGTCGCGGCGCGATATTTCCGAAGGCGACTTGCCTTCTTGCTGAATTAACGGCCTTAGCCCGGCCCAGCTTGATTCCACGTCGGCAACGACAAGCTTCATTTGCGGGAACATGAAGTTCGCCGCTTGCAGCAAGTAGTCTCGATCCTCCATCGTCATGACAGGCGTTGCCGTATCTCCCTTATAATTCGTATCGGTCGTACCGAAGTACGTTTTGCCCTCGCGCGGAATCGCGAATACCATCCGTCCGTCCGGAGTGTCGAAGTACACCGCTTGCTTAAGCGGGAATCGTTCGCCGTCGAATACAAGATGGACGCCTTTCGTCAGACGCAGCGTCTTGCCTTGTTTGGAGCCGTCTTTTTCCCGCAGCTCATCTACCCACGGACCTGTCGCATTAATCACTTTCGCCGCCCGGACGTCATACGTCTTGCCGCTGATCATATCCCGTACCGCAGCGCCTTCTACTACGCCGCCGCTGTTGTAGAGCAGGTTATCCACTTTGGCATAGTTAACGGCAAGCGCCCCTAGCTCAAACGCTCTTTTCATTACTTCGATCGTCAGGCGAGCATCGTCCGTTCTATATTCCACATAGTAGCCGCCGCCCTTTAATCCGTCGCGCTTCAATAACGGCTCTCTGCGCAGCGCTTCCTCGGCGCTAAGCATTTTGCGGCGCTCTTGCCTCTTGACGCCAGCTAGAAAATCATAGACGCGCAGTCCGATGGACGTCGAGAACTTGCCGAATGTGCCCCCTTTGTAAAGCGGCAGCAGCATCCACTCCGGCGTCGTCACATGCGGCCCGTTCTCATATACGATCGCCCGCTCCTTGCCCACCTCGGCCACGACGTTAATCTCCAATTGCTTCAAGTAGCGAAGACCGCCATGCACAAGCTTCGTCGAACGACTCGATGTGCCAGCCGCAAAATCCTGCATTTCCACGACAGCAACGCGAAGCCCTCTCGTTACCGCATCAAGCGCGATGCCGGCGCCTGTAATGCCGCCGCCAATGACGAGCAGGTCCAGCTCCATGCGTGTCATCTCTTCTAATCGAAGTTCCCTATTTTGCGCGGCAAAAGCCGTTTCTTTCGTATCCGTATTCATATTTTCCGCAGCCTCCCAGCGCTCTATACCTATTATTGTTCTGTTGATCGCATTTCGTTACTCCTAAATGCAACAAAAAAAGAAACCACGTTAACCGCTCTCCCCCTCAAACGAGGGTACGAAAGCGGCTATCATGGTTTCTCCGTGTCTCCAACCGTTATTAACTTGTCGTTATTATAACATGATTACTTGGCAAATGCCATGGCAGCCTTTACCGCGCGGTGCCAACCATCGTACAGCTCTTGCCTTCTCGAATGTTCCATGCCCGGTTCGAACACCCGCTCCACTTGACGAAGGGCAGCAAGCTCCTCCTTGCTGCTCCAGAAGCCGGTAGCGAGCCCTGCCAAGTAAGCTGCGCCAAGCGCCGTCGACTCGCTCACGAGCGGCCGCTCCACCGGTACTCCTAGAAGATCGCTTTGGAACTGCATAAGCAGGTTGTTGCCGATCGCGCCGCCATCGACCGATAGTGCTTGCAGCTCAAGACCCGACTCCTCGATCATGACCGAGAGCACGTCCTTCGTTTGATAAGCGAGCGATTCCAGTACGGCGCGTACAAAATGAGCCTTCGACGTCCCGCGCGTCAGCCCGAATGCCGCACCGCGGACATCGCTGTTCCAATACGGCGTGCCGAGTCCAACGAATGCGGGTACGACGTAGACACCGTCCGTCGATTCCACCTGCTCGGCCAGCGCCTCGGTTTCGCTTGCCGATTCAATCAACTCCAGCCCGTCACGCAGCCATTGAATGGCTGCGCCCGCTACGAATACGCTGCCTTCAAGCGCGTATTCCAGCTTGCCGTCGACTTCCCATGCGATGGTCGTCAGCAAGCCGCGATCGGACACGATCGCTTGCTCGCCCGTGTTCATCAACATGAAGCAACCTGTGCCGTACGTATTTTTCGTGCAGCCTTTATCGAACGCCGTCTGTCCGAACAAAGCCGCTTGCTGATCCCCGGCCATGCCCGCAATTGGAATCGACGCTCCGAATAGCTCGGGGGCAACATGACCATAAACTTCCGACGAGGAGCGAACCTCGGGCAGCATAGAAGCCGGAATATCCAGTATGCGCAGCAGCTCATCGTCCCAGCGGCGATCGTGTATATTGAACACCATCGTACGGGACGCATTCGTCACATCCGTCACATGTACAGCTCCGCCTGTCAGCTTCCAGACGAGCCAGCTATCGATTGTGCCGAACAGCAGCTCTCCGCGTTCCGCTCGCTCTCTTGCTCCATCCACGTGATCAAGCAGCCACTTCACCTTCGTGCCGGAGAAGTAGGCGTCGATCAGCAAGCCAGTCCGCGTATGGAACGCGCGCTCATGGCCGTCTGCCTTGAGCTGCTCGCATATCGGCGTCGTTTGGCGAGATTGCCATACAATGGCGTGATGAATCGGCTCACCTGTCGCCTTATCCCAGACGACGGTTGTCTCCCGCTGATTCGTAATGCCGATGCCGGCAATCTGTCCCACTGCAATACCTGTCTTCGCAAGCAAGCCTGTAATTACTTTTTTAGCTGATTCCCATATAAATGACGCATCGGCTTCTACGGAGCCAGGCTCCGGGTATACGAGCGGAAGCTCCTCGCGTACCATATCGACAATATGGCCGCTGTGATCGACCAGCAGCGCCCTTGTGCTCGTCGTGCCTTGGTCGAGCGCCAGCATGTATTTGTCCATCCGATATTCCTCCCCAAGAAGTATCTATAGTTCATTGCCTGTACTGAAATTTTGCCAAAGCTCCTTGCGTGAAGTCGTAATCGCGGAAGCGCCTGCCGCGAGCGCATTCGATACGTCGCCCGCAGTCCGAATAAGCCCGCCGGCAATGATCGGAATCCCGCTCCGTTCCTTAACCTCGCGTATCATATCGGGCATAATGCCCGGCAGTACTTCGATGTAATCGGGCTGCGTCTTCTCGAGCAGCGTATAGCTGTGCTCGATCGCATCCGAATCTATGAGAAACAGCCGCTGTATAGCAATCAGCCCGTTTTTTTTCGTCCTTCCGATCACGGTGGAACGCGTCGAGATCAGACCTGCCGGTCTAATGGATTGGCATAGAAACTCCGCTGCATACTCATCGTTTTTCAGTCCATCGATCAGATCGGCGTGCAGCAGCACCTTCTTGCCATGCTGACCAGCCAGGTCGACAAGCGGCTTTAATTGACCCAGATGGCCGCCTAGAAGCACCATATACGTATAAGGAGTGGCAAGAACCGCCTCCACATCCTTCTGTTTGCGCACAGCCGGCAGAACGCTCTGGCCTACTGTCAATAATGGCATGTAATCGACTCCGTTCTTATGCGATATCCGCTAGTCATTCCGCCTCGGACGACCGCTGCTCTCCCGCTCCAACAGTCTGGCGGGCAAAACGATTTTTCTTGCAATATCCCTGCCCCCAGCCATCCGATCCGCAAGCAATTCCACTGCTGTCTCGCCCATATGCTCCATGTGCACCTTAACGGTTGTCAGCGGCGGCTGCATATATGCGGAGATGGGAATGTCGTTGCAGCCAACGATCGAGATATCATGCGGAGCTTGCAGCTTGGCCTCGTGCAGCGCTCTCAGCGCGCCAACAGCCATCGAATCGTTTTCGATAAAAAAAGCCGTCGGCAGCTTGCCGCCTTCTATCGCAGCTTTCATTAGCTTGTAGCCTTCTTCGGCGTACAGATTGTCGCCCGTATATACAAATGCCGGATTATAAATGTCTTGTACGGTAAGCCGCTCTACGAATGCAAGCTCTCTCTCATCCTGCACCCGCTTGTTGTTCACCTTATTATGCCCGCCAATATAACCAATTTCCGTATGGCCTAGCCCAACCAAATAGTCGAGCACCTCGAACACCGATTTGCGCAGGTCGATAACAACCGAATCGAATCGATTCTCCTCCGGCGACGAATCAACGAACACGATATTCGTCATGCCTTCGGGAAAACGCTCCAGATCATCCTTCTCGAAACGACCGATCGCGACAATGCCGTCGAGCGGCTCGCCTAACCAATCAGAAGTCGAGTCGCCGCCTTGGACGAACAGCTTCACCATCTCGATCTGCCGCTGGAAGCATTCCTTCTCCGCGCCAAGCCGAATCGCCAAGTAATACGGATCCAGCATCTCCTCTTGCTCCGAGTACCAGCTTACGAGGCCAATCCGGTAACGTTCCTTAGTCTGCGCTTGCCCGCTCCCGTTTCGCTCTCGGAGCGTCTTATAGTTCAGCTTCTGCGCAACCTCGAAAATCCGCTTCCGCGTCTCATCCGTAACGGAAATGCCCGGATCATAATTGAGCACGCGCGATACGGTTGCGATAGACACATTCGCTTGCTGCGCAATATCTTTTATGGTAGCCATGCTAACTTTCCTTCCTGCATTTCGGTTCAGTTCGCAGCCGTCGCTACTTCTCTACCTACAAATATACGATTATTTTACTAAAAATCAAGTAAAATTATCACTCATAATTTTACCCACCGGCTGTTATGTTCCTGCCAAAGATAGATCCCCCCGCAGTCTAGCGCCACTAAAAAAGAGGCAAACCCCTTACCTTCGGGTCGCCTCTTCGTTTATTCATGCTTTAAATGTTGTAGCGTTAGCGTGAAAACTTGCTCCACATGATCGTCATCCAACGAGTAAAATACCGTTTTCCCTACTTTTCTGCGCTTCACGATCCGCATATTCCGCAGCAGCCTAAGCTGATGGGAGATCGCGGACTGCCCCATCTCCAGCACTTCGGTCAAATCATGGACGCATAGCTCCGACTGCAGCAGCGCATGAATGATTTTCACCCGCGTCGGGTCGCCGAGCGCCTTGAACAGATCAGCCAGCTCCACGGCTGTCCCGTCGCTCACGAGCTTGCTTTTTACGTCCGCAATATCGGCTTCCGTCCCGGCGCATGTATCCTCGCAGGCAGCGGCTAATTGATTATCCATTTTCATCCCACCCGCTCCATCATTTCGTGAGGCTATTATACCATGTTTCGTTTCGTACCGTGTACCGCTTCCATAACGGCTTATCTTTCCTCTATAATGAAGCGTAATCGCTATCCCTAGCGAGCAAGGCGAAAGGAAGTGGACCTATGTTCACGCTTAAAGAAAAGCTCTATTTGCTGCAGCTTCTAAAAAAGCAAAAACGCAGACGGTTCTTCGGCTTATTGAAGCGCGACCCGCTGCATGATCAAATTGTAGAGAAGCTGGAGCAGATGGTACGCAATGAACGCGTCAACCACGAACATTTATGAACAGCAAGCAGCGACTAGTCAGTCACAGGAGGAATTATGACAGGTAAAACACATCTAACCATCGGAGCGGCAATTGGCGGAGCCGCATCAATCTATTATCCGTTCACGCTTCAGCATGCCGCGTTATTCATCGGTATTGCGGGTTTCTCGGCATTAGCTGCCGATCTTGACGGCACAAGCATGCTGAGCAGCAAGCTTGGCAAGCTGTCGAAGCTCATTCGCGAGCTTATGTTATGGGGCGGCGTCGTGTTTATCGGCATTATCGCTTACTTATTTTTTACGGGTCATCCCGTTTCCCCTATCCTCATTGGAAGCAGCGCTGCTGCGCTTCTGCTCGGCCTCGTTATGAAACAAGGCGCCATCCGTAACGCGCTTGTGAGCGTAGTCGGCTGTATCCTGATGTATGTCGGCTTCACCTATCAGATGAATTGGCTCATCGGCTTCGGTTTGTTTGTCGCATGGGTCCCTTGGCTGAAGCATCGCGGCATGACGCATACCGTATGGGCGACGCTCATCTGGGCTGCGATCGGCTGGGGCTTGGAACAGCATCTGCAGATAGAAGGGATCGCCGTCGTTGCCACGCTTGGCTATTTGTCTCATCTCGTTGCGGACTCCCTCACGCCAAGCGGAGTAAAATGGCTGTATCCGTTATATAAGAAATCGATCAAGCTGCGCGTGTAGCGTACTTAGGACTTCGGCAACTCGGGGTAAGCCAAATAGTGAGGCAAACCTCATTTCCCATGAACCTAGCATCATGGCGAGTGAGATTTGCCTCACTATTTGTTTATAACACTTCAGAACCTCCATAAAGAGTGAGGTTAGCCTCACTCTGCATGAGATTTACCTCACTCACTCTACTCCTCCTGACCGCAACCGCCAACGTATGATCCCGCTAGCTAGAACCGTTCCGTCACCACCTTCGACTGCATGAACAACAGCAAGTAATCGCGTCCCCCCGCCTTCGAGTTGGTTCCCGACATATTGAAACCGCCGAAGGGCTGGACACCGACGAGAGCGCCGGTACATTTGCGGTTGAAGTAGAGATTGCCGACATGGAACTGTTCCCGCGCTTGCTCCAGCTTGCTGCGATTGCGGGAGATAACCGCTCCCGTCAGCCCGTATTCCGTATTGTTGGCGATATCGATCGCCGCCTCGAAGTTGGCGGCACGGATGAAAGACAGCACCGGACCGAATATCTCCTCCTGCGCGATGCGCGCATACGGCTCAACATCTTTAATAATCGTCGGCTCGATAAAGTATCCGCCGTTCCCGCCTTTGCTTCCTCCGTAGACAACAGTGCCTTCGCTGCGCCCAACCTCGATATATTTCAGGATACTGAAGTAAGCCCGCTCGTCTATGACCGGTCCAATGTGCGAAGTAAGCTCATTAGCCTTGCCGACCTTAAGCTGCTTCGTCCGTTCGATAACTTTGGCGATGACCGCATCATACACTGCTTCGAGGACGACTGCCCTTGAGCAAGCCGAGCATTTCTGTCCGGCATAGCCGAACGCCGACACCGTTATAGCCTCCGCCGCCAAGTCGAGATCGCAGTCCTCGTCGACGATGATCGTATCCTTGCCGCCCATCTCGGCGACGACGCGCTTAATCCACTTCTGATCCTGCTGCACGGTTGCCGCCCTTTCATTAATGCGCAGCCCGACTTCGCGCGAGCCGGTGAAGCCAATAAATCTTGTCAGCGGATGCTCCACCAAGTAATCGCCAATTTCCGTGCCTGATCCCGGCAAAAAATTAACGACGCCGTCCGGAAGTCCCGCTTCCTCCAACAGCTCAATGAACTTCGCCGCAACGACTGCCGTTGCGCTCGCCGGCTTCAATACGACCGTGTTGCCGGCCACGATCGCCGCCATCGTCATGCCGGCCATAATCGCCAGCGGAAAATTCCACGGCGGGATAATAACGCCCACGCCTAACGGTATATAGAACACTTCATTATCCTCGCCGGGATACGGAACGATCGGTTGCCGTTCCGACAGCCGCTCCATCTCCCGGCCGTAATACTCCATGAAGTCGATCGTTTCTGCCGTATCCGCATCCGCCTCGGCCCAGCTTTTGCCCGCCTCGTAGACAAGCCATGCGGAGAATTCGTGCTTGCGGCGGCGCAAGCTGGCTGCCGCCTTGTAGAGCATTCTTGAACGGGCCGAAGGCGCGACGCGTTTCCAGTTATCGAACGCCGCTGCCGCTGCTAGAATGGCTTTATTAGCGAGTGCCTGATCGGCCTGCGATACGATGCCGACGAGTTGGGTCGTCTGGGACGGATTGATCGAACGACGCTTCGTAGTCGTCTCGATCCGGTCGGCGCCGATCTTAATCAAATACTCCTTGCCTAGCTCCGACTCTACTTTGCGGAGCGCCTCTTGAAATTCGTCAATTCGGTCGCTAATCGTGAAATCGGTAAACGGTTCGTTCTGATAAGGCTCCCGCATCAGCATTTCCCCCTTGCTGGACAGAATCTAATCATCTTACAAAATCTGATCACCGAGTAAAGATCCGATTAATTCTACGGCAAGCGTTGCTGTTTTGAGCCCTTGATCAAGGCTCGGATTCACCTCGACCAGCTCGGCCGATGTTGCGATCCCTGCTTGGTACAGCAGCTCCATCGCCAGATGCGCTTCCCGGTAGCTTAAGCCCCCCTTGACGGGAGTTCCCGTTCCGGGCGCTTCCCTCGGATCTACGCTGTCGATGTCGAAGCTGATATGCACGCCGTCCGTCTCGCGCTGCATGCGGCGGATGACTTCATCCATGACTCTGGCAATGCCCATCCGGTCAATATCATGCATCGTGTAACATGCGATGCCAAGCGACCGTATGAACTGCTTCTCGTCCGGATCAAGCGATCTGGCCCCGACGATCGCGACATGCTCCGGTTTTATTTTCGGACAGATGCCCCTAAGCTTCGTAAGCGGATCGAACCCTCTCCCTAAGCTGATGCCAAGCGACATCCCGTGGATATTGCCCGACGGACTCGTATGCTCCGTGTTCATGTCCGAGTGGGCATCGAACCAGATGACGCCCATATTGGCGTAATGCTCGGCGAGTCCGGCAATCGTGCCGATCGCGATACTATGATCGCCCCCAAGCACTAACGGGAAGGCGCCGCTTGCGACCGCGGCCGACACCTGCCCCGCAAGGCTGTCGCTCATCGCATACACTTCGGCCGTGTGCTTCATATTAGGCGGCAGCTGAGCCGGGTCGAATGCATCCGGCACCATACTCGCGACGACCTCTGCAGCGATTTCGTACGGAATCGAGAGCGAATTCAGCTTCTCGGTTAATCCCGCATCCTGCAGCAGACAATCAGGGCCTAACGATGCCCCTCTCGTTCCAGCGCCTAGATCGAACGGAACTTTAATAATGGCAACGCGGGACAGCGTCATGATGCTTCGTCACCTCCCGCCTCGGACAGAGAATCGTTTCCGAATACGGATCTCAATCTTTCGATCGCATAATCGAGCTCCGCTTCGGTAATAATGAGCGGCGGAGCAAGGCGAATAACCGAGTCATGCGTTTCCTTGCATAATAAGCCCAGCTGCATCAGCTTCTCGCAATAGGGACGCGCTGATGTATGAAGCTCGATGCCTATGAACAGCCCCCGCCCTCTAATATCCTTAATTTCCGGGTGGGACATGCTGCTCAGCTTCTGCAGCATGTAGTCGCCTAGCTCGGCGGAACGTTCAGCAAGCTTCTCCTCCTCGATGACGGCGATTGCCGCGGTCGCGACAGCGCAGCTGAGCGGATTGCCGCCGAACGTCGAGCCGTGCGAGCCGGGCTCGAACACATCCATAATCGCCCCATCAGCGGCGATTGCAGAGATTGGCGTCACGCCGCCGCCGAGCGCTTTGCCGAGCACATAAATATCCGGCACGACTTGCTCCCAGTCGCAGGCGAACCGTTGCCCGGTTCTGCCGAAGCCCGTCTGGATCTCGTCGGCGATCAGCAGCGCGCCATGCTCCGCGCATAACCTCGCGGCATGCCGCAGGAAACCGTTCGGCGGGATTCGAATTCCCGCCTCGCCTTGGATCGGCTCGATGAGCACAGCCGCCGTATTCTCGCTGAAGGCGGCGGCTAGCGCGTCCGGGTCGCCGTAAGGAATGATGCGGAAGCCGGGGGTGAATGGCCCGAACGCTCGCTGGTACTCCGGCGTTGACGAGAAAGAGGTTGCCGTCAGCGTCCTGCCGTGGAAGTTGCCTTCGAACACGATAATTTCCGCCTTCGAGTCGGCAATGCCTCTCACATCATAGGCGTAGCGCCTAGCTGCCTTCACCGCCGTCTCCACGGCCTCTGCCCCAGTGTTCATCGGCAGAATACGCTCCTTGCCCGTATAAGCGGCAAGCTTCTCATAAAATAAACCGAGCATTTCATTATGGAACGCCCTTGAAGTGATCGTGACTTTGTCGGCTTGCTCCTTCAGAGCCGCAATGATCCGCGGATGGCGATGGCCTTGGTTCAGAGCAGAGTAGGCGCTAAGCATATCCAAGTAACGCGCGCCGCTCGTATCCTGCACCCACACGCCTTCGGCGCTGCTGATGACAATCGGTAAAGGGTGATAATTGCGGGCTCCGTAGCGCTCTGCCAGTTCAATCCCATTATGTGCCCTGTTCATCTCCCACTCCACTCTCCTCCAGTGTTTGCGAAGCAAACACTTTTCCTAAACCTAATCATCATGAGCTCTTTTTGTCATTTTATGCGCCTAGTTGTTTCCACATGAGAAAGTTTGGTTCCAAACATGAAATCATATACTCCCTATCCCCCAATCATCCCACTAGTGGTGCTTCAATGATTAGACACTATATGTATGACTATGCTTCACGCATGAAAACAAACTAAAAACAATAAAAATCAACAATAAACAATATCTTAATGTGTTTTTAATCTTAAGTTAACAAAACATCTCTATGATCACTCTAGATAACCATAACCTTTTGAGGAGTGATTCTGTTTTGGAAGCACCACTAAAAAAGCTGCTTGCCGCTACTCTAGTCGCTGCAGTTACATTCACAGTGCCAACCCTTCCCTATCTGCCGCAATCCTATTTGCAGACCGCGCACGCCGCAATTCCAAATTCAGATTTCGTTTTGAACATGCCATTCGAGAACAATCTGACAGACAACTCGTCCAGCCCACTTACTGCTGCAGCAGTCGGTAATCCAACTTACGTCACGGGTCGAAATGGAAAAGCAATCAATCTCAAAAAAACAGATTCCATCAAACAATACGTTAATTTGGGAAACCCAGCCGCGCTTCAATTCGGCACAAGTGATAATTTCTCCTTGTCCTTTTGGATCAAATCGCCCGGCCTTACATCCGATCCAGCCGTTATCGCTAACAAGAACTGGAGCACCGGCGGAAATACCGGCTATGCCCTTGTCCTCAAAAACAGTACGTTAAGCTGGAATTACCGAACTGCAGGCGAAAGCCGGCTTGACGCGGATATTCCTAACGTCGCTGACGGCAGTTGGCATCATATTGTTATTTCACATGATCGGACAAGCGGTCGAGTCGACTTTTATAAAGATGGAAGCCCCGTTAATGTCACCAAAGTACGAGGAAATAACTACAACAGCATTCCAAGCACGATGGACATTCAAGGACTAAAAGGAACAATCGATGCAGGCCTCAGCACGATGCTCGGCAATGACGGTACCGGCAACTACGCCTCCAACTTAGACGTATCGCTGGACGATGTACAAATTTTACGGCGCGCCGTTACAAGCAATGAGGTTGCGGAAATCTATAATTCGGCTCCTCCTGTCGCGCTTGATCCATTCAACGGCACTATGATTTTGAAAGGAGCGCAGCATGCGGTGCAAGGATCTACTTTCCGTTATCTCTTGGACCTTCGTACCCCTGCTATGAGTACAAGAATCGATAAAGTAAATGTCGAGCTTGCCTATGACAGCGATCTATTCGAATTTGACAGTGCGACTAACGCTATTGATGCAGATACTTCCGTACCAGGAGTAGTCAAGCTGCAGTTAACGGCAGGCAAGGTTTACAACCAGACGAACCCGTTGGAATTCAAAAACGCTACGGTTTCCGAGATCAAATTTGTGACCAAAGCTGCTGAAGGGCAAGGTGAGTTCGAGATCAGCAGAGCGGAATTTATGAACGGCACGACTCCGCTCGTAATTGAATCGTTTAACACACAGCCGTCCCTCATCCAGATCCACCCGAAGGATACAGAGGATTTGAACGAAGACGGATACGTTACGATCGGTGATGTCGCCCTTGCAGGGGACGGCGACCAAGACAGCGCTCAGGCTATTGCAGACAAAGCAACGTATCAACCTTACAAACGTGTTGTTGTCATTGGAATTGACGGAGGTGGCGTATCGGTTACTCCAACTGCCCCTTATTGGGAAACGTTCACCTCTGTCAAAGAAGAGGTCGGAGCGCGTCTATCGATTCCGACGATTCGAAGCCTTATCGAGAACGGAGCTGCCAGCTATACGGCTCAAACGACGATCCCTACCGTATCATCTCCTAACTGGGGTTCTATGATGACCGGCGTCGACTACAGCAAGCATAAGATTGGCAATTACGAAAGCGGCAATTATACTTACAGCGAAACTTCCTCTTATCCTACTGTTTTCAAAAAATTGAGAGAAGCGCTTCCGGGGACGAAACAAGCGGCTTTTGCTACGTGGAACAACGTCATCAACGGCCATATCGAGCCTTCGGTTGGCGTTGAGGGCACCTCTATTAGCGATGAAGCTAATGTGGAAGCTTTCGCTGAATATGCAGCCAGCGGCAAAGCAAAAGATACATCGCTCATTTTTTTCCAATTCGATGATGTTGATCATGCTGGGCATTCTTACGGATTTTATACCAAAAAATATTATGAGCAATGGACCAAAACAGACAAAAATGTAGCTTCAATCTACAATACGTTAAAAACAAATGACCTACTGGACGATACATTGATTGTCATGCTTCCCGACCACGGTGGCGCTGTAGAAAACGACGATCACACATTAGGCGGCAACCAATACGATCACGCTATTGAATCTCCGCTGTCCAAAACCATTTTCTTTGCTGCCAACGGCCGCACAGTGGCTAATGACTCGGGAAAAGAAAAGGTGCTCCAAGGCGGAGCGACAAAGGATCTTGCTGCCACCATTCTAACCGCACTCGGAGTAGATAAACCGATCGGCGATTCCAAAGTAATTAACGGCATGTTCGTTCCACAGCAGGATCAGAACAAAGCAGATGCTTCCAATCTAATGCTTACGAAAATTATCAATCGGACGAGTAAAGAAATACAAAGCTATACTGTTTCGCTGGATACCCTTGCCTTGGACACCAAAGCAATTGACCTGGAGCTTACAAGCTCCGAGCTTGCGATTACAGCAATCGTGCCTGCGCAAGAGGGCGTAACGGTACTTCGTAATGAAACCGATAACGGCAACACAAGAATCATTCTCTCGTCCGTTACTGCTATTGAACCAGATGCTCCGATCGTTAACTTACATGTTGAAGCTAACGGTTCGAACCCGGAACTACTGCTTTCTCAAGCTATGGTTTCCGATTCATTAGGGAAAGAGTCGCTTCCCAACTTCCACTATGACGTTCAAGAAGAGCTGGAAGTACCTGTTACCGGCATCGAGATGGGCAGCGAGCAGCTTGACCTGCTTGAAGGCCAGACGGCAGAGCTAATTGCAGCAGTACTTCCTTCCAATGCGACCAATCAAAATGTAGCTTGGACAACAAGCGATGCTGAAGTTGCAACCGTAGAAGTTCTAGCGGGCAAAGCATTTGTTACCGCAATCACAGCTGGCACCGCTACGATCACCGCTACAACAGCAGAAGGCGGCTTCCATGCAGCAACTACGATTACAGTAAACCGTCCAACTGGCGCAGACCTGCTTGACCTGAAGGTTAACGGCACGTCAATCGAGGGATTTGCCACCGATCAATTCATGTATACAGTCCATGTACCTAACAGCACGACAGTAACCGAAATCACCTATATGCTTGCAGATTCAAGAGCCATCGTCACGATCACCGGAGGCGACAATCTCGAGGTTGGTGATAATTTGGTGAGAGTAGATGTAGCGGGACCTGATGCTACAGAAAGGCATTACCAGATCACCGTTAACAGAGCGAGCGCCGCGCTTTCATCTAATGCTGATCTGCTTAACCTGAAGGTCAATGGAAAAGCTGTACCAAACTTCACTGCGGACAAAATAAACTATAACGTGCAGGTTTCGCACAGCACGACCGTAGCCAATATTGCCTATCAGCTTGTAGACGCAAGAGCAACGGTGACCTTGACGGGCGGCGAGAGGCTCACTGTCGGCAATAACACCGTAACGCTGATCGTAACGGCCGAAGACGGCACAACTAAAACATACACCTTAATTGTCAAAAGGGCGAAAGCGTCTGGAGACTCGAATTCGAACGGGAACGAGAACGGAAATGGGAATAGCGGTGGAACTACACCTACACCTACACCTACGCCTACTCCAACCCCAACTCCAACTCCAACACCTACTCCAGAAGAACCGGAACCGACAACGCCTGTAACGCCGAAGGATGTTCTTGGACATTGGGCGCAGAACAATATTGAGAAAGCCATTTCACTAGGCATTGTTGAAGGAAATTCGGATGGCACTTTTCGGCCTGGGCAATCAGTTACTAGAGCTGAATTTGCGGTTATGCTAGTCCGCGCTTTGAAGCTTCAAGGCTCGGAATCTCAGCTCACATTTACTGATGCCGAGCAAATCGGCGATTGGGCGAAAGATGAGATTGCTATTTCAGTCAAAGCCGGTATTATAAGCGGATATGCAGACGGAAGTTTCCAGCCGAACAGAGAAATAACTCGTACGGAAATGGTTGCCATGATCGTAAGGGCACTTGGACTCGAAGCAAAAAATAATGCATCAACCAGCCATTTTGCAGATCGAAGTGACTTCCAACCTTGGGCAATCGAAATCATTGCAATCGCTGAGCAAAATGAATTGATCACCGGTTATCCTGGCAACCTGTTTGCTCCGAACAAATTTACGAGCCGCGCAGAGGCAGTCACTCTATTGCTTAGAATGCTAGACAAATCTAAATAATGTTTTCTGTATTCTTACTGCTCATAAAAAAACGCCGGGATCTATCTAGATCCTGGCGTTTTTTGATATTGAGCCTGAGCATTCAATCGATTCGACGCATTTAATTCAATTGTTCAGCTCTGCGAATATCCGGACGTATTGCTCATACCTGACTTCCCATTTTCCTTTGCGGAATTCGGACGTTACGGCATCTTTTTCACCGTCCAGCAGCATACCGACGACATCCAGACAAACGTCCCAACCGGCAATATCTCGCGGCGTATGGCTCGTAATCGACTTTATAATCTCGGTAAAAACCAACTTGCATCCGCCAACGCCATCTTCATAAAGCTCGAATCGGACGCGGTCTGTATCCCACGTATACTCCAGCACAGAGCCAGTCCGCAGCTCCGTAATAACCATATCTTCGAAGGTTCCGTCCTGCATATCGAACTTGATTACTCCGCCTTCGCGCAGTTCATCCACCCGCAGCTCAGAAAACCATATGGGCAGCTTATCGTTGTCCGTCAGCCAGGACCATACCTCCTCCGTGGAATGCGTCCAGTAACGCTCGAATCTAGCCGTATAACCCGCTTCCGCTTTCTGTATGACAGCTAACATGCAATATCTCTCCTCTTCACGTAATGATAGCTTAATGCCATAATAAGTTAAGGAATACGACCAAACAACAAAGGGAGTCGTTTCATTTGAAAAGCAAGAAAGCTTTTATCACGCTCATTACAAGTCAAATCGTATTTATTATTTTTATGTTGCCGTGGCTGTTCATAGCCGCCATGTCGGTTATGTTGTTCGATTCGCCTGGCTCGGAGAAATTGCTGTGGCCGTGGCTGCTCTCGATCTACATCTGGATCTATCCTCTGCCGCTGCTGCTCTCCGTTGGCGGAAGCTGGGTGTTCTACCATTTTCACAAAATGAAAGCTGCCGTAATCGTTGGCCTCGTACCTCTCGTGTGGGTTCTCCCGATCATAGGTCTTATTGGGTACGCTATGCTGTCCTAAGTTCAAGCTCTACCGCTACGTTGACTTCAAAAATTGCTCCCAGCCCTGCTCGAAGTTGTTCCTCGTCCACTCCACGTGACCGTTTTCCTCATAGAGACGGTAAGCGCATTCGATTGCTAGAATGAGGTCCAAATATAGGCTGTACAGGGCTCTCCGGCTGTTCTCGGCATCCGTCAGTCCGTCCTTTCCATACCCTTTCAGGAAAGCTTCGGATAGATTGAGGCGGCCAAAGTAAACCTCCATCAGCGGGTCGCCCCATAATGCCCGTTCAAAATCGATAATACCGGTAATTCGTCCATCCTGAACGAACACATTGCCAGACCATAGATCCCAGTGGACCAGACGCGGCACGGTGACCTCATCCAAACAATCCAAGCGGGCAGCGATTTCTTGTTCGATCACCTCATAAGCGATAGGCAACGCAAATCCCGCAGCACGCCCGTCCTCCAGCACGTCCAGGATCAGCTTATGAAACGTTTCCCGCCAAGAGCGATTCTGTCTCCCGCCCTCCTGATCGTCCGCATATAAACCGAACCATTCGCCCGTCAACTCATTAATCCGCCAATTATATTGTCCAAGCTCGAACTCAATCCTATAACGCTCCACCTCAGACATGCTTTCCTTCAGCTTGTTATAAGTTGTGCCCTCCAGCTTCTCCATGACAAAAAAATCACTGCCAACAATGTCGTCATCCACGCCATAAGCTAGCACGTCAGGCACCGGGATGCCGCCAAGCTCCTTCATCCGTCTTAAGGTCTCGACTTCCGTCTTCATTAAGCCCTTCTCATAGCTCATCATCTTCACGCTTGCTAGCGGCGCAACCTTCATAATAACCGTTTTCCCGTTCGATAGCTCCATCCTGTAAGCCGTATTGGCCCAGCCGTCCGATAGCTCCTCCACTTGCAAAGTGTTAACGCCGAAGGTTCTCTCTATCAAGCGCGACAATTGTTCATTCGTTACCTTATGCTTCATTCCGTTATCCATAGCGATCTCTCTCCTGCCTCGCTCATAGTTGCGCATGGCTGCCTGCTCCGTCGTCTGCTGCTCTTACCTTAACTAGCGCTACTTGACTCATTCTCCAATGCCAGTGGGATTCCTTCCAAAAAGCACAAAAAAACGCCCCATCAGCCGCCCGAAGGCTAACGAATGAAACGTCCTCGTTATATACGCTTATTGCTTTTGCTCTTCGCCTGGATTTTCCAAGCATTCTTTGCAGTAAGCTTCCACCCATGCATGCTCGTCCTCTTCCAATTCGAAGTCGATATACGTATTGGTCGTGAGCGTCAGAAACTCGTATTTCGCAATACGCGACTGCTCGCCATCGACCACGTAAATCACGCGAAGGCTGACGCCCTCCGGCGAATACAACTCATCTTCTTCATCGATATCCAAGTCAAGCACGAACTCATAACGCTGCCCTGTCAAAATACCAAATGGATCCTTCAATAACTCCACGCTATATTCCGTTACTTCAAACATCTCATCCACTCCTAGGTGTGTCTACGATCCAAAAAAGAAAAGCAGTCCAATACTTGCGAAGCAAGCATCGGACTGTCGCTAATCATACGAAACGATTACAGGTTGCTAAGCGTTTCTGTCAGCACAGGAACGATTTGCGATTTGCGGGAAACTACGCCTTTAAGTACAGCTTTGTTATCAGCAAGCGTAACATTGTAAGCTTTCTCAACCGCACCGGCTTTGTTGCCGAGCGCAAGCGCTACGGAATCGTTGTTAAGGATGTCTGTTACGACGAACACGAACAGGTCAAGACCTTTGGACGCCATAATGTCGTTAAGAGCCGCTTCTACTTCTGCTTGTTTCGAAAGAACGTCGTTCACGTCAACCGCGTTCACTTGCGCGATCTCCACTTTGTAGCTGCCCATTGCGAATTCTTTCGCATCGAGGGAAATCAATTGCGCTACCGACTTGTCGCTCAGGTCAGCTCCGGCTTTCAACATAGCAAGACCGTATACTTGCGGGTCAACGCCTGCGATTGCCGCCAATTCGTTAGCTGCTGCAACGTCCTCGTCCGTGCAAGTCGGCGACTTGAACAACAGGGAATCCGATACGATAGCAGAAAGCATCAGCCCTGCGATTTCCTTGCGGATCGCTACGCCGTTCTCTTTATACAATTTGTTAAGGATTGTAGCTGTGCAGCCAACAGGCTCAGCGCGGAAGTAAAGCGGTGCGCTTGTCTCAAAGTTAGCGATGCGGTGGTGATCGATAACTTCTACGACACGTACTTTATCAATGTCATTCGCGCTTTGTTGGCGCTCGTTATGATCGACCAAGATAACTTCTTTCGCTTCGTCAGCCACATTCTCAACAAGACGCGGTGCTTCGATACCGAAATAGTTCAGAGCGTATTGCGTTTCGCCGTTAACTTCGCCAAGGCGAACAGCTTCAACGTCTTTACCCAATTTTGCTTTCAGTTCCGCGTAAGCGATCGCCGAAGTGATTGTGTCAGTGTCTGGGTTTTTATGCCCGAAAATAAGCGTTTTAGTCATTTCGAATACTCCTTAATCATTATATTAGGCCGGGCTGATGCCCCCATACTGAGAGGCATTACCCGACCTGATCTGCATTTAACCAACATTATACCGCTAAGTCCATCTTATTCCTATACTTATACACAGAATTATGACCGAAAAATAACAATCCAAACCCGATACGGAGGACCGATCGCCTTAATTACACCCTAAAACGTTTGTTAAGTGATGTCAATTCAGCAGATAACGCCCGCATCGATTCCGAGGATGAACGAACCTCTTCCATCGATACGATCTGGTTGCCGGAATTGTCGGCAATGCCTCCGAAATGCTGCGCCGATTGACGGGAGATGCGCTCCATCTCTTCTACGGAGGCCGCCACTTCCTGCGATTCCGCCGATACTTCCTCCGAAGCGGCGGACACTTCCTGGAGCTGCTCGTTCACCGTCTCCAGTCCGTCCACGATGAAGCGGAATGCATCGCCTGCGTCCTTCACAAGCTGAAGCCCCGTCTCGACGCGAGACGCGTTCGACTCCATATCCGACGACAGGCTTGTCGTCTGCTCAAGAATATCGCTGATCATTACCGATATCTGCGTTGCGAAATCCTGCGATTGATTCGCAAGCTTGCGCACTTGCTCGGCGACAACCGCGAAGCCCCGTCCGTTCTCTCCTGCGTGGGCAGCCTCAATCGCCGCATTCAAGGCGAGCAGGTTCGTCTGCGCCGCGATGTCGGCCATGACCGAAGTAATCTCGCCGATCTCACCCGATCGGCTCTCAAGATGCTTCGTCGCGGCAAGCATCTTCGTCGCAGACTGGTGCAGCTCATTCATCTCTTCCGTCACGTCGATGATCAATTCGCCGCCGCGCGTCGTCTGCTTCATCGTCTCGCTGGCCACGTCCGCCACGACCTGCGACGATTCCGTAATGCGAAGCATGCTGTGCGTCATGCTCTCTACAGCCTTGGTCATATCGGCGGCGCGAACAACCTGAATGTCGGCCCCGCCAGAAGCCTCATGGATGCTGGCCGAAATAAGGCGGCTTGCTTCCTCCGTGCTGCGCGCATGGCTGGATACGTCCTCCGAGACAGACAGCAGCCGCTCCGAGCTGTCTCGCATACTCTGAATGACGGTACGCGTATTCGTCACGAGCTGCTGGAAGGTGCTTGCCAAATGCCCGATCTCGTCCTTGCGATTCACAGGGATTTCTACCGTCATATCCCCTTCTCTTACTTTTGCCACATGTGAAGTCAATTGAATAAGCGGCCTTGTCAAATAGCTGGCCAGTACGACAACGAGCAAAATGCCGGCAACGATAATGCCGATCGTCACTAGGATGGTCGTCCGACGATTGTCGGCCATAAGCGCATAGACGTTCGTAGCGTCGAAGTCGGCTCCTACAATGCCGAGCATCGTACCGTCCTTCGCCAAGAGTGGCACATAAGCGGTAATCGTAGCGCCGTATTCTTCATCGTTCGTCAGTTCGCCAACCTGCGTCTTGCCTTCGGCAAACGCCTTTACCATGCCCGGATAATGGTTGTCCTCCGGCTCGCCGAGCGGCGAGAAGTCGTCCTCCACTACATCCATCGGTGCGCCATCGACGACATAATAATACGTCTTGTCTCCGTTCTCTCCCTCTGTTTGTGCAAGCGTATACAAATATTTAAGTCCGTTCGTCTCTCGAAGCGCATTCATCTTCTCGCGAAGCTCGAAATAATAATCCGTTTCGCCCGACTCGGCACTAAGGGCGGCATAGGCGTCTGGATCGACAAGACGGGCCGCACTCTCGGCCACGAGCTGCGCCTGTGCGCCTAACGAATTTTCTACTAATCCCGAAGCCGACCCATAAATCGTATAACCTAGTATTGCGCCCGCTAACACGATCAAGCTTGAGAAAAATAAGACCATTCTCGTTAATAACCGATTCAACAAAGATCCCCCGTTCTTTCTTTCATCTGTTTGACACTATTTTACAAGATTCAACGGCATTTACGCTATCGTTCTTTCCAAAAGGATATGCGCAAAAAAAAAGATACTCAATCAGCTCCTCAATTGAAAGCCGACCGAATATCTTTTTTCGAACAAAATCTGATTATCCTCTGTAGCGCTTAAGGAATTGTACAGCCTTGCTAATGTCGGCTTCCGGATTCGTGCCAACCTCTCGTTCGATCGTCAGATAGCCCTTATATCCAATGTCATGCAGCGCCTTCAAATAACCGTCCCAATTCACTCCGCCCTCGCCGAGCGGAACTTCGCGGAATGAAGAGCCCGACTCGGCCATATTCGCGATCTCTTCGTGATTGAGCTCCTTCTCGTAGCCGAATTGCCCATACACATCGCGCGGATCGATATCCCCTAGCTTTACGCCGTCCTTCGCATGCGTATGCACGATATAATCTTTAAGCGTATAGACTCCCTCTACTGGATCGTCTCCGGTCACCATGACCATGTTGGCTGGATCGAAGTTTACCGCAACGCCCCTCGAACCAAGGCTATCAAGGAACGACTTCAAATGTGCGGACGTCTCAGGACCCGTCTCAATAGCGAAGTGACTGTTCATGCTGTTGGCATATTCGCTTAGCTCTACACAAGCCTTATGCATCGTTTCGTAGATGCGGCTGTTCGTATCATCGGGTACGATGCCGATATGAGTGGTTACGATGTTCGTACCGAGCTCCAGCGCCAGCTCCATAATGCGCTTCGACTTCTCGATTTTCGCCGGATTCGCCGCCGGGTCTTGGAAGCCGTGGCCGCCAAGATCACCGACCAAAGCCGATACATCTAGGCCAAGCGAATCGATATAAGCACGCCATTCGCGTCTTGCAGCTGGAGATAGATTGGCAGGATCAAGCTCGCCCGATACGGCATACATTTGCACGCCGTCCGCTCCCACCTGCTTCGCCTTAAGCAAGCCCTCCTTAACGCCAAGCTGGAAGCTGTCGACGATAACGCCAATTTTATTCGTCATAATTGGTGCAGCCATTAAGATTCCTCCTCGCTATTCATTGGATTATTGCTCATTCCATATACGCTTCACATATTCGAAGCCAAGTCTTGTGCCAAGACGGCACTCTTCCATACCCTCGAACTCAATCGATATATAACCATCATAACCGGCTTCCTTCACTTTGCGTAGCGCCTCCGGAATATCAATATCGCCGTGACCGGAGATAGCGCCGCGCAGCCAATTGCCGCCGGATGTTCCGAACCAGCCGTCTCTCGCCGAGTATGACGCTGGACGGTAATAGAAGTCCTTCACATGCAGCATCGATGCGAGACCGATATTGCTTGCTACCGCTACAACGGGATTCTCGTCCACGCATAGGAAGTTTCCGACATCAAGCGTCGTCTTGAAGTTCGGACGGTCAACCGCTTGCACGAGCGCCTTCACGCGGTCGCTATGTTGAATGAAGTAGCCATGATTCTCCACGCTTGTTGTGATGCCGTATTGTAACGCATAGTCGGCAACTTGGCGGCAAGCTTCCGTTAGACGCGGAAGCTGCTGCAGGAAATGTCCGATCGAAGTGTCGGGCGACGAAGCGACATCATGACGCATCCGCTTCACGCCGAGGGCAGCCGCGATATCCACCTCGCGCTTCACGCGTTCCACCTCGGCCGCGAAAGCATCGTCGTCCAGATCGGCGAAGTTCGCGCCGATCGCGTAGTTGGAAAGCTCAATGCCGCGTGACTCCGCATGATTGCGGATCGTATCGACCAGCTCTGGGTTATTGGTCAGATCGAAGCCAAGAGGGACGATCTCGACATGCTCCGCTCCCAGATCGGCAACATAATCGATCACGTCCGTGACCGACATCGCACCGGAGCCCAGTGCTTGGTATAAACTGTATGTGCTAATTCCTAGCTTCATAGACGAACCTCCGCACCTTTTGCTGCGGATTCGTAGATGCCGCACAAAATTTTCATAATTTCAACGCCGTCTTCAACCGGGCTGATCGGGGTTTTACCATGCTGCACGCAATCGACGAAATGATTGATTTCATTTTGGAACGCGCTATCGAAGTTGAATCCTTTGTGATCGGTTTGCGGATAAATATTCAGGATCGTATCGTCTTTCTCCGTAACGATCACCATCTCCGGATCGATCTCAAAGCCGCCTTTGTCGCCATATAGCTTAACTGCGCCTTCATTGTCCTTCGCATGAAGCGTGAAGCTGACATCAACAAGCAGCGAAGCACCATTTTCGAAGCGGATAAGCGCATTCGCGAGATCTTCCACCGTGTTTTGCGTCGGATCATAGTCAGCCGCTTTGTAGAAGCTCAGGTTCTTCACGTTGGAGCGGTTGCCCAGCTTGCGATACGTATTGGCGCTGACAGATACAGCTTTCGGTCTGCCCATCATGTACCAGCAAAGGTCGATGACATGGACGCCGATGTCGATCAGCGGACCGCCGCCGGAGCGTTCCTTGTCAGCGAACCAGCCGCCTGGGTTGCCAAGACGTCTGATTGTTGTCGCTTTCGCGTAATACAGCTCGCCGAACTCGCCTTTATCGACCATCGAGCGCAGCAATTGCGCATTGGAGTCGTAGCGGCGGACGAAGCCGACCTGCAGCAGCTTGCCGGATGAAGCAACTGCCTCCTGAACAAGAAGCGCGTCTTCCACCGTGCGGCAGAGCGGCTTCTCAACGAGCACATGCTTGCCGGCGTTAAGCGCAGCGATGCTGATCTCAGCATGCGTGTTGTTCCACGTACAGATGCTGACCGCTTCAATCGCAGGATCGGCAAGCAGCTCGCGATAGTCCGTGTACACTTTGGAAGCGCCGTATTTGTCGGCAGCCTTCTGTGCACGCTCCTCATTCAGATCGCATACCGCGTAAAGCTCGGCGTTTGGATTATTTTGATAAGATTGAAGATGACATGATGAGATAGAGCCTGTTCCGATAACTCCAATTTTGACCGCTTTCATTGCCAATCTCTCCTCTAATTGTTGTGTAGTATGACTAGCTTATAATTTCGTATTATAATGAAAATATAGCAGTTCACCAATGCAAGTGTGTGCGGTTTTTTTGTACAATCGTGCTGCCGATATGACAGCAGGCATTATCTACATAATCATGAGGGAGTGGAATGAAACCTTGACGGATCTTTTCGAATCGCTGCGAGAGCCTATGGACATGCCGAACCCCCATTTTCCAATCAAGGTACATCGAACGACGTTCAACGAAAATGGCGAAACGCTGTTTACGAGCCATTGGCATGAGCATTTGGAGTTTCTTTATTTTGTATCCGGCGAAGCAATCATTGAATGCGGCGGGACGGCCATTCACGCTGCCGAGGGCGACCTCATCGTCGTCAATAGCAATGAACTGCACTCCGGGATCAGCATGTCTGACCATTTGTTCTACTATGCTCTCATCGCCGATGTTTCTCTGCTGCACAGCCAGTCCGTTGACGACGCCGAAACCAAGTTCATCACTCCGATGCTGCAGAACAGGCTTCTGCTGCATAACCATATCCGCGACGACAAGCTGGCATCGGCTTGCATGCTTGCGATCATCCACGAGCTTCAGCATCGCGAGTTCGGCTATGAGCTGGCGATCAAGTCCGAGCTGTACCGGCTGCTGACGCTGCTGCTGCGCAGCCATGTCGCCACGGTGCTGACCGAGAACGAATCCGACGAGCGCTTGAAGAACATCGAGCGATTCGCTCCGATCTTCAGCTACATCGATGACAATTACCAGGAAGCGCTGACCGTAGAGCAGCTCTCGGATATGGCGGGTCTCAGCCGCTATCACTTCAGCCGCTTATTCAAGGAGCTTAGCGGCAAGACGGTCACCGAATACGTGACCGCTACCCGGTTGAACCAGGCCGACCATCTGCTGCGCCATACGTCGCTTACCGTCTCCGAGATTGCGGCAGCGACCGGCTTCAGCGATATCTACTACTTCAGCCGCACGTTCAAGCGCAACAAAAAGGTGTCCCCGTCTTCGCTTCGACGCAATTAGCAGACCTAGTGTGACATAGTGAGGTTGACCTCACTATTTATGGACCCATCCTCACTATTTTCCCCTGCTTTCACGTCTAGCTCGCCTATTAGTGAGTTAAACCTCATTCGCCATGAACCTAGCTTCACGGCGAGTGAGGTTTGGCTCACTATTTTCCGCGATCAACTTATAACAGCCCCATTTAGTGAGATTAGCCTCACCAATCAGTGAACCCCCTCACTATCTGCTCCCCTACTCCAACTTCTTCTCCATTGTGTTCTGTATTTTCCATATTTGTTGCATCCCTATCATCATTTGTCCGTAGTACTGTAACGATGAACCATAATCGTTCCAAGGGAGGACACATATGAGTATCGATCTAAGGAAACGCGCAGAAGAAAGTCTGATCGACCTATCCAAGAAAGCTACCATCTCTCTTACCAAAAAAGGATTAAACGGCGTTCGCGCCCGCGTGGCGCTAGCGCTCGACATCTCAGGCTCGATGAGCGATCTGTTCCGCAAAGGCGTCGTACAGCGCACCTGCGAGCGGACGCTTGGACTAGCAATGAACTTCGACGACAATCAGGCAGCCGATGTATTCCTGTTCGGCGTTCGTGATCATGCTGCAGGCGAGATTGCCAAAAGCAATTTCTACGAGTTCGTAGACCGCGAGATCATTCGCAAGTATCCGCTAGAACCGGGCACGAACTATGCGGGCGTCATTCGCCGCATTATTGACTTCTACTTCCCGAAGGCGCTCCGCAAGAGCGGCAAGACCGGCTCCTTCTTCGGCCTCGGCGGCAAGCAGAACTACACGATCGATGCATCGGCCTATCGCAATCAGGTGCCGGTCTATGTGATCTTCGTAACGGACGGCAACTGCTTCGATGATGCCGACACCGAAGAAATGATACGACTTGCCTCCGAGCTCGGACTCTTCTTCCAATTCGTCGGCGTCGGCAACGAGAGGTTCGCGTTCCTGGACAAGCTCGACAACTTGTCCGGCCGCTTCATCGACAACGCCAACTTCTTCAGCGTCAGAAGCTTGGACCGCATGAACGACGACGAGCTGTACGACAAGCTGCTCGGTGAATTCCCTTCATGGATCAACGAGGCGCGCAGCAAACAGCTTATTCAGTAAACACAATAAACGAACAAATCCCCTTGTAGTCGACAGTCGACCGAGGGGATTTGTTTACGGTTATATTGCTAATACAAACGTTTCGTATAAGTCTCCTCTAGCGAATCCATAACTTGCTCTTCTGTAACTGCCATTTTATCTCTAACATGAGCAGCAATTATTTTTGAAGCAGAAGGCAACTCACTTGTTGGCAGCCAGCTTTCCGGTGTCCATAATCCAGAACGCTTAAAAGCTTTGGCGCAGTGCATATAACACTCTTCGATTTCAACTCCGATCCCCATTATCGGAAGCTTTCCATTCACAGCCGTTTCGCTTAGTAATGCCGGATCTCGAGTAACACAAGCTTTGCCGTTTATCCGAAAAGTCTCTTCCATACCTGGAATCATAAAGATGATCCCGATGTGGGGATTTTGTAAAATATTTTGTATGGAATCCATCCGCTTATTTCCCGGTCGTTCTGGGATGAACAGGTGTTTCTCATCAACCACATGCACAAAACCAGGCGCATCTCCTCTTGGCGAAGCATCGCATAAGCCTTCATGATTAGATGTTGCTAACACGATGAAAGAGGACTTGTTAATTAACTCTATACTATTAGAATCCAAAGCATGGATGACTTTATTAGAAGCAAGCGTACCGGGGTAACCAATCTCAGACCGCAATGATTCTAGTTCATCAATCGACGTTATTTGATTGCTAAATACGGCTTTCATTTTCTCCACCTCATTACTACATTCTTTATAATCCAAATCTCTCTACTATCATTCGAGCAACCGTTTCGGGGGTAAGATTGGTGTTATTGATTTTCATGTAATTGCGATCATCAAATTCACCCGGATGCGAGTTCAGTCTATGCAATTCCATCGTTCTTAACAAATCCTGTTCTGATCGTTCAACGTTTTGTTTAGTAGGCTTGTGCAATAAGCGATTTTCACTCTTGTTCCGTTCCAGCCTTACTTCAACGTCTGCTTCAAGCTCAACGAAACACACAGATCCGCCTTTAGATTCAAATATACGGCTCACGTTCTCAATATACTCCCAGTCAGCGGGAATATCTAAACCCCATACATATGTGAAAATCAAACCTTCCAATTCACTAGCCGCTACTTCCTTGAAAATTTCTTCTCGAAAAAGACCAACCAATCGTTTGCCAGTCTGACTCCCGTAACTGAAGAACGGCGAAACGAGCTCTATCGTCATATGATTATGAAATAATTTCAAATTTGTTCGTTTGGCCAGCTCTTGTCCTACCGTCATTTTACCAACCGCTTGTGGCCCGAATATAATCACAAGTTTCATAGTAGTAGTCCTCCTTTCAAAAATTCATAGATTCCAGCTTCTTTTTCAGAAAACCAATCATCAGATTGGATCATATAAGTCTCCTTATATCCGTTTTACATTTGTCATTTAAATAACTTCATTATGTTTCGTACATCTTGTTCCAATTCGTATAAATATTCTGAATCATATTCAAATGATCCGCTCAATAAGGTTTCATTCAACAATTTATTATTGGCAGGTCGAGTTTTCTTTATTGAGTATTTAATATAGAATTGTTTTTTATTCTCACTGATTATTGATAGCTCTAGTTCTTCAGGACTCATAGATGTTAAGTTCAATCTACCTTCCCTAGTCATTATCATTTGTTTAAGATCATCATAAAACTCCTGCAAGATATCCTTTTCTATCCATATATCTATTGATCCTCTGAACGAGTGGTCAATTACATGAACGATGAACGAAATTGAGGGATAATGATCTGTTTCTATGTCTGCAAATGCGAAATGCAACTTGAGCTCTTTCCAATAGAAAACAAAATAAAATCAAAGCCGCCAATCGATTTTCTATTGATCAACGCTCCTCATTCCCTCCTTCAATAATGGCTTACTTCACTATAATTTCTTGAGATCACTAATTCTTTCAGCGAATAATCCCAGAACGAATTTGATGGTTCATCGCGATGTGATTCCTCAAAAGAACATGTTGCTCACTATCTTTAATAGACCTCTTTGGTATGATCCAGTACTGTTTTTTATTATGAAATAATAAGTAGTAATCGTTATTCTCCCATACCTTCTCAAAGTAATTCCATTTCACTTTAGAAGCAGCTTCATCCACTCTCAACTCAATGCTCTCCAAATCAAAACTCATCTCAATTTGCTGATTAAACTTCGGGTCCTTTGCCATCTTGTTAGGTATGATTACAAGTTGGGAAACGACATTCAGGAGCATCGTTGCTAACACGCCAAATGAAATGTAAAGTAAGGTGTGGGAGTCAGACCATATCGCAATCACAAAACAGCAAATAAACAATAATAATTCTAACGACAGGATGATTCTATACTTTATTGAATTGAATAAGATTAACTTAGCAACACTGCTAAAATGATTTCCATACGTGAATTTAATACTCTCCATCCCTCTAGCTCCTTCTACATTTCAAGTTCTTTATTAACTCTCAATCAACTTATCCTTAACTACGACAGTTTGAGTTATAGTTAAGAACAATCTTCCTCGACGCTTTAAACTCTTGACGACATTCTTGAATGTAACTTTTGAAGGTATAGCCTCCAGCCTTAAGTACAGACTTATGTTGACGCCATACTACAATCAACGTTCCTTCAAATAGGAATCTATGAAATTCTCTTGATATATTTTTAAGGATTAAGATTCTATTTTTCGAAATTTGGTAAAGCGTTTCGGATTGGAATCGGACATGTTTCTCCTCATCATTTAATATTTGATTACATAAATCTATTAATATTACCGAATTTGTAGATTTTTTTAACGCTTTATAATAAACCTTCGCAATAATTTCTGCAGTTATCAAAACAATAACTGATAGTTCTAAACCTGCATACCTACGCAGCTTTCTAAAAGCATTATCCACCCAATGACTACGAATGAGTGATATTTCCTGTAATCTCATGAACCGTCCTAAATCTCTAGCATGTCGCTGCTCTTCTTTAATAAATTCTATCAGGGCATAATAGTAATCCTGATCTTGAGTTTTGAGCACATATTTTTTTGCACATTTTATTAAATACTTTCCTTCTGAATTTTCACCTAATTGAAATTGTTGAATTGACTTAGTAATTACTTCACGTTCATTTGGTGCTAATCTATAGTTATCCTCCCAATGAATATAATTGAGATTCTGATTATTGCTTAGAAAATACTGCTTCCACTTCGAAAAGATACTGTCCATGTATTCGCTCCTAATGAAGGGTTTACTCAACCCCCCTTTATTGCTCTTGTGAGATATCAGTAAAATTCCTCAATTCACAGAATTAGTAATTTGAATGACTCCCCACATGTTCCCATTTAGATCAATGAATTTAAGAACCCACCCAAATCCTTCATCTTGATAAAACGTTATTTCTACCCCAGTTTCTTTCAAATGATCATGTAATTTATGTATGTCATTGGTGCTGTAAAGCAACACAGGCATCAATTGTCCTTTGAATATAAAGTTAGCATTTGTTTCTTCCTTGGTTTCCCACAGCATCAACATAGGCCCTTCTTCCAATGTCAAAAAAGCATGATGATGTTCATCAGACCTTCCTTCTAATTGGAAGCCGAGATTCGATACATACCAATTGATAGATTCGCTTAAGTTTTTGACTGGGATTTGCATATGTTCTAACTTTGTTAGAAAAGCATCTTTCATCCTAATCACTCCTTTATACTGTTTTCTATAAAAAGGAAGGATAATCAATTAAATTGTCGAAACTTAGCATATAAGTATGATATTGAATGTGGAGGTATTCTTATGGTTCATTCTACAGAAAACTATGAAATAATGTGTAGCCATGTTGAAAAATATATCGGCCCAATCGAAGGTGTTTTTCGGGAAATCGTTTCGGATATTGTATCGATTGATATTATAGTTGTGGGACCTACCTCGAAACGGAATTATTATACACTGGTGACTTATGGGATGAGCGAATTGCCTATGACTGTTCCTGATGGAGCGGAGGAATTCCGTTATTCCGAGCTTATGATCTGCTTGCCGCCTTCTTGGAAGATATCGGACGAAGCCTTTAAAGACGAACGCAATTACTGGCCTATTCGCGCTCTCAAAACACTTGCCAGATTTCCACATGAACATGATACCTGGCTATACTTGGGGCATACACTCGCGAACGGTAATCCGATAAAACCATATAGCGAAGACTCGAAGTTTCAAGGTATGCTGCTTTCACTACCAGACGTTGAAGATAAACAAGGTTTTTTCAATTTGGATCTATCCAATGAAAAAGTCGTACACTTCTTCACCTTGATCCCAATCTACCAAGAGGAAATGGACTACAAGCTAAAACATGGTATGGAGGCTTTGTTTGGGAAGCTAATAAAAGCAGCTACGGACGATGTCGTTAATCTAAACCGCAAAAATACTTGTAAAAAAGTTTTTGGTCTCTTCTAGAACTCATTTAGACGATCACCTTTATCACAACAGCGGAAGTTATGGACGAGAATAAAAATCTCCTAACTGCCGCTGCCTTCCCATCATATAAAATTTAAGCTAACCTTCTTATAGAGTATGGTTATAGTCATAACCGATCGCCTTTAGGAAAGCACGCGCGATCACTGCATGTCCCGCCATGTTCGGATGCACGCGATCCCAAGCAAGTGTTCCCGGATAAATATGGGTTAGGACTTGGTTAAATGCCGCCTGCGTATCGACGAAATGAGCATCATACTTATCTGCGATCTTTTTGACAACCTTACCATACTGATCCATCGTGCTGCGCATCGCATCTGCCTCGTTCGGCTCGATATAGAAAGGAGTCATCAATACAAGTCCTTGCAGTTGTGATCTCGTGCTAGAGACCAATTGTTCAAGTGTGTCTTCATATTCATCGATATAGACATGCTGCTCAGTCTGCGCAGGCAGATCGTATTGACGCCAAACATCATTGATACCGATCATGATCGATAGCCAGTCCGGTTTTAAATCCAGCACGTCCGTCTGCCAACGCTCATTCAAATCACGCACCGTATTGCCGCCCGTCCCCATATTCACAACACGGATCCCAAACTCCGGATAAGCCGCCGTCAGCAGCGCATCAACAAGTGATACATAACCTTTCCCGATCGCTCCGAAAAGCCCTTCCCCACGCGGTCTAGCCCGGTCACAGTCCGTAATCGAATCTCCAATCATAACGAGCTTTGATTTTGGTTGTAATAACATCGTTATAAATGCCTCCTTTTGGTTTGCCGATTTTTTTGTCCCATAAATCCTTCAAGTCGCAACCTTACTTCAGGCCACTCTCTTTCCATGATACTGTAATAGAAGGAAATACGTATAATGTCTTTTGAAAAATAATATATCTCCATCCATGGTATTATCAGATATCAATCACCATCACTTCTTGATTGTTTAAGATCCTTTATAATCAAATCAAGACGTTCAATAATTCTTTCATCGTTATCTAGTTTTTTCTTTGTATTAATTTCAATTCTTACAAGTGTAAAAAGAAAAGCCAATACAATCAGGATTGGAAAGATATATTCCAGCGTACTCTCCTCCTAAGCTAAAAAAGTCAGCCGATCGATTTGAAATTATATATTTTATAGTCGCCATTATCCGAAGAGTACTTCAGTACATTGCCATTCTCCGGGATCCCTCGAAAATATGCGCCAATACAACCAGTCGTACATCTGTGTCCAGCAATTACAATATTAACTTCTCTTGTTCCATATTCAATCTCAAGTTCTTTCATAAATCCAAAAACTCTCTTAACGAAATCATTAATATCTTCTACACCATTATAAATACCTGAGTCAGGTACTAACCCGGACATTTTCACCTCGTCTTTAAGTTGTTTATCAGCCTCGCCCAAATCAAATACATCAAGTCTTTGGTCAATCCTCGTTCTCATTCCAGTTACAATCTCTGCCGTTTGAATAGCCCTTTCTTGAGGGGAAGAATAGACATAATCAAATTTAATATTCCCGATTTTATCTCTTAAACATTCCGCTTGCTTAATGCCTTGTTCATTTAGTGGCAAGCCCTGTCTTCCTTGAAGTCTTCCTTCTTTGTTCAAATCGGTCTGTCCATGTCTTACAACATAAATCATAGTAAGTCCCCCTCCTAATAATGTTAATTATGCAGTCAAAGATCTACTACCATATGAATATCATTAGGCTCCTTATTATATAATTCTTCATCAATTTCAGAAGTTATCTTGCTTCCGTTGCTTTTATAAAAAGATACTGCGGATCTTGTTTCTGTCGAAGATATATATAAATATTTAGCTCCTCTTCTTCTCGCTTCCTCGCTAAGTATATTGAAAATTCTTCTTCCAATACCTTGTCTTCTATAATTTCTAGTTACAAACATGAGGTCGACTTGAAGCTGATTTAATTCTTTTCCCCTAAATTTATGCGCAAGAACACCAAATCCGATTAGTCTATCCTCATCAAATGCACCTATAGCCATGCCGCCGTTGTCTAACTCAAATAGAAAACGTTCTTGTATTTCATCCATCATCTCTTTGGTCCAAGTCGGACACTCATGACCTGACTCAATCTCCAATAATGAACCATTTCTTAGCTCGTAAATTAAATCAATATATTCGGATCGGTCTATTTCAAGCAATCTATCTACCTCAACCTGTTGCATCGTTTGATACGTTATCATCGTTGTCCCCCTGCTGCTAGTGCATTGATCTGACGTTAATTATTGAATAAACCTCTGCCAATAAAGTTTGCATTAACTGGTTGCTTTCCGATTTCCCGTGACCATATAGACAATTGGCCGATGTGATGAATTTCGTGGGCAATCACATGTCGCATGACTTCGCCGTATTTATGGGCCTCACGTTCCCCTTCATCCGTGATATCAATCATAATGCGGTCTTCCATGCTGTCATTCCAAGCATAGACAAATTTAGCAACTTCCGCGTGGCAACGGTCAGAGAAATCTATAATATGCTGCACACTAGCCACTTCCTCGAACGGTGGAATTTCAATCGCTTTTTCTTGTATTCCACCGCAGATCCAGCCGTACTCGACCGCAACAATGTGATACAGCGTAGGAAGGATATATCCTATGCCGCCTGTACGTTTCTTCAGCAGTTCTTCTTCACTCACCGTTTCGCACCATTTGAACCAATCATGGCGGACTTGCCAGTTATACTCGAATAGCTTCAACATGCTGCAGCCTCCTTAACTATTCATTCAGAGTTATTTGGTTTATATAATATTGAATACCGGCTCGATCTATATCTGAAAATTGTAGAGGATTATCTTCCAACATCTCTACTAAATCTCTTAGCTTGATCCACCTAATGCCTGCTGTTTCGTCTCCTGATTCCAGCAATTCTCCGGTTGCTTTACATCTGAAATAGTAACCAAGGGAATCTACCGGACCTTTTACAGTTTGAAATGCTACAAAAGGTTTAACACATTCTACCTCGAAGTAATTTCCTTCAGTAACGATTCTTAATTCTTCTCCTTCAATTTCCGAAAGATCCAAGCCGGTTTCTTCTTTCACTTCTCTTTTCAAAGCTTGTATTAATGATTCGAATGGTTCAATTCGCCCGCCAGGAAGTTCAATTGTTACTGGCTCATTCGGTTTTACTCTATTTTGAACTACGATTTCTATATGGCCATCAATATGTCTTTCAATGATTGCTCTTGTATTCACATAAAACATAATAATCAACCTCTCAGTAAGTCTTTTATCTTATAAATTCCTTTGTCCTACAAATTCTTCTTTATATTCATCTTGTGGATCCCATATCGACCAAGCAGCTTCTAATAGGTTGCCTTCATTATCTCTAAAATAAAAATATTTGGCTTCTCCAGCTCCAAGGCTATGTAAATCTTCAACGTTAATTCCTTTGTTCTTTAACAACTTATGGGTTCTTTCGATATCCGGGCAGTTTAGTGCCATTATCGGAAATGAGTTTCCATTCCTTTTTATTTCCAATGGTTGTTTATCTATGGTTTCAATTAGTAATAAAGCTATTGAATTCAAATGAGGATGATGTAAAACGGCTAAATAGGAACCTCGGTCCTGAAACTTCTGCATTATCTTAAAATCCAAATTCTCCGTGTACCATGCAATGGATGCATCGATTCTTGTTGTAGGTACATATACATATCCAATACGAGAAAATGAAAATTCACGCTCCACTGAAATCACTCCTTGGTCTTATGGTTTAAAGTTTTACTTTCTTTATTAGTAAGATGCCAAATGTGTTTGTGATCTATCAAATCATTGTAGTCAAGTTATCTTAGAAATCGAGCTTACCAATATCAGCTCCTATATTTTTATTGATAGAACGCCAGTTCTTCCAGACAATACAAATATACCACTACCTGTAAATATTGGTAATGGTATATTTGTATCTTTATTAATCTTTCCAGATCGGCCACCTTTATTGCTGTATGAAGATCTCCTCATGCTCTTAACTTATTTAAATTGTTCAATAATACTGGTATCGCATTATAAAAATAAAGAATTAGTTCTTTCATCTTATCCTCAAAATCAACGCTATCCGGAGCTCCAATCTTTACAGGAGTATTCCGCCCATTATAAATTTCATTGAACAGATAAATTTCCTTGTTGTACTCTTCCCTTACATACTCCTTATGTAAATCGCTCATCCCGATGATGTACTCATAGTTAATAAATGAATCTTCGTTGAACTGAGTTCTCTTAAACTCTGATGTATCTATACCCATGTCCTTCATAATTTGAAAATGAAGATTTGAGTACTTACTGATATCACTGCTAGCTCTTATTCCTGAAGAAGCAATAAAAACATCAGTAATATTGTTCTGCTTAAAATAACTTTTAGCGCAAAACTCAGCTATCACACTGCGAGTAAAATTATCTGTGCATAAGAACAAAATTTTCACACGAATCAACCCTTTCACGTTTATTGCTTCGATCTTCTTATACCGTCGTTGTGTGTTCAGGACTCCGAGAGGCTCTTGCCTTATAAAATATCCATGTCTTTAACAATGATTCTTTATCTTTATGTGTCGCTATTCTATTCCGATAATGGAAATCTTCCAATGATACTTTTAGCTTACCGGTTGGTACAACTGGCTCATGACAGATCCATTCATCAAATTGAATTTTCCCATGGCCTGACGTTACGAATTTATCTTTTGGAAGGATGTATACCATCCCTTCTGTCCAAGGCTTGTTCTTCATGGTGGATTCATTTATGGAATAAAAATGATATTTCTTGCTTCGGCCAACAATACAGCCATTTCTAAAACTTCCGATTAACCTGCTACGATTGAATATGGCAAAAAAAATGGACCAGATCGGGTCTGAGGATGAAAAAACGGCCTTCGTCATTTTACCGTTATATAGAGTTTGTTCGCGGGGTTCGAAGCATTCAATATTATGATTGTTAGAGCCATGAAAAACATAGTTACCATTCAAAGATAAATACATTAGGAATCGAGACTTTTGAAATGGTAACTGATCATTAATCAAACGCCCCTCTTTAATGGTTAGAGTTAATTCTTCGAATTGAGCAATCTCATCACTGGAAAATACCATTCTGGGAGATGAATATAACAAAATCGATAACAGAAATGAAATCATCTATTTGGACTCACCTTCTTATTCTGTTCTTGGCTCATCGTCATACTAGATTGTTTTTGGTGTATTACGATGTACGAGTTCTTGCAAAAAGGCATCCAGGTTTTCCATACAGCTTCTAAATCGCTAATCAGTATTTTTCGGTTGTAGTGCATTTCGTCGCAGTTTATTGTGTGTTTTAATGAGTCTGCCATATAAAAATATTTATCGTCATAACCTACAACCGGAACAAAGTGTAAATACCTTTTATCAGGAAAAACCTTTATGAACACAATAACCGGTATACCTTGAGCTATTTGCTTCTTTAACGTATTTGCATTACCAGAATAATAAGACACATCAAAACCAAGTTTTTTGAAAAATACGGTGATGCCCCTAGGGCTGACTGTTCCATCAAGCAACTTTCGAGGATACTTCCTATAAAGTTCGTTACCATCTGCTTCATTCCCAAAATGCCTCAGAATAAAAGCACTTGAAAATGCAGCACATTCATTGTTTTGCTGGATATCCATCCTATTCTCATTTTGAATACAATATGAACTAGGTATATCGCTTATATTTATCTTATCTCTCTTGGGCAATTTATAAAAATATGAAAGCACTGCGAAAACGAATACGAAGATTAGCAGCCAGTTAGCAATAATCGCCATTGGACCTCCTACCAAATCTGATTGACATGAATAGCGACTAAGAGCAGCTACATCAAGCGTTTCTCATAAAACACAATTGTCATTTTGTCATTAATTTGTTTTAGTTCCCCGGTCTTTTGATAACCTAGTTTTTCATAGAGATAACAATTGCCCTGCTCTTGTAATATTGTATCCAGCTCCCAAAGCCTCGCATCGTTATAAGTTTCTTCGATAATCGAAAATACCTTTTGAGCAATTCCTTTCCCTTGATATTCAGGCAAAATAAAGATTGGGCTGACGCGGTAGGTTTGATTCTCTTTTCTTACGATCCTAATTGCACCAACGGATAGATTTGAGCTTTTTATAATGTAATAGTCGGTGAACGATTGCTTTAATCGATCTATTATTCGTTCCAAAGATTCATTAGCAGGACTGGTATCATAATCCTGATATTTATTTAATAAAAGTTTGAATGCCTTGATTTGCATTTCGTGAATAAGAGATGCTTCATTAAGACCTGATTTGAATAACGTAATATCCATTTGATTTCCCCTTACGCTCAAATATTGTTATCGTCATGAAATTCAATACAAAACGGTTGCATTTCAGGTCTCAAACAGTACTCAATTCTTTGTCTAAAATCTTTCCAATCCACTTTCTCTAGCGCTTCTTCTATTGGAAAAAAGCCTGAATCCAAGCTTTCTTCCGAACGTATTAATTGTCCGCCTACAGGCTTCGCTAAAAACAGTGCGTTGCAAATTGAATTTCCTACGTTCTGAAATATTCCACAGAATTTAATAATTTCTATGTCGATCCCAGACTCCTCTTTCGTTTCTCTTATGGCTGCATGACTTAAGGATTCTCTTTCTTCAACTTGACCGCCAGGCATCTCCCAGCCTCTTCTTGGTCCTTTAATAAGTAACAATTCGTTTTTTTCATTTATTACAATGGCTGCTGCGGAAACAATATGCTTAGGTGGGTTCATAAGAGTCTCTCCCTACTTACTAGTATCTATTCCAGATTCGATTCCATCATATAGATGAAGTCTTCGACCCACAGAGAATCACACAATATATCTCCTGATTTCTTCATCATCCCATACTTGAACTTCAATATATCTCTCTGGTCCTTTATCCCCACTCTTGTTCCAGTCTTGCGGAAAACCGTATTCATTGATAATTTCTATAATTTCTTTCTTATTGAAGACTTGTTTACGGTATGGCTTTCCGTCTAAATATCTCATTGTTGGAAAGAGATCGCCATATGTAAAACTAATTGATTCTTCTAAAAACTTATCCCATGGTATCACGATCGCATCCGGATTCTTATACCATGTCTCAAGCCAATCACAAGCTCCTAATGTCATGTAATGAGGAAAAGAATTTTTGGGCTTTCCACCTTTTGCAATAAATTGATCGCGAGCTAAAAGCTCTAGTTCTCTTCGTATGACCATATAGTCATTCGTTCTCTGGCTTGCGAAAGTCTTTCCATCTCGTCTAATGCACTCAGAGACTTTATTCGCTTCACTCACAGAAAGTTCTGATAAGTTCTTAAACGGTCCTATATCTTTTTCAAAGTAATGATGCATATAGAGTGTCATGTGATTGTTCCTTTGCTTTGACATATCATTCGAAGATTTTATCTAACGTTATTGTTATTCTCAAAAAACAAATCATTTTTCAATGCGTAATAAAGCTCTTCAATCTTGTAAAGTGAACCTGGTGAAGCTTGGACGATAAGTTCAATGAATTGTGATCCCATCTCGTAAAAGGTAGTTCGACTGTATGGTTCATTCCTTCCTCCGTGATTCAAATTAATTCCCAGAAATAACTTGACCTGATTCTCAATATATCTTGCAAATCCTTCTTTCCATTCTTGCCAAACCATATAATCGACTTGCTCAGTAGTCAAGCACACTTTAAGTTTTCTTCTTGTCGAACCTATTAACTTGTCATCCTTCTTATCTAATCTTTCAAATAATGACCTTGTGATTTCTATGTACTGATTGTCCGCATAAGGGAATGGGTAATTTAATTCCCATGACTCACCTGTGTTTGCTGACCGTTTGGCTAAATCAATATGTTCCCTCAATTGCATTTCGCAAGTGTGAAACTGGTAACAATGCACAAACTCATGAAAAATAATCACTTGCTCACTAACCGTGTCAAACACCTCTCCAGTTACAACGACAACTACTTGATTCTGCATGGATTCCAGCGGAAAAGCAGCCCTTACACCTACTGGTAAATCCATGGTATCAGGTTCACTAAGTGATAAACTGTAACTTCCTTTCTTATATTCAAAGATGTGTAGCTGTTTATCCTCAACAATCGCAATCGGGAAATGTTCACTTAGCAATGGATGAATGCTTTTCACCTTGTCTTGTAGTTCTAGTAATGCTTTGAACTTATTCGAATATTTCAATGCAATATCCCTTTCCATTCAGCCACCCCTTAAATTCATTTTCACAAAATTTCCCCACTCCGAATGCAACTGATATGCCTCTCTGAGTCCCCCTAACTTCTGGCGGATCGAGGGCCCGAATCTCTATTCATTCCACAGTCTCGTTACTTCTTTTAATTCTAAATTTTCAAAACGTAATTTATAAATATCTGGTTTCTTTAATTGATTCAAAAAATCCAAACCATAACTTGAATCAAAATAATTCATCATCAAAGTCATTACAAGTCCATGTGTTCCAATAGCTACTTTTTTCCCAGAGTGTTCTTTTAATATGTCTTTTATCACTGATATCGATCTATTCTGGCAATCAGAATTAGACTCCCCACCCGGTAAAGAATAATCAAAATCATTAAATTTCCCGCTAATAACTGACATTAACTCAGCATTTCCGATAATTTCTCCAGCAAAATACCTTTCCCTGAGATCTTCAAATGTTTTGATTTCTAATCCTAAGTATTGTGCCAATCCCTCAATACTCAGGATTGCTCGGTTATACGGGCTAGATATAATAACATCTATTCCTTCTCCTTTAAGAATTTCTGTAACTTTCTCAACATCGCCCTTGCCCTTAGTGGTGAGTCCTCTTGTTCTTTCGGTTCCTTCATTGTATGGTGATTCAGCATGCCTAACCATATAGATAATGGTCTTCATAAATCCTCCTTGAAATGCTAACTTATTATATTACTGTGATTTCACAAAACGTTGTTGTATTCACGAACCCACAAGGCATAAAGGATTGCAACGACTGGGTGGGAACGGGTCGTTAGACTTAGGCTCGCATTGGTTGTCCGGCTGATTCTACCCTCGGTCCTATTGCAACGGTACGGACCAAGAGCGCAAGCCCGCAGCGTGAATACGGTGTTAAGCGATGTTGCCGACTTCTTTGATTCACTCTCAAAATTGTCGTCCTTTATTTTAGAGGTTTATATGCTTCCATAGCTTATTGATAATATGAGGCCCATAATCTTGAGGATACAAAATAATAGCAACACATATCGTAATTAATACAATCAATATCCAGATGATAACAGAAAAACTTCTTGTCCTATTCTTTGATATTCTAATTCCGATTAGTACTATAATTGAATTCAATAGAAAAGTAGCTGGCAGAGTTATGATTCGTCCAAGTCCGGTATGTGGATAGAATTTCAATAATAGATGCAAGGTTATGAGAGTGGGTAAAAAAAGAATTATAAAAATAACTATTCTAATTGTTAGAGATTTCAATAAGGCTCCTCCGTAAATAATCATTGAATTGATTAAAGTTAATCTCTTTACATAAATGGTTTAAATTATTGCCTTATAGATTTCTTCACTGAAGATTTCAGCAATTTCGCTTAACGTTATTGTATTCACTACGCCCCAATACCATAAGTCCCGAAAGGACGTCCGCGATGTCGCTAGGTGGTGCGGGTGTGTCCGGCTGAATATACTTCTCTGCTGCTGAGATACTTCTCCGAATCCACTCCTAACTCCGGCCGGACCGAAGGCAAATGATAGATGCGTGAATATGGTGTTATATTAAGTGCGAGCCATCTTGAGATAGCTTTCACTTAAATATCTTTTCAATGTTCTTTTGTTCATATGTCTTCATTCGTTCAACGATTTCCTGTCCAGATAGATGAATAATTTTATGATGATCCTCACAAATAAGCCATTGATATTTCTTAGAGACCAAAAAATATTCCCTTAGATGATTTAGTTCAGGAATTACTATTTCAAATATAGTATTTCGAGTACCTTCATATACCCACATCTTGTCATAAAGGTCTTCTACAATAAACCAGATATACTCATCTTCAATAATGTCTTTAATATGTTTATATGGCTGATCGACAAACCTAACTGAATATTTAGGTTCTTTAAGTCTATTCCATCCCCAATGTAATCCATGTGTATAATGATTCTTCACTAAGAATCGTAATTCAATATTATTTATAATATTTCTCCACTGGTCTTTCCTAACTTAAAATAGGTCTTCCCTGTCTATTTGAAGTTTCTTTATTAATTCTTCAATTTCCAGTCGAACTGATAAAGAGTCCATATAAAACTCCTTCAATTGATCTCATAAATTATCGATCTGCACGTATTTCATATAACGTAATTGTATTCACGACGTCCTACCACCTTAAGCCCGGAGGGCGGCCGCGATGCGGTTAGTCGGTGCGGATGTGTCCGGCTGCTCAGCCTCCCCGTAATCGCTCTGCCGGACCGAGGGCGAATGCTCGATGCGTGAATATGGTGTTATGCGATGTCTAAACCCTCTTGAACAACTCTCAAAATCAGATCTCTATGTATTTCATATTAATTTCTTTATTATTATTTATTCTCCAGAATTCATATTGTTCTATTCCTCCAACATTAATTCCTGAAATAAATGTTGGATCTAGGAATATCACTTGTTCATTCCTTAATCGAAACAAAATACTATCGCATGTAATTAAATCATCACTTTCTTCAAGGTTATAAAATGTGATACTCGATACAATATTGTTGATGGCAATAGGGTTTATCAACACTACATCGTTTATTGAAGATTTCGCTGGAAGAAAGTTCTCAACCGTATCGAATTTCTCTCTAATTGATGGTAAAGATTGAACTAAAGTAATTTTAAGTCTAGAGTATTGATTGATGGACTCGAACTCTATATATTCTTCTCCATATTGAAAATAAACAAATGTCTGCATCGGAGTGAATTCATATAAACCATCATCTTCTAAGTAAATAAAACCTATGAAATTAATATCATCAATTGGTTTGGATTTAATGAAGTTTATGAATTTATGCAGCATAGCCCTACTACCTCCAGATTTTAATAAGCTATTGCTTAGATTTCGCATAACGTTGTTGTATTCACGACGTCGATCCCCCTTAGATAGCTCCTATCTTAGGGGGATCGATGTGTCCGGCTGCTTCAGCTTCCCCGCAACAGATATGCTTCTTCGATTCAACATCTAACTTCTTGCCGGACCGAGGGCGAATGCCCGATGCGTGAATACATAACGTTCTTGTATTCACGAACCCTCACTAGTTTTAGGCGCGTTAGAGCCGGGGCCGATGGACTTAGCCAGTGCAGGGTTGTCTGCCTGAATCCTCTTCCTCGAAATGCCTCTGGCAAACCAAGGACCGTTAGGTCCTTAACGTGAATACGGTGTTAGGCGAAGTGCGTTCAGTTCAGCCCACAGAATCTGTTCTTATAGTTTGATTCTTTTGGATCTTCATAAATATTTCACTTGGTTTGAAAAGTTGTTTATGTATTATTTGTTCTTTTTGTTTTATAGGTAATTCAATCTCATAGAAACTGTAATTATGAGTATGGAATAAAATCTCTACTTCTTCGAATGAAAAGCGATCTTCATCCTCAAAAACTAAGTCTCCTAAGTTCCCCAAATTAATTCGTTCTAAAATTGAGCTAAACAACATAAAAAATTCTTCTGATCCAAGAAACCATTCACCTTTCAACTTATAATTATCTATCATTCTATGTAGTACTTTCTCAAGTCCAATAATTTCTTCTTCGTATTCCGAGATAACAACAAAGACATTAGTAATAGGATGAGGGCAACCAGTTTGTATGTTTTTAATTCTGTTATATAAGTTTCTTGACCTACCGATCTTAATAAATGAATCACTATTAAAAGAGCAAATTACAATATAGATTAGATAGGAACTGTTAAAGTTTATTCTGTTCAACTCCTCTAGCATTTCGCCTAACGTTGTGTATTCACGACGTCCCACTGACTTAAGGTGACGGCGAAGTCGCCGAGCGCGATGCGCTTAGTCGGTGCGGATGTGTCCGGTCCGACTGATTCCGCTTCTCTGCAACTGAAATGACACTCCGAGTCCACTTCTAACTTCGTACCGGACTGAGGGCAAACGCCCAATGCCTGAATATGGTGTTAAATGAAGTACAGGACCTCTTGATATACCTTAGACGCCTTAGCTCGTTCTAATTTTATTAATATAAAGATAGGGATCATCAATCGGTTCAATATTTAATAGATTTATTAATTTATTCGAGATGAAATTAAACTCTTCTTCCCTTTCAAATAAATCCTCTTTGAAGTTATCATTGTAGTGTTTTGTAAAATCTTCTTTGCTTTCATACCATTTAAATCCTTCGAGAACATAGAAATCTCTTATTGATAGGTACAACGAGAAAAACTCCTTAATATTTCTTGCTACTAAACTGATGGGGTCCCTCGAATCCATTGGCTGTATAAATAAGATTGGCGCTTCATCTAGATTCTCAATTGATCCGTTGAGCGTTGAAAACGCAAAATGATCCCCATCACACCCTGTCCATCCAAATATGACTGCATCTTCCGGCGTACAGTTATATCTATCCTCGTCGTTAAAGCTAATATAAAAGCCTAGGTAATCATCAAGTGATCCTTGTTGATTAGCTTGTAATTTCTCGTCAAGTTGAATAAGCTTCTTTAAGTATTCCGTTTTTGGATATTGATAAGTCATCTGTTGTTCCTCCTGTTTTTCATTGCTTATATTTCTTCTACCTACTTTAATTTAAGCTCCTTATCGTTCTGTTTCATTACAGATAGTTCCATATAAATCCCCTCCATTATACCATATTTGAAATTGTTGGAAATTAAAAAAGAGGCTTGTCAGAGCTATAACAAGCCCTGCAGCCTCCATATTCTTTCGGAGCCAATTCCTCTCCTCCCAGCTCCGATCCAATTCACTACCCCTTCACCGAACCAATCATGACGCCTTGCTCAAAGTACTTCTGGATGAACGGATAGACGAACAGGATCGGCAGTGTCGATACGATAATAACGCCGTATTTGATCTGGTCCGCATACTTCTGCGCATAACCTCCTGAAGCTCCCCCAGCACCAGCCCCGCCCGAGAACACCTGGTTGGACAGCAAGATGTCCCGCAGTACGATCTGAAGCGGCTGCAGCGTATTGCTTCTGACATAAATGAGCGCCGTGAAGAAATCATTCCAATGCGCCACCAGATAATAGAGGCCGATGACGGATATAACCGCCTTGGAGAGCGGCAGCGCAACCTTCATGAAGAAGCCGAAGTGCGAGCAGCCGTCCATCGCGGCCGCTTCGTACAGCTCCTTCGGTATGGAGCTTTCGAAGAATGTGCGCGTAATAATCAGATTGTACACGTTGACGCAGAACGGGAAGATGAATACCCACATCGTATTCGTCATGTGCAGGCCTTTCATTAGCAAGTAGGTCGGAATAAGTCCCCCGCTGAAAAACATCGTAATAACGAATACGAGCATCAGCACTCGCCGTGCGCGGAACTCCTTCCGCGACAATACATAGGCCGCAGGCAGCGTGAACAATAAGTTCACGAACGTGCCTAACGTCGTATACAAAATCGTATTTTTGTATCCTGTCCATACTCTCGAATCGCCCATGATCTCGTTATAGCCGAACGTGCTGAACCCCTTCGGGAATAACGTAACCTTGCCTGTAGCCACAAGCGTCGAGTCGCTGACGGAGGCGATAATGACGAAGTATAGCGGGTAAGCGACGATCAGGAAAACGAAAAGGCCTAACACGATGACGGCTGTATCGAACATTTTATCGCCTATGTTAATCTTGCGCGTGAATCCCATAGCGTTGCCCCCATTACCATAAGCTTATATTCGCGACTCGCCGCGAAATCGCATTGGCAGCGAATAAGAAGATAAAGTTAATTAGTGTATTAAACAAACCGATGGCCGAGGAGTAACTGATCTGGTTCGAAATAATACCTATCTTGTAGACGTACGTTGCGATAACTTCCGATACCGGCAGGTTGAGCGCATTTTGCATCAGAAACACTTTCTCGAATCCCGTCCCCAGAACGCTGCCCATGCTCAGCACGAGCAAAATAATAATCGTCGGCAGGATAGCCGGCAGATCGATATGGCGAATCGTTTGCCATCTGTTCGCGCCGTCAATCTTCGAGGAATCGTATAATTGCGGATCGACTGTCGATAACGCGGCCAAATAAATAATGCTGTTCCAGCCGCAATGCTGCCAAATATCGGACAAGACATAGACAGGCACGAACGTATTCGTTGAAGCAAGAACGTTCGTCTCCCCAATCCCCAGCGAGGACAGCAGATGGCCGATGATGCCCGAATTAGGAGAGAGCAGCACGTTCATCAGACCGACCATAACGACGATTGATATAAAATGAGGCAAATAAACGGTCGTCTGCAGCGTCTTTTTCGCCCGCTTCCATTTGACCTGATTAATGAGCAGCGCGAGCAATATAGGCGCCGGAAAACCGAGCACGATCGTAGCTAAGCTGATAATTATCGTGTTTTTCATCAAGTCGGCAAACATATAGCTGTCTATGAATTGTTTGAAGTAGAACAGTCCCCGAAATTCGCCGCCCGTAAGCCCCTTCGTGAAATCATAATCCCGGAAGGCCAGCTGAATGCCGTACATCGGAATGTAGTTGAAGAGGATAATGACGACGATAGCCGGCAGTATCATGAGCCATAGCTGATAGTCCCGAACGAACTCCAGGACGATCGACGGCCTCCTTCCGAGGCCGTTACTTATGTTTTTGCGAGTCAGTACTTTCGTTTGAGCGGCCATCATTCCCTACCCCCTTAACGCCTGAACCGAATGCCCCGACCGTCGTTATATAAAAATCGGAACGAAGCATTCGGCGACGCCATCGTTTGATTACTTGCTCATGTATTCGTCGTAATACTTCTGCATAATGTTAAGATTATCTTCGAGCCCTGTTTTCTTCACGTTGCTCAGGTAAGCATCCCACTCGGACTCGATACCGCCAGCCGTAATCCATTGCGCCCACTTAGCGAGCGCCAAGTTCATCAGATTCGTATTGTTAATGCCAAGCGTGCTGTTGTCCGCCGTGCTGTACTTGATGAACATGCTCGGCAATACGTCGTTCTCCTTGTCGACAGCGTCAAGCGCGGCCTGTAACGGTTCGGTCTGCTTGCCAACGGACTGCATGTCGGTGCCAAGCGTCAGGTTAAGAGAATCGGAGATGTACATCGGACCGTTATCGGCCCATGAGGACGTCCATTTCCAAGTGCCCGGATCCATGGCCGCATCGGCAGGAGGCAGGATCGCGTAGCTGCCGTCGCCTTTGTCCTCAATATTCGTGCCAAGCGAGCCGAACAATACTTGCATACTCACCTTCGGATCATACAGCTCATTGATGAATTTCATCGCAGCCTCTTTGTTCTTCGTGCCCGCCGACATCGTAACCATATTCGTGCCGTAGTTGAGCGCGTTGAAATCATAGTCCCATGATACTTGTTCCGATTGATTCGCTGTTGCCTTAAGCGGCGACATGAACGAATACTGCGGGGCAAGCGTATTGCCTACGCGGTCCGTTATTTCCCAGCCCCAAGTGAAGCCGACCGCCGCCGTATCGCCATTGCCGCGAGCAACCGATTGGTACTTCGTATAGTCTTGCGTGAATGCTTCCTTGCTAATAAGACCCGCGCTGTACAGCTTGTTCAGGAATGTCACAACCTGCTTATAGCGGTCGTCTACGAGGAAGTTCTTCACTTTGCCGTCCTCGACGAAATACCCGAAGCCGCTCGCGTCCGTCAATGTAATGCCTAGACTTCCGAGCAGCACCGTCGGCATGAAGAAGCCGAAGGCTACCGTTCCCGTTGGCGCGAAGTCCATCGGAATTTCATCGCTCGGATCGCCGTTGCCGTTCGCGTCCTTCTCCTTGAAGGCGAGTAGAACGTCGTACAGCTCATCCCATGTCGTCGGCATTTGCAAGCCGAGATTATCGAGCCACTTTTGGTTAATGAACTGTCTCGTTGCCGTTCCCGGCCAGAACCGCTGATACTTCGGAAGACCGTAGATTTTGCCGTCGAGCTGCGTTGCGATAACCTTCGTTTCCGGCTTCTCGGAGAACATCGTCTGCACGTTCGGCGCGTTTTTCTCCACGAGCTCCGTCAGATCCTGGAACAAGCCCGGGAACTGCGCGAAGTCCGCATCGGTAATCGCGTTCGGTCCGACGATGAGATCCGGAACGTCGCCGCTTGCAAGCAGCGCGCCTTTCTTCTGATCCCAGTCCGCCGTAACCTCCTGCCATTCGATGTCAACGCCCGCTCTATCCTCTGCATCCTGGAGCCACTTCATCTTCGACAGCTCCTGCGTCAGCGGATGCTTCGTAATAATCGCTGTCAGCTTCACTTTACTGCCGGAAGCTCCTTCCGTGCCTGCATTCGTGCCTGCATTATTATCTGTATTGTTCGAACTGCACCCCGCTATTATTGTCGTCGCTATGAGAGATAAGCTAAGCAAACCTGCAACTGCTTTTTTCATTAAAGTTCCTCCAGTTTTTCGGTTATAGGACCGCCTTCAGAAACAAGTCGTCACGCTGCAGCGAATGACAACCTTAGATTAGCAAACGCTTTCATTTACAACAATTCGGAAAATCATTGGATTAGGAGCTTTTTATTGGGTTCGGTTTCAGGGAGAGTCGGGGACGGTGCTGGATGGAGTGGCATAGAAGGTGGACAGTGTCGTTTTGGGAAACTATTTACGGGGGAAGTGAGTGACTGCCTCATTTAGTTCGATTTCAGGACTCTAATGGGGCGGTTTATGCTTGATGAGGAAAAATGCCTTGATTAATTCGACGATATGCCGTTAAACGCGCAATTCGGCTGAACATCCCGAGTTAGTTCGACGAAATGCCGCTATTGAGGTTAGGATGCTGGTAATGCCCGGTATAGCTGATTGATGATCAAACACCAACATTTCCGCGCATAGTGTCGTTCTGAGAAACTAATTTGAGGTTTGCCGCTAAAGGGCTGGGGAGGGACGGATAAAAGGGTGGAACAGGGGAAGAAGTGAGGCTATATTCATTCATATTGAGGCTGTCCTCATACAATTGAAGGCAAATCTAGCTGTATTACAAAAATAATGAGGCAAACCTCACTTGCCATGAACCTAAGTTCACGAGCAGTGAGGTTTGCCTCATGCAATTGCGCGATCATGCCGAAATCGGTCATAAATAGTGAGGTTCTCCTCACTATTTAGTGAGCTCCCTCATAACGCAGAAGCAGCAGTTCCCTCCCCAACCTCCGATTTCCGATCCCACTATTCCATCTCCTCCCGTTCACGGATATGTCCCCTTAAACTCGGCGCTAATCTTCGGCATGATGCTCTCGAACGCCTCTTTGACGCTTTTTTTGCCAAGAAAAATTTGATCCAGCGCAGGATTTAATATGGCATTGATCTTCTCAATATTTTTCACATAGTAATCGTACGAATTGACTCCGTTCTCCAGCGTCTGCCGCATGACGGCATCCTCATACCCTTCGGCATGGCCGGGAGTGACGGTCGCCCACTTGTCGATCAGCTCCTGCTTCGTATAATAATCCTTCGCGATCGGCATCCATAAGCCGCTTGCATGCATATCGAGGGCGCTTTCCGCATCGAGCAGCCATTTGTAGAACAGCCACGCTTCCTTCGGGTGCTTCGTCGACTGGGACATCACGACGGGCTCGCCGAATTGGACCGTCACGCTCCTCTTCAGCATCGGCAGCACGCCAACGCCATAGTCGATCCCCGTCGCCGCAAGATCGAGCTGAACCCACTGGCCGTTCATATCCATCGCCACCTTCTTGCTCTGAAGCGCGATATCCGGCGTAGGCAAGCTTTTCTCCTGAATCGGGGACGGTGCTACATGATGGACGTAGATTAGATCCGCCAACCGCTGCACAGCCTCGATGACAGCCGGTTCATCGAGATTGAGACCGCTTCCATCCTCCTTGATGACGCTCGCCTCGTTCGAGGGTACGAACAAATGCCATGCCCATGCATTGAAGCGCACGCCGTATTGCTTAATCTCACCGGGGTTGAAGCTTGGCGACAACGCGTTGTTGCCGTCCTCGTCAAGCGTCAGCCGCTTGGCATAATGAACGAATTCGTCCCATGTCCATGCATCCGCCGCACGAGAAGGGGGCAGCTCTACGCCTGCCTCCTCGAACATTTGCTTATTATAGTAGAGAGCGAACGATTCTTCCGTTGCCTTAATTCCCGCAACCTTGCCCGGAGCCCAGTACATGATTGCATTGGGGATTAACATATCTTCATTAATATCCTCGTCTTGCCCCAGAAACTCGTTCAGATTGTATATTTTCCCTTGTTCCGCCCATTGCAGCGCCGTGTGCTTGTACAGCACGAATACATCAGGCGCTTTGTTCGCGGCGTACAGCGTCGTCAACCGCTTCACATAATCGCCCGGCACGAACAAATAATTGACCGTGATCCACGGGTACTTCTCCATAAACTTTGCGACGATCCGCTCCTGCACCTGTTTCTCGTTCGGCGATCCCCAAGACGCATACGTCAGCGTGACCCTTTCATGGCCGTCGAACGTGAACGGGTCGTTGCCTGCACCCGAATCCCCATCCGAACTTCCGCCGTTTCCGCCTTCCACGAAACTGCAGCCCGACGCCCCAAGCATGGCGCAAATCATAAGCAACCATACGAATCTGAATCTCATCGTCTTCATCTCCGTTGTCCCCCCGTCCGCGACCCCATACGAATAACGACTCTGGTGCCTTTCCCTGCAAGAGAGTAGATGTCGATCCCCTGACTGTTCCCGTACAACAGCTTAATGCGCTTCTCTACATTGGGCATGCCTGTAGATCCGCTCTCGCCGGACTTCATCCGATCCATGGCATCTCTGCCAAAGCCAGCCCCGTTATCTTCCACGGAAAACATCACTTGATCGTCCTCGCACCAGCCTTTGACGGCAATGACTCCACCTTGCTCAAACTCCGCGAATCCGTGAATAATGGCGTTCTCGACGAACGGCTGCAGGAACAGCTTCGGCACCATCATCTCCTGCAAACTCTCATCCACCTCGAAGCTCACCTGGAACTGATTCTGGAATCGGCTTGCCATGATGAAAATATATTTCTCCAGCCAATCGAGGTCCGTTCGCAGCGGCCATGTCTCGTTTTTGTTGCGCGTAGACGTTTGCAGCATCTCGGCCAAGTTGCGCATGATCGTGCTGATTTCCTCTTGCCCGTTCTCGACCGCTATCCAATACATGGTCGTCAGCGTGTTGTATAGAAAATGAGGATTAAGCTGCAGGTTCAGCGCCATCAGCTCCGCTTCCTTTTCCCTAAGCCTTGAAGCATAGTTTTCCTCGATTAAGGTCTGAATTCTTCCGTTCATATGATTGAACATCCGGGTCAGCTGACCGAGTTCATCGCGCCCCTTCTCGGGAATGCGAATATCGAAGTTGCCTCGCTCAACCATCTTCATCGCTTTTTTGATCCGAATGATCGGCTTCGTAATGAAGATCGACATCAGGTAAGCAAGCAGCGCCGATACAAGCAGCATAACCGCCAGAAAAAGAACCGATACCGATTGCAGAGACTTTAGCCCGTACAGCGCGTCCTCGACCGGAATTTCGACGAAGGACATCCAGCCCGTGCTCTCCATTTTGTCGAAGTTAATGAGCATTTCCTTGCCGTCGATCACTTTCTCGAAGCTGCCGTCCCCGAGCCTGTAGGCCTCCTCGAGCCACGGCGGGGCCTCACGGCTTGTCTCCTGCTCATGCACCGAGTGAACGATCACGTCGCCCTTCGGGCTCACGATGCCATAGGATAGATTGCGGTATTCATTCTTGCCCGCGTAATCCGCGAACAGCTTGCCGAAGTCGTCCGTCGTAAAATTAATCATCAGAATCGGCCGCTCGATCCCCGGCGGGAGCGTATGGAAGATGCCTTCCTCGTCGATATAGGTGAGGTTGAGTTCCTTAACGGCAGAGATGAGATGGCTGTACTCGAAGGAAACGGTCTCCATATGCCGGTCCTTGAACGTCTTGGCGAAGTCGTACGTCGGCATCCAGGCGAGATCGCCCTGAGCCCGCTCGGCGAGCAGGTGCAGCTCCGAATTGAAGAAGCCCGCGGACGGCACGTACATCCTCGCCCCGTTCCCGAACGTATAGTCCCGCGTTACGATGAAGGAAGCATAGATGTCGTCATTGCCCCCGAAATATTGGAACAGCAGTTCCGTCAGGCGGCGGTCGGCCTTCAATAACGATTCGTTATCCGACATTTTCAGCCCGATCATGATCTGATAGAGCTCGCTATCGACAGGCAAGACGTCGCTCTTGCCCCGTATCGCCTCCAGCTTCTCGTCCAGCAGCTGGTTGTTGTTCAGCACGACGTTGCCCAGACTGCTCCTCACGTTCATAAGCATGTTGCTGGCGCTGATCTGGTAGTACGTGAATCCTAGAATAAGAATAATGATGCTGACAAGCAGAAAATAAGAAACGATCAGCTTAATGCGGAACTTGGCATTGGCGACCAGAGCTGCAAGCTTTCGAATCAAGAGCATAGGCTGACCTCATTTGCGGGTTAGGTAGTGGCGAACATTCTGCGGAACTCCTCCGGCGAGTAGAGAAACGTTTTTTTGAATACTTTGTTGAAATATTTGATGTCCTTGTAACCGACCTGCTTGGCTATATCAGCCACTCGCTTATCCGATTCTAGCAGCAGGGAGCGCGCTTTCTGCATACGCAGCTTTACAAGGAAATCGGTGAACGATATGCTGAAATGATTTTTGAACAGGATGCTGAAATAAGAAGCGTTATAGAAAAAATGCTGCGCGACGACCTCGAGTCCGAGATCCTCATGCAGATTGTCCTCGATATATTCGCGGCACTTCTGCATAATCAGCTCGCTTCGCGAGCCCTTGTCCTTCTTCATCTGATTAACGATGTCGCCGAGCAAGCTGGACGCTGTCGCCTTCGTTGCTGTAAGCGAATCCGTCGCAAGCAATTGCTCTTCGATCTCGCGGCCAAGCGACGCATAATGGCGATCGTCCATAACCGTCTCTGCCTGCTTCAAGCAGGAGAGCAGCAATTGAATCGAATTGCATTTCATGCGGAACGGAGAAGGTCTGGCAGCCGCCAGCTTATCCAATATCGCCATGCACTCTTGAATCGATTGCTCGACCTGACCTCCGGCTACCGCCTGCTCCAGCCGGCCGTTTTCCTTCACGCTGATGCTGCCCGTCGGGCAGCTTCCGATCTCAGCGCGCAGCTGCTCCGCGGACACCCATCTGCCATCGCGAAAATAATACAAATATTCAAGCGCCATCGCCGCGCGCTCGTGGCAATCCTTCATATCCATCTCGAGCTGATGCGTTTCATGGCCGATACCCGCGCCGATCGATTTATCATGCACGGTCTCCAATCCCGCAAGAGCCTGCTGAAGCTGCTTCAGCCCATCCGCGGCTTGCGCGCCCGTCTTCCACTGAACAATGATATACAGCTTGTTTCGCTCATGCTCGGGAGCGAGCATATACGTCATGGCCCATCTGCCAAGCGCCTGTGCTGCCGCCCGCTTCAGGATGCTCCGCCACTCCAAGCTTCCTTCCGAAGCCTGCGTGCAATGCGACTCCAAGATCAACACCGTTCCATGTCCTCGAATGTCGAAGTGCTGGTCGATTTCCTTCTTTTCTGCTGTCTCCAGCTCACCCGTCATCCATTTGAATAGCAGATGCTCCAGATAGATCGGCTTCGTATGAGCCAGTTCCTCCGTCAACTGCCGCGTCTCCGCGATGGCCGAACTCTCTTGGAGGAGCTGATTCTCCAGCTCCAGCAATACGCCGTCGAGATTTTCCGCGCTCACGGGCTTCACCAAATAATCTTTTGCCCCAAGCCGGATCGCCTTTCGGGCATAATCGAATTCATGGTATACGCTTACAAAAACGATTTTAGGTTCTTTCGGGCATGACTTGCCCAGCTCTGCGGCGAATTCAAGGCCGTTCATAATCGGCATCTGAATATCGGTAAAGACGATGTCGAGCTGTCTGCCTCTCGCGTACTCGAGCGCTTCCTTGCCGTTCTTCGCTTCGCCGACTCTGTAGTCGGGACGCAAGGAGCGAACCATGGCCGCAAGCCCGCGCCTCTGCCTAGGCTCGTCATCGACGATCAACACTTCCATCTTATCCGAAGGCATACGCATCCCCCTTTAATAGAATCCGATAAGGCTAGTACTTTCATTGTAAGTTGTCCGGCATCCTTTGAGAACGGCGCATTCGGTGAAAATAATTGGAAAAGAGTAATATTATTTGCTTCTGAACACATTCGCAATACTTCCCGCCAGCAGCAGTTGGGCCGCGAAATACGTCGCCATAATCAGGATGTCGGACATCGTGACTTCTCCTATGAACTTATTCCAGGCCAAGATGGAGTCCGATACGACAAAAAATAGCGAGCCGATCGCCGCATGCATGTTACGCGACAAAATCGCGACCCAGAACATCGTGCCGATGACGAGAACGTAGACGAGAACCGGAATCCACAATCCGCTTTGGGAGCTGTCCGCCATGATGCTTTCATGCAATCGGATGATCATGAAGATGAGATACGCTGCAATCGGCAGTCCTGCCAGCAGACCAAGCAGCGAATAGCGCATGCGCGGCAACAGCGCGATGATGTAGAATAAATGACCAATCAAGAAAGAGCCAAGCCCGCACATGAACCAAGTATCGCCCGGCACCAAGAGGAACGCGTCGCCTGCAATGCCGAACACAAGCCCGGTTAAGATCAGTCCCTTGTAGGCGCGAGCCGACTTTCCCTCAGGCGGGGAAGTGACCGCTAGCGCGATAATAAGCAGCATCGGGGTCAGCTTGAATACCCAATTCAAGGGCGTGCTGTCGACCGACAGCGTTGCCAAGTGAATCAATCCAATTACGATAATAAGTCCGATGAGCCATTTGCGAGCCATAGATCATTTATACCTCCCAGAAATGTGTTGTATTGAAAAACAGGATTTCCATTTCTTGCAACGAATTCAAGAAACGAGCAAATCGCTATTTTGGAAAAAAAGTCTTATTTAAATGATAGCATTCCAGGTGCAGCGGCATCTATAGGGTGGAGGTAATTATATGGACCAATACACACAAGCGGAAGCCATGACTGCCGCCTTCCGGGCATCCTTGCAAACCTTCGTCGATAAGGTCAAACAGGATGATCAAGTGATCGCCGTCATCTTGTTCGGCAGCCTATCCTACGATCAAGTATGGGAGAAGTCGGACATCGACCTAAAGCTGATCGTGCACGATCAGAAGCTGAAGTACGGCTATCGGACCTTCGTGGAGAACGACGTGCCGATCAACGCAAGCATTACGACGAGGAACGACTTCAAGCGCGATATGGAACGCACCGTCCAAGGCTCGTTCGGTCATTCGATGCTCGTGCGCAGCACTCTGCTGTTCACGAAGGACTCGTCCATCGAGTCGTATTTCGAGCAGATTCGTTATATTGGCGAACGCGACAGACAGCTTCGGCTGCTGCAGCTTAGCTGCTTCTCCCTCGCGCTGCTGGCGAAGGCCGAGAAGTGGCAATACGTGAAGCGCGACTTCACGTACAGCGCCTTTTGGATCATCAAGATGGTCGATACGCTGTCCCAGATCGAGGTGCTGCTGAATGGCGATATTCCGATGCGCGAATGCGTGCAGCAGGCGCTGACGTACAACCCGGATTTTTTTCGGACGGTGTATTCAGAGCTCGTTGCCGCCAATGCCCACGAGGAGAAAGTGAACGATGCGCTTAAGAGCATTAACGCGTATTTGAGCGAGCGAGCCGAGCGGCTATTCGCTCCCGTGCTTGCCTACTTGAAGGAGGAGGCCGACGTTCGTACCGCAATCGACATCATGCATAAGTTCAAGCCGGTCATCGATCTCGATACGGGAGCGATTACGACAGGCTGTGACTGGCTGGCCGAACAGGGCTTGATCGCTAAGCTGGAATCAGACACGAAGGCGACGCCTGCTAGCCGGGTGAGCTTAAGCGAGCCTGCCTATTTATTCGAAAATATGGACGAACCGCAATGGGGGATGTGATCGACGTATGAAGCAATTTATTGAAGTACGCGGAGCAAGGCAGAACAATTTGCAAAATATCGATGTTAACATTCCGCGCGACAAGCTGACGGTCATTACAGGTGTCAGCGGCTCCGGCAAGTCGTCGCTCGCGTTCGAAGTCATATACGGCGAAGGACAACGGCGATTCCTCGAATCGCTGTCCACCTTCGCGAAGAGCCGAATGAATCAGCTTAAGAAGCCGGATGTCGACTTCGTCTTCGGTCTATCTCCCGTCATTGCGATCGAGCAGAAAAAAGGGATCGTCAATCCGCGTTCGACGGTCGGCACGATGACCGACATCTACGACTTCCTGCGGCTGCTGTTCGCCTCGGCAAGCGATGCGGGCTGCCCTTTCTGCGATCACAAAGTTCCGGCTCGGACCCCCGGCCAAATGATCGATCGTATTCAGCAGTTGCCGATGGGCACGGAGCTGGAGGTGCTCGCGCCGATCTACAAAATTTACGGCGAGAACTATGAAACGACGTTCGACGAGATTCGCTCCAAAGGCTTTCGTACGGTTATCATTGATGGATCGCGGTTCAGCTTGGGCGATCCGATTGCTCTAGACGAGGAAATCGAGCATCAGATCGAGGTCGTCATCGATAAAGTGGTCGTGCAGCCAAACGTGTTCAAGGCGCTCACCAAAACGATCGAGAACAGCTTGAAGCTCGTGGGTGAAGGCTTCATCCGCTTCGAGATTACCGGCGTTCCTGAAGGCAAGCAAGTGAACGCCGATGACTTCTACCGAGGCTTCGCCTGTCCGGAGCATCATCTGACGCTCGGCGAGCTGCAGCCGAACTACTTCTCCTTCAACGACCCGGACAGCGCCTGCCGCACCTGCGGCGGCATCGGAACGTTCATGCGCGCGGAAGCGAAGTTTCTTGTGAAGAACGCCGACAAAAGCATTAACAAAGGCGCGCTCGATCCGAAGATGCTCGGAACGAACAATACGACATGGAACTGGGCGATGCTGAACAGCTTGGCGAAGCATTACGGCTTCAGCCTTAATACACCGCTCAAGGAGCTGCCGGATTGGGCGCACAGCCTTATTTTCTACGGATCGCGCGGAGAGAAATTCCCGTTCACGCCCGGCGATGAAATTAGCAAAACGCAAGCCCGCCATATCGGCAAGCCGATGAGCTACGGCGGACTCGTCCATATGATCAACTGGTGGTATAAGCTGTACCTGAAGCGCAAGGCGGCGAGTCCCGCCGAGGAAGAATTTTATAAGCGCGTCATGATCGAGCACACATGTCCGGACTGTGAAGGACGCAAGCTTAAGCCGCAGCGCTTCCATGTCAAAGTCGGCGGCGCGGATATTCATGAGCTATGCCAAATGTCGCTTCAAGAGCTGCATTCGTTCCTCGATGGGCTGAAGTTTAAGGAAGAGACCGCAGTCATCGGCCGCCAGATTACGGCGGAGATTCAGTCGCGGCTCGTGCTGCTGCTCGATATTGGACTCGACTATCTGAGTCTTGGCAGACGCTCGGACTCGATCTCCGGCGGCGAAGCGCAGCGAATTCGCTTGTCGACGCAGATCAGCTCGGGACTTATGGGCATGCTTTACGTGCTCGACGAGCCGAGCATCGGTCTCCATGCCCGCGACAGCATGCGCATCATCGACACGCTGAAGAAGCTGCGCGATATCGGCAATACGATCATCGTCGTCGAACACGACATCGATACGATTTGCAGCGCCGACCATATTATCGAGGTCGGACCTGGACCGGGCCGGCGCGGCGGACGCATTATCGCCGAAGGCAAGGTTGAGCAGCTTCGCGCCGAGGCGAACTCCATTACGGGCGCATTCCTGACTGGCGCCCGCAAGATCGAGGTCCCTGTCCAGCGCAGACCGCCGCAAGGGATGAAGCTTACCATCCGCGGCGCGCGGGCGAATAATCTGCGGAACATTACCGTCGATATTCCGCTCGGCGTTATGGTGTGCATTACCGGCGTATCAGGCTCGGGCAAAAGTACGCTCATTAACGAAGTCATGTGCAAGCAGCTCTATGCAACCTTCCATGATGCCCGTATCGTGCCGGGTGAGCATGACGCGCTGGAAGGACATGAGCGGCTTAGCGGCATTATCACGATCGACCAATCGCCGATCGGCCGCAGCTCCCGCTCCAATCCGGCCACTTACGTCGGCTTCTTCGACCGCATTCGCGAGATGTATGCCGAGGCGGCAAGCGCGGAAGGCAGTCCGCTCACGAAGCATGACTTCAGCTTCAATCAGAAAAACGGCGGCCGTTGCGAGCATTGCCAAGGCGAAGGAACGGTCACGACGCAGCTGCAGTTCATGCCCGACGTCGAAGCCGTATGTCCGGTATGCAAGGGCGCCCGCTTCAACGAAAGCGTGCTCGATATACGCATTAAGGAGAAGAACATCGCGGAGGTGCTCGACATGAGCATCGAGGATGCCGTTGCCTTTTTCGATGATCAGCCTTATATCGCCCGCAAGCTGGCGGTGCTGAACGATCTCGGTCTCGGTTATTTGCAGATCGGCCAATCTTCGGCCACCTTGTCTGGCGGCGAAGCGCAGCGTATCAAGCTCGCAACCGAGCTAAGCAAGGTGAAGCGCGGCTCGCATAACCTGTACGTGCTCGACGAGCCGACAACGGGCCTCCACCTGCGCGACATTCAGCGGCTCATCGACTGCCTGAACCAGCTCGTGGATGCTGGCCACACCGTCGTCATCATCGAGCACCATCTCGATATGATTAAGATCGCCGACCATATTATCGATATGGGACCGGACGGCGGACATAAAGGCGGTACGGTCGTCGCTTCCGGTACGCCGGAAGAGGTTGCGGCAAGCAGCGACTCCTTAACCGGCCGCTACTTGCGCGAGATGCTTGCCCCTCAGCATACTTACGCTCGATAGGGTGCTAATCTTAATCTAGTAACCAAAGAAATCCGTCCTTTTCCAAGTTACCTATCACTAGGTTTGCTTGGATCGGGTCGGATTTCTTTTTTAGGAAGCGTAATTCATCCTATTCTTACTATCTAGCTTGTTCGGCATTTAATAGGATGTATTTTCCTGCTTATTCTGCATGAAGCCTCTCTCTTGGAGCTTCTGACACCTCATAAGTTCAGGAATAGGCTGAGGAATCCATCTTATCCGTTCTACTTTTACTAGACAGGCTGCTGTAAGATGGATTTCACCGCTTAATATTACGCGCAGCTGCTTCTCTATATGAACTGCTTCGCCCCGCCGCTCCCCTTCTTGATCTTAAGCGTGTCGAACAGCCTGCCTTCGATATCGATTGCTCGAAGATCCAGGCAGTCGCCTGCCGCCGTCACTTGTACAAAATGCGGCACGGCGAGCGACTGCGACGTATGCCATTCCCGCTTCGGAAGCTGCCAGCTCGGCATGGCCCCCGCTCCTCCGGCCACGACATAGACAATGCCGTTGTCGTAATCCAGCTTCCCTTCCCGCAGCGGATGGCTTCGCTCGTACACGATCGTATGCGAGCTGAATACGACATCGACGCCGTACTTCTCCATAACCGGCGCGAGCTTCCGCAGCGCCTCCACCTCATAACCTCCCGATACGTAAGGCGAGTAATGGATGAACACGATTCGCCATTTCAAAGCCTTATTCTCTGCAGCCGCTTGCAAATCCCGCTCCAAAAAATCATATTGCGCATGGCCGGGTCCAATCGATCCATCACCATCCGGATAAAAGTCATCCTTAATGAAATCGGTGCTGTCCAGCGCTATGAAATGAGCGTCCCCATAGTTGAAGGAATAGTAATTGCCCGGATGCGCATAAGCCGAATAATCGTAAAACCACGAGCTTTGATACTCATGATTGCCTAAGCAGCTATAGAACGGCGTCGTCCCGAGTAATTCCTTTCCCGGCCCGAACAAGTACGTATGCCAGTCCTCCTGCCTGCGTCCATCGTCCACCATATCGCCGACGAATAAAGCAAAGTCGGGCCGATACTTGCTCATTTGACTGAACAGCGACCTATTAATATCTCCACCGCTCTGGTCAAAATAATGATAACCTCCCGTTTCGCTCGTCACCACAAACGAGAAAGGAACGCCGTTCGGCGTAGACGTACGAAACGGATACGGCCCTTCCTCCACGCTCTTCCCCTCGGCAGTATCCGCATAAGCCTTATAGAAATAAGTCGTTCCCGGCGTCAAACCTTCCACCGTAAGCCTCTGAATCCGTTGACGCGCTCCCTCTTCCTCTTCGCTATGCACGGTAAGCATAGGCTGATCATGAAGCACGTAATTGCCGCGCTCTCCGCTATGTATGCGCTCTGCCTCGTAAATCTCGAGCTTTCCACTCGCCGGCTGCGACGTCTCCCACATCATCGTCATGCCGCGCTCGGTCGGCCATTGCAAATAAGGGCCGTTCACGAACGTCAGCTCCGAATCCAAGGTGCTTACACCACGCTGCGCCTCCGCCGCCGCCTGTGCCCGAAGAACGAGCTCGCGCGCGCTCGCCGGGCTGTCCTCGCCCTCTTTGTTTTTGACAGGGGCGAACTCCCCTTCCCTCCCTGCCTTCAACACCGTCATTCCGTCCGACATCGGGAAGAAATCGAATATAAACCGCTCCAGCTTATAAGCGTTAGGCTCGGTTGGCTCCACATAACGCCCTTTCGCATCGACATAGTCGATTTTCTTCTTCGCCACATGGTAGGGAAGGTCGGTATCAGCATGCTTCTCGATGAAATCTAGCCGGAACAGATGAATCGAAATGTTGCCTAAATGATACGTAAGACTGCCGTCCAGCTCCCTCGCTTCGAGCATGGCTTGCGGAATTTCGGTATACTCGACAACCGCGGGTCTGCCATCCCTCGTGCACAAAATACCGATCTTCTCACGGGGATTGTTTCTCTCTACAACCTTGGTCGCGATCGGATGACCGCCGGCGACCGCTACCCCGATGAAAGCCGGATCAGCGATCTGGATAAGCGCGTTATCGACGTTATAATAAAACACCCATTGAATGCCCCGCCGCTTCATATCTTCAAGCGCCCCCGAGCTTCGCAAGGAAGAGAAGCATTCCCCGTTGCCGCTAGGCGCGAAGTTCAGCTCGGACTCCGACGAGAACAGCAGCTTGCCGCTGTAATCAACCGCCGGCATCGTATGCTGCTGGAAGAAGCAGCAATCCTGTTTCGGATAACCAAAAAATCCCGCTTCTTCGAAAAAAGCTCTCGTCTCCGCATCATTATCGGGACTTGTCATGATATACCAGGGAATAGTGACGCCTGTCCTGCGCGAGAGTTCCGCCAGCCGATCCGCTTGCAGCTCGAACAGCGACTTGCCTGAAGGCAGCCCGATGTCGATTGTTCCTTTCGGACCGTCATGGCCTAACCTGCTGCCATGTCCACCCGCTACGACGAGTGCGGCTATTTTGCCATTCTGTAATTGCTCCCAGCCTAGCTGTATATAGTCATCGCGCTCCGCTTGGCCAAAGCTGTCCCATTCTTTATAGGCGATTGGAGTAATCGTTCCCATGTCCTCGTTATCGGAAGTGAGATGCTGGTTCACTATTTTTTTCAACCGATCCAAATCCGCGCGAAGCACTTGCTCGCACAATCGCTCACGCTCCGGCGTGTCCAAACTTTTCATGACATGAAGCACATGCTCCTGCTTATGCTGAATAAGCACAGCCTCCGCCTGCTGCAACAAATGATCCATTTTATCACCTCTTCGGCATCGTTCCGCTAGGGTATGTAGATTAAACTTTATATTTAACTTTTACCTTGCGCCTTCCATTGCTCTCCCCCTACTATTAGAACATATCTTGGATGAATTTGTCTTCTTTGGAGGAAATCACGTTGAACATACCTATCAAACAATATTGGCGCTTGCTCAGCTCCTACTTGCGGCATGAACGCGGTAAGCTGGCAGCACTCGCGCTATTGCTTATAGCCGGAATCGGGCTGCAGCTCTGGAATCCCCAAATTATGCGCCAATTCATCGACGACGCGACGAAGCCGGGCGTCTCGCTCGGCAGCCTCATCGGCGGCGCGGTCCTGTTCATCGTGCTCGCTCTTCTCTATCAGCTCGTTACTGTCTGCTCCGGATACGTGGGCGAACAGGTCGGCTGGACGGCGACGAACGCGCTGCGGGGCGATCTTGCCAAGCATTGCCTTCATCTCGACCAGTCGTTCCATAAGGAACGAACGAGCGGCGAAATGATTCAGCGGATTGACGGCGACGTGAACGAGCTGTCCAACTTTTTCTCCAGCTTCGTATTTTCTTTGTCTGCCAATGTACTGCTCATATCAGGCGTGCTAGTCATGATGTTCCTGGAAGATTGGATACTTGGGCTAGGCATGACGCTCTTCGTCATAGCCGCCGTTATCGTGCTGCAGCGCATCCGTTCTTCATTCTCGTCCGCTTGGGTCAAGTCGAGCGAGGCCTATGCCGAAATGTACGGTTTCCTTGGCGAGCATATGGCAGGCACCGAGGACACCCGCGCGAACGGCGCAAGCTCTTTCGTCATGCGCCGCTTTCACGGCATTTTGCGCAAGCTGCTTCCCATCCATATGAAAGCAAGCTTCGGCGGTTACACGATGTGGGTATCGACCATTTTCGTATTCGCGCTTAGCCGTTCCCTTGCCCTTATTTACTGCGGTTATTTGTGGGCTACCGATGCCATGACGCTCGGAACCATTTATTTGGTGTTCACCTATACGGAGCTATTAAACCATCCGCTGGAGCAAATCCGGACGCAAATTCAGGATCTGCAGCGTGCGGACGCCAGCATTGTTAGGGTCAGCCAGTTGTTCGCGACGAAGTCTGCACTCGTGGAAAAGCACTCGCCATCGCAGTTGGCAGACGGCGCGCTGGCCATTAAGTTCGAGGACGTCAGCTTCAACTACGCTGGTGAATACAGCAGCGAGACTAGCGCTGCATCTGTGCTGCGCAATGTCAGCTTCGAGCTTGCTCCAGGCCGAGTGCTCGGCTTGTTAGGGAGAACGGGAAGCGGCAAAAGCACGCTTGCCCGCCTGCTTGTACGATTCTACGACGCAACGGAAGGCACTGTGCGCATCGGCGGCGAGGACGTCAGAGAGGTAGCCATGTCTCAGCTCCGCGGCAAGATTGCCATGGTATCGCAAAACATTCAGTTATTCCAAGCGACTGTCCGCGACAATCTAACTTTATATGATTCTTCCATCCCGGATGCTCGCCTCACACGGGTGTTGACCGATCTAGGCTTAGCTTCATGGCTGGCATCGCTTGAGAACGGGCTCGACACGACGCTCGCTTCGGGAGGCAGCGGCCTCTCGGCCGGAGAAGCGCAGCTGCTTGCATTCGCCCGCGCATTTCTAGCCGATCCAAGCCTCGTCATTTTGGATGAAGCTTCATCCAGGCTTGATCCCGCGACGGAATCGCATATGGAGAGAGCCATCGATAAGCTGCTTGCGGGACGAACGGCCATCATTATCGCCCACCGGCTCGCAACGATCAAGCGCGCTGACGACATCCTCATCTTGGATGCAGGAACGGTTGTTGAAGCCGGATCACGTACCGAGCTCGCAGCAGACAGCGGCTCGCGCCTCTATCAACTATTAAGAACGGGGACCGAGGAGGTGCTTGCATGAACATGAATAGAAATATGAAAAAGAACGGCAACGAAATCCTGCCTTCGACGCTGCAATCGATGTGGAGGCTCATTCGCTATCGCCCGGTTCTCTATACGGCAAACGCGGTTTTATGGGTTGGCGTTCACTTATTCCCGCTATTTCCGGGGTTAATTATACAACAGTTTTTCGATAAACTGACCGGCCAGTCTACATGGGCCTTGAGCGCCTACGGCTTGGCAGCGCTATTGATGGCCATATCCGTCGCCCGGATCGTCAATATATACGGCGGCGCTTGGACCGATTCGCTCCATCGCTTCCATATGGGGGCACTGCTCCGCACGAATATGCTGCGCCAGATACTGAAGCAGCCGGCCGCAGCGGCGATTCCCGGTTCGCCGGGCGAGGCGCTCTCCCAGTTCCGCGACGACGCTGGGCAAGCCGAGGATGCCATTAGCTGGACGCTTGATCTCATCGGCAAAATCGTCTTTGCAGCAGCCGCTATCGTGCTTCTGCTCCGAGTCGATGCCATGATTACCTGCTATGTCTTCCTTCCGATCATTCTTATCGTGTCGGTCACTCAGATTGCAACGAAACGGGTGCAAGCTTACCGCGCCGAAAGCCGCGAGGCAACGAGCAGGGTATCGGGACATGTCGGCGAAATGTTCGGCTCCGTACAGGCGATTCAGCTCGCGGGAGCAGAAGAGCGATTCATCGAACGATTCCGCGACCTGAACCTGAAGCGCAGGCAAGCCGCATTGAAAGACCGGCTGTTCAGCTCCTTGCTCGCTTCCGTCTTCTCCAACATCGTCAATGTTGGAACAGGACTCATCCTGCTGCTTGGAGCAGCATCGCTTCAGCGCTCCGAGCTGACGGTCGGCGACTTCGCCTTATTCATCTATTACTTGGCGTTCGTAACGGACTTCACGTCGTTCTTCGGCAACTTCCTGTCGCACCTGCAGCAGACAGGCGTATCATTCAAACGGATGTACGCATTGCTGCAAGGCGCTCCATCCGACTCACTAACGGAGCATCGTCCCCTGCACTTAAGGGGGGAGTGGTCGGAAGAGCCCGCCGTGCCAATCGACATTGCTAATGGCCAAATAGACGGAGATGCTCCATTCCAGTCCTTAACGGTAAGCCATGTTAGCTACCGCTATCCCGATTCCGGCAGAGGCATCGACGACATTAGCTTGGAGCTGCGTCGAGGCGGCATTACCGTTATTACTGGACGCATCGGCTCCGGCAAAACAACGCTGCTCCGCTCCATACTCGGACTACTGCCGCTTGATGCTGGCGACATTCGCTGGAACGGGCATATCATCACGGATCCCGCTTCCTTCTTCGTTCCGCCGCGAAGCGCCTATACGTCGCAGGTTCCGAATCTCTTCAGTGAGACGCTGCTCACGAATATATTACTTGGATTGACCGCCGCGAACGAAGATAAACGCGAGCGCGCGATCCATACGGCCGTGCTCGATCAGGATATTCCAAGCTTGGAGCACGGACTGGACACTATGATCGGCCAACGAGGCGTGAAGCTGTCCGGCGGTCAAGCGCAGCGCACGGCAGCGGCCCGCATGTTCGTACGCGAACCGGAGCTGCTCGTCTTCGACGACCTGTCGAGCGCGCTCGATGTAGCGACCGAACAGCTGTTATGGGAGCGCGTTGCCCATACGCCGCATGCGGCCTGCCTCATCGTCTCCCACCGAAGAGCCGCACTTCAGCGCGCCGACCACATTATCGTCCTTAAAGACGGCCTCGTCGAGGCGGAAGGGACTTTGTCCGAACTGCTCGCACACTCGCAGGAGATGCGCCTGTTATGGAATCAAGAACAAGAGCAAGAACAAGAACAAGAAGAAGCAGCCCATTCTCGCTGAGAACAGGCTGTTTCATTTTTTATTTATAGTTGAAATCAAATCGTACTGTCTTCGTCGCTTCTGTATTCTAAAACATCCCCCGGCTGACAATCCAAAGCTTTGCAAATCGCCTCTAAAGTGGAGATTCGAATCGCTTTTGCCTTTCCGTTTTTCAATATAGAAAGGTTCGCCATCGTAATTCCAACCCGCTCCGAAAGCTCCGTCACGCTCATTTTACGCTTAGCCAGCATCACGTCTATATTAATAATAATCGCCATGTTATTCACCTCAGACCGTCAGGTCGTTTTCTGATTTAATATCGATAGCCTGTTTCAAGAGCCTTTCGAGGACAGCGGCAAATACGGCAATCACCATCGAGGCGAAGACCAAGACCATTCCGACTAAGATGACGCCAGGAGCATCGTCCTTCTCCGCAAACAGATAGAAGAGCGGCATGCCTAACACGAAAATGCAGCTGATGATGATCGCACAGTATTTGATATTTTTTAATACGCGTACGGACAGTTCCGAGAAAGCATTGTTCTTATCGATATAGTTTAACAGCTTAAATGATTGATACAGCGCAATGTAAAATGGGATCGCCGCTCCATAAAAAACGACATAAATAAGATATTTTAAATAAGAATGCTCCGGATACATCTCTACTAAATAGTTCGCAAACTCCGGCACTGCAAATATGCATAAAGCAAGTATTGGCAGACCAATAACGATAACAGCCGCCTTCAAAAAGAGTGTCGTTCCCCGTTCCATAAAAAAGCCCCTCGCTTATTGTAAATTTTAAATTTCAATTCACTTCAGACCGTTAGGTCATTTTCTATTTTGATCCTTATGACATCTCGCAAAACCTTCTGCAGAAGCGCAGCAAAGGACGCGATGACGCTTGAAGTAAAAATGGACAGCGCTCCCAGCGAAATGATGTGCGTAATGTCATCGTCTATGAATATAACGACGAACAACACGCCGAGCGTTATAAAGACACTTATCGTAAAGCCGCAATGCTTGATCGTCCTCAAAGCTCTAATCGATGATTCTGAGAAGGCATACCCCCGATCAATGCAGCTTAAAAGCTGCAACGTCTGAACCAATGCTGCAAAAAACGGGATAGACAATAAATACGAACACACCAAAAACGGATATTGCAAATAACTGTCCTCCGGATGGGCTTCCGCATCTCCGCTCGCAATCCACGGCAAAAAGAAGATGCACACTGCAAGTGCCCCAAGGCCAAGTAGCACGACAACCCCCTTCAGGAACAAGGTAGAACCTCGTTTCATCAAACACACCTCCTTTCGATATCTCGATATTGAATTTAACATAAGATTTATCGTTTTGCAATAAATTTAGATTGTTATTAGATACTTAATTATTGTTTTGATTGGTAACGCAAAAAAGAGCAGCGCAAAAAAACCGCTACGCAAGGATTCCTCCCCACGTAGCGGCTTTCATATTTATGCCCTGATAAACCAAACTCGCTGTTTGAGTGGAATTTGTCCAGCCAAACAGCTCCTTTCGACGAATCATTGACTTTTGACTGGAAATTCTCCAATCTAATCAACCCAAATTACTCATTTCCTCCAAAACGCCATCATTAGCCTGTACGAAATCCAATCAAACTGTTGATTTCGCGTTCTTTGGCCTGTTTGGTTGGATGAAATCCATTCTCTAACTTGCCTTTGGGACAGCCTACCTATGCGTTATAGAATTTAACCAGTTCGCTTACAATGTCCGGCAGCGAGCCGTCGACCCGAGTCTGACGCTGCTCCTTCTCGAACAATGCCGAGATTTGCTCCGGATATTGCTGCTCGATGCCGCAGAGGCGGATCGCCTCGTCGAACTTCGCCGGATGCGCAGTCGCCAGCGATATCGTCACTACGCCGTCGCCGCTGTATTTGTTAGCTGCTGCAACGCCGCATGCGGAGTGCGGATCAAGCAGGTAGCCCGTATCCGCTTTGTACGCCGATATCGTGTCGAGGCATTCCTGTCCTTGCACGCCATGCGCGCCGAATTCCGATTGCACCTTGGCAAGCGCATCTCCGGAAATGACGATTTGCCCTTCCGACTTGAACTGGTTCATCAGCTCGCCGATCTTCGCCGAGTCTTCGCCCAGCACATAATACAAGTAACGCTCAAAGTTGCTTGCTACTTGAATGTCCATCGACGGGCTGTAGGTCATACGGAAGTCGCCCGGCTTGTACACGCCCTCCAGCACGAAACGCTCCAAAATATTGTTTTCGTTCGTCGCCAAGATCAGCTTGCCTACCGGCAGGCCCATCCGCTTCGCCACGTAACCTGCGAAAATATCGCCAAAGTTGCCTGTTGGCACGCTGAAGTTCACAACAGCTGCACCCGTCTCCTTCTTCACTTGGAAGTAAGCGTAGAAGTAGTAAACAATCTGCGCCATGATCCGAATGAAATTGATCGAGTTGATCGCCGCCAAATGGTTGTTCGCTTTGAAGTCCAGATCGGCGAACAGCTCCTTGATCATGCCTTGGCAATCGTCGAAGTTGCCTTCAACCGACAAGTTCAGCACGTTGCTGTCCAATACCGTCGTCATTTGCAGCTCTTGCACCTTGCTTACTTTGCCATGCGGGTGAAGGATACAAATTTTGATGCCTTCTTTGCCTTTCACGCCCTCGATCGCCGATGCCCCCGTGTCGCCGGATGTCGCGCCCAGAATGTGAATCTTTTTGCCCTGCTTGCGGGACACGTACGTGTACAGCTGCCCCATGAATTGCAATGCAATATCCTTGAACGCGAATGTCGGACCGTGGAACAGTTCCAGCAAGTACAGCTCGTCCGACAGCTTGCGCACCGGCGTCACTTCCGGATCGCGGAACGTCGCGTAGCTGGCGTACACCATTTCCTTCAAGTCCTGCTCTGGAATTTCTCCATTCGTGTAATAAGAGAAAATAGCAAGTACCAGCTCTTGGTAGCTAAGCTTCTCCCATTTTTCAAGCGTGCTTGCGGGAACAACCGGGATCTCGCTAGGTACAAGCAAACCTCCGTCATCGGCAAGTCCCATCAGGAACGCGTCCAAAAAGCCGATTTTCCCAATCTTGCCCCTCGTGCTTACATATTCCATCTGTCTATGTCCTCCTACATCATAGTGCAACGTCAACTTTATTAGCTTTAATCATTATATGTAAGACAGGCCCTTCACCTCAAGCATATTCGTAAATATCCCCGTCTTTTTCTTTGTATTGTAAGCTTTCTAGTCCTCATTCACAACTAAACCGAACATGGTCGCGAACGACGACGCTTGAAGCGGCGAAATCATACAGCCTTGCAAATCTTCTATATTCACGCTCAAGCTTGCAAAATCGCAGTTGCTGAGATCAACGCCGCGAAGTTTCGTTTGCGCGAATTGCACACCATCAATATTGCATTCGTGAAGTGAAGTTTGAGCATGCGTCATATTGGACAAGTCCGCTTTGGCAAGCGAGCACTTCTCAAACTTCACCTGCTTCGTATTCGAGAACCGCAGCACCGCGTAATCCCCGTAACACTCATCGAACAAGACGTTGCGCAGCGTCGCTTCGGTCAAATCCATACCGAGCAGCTTGCATTCATTAAAAGTCACTCTATGCATAATAGCCCCGTTCAAATCGATGTTCGACAAGTCGCAATTATCGAATCGGACGTCCGTCCATTCCGACTTCGGCAGACTCGTTCCTCGGAACGCGACATTTTGAAATAAGATACGATCCAAACAGATCCGATAGCCGGTCTGATTCTCCACTTCGCAATCGCGAACGACGCAATCGCTGATCGCATATTCATCGCATAGCTCATAAGCTTCGATCGTTCTAGACTCCAGCGCTGCAGGCAATTTCGGCGCCTCTACCTTCACTTTTGACCCTGACATCTCTTATCCATCTCCTTTCACAGCGGCAACCCTCTTGATTGCTGTGCCGACCCTTATTATATAATGGATGGAGAGACTAAGCACATATCCGAAAATCATTTTACGAGGAAGGGGGGCTACGAGACGATGAGCTATGAACTAACGATTGAGCAGCGCGATGTCATTATGGCCCAGCTAACCGAGGAGCAGCGGCAATTCATCCACCACGAGCTCGTGAGGGGCAGAAGGACATTGTTCGCCAGGCAATTAGCCCGTGTGAAATGCCAGTTCATTCCCGAAGATGCCGAATTCGAAGAAATTCAGGCTTTTATAGAAGAATGGGACTACCAAGGTTTCACCGACAGCGGCGAAGTATCGCCCGAGACCAAATGTGAATGCGGCAGATCGCTGCGTTATCAGCACAAAGTGCTCCACGTGCCGACGAATACAATCCGTTACTTCGGCATCGAGCATCTGCAGCTCCATACGGGCATTGATGCCAAGGCGGTAAGCGCGATTCTAAAAGGGTTCGACGTGCTCGACGGCGAGATGAACGAGGTGCTCGGCAAATATCGGGACGGCTGGCGAATCGAGCATCAGGTCTATTTGCCCTTCCCGGAAGAGCTCATCGTGCCGCCGGACATTGAGGCGCATATGCGGGTGAAGCTGCCGCTGCTAGGAAGACAGCTGATTCGGCTGCGCGCCAAGCTGCGCGGACTTGAGAAGCAGGACAGGCTGGAACGAATTGCTTCGTTGCCGCGAGAAACAAGCGCCGCGTACAAACAACCGTCCGGCATTGACTACGACACATCCGCTGCTATGGAAGAGCCTGCTCCTTTGCCTGATCCAGGGCCTGAAGAGCCAAGCTATTTGGCAGATGAAGAAGGCCAGGGCATGTTCTTGTTCGACCTGTTCGAGGAGGAACCCGCACCGGCGGCATCGTCAGCGGCTACGCCTGCTGCTGCACCCGGCTACGTTCCTGTAACAGAACCGTCTAACGCCAACCTCTTCCGCTTAGGCGCTTCCTCGCAGCGCATCATCGACGACGCGCTCCATCGGGGCCGAATAAGCGCTCGTTCCGTATCCGAATTTCTGATTGAGCAGAAGCTGGTAAGCGATAAGCGAATGTCTTCCGGCAAGCCGGATATCTACATTGCGGTTGCCGCTTATTTGGACAAGCTGACCTTCGAAGGCCGTTGCAAGCTCGTTGACTTCAGCTCGGAGGACCGGACATATAGCTCCGCGTAGCTGGTCTGTGGCAGGTTGGAAAGAGAATAACAGCAAAGCCCGCCTACAATTAGGCGGGCTTTGCTGTTATTCTTTTCGAGCCTGTGAGAATTAAATCAGCTCGGACTTTTGCAAAAGCTTTTGAACCATTATAGCAGCCTCTGCTCGTGTCAAAGTCCCCTGCGGAGCAAGCTTATTCCCTGTACGCCCAGACACAATTCCTGCTTGCAAGCAATCGGAAATGCTCTCTTGTGCCCATTTGGCCACGTTAGCCGCATCTGTAAATGCACTTAAAAGATCGGTCGCATCGACAGGTTTAAGCTTCTCCTTCAGTCCGCTGAGCGTCATCGCTTTCGCAATAATCGTCATCGCTTGCTCCCGTGTAATGTTGTCCATCGGATGGAATCGACCATCGCTATATCCGCTGATCAGACCGTACGAAACCGCGGTTTGTACGGCAGAACTATACCAATCCGAAGCGTGGACATCCGAGAACGAATGGTTCCCGTCCTCCAGCTTTAACCCCAATCCGCGAACGAGAATAGCGACAAACCCAGCACGTGTAACATCTTGATCAGGATTAAACAGGCCGTTGCTTGTTCCCTCTACGATCATACGCGAGCCCATATCGTTGATCGCTGCTTGGGCCCAATGCGCGGAGACGTCCGGGAATTCCACCGGATGCCAGACGATGGAATAAACACTGTTCGTCATGCTCTTGATTACGGCATAGTACATGCCGTCCATGAAAACAATTTTGGTCGGCACATGACGAACTTTGCCATCCGGGTCAATGACGATACCGGTCGTAATTTTCTTCGGATCGACGCCTTCCGGAATTGCAATGGTACGCTTCACATAGCCGCTGAACTTGGAGATTTCCACGGTTTGGTTGCCGTAAATGGCACGCACAACGAACTCAAGTGGCGGCACGACAATGACATACTTTCGTTCAATAGCCGAGCTTTCCACCACTTTCACAACGTCATCTTTCGGTGTGGCAATTTCAATTTGGATTTTTATGTCTTGGAGCGTGTTCTTCCCTCCGAGTTGGTCGGCAATCGCATTCATGTTGATTTGTTTAGAATCGATTTCATAGCCGGCACGCTTGGAGACAATTTTTAAAATGCCTTGCTTCTGTTCTATTTTTTTGATCATCTGACCGTTAAGTTCTGCGATAATAACATCGGATTGTGAACTAATCATAATCGTAATAACTGCACGTGGCCCTTCCGCTTCCAGTCTGCCGTCAAGCGCTGACTGATCGACAACCAGGGTCGTTACGATCTTCCCATTCACAGTCGTTGTTGTAATCTTACCGGCGGCTACCGGCTTGCCGTTGACCAACACTTCCGCTCCTGTATCGGGTTCAGAAGTCCCTTCTCCGGATGAACCTCCTGAATGTCTGCGTGTCGGCAAGTTCACGGCGGAGCTGACGATCTCTGTCAGTCCGCTCGCATTAAAGGCGAGCTGCGCCCCGTTCACTGCAGCCGCATTAGCTGCCGCCAGATTCGTAAACGCAACGATACCTGCGCTGGCCGTTTTCGTTGCCGTTCCTGATAGCGTCCAACTGCCGCCGTCTTTCTTCGACGCCGTCACGCTCGTGCTGTGGTCGTTTACACTAATATTGCCATAGGCATCGAACAGCTTCACGACCGGCTGCTGCGCGAACTTGCCGCCATTAGTCGAAGGCGCGACAATGTTCGTCGTCAGCATCATCGAGACTGCGCTTCCAGCAGCAGGCGTCACAGTCAGCGTATTCGTCGCGGAAGTGTTCACGCCCGCCACGCTGAAGCCGATCGTCTGCGACGCCGCGTTGTTCAATTGCAAGTTCACCGTGGCAACGCCGTTCGTAAAAGTAACGCTTATCGCATTCGGCGATGCCGTCATCGCCGTACCGTTAAAGCTGCCGTACGTACCGTCTGGCGCTGCCGTATAGCCGGACACCGTCACATTGTGTGCTCCTGTAAAGAACGTATCCGTGTTGCCGAGCTCATCCTTCACCGTCAACGTAATGGCATCATCAACGCCGACATTCGGTGTTAATGTTGCTGCTGCTGCGCTTGCCGTCCACGCCCCCGCCGGAGCAGGCAAGTTCACCGTGCCGCTCAGCACCTGTGTCAGACCGCTCGCATCGAAAGCGAGCTGCGAGCCTGTTACTGTCGCCGCGTTCGCGGCGCCAAGCCCGCTGAACGTCACGATCCCAGCGACCGCTATTTCGGTTTTTGTTCCCGTTAACGTCCACGTATTGGCATCAGCCTTCGATACCGTTACCGAAGTGGTATTGTCGTTCACGTCAACATTGCCGAATGCATCGCGAAGCGTAATGACCGGCTGCTGCGCGAACATCCCGCCATTGCTGGATGGTGCAGCAACACCCGTCGTCAGCACCATCGAAGTTATCCCAATTGCTGGCACAATAGTAAGCGTATTCGCCGCAGGCGTATTTACGCCTGCCACGCTAAAACCGATCGTCTGCGACGCCGCTTTGTTCAATTGCAAGCTTACTGTTGCAACACCGTTCGTAAAGTTCACGCTTATCGTATTCGGAGATGCCATAAGTGCCGTACCGTTAAAGCTGCCGTACGTACCGTCTGGTGCTGCCAAGTAGCCGGATACAATTACGCTGTGTACTCCGGTAAAGCTCGTATCCGTGTTGCCGAGCTCATCTTTCACCGTTAACGTTATCACATCATCATCACCGACATTCGGTGTTAATGTAGCGGCGGCGGCACTTGCCGTCCATGCCCCAGCCGGAGCAGGCAAGTTCACCGTGCCGCTCAGCACTTGCGTCAGCCCATCCGCATCGAACGCAAGCTGCGCATTCGTTACCGCCGCCACGTTCGTAGCGCCAAGGTCTGTGAACGTCACAACACCGGAAACCGCTGTACGAGACAGCGTCCCTGTCAGCGTCCATGTGCCTCCATCAGCTTTCACTGCCGATACAACAGTCGTGCTGTCGCCTACGCTCGTATTGCCGAACGCATCGCGAAGCGTAATGACCGGCTGCTGAGCGAACGAGCCGCCATTGCTGGACGGTGCGTTGACGTTCGTCGTCACTGCCATCGAAGCTGAGTCGCCAGCTGCCGGCTCAATCGTCAGCGTATTCGTAGCAGGCGTATTTACGCCCGCTACGCTGAAGCCAATCGTCTGCGACGCCGCTTTGTTCAATCGCAAGTTCACCGTTGCTGCGCCGTTCGTAAACGTAACGCTTATCGTGTTCGGAGAAGCTGTCAGCGCCGTACCGTTGAAGCTGCCGTATGAACCATCAGGTGCTGCCGTATAGCCGGACACGGTCACATTATGCGCTCCAGCAAAGCTCGTATCCGTGTTGCCGAGCGAGTTTTTGACCGTCAGCGTTAGCGCGTCGTCAGCGCCGACAACGGGTGTTAATGTAGCGGCTGCTGCACTAGCCGTCCATGCCCCTGCCGGAGCAGGCAAGTTCACCATGCCGCTCAGCACCTGCGTAAGCCCGCTCGCATCAAACGCAAGCTGCGCGCCTGTCACCGCCGCCACGTTCGTAGCGCCAAGGTCGCTAAACGCCACTACACCAGCAACCGCTGACACTGTTTGGGTTCCCGTTAACGTCCACGTATTGGCATCAACTTTCGATACCGTTACAGAAGTGGTATTGTCGTTCACATCAATATTGCCGAATGTATCGCGAAGCGTAATGACCGGCTGCTGCGCGAACGAACCGCCATTGCTGGAGGGTGCAGCAACCCCCGTCGTCAACCCCATCGAAGTTATCCCGATTGCCGGCACAATAGTCAGCGTGTTAGCCGCAGCCGTATTTAATCCCTCTACGCTGAAGCCAATCGTCTGCGACGCCGCTTTGTTCAATCGCAAGTTCACCGTTGCTGCGCCGTTCGTAAACGTAACGCTTATCGTGTTCGGAGAAGCTGTCAGCGCCGTACCGTTGAAGCTGCCGTATGAACCATCAGGTGCTGCCGTATAGCCGGACACGGTCACATTATGCGCTCCAGCAAAGCTCGTATCCGTGTTGCCGAGCGAGTTTTTGACCGTAAGCGTTATCGCGTCGTCAGCGCCGACAACGGGTGTTAATGTAGCGGCTGCTGCACGAGCCGTCCAAGCTCCCGCCGGAGCAGGCAAGTTCACCGTCCCGCTCGACACTTGCGTAAGACCAACCGCATTAAAGACGAGCTGCGCACCGGTTACCGCCGCCACGTTCGTAGCGCCAAGATCGCTGAACGTTACAACGCCGGAAGTCGCTGTGCGCGTCAGCGTTCCTATCAGCGTCCACGTGCCTCCATCAAACTTCGATGCCGTTACAGCAGTCGTGCTGTCGCTTACGCTCGTGTTGCCGAACGCATCGCGAAGCGTAATGACCGGTTGCTGTGCGAATGTACCGCCATTGCTGGACGGCGCGGTGACGTTCGTCGTCACTGCCATCGAAGCCGCGCTTCCCGCTGCGGGCGTTATGCTTACCGTATTTGTCGCAGGCGTATTCACACCAGCTATGCTAAACCCCATCGACTGCGACGACGAATGGTTCAATCGCAAGTTAACCGTTGCTGCGCCGTTCGTAAAAGTAACGCTAATCGTATTCGGCGATGCCGTGAGTGCCGTGCCGTTAAAGCTGCCGTATGTCCCATTCGGCGCTGCCGTGTAACCCGACACCGTCACGTTATGCGCACCCGTAAAGCTCGTATCCGTGTTGCCCAGCGCATCTTTCACCGTCAACGTGATGGCATCATCAGCACCGACATTCGGAGTTGATATAGCGGCTGCGGCACTAGCCGTCCACGCCCCCGCCGGGGCAGGCAAGTTCATCGTGCCGCTAAGCACTTGCGTCAGCCCGCCCGCATTAAAGGCGAGCTGCGCACCTGTTACCGCCGCCGCGTTCGCAGCACCAAGGCTGCTGAACGTCACAACGCCGTTGGCCGCCGTGCGCGTCGCCGTTCCCGTCAACGTCCACGCGCCTCCATCGGACTTCGATGCCGTTACAACAGTCGTACTGTCGCCTACGCTCGTGTTGCCGAACGCATCGCGAAGCGTAATGACCGGCTGCTGCGCGAACGAACCGCCATTGCTAGGCGGCGCGGTGACGTTCGTCGTCACTTCCATCGAAGTCGCACTTCCCGCCGCAGGCGTTAGGCTCACGGTATTCGTCGCAGGCGTACTCACGCCCGCTATGCTGAAGCCGATCGTCTGCGTCGACGCTTTGTTCAATTGCAAGTTCGGCGTCGCAACGCCGTTCGCGAAGCTTACGCTGACCGTATTCGGCGAAGCTGTAAGAGCCGTGCCGTTGAAGCTGCCGTACGTGCCGTTCGGCGCCGCCGAATAACCGGATACCGTCACGTTATGCGTTCCGGTAAAAGTCGTATCCGTGTTGCCGACCGAGTTTTTGACCGTCAGCGTTATCGCGTCGTTCGCGCCAACTGCAGGGGTACTCGTCGCTGCCGAAGAAGTAGCCGTCCACGCCCCTGTCGGAGCAGGCAGGTTCACTGCCGAACTCAGCACTTGCGTTAGCCCGCCCGCATTAAAGGCGAGCTGCGCACCGATTACCGCCGCCGCATTCGTAGCGCCTAGACCGCTGAACGTCACGACGCCGGAAGCCGCCGTCCGCGTCGCCGTACCTGTCAGCGTCCACGAGCCTGCATCGGACTTCGATACCGTCACCGTGGTCGAGTTATCGCCCACGCTCGTGTTGCCGAACGTATCTCGAAGCGTAATTGCCGGCTGCTGCGCGAACGAACCGCCATTGCTGGCTGGCGCGGCGACGTTCGTCGTCACGGCCATCGAAGCCGCACTTCCTGCCACTGGCGTTATGCTCAGCGTATTCGTCGCAGGCGTATTCACGCCCGCTATACTAAAGGCTACCGTCTGTGCCGACGCTTTGTTCAGTTGCAAGTTCGACGTCGCAACACCGTTCGCAAAGCTTACGCTAACCGTATTCGGCGAAGCTGTTAGCGCCGTGCCGTTGAAGCTGCCGTACGAGCCGTTCGGCGCCGCCGAATAACCCGATACCGTCACGTTTCGCGCTCCGGTAAAAGTCGTATCCGTATTGCCGAGCGAGTCTTTCACCGTCAACGTAATCGCGTCGTTCGCGCCAACCGTAGGCGTTGCCGACGCCGCGGAAGCTGCAGCCGTCCACGCCGGTGTAGCAGCCTCCACATTAGCAATCGTGATATTCTCGATATTCATATTGGAAGGTGCCAAATTATTGTTGAAATGCCAGGAAAGCGTTAAAGACGCAACGTCCGCAACATTGTATGCTGAGCCGCTATTCAGCAGAGATCCAAGCTGTACGGAACTATCGGTCAGAGCAATGTTTCTCCCCGCTCCGCTTGATATTGTCGTTATAACATCACCGCTGCTGTTATACAAAATAACAGAGATCGACTCCAAGCTTTGACCCGCGGGTTCATAAGAACTAATGCCGATGTTTTGAAAGGTGAATGTTTTGTTTAAGACCCCGCCCTCTGCCTTAATCGTCAACGTTCCCGTTGCATTGGCCGTCTGCTGGTTTTCCGACCATATGGCCCCTGTCTTTATTGTGTCTTGCGCAAAGCCGTTGCTAACGACGAACAGGCCGTTGCCAATCGTTCTGAAGCCAGACCCTCCGCTATTATTTGTCCAGGAAAGCCCGCTAAAATCATAAGTTCCGTCTGCCACAGCCGCATACGCGCTCCGCGGAGCGACTTGATAGATCAGCGATAACGCCAACAACAGCGACAAAAAAACGCGCGCGGCAGCCATAAGCCGCCCGCCCGTAGGAACGACGTTATCGCTATCATGGATTGTGCTAGCGATTGGTTTCATATCTAGTCCTCACTCCTGTAACTTGCATTATATAGACGATTAAGACCGCTGCGGAAAAACGCCTTGCAGACAAATGATGTAGTTCAAAACCAAATACGGCTGCATGTTGTTATGCGGCAACGAGCCGCCTGTCACGCCTATAGCCAAAGGAGACATCGTCACATTATACGTTGCATCATAAAGCGGCCTCGCAGCAGGAGGCCTTCCTGACGGAGCGAGCTCTCCCCAATAGTTGTTAGCGGGACTTTCCGAATTGCCTACATTGGTAACGGCCGTCGGTACGTGGATATGCGCAGGCATTTCCGTGCTGAGCAACGTCACGTTGGCAGTTCCTACCGGTTCCCCCACATCGCGCGGAGTTAATCCGGGACCGGTACCTTGTCCCATCGGAGCGGCACCATTCAAATTAGGCAAAGCAAAAGTTCTTTGTCCGTCTCCGCCATATCTATTGCCTATAATGGAATAAAGCGTTGTATTTTGAGATACATTCATAATCGCTCCGTTACATAACGCCCAGTTTACCGGAGCGAAACTCCCTGCAAACAAACGAATTTCACCTACATACGCATCTGCCATCTCTTATCGCCCCTTTTAGCTTCGACTTGGGTAAATTCCCGTTGTTGCAATACAAAAAGACATAGCCAAATACGGCTGCATGTTGTTATGAGGCTGACTGCCGCCCGAGATCGCAAGCGCCTCCCGATTCATGGCCACGGGTGCTCCCGTCCCGGTTGTATAAGGGCTTGTTACTGCAGCCCATACGTTATTGGTAGGCGCATTTAATAAATTCTTATCGTTCGATGAGGCGCTCACCCCATGATTATGGGCTGGCATTTCATTAACAGTCAGCGTGTGCGCCGCCTCTCCCGCCGACTGACCCTGCAAATAAACCGTACCTTTACCGGGATCAAGGTTGATACCTATCGGTACCCGCCCCCGTAAATCGGGAAGATTGAACGTCGTTGTTCCATTTCCGCCATATGTCACTCCGAGCAACGAATACAAAGCGGAGTTATTAGCGATCGATAACGTTTGCCCTTCGCAATAGGCCCAGCCTTTTGGAGCAAACCCTATCGGAAACAAGCGAATCTCGCCAAGAAATTGTTCTCCCATTATTAAATTCCTCCTTCATACGAAAAGTAGTTGATTAAAAAGCTGCTAGTTCGGTTGCGGAAAAATGCCGTACAGCGCAATAATATAAGTAATCGTTAAGGACGGCATCATATTATCGTGCGGCAAATTACCGCCTGCAACGCCAATCGCCCGGCCGCTCATCGGTACTTTATTGATAGGGGGTAATGGAGGCTGGGCAAGGCCGTCCGAATACGTTTTTAACGGAGAGGCGGCCCACACCGCATTCGCCGGCGATGAAGCTTCGCCGGTCGTTGAAGAGCCGATGACATCATGCGTATGTAACGGAAGCTGAGTCTGCGTCAACGTGACTTGTTCAGTTCCGCCTATGAGGCCAATAGGAGTCGTGTTGCTCTTATGAATCGGAACACGGCCTCTCAAGTCCGGCAAAGCAAACGTCGTTTGACCGTCCCCGCCATATATCGTGCCAAGAAGGGTATACAAAGCCTCATTGTCAGAAATTCTTATTAGAGAGCCATCACAAAGCGCCCACCCTACAGGAGCATAAGCACCCGCAAACATGCGAATCTCACCTAAATACGGTTCAGCCATTCCTTCATCTCCTCGTTAAAATTTGACTGCTCCCACTGCATTTCAAGCTGAAAGCCGTTATCACCTATCGCGCGAAACCCTAATCTCTCATACAGTCGCCTAGCTGCACTTGTCGCCACGACACGAAGGACAATCGATTTGCCCGATCTTCCGGCTTCCCGCTGCAGCTTCTCGATGAATGCCGTACCGATTCCGCCACCGCGAAAGTCCGGCAGCAGCGCGATATCGACCAACACCATCCGTTCTACCTGCTCCGCCACCAGCATGTGACCTACAGGTTGATCGTCAACCAGTATAATCTGATAACTCGACTCGGGATAATTCGTCTTATAAGACTGTTGCTGCATTTCGAACTGCATACGTAAAAAAGTTTCCAACTGTGATGTCTCCCAGTTCAAAGCAGCGAACTCCTCAAGTCTCGTACTCGCGTACACTTGAAATCGAAAACCTTCTTCCTGCGGAGCAGCCTCTTTGATGTGCAGAGAGCTTTGAGCATAATTTAGAACTGGACGCACCCTCCCAACATCTTCGTAGAAAATCTTGGTATAAATTCTCCAAAAATGTCTATTTTCCTGCTAATGTTTTACAATTTTCAATCTTCGCTTAAGAATAGCTCATACCATTCGGTCTGTGTTTCAAATCGCAATAAACCCTTGCCAGGTAGCGTTTCTCAACCCCTAAGCCAAAATAATTGCATACCTTACCAAAAATTTCATTGCAACAATTGTCGAACCTTGCTCGTTTGAGGCTATGAGATAAACCTCTATCGAGGTCTTTCCAAGATGAGCGACCGCGTTTAAAGGTTGGTTTATTCGTCAATAGGAAAGTTTAGGTTCGCTTTGACGCTTCAGCGAACTTAGACTTTCCAATGTGGTAAGAAATTCAAAAAAAACAGACAACAAGGAGATTACACACATGAAAAAAATGTACATGGCACTGCTGCTCACGATCGTATTAGGACTTATGCTTACTGCTTGCTCAGGCGGCAACGGAGGCAATAACAACGGCGAGAATGGTGGATCGGGCAACAACACACAGCAAGAAGAGAAAGTCGTTGAACCGACGCAAACGACGAAAGAAATGATGGATGCATTGCTGGCGAAGGTCGAGCAACCGGCACTTATGGAGCTGCAAGGCGACATGCTGACGCAATTGTATTACCTCGACGCTGCATTGCTTGACCAATTCACGATAATGACGCCGATGATGAATGTGAAAACGAACGAAATTGCGATTATTAAAGTGAAGGATGCTAAGGATGTCGCAACGGTAGAGGAAGCAATCAAGAAACGTGCCGGCAACGTACAGAAGCAATTCGAGACTTACCTCCCAGACCAATACGAGAATGCCAAAAACTATAAGCTGATCACGAAAGGCAACTACATCTTCTTCGTGATCGCCGATAGCGCGGATGTAGATAAGCTAACTGCTGAATACGAAACCTTCTTCGCTCAAAAATAACCGTTATGGTATTTAGCAGCCTATTATTCCTATTTATCTTTCTGCCTGCGGTACTGCTGCTCTACTTCAGCTCGCCATGGCGCATCAAAAATTTAGTTCTGTTCGCCACAAGCCTTATCTTCTACGCATGGGGCGAGCCGATCTACATTGCGATCATGCTGCTGTCGACGGTCACCGACTACTGCTTCGGCCTGCTGCTAAGCAGGTCGAATATGAGCGCAGGCAAGCGCAAAGGCATCGTCGTATTCTCGATCATTATCAACCTGGCGCTGCTCGGCTTTTTCAAATACGCCGACTTTCTGATTCATAATGTCAACGCATTGCTGGGTACGAGCATTCCGCCGACCGACCTGCCGCTGCCGATCGGCATTTCGTTCTATACGTTCCAATCGATGTCCTATATCATCGACATCTACCGAGGCACGGCGAAAGCGCAGCGCAACTGGCTCGACTTCGGCACATTCGTGGCTCTATTCCCGCAACTGGTCGCTGGCCCGATCGTTCATTACAAGACGGTCGCCGAGCAGTTGAAGCATCGTACCGTCACGATGGACATGTTCGCCGAAGGCGTTCAACGGTTCATCATCGGTCTTGCCAAGAAGGTGCTGCTGGCGAACAATATCGGACTGCTCTGGGACGGCATCTCAAGCAGCAGTCCAGGCTCGCTGCCCGCATTAACCGCTTGGATCGGCATTATCGCCTTTGCGTTCCAGATCTACTTCGACTTTAGCGGTTATTCCGATATGGCGATCGGCCTCGGCCTTATGTTCGGCTTCCGCTTCAACGAGAACTTTAACAAGCCGTATACGGCGACAAGTATTACCGACTTTTGGCGGCGCTGGCATATCTCGCTCAGCACCTGGTTCCGCGATTACGTGTACATCCCGCTCGGCGGCAATCGCCACGGCATTTGGAAGCAGCTTCGCAACATTATGATCGTATGGCTGCTGACGGGTATCTGGCATGGCGCAAGCTGGAACTTCCTGCTGTGGGGTCTGTATTTCGGGGTCGTGCTTATTTTCGAAAAATGGATCGGACTGCGGTTATTGCAACGCGTACCTGCCTGGGTTCGGCATACGTACGCGCTTGTATTGATTCTGATCGGTTGGGTCTTCTTCGCCTTCGAGGATTTGGGGGAAATGGGTGCTTATTTCGCCGCGATGGTCGGCGCGGGCGGGCAGCCGCTGTTGGATAACAACAGCTTGTACTTGTTGTACACGAATGCGATCTTATTGATACTGCTCGTCGCAGCATCGCTGCCTGCAAGAAAAAGAGAAAGCAGCAGCGGCGGTATCGTTCGCCTCGTCTGGCACGGCATTTTGTTCTTTTTGTCCGTCGCTTATTTGGTCGATGCAACGTTTAATCCGTTTTTATATTTCCGCTTCTAGGAGTTGTTACAGCAATGAAGAAGACAAATGCCGCATACGTATGGGGGTTCACCGGCAGCTTGCTCGTCATGTCGGTCCTGTTCTTCTCCCTGCCGATGCAAGCTTTCTCCGACATGGAGAATCGGAGTTTGCAGGGCAAGCCTGAGCTTACTTGGGACAATATTTGGAACAAGAAGTTTTCGGAGCAGACGGAGAGCTACATCACCGACCATTTTCCGTACAGGGATAATTGGGTATCGGTCAAGTCTGCAATGGAGCAGCTTCGTCTGCAGCAGGAAAACAACGGCATATACAAAGGCAGGGACGGCTACTTATTCGAGAAGTTCGACAAACCTGACTTCGAGCAAATCAAGCAGTTGACCGATGCCGTAGCCGCTTTCGCCAAAGCGCATCCGGAAGCGGATATGTCCTTCCTGCTTGCCCCCAACTCTGTTGGCATCTATGGAAAGAAACTGCCATGGCTCGCTGAGGCGTACCCGCAGACGATCGTTAACGGCTACATTGAGAAGCAGCTCGCTGACAGCTTACATTTCATGAACGGCTTTGACATTCTAAATCCGCATGCTACCGATGAGAAACCGATCTATTACCGGACGGATCACCACTGGACTTCATACGGTGCCTACTTGGCTTATGTAGCATATGCGGAACAGATGGGCTGGGCACCGCTGCCGGAATCCGAATTCCGCATTGAGACCGTCACAAGCGATTTTCTCGGAAGCTACCATACGCGCAGCCAGTTCAGCGGCCTGAAGCCTGATTCGATCCAAGTGTATAAACCGCTCAATGAGGCGTCTACGCAAATGTACGTGGCCGATTCAGAAGAGACGTTCGACAGCATGTACGATGCAAGTTACTTGGAGAAAAAGGACAAGTATTCCTACTTCCAAGGCGGCGTCCACGCGCTTATGACGCTGACAACGAATATTGATCCAGCCTATGCAGACAAAGAGAAACTGCTCGTGATCAAAGATTCGTACGCGCACAGCTTGCTGCCTTTCCTAACGCAGCACGTCTCCGAAATCCATGTCATCGACATTCGTTACTACAACGGCAGCATCGCCGACTACATGGAACAGAACGGCATCGAGGATGTCCTGCTGCTGTTCAACACCTCAACCTTCATCACCGAGCGCAACATGCTGAAGTTGAAGTACTGATGCAGTCCGCTGCATGCGCCACGTTTTTCAACTCACTTTCATGGGCGATAGGTATATTTTCTATACCTATTTCCCTCCAACACACTCGATTTTATGGTATACGTATACTTTCTATCCTTATGTAGACGCGTGAGGCTGGGTTGGAACACTTGGACGTTACTTTCATGGGTGATAGGTATACTTTCTATACCTATTTCCCTCCAACACACTCGATTTTTCGATATACATATACTTTCTATACTTATATCGGCGCGTGGTGACAGGCTCGAGGACTTGGGCGACCTCCAGGCCACCATAGCGAAAAAAACTTTCGCTATTTGCACCAATCGCCGACTCTTCTCTACAATAGCGAAACAAATTTTCGCTAATTCCATGCAATTGAGCTCCAACCGCTATCCAAGCACCTTCCCGCGCCCCAATAGCGAAAAAAACTTTCGCTATTTGCACCAATCGCCGTCTCTGCTCTAAAATAGCGTAACAAATTTTCGCTATTTCCATGCAACTGAGCTCCAACCGCTATCCAAGCACCTTCCCGCGCCCCAATAGCGAAAATACCTTTCGCTATTTGCACCAATCGATGCCTCTTCTCTAAATTAGCGTAACAAATTTTCGCTATTCCATGCAATTGAGCACCTATGAAATAAAGGGCTGTGCCAACTAATGACACAGCCCTTCTTCTTTATTTGTAGAACAGCAGCTTGGATTCGGCTGCTTCCAGCGTAATAGCGTGCTCGGCCGTGCCTGGCGTCAGGCTGTATTCGCCGCCCGACCATAGGTCGCGGACGACTAAGCCGTTAGCTGCGTCAATGCCGACGCGAGCGAGATCGATCGTCTTCGACTGGCCGCTCTCGGCGTCGAAGTTGAATACGGCTACGTATACGCCGCCATCGCCGGCCAGCGTGAACAGGTCCTCGCCCTTCGTACCGCTGCGGCCTTCCGCAGGACGGAATGTCTCGCCGCGGCGGGCGAGCGTCATGACCGCCGTGTTCGTCATCCATTCCTTCGCGCGGCGAGCGGCCTCCTCCATGCGATAGTCGTCGCCAAGCAGCAGCGACGTGCCAGCGATGACGCCCGCATTCAAGCGGCTGCGACCCTCATGCTCCGAGGTGGCGCGCTGGTTGTCGCTCTTGTACAATACGATATGGTCGGGATCGTTGAAGCGATACAAGTTGTCGCTGATCCACCAGCCATACGTCACCGCGTTCAGCATATATTCCGTATCATCGATCGTTCCGAACGCATCGCAGGATACGCGTCTGCTATGCGCATAACCATGAGGGAACAGCGGAGCAATCGACAGGTTAATAAGGAACTCGCGGCCAATCCGCTCTGGGCTGAGCGCTTCTGCAATGGCTGCCATGCCCACGTTATACGCTTGAATGCCGGTCCGCACGGCCGAATCGTAATGAACGCCTTCCATCGCGCCATGCGCAAGGAAGTCCATTTTCAAGTAGTCGAAGCCTGCGGCAACAACCTCATCAAGCTTGCGCATAATCCGAGCGATCGCTTCCGGATGCGATGGATCGATGGGGAATGCGCCATCCAGCTTCGGCAGCGGGTTGCCGCCAGCGTCCTTAAGCAGTATTTCGCGGTACAGCACAGCGCCGTCCGTTCCTTCCACCGGCGTATCCGGGTTGCTCCCCCAGAACGCGAACGGCGTATAATACGTGCCCGGCTTCTGACCGTTCGCCTTCACCCGGCGCACCGCATCCGTAAGCTGCTCCGCCGGCAAATTGTCCGAGAAAGCATCGAAGTTGACATACAAGCTGCCGCTGTCGTCAGCGAAGCCTTCGCCTTGAAGCGCCGATGCGAAGAAGTCCGATGTATGCGTGTATACGTCGTAATCGAGCTTCGCCATCACGGCCGACCAGCTGTTCCAGCCCATCGGCACGCCGCCGGACCAGCCCAGCGCCGGCTTCACGATCGCGTTCGCCTTACCGTAAGCTTCCAACCCTTCGCGGTAATCGAGATAAGCGCCAACGAATATCGTCGGCGAGACGATGCTCGTTCCGCGCAGCGAGCCGTGCGGCACGGTGTCGCGAGTCTGCAGGTCCGCAGCACCGGCTTGCACACGTACCCTGCCAACCGTCGAAGTGAACGTGCCCTCGACATCGATCGCCGTTTTCCAAGTATCATGCGTCACCGAACCGAACACGAAGCCGCGGCGCGATTCCGAACGGTAGACCGCCGTCACTTCATAGCTGCGCACGCTGTTCTGATTCGCATGCGAAGCGAAGCGTACCCACTTGTCGTTATCGTAAGGAATGAACAGCGCACGCACTTCGGCTTCACCGGCTTCATCGCCGAAGTCCAGCACGCCGCCGTCATTCAAATAGGCGGCAAGCGGAGTCAGCTCGTTCGTCTCCCACTCGTGCTCATACGCCGCTTCCAGCTCGACAAGCGCATACGGCAGCCCTTTGTACAACCGAATATGCTGACGCAGCATCGGCTTGCCCGGCTCCTCATGTTCGAAGCTGAAGCGCACGCCTTCGCCGAAGCCGTCCGCAATCGGCTTCACCGATCCTGTAGGCACATCATGCTTGCCGTACAGCGACGAACGAACGGTCTCCCAGCCATAACGTGCTTCAGCATAAGTAGCGCCTAACGACTGTCCATCCTTCCATGCATACGAAAGCGTACCGTCCGCAACATTCGCCGTTACTTTTACGATGCCATTGTCCGCCACGTAAGCGTTGCCATCCTTCTCCAGCTTGATTTGCCCAATAACCGTTGTCATGTGTAATCCTCTCCCCGTTGCCCATATTCGCTCAGCTATCATGTTTCATCGCAGTAGAATCGCAGTAAGGAATCGTAGAAACCTTAATTGCTATTTCACGCTGTAATCCGTAGGTTAACGAATTCAGAACACCTTATTTCGCTCTTGTACATACATTTGGACGCTATTTCGATTAAATAAGAATACCTAAGTTCCTAAGAAAACTCCCCGCTCCCGATAGTCACTAATAAGCGCTTCTTGATTCCTTTCGGAGGCAAGCGGAGGCAGGTAGGGGCAGGCGAAAAGCTAGATATAAGCTTCTAATAGAAAAGGCCAGCAATGCTGGCCTCCCCCATTCGAACGTTTGCTCCTTTGCCGCTCGCTTCTTACTTCCACAGCTCCGAACGAGATGCGAAGTTCGTCGTATAGACAGCTTCTACTTTCTCGTCGCCGGCCGCTTTCATGTCGGACAACATTTTGTCGAAGATCGCTCCTGCTTCTTCAGCCGAAGGAGCCATGATCGCTTTCGTGATCGCCTGCTTCGTAATGTCGTTGATCTTCTGCTCGTTCAGCGCTTCCGGCGTGCCGCCTTGAGGGCTCAAGCCGTCATAAATCGCTGTGTCGAAAATCGAATCCGACAAGTTCTTGATCGCCATTTGGTCGATCGGGGAACGCTCGTAACGGCCAGGAAGATCGTACGGCGTACCGTCGGCGCCTGGTCCGTTCTTGATGAACCAAGTCCATTTGCGAATGCCTGTTTCTTTCGTATAAGCAGCCCAGTCGTCCTTGAAGCTTTGCAGCACTTCCGGACGCGGCGTATGCTTGCCGTCCTTCATATCCCAGTGCGTGCCTTCAATGCCCCACATGAGCAAGTATTGGCCTGCTTCGCTAGCCAGGAAGTTGATGAACTGCATGGTACGTTCCGGATTTTTGTTCTTCTTCGTGATTGCAATCGCGTCCCAGCCAAGGGAGCTGCGGCCGCCGTACGTTGTTTTCGACGGGTCGAGGCCGTCTGCAACGACTTTGTAAGCGAACAGCTGCGATTCCTCGCCGATGTCCTTTTTAATGATTGTATTAGAGTTGCCCAGATCCCAGTACGCGCCTGTCGAGGAGAAAATCGTGCCTGTCGCAATTTTTTGCTCCCATACTTGACGCTTGTTGATCGCCCATTCTTTATCCATCAAGCCCGAGCGGTACAGATCGTTCATGTACAAAATCATGTCGCGGTATTTCGGATTTTTCACGTCGTATTGCAGCTTGCCGTCCGTCTCATAGTAGTTGGTCAGACCGAACATGCCTTTGAATGTTCCCATCGTGCCGCCGAAGTTCTCGCCGTCCATCGTCAGGGCAATCGTATCCTTGCCTTCGATTTGCGGATATTTCGCTTTGAAGTCGCTTAGCAGCTGCTTGAATTCCGTCGCCGTGAACGGCACGCCGCCGTCAGCTTTGTCCGGAGCAAGCTCCTTCACGATATCTTTGCGCATATTGAAGCCGAATACCGGCTCATGCTCAAGGCCGTACCAGTTGGACAAGTAGTAGTTGTTGCCGTCCTTGTAACGCGTCTTGTTCAGCACATCGCCGTACATTTCGGATACGTCATGGCCGTAATCTTCGATTAGTTTATTAAGAGGAATGATAGCGCCCGCCTCGATATACTTCGCCACCAGATCGCTGGAGCGGTCGAACATGATCATATCCGGCAAGTCTTCGCTCGCCAGCATCAGGTTCAGCTTTTCTGTCGGGTTGCCGGTAGGCTGCTGAATTTCGATCGTTACGCCGGTCTGTTTCGTAATCTCTTTGGCAATCAGGTTATCGAATTTGTCGCCCGTGTTTTTATCGAAGAACGTAATCGTAATCGGATCTGTACCCGGATCTTTCGTTCCTTCGGCACCGTTCTCCGTATTGTTGCCGTTGCTAGGTTTATTAGATGAGTTCGAAGCGCATGCGGACAATACGGATACCAACATTACAGCCGTAAGCATCGAGAGCAGCCATTTCTTTGCGTTCATGTAAAATCCCCCTTGTTCGTTGTCGTCATTTTAACAGATAAACGTTCCGTACTCCTAATACTAGTAGCCGCAACACCTCCCAAAAGAAATTCGCATTAATTAGCTCTTTACCGCGCCTAACGTCATGCCTTTGACAAAATATTTTTGCAGGAACGGGTACACCATAATGATAGGCAGCGTAGCGACCATCGTGGCCGCCATCCGGATCGTATCCGGCGATACGGCAAGCCGCTTAGCGGAGTTGGCCATCTGCTGCGCGTCTCCAACCATCGAGCCCGTCTGGTATTGGTTCAAGATCTTCACGAGCACGGCCTGCAGCGTCTTCAGCTCCGGATCGTAAGTAAAGACGTACGAGTCGAACCACGAGTTCCAGTGGCTGATAGCGGTGAACAGACCGATCGTTGCCAGTACGGGCGTCGTAAGCGGAAGGATGATGCGGAAAAAAATTTGCAAGTAGTTCGCGCCGTCGATTTTCGCCGATTCGTCCAGCTCCTGCGGCAGTCCTTGCATGAACGTCCGAACGATGATCATATAGAACACGTTCATCAGCCCAGGCACGATGAAGACCATGAAGTTGTCGATAAGGCCATAGTTTTTGAGCACCATATAATAAGGGATCAGGCCGCCGCCAAAATACATCGTGAACACGAAGTACAGCGTCCAGAAGCGGTTCGCAACCAGCTCCCTCTTACTCAGCGCGAACGACAGCATGCTGATCGTCATGACAGCGAGCGGCGTACCGACTGCCGTCCGCAGCACCGTCACCTTGATCGCCGTCCATATTTCGCTGTCGGTCAGGATCTGCGCGTAGCTTGCCAAGCTGAATTCCCTCGGCCATAAGTACAAGTTGCCCCGCAGCGTATCCTCCGCGCTGTTCAGCGAAATAATGAATATATTCCAGAATGGATAGAAGGTCACGACGAACACCGAAACGATAAACGCATAAACGGCGGTCATAAAGAGAAAATCTTTTTTGTCTTTCACCATGGCGCGTTCTCCTCTTCGTTTTTGCTAGAACAGTGACTGTTCGTTCATTTTTTTGGCCATCTGATTTACGCTGATGACGAGTATGAAAGCGACGACTGATTTGAATAAGCCGACGGCCGCCCCGTAGGAGAACATACCGTTCTGCAAGCCATACTTGTACGTGTACGTATCGATGACTTCGGAATATTGCAGTACCGTATTGTTTTGGAGCAAATATTGCTGATCGAACCCGGCATTCAGAATGCCGCCAACCGCTAGGATGGCCAGGATAATGATCGTCGGCCGGATCGACGGAAGCGTAATATGCAGCATTTGCTTCAGCCTGCTCGCTCCGTCCACCTTGGCTACCTCATACAATTCGGGGTTGATCGCCGAGATCGCGGCCAAATACATAATCGCATTGAAGCCCATGTCCTTCCACGTATTCGAGAAGGCGATGATCCACCAGAACAATGGCCCCTTCTGCATGAATTGAATCGGCTCGTCGACGATTCCCAGTCCCGTGAGCAGGTTGTTGATAACACCGCCGGATGACAGCATCGTGACGATAATGTTCGCCGCGATGACCCATGAGATGAAGTGCGGCATGTAGGAGACGGTCTGGAACGTTCGCTTGAACCAGCCGTTGCGCAATTCATTAATCATGAGCGCCAATATAATCGGCATCGGGAATCCGAACAGGAGCGACAGGAAGCTCTGGGCGATCGTATTGCGCATGATTCGAACGAAGTCACCGTTCGTGAAGAAATATTCGAACCATTGCAGCCCGACGAAGTCGGTTGTAAAAAATTGCTTGAAGAACGACCCGCCGCCCGGCTGATAATTAATGAATGCCATATACAGCCCGAACATCGGCACGTAGGAGAACATTAAAGTCAGAATGATCGCCGGCAGCATGAGCACGTACAGCAACCTCTGCTCCTTCAGTCTGCCGAGCAGTCCGCCCCCTTCGGGCTTACGGACGGCAGGTGCGCTGCGCTGGTTAGGTTGCGCTTTCGATAGCATGTTCATCGTGTTGCCTCCCGTAAATTGATTGCGCTTTCTTTGCTTCGTGTCCTCATTATAGGTCCGGTCCTAGAGCCGTTCTATATAAGGATTTAACAATTCGTGCTCCAAAAGCACACACTTCCTCTCCTTCCGTTGTTGAATAACGGCATTGCCGTTACACTGGAGGAAAGAGCATCATTTTCACAGAAAGGCGGTGGCTAGATGTACAGTGTGCTGCTGGTCGACGACGAAGCGATCGAGCTGGAAACGATGGTTCAATACGTTCCTTGGGAGCAAGCGGGTATTCGGGTAGCCGGAACGGCGCGCAACGGCAAGGAGGCGCTCGGCAAGCTCGCGGAGCTCAAGCCCGACATCATCGTTACCGATGTTCGCATGCCGATTATGGACGGTCTTGAATTCGGACGCCGGGCGAAGCAGATCGACAAGAGCGTCAAGCTTATCTACTTAAGCGGTCATAATGAATTTCAATATATTAAGTCGGCGCTTAACATTGAAGCGGCCGGCTACGTGCTGAAGCCGATCGATATGGAGGAACTGCTAGCCCTCCTTGAGAAGGTGAAGAAGAAATGCGACGAGGAGCAGCTTGCCGGGCAAGGCGGCGGATGGCTGCTGGAGAAGCTGCTGCTTCGCATCGTGCGAGAGCCGCTTGCGGAGCGCAGAATCGAATGGACTCGCCAGTGGGAAAGCCAGGCAACGGGCTTCACGGCTCACCTGCCTTACGGCGCTGCCTATATAACGTTCGAGCCGCCAGCTTTCCCGGACGGCATGAGAGCCGCCGTCGCTGCCATTCGCGAGGCCGCTGGCGATACCGACACGGAATCAGCAAATGCAGCCTACGAGCTGGCTTACGATGCGGCTGAATATGCGCGAGCCGTACTTGGGCCCCGCCTCGACGCCTCCATTGTGCTGGAGACCAGCCCGAATACGCTGTTCGTCCTGTTCCAAGGCAAGCCCCAGCAATGGGAGCACGCTTATTGGGAGCTTCTGCGAGAAGAGCTGTCGCGGGCAATCGGCGGCAAGGCAGACTTGTCGATCGGCTTGTCCAGTCCATACAGAGGCTTCAACCTGCTTAAGGAAGCCTACGAGGAGTCGAAGCGTTGCAACGACGAGAAGCTGTATCGGCAAGCAGGCGCCGTCATCAACCCGGGAACGGTGACGCCCGTGAAGCAATCGGAGGAGCTGAGCGCGGAGCATGCCGCCGCCGCTCTCATCGGAGCGATTCAAGCGTCCGATTCGGATCGGACCGGACAGGTGCTGGGCGACTGGTTCGCCGCCATGCGGCAAGAGCGAATCGAGCGCAACTACGCCGTCAGAGCTAATATTCAGCTGCTTACCGCTTTGGAGCAGCACTTCACGACGCTGATGGCCGGAACGTTCCGCGACCATCTGCTAGCCGACCATTGGAAGGAGCTGTCGCAGCTTCCGACGATCGCCCACTTCCATGCCTATACGCTGCGCTTCTGCGGAGAGCTTCTGAAGGCGGCCAGCGAACGCGATCTCGACCGCAATCAATCGGTCGCCGACCAGATCGCGAAGCTCATTGCCGATCGTTATCATCTGCCGATAACGGTCGAGGACATTGCGAAGGAGGTATTCTTGTCGCCGAACTATGTTCGCTCTATTTTCAAGGACAAGACGGGCGAAACGATTCTCGATTACCTGACCCGCATCCGCATGGGGCATGCCTCCGAGCTGCTCAAGGACCGGTCGCTCAAGGTACGCGAGATCGCTCACAAGGTCGGTTACGAGAACGTATCCTATTTCTGCTCGGTGTTCCAGAAGCATAAGGGCAGCACCCCAAACGAATATCGCAAAATGCATCTATAGGCTGGAGTGGAGTGAACGCGCATGAGAAAACTGTCCGGCTGGCTAATAAAGCCGTTATACAACTGGCGGCTCCGCGAGAAGCTGTTCGTCATGTTCCTGCTCGGCGGCATTCTGCCGCTGTTGTTCTTCGTCCTGTATTCCTATACGACGATTCGCGGCGAGCTGTCCGATCAGATGGTGACGAATAGCGCCTCTACCGTGGCACAGATTAATTCGAACCTCGAGAACAAGCTCGACACGTATACGAAGCTGTCCGCCACGTTTTATTTGGACAGCAATATGCGCGCCTATCTGACGAACGACTATTCGAAGGACCCGTCCTTATTCGTCGATGCTTACAAATACATCAATAACTCGTTCGTTAACATGCTGACGACGAATCCGGATATTGATTCCATGACCATCTATATCAACAACGACACCTTGCCTGCGGACGACCTTTTTATCAAAAAAATGGACAAGGCGTTTCGCGAATCGCTTGCCTACAAGTCGCTCAGCGGCAGCTTCGGCAACGTTCGCTTCGTGACGTCGCCCTCCGAGCCGGATAGGCCTCCTATATTCACGCTCTCGCGCATGCTGAATATCAACAGTATGAACAACGCGTACGGCGTACTGACGATTAATATATTGGAATCAGATATTTTCCGGCTTATGGAGAAGGAATCGTCGGACAAGACGGTGCTCATCATTAACGAGCAAGGCATCATCATGTCCGCCAAGGACAAGAGCCTGCTGAATCAGCCGCTCGCCCTGCCGGACTCCTTCCCGGAAGGTAGCGGAGGGAGATTCGACAGTACGTATAACGGCGAGAATGTGCTTGTCGTCTACAACACGACCAAGTACGGATGGAAGAGCGTATCGCTCATCCCTTACAGCAGCTTCCTGTCCAAAGCGAACTTGGCCGCCAAGCGGATCTTTATCTACGCGATCGCCAGCCTTGCCGTTATGGCGCTTCTGATTTATGTTACGGCAAGGCTGTTCACGAAACGGGTAGAAACGCTCGTCGGCATGATGAGGCGCATCGAGAAGGAAGAATTCGAGCTCGCCGACGTCCGGCCGCTCGGCCGCGACGAGATCGGCCAGATCGGCAATGCGCTGCGCAAGATGGGCCAGCGGCTAAGCTCGCTCATCTCCGACGTCTACAAGAAGGAGATCGACAAGCGGGAAGCGGAGCTGAACGTGCTGCAAGCGCAGATTAATCCTCATTTTCTGTACAACTCGCTCGCGTCCATCTCGTCTCTCGCCATCCGCAACGCAGACCCGCGCATGAACAAGATGGTGACCGATCTGGCGAAGTTTTACCGCATTTCATTGAACAAAGGCAAGAACACGTTATCCATTCACGAAGAGCTACAGTTGACCCGTTATTATATTTCAATCCAGCAAGTGCGATTCGGCAACCTGCTTCGCGTTCACTTCGACATCGATGAAGCGGTGCTGCCTTGTCCGATCATTAAGCTCACCCTTCAGCCCTTCGTCGAAAATTGCATCAATCATGCGATATGGGATCATGAGCTTGGCGTGAACATTACGATCCGCGCCTGCCGCGACGGCGGCGATATCGTGCTGAAAGTGATCGACGACGGCATGGGCATGCGCCTTCGAGGCGATAGCGAGCTGCCGCAAAGCGGCGACAAGCTGTCCGGCTACGGCATTCGTAACGTCGACAACCGGATCAAGCTGCTGTATGGCGAATCCTACGGCGTCTCGATCTACAGCAGACTCGGCATCGGGACGACCGTGATGATTCGTATTCCGGGCAGATGAGCAATAAGCAGAGAAGTTAAGTTGTGCAAGTCCCATAGGCTCCCTTTACGGTAGACAGGTGAAATCAATAAACCTGTGTGCTGCAAGGGGAGCTTTTTGATGGTGAGAAATCCTCTATCGAGGCCTATTCAGGATGATCGACCGCGTTTAGAGGTAGGATTTATCGCCAAATAGAATTTCAGATTCCTGTACCTCGAAAACCTATAAATTCTATTGTGGGCAAACAACCATTTTTCAAGCAAAGTATTTTATTTAAAATACTACATTGACAGTCATGGTAGTATGCCGTATTATACAGACATGGAGGTTGATTACATGAGCGAGAACAAAATAACATCCGACTTGCTGCGAGGACATACCGATACGATGATTTTACGGCTCTTATCCGAAGCTGACCGCTACGGTTACGAGATTGTAAAGCTGATTGCAGAACGTTCGGACGGCGAGTATGAATTAAAGGAAGCCACCATGTACTCGAGCGTCCGGCGGCTTGAAGCCGACGGTGATATCGAGTGGTATTGGGGCGATGAATCACAGGGCGGCCGGCGTAAATATTTTAGGATTACCGAAAAAGGCAAAGGTGCTTACGTCCGCAACAAAAGCAATTGGGAGTATGCGAAGCGTGTGCTCGAAAACTTACTATAGGGGGATTGAATGTTATGAATGAAAAGTTGACTAGCTACTTGAACGGCGTTTTCGCACCTTACGATGGGGTTAAAAGCGTCACCGAATTAAAGGCCGACCTGCACTCCGATTTGCAGGAGCGCTTCCGCGATCTCAAAGCCGAGGGCAAGGACGATGAAACGGCTTTTGAGATGACCGTTGACAGCATAGGCGACATCGAGCAGACGGTACTGGAGGTCGCTAACCTCTCCCGCTCGCTGGAGCGGCAGGTCGTGACGAACTTTAACGCGAGCGACCTGTCAGAGAGCGATTTTGCCGGCGTTACGGCCCATAAAGGACAATTTAACGCTAGCGCGTTACGCGGTGCCTACTTTGCGGGCGCAGACTTGACCGGCAGCTCGTTCAAGGCCAGCGACGTACGCGAAGCCAATTTTGACGGCGCGAATCTGACGGACTGCAGCCTATCCGTCGTTGACCTTGCGAATGCAAGCTTCAATAAATCGATCCTTGTACGCACCAACTTCAGCAAGTCGGGAATGGAAGGAGCAACATTCACGGGCGTCAAACTGACCGACGTTACGCTAAGCATGATCGACCTTAGAAAAACGATCTTTGAGGGTTGTTCCTTTGACGGCGTGGACTTCGAAAAATCCGACCTTAGCGGGCTGTGTTTTGACGGTCAGACCTTTACCGGCGTTAAATTTGACAAGTCGGCAGTAAACGACGTCTCGTTTAGAGGCGCTACACTCAAGAATGTATCTTTTCAGGCGTATTTCTCGTTGACCAATAAGTATTACCGTACCATCAAAACAATCTGCTTTGACGGTGCATTGATGGATAAACTGACCTACGCCGGGCTTAAAGGCATGGGAGCCGATTTATCGAAGGTTACCATAATTAAATAAGGAGGGGTTCCTATGCTAACGAAGTCGATTCAAGTGACTGGACTGCAAAAGTCCTACAAGCAGCTTCATGTGCTAAAGGGCGTAGATTTCGAGGTGGAAAAGGGCAGCATCTTCGCCCTGCTCGGCTCCAACGGGGCTGGCAAGACAACGGTTGTCAAAATCCTTACCACGCTGCTCAAACAAGACGGCGGCACCGCCACCGTGGGCGGATTCGATGTTGCGTCAAAGCCTGACCATGTGAAGCAGGCGATCAGTCTGACCGGACAATTCGCCGCCGTAGACGAAATATTGACCGGTCGGGAAAATCTGATCATGATTGCCAAGCTGCGACACCTCAAAAATCCGCGTCAGATTGCGGACGACTTGCTTCAACGCTTCGGCTTGACGGAAGCCGCCGACCGCAGGGCATCCACTTATTCAGGCGGCATGCGCCGCAGGCTCGACATCGCCTTGAGCCTTGTCGGCAAACCGCAGATCATATTCCTCGACGAACCGACCACCGGGCTTGATCCCGAGGCGCGCATCGAGGTTTGGAAGGTAGTCAAGGAGCTTGCCGACGGCGGCACGACGGTCCTTCTGACGACGCAGTATTTGGAGGAAGCCGAGCAGCTTGCCGACCGAATCGCCATTCTGCACGAGGGCAGAATCATCGCCAACGGCACGCTCTCGGATCTTAAAAAGTTGTTCCCGTCCGCAAAGGTGGAGTATGTCGAGAAACAGCCGACCTTGGAGGAAATCTTCCTCGCGATCATCGGCAACAAGGAGGGAAAGTAAATGGAGCGGATAGAGAAACATTTTTTCAGTGATATGGGTGTTATGCTTGGAAGATCCATGCGCCATATTACCCGCAGTATGGATACCATCGTTACGGTCTGCATCACTCCGATTGCAATGATGCTGCTGTTCGTCTATGTGTTCGGCGGCGCAATCCAAACCGGTACGGATAACTATGTGAACTACCTGTTGCCAGGCATCCTGCTGATTGCGATTGCTAGCGGTATATCCTATACGGCTTACCGCCTGTTTTTGGATAAGCAACGAGGCATATTCGAGCGATTTCACACTATGCCGATTTCACGCTCTACCTTACTGTGGGGGCATGTGCTGACCTCACTGGTATCCAACGCCATCTCGGTTGTCGTCATCATTCTCGTAGCGTTGATTATGGGCTTCCGTTCGCCGGCAGGGATATTGCCGTGGCTTGCAGTGGCCGGCATCCTCATGCTGTTTACGCTGGCATTAACTTGGGTCGCAGCAATTGCCGGACTGACCGCTAATTCGGTGGAGGGCGCAAGCGCCTTTTCCTATCCGATCATCTTCCTGCCATTCATCAGCTCGGCGTTCGTGCCGACCGATTCGATGCCTTCAGTCGTTCGCGCCTTTGCCGAGAACCAGCCGGTAACCTCGATCGTGGAAGCCATCCGTGCGCTGCTGTCGGATCAGCCGGTAGGCAATGATATTTGGATCGCTCTTGCATGGTGCGTCGGCATATTGCTCGTAGCTTATTTCTTCGCAATGAGGGTGTACAAAAACAGGGTATAAAAAAGGCCAGACGTTATAAAAATATGATTTACAGCTACTAACTATCGCAGTATATCTATGCAATATGACAAAGGAACCGCCTATAGCGGTTCCTTGTCAGTCCCAACATTATTTTAGCAACTCGTCAACTTTGGCTCTCATTGAGGATATTGTCGTTTTTTTATATTGGAGTCCCAATCGGAGAACTTTGATTTGCTGCGACCGGGATAAGTTTTTGAAACGAGGATCTTGTTTGAGAAATCTTTTTATAATCGACCAGCTGCTTCCAACGAACCGTTCGGGTTTAATGTGGGGAACTTGATCAAGCAGCTTTTGCTTCCGGAAGTGTTGCATAAACGGGAATAGCCTTGAGGATACCTTGCTTTCATCAACCAGACATGCCGCGGTCATTTTTTTCGTATGCTTTTTGAGGTAATCCAAGTTGCTGTGCCCGCTTACTACAATATACCCGCCTTCTGATTTGCTTTTGCGAACAATGAGCATGTGCATGCAATCCTGGGCTGTTTTACGCAATTCCTTGATCCGCCGAGTAAGCTTGGACGAGATGCCGCCTTCTTTTATTCGGTTGAGAGGTATATACCTTACTGTATATCTCATAGGGTAAATTCGCCTCCTTTTTAACATTTATGTAGCTTATGCCGATCCTTCGCTTTCGAACACTCTATCTTACACTCCCCTTTGCTTAGCATCAGACTAAATCCGGCTTATTCAACCATTGGATTTGAACGATCTTGCGGACTGTATGGACCTTATCCGTAAATCTGTCACAAAAGCATTTTGTTCCTATTAGCGTCGCCTAAGTACGTAACCAGGTTTCGCATACTAAAATAGGCCAACCAGTAAAAACTGGTTGGCCCATTCTAACGAAGGATTTCATCTCGATACTTTGTACAGCTTCGATTGCGCGCCTTCTAAGCTGACTTCAAGCGTTCCCTTCGCTTCCAGCTTCGCGCCTGTCCACGCATCCGTCAACTGCAGCTTCGCCGCCAACTTAACGCCGAGCGCGCGCGTCAGATCAATGGACTTCACTGCCGCTTCGTTCGTGTAGTTGAAGATTGCGATATAGGATTCGTCCTTATCCTTCATGACGAATACGTCCGCTGCTGCCGAGCCCGTATTGCCTTCGACCGGCTGGAATGCCTTGCCGATCGTCGCGATGTCGTTCACGCGCTTGTTCGTAAGCAGCGACTTCATAAGCTGCTGCGCGTTCGGATCGTTAACGTCGTCCGAGCTCATGAAGACCGTTCCCGAGATCGCCGCGGCGTTTACTCTCGTCTGCGCGGCGTTATACGAACCGCCTTTCACAAGCGTCATATAATCCGGATCGGTGTAGCTGTAGATCGTATCGTTCTGCCACCAGCCGTACGTCAGGTTGTTCAACTGATATTCGGTGCGGCCAAGCGATCCGTCTATGTCGCAGGATATGCGTCTCGCATGGGCGTATTGGCTAGGGAACAGAGGCGCGATCGACGCGCTGATGAACATGCGGCCTCCGAGCACTTTGTTGATGTGCGCCATGCCTTGATTGTACGCTTGAATACCGGTCTGCGCCTTCGGATCGTAGTGCTGCCCTTCGAACGAGCCATGGCTCAGGAAGTCGATCTTAATGTATTCGAAGCCGTAATCGATAAACTTTTTGAAAACATATTCGACGCGCAGCTTCGAGCCCGGATGCGTCGGATCGATGGCATAAGCGCCGTCAACCTTCGGCAGCGGATTGCCGTTCGCATCCCGGAGGATGATGTCGCCATACGTATACTTGCCGTCCGTTCCTTCGACCGGCTGCGCCATATTGTCGCCCCAATAAACGAACGGTCCATAATAGATGCCGGCCTTCTGACCGTTCTTGCGGATCACCTTAACCGCGTCGCGCAGTTGTTGCTCGGTCAGGTTGTCCCAATACGAATCCATGTTAATATAGACTGTTCCTTTGTTCGAGAACGACTTCTGCAGATTGGCCTTGAAGAAGTTCGATACGCTGACGACCTTATCGTAGCTAAGCGAGCTTTCGTACGCGCCCCAGCTATTCCAGCCGACCGGTACGCCCGATGGAACGCCGCGGTCGAACTTCAGCGGTGGCGCTACTGCCGCATTCGCCTGCCCATAACTCGTCAGTCCGCTGCGATAATCGCTGTAATAACCGACCGCGATCTGCGGCGACGTTATCGTCTTGCCCGACACTTGGCCATGCGGCAGCGTGTCGTGGGTAGAAGTCTGCGAAGTAAATCCGCCGTATACCTTCAGCTTGTTCAAACGATCATTCGACCCGCTCCAGTAAATGCCGGTCTTCCACGTATCATGCGTCACCGAGCCGATAACGAGACCTCCGCGGCTGACGTTGTCATAGATCGCCGTCATCTCCGAGCTTACGTAATTGTTGTTATTCAACGGCGTATTGATCGTCCGCGCTTGGTAACGGGACCACATATCGTTGTCGAAAGGCGTGATGAGCACGCGGTTGTCGCCATAGCTGCCGATGTCCACGCCGCCCTTCGCGTTAACAACGATTGGCGCTATATCACTAGCGCTTACCGTCGTACCGCTGACAATCTGCTGCGATACGAGAAAATAAGGCTGATCCTCGTACAGCTGATACGTCTGCTTCATCGTCGGCAGTCCTTCGCTGCGGTTCTCTACCGTGATGCGAATGCCTTTGCCGTGTCCATCCTTGATCTTCGCGACCTCGCTAAGCTTGAAGCGATGCTCGCCGTACTTGCGGCTGTCGAGCAGTTGTTCATTCAGTTGCGCGGTTGCATAAGCGCCCTTAACGAGCGTCTTGCCTCCCCATGCATAAGCGGATAAGCCCGAGTCCGTATTGTACGTGATGCTGTACGACTTGGTCGAGAACACAGCTCCTTTCTCATGGGCGCTCACTTTAATCGATCCATGCTTTGCCGAACCGATGACAGCGCCGATGAGTCCGATATCGTCGATCGGTCCCGGATCCTCTCCCGAGCCGCCCGCCTTCGCGAGCTCGATCTTGTCGATGTCCGGCGACCAGCCGCCGTCGTCATCGAACGTGATCGTATTCATGCCGGCCTGCAGCTCCACTTCGACGGTAAATACGCCAAGCGTGTCCCAATCCGCGGTCTTCGGCAGCGCATAGTTCTCGGACTGTCCTTCGTTCACCTTGATGGACACCGGACGAGGATCGCCCGATACGTACGAGACGCTGAGCGTATAGATGCCAGCTTCCTCTGCGGCTATATCTCGGAACTGCAATGTCGATCCGCCCCATAGATTGCCTACCTTAAGGCCTCCCGAACAGCCGGTAGCAGGTTGACAGCCGGATACTGCGGCGTTGCCCGTCCGCACGTTCACGGCAGCTTCCGCTTCGTAACCGGTGGCCGGTCCACCAGGCTCGCCCGTGCCGGATTCGCTGAGCACGATTCGATCGATATCCGGCGAGTAACCGCCCTCGTCATCGAAACGAATCGTATTGCTGCCCGCCTGAAGCTCAATCTCGATCGCATACGTGCCAAGCGTCTCCCAATCCGCCGTGCGCGGGAGATCGTAATGATCGCCTGCACCGCCGTTCACGCTGACGGCGAACGACCTCGGATCGCCCGAGATGTAATGCACCGTCATCGTATAGATACCTGCTTCCTCCACCGTAATGCCGTTCATCGTTACCGACGAGCTGTCCCATAGCCCTCCAACGACCCCGCCGCCCGAACATCCGGTAGCTTCCGCACATGTTTTGCGCTCCGCTCTCCCGGACAGCACATTGCCTTCCGCCTCTGCTTCGAACGAGTAACCATCAGTAGCCAGCGCAGCCGACAAGTCTTGCGTTTCCTCGGCTGTCGGAGCAGCAGCTTCAACGTTCGAATCGGCACTCTTCCACGGAGACAGATACACGGTCTGCATAAGCAATACAGCCGCGAGCAGTACGAGCCAGCCTCGCGTGAAACGCACCTTATCGTTCTTAACCATTCATCATTTCCTCCTATTCGCCGCGTTAATTGGTAAAGCGCTTTCAATCGCACTTCCAATGTAAAACAGCGGACAGGCCCGAACAATCCCAATATTTAACGATCAGTAACTCAAACCGCCTTATTTGGGGGCAATACTTCGAATGCCCCACACTCAGCACAACATCCATTTAGTCGATCTTTGCTGCCATATCCATAACGACGTTAAGTCCGCCATCCACTCTGCGGCTTACTCCAGCTTCAAGCGGCAGCTTAACGACTTGACCGCCGTATCGTACGCTCACCTCGCATGCTTGGTTTGCCGTAAGGACAGCCTCCGTGAGGCTGCCGTTCTCCCAAGCCGCATTCACCTCTACACCGCCCTTAGCACGTAGACCGCGATAGGAGCCGTTAGCCCAGTCTTGAGGAAGCGCCGGCAGCAGATGAACCTCGCCCTTATGGCTTTGCAGCAGCATATCGGCGATTGCGGCCGTGCCGCCGAAGTTGCCGTCGATGACGAAGATATTCGTCTCCGCCCCGGCCACGCCCGGCTTCGAGTACGAGAGCAGATTGTCGAAGCATAGCTCGCCGATCAGATGGCGGACATGACTCGCGGCGCGATCGCCGTCATGCAGACGCGAGAAGCCAGACGCGAACAATGCCGCCGTGAACTCGATATCCTCCAGCTCTCCTTGCTGCATACGCCCGATCAGCGTGTTGCGGGTAGCGTCAGCAAGCTCAGGCGTCTGAAGCGGATCGATCTGGCTTCCCGGAAACAAGCCGTACAGATGAGATAAGTGACGATGCTCCGGTTGCGCTTCCTCGTAGTCTTCCAGCCATTCCTGCAGTTGTCCCCGCTTGCCGATCATAAGAGGCGGCAGCTGGCGGATTGCTTCCCGCAGTTGCGTGCGAAGCTCAGCATCGACTTGCAGGAGCTCTGCTGATTCCAGACAAAAGACGAACAGGTCATGCACCAGCATTTGATCCATTGTGCTGCCCATCGACAGCTGCTGCGCTCCATTCTCCTGCGCGCCCGGGTAGAAGCTGTTCTCCGGCGAATTCGACGGCCCGGTTACGAGCCAGCCATACTCGGGATGCACGATCATATAGTCGAGGAAAAATAGAGCCGCCTGCTTCATGACCGGATAAGCCTGCCGAGCGAGAAACGTGCGATCCTGTCCGTACTCGTAATGCTCCTTCATGTGCATCGCAATCCAGAGGCCGCCGGTTACGTTAAGCCCCCACGACGTTTCCCAGCCTGGAGACGCGAAGCCCCACGCATTCGAGAACACATGCGCGACCCAGCCCTCGGCGCCATAGAAATCTTCTGCCGCTGCCCGTCCCGCCACCGACAGACGTTCGATATAATTCATCAACGGAACATGGCATTCGGCCAGGTTGCTTATTTCTGTCGGATAATAGTTCATCTGCGTATTTACGTCGAGGTGATAGTCGCAGCTCCATGCCATACGATTCGCTTCCCCGTCGTTCCAAATGCCTTGAAGATTAAGCGGCAGCCGCGAATCTTCGCGTGATCCCGATATCGTCAAGTAACGCCCGTATTGATAGAACAGCGCAATAAGCGCCAGGTCGTCCGTCTTCCCGTTCCGCAGCCGTCGAACACGCTCGTCGGTAGGCAGCGCGGAAGCCTCTTTTGATCCGCCAAGCTCCAAGCTTACGCGTCCGTATAGCGCCTGATAGTCGGCAATATGTCTTTCCTTTAGCTTATCGAAGCCTAAATGTATCGCGGCATCGACCTTCTCCTCGCTTTCCTTGAGCCAGCCTTCATCGCCATCGCGTCCATAATCCGTTGCCACCGCAAAATAAATGACCGCCGCATCGGCCTCCTCCACTGTCAATTGCCCGTCTTCGCTGCGCAGCCTTCCTCCTTCGATGGCAACTTTCACCAACCCTTGCGCCAATACGCCGCATGTTCCGTCGCTATGAATATTTTCCGTCGCTTGGGAGCGAAACCCAATGTTCTCTCCATCTTCGCCGCTCCACACCGCGAATGTATCCGACCGTCCCTGTAACCGCAAAGTAAAGGAAACGCTTGCCTTCCGCTCACCTGTGATTCGTGCAGCTACGAGGCCATCGGCATGGGAAGCGATATATTCGCGTTGTATCGGCACACCATCCTGGTCTCGATAGGTTACAGCAGCAACCGCCGTATCCAGGTCCAACTCTCTTACTACGTCCTCGCCCTCATGCCCATAAGTAATGAGGACGTCACACAGCGACAAGTTGGTTCCGAAGTTTCCTTTCTTCGGCTGCAGCGTCTCCTTGGCCAGCTTGTCTCCTTCGACGTAATCGCCGCGAAAGAAGGCTTCCCTCATCTGAGACAGCCTTCCTTTGGCGTCCGGCGTGCCGCCGAAACGCTCGCTTTTGCCCGACCAGAACGTGATCTCCGTCATATTCCACGTTTCGCTGCCAATTCCGCCGTGCAAAACAGCTCCTAGTTGTCCATTGCCAAGCGGCAGCCCTTGCGACCAGCCTGTTGCCGGCCCGTTGTATCGTAATTTCATAACTCGTATCCCCTCACTCATTTGATTGATTGTCCTTTGCCATGAATCAGCCACTATCGTAAAATTCGCCATTATTGTACCATTGAATAACGAATCCGTATTTGACCACCCATCCTATCAGTTGACGAATAGTCCGCTATCTTAAGGAGACGCATGATGAAAACATTGAACGAGCTGAAACCTTTTCTCGGAGATTCGATGCGCTATCTGTATGACGGTAGCTGGAACGAGAAGCTGCGCGTATGCAGCGTTTACGCCTTTCATCTCTTCGAAGACGGCCCCGGCGAGATGGAAGTGAACGGCAAGCTGTACCCGATCGAGCGGAAAACGCTTATTTTTTTGCGGCCCGGCGAGCCCCATGCCTTTCATGTAAGAGCAGGACAGCCGCTCTCTTCTTATAATTTGTATTGCGATATGTGGACAACGGAAGCGGCGAGTCCAGTCTCGCTTAACCGGCATTTCATTCATGCGCCCGAGCCGTTCTCGTTCGAGACCGTCTCCACCGAGGAGGAATGTCCCGAGCTTGCCACGCTGCCAAGCCGCTTCTCGCTTCAGCCGTTCCCATGGCTGTACGATTCGTTCGTCACGCTTGCCAAGCTGTTCGAAGAGACCCGTTACTACCGCTCCGAACTGGCGAACAGCTTGCTGTACGCCTGGATGCTCAGCTGGTATAACGCCGTTCATACCCGTCAGCCGAGCGATTACCGGATCGTCAAGCTGCTCGCCCATCTGGACGCGCATCCTGAAGAACGCTCATCCGTTGATGCATGGTCGGCCATGTGCGGACTGAAACGCTCGTATTTTCATGCGCTGTTCCAACGCGAGACCGGCTACTCGCCAAGCGCCTACCGGCATCGTCTGCTCATGAAGAGAGCCGCTCATCTGCTCATCGAGACAAGCCTCTCCGTAACCGATATCGCGGACAAGCTCGGTTACACCTCTATCCACCCGTTTACCCGCCAGTTTGGCGCCTTCCACGGCATCAGCCCGCGCGCTTACAGACTTCAGGCGGGAGCGCCATAAAAAAAGCGTTGATCAGGTCCAATTAAGGACGCTTATCAACGCTTTTTATTGCTATTCGTTAGCTATTAGTTGCCCCACACGGCACTACTCGGCAACGTGCTCATTCCATCCTTCGATCTGGATTACGGACACAGATGACCTTATCCGCGCAAATACTTGCATTGGAGATACGTTGCGGACACTATCGACCTTAATCCCTTGAAAATCAGCTTACGCAGCTCATTTCCTGTCCATTAGTGCCTACTGTGTCCGCAACGTCCGCCAAATACCGATTATCGCTAGGTTAGAGTCGTCTGTGTCCCTAACTGGGCACCGCGCAACGTTAAACTAATTCAAGTCGAATAAATCAAGCTGCTCCGCGGCAGGCAACTCCCGCTCCTTCGGCTCGAGCGGATCGCCGCCGTCGGGACGGCGCTGGCCCAGCATCGCCATGAGCTGCTTGGCGTTATCGGCGGCATCCCCGCCGGAATTGTTATTGAAGATAACGCTAACGTGACGGCTGCCCTGCTCTAACAGAAGAAGCCGCTCCGCCCACTCCGTAAGCTCGGCCTCGTTATAGCAATACAAATATCTTACGTCCCGCCAATTCGGCGCGCTGCTCTGCTTCCAGCCGGACGCGTTGCGCCCGTGCATCCGCACGATCGTCACTTCTTCATCCGTCGTCTCAAGGACGGTCGGCACCGAGCCCGGATGCACCTGCGGCTCATCGCAAACGCTGTGAATCCATTGCTCCTTCTGCATGAATTCAATCGTCTTAGCACGCATCTCCGGCGTGAACCAGCTTTGATGGCGGAACTCGAGCGCGCATGGAATGCCCTCCATCCGACGTTTCGCCTCGCGAAGCAGCTGTACGTTCTCGCGCGTGCAATCGAACCACGGCGGATACTGAAATAGCGCTGCCCTTAGCCGCCCGGCCTCAATCGCCGGCTCCAGCATATGGCGGAACGCGCCGAACATGCCGTCCTGCAGCGCTCCGTTCTTGGCGACGGCTGCTGCCGCCCCCGCTCCGCGCAGATGCCCCGTCATCCCCTGATACGCCTTCACAACGAAGCGAAGCGTCTCCGGAGTATCGGTCACCCACTTGGCAAACCGCTCCCTAGGCTGAATCGCGTAGAAGGTGCTATCCACTTCGACGACCGAAAAATGCTTCGCATACACGCCCAGCTTCTCATTAACTCTCGTCCCCGACTTGTACAGCCGATCCTGATCGCCCCAGCCGGCCAATCCGATTTCAATCGGCATTCCCTTCACCTCAACCATTTTTCTTTTCCCTTTACTATAAATGGAAATAAGGACGCAATCAAATTTCTAATTCCCTACTTTACAGGTAGGAATTATTATGATATTTTATTTTTACATCAAAATAAATTTGGAAACAGGAACGCCTACTGGACCACCAATGGCTTCCGAACAGATATCGGTATGAAGCATGGCTTGCGCACAAAGCGCTGCTACCTATACCCGATGCGTTCGGAAGCCTTTTTTGTTGGGCTTTTCTGGAGGAGGGACAATGACCGCTAAGCTACCGTTGGACATAGAACTGGACGAGACATTCCGCAAAATGATCCGAAAATTCGTTGTCGAGCGCGATAAGGTACTCATTAACGACGAAATATCGCCGCCGCAGCTTGTCGTACTATCGAAGCTGTACATGGAAGGACCGCAAAAGGCGGGCGCACTATCCGAAGCACTCGACTTCTCGCCGGGAGCGACGACCGCGCTATGCGACAAGCTCGTAGAAGGCGGATATGTCTTCCGAACTCGGCCCGACAGCGATCGTCGCGTTATGATGCTGCAGTTAACCGATCGAGGAATACAGTTCATTGAGCGATTGCATGGCAGCAAATCAGACTCGAGAGGCATCTTGTTCCAAACCTTCTCGGAAGACGAGAAATTACTGATGCTCGATTTTTGCAAAAGGGTCGTCGGTCAGCTGCATGGCTATTCCGATGTGCTCATGAAAGAATTCAATGAAATTTTTAAGGAAGAGACCGTCCATGAGTGAGCAGCTTCAGCCATCTTGCTGCTCGGCTAAGCGGGGCGTCGTCACCCCCTTGCCCAAGAAACTGTCCGTATCCGCAGCAGCAACGATTGCCTCACCTTCCCGCAAGCCTGAAACGTCGAAATCGATGATTTATTTGGCAGGCGGAAGCTTCCTGATGGGAACGGACAGCAAGGAAGGTTTTCCCGCCGACGCCGAAGGTCCTGTCCGCGAAGTGACGGTTAAACCGTTCTACATCGATGCAACGACAGTAACGAACGAGCAATTCGCGGCATTTGCCGACGCGACAGGTTATATCACGGAAGCCGAACAGTTCGGTTGGTCGTTCGTCTTCCATCTATTCGTATCGAAGACAACGGCAGCGAAGGTAGACGCGGCCGTGCCTGGAGCGACTTGGTGGTGGAAGGTCGACGGCGCCGATTGGCGCCATCCGGAGGGACCCGATTCGGATATCGAATCGCGGCAAGACCACCCCGCCGTTCATCTTTCTTGGAATGACGCCGCTGCCTATTGCGAATGGGCCGGCAAGCGTCTTCCCACCGAAGAAGAATGGGAATACGCCGCCCGCGGCGGGCTGGAGCAGAAGCGGTACCCATGGGGCGACGAGCTTACCCCTGGAGGCGAGCATCGCTGCAATATTTGGCAGGGGCAATTCCCGGTCAGCAATACGGCCGACGATGGCTACGCGGAAACCGCGCCTGCCCGCTCCTACTTGCCGAACGGTTACGGCCTCTACAATATGTCCGGCAACGTCTGGGAATGGTGCTCGAATTGGTTTGATGCAGGCAAGCAGCAGAAAGCGGTTCGCGGCGGCTCCTATCTCTGCCACGAATCGTATTGCAACCGGTACAGAGTCGCGGCGAGAACGTCCAATACGCCTGACAGCTCGACGGGACATATGGGCTTCCGCTGCGTACGGGATGTCTAATATTTATATAACAAATAAACGGAGTGATTGATGATGAAACCATTTAACCGATTCAAATGGAAACAAACGGCTGCAGCCATCCTGTTGGCTTCCATAACGCTCGTAGCATCGGCTTGCGGCAATAATGCCAATTCGGCGAGCGGCGGCGCCGCAGACGACAAACCAATCAAAGTGCGCTTCGCGCTTGATACGGCGGCAGGAGGCTCGCTGCAATTCCGGGTTGCCGAGGAGCAAGGCATCTTCGACAAATACGGCATCGACGCGGAAATAGCCAACTTCGCTTACGGCATCGATACAATCAACGCCATGCTCGTAGAACGCTCGGACACGGGAACGGCCGCCGATTACGCCCTCCTCAACTCGCTCAGCAAAGGCGACTTTAAAGTCGTAAGCACGCTGACCCGCGAGACCGAGAATCAAGCTGCGGCTACCGTTCTAATCGCCAAGGGCGACGACATTAACGAGCCGAAGGATTTGGTCGGCAAGAAGCTTGGCGTTGCTAAAGGCACCGTATACGAATACATTTGGTACAAATTCCTAGAAAACGAAGGCATCAATCCCGATGATATCAAGTTCGTTCCGTACAGCACGCCGGACGAAGCGCTTATCGGGGTACAGAAAGGACAGATCGACGCCGTATGGGCGGCAAGCATCTTCATCGACAAGTTCCTTGCGCTCGACGGTGCCAAGAAGATCGGAGATCTCTCTTCGGCCGAAGCGAACATCTCGTCCTACTTCGTTCTTCAAACCAAATTTATCGAGGAGCATCCAGAAGCGGTCGAAAACATTTTAAAAGCGGTATCCGAAGCTATTGGTTACGTTGAAGGCCACAAAGAAGAAACGGCCGAGCTCGCGTTCAAGGAACTGAAGTTGCCTAAGGAAGGCGTCTTGAAAGATTTGGAGCAGCTCACCTATACGATCGGTTTTACGCAGGAAGATTTCGCCCATTTGGAGGAAATGAAGCAGTTCATCAAAGACAAAGGCATCCTGCAGCAGGATTTCGATCTAAAAACAAAGCTGTCTCTGGAGCCGCTTAAGCAAGCATTCCCTGACTCCGTTACCTACAAACCGTGAGAGGATGATCACCGTGCAGCCATTAAAGCAGTCCGAACCGATTCATATCGAAAACCTGCGCAAATCGTTCCATGCTCCCGTCGCCAACAAGGAGCCGCATTATATTATCAAAGACATCAATCTGACGATCAAGGGCGGCGAGTTCTTCATTCTGCTCGGCCCGAGCGGCTGCGGCAAGTCGACGCTGCTTAATCTGATTGCCGGCTTCATCGGCAAGACGGAAGGAAAGATCGCGCTGGGCGGCAAGGAAATCCAGCGCCCCGGCAGCGAACGGGCGATGGTGTTCCAGCAAGCCGACGCATCGCTTTTCCCTTGGCTTACGGTGCGCGAGAACGTCGAATTCGGCCTGAAAATGAAAAAGATCAAAAAGGCTGAACGCCATGAAATATCGAGCCGCTATATCGAGCTCGTCGGACTCGGAGGCCATGCCGACAAATTCCCGAAGGAGCTCTCCGGCGGCATGAAGCAGCGCGTGCAGCTCGCAAGGGTGCTGGCGAATGATCCCGCGATCCTGCTCATGGACGAACCGTTCGGCGCTCTCGATGCGATGACGCGACGGACGATGCAGAAGGAATTAATCCGCATCTGGAGGCAGACGAACAAGACGGTTATTTTCGTCACGCACGACATTCAGGAAGCGATTCTGCTCGGCCAACGGGTCGGCGTCATGTCCGTCGGTCCTTCCTCGCAGATTACCGACCTGCACGACATCCCGCTTGAATACCCGAGAGATCTGTCCGACCCGAAGGTGCTGGAGCTGCTCGGCACGATTCAAAATCATTTTGACGAATAACGTTCTTTCCCAAGGAGCTGCATGAAGATGACATTATTCAAACAACTGCTGAAGCTGGGCATTCTGCCATGGCTCGGAGCGCTGCTTATTTGGCAGCTGGCGGCGATGGCCTCCAATCCCGATTTTTTACCCGGGCCGTATCGTACGCTGAAGGCGGCCGTCGAGCTTTCACAGGACGGCTCGTTGTTCACTTATATCGCCTACAGCTTCTACCGCGTGCTCGTTGGATGGCTGCTCGGCAGTCTGATCGCGATTCCGATCGGCTTGCTGATGGGACGAATTCGAGGCATTCGCGCCGTTACCGAACCGATCTTGAATTTCATCCGATTCATACCGCCGCTCGCGTTCATTACGCTGTTCATGCTTTGGTTCGGCATCGGCGAGCAGTCCAAAATCATTCTGATCATGTACGGCACGATATTTACCGTTATCCTGAACACCTTGACCGGCGTGATGGCGATTGAAGAGGATAAAATCCGCTCCGCCCGAAGCATGGGGGCATCGGAGACGCAGATCATGTTCCATGTCGTCATTCCAGCGACTATCCCTTATATCTTCACGGGCGTCCGCCTCGCGATGAGCACTTCCTACATGGCTATTATTGGCGCCGAAATGGTTGCGGCGAACGAAGGCGTCGGCTTCCTTATCTGGAATTCGCGCCTGTACTTCAAGACCGACTGGATCTTCGTCGGCTTGATCATCCTTGGCCTAATGGGCTTCCTGACCGACCGTTTGCTCGGCTTGACCGGACGGAAACTTCTCGGCCGCTACGGCATCGTGAATACGGGCGGCTCCCGCGTTCGCCAATTCTAATCCATACGTAATTACGCTCGTACTATCCTTTAGGAGGAATCTATTATGTCTAACTGGAAAAAAGAAAAATTCCAAGGCCGCATCAGCGCAGCCGTCGAAGACTCCGTCCCCCATTGGCCGCAGCCCGCGAAGCCGCAAGACGGAGCTCCCAATATCGTCGTCATCTTGCTTGACGATCTTGGCTTCGCCCATCTAGGCTCATACGGCTCCGATATTGCCACGCCGCACATCGACGCGTTGGCTCAAGGCGGCCTCCGATACAACAACTTCCATACGACAGCTGTCTGCTCCCCGACGAGAGCGGCGCTGCTGACCGGACGCAACCCGCACGCGACCGGCGTCTCCTTCGTATCCGGCTTCGACAGCGGCTTCCCGAACACGCGCGGCAAAGTAAGCAAAGAAACCGCGCTTCTGAGCGAAATATTAGTCGAAGAAGGCTACAATACGTTCGCCGTGGGCAAATGGCATCTCGTTCCGGCAGCCGAGCATTCCGCTGCCGGACCGTTCGACAATTGGCCGCTCGGACGCGGCTTCGAGCGCTACTACGGTTTCCTGGAAGGCGCTACGAGCCAATGGAACCCGGATCTGGTCGAGGATAACCGTCCCGTCCAGCAGCCGAAGACCGTCGAAGAAGGTTATCATTTGACAGAGGATTTAACCGATCGCGCGATTCAATACATCCGGGACCAGAAGTCGGCCGCTCCGGATAAACCGTTCTTCGCCTACGTCGCGTACGGCGCGACTCATGCCCCACATCATGCGCCTAAGGCGTATGTCGACAAGTACAAAGGCAAATACGACAAGGGCTGGGACGTTGCCCGGACGGAATGGTTCGAGCGTCAGAAGTCGCTTGGCATTATTCCGCAGGATGCGGTATTGCCGCCGCGCAATCCAGGCGTGAAGGCATGGGCTGATCTAACGGCCGACGAACAGAAGCTGTTCGCGCGTCAACAAGAAGCGTTTGCCGGCTTCCTCGAGCATACGGATGAGCATATCGGACGGCTTGTCGATTTCTTGAAGGAAATCGAACAGCTTGACAATACGCTGCTCGTGCTTCTCTCCGACAACGGTGCATGCGCCATGGGCGGCGACGAAGGAACCGTTCATAGTTGGGCGGAAGGATTCGGACTAAAAGAATCGTTCGAGGAGAAGCTCCAGCGGATCGACGAGATCGGCACCCATCTCGCTAACAATCACTATCCGGCAGGCTGGGCGCAAGTAGGCAACACGCCGCTGAAATGGTACAAATCATTCGTCCATGCCGGCGGCGTGCAGGACCCGCTCATCATCCATTATCCGAACGTCATCAAGAAAGGCGGCACGGTCCGCAGCCAATTCCACTTCGTGACGGACATCGTGCCTACCGTGCTGGAACTGCTTGGCATCGAAGCGCCGGATACGTACAAAGGCGTAAGCCAGCAGCCGATTCACGGCACCAGTCTAGCTTACACGTTCGAGGATGCGGACGGCCCGTCGCGCAAGCCTGCCCAATATTTCGAAATGATCGGCAACCGCGGCATTTGGAAGGATGGCTGGAAGGCTGTCGCTATCCATAAGCCGAATACGCCATTTGCCCAAGATGAATGGGAGCTGTACCATGTCGCCGAGGATTTCACCGAATCGCGCAATTTAGCTGCCGAGCAGCCGGAAAGACTGCGCGAGCTTGTCGACCTATGGTGGGCGGAAGCCGGCCGCAACGGCGTGCTGCCGCTTGACGGCCGCTCGATTATCGCGAAGGTAAGAAGCATCGAGTCCGCTCGTCCGGCTAAGCAAGATGTCGTATCGCGCACGTTCTATCCAACGTCATTCGGCCTGCCGTTCGCCAAGGCGCCTGATATTCGCAACAAGCCTTTCGAAATCAACGCCGGCTTGGATCGCTCCAGCACCCGGGACGAGGGCGTAATCGTTGCCCAAGGCGGCCGCTTCGGAGGTTACTCGCTATATGTGCAGCATAATCGGCTAACGTTCTTCTACAATCATTCCTACGGTGTCCAGTATGTCGTTACTTCGGACTCCGAGCTGCCTGCCGGCGCCGTTACTGTGACGTTCCGGTTCGCCAAAACTGGCGACAATGCAGGTGTGGCGACACTGTATGCGAACGGCACCAAAATCGGCGAAGGCCATGTTGGTCATACGGGCTATCTCGGCTTCTCGAACGAACAATTCCACGTCGGCGAGAACAACCCGACACCGGTCAGCCCGACCTATGCGTCGCCGTTCCGCTTCAGCGGTAAGCTGAACAACGTCGTATATACGCTTGGCGGCTATTCCGCCGACCTGGAATCGCTTCTTGCCGTAGAGCTCGCTACAGAATAATAACTAGGTTCGGCCTCCATGAATAGTTTCCATATTTATACACATACTAGAGATGCTCTGCTTAAGCAAGCGGCTGCATATCATGATCCGTATGTGGAGGGAAACGATTCAATATGAAAATTTTCGCGATTACGACGGCACTGCTGCTGATGCTTCAAACGCAAGCGTTCGGAGCCGCATCTGCACATGAAGGCAATGAGGCGCACGGCGCTTCGATAACGATCGTAAATGCCGAGAATCAGGCGATCGGCAAAGCGACGCTGACTCAGAAAGACGATAAGGTGCTTATCCACCTTGAAGCGGAGAAGCTTTCGCCGGGCAAGCATGGCATCCACATTCATGCGGTCGGCAAATGCGAGGCTCCGGACTTCAAGACGGCGGGCGACCATTTCAACCCGACGCAAAAGCAGCATGGCTTCAATAATCCGAAGGGCTTCCACGGAGGCGATCTTCCGAATATCGAAGTCGGCGCGGACGGCAAAGTGACCGCCGATCTAGAGACTGCCGTTGTCACCCTCAAGCAGGGACAACCGAATTCGATCATTAAGGCCGACGGCGCAGCGCTTGTCATCCATGAGAAAGCGGATGACTATGTAACCGATCCATCGGGCAATTCCGGCGCTCGGATTGCTTGCGGCGTCGTGAAGTAATTGTAGGTTTACAGTATAAAAAAGCATATCCCCCTTCCGCCACGGCTAGGGGGATATGCTTTTTATATGCCTTTAAAGCCTATTGAATCGGAGCCAGATGCGCACCATCAATGACCGAGTACGTGGAGCTGCCCGGCGTTTTCCAGCCTACCGCTACATGGTCGCCGCCGCTCTCTTCCTTATGCAGCACTTCTACATAATAGCGTTGCCCTGCCGTTAGCGTAATTTGGCCGGATTGCTGGTTCGTGTAGGATGTAAAGCTCAGCTCGCCCACCCAATCGACGACTTCGCCGATCTGTACTTTGTTGCCCGCCGTATTGTCGGTGCTTAAGTAAAGCACGCTGTTGTTGTCGCCCGCGATCGAGAATTGATAGGTTCCCGTTACTGTCGGCACGATATAACCGCGGATACGCGTACCGTAATTGTCGCCCCAGTTCGAAGGCGCCTGGAAGCTCGTTAGCGAGGACGTGCCAGATGGCGTTGTCGATACCGGAATGCTGCCGATCGTCGGTCCCGTTATATTCGTCCAGTATTCGCGCGTTATCGATCCTGTCGACGTCTGACCGCCCGATGCGCTAGTCGTTACGTTAACGGAACTGCTTGCAGCCGATACGTTGCCCGCCGCATCCTTCGCTTTTACCGTGAAGCTATAGGCTGTGCTTGCCGACAGGCCTGTTACCGTGTAAGTCGTAGCTCCTGTCGTCGTACCCGCAAGCGAAGATCCATTGTAAATCTCGTAGCCTGTCACACCTACATTATCCGTCGATGCCGTCCACGAAAGGCTTACACTCGATGCTGATGTTGACGTCGATGTTAAACCTGTCGGCGCTGTAGGCGCTTGCGTGTCGCCTGCAGGCGCATTCGTCGTCACGCTAAGCGCGGAGCTTGCCGCCGATACGTTGCCCGCCGCATCCTTCGCTTTCACTGTAAAGCTGTATGCCGTGCTAGGCGAGAGCCCTGTTGCCGAAAAGGTCGTAGCCCCCGTCGTTGTGCCGGCCAATGTCGTACCTCTATAAATCTCGTAACCCGTTACGCCTACGTTATCCGTGGATGCCGTCCACGATAAGTCTACGCTTGTCGAGGTCTTAGCCGGCGAAGTTAATCCGGTTGGAGCCGTCGGAGCTTGCGTATCTCCGCCGCCACCGCCGTTTGATGCCGTATTCACGAAGCATGATTTATATTGCCCCGGTGCCGGATCGCCGAACGTATTGTTGGAGCACATAACGCCGTTCGTGTACGTGCCGTAATTGAAGCTGCTGCCCGCTCCGTAGCGGACTTCCTTCGTGCCCGTGAAGCTGCACATATTGTTCTCGCCCGCGCACAGCTCCCAATTTGCAACCGGCGTCTGGTCTGTTGTAACGCTTAGCGCGCTGCTCGCTGACGACATATTGCCGGACGTATCCTTCGCCTTCACGGTGAAGCTGTATGCCGTGTTCGGAGTCAGACCCGTCACGGTATACGAAGTCGAGCTGCCGCCGATCGTCGTACCGGCAAGACCGCCGTTCGCGTAAACCTCATAACCTGCGATGCCGACATTATCAGTAGAAGCGTTCCACGTAAGCGTTACGCTCGTGTTCGTCTTCGCAGGCGATGTCAGATTAGCGGGCGTGGATGGTGCCGTCGTATCCGGCGGCCCGGCTACAACCGTAATCGTCTGCTCCTTCACATGCGCTCTGCCGCCGTTATCCCAAACGCCGAGAATAACTTGATACGTACCCGGCTTCTGATACGTGTACGTCGGGCTGACCGTCGTAACCGGCAGACCCTCGCCCAGATCCCATAAATGCTCGACGATCGTGCCATTGTCCGTGGACGTGTTCGTGAACGTCACCGACTGGCCGAGTTGAACCGTCATTGGCGCCGTGAAGTTCGCTACCGGCTTCGGATCGCTGAATCCGCGGCTCGTAAGCTGCGTATTCGTGCCGTTGCCGCTGACCGTGTTGCCGCTCCACTCGAGATCCGCCGCCGAAGACGGATATTGATCGATGGAAGGACCGCCGTTGCCCGTAATCGTATTGTTCACGAAGCTGAGGCGATCCGTTCCGCCTGCCGTCGTAATCTCGATCGCTTTTCGCCCATTGTTAATGATTTGGTTGCTGTCGAATGTAATGTTCTTCGTATTGCCGTGGATACGGACCGCATTCCCGTCATAACCCTGATAGGCTGCCGAAGGATGACCGATCGGTCCGTTCTCCCAAACGTTTTTATAAAAATATTGGAACTGCTCCGTTTGTCCCGTTCCTTCGCCCTGCAGCTGCATCCCCCACATGACGATGTTTTTGACGGTGTTGTAGTTCCAGAGCTGATAGCCCGTGCCCGGCGATTGTTGCATGCCGACCTGCTGACCGCCGTCGACGAGGTTGTTGCTCGTTACGCCGTGGTCGACCATGACTTCCAGCCCCATGTTGCCTACCGTTCCGTCCGTTGCCTTCACGATATTGTTGCGTACCGCGATATAAGAGGAACGTACCGCGCTGATCCAGTGATCGACGTTATTGTTCTCGATAATGGAGTTGTCTACGTTCGTATGAAGCTCAATCCCGAGACCTTCCATCTTTTTGCCTGTACCGGTAACGGTGTTGCCGCGGACGATCGCCCCCGGACTATTGTCGTTTACGAAAATACCGCCGCGACCTGTAAGATGAATAACGTTGTTCTCGATCAACGCATTGTCCGAGCCCCAGCCGACGCGTACGCCGCCGCCCCAGTCGGAGTTGACGCCGATGTTCGTGACGATATTGCCCGAAATGGTCAGATTATCGGTATTGACGCCGTATAGGGCGAACGGACCGAAGCCCGATGACGTGCCTATATCCTTCACTTTGAGATTCAACATTTTGTTGCCGCTGCCGTTTTCCGAAATGACTACGGACTGCGGGACCGTGCTATTGTTCGCGTCCAGCGTCATGTTGGACACTTCAGCGCCGGTCAGATTGTACATGGAGAAGAAGGTTAGCGCCGAAGACGAATTGAATTTAATGATCGACGTATCGCGGTTCGCACCAGTTATTTTCACGCCAGACTTGCCGTTAACCGTACTCGTTAAGTAAAAAGTGCCTGCAGGAATAAGGACGGTATCGCCGCTCGATGCCGCGTCGACGGCAGCTTGTATGGCGGCGCTGTCGGACACCGTGTCGTTGCCGGCGGCTCCATAAGAAGTGATGTCGAGCGTTGCGGCGAATACGGCCGGTACTGGCAAGATCGGCAGCAGCATAGACAATGCGCACAAGGCGCTGAATATGCGCGTCTTCATCCTCGGTCGCTTGCTTAATTTGGTCATTAGTCATCCCTCGCTTCAATTTAATTGAATTTGTTACAGAATGGTTTCTGTCTTTATCCCCGTCATGATGCGATTACCCCTTGGTATATCTGCATGACATGCCCGTAAGCCTCACCTCCTCAACTTATATCCCAACGATTATCCGGCAAACGTCAGGCCGCTCGATCAACGGGCGGCCCGTTCGCTTTCAAGTAACTGATTCCTGCTTACTCCGCTTGAAATAGGATCCGGGCATCGCCCCAATCCGCGTGATCCCAATCCGTTCCGTTGCCGCCGTTCGTGACGACGAGCTTCAACTGCTGCGCACCGCTAATATCGACATCGATATCGATCGTCTCCGAATTCGCATCCATGACGCCGCTGTCGTAAGCAAGCACCCCGTCCAACCATACCTCGAAGGAGACAGAACCGTTTCCGTACGTCTCGTCGTCGACCCCGACGCTTGCTTGGAATTTCTGATAAGCACCGCCAACCGTATATACAATCTCAGAAGCGGCATGCGTTCCAAAACCTTTCGCATAGACAACGCCATTCAACGTAATCGGCCGGCCATCCGAAGACTTATCGAGCTGGATGTTGCCCCAGCCTGCCGTACCGGAATCCCAAGCATAATCGCTCAAATAAACAGCCGATGTCAGCGCGTTCATCGTGACCGATGCCGGCGCGCTCGAATCCGAGCGGTTGCCGGCTGCGTCCTTCGCCTTCACGGTGAAGCTGCTCGTCGTGCCCGGCAGCAGCCCTTTAGCCGTATACGAAGTTGCAGTTGCTCCTGAGGTTGTACCGATCAGGCTGTCATTACGGTATATTTCATAGCCCGTTACAACCTTGTTATCGGAGGATGCCGACCAAGAGAGAGTAGCGCTTGTCGCGCTGGCTGCTGCGGCCGTCAGGTTCTCGGGCGCTGTAGGCGGTGACGAGTCAGGTGCCTCCGTCGTAACGGAAAGCGCCGAGCTTGCTCCCGATACATTACCCGCCGCATCTTTAGAACGTACAGTCACGCTATACGTCGTTAATGGCGCTAGACCTGTCACCGTGTACGATGTTTCACCCGGTTCCGTCGTCCCTTGCAATACTCCATCCACATATACGTCATAACCAACGACACCCACATTATCGGATGCCGCTTGCCAGCTCAACTCTGCCGTCTCATCGGTCTGCGACGGTGATGCCAGGCCTGTCGGCACAACCGGAGCTTCACGATCAGGCATTCCCGGCCTAACGAGCAAGCTCTTCTCCTTCAGGTGGGATCGCCCTTCGTTATCCCATACGACCAGCGTTACGCGGTAAATACCCGCTTTATCATACACATAGGTCGGCGAGACGGCTGTGCTTGGCAGACCGTCGCCGAAGTCCCATAGACGGTGAGCGATCGTACCGTCGCTGTCGATCGAGCTGTCAGCGAACTTTACGGGTTCTCCTACGCGGATGAGAACCGGAGCAGAGAAGTCGGCCGCCGGCTTCTTATTTTGGAAGCCGCGCGACTGCGGCTGCACATTGCTGCCGTTGCGGAGCACGATATTGCCGGACCATTCCAGATGCTCGGCCGCAGCAGGATACGGATCCATCGTTATCCCTTTATTGCCCGTAATGAGGTTATTCGTGAAGCTCAGCCTATCAACGCCTGCGGCACCTGTTATTTCGATCGCTTTGCGGCCGTTACCCGCAATCAGGTTGCTGTCGAACGTTAAGTTCTGCGAGCTTCCGTGAATCCGGACGCCGTTGCCGTCATACCCGGGATAATTCGCTTTCGGATTGCCTTCTTGCGTATTAATGAAGCTGTTTTTATAGAAGTATTGGAATTGCTCCGTCTGTCCGGTGCCTTCTCCTTGAAGCTGCATGCCCCACATGACCATGTCCTTCACGATGTTGTAGCCCCAATATTGATGCCCCGTTCCCGGCGACTGCTGAATCCCGACCTGCTGCCCGCCGTTCACGAGGTTATCGGTCGTAATCGCATCGTCTGCCATAATCTCCAGGCCGATGTTGCCGACTCGGCCGTCCTTCGGCTGAATGATATTGCGGCGAACCGCAATCTTGCTGGAGCGGACCGCGCTGATCCAGAAGTCGACTTGGTTGTCTTCAATAATGGAATTGTCCACGTTTGTATGCAATTCAATGGCGAGACCGTGCTCCTTCAGCCCCGAACCCGTAATTTTATTGCTGCGCACGACGGCCCACGGACTGTTGTCGTTCACGAGAATACCGCCGCGGCCCGTATCGGCAATGACATTACCTTCAATCGTGGCATGCGAAGAGCCCCATCCGGCACGTATGCCAGCGCCCCATATGGAAGCGATTCCAATATTGTTGATATGATTTCCTGAAATCGTTACGTACGGCGAGTTATCAACGAACAGCGCATGCGGGCCGAATCCTTCAGTGGCGGTAAAGTCCTTCACCCGAAGGTTCTTCATGCTGTTGTCGCTGCCGCCCGATACCGCGACGGCCGACATCGCAATTAAGCTGCTGTTGCCGTCAAGCGTCATATCCGATACGGAAGCGTTCGTTACATTTTGCAAATAGATCATGTATGTATCCGACTCTGAGGTGAACTTCACAATCGACTGATTTTGCTTCGCGCCCTTAATTGCAACTCCCGACTTGCCATATACCGTGCCAGACAAATAATACGTACCTTTAGGAATGAGAACCGTGTCTCCTGGCGATGCGGCATCGACGGCTGCTTGTATGGCTGCCTTGTCGTCCAACGTATCCGTGCCGTTCGCGCCGTACTCGGCGATGGACCTTACCGTTCCCGCAGAGCCTGGCGATGCTTGTACCCCCGGCAGCGGTCCTGCCGCCAACAGCAGCGACAGCGACAACAATAGGCTGACCCGCGCTCGTTTGGATTTCATCACTACTATCTCTCCCTTGCCAATAGAATAGGGCGGGAACGCGGTACCCTGTCCGGATACCTTGCTTCCGCCCTTCTATCTTGCACCATTGGCATAACGCTTCGAAACTGTTCAATTCTCGATTTACTTTACTTGCAGGCTGTACATATGGCTAATAGCTGTATTATTTCCATTCCCGCTGTCGAGGCTTGTCGAGCAATTAACGGGGAAACTCCAGCTCTGCCTCATTCAGTATACGCACGAATTCCAAATCAATGGATCCATTGTTCCAGCCTCCGCTAACGTTATGGGCGAAAGGCGTCGCCTTCTCCCCCGATAAGGTTGGTATATATCCGATATAATACGAAGAAATCCGAGGATTAACTTCGAACATGAACGGTCTCCGCAGCTTAGCGCTTTGCATACGTCCATCCGTCTCAAGCATAGCCGCCCATTCCTTTGGGATTTTCACGGCGCCATACGACCGTTCCGCAAGAATAGCTTTCCATTCCATCTGAATGCGCGGGTTATAGTAGTCCGCTCCGTTCGTCCGTCCGCCGTTCCTATCCCGTATAAAATAAAAGGTTAGGTCTTGAATCTTCGATCCCTGACTCATGTTCCATACGATGTATTGGCTGGACGGATCGTTCGCCCGAAGCTCCCATATATGTGGATAAACATTAATCTGAATCGCGCTGATCTCCCACTTGAATCCGCCCCAAACCCAAAAGCTCATTCCATGCTCGCTTTGATCGGTTATGAATGGAACGAAAGCATGTCGAGCGTCCAGCTTGACGATGTCTTGAATACTCTTCACGCTAGCCTCTGGATATTGATTGATAATGGCTGCCGCAGCCTGCTCGGCATTAGGTAGTTCCTTCGGTTTTACTCCAATCTGTAAAAACAGCACAACCCCCGCAATAACGGCCAGCAGCATCGCCATTACGATTTTCTTATTCATCGGCACGCCCCCCTACCTCAATGAGCGGCTCCTCAGAGACGTAGTAATAATATTGATCTCCCCTGGAGACTAATAAACCTTTGCCATCAGACTGGATAAAGATTTCAGCATGAATGCCGCTGCCCCATCTCGGTTCCACGCCTATTAATGCGTATGGAAACCGCTCGCGCCCGCTGTCCCTGGACTCATAATACCAGTCCATGCTTAGATTCATTTCCTCCGGCCGCAAGGAATTAAGCTTCGACTGGAATAATGACCGATCGAAGACAGCTTCCGGGGCTGACGGATGGATGGATGCAATACCAGCGGAATCCACGTTCGCAATATAGGTAGCAACCTCGCGTTTCGGATAAATTACCTCATGACTATAATAAGCAGCCAAGTGCGATGCCATAAAAATATAATTTGCCAAAAAGCCAATCCAAGCTATCGCACGATACTGCTTCCAAGTCGTCTTTGCCGTAACGAGATAGACTACCCATACACCGAGCGGCAAGACCGCAAACTTCGCCGTCGTTCCGCCGATTGTCACCTGAATACTGAAAGCAATGATGCTTATGAAAAAAACGATCAAAGCCCGCCATAAACGAGGTTTCTTGACCGCTCGCCGATACTTTTGCCAGACTAGCGCCAATAAAATTGACCATCCAAGCAATAATCCGATAACCGCTACAACGTTATCAAACCATTCCATTCGAAATAACAGCACTTGATCTCCCCTTCCTGGCAGTCGCTCAGAACCCCTCTTTTTACTCTAACACGCTGATTTGGGAATGTAATCCTTTTTATACATAGGGGACATAGCCTACAGCAAAAAAAAAGGCCGTACCGTCGGCAACTTTCGTCACCCTCGGTACAGCCTATCTCCTCTTGCTCCATCTTACTCGATGAAACTATAATTCGTGAACGTCGCGGCTTGTCCTCTATAGACGCCTGCTTCGTCGATCAGATTCCAGACGGTAGCTTGCTTCATATAGAAGCGCCGCCCCGAGCTGGAAATGCGCACACCGGTATAATCATCAACATAACCGTTTGCCGTCACCAAAGTGAAGAATCGGTCGCGTTCCTCCCGCTCCAGCGGCTCTGCAGTCAAGCGCGACGGTATGCTCGTCAGCTTGTCCCACTCCATCTCCCACAGCTTAAGCGCAAGCGCATTGCCGAAGTTTAATACAGGGTCAGCCTCCGTGCCATGCGACAATATAACTCTCGGGGCTTGAAACAACAAGTCCGCAGCTGACGTCATACTACTTAACGACTCTCGGTCGACGAGCTCCCTGCCTGTCCAGCGCAAGTAGCTGTCCATTAGCAACAGCGCATGTGCCTCCGTTGCTCCAACGCCTGATCTTAACGAGTCCGTCATCGCTTACGCCTCCTCGTGCGCTGTCAAAGCGCCACCTGCAGGCTTTTCTCCGCGGAAAGCATTGTTATAGCAGCGTCTGCATACCGGCTTATAATCCTCGTTGCCGCCAACTTGAATCTGCTCACCCGCATTGACCGGCTGGCCGTCTCGAAAGCGAATGACCATCGTCGCCTTGCGGTCGCAATACCAGCAGATCGTCTTGATCTCCTCAATCTTGTCCGCTTGCACGAGCAAATAGTAGCTTCCCTCGAACAGCTGATTCTGAAAGTCGTTCTTCAGCCCGAAAGCCATGACGGGTATGTTCAGCTCGTCTACAACCCGCGTCAGCTCCAATATATGATGTTTCTTCAGAAATTGAGCTTCGTCAATAAGAACGCAATAAATTTGCTTATGCTGCGCTCCCGGATTCAGGAACGACTTCACGCTTTCGAACAGATCCGTTTCGTCGTGAACCGGTATCGCATCACGCTCGAAGCCTACGCGAGAGCCGACTCGGTCTACCTCGCCTCTGGCGCTGACCGATGGCGAGAATATAAGGACCGGCTTGCCTTGCTCTTCGTAGTTGTGGGCGACCTTAATAATCTCGAACGACTTGCCGCTGTTCATCGTTCCGTATTTGTAATAAAGCTGTGCCACCTGTATCTCCTCCACCTAACGTATCCGTACAACTATTATACAGGAAGATATCGGCGCAATGGACAACAACTTTATTCGGTTACTCATCTGAATCTGATCCTGCTGCTCATTAAGCAGTTGCTTTGGATTTGCCTTCTTCTTCTTCCTTGTCGCTCGACAAGAACCAGCCAAGCGCCGCGATGATGATGAGTACGATGTAGAACGTCAGCTTCCAGCCCGTCGAATGCGCGAAGTGCTCGGATACAACGCCAATGGACGGATGTGCAAGTGTAATAACAGCGAGCTTAACACCTACCCAGCCTACGATGAAGAACGCCGCAAGCTCAAGACCCGGTTTACGCTCCAGCAGCTTGACGAATGCGGATGCCGCGAAACGCATAATAAGCAAACCGATAAATCCGCCAAGGAAGATAACAGTGAACTGTCCAACGTCCATGCCGCCAAACGTACCTAATCCGGTTGCCGGAAGCGCAACCGCAAGCGCAACTGCCGCAAGAATCGAGTCAACGGCAAAAGCGATGTCGGCAATCTCGACCTTAACGACCGTCATCCAGAAGCTGCTGCCTTTTTTCTGCTTAGCAGGCTTGCCTGCCGCCTCGTCGGCTTCGTCCTCGGCTTTCTTGATGAGAAGCTTTCGGAAGATGTGGTTACACGCAATGAACAACAGATACAAAGCGCCTATCGCTTGAACTTGCCATACGTCCACCAAGAACGAGATGGCGAACAAGGAACCGAAACGAAGCACGAAAGCTCCGACCAAACCGTAGAACAATGCTTTTTTGCGTTGCTCGTCTGGCAAGTGTTTAACCATGATAGCCAACACGAGCGCGTTATCCGCCGCGAGCAAACCTTCCAGTACGATCAATACTAGCAATACCCAACCGTACTCCAACAACAGTGATAATTCCATGCTGATCCCTCCATTTAGTTTGTAGTATCTCCCGAGGCATAAAAAAAACCTCTGCCTAAATAGGCAAAGGTCTGGCTAACAACGTTGACGTTGCCAATAAAGCCGGAGAAGGTCATTCTCGTAATGACGACTTTACTGTAAAAGCTACTCCCCTTTGGAGTGTTCAGAACGCTATGCAATTGTGTAGCATTCTGATTACCGTATAGTTACGAAGCCCAGAATATTTAGGTTTCAGTTTTTTTAAAATTTTTTTCCTTATATAACGGAATGCGGATAAGGACGGTTGTGCCCGCGCCAAATCGGCTGCCGATCTCGACGCCATATTGCGGACCGAACTGCAACTTGATTCGCTCATCGACGTTGCGAATGCCGTAACCTGCTTGATCTCCGCCGCTGCGCTGATTGATCGCTAGAACATGCTGCGGCTTCATGCCGACGCCGTCATCGATTATTTTAAATACAATGGCGTCCTTCTCCCGATATGCGCATAATTTGATCGTTATGCAGCTTTGGAACAGCGCATGCTCCAAAATATTTTCGATAAAAGGCTGCAAAACAAGCTTAACCGTATCATACCCGTAGACGTCCGCTTCTATGTCATACATAACCTCAACTCGGCTGCCGTATTTGATCTTCTGAATTTCGATGTACGTCTTTGCCTGCTCGATTTCCTTCTCCACCGGAATAATGAACTTCCCATGATTGAGCGTCAGCCGGTAAAACTTAGCGAGGCCCGTTACCATCTGATCGAGCTTGTCGATCTCGCCGAACTTGCCTAGGCGACTAATTGACGACAGCGTGTTGTAAAGAAAATGAGGATTGATCTGCGCTTGAAGCGCTTCAAGCTCCGCCTCCTTCTTCTCCAGCCTAACTTCGTACACTTCCTTGATGAGCGAGTTGATATGCCGCCCCATATCGTTGAACGCTTCAGCGATTTGGAAGAACTCGTCATTGCCCGAATATTGAATTCGCTTATCGAAGCGTCCTTCGCGAAAGGCATTAAGCGAGCGAATGATCTTCGTTACGCGAACGGAGAAGAAACGCGAGATGAACAGGCTGATGCTGGAGAGCACGATGAAACTGCCTAAGCATATTAAAACGGTCAGCCATTTCACCTTATCGGCTTCCTTCGACAGATCCTTATGCGGAATTAAAGCAATAATCGTCCAATCGACATTCGGAAGCTTCTCCACGACAGTCAGATGTCCGCGTGACAGATCCTCCGTCCACGTTGCGTATGCCGGGTAGGAGGTTTCCTTGGAGGAGGCATGAATGATCCGATCGTTCTCGTTCAAAATAATAACGCTGCTCTTGTCGCCGAATTTCCGATAATCCGCGCTGCCGGCAATATCTCTCATTCGAGCGATAATACGCATGAAACCGATCTGCTTCTGCTTTTTATAATCGAACATCGGCCGAAGCAAAGAGATATTATCGTATCTCGCGTCCTCCTCGATCTGGCGCCAGTAGGATCGGCTTTCAATTTTTTCCGCGTCGACTTCACTCGTCTGAAACGATTTAAACCAATATGTATTCATGATCCGATCCATATGGAACAGCTCGAAGGAATCGACCAATAGCAATGGGTTGCTCCCCTTCGTCGGCACGGCGTATATTTCCGGATACGTCTTATTCGTAATATAAAACTTAAGCAGCGCCCGATTCGGCGTTAAGTTAATGGCGTTCTGCAGCTTCGGCACGATCGATTTCATTGTCTTGTCATAGATTGTCCAGCTGTATTCATTCAGCCGAAGGTCATCCTGCAGCGCATAGTCCCAGTACAACTGATCGGACGTTCGCTGAAGCTGATCAATCTGATACATCATATTTTCCTTCGTCTGCGTGAGCGTGCCTTGGATGGTCGACTTCGCATGCTCCGTAATCGCTTTCACGGAAGTCGTATAGGCAAAGTAACCGATCAGAATAACGGGTATAAGTACAATAACGAGATACGATGCCATAAGCTTGTAACCGAAAGGAATCATTCGTCTCTGTCTCTTGCTGGCTGCTGCCATTGCTTCGTCTCCTCGTCCCCTCTGCGGGCTGATCGCCATTAGTTAGCTTCGTTTGCGATAATCGCCCGGCGTCATGCCGGTTGCATCCTTGAACAGCTTGCTGAAGTAGGCAAGACTGCCGCAGCCGATCTGATCGGCAACCTCGTACACTTTGAGACTCGTATCCTTAAGCAGCAGCTTCGCCTTCTCCACACGCTTGCGCGTCATGAAGTCGCTGAAATGCTCATCTGTCTCCTCCTTAAAGAGCTGCCCTAAATAATTGGGCGAGAAGCTGAATGCGGTTGCCAGCTCCTTCAATGTCACGTTCTGATGCAATCTAATATCTATATATAACTCGATTTTTCGGATTAGTTTCATATTTTTGCGCTGCTGCTTGCTCTGCAGCTTGTCGGCTAGAAGGCTTACCGTCGTCGTCAGCCAACCATGGAAGGCGTGAATGTCGTCATATTGAAACAGCTGATCCACCTGCATAGCGTCACGTTCCAGAATTACGCTCAAATCCTCGTTCAAATCGTTCAAGAACGTATCGAGCTTCGATACGATATACGTCACATAACCTTGCAATGCAGCCTTGTCGCTGCCAATCTGCTTCACATTAAAGAACAATTCATCAAGAAAATCCTTCATCCGCTCCAGTTCATGGTTGGCCATCGCAACAAGCAAGCTCTCTACGATGGCATCCAAATTAGCGGGGCTTGCTTGCGCTATATCGAACGTCGGAGCGAAGCCTGTACCGCTGTTCTTGCCTCTGAATAGGAAATACGACATCGATTGCTTAAGCGATTGCTCCCACTGCTGCTGATTGCGCTCGCGGATAAGCGTGCTGCGCACGCCGGATAACGCTTCGAATATTTCCGCATCGCCGACCGGCTTGAGCACATAGCTGCTCGCATTGACCGCAATGGCCCCTTTTGCGTAATTGAAATCCTCGTGCCCGCTTACGAATACAATCTTAAGGCCAGGACGTATCGTCTGCGCCTTGCCAGCCAGCTCAATGCCTGTCATGATCGGCATCCGAATATCGGATACGAGCACATCGACCTCGTTCTCGTTAAGAAATTGAAGCGCCGAGAATCCGTCGTTGCATGCGCCGACAACCTCCATCTGCAGCTCGTTCCATGGGACGAGCATTCGTATGCCTTTCAACTCTAGCTCCTCGTCGTCCACTAGCAACACTTTGTACATGATCCCGCCTCCTTAAGCGCCGTTAAGCCCAAAGAAGAGGACATACGCCTGGCGGCGTACACCCTCTTGACCTTGAAGCCTACATGAATATATTACTTGCCGTTGATTTTCGCAACGTTTTCTTGCCATTTCGTCGTACGGTAATCCAGAACCTTTTGGAAGCCGAGACCGTCCGTCTCTTTTTTCGCTTGCTCGATCAAGCTAAGCACTTCTTCGTCGCTCTTCGCGAACAGCATTTTACCGAAGTATTCAGCCGCAAGCTCGGTTACTTGTTGATTGATAATGCCTTCCTCTGTTTCCGGAGCCGGATCGATATTATTGTACTCCGTGTTGTTGTGCGACGTCTTCCAAGCGACATTGAATTGCGCGATCGCACCCCAGTTTTGTTGTTCCTTAGGAAGCATCATTTCGATCTTCGTTTTCGAAGTATCTACATAAGTCGCGTTGCCAGCCCATACGTAGGCCTCGAGCTTCTCTTTATCCTTCTGCTCTTGCGGCGTGCTGTACCACTTGTCGTTCGGAATCGGAGCGCCGTCTGCGTCGAACTCATCCCAATACAAGCCTTGCGGACCGAAGAACATAATCCGTTGACCCTCTTCGCCCGCCATCCAGTCCAGGTATGCGAAGATCGCCTCAGGGTTTTTCGCGTTCGTTGTAATGACGTTGACGTTCCAGCCGAGCGCGTTGTAGCCATTCGGGAATACATTGTTTTTGTCTACGCCCGGCTTAACGATTGGCCAGACGAATTCATAACCGCCGCTTGGGTCAGCGTTTTTCCACGTATTGTGGCCTTCTCTGCCGACGTTCGTTGCATTGCCGCCCACATATACCGCTACGCGGCCTGTTGCCAGCTTCTCTTTCACTTGATCTTCCTTCTGTGTCATCGCGTCTTGCGTAATAAGTCCTTCTCTGAACAGCTTGCTTGCGTATACCATATTTTCTTTCCATGCTTCATTATCATAGATCGTGCGGAATTTGTCTCCGTCCGGATAAGATTTCATATGGCTGTAGGCCGTCGTATTGCCTTCGCCGAAGCCTGGGAACATGACTTCCACGCCTTCTGCCGTTCTTCCGACTTCGAGAGGCACAACGTCCGGATAGCTAGCTTTCACTTGCTTCAGGTAGCTGTACAGGTCATCCGTCGTTTCAAGCTTCGGAGAACCAAGCTCTTTGTAAATTTTCGAGTTGACGAACCAGCCGCCATTGCCCGTAGGAGCAGCCGTGAACCAGTTCGGGAATTGATAGATTTTACCGTCGCTAGAGCGAAGCATGTTCAGCGTCTCTTCGCCGGCCCACTTCTTCAGGTTCGGATATTTATCGATGAAGTCATCTAACGGAACAAGTACGCCTGCTGATCTCAGACGCTCAACGTCCGGACCGCGGTCCATCATCATTGCGTCAGGAAGCTCTTTGGATGCGATCATCGTGCTTAGCTTCTGTGCAGCTGCGCCGCCGGATTGAATCGGCTCAACCGTTACTTTCTTATTCTCTTGAACCCATTTACTGTTCGGGTTAGCACCCCATGGCTCGGTTGTCCACCAATCGTAGTTAACATAATAGGTGAAAGTGAATGGCTCTTCGCCGAATACAAAACCACTTTCTTCCTTCTTGTCGCCTTCCTTGTTACCACCGTTGTTGCTGCCTTGAGCAGGCTTCTGGTCGTTGGCAGGCTTGTCGTTGTTCGACGAGCATCCGGCCAAGGTCATGCTTGCGGTAACAGTTAGCGCCGTAAGTAGAACGAGCAGCTGTTTTCCTTTCATCTTTTAAACCCTCCCGTTATGTTTGTACTCTTAACTTTCATTTATCTATTCATAACCCGCCGGTAGCTAGGCGGCAGGATCGAATACTCCCATTCCAGCGCCTATTCCTTCAGCGAGCCGACGAGCACGCCTTTCACAAAATATTTCTGTACGAACGGATATACCATAATAATCGGGATTGTTGCAACCATCATTGTCGCCATCGTCAGCGATTTGGTCGTTACGCTCTGCATCCGGCTGAGCGCGTCGGCAGCGGAAGCGTTGCCCTTCGTTGCAATGGAAAGCTGTTCCGACATGATGTTCGAGTTCAGAATTTGCTGCAGCATCGTCTGTACCGGGAATAGCTCCGTCTTCGTAATGAAGATCGTCGGCGTGAACCAATCGTTCCAGTGATAGACGGCGGTGAATAATGACAGCGTAGCCAATACAGGTCCGGACAATGGCAGTACAATCTTAAAAAAGATGCCGAACGTGCTAGCCCCGTCGATTCGCGCCGATTCCTCAAGGCCCGAAGGCAAGCCCATGAAGAACGTGCGGAATATAATCATATTGAAGACGCTGACGGCAGTCGGTATAACCATAACCATGAACTTGTTCATAAGACCAAGCTCGACGTTAAGCAGGTAGTAGGGGATGAGGCCGCCGCTGAAATACATCGTAATGACGGCGAACACCATGTAGAACTTTTTGCCCATGACGCCTTTGACCGACATGCCGTATGCGAATATCGCCGTCATGAAGATCGATAGAATCGTGCCGGAGATCGTCCGTAGCACCGAGATATAGAAGGCAGTTACGATTCTGCCGTCTTGGAATACGATTCGATAGTTGTCCAGCGTGAACGCCCTAGGCCAGAACGTGACGCCCCCTCTTGAGGTATCCATACCGACGTTGAAGGAAATGACTGCCGCATTCCAGAACGGATACAGCGTTGCGATTCCAAGCAGGACGAGGAATATATAGATGAAGGTATGCAAGGTTTTGTCTCCGCTGCTTAGCTTCACAAGGATTCACCACTTTTCTGAAAATAAATGACACAGCTAACGGTTACCATAGGCTCGACCCTGCTCTTCTTGCGATATAGTTCGCGCCTGTCAGAAGGCCGACGCTTATAATGGCCTTGAACAATCCGACTGCGGCTGCATAGCTGAATCGGTTGTTAATAATGCCGGTTCGATACGCATAGGTGTCGATTACATCCGCGACGTCGCGCAGCATCGGGCTTGAGCCGAGCAGGAGCAGATCGTCGAAGCCCGCGTTAAGCAGGTTTCCGATGCTAAGAATCAAGAAGATGATAATGACCGGCGTAATCGACGGCAGCGTAATGAGAAAAATTTGTTTGAACTTATTTGCGCCGTCTATGGAAGCCGCTTCATACATGCTCTGATCGACCCCTGCAATCGCAGCCAAGTAGACGATCGTCGCGAATCCGACTTCCTTCCACAAGTTCGTCGTGATAATGATGGCCCAGAAGTTCTCCGGCATCGACAAGAAGTTGATCGGCTTATCGATTATGCCGAGCGCTTGGAGCAAAATGTTCAAGCTGCCGTTATCGACGGACAGCATCGAAATCGTGAAGCCCGATACGATGACCCATGACAGGAAGTGCGGCAAGTAGCTGATCGTCTGAACGATCCGCTTGAATGCCATGTTCTTCACTTCGTTCAGCATGAGCGCAAGAACGATCGGAGCCGGGAAGTTGATGATCAGCTTCAGGGCGCTGATTACGATCGTGTTGCGGATAACCCGGAAAAAGTCAGGGGAGTTGAAGAACATGTCGAAATGCTTGAACCCTGCCCAGGGACTATTCAGGAAGCCTTTGTACAAGTTGTAATCCTGGAACGCCATCAGCACGCCGTACATCGGAATGTAGTTGAAAACGAGTATGAACAGAAGCGCCGGAAAGATCATGACTTGAACTTGCCATTGCATCAGAAACCGCTTCCAAGCCGGCTTTTCCGTTCTGGCTGCCTTAACAGGCGTGTTAACGGAGACAGGTGACTGCAAGGATGATTACCCCCCATTTCTATTTGATACTGTAATTCTAATCTTGTAAGCGCCCTCATTCTACTCAACAAAACAACGGAATGTATCAAAATACAACGCTTTCATTTTTATGGTCAAGTCAGCTTTTGAAGGGGGATTGGAGTGCCCGGTCTCACCCGCTGATATGACGTTTTGCCTGTATTTCATACAGTCTAATCGGCCCCAATCGCCTGTTAAGCGACTTTTGAGTGGAAAACATACAGTCAAAACTGGCATTTTGGCCTCAGCGAAGTTACTTTGTCCATATGACTGCACAAAATCCAATCAAAAAGCTAGGACACACCACCTAAAATTCAATATCCATCCAGAAGGAATGTTGCGGACAGTAGGACAAACAAAAAAAACGGCAGCGCAGGGACAAGTGCCTGCACGGCCGTTTCTCTATTTGTTATCCTTTGACCGCTCCCGCCGTAATCCCGCGCGACATTTGCTCGGTGAACAGCAGATACGTAATGACTGTCGGCAGAGCGATCATCGTCATAACAGCGAACTGGGCGCCGTAATTAGACGAGTATTGCCCGGCGAACTTCATGATCGAGAACGGGAGCGTCTTGAAGCTCTCCGACGTCAGGAACGTATTCGCCATAATGAATTCATTCCACCAGCTGATGAAATTCATAATGCATACGGTAGCAATCGCAGGCTTCGTCATCGGCAATATAATGCGGAAGATCACACCGAACACCGAGCAGCCGTCCATGACGGCGGACTCCTCAATGCTCCTCGGAATCGTCTCCAGAAAGCCCGATATAATAAGCGTGCTGATCGGCAGAGAGAATGCGATATACGGCAAAATAAGCGACAATGGATTATCGATGAGACTAAGCTGATCGAACAGGATGAAGTTGGGCAGCAGCGTCGCATGGATCGGGACGATCATGCCCAGCATGATGAAGGAAAGCGTCGTGCCGCGCAGCTTCCATTCCATTCGCGAGAAGGCATAACTTAGCATTAACGATAGCACGGCGGCTACGAGTATCGTAATCGTTGTAATGATCAAGCTGTTCAGCAGAAAGCGCGGCACGCTGCCGTAGGTAAACGCATTGTGATAGTTCTGCCACTCGAGCGACTTCGGCCACTTCAGCAGACTGCTGCCGAAGAAGTCGCCGCTCTTGAGAAACGAATAATTGATGAGCCATACGAGGGGAAAAATCTGTATTAGCGCGACGATCCACAATGCGGTATGAAGGGTCGTTCGACCGAGCAGCGCACCTACGGTCAGCCGCTGCCTCAACTTCTTAGGCTGCCGCGGAGTCGCCGTGATAGGTTTGATAGCTTCCATAGACATACTCACTCCTTAGCTAGTCTAGTTAGAACTCGCCGACATCCTTCTTGAACGCTTTGTTCATCGCGACGGTAATGAATAAACAAATGATGACGAATACGACGGATATGGCGTTGCCGTAGCCGTACAAAGATGACGTGAAAGCGGACTTATACAAATAGTTTCCTATGAACTGGGTCGTATTGGCCGGTCCGCCGTTCGTCATTAGGAAGACCGTCTCCATCTGCTTGAGACAAGCGGTTACTGCAATAACGACCGCAACGCGGACCATTGGCGTTAGCAGGGGAATGACCACCTTCGTGTACAGCTTCACCCGTCCTGCTCCATCCAGCTCTGCCGCCTCGAATAAATCTTTCGGAATGCCTTGCAAGCCTGCGTAATAGAGCAGCAGCGCATAACCGAATCCTTGCCACATGACGACAACGATAATGCACCAGATAGCTAGCTGAGGGTCGCCGAGCCAATCCTGCTTCCAGGCAGAGAGCCCTACCCCGTCGAGTGCTTTATTTAACATCCCGTAGTTCGGATGGAATACGCTAACCCACATTTTCGAAGTAACAACAACGGAAATAACGGCCGGAATGAAGAATACGGTCCGGAACAGCTTCTCCAGCCTCCCGGCATGCGTAACGAGAATGGAGAACAGCAGCGCGATCGGATGCTGAATAAGCAGTGTCGCGGCGAGCAGCAGCAAAGCGTTCCGCAATGAACGCCAGAAGACGGGATCATGGAACAAAATATTGGAATAGTTCTTGAAGCCGACGAATTCGTAATCGCCAAGCCCCGTCCAATTGGTCGTACCGTAATAAGCGCTCATGGCGATCGGAAAACAAACCATGAACAGAAACAACAATAATCCAGGCGCTACAAGCCATAATATCGTCAATCGATTGCTCAGCAGCTTATGCATGGCCTCTCCTACTCCCTTACCTTGCTTAGTGAGAAAATGTAGTGAAGACAAGGAGCAGCCCAAGCGTAAACGGCTGTCGCCGTCCTTTGACGGCAACAGCTATCGTTTCGCGGTGACATATAAGCACAGTAATAAGCAGCAAATATTATACACTCTTATATGTGAACTTGAATTCTCCTGCTCCTTATCCGGCTTGCTATTTCAATACGGCTACTGCCGCGTCCATCTGATCAAGGAACTGCTCCGGCGTTATTTGCTTGCCGAACAGCTGCTGGTGCGCCTCAATCACCTTCGTCTTGAACTCCTCCGTTCCTTTATCGAGCACTGGGGTGCCGCTGGAGGAAGAGATCGAGCTGAATATCGAGACCAGCTCCTTCTGAAGCGACGTCTCCGTACCGGTGAGGAACGCTTCGAATTGCTGCGCCGGCGTGCCTGCGCCTGTCTGCCATACTTGCTTCGCCCAGTTCTCGGGCTTGAAGAAATATTTCAGGAAAGCGACTGCCGCTTCCGGATGCTTGGATGCGCTCGATACGGAGTAACCGCCGCCGAACCACGCCGCTACATCGGATGCTTTGCCTTTGTCCGATGCTGGGTAAGGAATAGCGCCTACGTTATTGCGGAAGTCTTCCGGGAAGTTCTCGTCAAGCGCGAGGCCCGCTTCCCAGTTGCCCATGATGTACATCGCGGCTTGGCCTTGGCCGAACAGGTTGCGGGACGTGCCGTAGTCTGCCGTCAAGAAGCCGTCGGCAAGCGCCTTATTCTCCGCAAGCGCAAGCAAATCTTGTGCCGCGGTCAGGAAGTCTGCATCGCCTGCGAACTTGCCAGCGCCTTCAAGAACTTGGTCGATCTTGTTGAAATCGCCCGTTGCGCGCTGAGCCGCATATTCGAACCAGATCGGCAGCGACCAGCCTTCCATCGCGTTCGTCGTGATCGGATTGATGCCTTTCGCCTTGAATTGCTTCGATACTTCGATCAGCTCTTCTTTCGTTGTCGGCGGGTTAAGGCCGTTATCCGCGAACAGCTTCTTATTGTAGTAGATGACCAGGAAGTCCGTGCTTCTTGGCAATCCGTACAGCTTGCCGCCTTGCGAGAAGCCGTCGGTAGCGCCCGCTACAAAGTTGTTTTCCGTGAAATCGCCAGGGTTCAGCTCAAGCAGCATGTTGCTGTCGATAAGCGGTTTGATGAAGGAGGACTGACCCCAAGATTGAATAATATCTGGCAACGCATCCGTCGAAGCGTACACTTTCACCTTCGCTTTGTAGGGCTCATCCTGCAGCGCCTCTACTTCGATCTTCACGTTCGGATTTTCTTTCATATAGGCATCGATAATGTCCTGTTCGATCTTGCCTGAACCGCTTGCGCGATCGGCAAGCGCCGTGAAAAACTTCAGCGTAATTTGTTCAGGCTCCGGCTCTTTGGCCTCTTCGGTAGCCGCCGGCTTGTCGGTCGATTTCGGAGCGTTCGTGCTCTTGTTATTGCCTTCGTTGTTTTCTTTGCCTGAGCTGCAGGCCGCAATCGTGAACACGAGAATAACGGCTGCGAATACGAGCAGTAATCTTTTCATCCAAACCCCACCTTCATTTGTTTGACCAGGCATGCCCTGTTCTGCACTCATTATATCGTGTTAAGTTTCGGCAAAATATGCTTCATAATTTAGAAGAGATGCTTCATTTTTTGGATGATTGGAAAAAACCGCCGCATGAAGGAAAATTGTTGCTATACTGATTTTACTCTTACATTTCTATTAAAAAAGGTGAAGCGTATGAAGCTACTGTCTCCCTCCCTGCGAAATATGCCGCTGCAGCGCAAGCTGCTCGCGCTCGTCATCCCGCTGCTGATCGTCACTGTCGGCATTACAGGCTTCTACTCGTATACGATCGCCTCCGGCGAGGTTGTCGATAAGATTCGACAAGCCCAGATGAGCATGGCCCTCAAGACGAAGGATCAGCTCGACTTCGTAGCTAACAATACGCTTAGCTTCGCGAACTACCTGTTCCTCAATCCGACCGTTCAGGGCATGGTCATGAACGGCGACACGCCGCAGCGCCGCGACCTGGTCTACAAGAGCCTGCTGCCGCTTATGGTAACGGGCGAGACGATCCAATCGCTCATCTTGTACCCCGTACCCGGCGACGATTCCAATGGACAGCCGTTCACCATTACGCAGACCGGCATCGCAAGCGCCATTAGCTTGCCATCCTTCCAGCTGACCTCCTACTACGAACGACTGAACGCATCGAAGAGCAAAGTGATATGGGATATGCTGATCCCCTCCGACAATATATTGACCGGAGACAACCATTACAAGCTTGTCCTCATAAAGAACTTCAAGAGCTTCTACGACTATAAGCAAAACGGCGTGCTCATCCTCGGCCTCGACGCCGATAAGCTCAGCCGAAGTCTGTTCCATGACAAAGGTTACGGCCAAAGCGATGGCGATGGCGCGCAGTTCATCGTGAACGAGCGAGGCATCGTGCTTGCCGCCACCGATATATCGTGGATCGGCAAGCCGATTACGAGCATCCCGCTCGTCAAGCAGGAGCTTAGCGACGATATCGAGCCGGGCATGGCGCTCGACGCGCTGCAACGGAACGACAGCTTCATCGTATCGGACTCGTATTCCGAGGTGACCGGTTGGCATACGGTCGTCATTCAAGACCGCAGCACGCTCGTCGCCGAGCTGAACCATATTGGATCGGCCACGGTAACGATCATGGCGATCGTGAGCATCATCGCGATCTTGCTTTCCTGGGTGATCGCCCGCGTTGTAACGAATCCGATGAAGAAGCTGATGCATTCGATGAAAGCGCTGCAAATCGGCGACTTCTCGCAGCGCGTCAGCTTCACCGGCAATGACGAGATCGGCCGGCTCGGCTACTTGTATAATTCAATGGTCAGCCAGATCAAGATGCTTATCGACGATGTGTACGCATCCAGCCTTAAACAGCGGGAGGCGGAGCTGAAGGCGCTGCAATCGCAAATTAACCCTCATTTTCTATACAACACTTTGAATCTGATTAACTGGAGCGCCGTTCAGAAGGGCGATAACGAAATATCGGAGATGGTCGTATCGCTGTCGCAGGTGTTCCGATTAAGCCTTAACAGCGGCAACGAATACGTCGAACTGGAGCAGGAGATGGAGCTTGTCCGCCACTATTTGTTCCTGCAGAAAAAAAGGTACACGAGCCGGTTCAGCTTCGAGATCGAGATGGATCCCGTTATTGCCAGATTGCAGATGCCGAAGCTGCTGCTGCAGCCGCTCGTCGAGAATGCCATTATTCATGGCATCGAGCCGTCGGAAGGCAACGGCATCATCTATGTTCGGGCGTATGCCGAGCAGGAGTGGGCTGTTCTCGAGGTGATGGACAACGGGCCGGGCATGCCCGAGGAGCAGGTGAATAGGCTGCTTGGCAAGGGAGGCATGCCAGTCCGCAACAGCAACACGGTCGTATCGCATTCGGGGATGGCGTTGTCCAACATTAAGGAGCGGCTAGCATTGTTCTATGAGCAATCGGTATTCGATATCGAGAGCAGAGAAGGCATCGGTACGAGAGTTCAAGTTCGAATTAAACAGGGGGTCGACGGACATGTCGCTTAAAATGATCGTGGCGGAGGACGAACAGTCGTTCCGTGAAGGAATCGTTCGTTTAATCGATTGGCAGCTCTACGGCATTGAGATTTCGGGCGAAGCGGCGAATGGCCGCGAAGCGCTGGATATGATTATTTCCGATCCGCCCGACCTCCTGCTGACCGATATACGGATGCCATATTTGAATGGGCTTGATCTTATTCGCGAGGCGCGAGCGACCGGCGCCCAGTTCCATACGGTGCTGCTTACCGGCTACAACGAATTCGAATATGCGAAAGAAGCGATCAAGCTTGGCGTTTCCGATTACTTGCTCAAACCTTGCATGCCGGCAGATATTATACGCGTAATTCTTGAAGTGAAGGGCAAGATCGAGGCGATGGAATCGAGCGGCAACGAGGTGAAGGCGCTCAACCGGACGTGGAAGCGAAATGTTCATCTGCTCAAAAATCAAATTCTGTCCCAATGGGTTCAACAGCCGCTAATGCCGCTTGAGAACCGCTCCATTGCTATGCAAGAGGTATCCCTCTCTCTCGATAATGGACCCATCCAGATCGGCATGCTCCAGATCGATTCGGGCGGCAGTACGCGAGCGTTCGAGACGATGCAGGATCTTGAGCTCATTCGTTACGCCATGCTGAATATTGCCGGCGAATCGTTAGCTCCTCTATATGGCGGCAAGATTGAAGTATTCCGCCATGACGATGAGATGTTATGGATCGGCAGCTGCGGGCCTGACACGCCTGCTTGGCAGGTTGAGCAGTCGTTGCGCACACTGCAAGCGAATCTGGAAGCTTTCTTGAAGCTGTCCATCTCTTTGTCGCTTAGCTCTATCCAAGCTTCCGTCGACTATGCGCACACCGGCTATCAACAAGCGTTGTCTGCGATGGAGGGACGATTCTACCAAGGCAAAGGCGGCATCTATCTGTATAGCGAATCGCCGGAACATTCGACCTCGCGGACGTCCATTCTCGACGACGCTTACTTGCACCGAATGGAGAAGGAGCTGCTCACCCTCCTGCAGAACGAACAATACGGCGCCGCGGTCGACGTAATCGAAGCCATTTTCGGCTACATTAGGGACAATACACGATATACGAAAGCAGATGTTGTGTTGCGGGCGACAGGCCTCCTACTGGAGCTGCAGAAGTTCGCCCAAGAGCGGAGCGCCCCGTCGATCGAATGGCAAGATAGTGTCGTTAATGGAGTAGACAGCATTCCGAGGATGGAGACTTTGGAGGAGTGCGCGGCGATTCTGCAGAAGATCGTCCAAAGCATCGTGGAAGCCGTCTCCAAGCAGAAGACGGTTCACCGCACCGTGCAAGCGACGATTGAGCTTATTAAAGCAAAGTATAATACGAACCTGACGCTGGAGCTTGCCGCGAAGGAGACATTCGTCAGCAACAGCTACTTAAGCTCGCTGTTCAAGCAAGAGCTGGGGGTCGGTTTCCTCGATTACTTGCATCAGTTCCGCGTCGAGAAATCGAAGGAGCTGCTCCGCGAGAGCTACAAAATATACGCCGTCGCCAAGCTCGTCGGCTATCAGGAGGAGCGTCACTTCAGCTCCACCTTCAAGAAGTGGACCGGGCTGACGCCACGGCAGTACCAGAAAAACTACGCCTCGAAGCAGGCGTAGAATCGGTCCGCCCGTACGCCTGCCGTTAGGAATTCCAGCATCGCTATTTTGCCGAATCCCCTCCATCTGGATCAGTTGCGAATCTAAGACACCTTATTTCCATCAATTCAACGAAAAAAGCGCTATTTTGCACAAATAGCGCTCCTACGATTCGCAACACTCCAAAGTAGACTCTGAGGATACGAATAGCATCTCTACGATTCCCAACTAATTTAACTTTTTAATAACAATAGAGGCATTTACGTTTATTTGCGTGCCTCCGGCTAGAGGCTGAAGAGTAACTCCGGCAGTTGAAGTGTGATTTCGCAGCGTAATAAAATCACCGGCCGACATAGCGACTATTACCTGACCGCTGCTTAGCTGAGTGCCGGCACCCGATCCATATACGGTTCCAGCAACGGGCGCGTTATTTAAAAATATCGTAAATTGGTTTGGTTGTTGACCCGACACGGAAAAAGTAACCTCATAATGGCCCGTCTCACTGACCGAAATCTGAGTCGTTCCTGGGGTATGCGTGATGCCTGGCGTAAGAATACCATTCGTATCAAAAATAATATCCTCTTCTAATGCAACGACTCGAGAAGTTAGGTTATAAATATACCCGTACTGTGAAACTCCACCTGCCGCACCGGTGGCACCAGTCGCACCGGTAGCACCGGCAGCTCCAGTAGCTCCAGTAGCTCCAGTGCCGCCTACAGAACCTGCAGCGCCTACCGCGCCTGCTGAACCTACTGCGCCCGCTGTCCCAACACTGCCCGCCGAGCCTACTTCTCCAGCTGGGCCGACCGACCCTGCTGAACCTACACTGCCCGCCGATCCTACCGATCCTGCTGAGCCTACACTACCAGCACTATTAATATTCCGTATTACACGAACAATTCTCTTTCTGATGATGATTTTTTTGCAGCAATCTTTTCTTTTCCGCTTGCACTTTTTCTTTGTACCTTTAGGTTCCATAGATGGCCAGACAAGCGTATCCACTTTTATACAACTACTTTTTCTCTTAGGCTTATTACATCCCAATGCACACACCTCCACTTTGATTTACTGTATAGTACTCTAATGGTGTGCTGGAGGCATGGACATTTATCTCAAATCGGATAGACGGCTATCTATTTATTCAAAAAATAGGTATATACTAGCATCAGAAAGGTATATATATCGTTCTTGAATTATGGTCGGATATAGATTAATAGAATTTACCTACCAACTATTAGACCTTGGAGCAGAAACCGCCACTATCATTAATACTGTCTGTCCCTCAGATCTTTGTCGTCGAACCAAATTTGAATGAGCTCTACCTTAGCAGCGCCGCTCAGTGAAATGACGTATTCGCCATTTCGATATAATCCCTCCGTCAAATGCTCATAGCCTTGCGACAACAGCATCTCGATCGCAGCCCTCCTATCATCTCCAATGTTGATGCCATACACGGCATAGGCTGGTTCCCAAAAGGCAATGGAGCTCACTTGGCCATAAAGATCATTGTCCTTGTCTCCGGAAAAACCGATGCGAATGCCTTTGTCCTCATAGGTCCGAAGATATCCGCCGAAGCCTTCCACATAATCGCCTTCACCGAACAAAGCGATTATTTTCTCCTCGGTTTGAGCTAATTGCACGCTCGCAGCGGATAGGTTCTCATTTAGATGAGTGAGAGTTTCAACCTGCCTCCCCTTTTGCAGCAACAGCCACATGAGAAGAGCTGCGCATAGTACCGCCGCAATGATGCCAAGCCATACGAATTTCCGAGTTCGGGATACCACGATTTCATCACCTCATCTAATTATTTTCGAGAACCGCTGCGGTTCACTTCACATTCCATTCATGTCCCTATTCTAAACATCCTATAACATCAAGGCCCTGTGCCTGCGCTAGCTACGTACCAGAAGATGCCCGCTTTTTTCAAATAAACCGCTCCAAGCTCGTCGCCTGTTGCCCTGTTCATGTAGCCGTCCACACTATATAAATACCCATACTGCGGATCCACCCTGCTCGTCGTCGAAATATCCGCCTTTAAGCTATTAATCGGCTGCAAACTCTCCAAAATATGTCTTCTAATCGTCCATTCCGGCGATAAGAAGCTTGCCGCCCATAATAGAACGATAACAGCAGCAATAACGATCCCGACCGTTCTTTTCCTCATAATCATGAAGCACTACTCCCCTTTTCATGGCGCGGATAGATTGAATATCTGAATAAAATATAGTAAATTACAAGTAATAAGTGAAGTAAGAGGTGCGTAAACATGGCTATCCAAGAGCTCGAAGAAGCAACTTTATTAGATCGAATCCAACAAAACGGCGGCCAGGCTGGCGTCTTTTTCTTCACGCCGTTATGCGGCACCTGCATGGTCGGAGAGCGAATGCTCGAAATTGCCGAAGCGACAGGCGTCAAGACCCCGCTCTACAAGATAAACATTAACTATGCGCCTAAGCTGCGCGACCAATGGCAAATCGCAAGCGTCCCTTGCCTCGTCGTGCTAGAGGGCGGCTCCCCTGTACGCAAGGAATATGCGATGCAATCCGCTCAGCATCTTTATTCGCTTCTTCGCTAGCACGCCTTAATCGTAGCCCCCTTTAACCTTAGGCAGCGCCTTGTACTCCTCCTTCCCTTCTACGATCGCGATAACCTTCTGCACCATCTTCGTCATCGCCTCGTTATCTTCGCCGCTGTTGCATTCCGACCATTCATAATGCCTCTCGCCGCCATTAATACGAACGGTTAAGTTGTAGCTGGCATGAGGCTTCACGTCGCATGCGGCCGACAGCTTCTTCTCTTCCAAATAATTAGCAAGAACCATTTCCTTGTAGATGAGACCGCGTTCTTCACTCGTAAGCGTGAAGTCGGACAGCTCCGCAACCTCTCCATTCTGAAGATCCTTGACGAGCTTATGCTCTGCCGTATGAATCTCGTTCTTCTCCGTTATGCCGTACAACAACGTGAATTCGAACAAATCCTGCTCCGAGACGTTATAGTCTAGCGTCAGCACGTCAATTTCGTCGCTTTCACCCTTGCAGCCGGTTAAAGTATAACGTAGAGCAACTTCCGACTCGCGCTTCTCGAACCCTTTGCAATCGTACACCTTCACGAGCGGCGAGCCGAACTTGTCTTCACTGTTATCGTAACGAAGCTGGAAGCCGCTTTTGCTATATTTCAAATCATAAAAGATAGGATCTCCTTCGATCGTGTAATGCACGATCCGCTGCATGCCCTCATTCCCATCCGTGAACGAATCAATCTTCTCCCAATTGCTGACTCTGTTATGCATCGCAATAACATCATTCGATTCATTGATATCGTAATCGTCTCTCCACTCTGAGCTAGTATTCGTACCGGGGACCTGTTTCTGTTCGTTACTGCCGCATGCTGCAAGCAGCAAACACATCATAAGTGCTGCAATCACCGTTTTCCATTTTCCCATATCTGGTTCTCCCCCATCTTTCATTATTAGGCTAGACGAGGCTAGGCGGATAATTGTTACATAAAGATACGTGCGACAGAAGCGACTATTTGCAAAAATGAAAAGAGACAACCTGTATTTTCACTTTATCTGGCAGGTTGCCTCTAATGCTTATTTTAGATTTAAGGTTTCTTCGTTGCGATTGGTTTTCTCGTTGTACCTTGATTGGCGTCCGGAATAAGCTTCTTTGTTGACTTCGAATCCGGTTTATTGGTAACCGAGGGCTTCACAGCAGGTTTTTTGGTGGCGCTAGGCTTGGCAGTTGGTTTAATCTTCTTCTTTGGATCATCATTATCATCATTATCATCATTATCATCATTATCATCATTATCATCATCATTAGTGCCGTTATCATTCTCATTGCCAGTTACTTCGGTTGGCGCTTCAGTAGACATAGGATTATTCGTTGGATCCGTTCCCGCCGAACCGTTTTTTGTATGAAGCAATGGTACGGCAGTCGAGGCAGCAGGGCTAGCGTTCGGCGCATTCTCGCTTAATTGTCTTCTAATCTTTTGCTCCACTTCATCGGGCATATTTCCCGTACAGCCGATCAATGAAATAAGAAAAATGAACATACTAATTAAAAAATACTTTTTGTATCGCCTATCCTTACTGCGCTCGAAATTATTAAACGAGACACTTAAACCAAGCACCAAAAAGATAATAAATGAAATCGTTGCGACCGCTAAGAATACAATAAAGCCAACCAAACTAGATCCCCCTCTTGAATATTGAAATGCTGCAGCTCTCATTTAAACGTCACCGATTCGGTTATGTTTCATATTTTTGGAATTTTTTTGCGAATGAGCCAATACTCGTTCTTGGCATACTGCTTAGCTTACTGTTACTCTTAACAAGTATTCGCAACTATTTCCACGATTTCTGATATTGGTCATATAACAATTAACTCCAAATAACAAACAAAAGGGGAGCCCCGACTATGTCCGAGACCTATGCAACACAGCTTGACCGACCCTATATCGTTAACCAGCTGGAGGCGCTGCTGCAAATTCCGAGCCCCAGCGGGTACTGCATGGACATTATGAAATACGTGCAAGAAGAGATCGGAAGGCTCGGTTACGCGCTCGAAATGACGCCAAAAGGCAATGCAATCATTACACTGCCAGGACGCGGCACCGAACGAGTCATCGGGTTATCGGCCCATGTCGATACGCTTGGGGCTATGGTTCGCTCCATCAAGCCGAACGGCATGATCCGCTTCACGCCTGTTGGAGGATACAACATGCATACCGTTGAGGGCGAGTACTGTCTGATTCATACCCGCGACGGCCGTACATACGAAGGAACGGTATTGTCTTCCAAAACTTCCGTTCATGTGTATACCGATGCGCGCGATTGGAAACGCGAGGAAGCGAATATGGAGATTCGAATCGACGAATCCGTGAAATCCAAGGAAGATACCGAGAAGTTGGGCATCGCCGTCGGCGATTTCATTTCGTGGGACCCTCGAACGCGCGTATTGCCTAACGGCTGGATCAAGTCGCGCCATCTCGATGATAAAGCTAGCGTAGCTGCGTTATTCGGCTTGCTGGAATGGCTGAAGCGGACCGGCCAGACTCCGGCTCATACGCTCAAGCTCATCCTGTCCACCTATGAGGAGGTTGGGCACGGCAGCTCCCACATTCCGAGCGACATTACGGAAATGATCGCCGTCGATATGGGGGCGATCGGCGACGATCTAACCACGACGGAGCTGGATGTATCAATCTGTGCCAAAGACTCCTCCGGCCCATACGATTATAATATGACGAGCCGTCTGATCGAGCTGGCGAAGCGCGAGCAGATCCCATACGCCGTCGACATCTACCCGCACTACGGCTCGGACGCTTCCGCTGCACTGCGCGGAGGAAGCAATATCCGTGCCGCCCTCATCGGTCCAGGCGTTCATGCCTCGCACGGCATGGAACGGACACATGCCGACGCGGTCGTCAACACGGCGGCGCTGCTGCTCGCTTATGTAATGGAATCGGAATGAAGATATAACACCGCTGACAGCAACATCCGATCTGCATCATTCGTCTATAAATGGAATAAATTATGCGATCGAGTGAGGGAGTGGCTATTATGAAGCTGCGCAGACGGCGTATGATAACGATCGTCAGCATCGGCATTCCGGTGCTGGCGGTTATATTTTATCTTTTTGGGACATTCGATACAAAAAACAATTCGGTCATTCCTGCCGCAACACCTCCTGTTCAAGTAAAGCCGATTGCTGACACAACGCCGGACTGGAGCCCTCCCGCCGAACCGTTTGATCCCGATACGGCAGAACCGCTTGTGCTATGGAAGAAGGATCTAAGCAGCATTTATGTAAAGAACTCGCAACTTTATTACTCATCGGACGGAGTAGACGAGCGAGTTCTTTATGCATGGAAACAATCTCTCCCCACACAAGCATGGGTTAGCGAGAGTGCTCTGCTTATTGGCACACAGCTTATCGACAGCAACTCCGAGCAAGAAGGGCATCGCGGCGCATGGATCTCTGTGCAGACAGAGCCTACCCCTGCCATTACAGAGCTGGACAATATCTACTTCGGACCGCAGCAGGTGCTAGCCGTAACGGCCGCCAATGAACCTCGTATCTTTCTCATCACGGCGCGCAATGGCGTATCCAACTTCTCCGAATATATAGTCGCACCCTCCCATAAAGAATGGATCCCCAACGGCAGACCACTATCGTTCACCCCAGATCCGAATGAGCCTGGGACAAACAATCAGCTTCGTTATTTCTCTAATGTCCATGTCTTTCCTTTACCTGAAGGTTCGAGCATCTATAGCTTTGCCGATGATTACAGCAGTCTTCTCTATTTTCAATCCGCACATCCTTATGTACTGCGTTATGCAGACTATAGCCTAACCGATGTAAGACAGGTATTCTCTCTCAATGAACTTGGTAACCGCCTCATAGGGCGCTTCAGCAATGAAGCTGGCGATGAGGCGCTCTCCTTTCTCGACCTATCGTTTGAGTATATGCCCTATGAGCCGAGGCTATGGGACGGCACGTGGCAGACTTTGAATAACTATACCTTCACCCGTGCTGCGCCAGAGAAGATTGAAGTCATTCAGTATAAAGAACAGACTCCTGTTGATGCCAATACACCTACGTATGCCGCCTTTCCAACGGGAGAAGCCCGCTTGATCACGACAAAAGGAGCGCTTGCGGAGTACAACGTGCGAGGAAGGACCGAATATATTTCCTTGTATGATTTCGTGAACACGGAAGAAGCGTCTCCCGGCCATTTATGGATTTCACCATTAAAAAAGTTCACCGTCAAGAAAGAAGAGCGTCCCGCTTATATTCCCTCATACTTCAGCTACGAGATTCCGGAATGGAGCTATCAGGATTACAATACGAATGATTCAATTCCTGATGAGCTGCTGGGTGCATTGGAAGAAGTAAGAAGAGAAGGGGATTATGGTTATGCGAAGGTATTCCGCAAGTATGGATCCCAATGGTTTGTGTTATACGATCGTTATTTCTATGAATATACAGACGGGCAGTTGCGCGAGCTTGGCCAGCTTCCCGTCACGGTTACGGTATCAATCGGAGAGGCCTCTGGCGGACGGGGGGCAATGGACTTCGTTCGTTGGAAAGAGGCTTGGTGGATCGCGGATACCGAAGCTTCACGCGTCATCAAGCTGAATGACAAGCTGGAGCTTGAAGCCGAATTCCCGATTCATACTCCTTATCAATTAACCGCAGAGGGCGAACAATTGCTTATTACATCGATCGCCAGCCGATCTACGGTTGATGATCAATTCAAGCTTCTGAATACGAAATCCTTACCATTCGAATCCACCGCGAACAAGAAAAAAACGATGTTCGAGGGTTTCATGCCGCATCAATTGTACGAGGATACATCATCAGGGCTTACTTGGTATTATTTAGACGGTTTCCTCTATCATTACGATGCCAAGAAACAGAAGTCACGCTCAGTTTATATAGGCTACACGATCAACGCCCAAGCGCAAGTGAAAATCGTCCCTTACAAGGACGAGATCATTGTGCTACTTGACCATCGGCTCGAACGGTTCGATCGACAAGGAAATTGGTTAAGCACGCTCGCGTATCCTCGTTCCATTCCTGACGGCATCTACGATATGACAACGCGGGGGGAAGGCACCTTGATCGTCGATGAAGCATCGCAATTGTATTATCTAATTCAAGGCTATCGGATATTGGCGATCGATTTGGCTCGTAATGAGGTGAATACGGTGTTCCGCCAAAACTATGCGGATATAGGTCCACTTATGAGGCATGGGAATAGCATTTACTTCATACTGCATAGCGACCTGGAAGAGCGCTTTCGCCAGCTTATGCAACAAGGAGAGACGAGCAGACCGCTATATACCGAAATCGTGAAGATCGATATGCAGACCCAGAACATCAGCCGTTCGGTCGTCGAAGGCTACTATAGTACCTTCAAAATGGAAGGCAACGCCGGCGATGAGCCTTCTTTCGTTTTATTAAGCTATAACTAATAAGAATCAAGTGGAATCCTTAAAAACAAAGAAACCCAGCGTTCTTGCGAACGTTGGGTTTTTTGACAATCTCATATTTGTTCCGATTGTTTCACAACCGCTCTAATTCGAAGCAGCGCGACCAAGATGATGATGAATGCTGTTAGCGCAAGCATCGGTATCGTAATAAAGCCGAACCAGTTGAGATAGTCGCCCTTGCACGAAACCGGACCGCATGCACTAAGCGCCGAATCATGCGGCAGTTTCTGCAAAATCGTGTGGTACAATGAGAAACCTCCGCCGATCGTCACGAGGGGCAGTGCATACGACACGATGCCTTTATCCCCCTTGGCATACGCCACTATGAACAGCAGCGTCAGCGGATACATGAATATGCGTTGGAACCAGCATAAGCTGCAAGGTACAAAATGTTGAACCTCGCTGAAATACAAGCTTCCCGACGTAGCCAATACGGCAACTGCCCAAGCGGTAAACAGCCAAAACGATACCTTCTTCTCCTGCTCTTCCGTCAAGCCAAGCCCTCCTTGCTCTTTAAACGAACTCTCTCTTATTTTCGCTTAAAAAGCCGCTTCCGCACATGACTCGATCGAGCTATCCGTAGCCAGTAAAAGACATCGTTCCGCCTCATGCTAGCTTCTCTTTTATTTTGCGACGACGGGCAACGTAAATTCTAGATCCTTCAAGTACTGCTTCTCCCTTGTGTTCTCCTGTTTGTAAGGCTTAACGATAAGCGTCTTCGGCAATTCCTTGAACGGCTCGAACATTAGAACATTCAGATACGTGTTCTCGGCTGCCCCAGGGGTAGAAGTTCCGCCTAGCAGTGTTGCGACCTCTCCTCTTTCATTCACGATGTCGTAGTTCATGTAATCGCCGATCGGTTCCATCTCTTGGCCTGCCTTGAAGTTCAGCAAAACCTCAAGCTGCATCGTGGCTTCCGTCATTTCCAGCTTACTAATGCTCATATCATAATCGCCATACGATTTCGTTTCCTCAGAGGCAAGCACGATATATTGATTCGTCGTCCTGTCAACAGGGAAGGTCAGCTTGAATTCTTGATTAATCGTCGCATCCTGAATCTTAACCTCGAATTCGAAACGCTCCGGCAAATCGAATGCCGATGACCCGGTTGCTCCTACGTCCGGCTGTATTGTTAGAATGGAGGAATGATGATACGCAATATCAGAGGCCAGGTGACGCGAGACGGACAGTTTTACACCATTCGCGCGAACTTCGATGACATCGCTTGGCGTTTCGCCTTTTTTCAAAGCAGCAATATACACATCCCTCGATTTGTCCACCCACTTCTTAAGCGGCGGGTTCTTGCCGTCACTCGTCTCTCTCGTCAGCACCATCGAAATGCGAGTACCGTCGTACATCATATCCGATATCGTGAACGTCACACCGTCATGGGTTACGCTCGTATTCACATTCCGGATCATCCCTTGCTCAGCGACCGTCTGCAGTCCGGCATCGCCTGCCTGACCGAACAACCCGCCGATAAGCGGCAGTTGGTTAAGCGCGCTCGCCATCATTGGCGACACGAATCCTGAACCTATGAGGCATATAATAACCGCGGCCGCGGCTGCAATAGCAATACTTCCTCTGCCTACGCGGCTTCTCTTTTGAACCGTGGCTGTCTCCCGCTGCTGCAGCTTATCCCATACAGCCTCTACCGCTTGATCACTAATAGCGTGGAGATAGACCGGCTTTGCCTGACGAATACGACTCTCCAAATTCATCGCTATCACCTCTTCTTAATCGATTCTCTAACTGTTTCCGTCCTCTTGCCAGCCGCGTCTTCGCCGCTCCCTCACCGATTGCAAGAGCATAGGCAATTTCTTTGACCGACATCTCCTCAAAATAATACAAAATAATCGGTATCCGGAATTTGTCTGCCAAGCCCATAATGCCTGCGTACACTTCCTTATCTCTGCTGCGCTGCATGTACACGTCCTCCGTGCTGGCGATACTTATCTCCGGAACATGCTCAGCCAGCTTCTCCCGCTTCTGATTCCGGATCGTGTTCAGACATTGATTAATGACGATTCGAACGAGCCATGGGTACGGCCGATCCCTATCCTTCAATTGCCGCACTTTGAGATACGCATTTACGAATGCCTCCTGCACGACATCCTCCGCTCTGCTCCGATCCCGCACATAGGTATAGGCTACATAGCAGAGCCGATCGTAATATTGCTCCATCCATTCCTTTAATTGCTTATCAATCTCCAACTGTCCCTCACCCTCTTCCCTACTACAATGACACATGAGAACGGAAATGGTTTCATCAAAAAATTAGGGTAACGCACCAGTACCATAAAAAGTTGGAACTATCCGTTACTAGCCCCTTAAGCGATTATGGGATATATACCATATCCTTCAGGAGGTGTACAGGATGAATCACGTTTATGTAACGAGCATGGGAAAATTTCTGCCGGGAGAGCCTATCGGCAATGAAGAGATGGAAGACTATCTTGGCCGAATTAACGGCAAGAGCTCCAAGTCCAAACGCCGCATCCTCGAGCAAAATAAAATACGCTACCGTCACTATGCGATCGACAAGCAGCAACGGAGCTTATACAGCAACGCCGAGATGGCGGCTTTAGCCATTCAAGATGCGCTCGCGCGCCATTCGAACGCGCTGGATGAAGGGATCGACTTCCTCGCCGTCGGCACAACGCAGGGCGATTTGCTCGTTCCCGGCTTCGCGAGTATGGTTCATGCCGAGACCGGCTTGCCCGTCATGGAAATCGCGACGCATCACGGGGTCTGCGCCAGCGGTATGCAGGCGATGAAAAATGCCTATCTGCAAGTGCTGTCCGGCGAGAGCCGCATTGCCATATCGTGCGCAAGCGAATTTCCGAGCCGCGTCTTCAAGCATACGCGGTTCGAAGCGCAGCAAGCGTATCGCGACAGCGCCGTTCCGTTCGACACCGACTTCCTGCGCTTCATGCTGTCGGACGGCGCAGGAGCAGCTGTCTTACAGAACACGCCGGCGGTAAGCGGTCTGTCTCTTCGCATTGAGTGGATCGACAACAAGTCGTATGCGAACAGCTATGACGTCTGTATGTACGCAGGGTTTAACAAAGAAAACAAGGAGCTTGCCAGCTGGCATGATTATCAGTCCGTGCATGACGCAGCCGACGACGGGGCGATGAATCTGAAGCAAGACATTCGGCTAGTGAATGAAATGCCGAAGGTTGGTGTCGATCGTTTCTTCGAGCTTGTGGAGGAAGGCGCCGTCGATCCTTCCTCGATTGATTGGATGGTATGCCACTATTCCTCGCACTTCTTCCGCGACGAAATATTCCGGCTGCTGAAGCTGGGCGGCTTAACGATTCCCGAGGAGAAATGGTTCACGAATCTATACACGAGGGGCAATACGGGAGCGGCATCGATCTACATTATGCTGGAGGAGCTGCTTAGCAGCGGCAAGCTGACACCTGGCGAAAGGGTGCTGTGCATGGTGCCGGAGAGCGGCCGATTCCAAACCTCGTATATGCTGTTGACGGTGGTCGGCTCGAAGGATACAGCTAATAAAGCTCCATTCGAGGAGCGCGTGCCCGAAGCCCCGCAGCTTGCGTATGACGCGTCCAATGATGTGCAGGCGCAGCTCGTTCGCCAGCTTGTACGCGTATGGATCGACTTCGAGCAGAAGCTGGCCCGCGTACCCGTTATTCGCAAGCTGTACGAGGGCAAGTTCACGATCAACGACTACAAAGCATTGATGGAAAACATTCGGCAGCAGGTCATCGACGGCTCGCAATGGATCGCGCGGGCAGCGTCTTACATCCCGATCGAGCATATCGACCTTCGCTCGACGTTCATAGCGCATGCCCGCGATGAGCACCGTGATTTTCAAATACTGGAGCGTAATTATGTAGCTGTGGGTGGAGACTTGGAGGCTATTCAATCAGGGGAGAAAAATATCGGCAGCGAGGCGTTGTCCGCCTACCTGTTCCAGCGTGCGAGCCGCGACAATCCCGTCGACCTCATCGGCGCGATGTGGATTATCGAGGGACTCGGCTGCCGGATGGCGCGTTACTGGGGGGAAATGATTCGCGACCAGCTTGGGCTGGTCGACGAGCAGGTGTCGTTCTTGCTGTATCATAGCGATTCCGACGAGCTGCACTTCGAGCGGCTGGAGACGGTCGTACAGCATCCGCTGCTGACAGCGGACATTGCCGCACGCATCGTGAAGACGGCCAAGACGACGGCACGGTTATATTTGCTGCAGTTAGAGGAGCTGAATAACATATGAGCGAGGCTGACTATTTCCGTAATATGAAGCATGACCGGAATGACCCCAATCCTTTTCTCGCGATCTATCTCGATCAGAGCATTCCGTTCAATGAAGAGGCGAAGGCCGCCTATTTGAAGGATTGCTCCAGCAGATCGCGGCAGTTTCTGCTTCCGCTGCTTCGCCCGTTTGCCCGTCTATTGATTATTTTGCTGCAAATCTACAAGATCATCGTGCCGAAGGCGCTCACGTCTTCCCGTTTGCTGCACCGTGTGCTGCATTGGGGCATGAAGACGTTCGTCAGCCCGAGCGCCAATTATATGATCCTTCGCCATTTCTACCTCGGATCGGAAGTGCTGCAGTTTATTCGCGACAACGTGCCGGGCGTGAACATCACAATGAATCCGCTCAAGCCAACGAATTTGGAGCCGGTGAAGGATGATCTGTTCCTCATCCATGACCTCAACTTATACAACTTCGTCATCAATCTGAACAAGGAATTGCGTGACAACAAGCTGGAGGTGACGAAGCAAGATCGGCTTAACTTCGCGGCCATTACGTCAAGCCCGCTGCCTATCGAGCCGATGCCGAGGCGGTGGACGAACTTCATGGATTTGACGACGGCGATCGAGTGCTTCACACCCGTGTATCAGCTATTTCTGACCGACAACGACTTCTGGCGGGCTACGAATTCATTGCAATTGGATGAAACGATCGGCATTCTCGCTTCGAAAATTATCGGCAGCAACGATCGGCTTGCGCTCATTAATAACAAGCATCCGATGGTGCCGCTGACGACGCTAAGAGCCGGCTTCCGGCTCGTCCTGCATGGGCTCGCGACGGAGCAGATGCATGCGCTGCTCGTCGAGCTGAAGCATAAACAGGAGCAAGAGCCTGGGCTTCCGGCTTAACGCGGGGCGCGATTATTCCAGATCAGGCGGGAAGCGGCGTTTCGTCGCTTGCTCGAAGCTGTAGGCGAGCCGAATTAAGGTCGGCTCGCTAGATGCCGTTCCCATGAAGGCGATGCCGAACGGTCCTCTCGTCGAGAAGTCGTTCGGATGGCGATAGCCTTTATCGGACCAGCCTGCAGGAACGGTTATGAGCGGATAACCTGCTATAGCAGCAGGATCTTGCTCGTCATGCATCGCCGGCAGCAGCAGCGCATCCAGGTGATGCTCATTCAGCGTATAATCGATCCCTTGCCCGCGAGCCCTCTCTTTCGTGCGGGCTGCTCTTGCCAAGTAAGCAGGGTCATCCGTCGTTAAGGTCATCGTCTCCGACCATTCAAGCACGCCTTGTCCGTACTTCAATGCGGCTTCCGCATGCTCCTTATTGAAGGCGATCACGTCGCGCAAACTGCTTACGGAAACATCAGGTGTTATCGGCAACGCAGACAAATAAGCATTCACGCCTTGCTTGAATTCAATCGCGAGCAGCTCATGCTCCCATTCTGCGTCCTCGCAAGGCAGCTTCACATCGTCGATGATTGTCGCTCCCTGCTCCTTCAACATCGCGATCGCTTCTTCCATAATCGCAAGTCTTTCTTTATGCAGACGACGATAGTAGAAGCGCGGAATACCGATGCGCGCTTGCTTCAAGTACATCGCATCCAAGTATGGCGTATAGTCGATTTCGGTTAATGTCCCTAGTAATATTGCCGCATCCGTCACCGTCCGTGCAATAGGCCCTGCCGTATCTTGTCTATGAGAGATTGGAATGATGCCGCTGCGGCTAATAAGACCGACCGTCGGCTTGATGCCGACGACCATATTCTGACTAGCCGGTTCAATGATCGAGCCGTCCGTTTCCGTGCCGATTGCGGCCGCTGCTAAATTAGCCGCCACAGCTACAGCCGACCCGGAGCTTGATCCGCCGACGAACAGCTCGCCCGGTCCGTACGGATGGAGCGTCTGCCCGCCTCTTGCGCTGTAGCCCGACCACATGCCGTTAGCCATAAAGTTCGCCCATTCCGTCATATTCGTCTTCCCGAGTAAGACAGCGCCTGCAAGGCGCAATTGTTCGACCAGTGCGGCATCTTCAGCGGCAATCGATTCGGCTAACGCCAGCGATCCTGCGCTTGTATGCATCCGATCCTTCGTAGCAATATTGTCCTTGAGCAGAATCGGTATGCCATGCAGCGGTCCCCTGCTGCCTTTCTCTATCCTCTCCCGGTCCAGCTCTCTAGCAATCTCTAGCGCATCCGGGTTCACTTCCAGCACCGACCTAAGCTTGCCGTCGAACTTCTTAATCCGGTTCAAATAAGCCCCCGTCAACCGCTCCGAGCTTAAGTCTCCATTTTCCATAGCGAGCTTCATGCTCCCTATATCCGCTTCTATTATCCATTGTTCCAACTCGACGTTCCTATTCATCGTACGCACCCTCTCTTGACAGCTATCTTAATCATAGAAAACAGAGTGGCAATGAAGAAGATAAACTTTGATTCAAATTAAAAATTACGTTATTTCAGAAAAACCAACACAATGAGAAAACCGGTCATCGCGAGCGACAGGATACCCAAATACGGCCATAATCTCTTAGCATGATAAGCATAGTTCGAGACGCCGTAATAAATACTGGCGCATGCTACTCCAATTAGGCTGGCTATCATCGAAAAAAGGTTCAATCCGCCCATCATTACCACAAAAGGTAATATGCCGCCAAACAGATAGAGCGGGATCTTGTAAAAAATTCGATCTTCCGGAATCGTCTTGCGTGTCAGAAAATCGACGAGAATAGACCATATAGTTGCGTAACCGTAATAACAAAACCACAGAAGCGGATTTTTGGCCGTAGATGGCCAGTCTTCAAAATAAAATCCCTTAATAATGAGGATCGTCGACAAATACAACACACCTGATCCATTCAGCTTCGATGCCACATACTGGAATACTTGATTCCTGCTCCATGTCCGAAACATATTATTCTCCTCTCAGGGTTACGAATCTTCTCTTATATGCTCAGCATAATCCCTATACGCAGCAGATTGCAGTTCTAACATTTATAGAACCGCCATCCAAACAGCAAACAGCCCAATGCTCTCTTGCAGCATTGGGCTCCCACTTGTGATCACTATTTAGTTAGTAACATAGTTCGTATTAAACCATTTTGCCGCTTCGAGCACTTCGCCTCGCGTCAGTTGATGTCCGTAGCTTTCCCAGTGCAGCGTCACCTCAGCGGATGCGCCTTGCAGCAAGGCAGCCAAGTCCGTCGTCTCGCTCGGCGGGCAGATTGGATCGTTGTCGCCCGCTCCGATAAAGATTGCGGTTCCCCCTAGATCGGGCAGTGTGATTCCTCTTCGCGGCACCATCGGATGGAATAGAATCGCGCCGTTCAGCACGTCTTTATAGTGGAATAACAAGCTGCCTGCAATATTTGCGCCATTCGAATAGCCGATAGCGATAACGTTGTTCCGATCGAACTTGTATTGCTCCGCGCTCTCGTCGACGAACGTCTTCAGTTCCTCCGTACGGAAGATCAGGTCCTCTTCATCGAAGATGCCTTCTGCCAGACGGCGGAAGAAACGCGGAGCACCGTTCTCGGATACATTGCCCTTCACGCCTAGCATCGATGAGCCCGGAGAGATCATTCGCCCGATTCCAAGCAAATCCTGTTCGCTGCCTCCCGTTCCATGCAGCAGCAGCAGCGTCGGCGCATTCGGATTGTCGCCTTGCTCAAAAATATGTTTCATACTCCTCACACCTTTCTATATTTTCAATCTTCGATTGCTATTCTAATCGTTATCCAATAGGCGTGCTGAGCGGCTGCAAGCCCGCTTCGATCTGTGCTCTTCTGCCTTCTAAGAATGGAGGCAAGGAAAGCGCTTCGCCGAGATGATGGATATCCTCGTCCGTATCGAAGCCAGGTCCGTCAGTTGCAAGCTCGAACAAGATGCCGTTTGGCTCGCGGAAATACAACGAACGGAAGTAGAAGCGATCCACGAAACCCGAGTTTGGAATTCTTACGCCGCGGATGTGCTCAATCCACTCGCGCAGCTCATCGTCATTGTCGACGCGGAAGGCAACGTGATGGACACCGCCGACGCCCTGCACCTCGCGAGGCAGATCGTTCCGCTCCTCGATATGGATCTCCGCGCCGCTGCCGCCTTCTCCGGTCTCATAGACGACAATATCTTTTTGTCCTGCGACAGTCGATGCGTATTGGCCTTTCTGACGGAAGCCCATAAGTTGTGTCAACACGAGAGCGGTCTGTTCTGCATTATGGACAGTCAGTTGAACCGGACCTAAGCCGATAATGCCATATTGCGCTGGAACCGGGCTTTTCTCCCACGGTATGCCGCCTGCTACGCCCACGTTGTTCTCGTCGGAGACAAGCACGAGACGCTGGCGCTCGAAGTCGCGGAAAGCTAATGTCTGACGACCGGCGCGTTCGATAATGTCGTCATGCTCGACGCCAAACTCGGCAAAACGCTCTTTCCAGTACGTAAGCGCCGCATCGCTTGGAACACGCAAGGAAGTTGTCGAGATGCTGCTCACGCCTGCGCGGTTCTGCGGTACACCCGGAAATTCGAAGAACGTCAATTCCGTTCCCGGATTGCCTTTCTCATCCCCGTAGAACAAGTGATACACCGAAGTGTCATCCTGGTTGACGGTTTTCTTTACAAGGCGAAGGCCTAATATTCTTGTATAAAAATCAAAGTTCGCAGACCCTTTGCCAGTAATCGCGGATACGTGGTGGATACCTTTTAATTGCATAGTATGGACCTCCCAAAATGGATGTATTTTTTACTTCTGAATTTTTCTCAATAGTCGTACGAGCTGCTTCTTCTCATCTCGCGTCAAAGCATCGAACTGCGACACTTGGAACCGCTCCTGCTTAGGAACAACTTCAGCATATAGCGCTTTTCCTTTGTCGGTTAGCGATACGAGCTTGATCTTCCATTGCTGCTCGCGAGTAATGAGCCCTTGCTCCTCCAGCTTCACTAACAGCTGCGTAATATTCCCCTTAGTGACGAACAGCTTATCCGCAAGCTGCTGCTGCGTAAGCTTTCCTTGTTCGCCAATCTGTGCGATCACATCGAATTGAGCAACCGTCAAATCCCATCTTTTCAAATGCTGCTGCGTCTCGCGAACGTTATGACCGTATACCCGGGACAAGCGGTACCAGATCAACAACCCTAATCGTTCGTCTTGCTTGCTGTAATCAGACGCTGTATCGTTTGGCTCCAACTTATCACCTCGTTTCTTCTTTATGTACTCAGTTTAGATCTAAACTGATGATTTGTCAACTGCTTACCTTTTCATTATCATTTCTTACTTTAGACTTAAGACTAGGGCGCAAACATAGCTCGTATGATAATATTAGCGGATAACTTATCCCGCTTTTGCAGAATACTTATACAGCCATAATACCGATATTTATCGGCAACATTTGAAGGAGAACACGAATGATTGAACGCACTTCCTTTACGCCCGGCACAATGCCTCAGCCTCCGCTTCCCTCTAGTCGGAAGTCGGCAAGCAGGCGCAGACGCAATCAGATCCTGATATTCATCATTACTTTCCTTATAGCAGCTACAGCTTGGAAGCTGCTTCAACGATCAGGCGCAGAGCTGCCTTTCACACCTGAAATTAATGTGCCTCCCGTTACGGAATTACATCCGATTGTTGCAGCCAAACAACAAGAGCTAATCACGCAAACTGCCGCAGCTGGCATTACGATATTGATTACGGACGGCTTCCGTTCCACTGAGGAGCAAAATGCGCTGTACGAGCAAGGAAGATCATTGGATGGGCTTGTCGTGACGCAAGTTCGCGGCGGTCATTCGTATCATAATTACGGGCTTGCGATCGACTTCGCGCTTCGAACGAAGGACGGCGATGTCGTGTGGGATATGAAATATGATGGAAACGGGAATAGTAAACCCGATTGGATGGAGGTTGTCGCGATCGCGAAGAAGCTTGGCTTTACTTGGGGCGGAGATTGGGACAACTTCAAGGACTATCCCCATCTACAAATGGACTTCGGCTACTCCATTCGCGAGCTGCTGCGGGGCAAGCGTCCTCAGGTAGAATAGAACAACCGGTGTGGCATGAGTGGTGCTATGCCTGGACTTATTCCATGCAAACACCGCTCTCGCCGCCAATTGCTCTTTTTGATTGGATGAAATCCATTTTCCTGAAGGTTGGCCATTGATATTTTTCTATTGCATCACAAAAGAAACCTCCAAGCGACTGCGCAGTTGCAGTCACTTGGAGGTTTCTTTCTCGCTTATTGGTATAAGCTCGATACGATTTCGTACGAACGAAGTCTAGCCTGATGATCGTAAATATGTGCCGCTATCATAATTTCATCCGCGCCTGTCGCGGCAATGAAGTCATCCAGCTTTCGCTTAACCGTATCGGGACTGCCGATGATTGACGATCCAAGCTGCTGCTGTATCGCTACCTTCTCTTGCTCGCTCCATACTTCATCCATATTGTCGACCGGCGGTTTCAGCGGGCCTGGACGGTTGCGGACGAAGGACAGGAATAGCTGCTGCATGGACGTCGATAGTCGAATCGCTTCCTCATCCGTATCGGCGGCAATTACGTTGACCGCCACCATGCCATGAGGCTTCTCCAGCACTTCGGAAGGCTGGAAGCTGCTTCGGTACAGATTCATCGCCGGTACCGTGAAGCCTGGGGAGAAATGTCCTGCGAAAGCGAATGGCAAACCAAGCTGTCCGGCTAGATTCGCACTAAAGTCGCTGGAGCCGAGCAGCCATATCGGAATGTCTTGTCCTTCACCGGGAATCGCTCTTACACCGCGATTAAGCGCGGAGCCTCCCGGCTCTAAGAAGGCGCGCAGCTCTTCCAACTGATCTGGGAAGTCGAGCCCATTGCTGCGTCGACCGCCGCGAAGCGCTGCTGCTGTCAGTTGGTCAGTGCCTGGCGCTCGCCCTAAACCAAGGTCGATGCGCCCTGGAAATAACGCCTCAAGCGTACCGAATTGCTCGGCAATAACGAGCGGGGCATGATTGGGCAGCATGATGCCGCCTGCACCGACGCGAATCGTAGATGTGCCGGCAGCTACATGGCCGATTACGACAGAGGTTGCCGAGCTTGCGATGCTTGGCGAATTATGATGCTCCGCGAGCCAAAAGCGGTTATAGCCCCATTGCTCCGCATGACGGGCAAGATCCAGCGTATTATGCAGCGAATTCGCTACTGTGCCGCCCTCTATAATAGGGGAGACGTCCAATACCGACAACGGAATCGATCTGTGTTGCGTTTGTTCATTACCTATGGACATACGTTCACCTGCTTTATTGTATTGGTTGTAGATACAGTAACTGTATATAATAAAAATACATTATAGCTAGGAGTAGACCATAACCGGCTGCGGTTGCGCCCGCTCCGTTATGCCTGCTCCAGTTACGATTGCTGCGGCTGCCCGGATAACTTCTTCTGACTCTGCTGACAGAGCCGGATTCGTTCAAGCACCGTTTGAATCGTATTCTGTTCCAAATACGATACGTAATATTGCTCCGCTTCATGGAAGAAATGATCCATTACGCCTTCGATATTCGCGGACACGAGACATTCCTCGTCCGGATTGCCCGAGCACCAGTGCGGCTTAAGCGCACCGCCGCCGAAAGCTCTGTATACTTCCGCGAGCGTGACCTGCTGCGGCTCGCAATTCAGAATATATCCGCCGCCAATGCCTTCCTTCGTGCTCACAAATCCATGCTTGCGCAATATGCTCATAATCTTGCGAATACGAGTCGGATTCGTCGATACATTCCGCGCAATCGTCTCGCTGCTCGCCATATGCTCCGGCAAGTAAGCCAGCAGCACAAGGCTGTGAACAGCGACTGTGAATTCACTATTCATCGATGTAACGCCCCCTATGAAGGATACTGTAATTCTATTTCATACAGTTAATGAAGTCAATCATCATGTCTTAAAGCGGAGTAGACCGCAGTCGCCAATCGCCTAAAATTCATCAGCGATCATTGGCGACCACTCGTCTTGTTCCGCTCACTGCTGCTTGCCTTCGATTACTCCGGCTGCTGCCACACCTGATACTTGTTCCCATCCGGGTCCTTGAAGTTAAGCTGATGCCCGCAGGTACCTTCATCACGAACCTCAGCTTCGAGCCATAAACCAGCTTGCCGCAACGATTCATACAGCTTTTGAATATTGTCCGTCTCGAAGCAGATCGGGAACATTTCGAACGACTCGCCCACTTCCGCCCAGCCTGTTGTCGCAAAAGTAAGCGGCGTCATATTCGGGCTTGGCTGCAAAAACAACCATCCGCCGTCCCCCATAATCATAATCGCTCCTCTGCCTGGCTGGATCGCTGACCGAAGCTTCATGCCGAGCACTTCTTCATACCATTTGGCCGATCTCTCCACATCCGAGACTGGGACATACGCGCATTCAATCCGTTTAATCATCTTATTCTCTCCTCATATCTTAAGCGAATCAGTTCACCCAAGTCTCCGAATGATATTCTTTCAAACCCAGCCTATTCTCAGCCGATTGTAAGTATTGGAAAAGATAACCACAAGCTCATATTAACGCAGAACATTTGTTCTGTAAACAACAAAAATAGAGCAAATCTCTTTAGCGAGATTTGCCCATTTTCCTGCCTAGAACCCTTGCCTATTAACGATGTTGCTCATAACGATTAGCGCGCGAGATGCTACGAATCGCTTCAAGCTCGGAATCCGATAGCGGCGCAGCGTTGCCAGCCTCCACATTAAGCCGCAGTTGCTCGAACGAGCTTGCGCCCGGTATAGCGATAGCGACCGCCGGAGATGACAGCGCATAACGAATCGCTGCCTGCGACAGGCTGCGCCCCTGCAAGTCCAGCTCGAGAAGCTGTTCCCGAACGTGAATCGCCTCATCCTTGCTGTAGTCCAAATAACCTTTGTCCGCCTTGGCGCTTCCATTGCCGGTCAATATCCCTTTCGCGACCGGCCCTCTGGCGATCAGACTAATGCCCTTCTCGGCTAGCAGCGGCAGTACCTCTTCCTCAGGCCGTCTATCTAGAATGCTGTACTGGCTCATCACGCTCACCATATTCGAACGCTTCGCATACTCTCGAATAACATTCGGACGAATCGACGATATGCCGTAATAACGGATGAGTCCTTCCTGCTTCAGCTCTTCGAACGCCTCAATCGTCTCATCAATCGGGTCGTCCAATGTCCCGCCATGCAGCTGATACAAATCGATATAGTCCGTTTGAAGCCTCCGCAAGCTCCCCTTCACCGAATCCTTGATGTATGCCTTGGAAGGATCCCATACCCAGCCTTCCTGCCCCGGCACGCGCCGATTGCCAACTTTCGTAGCTAAAATGACGTCCTGCCGCCTGCTGCGAATGGCCTCGCCTACGATCGACTCGTTCAAGCCGTCATCGTACAGGTCTGCCGTATCGAAAAAATTGACGCCAAGTTCAAGCGCCTGCTTGACCAGCTTCATTGCCGCTTCCTTGTCCGTTCCAAGCGACATGCAGCCGAGACCGATCTCGCTAACAAACAGATCCGAACTTCCTAATTGATTTTTTCTCACCCGTAATTTCCCTCCTCTAATAGCTTCTTATAGAAGCCTAAATGACATCCCGTATATACAAAACGATAGAACTCAATTTTAGACGGTTGACCGCCTAAAATCCATTTCTATTTCGCTTGACGAATCTCCTGCCCGTCCTGTATATTGGTGGAAATTAACCAAATACCGACCCGCTTACGATGGAAGCACCCGTAAGAGAAGGCGCGCTCGCGCCCTTTCTTGCCGGTGCTTTTTTTGCGTTCTGCCGCGGGTCAAATTCCGAGGAGGTTAACATTTATGATTATGAATGCAAGATGGCCGATTCTGCTTGCCACGATGCTGCTTGCGATTGTCGTCGCAGTAACCACAGCTGTACCAGCTGCCTTCGCCGCCCCGTTCGAGCTCACCGTCACGTACAAATCCGCCTTCGACAAAATGACCGCGAGCGCCGACAAGACAACGGCTGCCAAGCTTAAGCAGCAATATACCGATCTGCTGGCTGCACAGAAGCAAGAGGTGTCGTGGGACAAGCTTATAACCGAGCTGCATGACCGCAACACGGCAGCCGAGACCGCCGTGAAGGAGAAGATCAAGCAGGTCGACGCCGTCAAGCTTGCGAAGCTGAAGGCCGAAGCAGACCAAACTCGCGACAAATACGCTGACTTATTCGCGCTGTACGAGAAGAAGAACAGCCAGATGCGACTGGCGAAGTCCATCGACAGCAAGACGGCTGTCGCGCTGCTGAAGCCCCAGGTGGACAGTCTTAAGATTGCCGTCGCCATCGCTCGCGAGGATATTCGCGGCAAGGACGCCGCCTATAAGACAGCGAAAGCGGCTGCCGCGAAGAAGATCGCAACGTACAAGAAGCTTCTTTCGGGTATCGAGCCTTATGAAGCGAAGATCAAGGCAGCCAAAAGTACGAACAGCAGCACCAAGAAGCTGTTCGATGCGGAGACTCGAATAGTAAAGGACGCGATTAAGAGAGGGGAATTGAAGTGGACGCTTGATTCGTTCGCGAAGCTGCTGAACTACGCGAAGCAAATCAATGACAACAAAACAAAAATCCATGGCTACGAGGGACAAATAGCCTCAATTATCGCGGCAACCAGCAAGCAAATCGTTTGAGTTTAATTTCCAGATGTCGTTATGTAGGTTATAATAGGTTAGCCTAACTTAACGATAGGAGAAATGATATGGATATTATACAGATAGCTACGGATTTAATTGACGAGGATAAAGATCAGCCTAGATACCAATTCGACGATGAAGCGTTGCAGGAGCTTATGAAGAGCATCGGGGAGATCGGCCTATTGTCTCCCATTAAAGTCAGAACGACCGGCGACGGACGTTACAAAATTATTTACGGCAATAGAAGATACAAAGCTTGCAAGATGCTTGGACTGCCTACTATGCCGTGTATCGTGTCCACCGTGACGGACGAGCTGGAAATTTATTTGGAGCAAATCGCGGAGAACTTAACACGGGAAGGGTTCTCTCCAATCGAAGAGGCAGAAGCGTTCAACAAGCTGCTGAACGACCCGAAATTCCGCAGCTCGACCAAATACTTGTCCGGCAAGCTGGGCAAGCCGGAATCGTACATTAAGAACAAGTGTGAGCTGCTGAAGTTCAGCAATGCCGTGAAGAAGCTGATTGTCAGCGGAACAGAGATTCGGAAAGACAAGCTGACCGAAGATCAACTCCTGCCGCTTAAGGACTTGCCGATGGAGCATCGCGATCCGATCGCGCTCATCGCCGCGCGGGATGAGCTGCCGGTCAGCGATGTAAAGAAGATCGCAAAGCTGTTCAAGGACAAGACGATCTCGGAAAGCACGAAAGCGAAGCTTCTGTTCAAGACAGGCAGCGGCTTGCTCGAAACTTGGGCGACCCATGAGCAGAACAAGGCGGAGCGCGCTAAGCCCGCCGAGCCGAAGCCTGCCCCTGCTGCGGCCGGGGCTGCTGATAGCACCGTCCATGAAGGCAGCGCACAGACCGCCACCGTTGCTGCCGCTCCAATTGAAGCGAAGCTTTACAAGCTTATTTCGTCCATACCGAGCCATAGCCCGCTTAGCAGCTCGTTGCTAGCCTCCGTGCAGAACATCGATGCCGCGGATCAGCTTGGCTTCTCGCATATGCTCGATCAGTTGATCGACACGCTGGAGAAACATCTCGCCGAATGGAACGCCGTGAAGCAGCTTATATCGGCTGCGAATGAAGTTCAAACCTAACATTACAGTACATTAGCAATAATTTGTAATCGTATTGAAATATTTCTTTCATCCCTCTTTAATAATAGAGGGCTATAATAAGTCTCAACCCCCTTTTGAAATATAGAAACACTTTAAGCCCCGCAGCCCGTTGCTGCGGGGCTCTTTTTGCCCTTTTCCACCTATCGCGTCAGCTCAACCATAATAATTTCCGGACGGTTGAAGAGCCTTTGCGGGAAGGTGCTGTTTCCTAATCCGCGATTAACGATCATCGTTGATGATTCATTCACGAACTTGCCCGCGTCGTAACGGGGCAGCAAGCCTTGATTCGGAGACATCAGTCCTCCGAGGAAAGGCAGCCTGATCTGTCCGCCATGCGCGTGGCCGGAGAATGTCAGATCGATTCGGTTGTTCGAATAGACCTCGAACATCTCAGGCCTGTGGGACAGCAGAACCGTGAAAGGTTCCTCCTGCGTGTTGTTTGTCTTTTCATCGAATGAATGAAGCACCTTCCGTATTCTCTCGTCAGCGCCTACACTCCCCCGATATGTTCTGCCGTCGAACGTCGGATCATCGATGCCGATTAAGCGGAAGCTTCCATCTCCCAGCTTAATGGTTTGACCGGCATTTCGCATCACCTGAACGCCGAGCTCAATCAGACCATCCTCGAGCTCGCCATAGCGTCCCGAACCCCATTCATGGTTGCCCGTCACGTAATATACGGGCGCGAGCTTCAGCATCTCGCGCATCGCCGTCAAGCTAGTCTCCGCGTTATACCGCCTAGCATCCACCAAATCGCCTGTCACGACAATGAGATCAGGCTTCAGCTTAGCCACCTTGCGGACTAATTGGCTTTGATTATCGCCGAACATTTTGCTATGCAAATCTGATAACTGTACGATGCGGTATCGATCGAAGCCGCTGGGTAACTTATCCGATTGCATACGGAACGTCGTCGTCGTAATCGCGTTATTTTCGAAATATAAGAACGGAACTCCTAATGCAATGACGACAATAACTGCAATCAACCATTTCTTCTTCGTCATTCGTAGCCTTGCAAAACGCATAGGTCCCCCTCTCCTTTCTTAACCAACTCTCATTTAGCCCTCTGTATCGCCACGCTCCATGACCTCCACTTGCCATGCGAGCTTGCCTCGCGTCTCCAATTCAATACAGCCACGTCTATGCCTTCAAGCTCAGGATGCTGCTTCTCCAATCGATAGATCGCAGGAGCCGCGTCCATGGAAAGCGTGCTTAGATACGTCATATCAATAATGCCTGATTGATGGAATCGTTCGATGTTGTTGCCCGCGATTCTCGCATCGATATTCAAATAGTTCATGAGTACATACGCCGCGATCGATACGCCGATGTAGGCTTTGGCGAGTGAGAAGCGTTCCTTCCAAATACGGAACACAGCTATGACACATAGCACTGTCAAATAAATCATGAAGCCGTGTACGAGCAGCCTAACCTGCGTATATCCGTATGCTTCTTCATATAAAGAAAGACGGCTGTAAGCAGAGATGAGCATTACGAGCGTGCATACGATAAGCGACGTCAACGACAGCTTCCGTACCAACTCCGCGCCTCGGCCAGCTCGGCGTATTCGATGAAGACCTCCCAGAAGCAGGCATACATTAATAACAGACACGATAACAAGCTCGACAAAGCCTTTGCGGGCGTACTCGGCATAAGCCGAACCATCGGGAAGCATCCCGCCTGCCGCGCCGAACAAATAAGAGAATTGGATGCTCACAAACAATAAGTATACCGCATTCATACTTAGAAGAAATGTACCTGCGGTCACGGGATCGAGCATGATTTTTCCCCGATCGCCTGCGCCTGCAGCTTGCAATGGAGCTTCCTTCGACTCTCCGCCGGATTTACGGAACAACAGCACCCATATGTAACAAAAAGCGTAGAGCGCGACAACTGCGCCATAAAGACCGCGGCCAATGAATTCGTCTACGGCGCTTACCTGGAACAGCCCGGGAATATTGTTCAGCCACGACTGAAAGATCGAATCTGCCGACGCCAGTAGCGTAATGACGACAATAAGCAGCGGAGCGGCGAGCAGCAGGCCGATGATGACTTTTTTGAACGCGGAATGCTTCGCATCCCCCTTCTCCTGATCCTTCAGCCGGCTGACGATCAAGCCGAATGGCACTGTCACATAGGAGAATGGCTTTATGAGGCTCAAGAACAGCAGCTCCCTGTAAAATTTCCCGCGATACCAAGGGAGGGCGCTGCTCTTCGTCAGCAGCACCGTCTGCGAGATAATGAGCGCGAATAGAACAAATCGATTCAATACACGGAATACGTCATTTGCGAACAAGCTGTAGGTCAATGTCAGTAAGCCAATCGGCACAAATAAAATCCACGCCGAGCTGAATTGCCCCCTCCACTTCTCGAAGCCGCCAATTCGTCCTTTCACTGCATAGAAAAACAGTCCATAAAAGGCGGCCACAAACAGCAGCATGGACAGACCCGCTCTCGTATCTATGAACAAATATTGACTCAGAAGTCCGAAAACACAGGCTAGTACGACCATTCTATCGTATTTCTTCTGCCAAGGCGCCGGATCTCTCATTGGTTACACCTCTACTTTTGCACAATTTGTGATGAAGCTCCTTTTATTGTAACCTAGAAAACAAGAACAAAAAGTGCAAGTTCCGAACTGGAAATTTCATATTTTAAGAACGGGAGTGTTTCACTGGTGAAAATACGCCGTCATTACATCACGTTAAGACGCGCTTACTCTCATGTGCAGGAGGGCTCAGCAGTAGAAGCCACTACGCAGGAACTCGCCGAATTGCTGGAATGCACGCACCGCAATATGGTTATGTTGCTGCAGCGGATGCAGCAGGAGAATTGGCTGCAATGGCAGCCGAAGCGCGGTCGGGGCAACCGCTCTCTGCTCACCTTCTTAGCAGGCGCTGATGCCCTGCTGCTCCAAGAGGCGCAAGAGCTTGTCCATAAGCAGGATCTGCAAGGCGCGCTTGCGATCGTGCAGTCGGCGCAGCAGTCCACAAACGTACAAGGCCGCTTCCAGCAATGGCTTACTGGACAGTTCGGCTTTCACTCCGAGGTGCAGGGCAACCGTCGTACCGACATCCTACGCTTCCCGCTTCCGCAGCGTATCCATTCCCTTGACCCTGCGGCTATTCATTACACGAGTGAATCCCATCTCGTTAATCAGCTGTTCGACGGACTTGTCCGCATGGATGCGAAAGGCGAGTCGATTTTGCCGCATCTCGCTCATGCGTGGGACGTCGATGAGAGTCGAACGCTGTGGACCTTCTACTTGCGGAAGGGCGTATTGTTCCATAATGGAAGAGAGTTGTCTTCATCCGATGTGAAGTATTCGCTGGAGCGGCTCCGTGCACTAGCCCCGAGCGGGCTTCACGGATGGGTCTACGCCGGGATTGCATCGATGGAGACGCCGGATGATACGACAATTCGCATTCGGTTAGCCGAACGGAACGAAGCATTTTTGGCATTCCTCGCTACGAATCGCGCCGCTATCGTACCGCAAAACGGATGCGACCCGGAGAGCGGGCAATTCCTTGGCAGCCCTATAGGCACTGGACCTTTCAAGCTGGCTGGTCAAGAACAAGGCGTATGGGTACTGGAGGCGTTCGCTCCCTATTTCCAGGGGAGAGCCTTTCTGGATCGGGTAGAAATATGGACGGTAGAGGAGACGACAGAGCGCGGATTGATGGAGCCCGAGCTGGAGAGCTTCCAGCTCATGCATAATGTGCGAATGAGCGAAGCGGCGAGCGAGCAGTGGCAGCAGGTTCGCCAATCCGGCATGACCTGCAAGTTCGTAACGGTCAATGAGCTCAAGCATGGTCCGCTTGCGAATCCCGCGATCCGCGAAACAATTGATGAGGCCATCAGCCGGGAGCGATTGTTAGAGTTGCTCTCCGGCGATGTCATTGAAGAAGGGGACAGCTTCTGGTCGCTGCAGTCTGCAGCTGCTTCGAATGAAATTGAACACAAACCCGCCTTGTCTGCTGCGAATATTCGCGTACGGCTAGCCGAGGCCGGCTATAACGGGGAAACGCTTGTGTTGGCGACGATCCCGCAGTATGAAGCGGATGCCGCGCTTATTCAGCAAGTCTGCACGGAAGCAGGTGTCTCCATTGAAATAACGCTTATTGCTGCCGAACAGTTCAAGGGAAAAGCAAGGCTCGAAGCCGATCTGCTCTTGTTCGCCGTTATGCTGGACGAGCACAGGGAGCTTCGTCTCATTGACCTGTACAAGAGCATTCAGCAGCATATGCTGCCGGCCATGTACGCAACGCTCGGCGAGCAGCTTCAGTCGATTTTGTCCGAGGCCGACCCGCAAAAGCGGAAAGCGTTGTTTCTGGCGATTGAGGATGAGCTAAAGCACTCGCATAGCCTTATGTTTCTATACCGAAAGCATTTGAAGACCGCTTTCCATCCGTCCATACGAGGAATTTCGCTTGAGTCGCTCGGCTGGGTTCGATTTCGCGACATTTGGTTTACGTGACCGTTAGTAACCAAAAAAAGAAGCTGTAGAGGGCGACTATACATGCCCTTGAACAGCTTCTTCGTCATTCCCAAATTCGCTAAGCCACCGTCAAAATAATCGGAGCTTCCTTCGTAATAATGATCGTATGCTCGTGCTGGGCCGCAACGCTGTTGTCCGGTGTACACAATGTCCAGCCGTCCGCCTGTTGCACGACATAATCCGCGCCGGTGGAAAGGAACGGCTCAATCGTTATGACAAGCCCTTCGCGAAGCACCCGCTTATCTCTCTTATTATAGAGAGGCGAGATTTGCGGCCATTCATGCACCGCTCGGCCCACGCCGTGGCTGCACAGATCGCCGATGATCTGATAGCCGCCAAGCTTCGCCTGCTGCTCGAACATTTTGCCAATCTGATTCACCTTTACCCCGTGCTTGAGAGAGGAAATGACTTTCATCATCGTTTCATGCGTGAAGCTGCAGAGCCGCTGAATCTCCTCCGTATAAGGAGCTATTTGAAAAGACGTGCCTGTATCGGCTACATATCCGTCCTTCTCCGCACATACATCGACATTGACCAGATCGCCAGGCTCTATTCTGCGGCTGCCCGGTATGCCGTGCGCCACTTCATTATTGATGCTGATACACGTATGCCCTGGGAATTGGAAAGCCTTCTTCGGCGCGGAGAAAGCACCGTGGCTCTTAAGCAGCTGTCCGCCAAGCTCATCCAGCTCTCTCGTCGTCATTCCCGCTTCCGCTTGCCGCTTCATCTCATTCAAAGTAATCGCAACAATGCGTCCGATCTCCTTAAGTCCATCTATATCCTTCTGTGTGTCTGCAGTCATAATTCCGTCCGCTCCCATCTCTAGTTGTTGGTTTCATCTTTCTTTTTCTTATCTAATCGTATCACTGATTACAGCTGCTTACTACCTGATCTAACCCGTAAAATAACGGAAATACGGCATTCTAACATAGCGCTAGCACGATAACAAGAAAAAAAATATTCATACATTCTCATTCTCATTGGGCATAACGCGTCAAACCTGCGCCAGCGCTCGTTTTGCACCAAGGCAACAGGAATAGAGTAGGTTTCCATGCCAATTTTTGCAGGGTGTTCGCGGCTTATTTTTTAAATTTATAATACGTGAGACACTACTGAAGAGGAGCGATACCCTAATGAAACAAGGATTCAAAACAAAACTTGCGGTACTCATGATGGCGGTTAGCATTCCTGCTGCGGCATTGTTACACGATGTGAGCTTCGCAGCATCTGCATCCGTGGAGGCAAAACGAAACAAGGTTGTCCAAACAGCTATTTCCCTTAAAAATAAAGTGGATTACGTACACTGGAATCAGCGTCAAGAGAGCAAACCTCCATACAAAACGGACTGTTCCGGTTTCACATACTTGGCATACAGACTTGCGAATGTCGGCGTAACACTCGTTAATCGTGACGACGACGCTCAAGCAAAGGTTGGAACGAAGGTCTCATGGGGCAAATTCGAGAAAGGCGATCTGATCTTTACATGGAATAGCGGCTCGAAAAACAAAAGCGACGTTGGTCATGTAGGCATCTACATCGGCGACGGCAAAATGATCCACAACGCCAGCGTCAGCCAAGACGTTGTCATCTCCAACATTTACAGCGGCAGCTACTACAAAGACAGATTCGTCGTTGCGAGACGCGTCATTAAGTAAACGTTCTCCGAAAACGCAATCATAGCCATTAAAGGCGACAAAACGATATTACCCTATTAAGCGCGGCAGACAAGACGATGCGTTAATAGGGTAATATTATTTTTAAATAACCTTCAGTTCTGGCGCGTCGGAGCTGCGCTTCAGATGCCGCTTCACATGCTCATGCATCTTCTTCATCCGTATCAGCTCGCTGCTGCCTCCCGACTGCGCTTTGATCGTCTCCGCCAGCGGCAATATGCGGAACTTGCTTCTCGCCCCATTTCGCGTAATGCGCGTCCACGTCGGAATGAACTCTACGTCCCTGATCTCGATCTTGCCGTTGTCGTTCTTGCGAACTTGAATGTGCGTAATGAGCCCGGTCAGCGTATGGTCATTGTAATACAGCCTCGTCGAGATGAAGTTGCCAAGGGAATAGATGGCGAATCTGCGCTTGCTCGCGCCCCATATATCTCGTGATTCATAAAATAACGCCGGTTGAATAACATGCGAATGCGCGCCAAGAATAATATCGGCTCCGTTCTTGAATAATAAGGGAACGAGCGTTTTCTGCTGGTCAATCGGATACATGCCGTATTCTTTGCCGAAATGCATACATACAATAATAAGCTCCGCGCCCGCCGCTCTCAGCTTCTTCAGATCGGCTACAATCTTCGAGTTGTCAATAAGATTGACTGCCCAGCTGTGATCGGCTGGAACGGGAATTTTATTTGTTGTTTTCGTATAAGCGAGTACGCCAATCTTAATACCCTTGACCTCATGAATAAGCATTTCTTGCGACTCACTCTGCGAACGGAACGTTCCCGTATGTGCGATGCCTACCTTATCCAAAACGTTCAATGTGCGCTTAAGGCCGCTTATTCCGCAATCCATGCAATGGTTGTTGGCCGTCGTTAGCACATCGAAGCCAAGGTTCTTAAGCGTATCGGCGAACGGATCGGGACAATTGAACATCGGCCAATTCGTCTTCGGATGCCGCTTAACAATGGAATAGTCGCTGGCCTTCGGCCCGCCGAAGTTCGTCTCCAGGTTGCCGATCGTAAAGTCCGCGCTCCACAGATGGGAAGCGACAGGCTCGAATATCGGATCGAACGAATATCCCTTATCGCCTGACACCTTCGCTGAATTAATAATTCTCGTCTTCATTAGAAAATCGCCGACCGCGGCAATCGTAATGTCCGTGCTCATGATTCATCTCCGTTCTATGACCTTTGCCAAAAAGTGAAAGCGAGCGGTCTCCCTCGGGGTCTTAGACCGCAGCACAACACAGTATATGAATAGGCGAATGACTCCGTATGGATAAGTGCCTAGATCATAATTTGTCCGTCAAAAAAAAATGAGGAAGGGATGAAGCCCCGCTTGTATCGGCGGAACTTCATCCCTTCCTGCTGTTTCTCTACTCGTTGATTACTTTCGTATACGTAGCGCTTGTCGTAATGTAGACGCTCTTGCCGTCCACTTTGACCTCATACCAATAGCTATTCGTTTTCTTTACTAGCTCCGCTTTCTGTCCCAGCTCCAGACGGCCGACCGTAGCCGAGCTCGAGCTTGCCGACGCTTTCAGCGAAACCCACCCTTTGACGGTCGTCACATAATCCTTCTTCTGCGCTTGCGGCGTTGTGGAACCGGATGATGACCCTCCGATGACGTCCGTATACGTGCTGCTCGTCGTAATGTAGACCGTTTTCCCGTCCACTTTGACCTGATACCAGTAGCTGTTGACCTTTTTTACAAGCTCAGCCTTTTGTCCTAGTTCCAGTCGCCCTACAGTTGCCGAGCTTGAGCTTGCCGACGCTTTCAGCGAAACCCAGCCCTTCTTCGTTACCACATACTGCTTGTCCGACTGCTCTTCCCCTGGATTGACAATTTCCGGCTGTTGCGGTGTCGGGTCCGGTTGTTGTACGATAGGGCTATCCCACTTTGGGATCGATTTTTGGGGCGGAAGTATGTAGGACTTCGGTATTACTGGCGCCTGCTCTGTCTTGCCTGCCATGCCTGTGAAGGCGGAGTCTGGCAGAACGCGTCTTGCCGAGTGGAAGTTCTCTCCCCACCAATAGGACCAGCTGTCTACCGTTCCGAGCGCGGTTGGGTTGCCATCGCTTCGCGTACCGATTACGACAGGTTGTCCATCACGGTTCGTTCCCATATAGATCGCTACGTGCATAATATGGTCGGTTGTTTGCCATGTCAGCAAATCGCCAATTCGTAAGTTCTCAATTCCGGTCAGCTGCCATTTGCCGTTCACTTTTTTCTTGCCTACGCCTGCTACTTTGGTGCCGACACTGTCATAATTTTTGGACGTTTCGGTAATGCTATAGCCGAAGTCGCCGTATACGAGACTTGTGAATCCTGAGCAATCCTCGTAGCCGTATTTGGCATACGCCTTGCTTCCATGACCATAAACGAAATAGCCGTTTTCCATATACCATATTGCCCGCTCTACAAGCTTATATGCTAGCGTCTCCGATTGTCCGACGTATTTGGCTCGGAAGTCTGCTACGTTATACAATTCATCTTTTACATAACTGTCAGCATTAATATACTTATTGTATTTGGCTACAGCGTCCGCCTTCGTTGAACTTGCCGCGCCGAATGCAACGCCCGTCGCGCTTAGTGAAAGTGCCAGCGATAATACGATAATCTTCTTCTTCATCCATCTATCAGCTCCCTCGTTGAGATGTATCCCTATAATAGCAAGATTTACACCCCCTTTTCCTTGGTATATCTAACCAAAGGCCTTATTTCTGTCAGCCTGTTCCATATGTAAGCCGTCCATCGTCTCCTAATGAAAGCGATTTCGGGCGAAAATTTTCTTATTTTTCTAATAATTGACGAGCGTATTGATAACCGATATGCAGGCTTTGCTCCCATGCCTTCTGCCCGTAAACCCGCTTCATGATCATCTTCCCGGGCTTTATGTTAACCTCGATCAGCCACGGCTTGCCGCTCCTGTCGACGGCAAGGTCGATCCCTAATTCTGACAGTCTTGATTTGTACGATTTTTCCAAGAACGAAGGGATGTATTCTGCGATCTCCGTCACCGTTTCCGTAAGCTTTTCCCCCATCTCGGCACCGAATTCATTTGTGAGATACTGGGAAACGTCGTAGGCGTCGCCGCCGCTTTTGATGTTCGATGTAATCTTGCCTCGTTTCCCTTCACGTACCGCCATTCCGCTCGTCTGCCAATCCCCCGATCCATTCTTCTGCAAAAGAGCGCGAATATCAAATACGCTTCCCTTCGTATTGCGAATATCAATCCACTTCTGCATCAGATGCCTGCCGCTCCCCAGCACGCCTCGAACATATTTCGCTAGCTCCGCGCGCGGCAGCTGCTGATTGTCCTTGCCGTCCCGCTGTACGATGAAATGATCTTTATGAAGCGTGACTCGAATGATCCCTTTTCCTCCCCAGCCGTTGATCGGCTTCAGCATGACGCTCTCATGCTTCTTCACGAAGGAGACGAATGCTTCGGCTGTCTTCACCTGTTCTGTTGGAAGCAAGTAGGGCTTCAAATAGGAGGACTGCACCAGATGGCTCTGAATTTTGCACTTGTTGCCGAGACCATAGCCCGTGAACGGCAGTTGACTGCTCTTCTTTACGATCGTTGCTCTGTGCATATCCTCGGGCGAGTAGAAGCCGATGTCGAGATTGATTGGCGGAAAAGGGATTGTCGCTTTCGACCAACTGCCGTTCTTATATAGATTGCCGCTAATCTGCCGTTTCTTCATATTCACGTCTCGCGGTGTGTACATCAGCAAGCCGTCGAACTTCTCCGCGATTGCCGACTTCGCATGGCGGCTGAACACTTGCGGACGGGACACCCGATGCGTCATTATGCCTAATATTTTTGTCATGATGGATTCGCTCTCCTGTCTCAATCTGCTCTTCTGCTTGGATGCCTTAGACTTGCAGCTTGGAGCCGTACATTATCCTATGACATTCGCCCGCAGGCGGGCCTTAGGCGATAACCCAATTCATGAATGCGACAGAGGACAGGTACGCATTGGGAGCTGTGCGAATAACATAAAGGACGTCGATCGAAGCCTATTGCACGCTCGTACAGTCGCTTTTACGTGAAGCACGGAGGAGATTTCACCATGAAGGCCAAACAGATCAGGTATCCCGGAAGAAAGTGGCTAAAGCATGAGTCGCTTTGGAGTGAACCGCTGCTTAGGGAATATTTGCCCGACACGATGCTGTTCACGCCGAAAAATTTTATCCAAATGATCGATAAATATACCGTCCTCTTCCTCAAGCCGGATCTAGGGATGAAAGGGCAAGGCGTAATGAAGGTCTCGCGCGAGGAAGAAGAGTATATTATCCGAACCGCTTACTACACACATAAATATCCAAGCAAGAAGCTGGCTGCGCTGAAGCTAAAGCATCTGATCGGCGATAAGCGCTATATCGTCCAGCAAGGCATAGATCTGATCAAGATTGAAGACAAACCGATCGACTTTCGCGCACTGATGCATCTTAGGCCGGAAGGCGATTGGCGTTTCTTCGGCATTATGGGCAAGGTTGCCGCGCCGAACAGCTTCGTGACGAACCATAGCAACGGCGGCAAAGCCATTCGGCTATACGACGCGCTTGGCGTATCGAAGGAAGAAGGCAAGGAGTGGTATTTGCAAATTAAGGATATATCGCTGTTGATCGCATCTGCGATGAAGGAGCATTTTCCGAAGATTGCCGAGCTTGGGCTAGATATCGCTATCGACACGGAACGCAAAATATGGCTGGTAGAAGCCAATACGAAGCCTCAATTCCAGCTGTTCCGCTATCATTCAAACCCGCGTTTGTACGGTCAGATCGCGGCGTCCGTTCGCGCTATCCGATCTACATCCGCCTAACAGCGCCTGCTTGCTGCTTTATCGGCCTTTCGCGACTCCGCTGTCTTGCAGAGGAATCGTTTGAACAAGTCGGTGCTGGGAAGGAGTATTCATGAATAGTACAAAGGTAACGCTGCGCATCACTCAGGAAGAGTTCGCTGCAGGCGAGCCACTACTGTTGCTCAGCGAAGCACACGCCAAGAAATGGAGCATTCCCTTTCGCACGCCCCTGACATTATCGTTCGGCTCTGCCAGGCAAGAGATAACGGCTGAGCCATCGCCTGACGGCAGCTTCTTGCAAATCGATGCAGCGCTAGCCGCCAGATGGGGCGTCGTCCATGACCAGGTGCTAAGCTTCAACTATAAAGGCTCCTCCAAGACGGTGCAGCTTGGTCCGCTGATCGGGGTCATTGTCAGCCGCTTTAACCGGCACTCTACCCTACTGCCGTTCGGTCCCAATACGACTTTCTGCCAAGAGCTATCCGAGCTTTGCAAAAGCTATGGAGCCTCCATCTTCTTTTTCACAGGGGAAGATATCGTCAGCACGGGCGACGCAGTTAAGGGTTGGCATTATACGGACAAATGGGTGCGTGGGCGCTTTCCCGTCCCCCATGTCATCTATAACCGAATCACGTCCCGCAAGAAGGAGAAGCTGCCGGACGTGCAGAGGTTCGTGAGAAATGCGAAGAAACGGCATAATGCCGTATTTTTCAATGAGAAATATTTGAATAAGACGGAAGTATTCGGAGCTCTTATCAAGGAGCCTTCGCTGCGCGCCTACCTGCCTGAGTCTTATCCGCTTAAGGGCGCTAAGTTGCTGAAGTCGATGTGCAGCAAATACGATGTTGTCTTCATTAAGCCGAATAACGGAAGCCTGGGGAAAGGCATCGTGAAGGTGTATCGGAGCGAATTTCCCGAGGCTGGATATACGAGCCATATGAACAATGTGACCGGTATTCGTGCGCAAACCTTCGCAACGCTGGATCAGCTGTACGGCTCGCTTGCCGCCAAGCTGAAGAAAAGCGAGCATCAGATTCAGCGCGGACTGAAGCTGCTGTCGGTGGGCGGCCGGCCGCTGGACTTCCGGTCGCTCGTCCAGCGGGGCGAGACCGGGCAATGGACCGTTACTTCGATCGTAGCGCGGATCGCCGACAACAATCAGTTCGTCTCGAACGTAGCGCGGGGCGGAACGATCAGCACCGTCAAAGCCGCTTTGGCGCGAACGGGCTCTTCCGCGGCGGCGGGCGGATTGACGAAGCTGCGGCGCGCCTCGCTGCTGATCGCCAAAGGGATTGAATCGCAGATCGTGGGCCACTATGCCGAGCTCGGCATCGATCTGGCGATCGACACGCAGGGGCGGGTATGGCTGATCGAGGTCAACGCGAAGCCGTCCAAGGAGGACACCTCCCCTCTCGATCCAGACGGAAGCAAAGCCCGTCCCTCGGTGAAGAAGTTCGTCCAATACGCCTTCTTCGTCTCCGGCTTCAAGGGGTAGAGCTGTTGGGAGCGTGCCGATGTGGGCACGCTCCTCTTTATGGCGTTCGGATGTGGCTCGCGTATGCGAATGCACACTTTCGCCGCCAACCTTGGACGATAGAGATACTTTCTATCTCTATGTTTCTCTAACACACCTCAGTTTGTTGAATAGAGCTATTTTCTAGCTCTATTCCGTTCAGCATCCCCGCCGTATGCTCACTTTCGACGCTCCCCCTTGCCGATAGAGATACTTTCTATCTCTATCTGTCTCCAACACACCACAATTTGTTGAATAGAGCTGTTTTCTAGCTCTATTCCGTTCAGCATCCCCGCCGTATGACCACTTTCGCCGCCAACCTTGGAAGATAGAGATACTTTTTATCTCTATCCATCTCCAACACACCTCCACTTGTTGAATAGAGCTGTTTTCTAGCTCTATTCCGTTCAGCATCCCCGCCGTATGCTCACTTTCGACGCTCCCCTTGCAGATAGAGATACTTTCTATCTCTATCGGTCTCCAACACACCCCATTTTGTTGAATAGAGCTGTTTTCTAGCTCTATTCCGCTCAGCAACCCCGCCGTATGACCACTTTCTCCGCCAACCTTGGTAGATAGAGATACTTTCTATCTCTATCCGTCTCCAACACACCACAATTTTGTTGAATAGAGCTGTTTTCTAGCTCTATTCCGTTCAGCATCCCCGCCGTATGCTCACTTTCGACGCCCCCCCTTGCAGATAGAGATACTTTTTATCTCTATCCATCTCCAACACACCTCCACTTGTTGAATAGAGCTATTTTCTAGCTCTATTCCGCTCAGCAACCCCGCCGTATGCTCACTTTCGACGCTCCCCCTTGCAGATAGAGATACTTTCTATCTCTATGTTTCTCTAACACACCTCAGTTTGTTGAATAGAGCTATTTTCTAGCTCTATTCCGTTCAGCACCCCCGCCGTATGCTCACTTTCGCCGCTCTCCCTTGCAGATAGAGATACTTTCTATCTCTATCTGTCTCCAACACACCCCAATTTGTTGAATAGAGCTGTTTTCTAGCTCTATTCCGTTCAGCACCCCCGCCGCATGCTCACTTTCGCCGCTCTCCCTTGCCAATAGAGATACTTTCTATCTCTATCTGTCTCCAACACACCCCAATTTGTTGAATAGAGCTGTTTTCTAGCTCTATTCCGCTCAGCAGCACCGCCGCACGCTCACTTTCGATGCCAACCTTGGTAGATAGAGATACTTTCTATCTCTATCCGTCTCCAACACATCTCGATTTGTGGAATAGAGCTGTTTTCTAGCTCTATTCCGCTCAGCAGCCCCGTCGTATGCTCACTTTTGCAGCTCCCCCTTGCCGATAGAGATACTTTCTATCTCTATCCGTCTCCAACACATCTCGATTTGTGGAATAGAGCTGTTTTCTAGCTCTATTCCGTTCAGCAACCCCGCCGTATGCTCACTTTCGACGCTCCCCCTTGCAGATAGAGATACTTTCTATCTCTATGTTTCTCTAACACACCTCAGTTTGTTGAATAGAGCTATTTTCTAGCTCTATTCCGTTCAGCATCCCCGCCGTATGCTCACTTTCGACGCTCCCCCTTGCCGCTAGAGATACTTTCTATCTCTATCGGTCTCCAACACACCACAATTTGTTGAATAGAGCTGTCTTCTAGCTCTATTCCGCTCAGTAACCCGTCACAACCGAAGCTTTACCGCCTTCTCCGTTAGGCGGTAGGCACGAATCCGCTGACTACCCGAGGCCGGTTCAATAAGATGCAGGTTTCTGAGTTGTTTCAGGTACTTTTGAATGGATGCGTGACATACACCTACCCTCAACCTCGCCTCCTTCGGACTAAACACAAATTCTGGACCCTGCTTGATCGCCCATCTGAGCAGTTCGCACGTGCTCGCCGGCAGATCTAGCTCTTCAACTGGTTGGCGCCCCATGCCGTAGAGCTTCCCTAGCAATTGTTGAATGAACTGCTGGCATTGCCTTGGCTTATCAACAATGTCGTCGTAAGAGAATCGAATCACCTTCCACTCATCCAACACTAACTGGTTCTGTCTGAATCGATCGTCTCCGAACGTTCTGCGCGACGCATGCCTTTGATGCGTGTTGTAGCCATCTATTTCAATTGAAATCCGATAATCGCCGCGAATATAAGCAAAATCAAGAAATCGGCTGCCGTCCCGATAATCGTTCACCTCATATTCGGGATGGAGCTCATCCAAGTTGCCAACAACCGGCCACCACACGCTTTTAACAAAGGAATTCTCCCCATGGTCATTCCGTTCAACTAATCTGCGACTGCGCTCACTATTAACATCACGTCTCCCAATATGTAGCTCGATCCACTTGCTGTATGCCTGATCAACTGCACTTACATTTACTTTCCCGCCGCCATTCAACAGCCTCACACTCCCTATTAGCTAGTTTATTTACAAAAAAACACCGTTCTTCCCGGACGAATAGTCCAAGGATGAACGGTGTGCTTCACCAGATATGTCTATGTTATTCTACTTTCTTCGCTAAAAAACTATCATTCCTAGTCCCTATCATTATATATCATTGCTGTAGCGCAGTCAGTAACGCAATTTGCCGCAACCTACATTTAAGTCCGGAACAACCCGTACCCGTTCAGAGGAACAATCGGGTTCGTATCCTGCAGCAAGCCTTCCGAGCGTGCACCGTAAGCGACATCAACGAGCCAGCGGGTGAATCCTGCTACGTTCATCGTCCCCATCTCCTGCAAAGAGAAGAAGCCCGCGGCATCAACCTCTACGCCGTCCGGCGTCGGATCTCCGCTTACATAGTCCATATCAAAGGCGATGTAGATATTATGAATGCCCCTTGGCTGATCGCGAAGCGCGACTACGCTCTTCACAGCTGCATCGATGCCGCATTCCTCCTGCACCTCACGCCGAATGGTCTCTTCGATCGGTTCGAGCTGCTCGATATAGCCGCCCGGATTCGTCCAGTAGCCTTTGCCAGGCTCTTGCGCCCTGCGAACAAGAAGGAGCTTATCCTCCTTCATGACAAGCGCCCCGACGCCGATGCTGTAGTTGCCCCAATGCACGTAGCTGCAAGCCGTACACGCTCTTCTGACCGTGCCGTCGACATCTCGCGACTCCATTTTGCTTCCGCAAGTTATGCAAAAATTAACTTCCACCACTGTCACCTCTGCCCTCAAGTAAGTCTTCACATCTATTTACGGTTACGCGCCGCCCGTGCCCATTACCTATTTCTTAGGCAGCCGATAGACGGCCAGCGGCTTGCCATTGCGGAACGGGCCGCTGATCTCATCCAGCTCATTCATAAGCCCCGCATCGAGCTGCAGCTCGGCGCTCAGCAGATTATCTTCCAACTGCTGCTCGCGCGTAGCGCCGACGATTACCGTCGAAACAGCTGGTCGGTTCATTAACCAAGCGAGCGACATAATGCCTGGGCTGATGCCAGCCTGCTCGCCAAGCGCTGCGACTTGATCGCTAAGCGCAAGCGTCTGCTCGGTTATGAAGCGGCCGAAGCTCGGATCAGTCTGACCGCGCGACCCTTCGGGCGCCTTGTCCGCTGCACTGTATTTCCCGGTCAATATCCCACCCGCAAGCGGAAAATAAGGAATTATGCCGACGCCTTGATCCAGGCACATCGGGACAAGCTCCTTCTCCGGCGTACGGTCTGCAAGCGAATAGCTCGTCTGCGTCGAGACGAACCGATTCAGGCCAAGTCGGTCGCTGATGCCAAGCGCCTTCATCAGCTCCCATGCATAATAATTGGAAGCTCCAATATATCGAACCTTACCCGATCGAATCATATCCTCAAGCGCGCGCAGCGTTTCCTCCAGCGGCGTTTCCGGATCGAACGTATGTATTTGATACAGATCGACATAATCCGTCTTAAGCCGCTTCAAGCTTTGCTCCAGCTCCGTCTGCAAATGATACCTCGACGAGCCTCGCTCATTGTCGCCAGGCCCCCTGACAAGTCCTGCTTTCGTCGCCAATACGACCTGCTGCCGCTTGCCGGCAAGCGCCTCGCCAATTAGCCGCTCGGATTCAGTGCCTGCATAAATGTTAGCCGTATCAATAAAATTAATGCCTCGCTCAATTGCTAAGTCTATGATTCTCTTCGACGTATCGCCGTCGGCCCGCTTGCCGAAAGCGTTCGTGCCGAGGCCAAGCGCCGAAACCTTCAAGCCGCTGTTGCCCAATCTGCGATATTGCATAATCTGCACCTCTCCCTCTGTCTATGAAATAACTTTATTATACTGCAATCTGCCTCCGATTCCACACTTGTCCGTGCGCGCACGTCTAAGCCCGCCTCCTCTGCTTAAAGAACTCCTCTCCATGATGTGTTAATATGAGAAAAACACCTATCGAAGTACTTCGAAGATGAGCGACCTGCAGGTTTGCGTAGCAAACTGGCTTCGGAAGCACAGAAGTTTTTATCGCCAATCGGAATAATTTTCTTTATGCTTTTCGCATTAGAGAACTTAAACGTGGTAAAAAAATAAAAGTTCACCACAAAAGGAATGAGCAAAAGGCTATGAGCTTTCGAATAACGAAGCGTATTATCAAATTATTATGCGGAGAGACAGCTTATGAGAGAGGCGAAGCCCTTCAACAGGAAGGAAGCGTGACGCTAACCGAAGAAGATGCTGCTGCTCCAGGCTTCACTCACAGCTACGAGGCTGTCGTTCACGGCAACAACCGCTATCATATAACCGTTCATGTAGACGGCAACGGAGACGTTGACGCAGAATGCTCCTGTCTTGCCTTCTATTCGTCCGATAAGCTGTGCAAGCATGTTGCAGCCGTGCTGCTGCATATCCACGAGCAGCAATTCGGCGACGACGCGCCGATCCATTCCCATTCCCTTCTAGATGGGCAAGACAGCCGCCCTTCTTTCACCGACAGAGCTAATAAACGTACCGCTCATTCTCGGCGTTCCTCCAACACGCATGCCCAAGAAGAAGAGGATAGCCAGCGAATCGTAAGCGGCTTGTTAGGCTTATTCGGAGACAAGCCCGTCAGGCCGACCGGTGCCGGTGCGCTCTTCGATTCCAGAACGCGGCTGGAGACGGAGTTCACCTTGAAGCTGCACGAATATGGCCAGCGCAAGCTGATGTTCGGCATTGAGCTGAAGGCAGGGCCTGCGCGTCGGCCTTACATCGTTCAGCGAATCAGAGACTTTCTTCATTCCATAGAGCGAAGGAAGCCTTACCCGTTCTCGAAACATTTCATCTATGATCCGGCCATCCATAGCTTCCGTGCGGAGGATGATGCGGTGCTGCAGCTGCTAATCCGTATTTACCGGAATGAAGCTTTGATACGGGAGACTGCACTCGGCTACTCCGGCAATAACCGCGCCGCGGGCGGAGAGCGCATGCTGCTCCTGCCCCCTGCTTCTTGGGAAGAGCTGCTTCCAGTGCTTCGCCAAGCGGGAACAGCAAGGCTAGAGCAGGACGGCCGCCTCTACGAAGGCATCGATGTCTCCGATGAAGCAATCCCGCTGCAGTTCCGCTTCGACCAAACGGAAGCAACTTCAGCCGATGCTGATAGCTGCCGTCTTGAGGTGCAAGGGATTGATCGAATCGCCGTTATGGAAGATTATGGGCTCGTCTTATCGGAGGGCAAGCTGCTGCAGACAACGGCGGACCTATGCAGCCGTTTGGCTGAACTGAAGCTGATGCTGGATCAGACGGACAATCAGCATATTACGATTGCATCGGCTCAGATAGAGCCTTTCATGGAGAAGGTCATACCGGGGTTAATGAAGCTCGGCACAGTCCATATCTCCGAGGCGGTATCCGAGCGAATCATGCAGGTGCCGCTTAAGGCTAAGCTCTATCTTGACCGCATCAAGGATCGGCTGCTGATCGGCATGGAATTCCATTACGGCCGCTTCGTCATTAACCCGCTGAACAGCGAATCGGCGAAGCGTGCTTCGGATCGCATTATTATGCGCGACGGCGAGCAGGAACGGCGCATTATGGCGCTTATGGAGCAAGAGAGCTTCGGCAAAACAGAAGGCGGCTTCTTCATCGACGACGAGGACGCGCAATACGATTTTCTATATCATATTATTCCTGAGCTGGAGAAGCTTGCCGAGATTCATGCGACCGGCGCCGTCAAGCTTAGACTGTTCAACGAGCATCCACCGCCTCGCGTCCGTATAGATGTCGACGAACGAACGGATTGGCTCGCATTTACCTTCAATATTGACGGTATCCCAGAGAGCGAAATAAAAGGTATTTTGAAGTCGCTCAGCGAAAAACGTAAATATTACCGGATGCCGAGCGGCGGCCTCATGCCGCTCGAAACCGAACAGTTTCAAGAAATCATTAAGCTCATCAATGAGCTTGGTTTCGTAAGCGACGAGCTTCTCGGCAAATATGGAGCGCATCTGCGCGTGCCTGCCGTTCGCGCCCTTCGCCTGCTCGATCGGCAGACGCGAGGCGATACGGTCAAGCTCGGCAAGTCGCTGCGTCAGTTGCTCGACGACATGCGCAATCCGGATAATCTCGAATTTGCCGTTCCCGATTCACTCGTCCCCATCCTAAGGGACTATCAAATCTATGGCTACCAATGGATGCGTACCATCGCCCATTATCGATTCGGCGGTATCCTGGCTGACGATATGGGTCTCGGAAAAACGATCCAGAGCATCGCGTTCATCATTTCCATGCTGCCCGAAATCCGAAGCGAGGGGCTTCCGGCTATCGTCGTCTCACCGGCTTCGCTGACGTACAATTGGCTTAACGAGTTCCATCGTTTCGCTCCCGATGTGCGCGTCGTCATCGCCGACGGCACGAAGGAGGAGCGCAATGACATCGTGAGCCACGCCGCAACCGCCGCGCGAACGGACGTCATCATTACGTCATACCCGCTGCTGCGCAGAGATATCCTGCACTATGCAGATCAAGCGTTCCATACGCTCATCCTAGATGAAGCGCAAGCGTTCAAGAACTACGCGACCCAGACAGCCCAAGCCGTCAAGGCGCTGCAAGCACGGCATCGCTTCGCGCTGACAGGCACGCCCGTCGAGAACGGCTTGGAGGAGCTATGGTCGATATTCGACGCCGTATTTCCGGGGCTGTTCCCCGGCCGCCGGCAGTTCGGCGAGATGCAGCGCGAGACGATCGCAAAGCGCATCCGGCCTTTCCTACTGCGCCGCTTGAAGCGCGACGTACTTGGCGAGCTGCCGGAGAAGATCGAAACGATCCAGACGTCCGAGCTGTTGCCGGAACAGAAGAAGCTCTACGTCGCCTACTTGGCCGAGCTGCGACAAGACACGGTGCAGCATCTTAACAAGGACAGCTTCAATAAACATCGCATTCGCATCCTGGCAGGCATTACGAGGCTTCGCCAGCTATGCGATCATCCCGCATTGTTCGTGGAGGGCTACCAAGGAAGCTCTGCCAAGCTGGAGCAATTGCTGGAGATCATCGAGGAATGCCGGAGCGCGGGCAAGCGGCTGCTCATCTTCTCGCAGTTCACCCAGATGCTCGGCCTGATCGCACAGCAGCTTGGCTACCAAGGCATCTCCCACTTCTATCTCGATGGCAGTACACCTGCTGCCGAGCGCGTCGAGCTGTGCAGCCGGTTCAATGCCGGAGAGCGCGAGCTGTTCCTGCTCTCCCTTAAGGCTGGCGGGACCGGCCTTAACCTGACCGGCGCCGATACCGTCATTCTGTACGACCTATGGTGGAATCCAGCCGTCGAGCAGCAAGCGGCCGATCGCGCGCATCGGATCGGACAGCGCAACGTCGTACAGATTATTCGCCTCGTGACGCAAGGAACGATTGAAGACAAAATGTACGATCTGCAGCAGCGCAAGCTGAACCTCATCGATGAAGTGGTGCAATCTGGCGGCGAAGAGGCATTCACCTCGTTAACCGAGCAGGATGTGCGCGAGCTGCTCATGCTCGAGGGCTAGAGCGTTGAACGCCGCTTCGCTACGGAGTATAATGCGTGTAACCGCAACTAATGAAGGAGTGAGACGATGCGTTTCATAAGCAATAACAACATAACTGATCCGGCGCTTAACCTGGCTTTGGAGGAATACATTCTTCGCTCGTTGCCTGACAACGACGATTATTTGCTTTTCTATATTAATGAGCCTTCGATCATCATCGGCAAAAATCAAAATACGGTCGAAGAGGTCAACGCCGAATATGTCGAGGCGAACAAGCTGCACGTCGTTCGGCGTCTGTCGGGGGGCGGGGCTGTCTATCACGATCTCGGCAACCTCAACTTTAGCTTCATCATGAAGGATGACGGACAGTCGTTCCACAACTTCAAGAAATTCACGGAGCCTGTCGTCCGCGCGCTTCGCAAGCTCGGCGTTGATGCCGAGATGACGGGACGCAACGATCTTCAGGTCGGCGAGCGCAAAATCTCGGGCAATGCGCAGTTCTCCACCAAAGGCAAAATGTTCAGTCATGGCACGCTGCTATTCGATTCGGAGATGGAGAACGTCGTATCCGCGCTGAAAGCAAATGCCGAGAAATATGTGTCGAAATCGACAAAATCGATACGCAGCCGTGTAGCGAACATTACGGAGTTTCTGGCTGAACCGATGACAATCGAGCAATTCCGTCAGCATATTCTGGCATCGATATTCGAGGATCAGAGCGAAATTCCGTTCTATGAGTTGACTGAGCAGGACTGGGCGAATGTGCAAAAATTAGCGGACGAGCGCTACCGCAGCTGGGAGTGGAACTACGGACGCTCGCCCGCCTTCAACATGCGTCAGTCGAAGCGGATCGAAGGCGCCGGAACCTTCGACGTGCGCCTGCAGGTCGAGGAAGGCGTCATCGTAGATGCAGCCATCTTCGGCGACTTCTTCGGCAGAGGCGACAGCGGCGAAGTCGCGCAGCGCCTCATCGGCACGCGGTATGACGCGGCTGCGCTGAAGGAGCTCGTGAGCGGCATCGACCTGCCGTACTATTTCGGCCCCGTCACCCAAGAGCAGTGGCTTGAGCTCCTATAAGTAAGGGTACAGCCCTGCTCCATTCGTGGCAGCAGGGGCTGTTCTGTATTATTGCGCAATCGGATGGACATGCTTCTTCCGCAGCGACAACGATAACACCGCTGCAGTGAGCCCCAGCAAAGCCGCTCCGCTTGCGAACCAAGGATGGTAAAGCACGGTATCGGCAGCATTAACAGCCGCTCCACCCACTCCTGCCCCAAGCGAAATGCCTAGATGGATGATGGATAAGTTGATACTGAGCACGAAGTTGGAAGACTGCGGCGATTGCTGAATGAAATACATATTTAGCGCCGGCGCCGTCATAAAGACCGAGCTCATCCATAACGCCAGCAGTGCCAGCTCAACGATGAGAACGATCGTGAAAACTGGCACGAGGGCAAGCGACAGCGAAGTAATAATCAAGCTGCCCACGATCATTTGTCCTGCGCCCCATCTATCCGCACCGTAACCCCCGATCCGCGAACCTATGGCGCCGAACACCCCAAGCATCAGCATAACTGCGCCAAGCGCCACATTGTTCATATGAAGAATATCCGTTAAGAAAGGCGCAATATACGTTAACAGCACCGCATGGCTTACGCATACCATAAGCGAGATGAGAAGCCCCGTGCTAACGGCAGGCTTGCGTAATACAGTAAGCTGCGACCGGAATGAAGCATGGGCATCCCCTTCGATTTGTGGCAGCATGCGTAGCAGAATAAACAGAATGACCAAGCTAAGCGCACCGAGCACGATGAAGATCGACCTCCAGCCCCACCAATCGGCAATCGCTACCCCGATAGGGACGCCAAGAGCCATCGCGGCGCTGAAGCCGAAAGCAATCGTTCCGATAGCAGCGCCGATTCGAGTCGGGGGAACAAGCTTCGCTACCGAGCTAATGGCAACAACCGAGTACACCCCCGCACTGGCTCCAAGAATAATACGCGATACAATTAACGTCTCATAATTAAAGCTAAACAGCGCAACGAGGCTGCCGAAGACAAATACGGCAATGGCTCCAGCCAGCACTTTTTTACGAGCCCAGCGTGCCGTTAAAGCAATAAGGATTGGCGTGCCAATAGCGAACGAAAGCGAGAAAGCCGTCACCAGCTGCCCCGCCAAGGCTAACGAAATATCCATATCGCTAGCGATCGCACTCACCACTCCAGATACGACAAGCTCAGCAGATCCGGCTAGAAACGCGCCTAGCGCGATCACGTAAACAATAAATCGGTTCATTGTTCCTTCACCCTTCCATCTCTACAAAATAATCGAATTTGCACTTGCATTTACTCGATTAATTGTCATTATAATAAGGTAACAATATTAATGTAAGAAGGCAAAGTATTTGGACATTGTCCTGTTAAATGGATCTACTTACAATAAGTAAGCTTATAAGGAAGGGTGAAGCTTTTATGAGTGAGCAGATGGAGAATAACCCGGAAGATGTTCAAGAACTGTCTTCCATTTGCGAGGTGTTACAAATTCTTGGAGCAAAATGGTCTTTTCTAGTCATTGCCGAGCTCAATAAAGGACCGCAAAGATTCAAGCAGCTTCAACGAAACATAGTGGTCGTGAAGACGCAATCGCTTACGGACACTCTGCGCCATCTGGAGAAAACGGGTATCGTGAACCGCGAAGTATTTCCGACTGTGCCAGTAACCGTTGAATATTCTCTTACGGACAAAGGAAAAGACTTTCGTTATGCCCTTAATGAAATGGATATATGGATGCAAAAATGGGGCAAAAAGAGCCTTACGGATGACGTTGCCACTAGCGGCTAACAACCATACAACCATACAAAAAAGCCGAGTCGGCCGTCGTTTGGCGCCATTCTCAGCTTTTTTTCATTCCTAACGTCAACCTGTTTAGAGCGTCTGTCCGCAATCCGCGGTTACGATCTGCCCGGTCATCGAATCCTGCTCCAAAAGCGAGCATATGAGCATCGCGATTTCATCCGGCGAGGATACCCGTTCCAGCAGCACGTTACCGCTTAACTTCTTCATTTGCTCCTCGCGGCCTTCCCACCATCTCGTCGCTACGGCGCCGGGCGCTACGCCGTTCACTCGAATGGCTGGTGCAAGAGCACGAGCAAGCGATTTAGTTAACCCATGCACGGCCGCTTTCGACACCGCATAAGGCAGCGAAGAGCCTGATCCCGTCAGACCGGCAATGCTTCCTACATTGACAATGGCTCCTTGCTTGTTCTGATTCATCAGAGGCGCAACCGCCCTGGCGCAGAAGAACATTCCCTTCACGTTGACATCGTAGAGCTCGTCCCATACTTCCTCGGTTGCGGCATCCAGATCGTCAAGCGGTATATGCCTGGTGATGCTCGCATTGTTGACGAGAAAATCGATTGTTCCGAATGCTTGTGATGCCAGCTCCACCATCTCCCGAACTTCCTTGTCCTTGGATACATCAGCCTTGACTGCAACGGCCCGACCTCCTGCTTCTTGGATAATACGGACCGTCTCCTCCGCTTCGCTTTCTGAATGCGCATAATTGATCACAACGCTTGCGCCCCGCCTTGCCAATTCAATCGAGACTGCTCTTCCTATTCCCGTTCCTCCTCCGGTTATTAGTGCGACTTTGTTCTGTACTTCCATATAAGCTCCCCCTCGATTAAACGAATTGTATACCTATTCTTATTTTATTACGCGGCCTCGATTACGTATAATTGAATTATCCGAATTGTCAATTCAATATTATTGAACTCTTAAAAGGAGGCGCACAGCTGCCATGGACCTTAAAGCGATCAAATCGTTCCAGCTCATTGTCGCTTACGGGAGCTTCAAACGTGCTGCCGAAGAACTCAATTACGCGCAGTCGACCGTCACGATGCAAATTCAGCGATTAGAGAACGATCTCGGCGTTCAACTCATAGAACGGGGAACGAAATTCAAGCTGACCGAGGCCGGCAGACTGTTCTATGAACAGAGTCTCCCTATTGCCCAAGACTTGGAGCGGCTTCAAGCCGCTATAACTGATGCGCGTTCAGGCGAGGCGGGCCATATCCGCTTAGGCGTCACCGAACCAACGGCCAGCTACCGTCTTCCGCCTTTACTATCTGGATTCATGGCTAACTTTCCTCGCATTCATATATCCATTGAGATAGCGAGTACGCCGTCGCTTTGCGAACGGCTGCAGCAGAATGAGCTTGATATTGTAATAGGCTCCGCTCCTGAGTTGGGAGAGCGGCTTTATTTTGAACCGCTCTTTACCGAACCCTTCGCCTTATTGCTGCCCGAGGAGCACCCGCTTGCAGGTGCAGCAAATATTGAGCTAAGCGATATTCAGGGACATCGTCTCTTGATCACATCAGCCAATTGCCCTTACCGCAAGCAGCTTTCTTTCCTGCTCCATCAACAGGGTTCTATCGCCTCTGACACTATGGAAATTGGCAGCATGGCCGCTCTCCCGCATTATGTCGTATGCGGACTGGGCATTGCGCTTGTTCCCATGGTTATCCTACAGCCGCCACCAGCCGGCACCGTCATCCGTATGATCAATAATAACGGCATTCATATGACGAGCGGAATTGCATGCCAAACATCCCTTCATCCGATGAAGCCTGCCGTCTCGAAGCTATATCAGTACTTGAAGCATGAGCTTCAACATATGAACCAAGCCCTGGGCATACAGTTGTAAGTAGAAGCATTTCGCTATGCGACACGGATCAGCTCGATGGAAAGGGGCTTGCACGAATGGATAAAGACGCAACCAAATACGGCGGTTTCTATGGCGACATTCCGCAGCCGATCAGAGGCAATGAAGGAGCAACGGACAACGGACCGCGCGATATTATGAGAGATCGGGAGAATCCCGATATGCTCGTTCCTCCGGCAACGGATGCCGGCTTAATACCGAACTTGAAGTTCTCGTTCTCGGATACGCATATGCAGTTGAATGAAGGCGGCTGGTCGCGGGAAATAACGGTGCGAGATCTCTCGATTGCAACGACACTGGCAGGCGTGAACATGCGTCTCACCGCAGGAGGCGTGCGCGAGATGCATTGGCATCAGCAGGCCGAATGGGCTTATATGCTGCTCGGCAGCGCGCGCATCACATCCGTCGACGCACAAGGACGGAACTTCATCGCCGATGTCGAGGAAGGGGATTTATGGTATTTTCCCGCCGGCTTGCCCCACTCCATACAAGGGCTCGCCGAAGGTTGCGAATTTCTGCTCGTCTTCGACGACGGCAGCTTCTCCGACCTTAACACGCTATCGATCTCCGACTGGTTCGCGCATACGCCGCCCGAAGTGCTGTCGGCGAACTTCGGCGTGCCTGTCAGCGACTTCAGCCGCATTCCAAGCGAACAGGTGTATATCTATCAGACTGATGTTCCAGGTCCTATTCAATCGGAAGCTATCGCATCGCCTTATGGCACCATTCCGCTCAGCTTCAAGCATCGGCTGCTGGCGCAGCCGCCGATCAAGACGTCCGGCGGAAGCGTAAGAATCGTGGACTCGACCAATTTTCCGATTGCCAAGACCATAGCAGCAGCGCTTGTGGAGATCAAGCCCGGCGGCATGCGCGAGCTTCACTGGCATCCGAATCAAGACGAGTGGCAATATTACTTGAGCGGTCAAGGCAGGATGACCGTATTCGCCGGCAACGGTGTCGCGCGCACGTTCAATTACCGAGCCGGCGACGTTGGATACGTGCCTTTTGCCTACGGCCACTATATCCAGAATACAGGCGAGCAGTCGCTATGGTTTCTCGAAATGTTCAAGAGCGACCGCTTCCTCGACATTTCACTGAATCAATGGATGGCGCTCACGCCTAAGCCGCTCGTCGAGAGCAACCTGAACGTCGATGAGGCGTTCACGAACAAGCTGCATAAGGTTAAGTCGCCCGTTGTCCGCTTTCCCGGCTTCACCTATTATCCTTAAAAGTGCTAGAATCGGCCAAAGGCCGCTCCGCACCATTTCATTATTTATATGTAATCTCTCACAAAAACATATCAAACAACATGTCAGAGCGGCTTGAATCCGAAGGGTCCGCAACTGTCCCTCCAGCAAAATTTTCGTAACACTCGTACCTCGATACCGTCTCCAGCATTTTCAAAGGCATTTTATAATATAATCCTCGTTCATCCGGAAATTGGCTTCTGTATATATCAAGCACGGTAAGCTTCATAAGATGTTCTTCCTTGGATAAGGCGACGATGGCGGATACCTCGTTGTCATCGATCGTAATTTGATCCATGATCGGCGGAGGAAGCTTCAGCAACGTATGGGCCTCCGAGAAGCTTTTGGGAAACAGCGTACTGAAATAGAGTATGTAATCGTTCTTCGGCAGCCCGCCGAACGCCTGCACCGTCATCTGGTGCATCGCGACATGGTCTGGATGACGATTGCCGCCGTCACTATTGAACGTAACAATAACCGAGGAGCCAATGCTTAACAGAATCGCTTCCAGCTCGGCAGCCGACTCTTCGATATTCCAAGCTTCAGCCCTATTATCCGGCAAGCCGAGAGTGTGATAGCTGTCTATATTCAAGAGTAGGCAGGACACGCCGAATTCCTTCTGCCTGATCGTTCTCAGCTCCTCGTCCCTATTGCCGCGAAAATGCTGCCCTTTGATACGGCCTGCCTCTCCTTGCGTGCCGCAAATCAAATGCGTAAGGTATCCATGCTTTTTGGCCCGTATGAGTAAGCCTGCTGCCATGAATTCATCATCGGGATGGGCGATTACAGCAACTAAATGTTGTTGCATTAGAAGCACCTCCTGTATTCAATCTTCTAACGCAACGGTTATTCCAAATGTTACACGCTTACAGAAATAAATAAACTAGCCCGTCCTCATTGAATTGCTGCCATAACATGCTTTTAAATGAGAGGATCTCTTTATGCTGCTTCTTGGCGTGGCAAGCTTTGCTGTGATCTTATTTTTTGGAAAGCGGTAGAATGCGAGGAATATTGGGCAGTGCGTATACTTCTGGAGGCTGGCGCCGATCCGCATGCCGTACATATGGCGATGGTTGGATCACCGTCTTCATAGTTGCCGAGGAAGCTATATTGGCCAATATAGCAGCCTCATTTACTACTAAGCTATCTCAATTTAGCAGCTCTTCGATTTGATCCAAGCTGTTCTTGGCTCTTAGGTTGAGCGCACGCTTGTCTCTCAATTGAAACGACTGCAACGAATGGCCTTCATCCACAATGAGCGGCTGCGATATAAGGTCTCTGAGCGTCCGATCCGTCGTTTTGCATGCGCTATGCAACAGATCGGGCGTTATTGTTTTTTTCATCAACTTGATGAGCTGAATCATTTTCTCCGCATAGACAAGCTTGACCAAGCTATCCGCGCCGGAGATATGCCTCGAGGCGAACGACACTACCCGCTCCAATATCGCAGGAGAAGGGTAATATTTAGCCATCGCCTCCAGCTCGGTCACCGCTTCCCCGTTCATAATCGACAGCCGGCTGGCAAGCGACTCCATTATATCTGCGTACCACTGGGCCTCTATCTCCACACTTATGCCATGAGCCTTATACGGTACTAATACACCCGCTTTGTGCATGGCTACAAGACTGCCTCTATATTGCTCGAATATCGCTTTCGCTTCTGCCTCTGCTTCTGCCGAAGGCGATGCTTGTGTATGCTCTTCCATGGAATCACCTGCTTTATTGCGGCTTCTTAGCCGCCGTCGTTTTCGCTGCTGCGTCTGCGCCTTTTGCATCTGCGCCTTTAGCGCCTTGAGGCTTGCCGAATATTTTTTTCGCAGCTTTCTTCTTAGCGCTAGCCTGCCAACGATTCCAGCCTTTCTTATCCGTGCCTCTACCTGTTCCGCCTTTTGCTTTTACCATGCTTGCTTCACCACTCCAACATCGTCATTATCGTTCCATTCTTGTCGATAGCATCCATTATACCATTAATTCGCCTTGTAAAATCTTGCTGCCCTCTTTATTTATATCCGCACGCCAAATTTCAATGCTTTACCCTTCATTCGCAACTTGAAAATAATGGTTGATTTTAATTGAACATCGGTCAATAATGGAGCTACATCTTGCTTATGACGAAAATAATCAATTCACCATATAAGGAGGGAAGTTAATGAGCCCTAGACCTACCGCAGCCAATGAACTGGGGCGAGATCAAATATTGGAGGCTGCCCGCGAGCGATTCATCGAATTCGGCTATCGCGCGGTATCGATGCGCGCGCTGGCGTTAAGCATAGGCTGCAGTCACGGAGCGATCTACTATCACTTTAAAGATAAAGCCGAGTTGTACGCCCGAGTTGTCGAACAAGATTTTGACCGCCTGCGCGATGTTCTTGAGCAGACGATTGCCGGAAAGACTCCAAGCATAACGCTGCTTCATGAAGTGCTGACCGGCTACATCAAGTTTGGCCTCGATCGTCCGCAATCGTACGAAATGATGTTCATGATGAACGATCCTGAGCTTGATTGCAATGTCGCCGCCGACCAGATGCGCTGCTTTAATCGTTTCTCCGAAACGGTGCAAGTGTGTATGGATCGAATAGGGGAAGAAGGCAATGCTACAGCTTGGATGCTGTTTCTTGGACTTCACGGCTTCGTATCCCGTCACATTGCGATGAAACGCGCTTATGCCGATGTTCTATCCTCTGCCGAGCAATATGCAACCTTCCTTCTAGGCGGCATTTAGGCAGTAGATTAATGCTTGCCTTGCTGCGAGTCCATCACGCCGCAGAGGGTAAAGCTATTCCCTTAACTGACCATAGGTCAATAAAAAATAAGGAGGGCTAGCGATGAAGAAGAAAAGCTGTGTAGGCATATGGGTTACAGCTATATTTGCAATTGCAATCGCCTTATACGGATTTGTATTATACGGCGTTCTTGACGGCAGGGAAACTCCGTTCGTTCAGCAAAAAGAAGAGATGGAGCTGAGCGGAAGCTGGATGACGTGGCTCACCGTGCATGCCATGTCGGCGGCATTCGCCTTGCTAATCGGCTGGTTGCAGTTCGTGAAAAGGCTGCGCCTGACGCATCTGGGCTTACATCGGGCCATTGGCATGCTCTATACGCTTGCAATAGCAGTTGGCGGAGTAACAGGCCTCTACTTGTCGTTCTATGCATCCGGAGGTATCTCCGGCATGTTAGGTTTCGGACTACTTGCGATCATATGGCTCATCTCAACGGGCATCGGCATAGCGGCGATTATCGTCCGCCGCGATCCCGCCGCGCATGGCAAGTGGATGCTGCGGAGCTACGCGCTTGCTTTCGCCGGCGTAACGCTTCGCGCCTATTTGCCGCTGTCCATGGTTTTATTCGGGCAAGAAGTCTTTGATATCTATTATGCCGTGATCGCCTGGATCTGCTGGATTCCGAATCTGTTTGTGGCGGAATGGCTGATCCGCAGGAAGAAGCGTCCGGCGACGCGCAATACATTGAGCGCTTAAGCAGACACACGCAAAAAGGCGTCCAGCATCGATCCTTCGATCGAAGCGGACGCCTTTCATCTGTGGAAGCTGCGGCTAACCTTCTATATATTCCATGCCTTTCATATAAGGCCGCAGCGCTTTCGGAATGTAGATGCTGCCATCCTCACGCTGATGATTCTCAAGCAGAGGAATTAATATTCTTGGCGTTGCCACAGCCGTATTGTTAAGCGTGTGACAATAACGCAGCTTCCCGTCAGCCGCACGGTAACGAATGTTGGCGCGGCGAGCTTGGAAGTCGAGCAGGTTCGACGACGAGTGCGTCTCCCCGTACGCTTGCCTACTCGGCATCCAGGTCTCGATATCGAATTGTTTATACGTCTTCTGCGACATATCGCCGATACATACAGCCACGACCCGGTAAGGGAGCTCCAGCAGTTGCAGAATTCGCTCCGCATTCGCAGTCATCTCTTGAAGCATACGCTCCGAGAGCGCCGGGTCATTCTCGCAGATAACAACCTGCTCGACCTTCGCGAACTGATGCACACGGTACAATCCATGCACATCCCGTCCCGCCGAGCCTATCTCTTGGCGGAAGCAGGCCGACATTGCCGCTAATCGGATCGGTACGCGAGCATCCACAATCTCGTCGCTGAAGCCCGATATGAGGCTCACCTCCGAGGTGCCGATGAGGTATTTATTGTCCTCCTCAAGGCGGAAGAGCTGCTCCTGTCCGAGCGGCAGGAATCCCGAATGGCGGAACGACTCGCCCCGAGCCATCATCGGCACGTCCATTGGCGTGAAGCCGTCTGCTTCGAGCACATCCATCGCCAGGCGTTGAACGGCGTGATGCAAATGGAAGCCTGCACCCTTCAGCACATAGTTGCGGCTGCCGCCGATCTTAACACCGCGCGCGATGTCGAGCATGCCGAGATGCTCGGCCAGCTCCACATGATTTTTCGGCTCGAATTCAAATCCCGGAGGCTCGCCGTGCTTCCTAATCTCCACATTGTCTGCATCCGATGCCCCGTCCGGTGTATCGGGCGATACGAAATTAGGCACAAGCAGCAGCAAACGCTCATGCTTAGTATTCAACTCACCAAGCTCGGCCTCTAGCTCCGTTAAAGCCGCATTCGTCTGCCTTACCTCTTGCTTCATCCTCTCTGCATCCTGCTGCTCGCCCTTCGACAGCTTTATGCCGATTTGCTCCGAGAGTGCATTGCGCGTATGCCGCAGACCATCGATCGTTTGCTGTAAGCCGCGTTTCCTATCATCAAGCTCGAGCAGCTCGGGAATGGATACTTCGATGCCTTTCTTAGCCGCAATCTGCTCAAGCACCGCTTGCTGTTCGCGAATAAATGCCATGTTCAGCATGAGTAATCCCTCCCTTAACCGCGAGTCCGCTGAAAGTCTGTCATCAAGTCGGCAAGCGCTTCGCACGCCTCAAGCGATACAGCGTTATAGATCGACGCACGCAAGCCGCCGACGCTGCGATGTCCGGCCAGTCCTTCGATGCCGAGATCCTCAGCTGCTGCAATCAACCGGCGTTCCAACGCCTCGTCCTTCATGCGCCAAGTTACGTTCATGCTCGAACGATAAGGCTGCTCGATGACGCCTTGATAGAAGCCGTCGCTTGCATCGATAACGCCGTAGAGCAGGGCAGCCTTCTGCTGACTCAGCCGCTCCATTGCCGCAACGCCGCCAAGGCGTTCGGTCCATTGCAATACGAGCTTCGTCATATAGAGCGAATGAACCGGAGGCGTATTGTACAGCGAGTCGTTGTCCGCGTACGTGCTGTACTTCATAATCGTCGGAATGCGATCCGAGCAGCCGGCAAGCATGCTTTCATGAATCGCGGCTACCGTCACTCCCGCCGGCCCTAGATTTTTTTGCGCTCCCGCATAAAACATTGCGAATCGATTGAAGTCGAGCTTACGGCTCATGATGTCGCTCGTCATATCGCCGATCAGAGGTACGCCGTTCGTGTCCGGAATAGAGCCGAACTGCGAGCCTTCAATCGTATTGTTCGTCGTTATATGGACGTAAGCCGCATCCTCCCCGATCGGCAGATCAGCGGTATCCGGCAGCACGCGCCACTTCGCATCCTTGCTGCTCGCCGCCACGACCGCATTGCCGACAGCGCGAGCCTCCGAATAGGCTTTATCCGAGAAGCTGCCCGACAGTATATAATGCGCCGTCTGCCCCTCCTTCAGAAAGTTCATCGGGATGAGACCAAATTGCATGCTTGCTCCTCCGCCCATGAACAAGATCCGGTACGTATCGGGAAGTCCGAGCAATTTCTTGAACAGCTCCTCCGTCTCCGCAACCATCCGCTCGACCGCCGCACTCCGGTGCGACATCTCCATAATCGACATGCCGCCTCCGCCGTAGGCAACGAATTGCCGCTGCGCCTCCTCCAATACTTCCAGCGGCAGCGCCGCCGGTCCCGGGTTGAAATTGTAATTCCGCTTCATGTTTTGCATGTTGCACCGTCCGTTTCCTCGTTTTTTGGAAAACAAAAAGACGCCCTCGTCTTATTGGGACGAGGAGCGTCTGCTCGCGGTGCCACCCAACTTGACCGAAGCAGCGACAAGCGCTGTCTCGATCCTCTTGGTTCCGCGGTAACGGGCGGGCCGGTTAACTTAGGACGTATTCCGCTAGGGAACACTCTTGACGAGAACGCCTCCGAGTTGGAATCTCTTCATAGGCATGATCCGAATGTTTGATATTGCACACATTATATACACGCAGCGAAAGGAATGTCAACACAACTATTTAATTCGGTACGCTATTATTGAAATGGCCTCACTAGTAGTGTCTATATTGGATATTTGCATTAACTTTTGCCGATATTGGGGAAATTCAAAGCCTATATTGGATATTCGCACTAACTTTGCTCCGAATACCGCCACTTTACCCATTCAAGCGGGAAGTTGCTGCAAATATCCAATCTAGCAGTTAAACAATGCCCTTAGAGGTTCTCTACTCTGCAGAAATCCAATATAGCCGTCTTTACCGAACATCTAGCCAGCATCCCGCGACTGGCGAACACGCTAAGCGATCTTGATTACATGAAACATCAATTCTTTAAAACCATTTTATACCGATCGCTCCATAACAGCCACATGTTAAAGTAAAGAGTAATACCAGCAACAGCGACGACAAACCAAATCACTTTTAGAACGGAGAACAATCATCCCCTATGAATCCATTATTTACGATTGACTGCAAAGATATCTACTTGCGGGAATACCAGCTTGAAGACTTGGATGAATTGCAGGCGCTGACGATGCAACCGGAAATTTATACGTTTCTGCCGGATTGGAACGTGCCGAAGGAGCAGCGCGCCGACTGGATAGCGAACTATGAAATTCCGGAAAACAAACAATTTCTGAAGACCGTGGAGGAAGGGCGTCCCGTTCACGATATAAGACTTCGCTTAGGCATTATTCATAAGGAAACCGGCGCTTTTATCGGTTGGTGCTGCACGGGTCCGAAGGAAGAGCTGCCAGAGCCGAATCGCGAGATTATGTACGCCGTGTCCAAAGATCATAGAGGCAAAGGTTATGCGACGCAAGCGGCATCAGGGCTAATTCATTATTTATTCGCTCAGGCCCAAGTTACGGAGCTTCACGCGCTTGCCCTTACGCATAATACGGGCTCTATTGGGGTCATTCTGCGCTGCGGCTTCACACCTGCCGGGCAAATCGAGATCGACGGTGAGAGATTCCACCATTATACGCTTAAGAGGCATTGAACCCGCAAAGCACGACAATGATGTTATTTCCTATAGCCCAACTTGTCTTTGACGCTTACCTATCATTACTGTAATGTAATAAATATATATACAGTAATGTAAGTGAATTGGGGACAAGGAGTACATCGTTATGCGAACACAGCACAGAGGACTTACCCTTAATAATTTAGTTAATATACTCATCGTTTTCTCGGTTCTCGTCACGCTTGTCGTCTGCGCTATTGTCGGTTACAACAGTGACAAACAATCACTTATCTCCAGCACGCTCGAATTCAATCGAATCAACGCGGAGAAGCTTGCCCAGACGACTAACGATCTATTAACCTCTGCCAAAAAAACATTAACCGAATCTGCCGATTACATATCTCATCAAGATTTGAAGAACGCTCAATTAACGCTTAACTTCATCAAACGAAGCAATAATATGTTCAACTCCTTATTCGTCGTGAACGAAGCAGGTCTTGTCCTGCTCAGTTCGCCGGAGGCTCTCGGTGTCGTGAACAAAACGTTGACCAGCGATGCTGCGATACAAGCGCTTGCGCTTAAGAAACCGTTAATTTCAGAGCCCTATATCGCCATTACGGGACGCTTTATTATTCTTGTATCCGTCCCAATCTTCGATCAGTCAGGCGATTACAAAGGGTTTTTGGCTGGCTCCATCTATCTGCATGAATCAAATATATTAGAGAGCGTACTAGGCACGCATACCAGTAGTGACAGCGGCTCCTATGTGTATGTCGTTTCCAACAAAGGCGAGCTGCTATACCACCCCGACAAAACGAGAATAGGCGATGTCGTGCTGGAAAACCCTGCTGTTCAGCAAGTCGTAAGCGGCCACATTGGCACAAAAGTGGTAACGAACACGGTTGGCGAAAAGATGAACGCCGGATATGCTCCCGTTCCGGAAGCCAGTTGGGGAATTGTATCCCAAACTCCTGCTTCTACCGTAACGGTTTCCGCTAGAAATTTGATTTGGAACATTTGCCTATATTCCGTTCCGTTAATTTTATTGCTAATCGCTTTGGCTTTCGTCTTGATCCGATACATTTCCCGGCCTTTATATAAGCTCGCTCATTTCGCAGAAAATTTGAATGAAAGCAATCAAGCGATGCCGTTTCCAAAAACTCAGAGCTGGTACTATGAAGCCAAGCAGCTTCAAAAAGCAATGACAAGAGCGATCAGCATGATGCAGGAACAAATTCATACGCTCGCGACCGAAGCACAAAAGGATACGTTGACGGGGTTAAACAACAGGCGAACGATGGATAAGGTGTTGCAGAGCTGGATTAATTCGAATACGCCGTTCTGTTATATGATTCTCGATATTGACCACTTCAAATGCGTAAACGATACTTATGGACACCCAATGGGCGATGAGGTATTGAAGTTTCTTGCTCAGAATATGTTAGAGCTGACAAGCTACGACGATGATGTGGTTTGTTGCCGATACGGCGGGGAAGAATTTGTTATCCTGGTGCCAAATATGAATCTAGACGGATCCTATCTGCTCGCAGAGCATATTCGAACAACCATCGAACAAGCCGTCAGTCCAATCGGGAAGCCTATTACCGTATCGATTGGGGTCGCTTCCATCGATGACAGCCAGGGCGAGCTGGAGGTCATGATGCAGACGGCAGATGACGCTTTATACCGTTCCAAACAATCAGGAAGAAACAAAGTAAGCATAGGTTAAGACTTGAATATAACCAAAGAAGAGACGTGGCCGCAGCCCCGTCTCTTCTTCTAGCTTCTAAGTTCTACTCTTCCAGCTCGACGTTGTGGTACACTTGCTGCACGTCTTCGAGATTCTCGATGACATCAAGCATTTTCTCGAACTGCGCTTGCGCGTCTGCAGGCAGCGTCAGATCGTTCTGAGCAAGCATCGTCAGCTCGGCAATCGAGAATTCGGTTATGCCGGCGTTCTTAAGCGCTTCCTGTACGGCATGGAATTGCTCGGGATCGGCATAAACGATTACCGTGTCTTCTTCCTCCATGACGTCGCGAACGTCCACTTCCGCTTCCACCAAAATCTCAAATACTTCGTCGGCGCTTTTGCCGCTAAGACCGATAACCGCTGTTGCATCGAACATATAGGCTACGGAGCCGCTAACGCCCAAACTGCCGCCGTTCTTCGTAAAGGCAGCGCGCACCTCGGACGCGGTACGGTTCACGTTATTCGTAAGCGCATCGACGATGACCATCGCGCCGTTAGGCCCGAAGCCTTCATAACGAAGCTCGTCGTAATTCTCTTCCGCACCGCCTTTTGCTTTCTCAACCGCACGGTCAATGATCGCTTTCGGCACGTTGTACGTCTTTGCACGCTCAAGCACAACCTTCAGCGCGCGGTTCGATTCCGGATCCGGCTCGCCGGATTTCGCCGCTACATAGATCTCGCGTCCGAACCTAGCGTAGATACGACTTGTTTGCCCGTCCTTCGAAGCTTTCTTTTCTTTAATATTATTCCACTTACGTCCCATACTGTTCCCGCTCTCTTTCGCTCATAAATTAAGTACGTGAATGATGCTTGTACGTGATTACTAATATTTTATAGGTTATCCGCAGGGGAATGCAACCCCGCCGCAGAGGGATTGTCGATTATTAGAGTAAACTGCCCCACCACGCCTTAAGCTCATAGACGCATAATCCTCCATGCTCGCCGAACATTTGCATATCCTGCTTCTCTTCGTCCGTCCAAGCCGCAACCTCGCTTACTGACGCTACGGAGTATCTTTTGCCCGTTAGCCCGGATACGAACACAATGCTTCCATCATAACCTTCGGACTGCTCCAGCATCTCGGCCGGCACGCCCGTTACCGCGACGACCGCCGCTTTCTCTGCTTCCAATGCCATCTGTCTTGCCCTCCCAAAAAAATCGAGCCACCGGTCACGTACCCGGCGACTCGATTATAAATTCAGCTGTGTCTATTAGACTTGCTCGTCCGCCGGGTAGCGCAAGCCCCATTGCGAACGGATCGTATCCAATGTCTGCATAATCGCAAGCGTCTCGTCCAGCGGCATCGTTGCGCTCTCCAGCTTGCCTTCGCGCAAGCAATTCATCGCTTCCTCGGCTTCGAAGTTATAGCCGCTCTGTTCGCGGCCGTCCTCGAACCGAACCGGTTCCGAGCCGGATACATGCAGCGTAGCCGACTTTCCGAACAAGAAGTTCGGCGCATGAATATAACCTTTCGTGCCGTAGATATAAGCGTCGCTCACCATACCAAGCTGAACTGCGCCGTTCAGAGCCGCTGTCCTGCCGCCCTCGTATTCGAACAAGAGGGAGAACTGCTCGTCCACGCCAGTCTGTCCGATTCGAGCGCTGCTCATAATGTTCGCAGGCTGCTCGCCAAATACCATTGAAGCGAAGGATATCGGGTAGATGCCCGCATCCAGAAGCGCTCCGCCGCCAAGCTTCGGATCAAGCAGGCGGCTTTCCGGCGCCCAACCGATATTGAAGCCGAAGTCGGCCTTAACCATGCGCACTTCGCCAATGTGACCCTCTGCCAGCCATTCTCTTACTTTGCGAATCGGCGGCAAGTAACGCGTCCACATCGCTTCCATCAAGAACACGCCGCTTTGGCGCGCCAATTGAATCATTTCCTCCGCTTCCGCCGCATTCATCGTGAACGGCTTCTCGCATAAAACCGCTTTGCCTGCGCGCAGCAGCATAAGCGCGTTTTCTTTATGGGCAGGATGCAGCGTCCCGATATAAACAATATCTACTTCCTCGTCAGCGGCAAGCTCTTCCAAGCTGCCGTAAGCACGAGGAATATTGAATTTACTAGCGAAGCTTTCGGCCTTCTCTAGGTTTCTTCCCCCAACGGCTACTAGTTTGGCGCCTTCAGCATGTGCCAAGTCAGTAGCGAATTTCGAAGAAATCCCGCCCGGACCTGCGATACCCCAATTAATCGTTTTCACTGTCACGTTCTCGTCCACCCCTTAATGAATAATAATAGCTAACCTTATTATAAAGTTATTTCATCATAATCGAAAGCTCGTGCTTAAGACATACTAGTAACTGGTCAAACTTGACATACAGAAGGGAAGCTGAAAATATGCGATTTCAAAATAAAGTAGCCATTATAACCGGCGGAGGCAGCGGCATTGGAGAAGTAACGTCCAAGCTGTTCGCCCAAGAAGGCGCAAAGGTCGTTATCGCTGATTACTCCGATCGCGGACAAACCGTATCCGATGAGATGAATGCAGCGGGCTTCGATACACTGTTCGTGAAGACAGATGTGTCCAAAGAAGCTGACGTAGCCAATATGGTTGCCCAAACAGTTGCCAAATACGGCAAGCTCGATATTCTGTTCGCCAACGCCGGCATCGGAGCCGGCGGTTCGGTCCATGAGCTGACTGGGGAAGACTGGCAGCGCATGATCGATATTAACTTAACCGGCGTGTTCTATAGCGGCAAGTATACCGTGAAGCAGATGCTTGAGCAAGGAACAGGCGGCGCGATCGTCAACTGCGGCTCGATCCATAGCCACGTCGGCAAAGGCGGAGTGAACGCCTACGCCGCAGCCAAAGGCGGCGTCAAGCTGCTGACGCAATCGATGGGCATCGATTACGCGCAGCAAGGCATTCGCGTGAATGCCATCTGTCCCGGCTATATCGATACGCCGCTGATCGCGGGACGTGATGAAGCGCTCAATCAGCATTTGGTCTCGCTGCATCCGATGGGACGCCTCGGCAAGCCTGAAGAAGTCGCCAAAGCCGTCTTGTTCTTAGCGAGCGATGATGCTTCCTTCATTACGGGCACAACGCTGCTCGTAGACGGCGGCTACACCGCGCAATAGACGATTACACATAAGCTAGCCGCCCTGTGCTTAGAAGACAGGGCGGCTATTGTTATTCGTTCGGGTAAGAAGGATTAAGGACAGCTTCTCCGCGATGCGACTGCCTTTCGACCGCCGCATTCGGGTCTAAGACCGCGCGCAGCTGCTCGAAGCTTAACTCCTCGGACGGCTTGAAGTCCGCGGAAGCCGCATATTGCAGCAAGCTATGCAGCAGTTGGCGCGCTTCCGGCTTATCTTGCTGCCCGATCAGATCGCTTGCGCATACAAGCAAGCTTCCATTGCCTACCTTAGCTTCGACAATTAGACCCAGCTTATGATTGCGCTCGAAATTGTCGATGACCTGTACGACTGGACGGAATGTATCCGGCCACTCATCCAGAATAAGCGAACGCGAGTTCATGACAATCGGCCACCACTGCCAATTGCTATGGAACTCGGTCGGAAACGCTTTGAACGCGGGATGCTGCTCGTCGCATAACAGGCCGAGCGTTCCCGGTGCAGGCGCCGCATTATTCCCTTCGCAAATGGAGCGAAACATCGGATAACACCAGAAGTCCGATGCAAAAAATCCTTGAATGTGGGAGGTGAGCTGCTCTTGATCAGGTATAAGCAGCACCCGACCGCCGCCCGCAAGCAATTCGGCTGTCTCTTCGTCAAGCGACCTGCGGATATGAACGGAATCGGCCGGATTCGTATCAACGTCCGCAGGATAGACCCAAATCGGATAATGATTCGTGACCGCGCTGCCCTTCCATCTCAGTTCCAGCTCCAACTTGCCTGGTGCCTCTAGCTCTGCGTGAGACAGATCGATTCGAATCGTCCCCATAAACTCCAATATGCCTTGGCCTACATCCTTGGCCGCAGTCATTCCATTCCCGATGAACCTCTCTCCTTGCTTAAGCGACCACTCCAATTGAACGTCCTCAAGCGCGATGCCGCCGTAATTCGCCATTTCCAATTGCGCTTCGAAATGTTCGCCTACGGTATACGTATACCTCGGAAATCTCGCAAGCAATACGATGTCCGAGCAGAACTCGCGCCAACGCTCCGGTTCGATGAACCCTTTGGATTCCATGAACGCATCGAGTACGCCGACTAATGCCGTTCCTTGGCCGGGAAAGTCTTGCAGATCGAGCAGTTGAAAACCGCCGAAGCCAGGCGTGCGCAAAGCGGCTTCGATTTCTTCGCGATAGCATATAACCGCAAGCTGTCCCGATGCCTTAAAGAAATCATCGGCTTGACTTAACATGCCGGCATGCTGCAGCCGTTCGCGGAACACTTCAAAATTGCGCGCCTCTAAGACGCCTGTATATTTATCGATCTCGTCAAAATTCGGAAACGATTGAAATTGACCGATCTCATGTCCGACGATCGGAATCGGAGCGTCCGGCAGATTGTCTCTATAGTCTACGACCGTTGAAGGGTAGCTAGTCTGCACGTGGCCAAGCGGCAGATCCGCGTGAGAGAACGAAGCCCGCACGATCGAGCCGCCAACCCCCGTTCGCATCGTCACCCAGAAATCCGATTCCTCCGAAAACGATGGCGCCCAGAAATAGTTGTTCGCTCCCTCGGCGTACAAGCGTCTGTTGTCATGCTCCCGATATTCCTTCAGAAGCGCCGACATTGCCGGGCGGCTTCCATGCAGTTCGTTGCCAAGCGTGAATAAGGCAAAGGAAGGATGGTTGCCGTAAGCATCTAGTATACGCAAACCTTCGCTCCGCAAATACTCCGCTCTCGCTTCGTCGTAATCCTTGTCCCCCGGTTCTTGAAAAGCCCCCCAATACGGTAGCTCCGGTTCGAAGTAGACGCCGAGCAGATCGGCAGCCATAAATCCCGCTTCCGGCGGGCAGCAAGTATGGAATCGGTAATGATTGATACCGTAGGATTTGGCGATAGACAGCACCTGTACCCATTCTTCGACAGTCATCGGCGCGTAACCCGTCAAAGGGAAAGCAAGCGCATCATGCTTGCCGCGCAAAAAGACTTTGCTGCCGTTATTCGTAAACTGTGTTCCTTCCGTTGCGAATTGACGCATACCGAAGGTTACAAACCGCTCATCACGGTACGAGCTCCCGCTCGCTGCCGCCTCAAGACCGATGCGCAGGCGATATAGGACTGGCGCGAATTCGCTCCATAACGCAATCTCTTCCCCAAGCTCATAACTGACTTGCATCGTCTGCTTTCCCGGTACCGCTTGAAGCAAAGTTGTGTTTTCCTGAGGTGTATCGCAGCTTGCTCCTTCCCCTATCATGTCCGCGAGCGCAATTGAAACATAGACACCTTCCGTAACTGCTGTATCGTTATGCACGTCAAACTTCAACCGAACGGACTTATTCGCTACATCCGGGAACGCTTGGATATTGTCCAGACGAATCAATTCCATCGCCTGAAGCTCGAGTCTGCCGAGCAGCCCGTTCCAGTTCGTCTGCGTATCGGGAGAAGTCATATGACCGCCTTTTATCGGCAATCCGCTATTGTCGACAAGTACCGTTAACGTATAATTACCAGGCTTCATTACTCCAAATTCATAGACATGCGGCGCGCTGACGCTGTTCTGCGAGCCAATCCATTGCTCCCCGATCCACACCTGCGTTACTCTCGTTCGTTCCATAAACAGCCGAATCGGCTTGCCCGCCCATTCTTCCTTAATCTCAATTTCGCGCTGATACCAGGCATACCCGACTAACGGGTAGGCTTCTGTAAGATGGGCAATTTCCCTAGCTTTGTTATACTCGCCTTTCTTATTCTCCGCCGTCGTCCCGGGCAACTGAATCTTTTCCTGCAGCTTCTCTTTAAAATAGTGACGCTCGATGCCCTGCTTTGACGCATCTAGGCAAAATCTCCACGCACCCGCTATTGAATCTATGATCATATGAATATGCCCCCAGTCCTCGTCCTTGGCTTGATATTGCCTTAATGGTAATCTCTAAATTCCTGCGGCGTATAGCCCGTTGTCTTCTTGAACAAATAAGCGAAATACGCCGACGTTTGAAATCCGACCTGCTCTGACACCTCGTAGATCTTAATGTTTGGATCGCGAAGCAATTCCTTTGCTTTATTCATGCGCGTTTCCTGCAAAAAATCGGATATCGTCTTGCCCATCTCTTTTTTGAACAGGACGCTCAAGTAACTCGCATTCAAATGATGGAGCTCTGCGAGCTGCTTCACCGTGATATGATCTTGGAAATGCGCCTCCAAATACTCCGTCACCTTGCCGATCAGGTTATGTCTTTGGTTCGCTTCGCCCTTCGTTTCGATCACCATATAGCGCTGCACGTAATCAAGCACCACTTCCCGGATCTGCACCTCGCTCCTGCAATCGATCAGCTTCTGCCACATCTCCAAATTCATTTCCCCGCCCAGCTCTTTGTTCCACTTCTGCTTGCGGGCGAGCTCGCTGAGAAGCGCCATTCCGAATGCCTGCATATACGTAAACAACATCGAGGGCTGAGACAGCAGCATATCGAAAACATTGTTCACGTAATCGACAACCTCGCTCGCATCCGCAGCCGTTTCCGTAAGCCCGATAATTTCGGGGATTATCTCTTCACGCAGCCTGAATTGTTGAAAATCGGATTCGTCCAAACGGTCATAATGCAAAATTTGTCCGCCTTCCATCAAGCGGGATCTCGCCATCATGAATTTCACTTCCTTGTACAGCGACGGCACCTCTTCCCATGTCGTGCACACTCTGCTCGTGCCGATCGTGACCGTTGAGCCGTATTGCTCCTGCATGACGTTTTGGATGAACAGAAGCTGTTTCTCGATCGCTGCCCGTTCGATGGGAGTCAAATTAATATGCAACGCGACAATCTCATCCGTACCGGTCTTCGCAACGTATACATGCCGGTAATCGGACAGCCCGACATGAACCGCTTTCAAAAATCCGGTGCCGATCACGACCCGCTCTCTCGCATCCTGTCCCGAAGAGTGGAACTGATCATAGCCGAAGACGATTAACCCGATTTCTTGCTGGCTTGCGGGAAGCTCCAGCAACCGCCCCCATGAATGCAGCATGTCAAGATCGATGCCTGCCTCCACGATCACATCCGCCACGAACCGTTCTCTGACGATGTCCAGGCTGCCGGACACTTTCTCCTGCAGCTCCTGCGCCTGTTCCTCGATTTGCAGCAGCTTCGTCAACGTCTTCCGAAACCCGCCTAGCTTGCTCTCGACCTCTTCCACCTTAATCGGCTTAAGGACATAGGCTTGCGCCCCGACGTTCATCGCTTCCTGCACGAATTCGAATTCGTTATAGCCGCTGATCATTAGCACTTGAAGCTGCGGATGGAAGGCTTTGGCTTTCGCGACAAGCTCGATCCCCGTCATAACAGGCATGGAAACATCCGATATGAGTACATCCACAGGAGCATTCCGCATGATTTCGAGCGCTTCGTGACCGGACTCTGCCGTGAAGGGAATATCGTAGCCAAGATCATTCCACTTGATATAACGTATCAGTCCTTGAATATGGGTAGGCTCGTCATCGACAATCAACGCTTTTAACAACATCACATCACCTTCCTGATCTGCGGCCTATTGGCGCATGCAGGTATAATAATCGTTACCGCCGTCCACTCGTTCTCTTTGCTGTCTATCGTAAATTCATGCTTATTCTCAAAATAAAGCTGTAGCCGCTCTCGAATGTTGGCCGTGCCGAAGCCGTTGCCGTTCCCCGCCTGCTTCCCTAACCGGATTTGTTCCAGCATATCGCCCTGGATGCCTCTGCCGTTATCGAACACCTCGAATCGGACGTTATCCTGCTCCAGCTGCGCCGATATGCGGATGAACCCGTCCTTCTTTCCCGTAATGTTCCCGTGCAAATAACAGTTCTCCACGATAGGCTGCAGCAACAGCTTGATCGTATACAGGTCGAGCAGTTCCTGATCGATATTCCACTCGATGCTCACACGGCCCGGATAACGCATCTCTTGGATTTCCAAATAAGCTCTCACATGGTCAAGCTCGCCTTTTATTTGCGTCACATTGATTTTATTGTCCAGCGCCAGCCGGTAAAAGGCAGTCAGTGCATCGATCGTGCGCAGCTGCGTATCGTCCTGCAAATCCATCGCCCGCCATCTCAGCAGGCTTAACGAATTATAAATAAAATGCGGATTGATCTGGGCCTGCAACGCCTTGAATGATTGCTCCCGCTCCTTGAGCTTCGCTTGCGTAATGTCTTCTACCAGCCCACCTAGACGTCCGGACATCGAGTTGAATAATACCTCAAGCTCGCCAAGCTCGTCCTTCTCCGTATTCCGAATGCTGACGTCGAATTGGCCTTGGCTGACATCATACATGCGGGTACCAAGCTTGCGGATGCGCCAAACGACATTTTTCAATACGGTCATTATTAAGAAGGTGGAGCATAACAAAAAAATGAGTATAGCGGCAATAATGCCGTATAGGATCGTCTTCGATTGGCTCTCAAGCTCATCCATCTGAATCAGCGCGGCCACCTGCCAATTCGAATCGATTGGTCTGACCATAAGCAAATTGCCGCCGACCATCAAGCCCTCGGTAAGGCTCGCTTCCTCCCAGTAATCATTCAGCGATGTCGCTTGAAGCTTTAAGCCGATCTTCTGGGGATCGGAGGAGACGATGATCGTGCTGTTGTCGTCGATAATCGACAGCTCGCCCGAACCGCTGAACGGCCGGTCGAACAGCTTGCCGAATACCGTTTTGTAATCTAGCAGCATATAGATGAGACCGAGCATATTGCCGGACGGACTCATAATTTTATGCGAAATGACGAGTTTGTCTTTGTTGACGTTGCTCCAGGTTAATACGCTTGGATCCCCGCTAGCGCTCGCGAACCAATCGGTTTCGGTAAAGCCCGGCCGCAAAATGCGCCCCTCCGGTTTCCACAGCAAACGTCCGTCCTGGACTAACATCGTATTCGTATGATAGATTCGGAAGTCATCGATTCCCGGCAAATATTGACTCGTAAAGACGAAGGAGCGATCGACGTACTCAACCGTATTGAGCTGCTCGAACATATTCGAATAATCGCGGCTTAAGCGCGCTACAAGCTCCCCGTCCGTTGCCGTACGCGTGGCAAGCACGTCGTAGCTTTGCTTGCGAACCTCGATATTTTGAACCGTTTGGCGCATCGCCTCTTTAATGGTGACCATATAATTATCTCTAAAGCTTTGCAGTGCTAAATAACCCGCGACAATCCCCAGCAATATCGTAGGGACGAATATAATAGCTCCGTAGAGAAAAAATATTTTTCCGCGAAGATTCATCTTGCTCGTGATTCGGATAACGATTCTTTCCAGGCTGCGGCGCAATGTCATTGGAATTCCCCCTCTCCATAGTTTAATGGCAAAATAGCGATCGCAACAATGGAAAAGGGAGCAAGCTCCCGAGGGAACTGCTCCTTCCGTGACTATAACTAGCCTTGCTCTTTAGCTAAGATGTCATATTGCTCCTGCCATTCCTGCTTCACTTCCGACCAGTGGCCGCGTTTCTCGAGGGCATCGCGGAAAGCGTTCCAAGTCGACTCGAATTGCTCGTCGCTGGTCGCCATAATGAATTTGGCTCTGTATTCCTTGCGGATATTTTCGAGCTCAGGCAAATACTTCTCGATCAGTCCGCCTTCCTTCGCCTTAACAAGGTCATGCGTTTGAATGCTGCGAACGGCGCCCATCTGTCCTACCGCCGCTGTGAACTCTGCCGTTTTTTTGCTGCCGGCCTTGTCGCTTGAACCATAGTTCCACCATGGATACCAATCGTTATTGTAGGAAGAAAGCATATACAGCTCAGGTGTGACTTTTGCCTTCTGAGCAGGCTCGCCGGAATTGCGCGCCTTCTCATATTCGGCATCGATATATTCCCAAAGACCAAGCGGTTGGTCGACCCAGTCCCAGAACTTGCCTACCGGCCCTTCATTAATAACGTTTTGCTGCTCGGCCTTCGGCTGCAGCGAATACTCAAGGAACTTAAGAATCGCATCAATGTTTTTGCTGTCTTTGCTAATGTAGACATCATAGCCTGGATACGGATTGATGACCGTATTCGCACCAAGCTTCTCGACGCCGGCTACTTTCGGGAATGGAACGACTTGATAGAACCAGCCTGGCTCCGTCGGTCCGTCGAGCGTTTCCCATATATCAGGGTCTATGTTAAAGAAGGTACCCACATTCATCGCTACGCGTCCGGCTTTGTTTTTCTCTTTATAACGTTCCTTCTTGTCGGTTACGACTTCCGGATCGATCAGATTGGAACGGTACATTTTGTTCATCCACTGATAAGCCGCTTTATACTGCGAATCGTCATACATAAGGACGAATTGGTCGCCTTTCTTCTCTACCGGAATAATGCCGCCGCTCGTCGTGACGCCGAATGTGCTCAGTACCGCATTCTCGTCGTTCCAACCGGCCGTATCGTTAGGATCCATCAGGAAGCTAAGCGGCAGAAGAGACTTGCCCGACTCGTCTTTCTGCTCGGACGCCTTTTTCAGGAACGTCTCCACTCCTTCAATAGTAGCCAAATCCGCTACGCTCATTCCCGCTTTCTCCAGCACATCCGTGCGAACGGTCCATGATTGCGAAGCCCAGCCCGGCCAAGGATTGTCAGGATTCTGATCGAACCAAGTCGGAATCGACCAGATATGGCCTTCGGCATCCTTCATTTGATCCAAATATACTTTCGGAATCGCCGCGAGGTTCGGATATTTATCAGGCATATCGAAATATTGCTCGACCGAAAGCACTTTATTCGAGCGAATCATCGCCGCTTTGACGATATCGCTGCGGCCGAATATGGCTGCGTCTTTGAAGCCGCCCGTGTTCAGCTTCAGGTTAAGCGCGGTTACCGCGTCCCCCTGCGTCGCCTCAAGCGCCACTTCTACGCCCGGCTCTTCTTCCTTCCAGTATTTTTGCACGAGGCTGTCATTGTTGATCGTCGTCGACCAGCCCAGCCAAAGATTGAACTTTTGCGGACCCGTCGCGCTTCCGCCACCGCTTTGTTCCGTGTTTGCGCCGTTTAGTTCCTTGTTCGCATTATTCGAACCGGAGCAGCCCGCAATAACCGAAACCAATAAAACCGCCGCAATCGCAAGAAGGCTGTTTTTCTGTACCCATTTGCCCTTCAACATGTTCGTTTTTCTCCCCTTTTCAATATCGATATTACTGGTATATGGTTAGTCATTATACCCATTAGCAGCTTGCTGTTACCCTTTGACGGAGCCGATCAATACGCCCTTCACGAAATATTTCTGAAGGAACGGATACACGCACAGAATCGGAATCGCGCTTACCATTACGGTAGCCATCTTCACCGACATGAGCGTTACGTTCTGCATTTGCGAGCCTCTGGCTAAAGCTTCTTGATTCGAGTTTGATCCTAAGATGGCCGACATATCCTGGGCCTGCAGCAGCTGCTGCAAGAACGTCTGTACCGGAATCAGATCTTGTTCGGTCACGAAGAACGCGCCGGCGAACCAATCATTCCAATGCCCGACGGCGGTGAACAATCCGATTGCCGCGAGCATCGGCTTCGACAGCGGCACAATGATTTGGAACAAGATACGGAACGGCCCTGCGCCGTCCAGCTCCGCCGATTCGATGAGCGCCTCGGGAATGCCTTGAATGAACTTCAGCATGACGAACATATTCCAAGCCGAGAACATGCCCGGGATGATGTAGACCATGAAGTTGTTGATCAGCCCTAGGTTATACAATTGAATGTAGAGCGGAACAAGTCCGCCGCTGAAAAGCATCGTGAGCAAAATGTAGCTCAGAATCGATTTCCGGAACGGAACCTGGTGATACGATAAACCGAATGCGACCATGAGCGTAACGAGAAGCCCGGCGATTGTGCCTGCAACCGTACGAGCAATCGTAATGAGATAGGCATGCTGGATCACTTCATTTCCAAGCACGATTTCATAGTTGATCAGCGTAAACGCTCTCGGCCATAAGTAAACTCCGCCCTTCGCCGCATCCGTCCCCTCATTCAGCGATATCGCCAACATATAAGCGAACGGATAAAGCACGGATAAGCATAACAGGAGCATGAGAGCGATAACGATGCCTTGCGATATTTTTTCACCCGTTGTACGTTTCATTACTTACCATAACCCCTCACCGTTCAATTTTCTGGATAGCTGATTCGTGAGTACGACTAGGATAAGGCTAATAACGGACGATAGCAGGCCAATTGCGGTAGCCATCCCGAAATACCCTTGCTGAAGGCCGGTTCGCAGCACATACGTATCCAGCACATCCGCCACCTGCATATTCGCGGGGTTCATGAGCGGATAAATCTGATCCATGCCAACGGCGATCAAGCTCGGAATGCTCAAGATAAGGACGATCGATACGGTTGGCATAATGCCCGGAATGGTGACATGCTTGATTTGCGACCACTTCCCTGCTCCTTCGACCTTAGCCGCTTCGTACAGCTGCGGATCGATTGCCGATATAGCTGCAAGATACAGGATCGTATTCCAGCCTACCTCTTTCCACAATCCACTGGAGATAATCATAGGTCGGAACCATTGCTCCGATCCGAGGAAGAAGATAGGTTCCCCGCCCATCCTCGCAATCAGATCGTTAGCTAATCCTCCGTCCAGCGTCAGAAACGACTGCAGAATATAAGCGACGACAATCCACGAGAAGAAATGGGGCAAATAGCTAACGGACTGAACGAACCTCTTGAAGCCGTTATGCATTAATTCATTGATCATTAAGGCAAGGATGATCGGAGCCGGAAACCCGAATATGAATTTCAACACCGAGATGAACAGCGTATTTTTGACGACGACCCAAAACTGCGGTTCTTGTAGAAACGCGAAGTTGTCCAAGCCTACCCATGCGCTCTCCCAAATGGAGGAGCCGATCTGAAAATCGCGGAAGGCGATTTGAATCCCCGCCATCGGTACATAATTGAACAGAAACAGAAGCAGCACGGCAGGAAATATCATTACATATTGCCACCGGTATTTGTATAATCTTGCTAACATGATGTCTAAGTTCCCCCCTTCTGCTCTTAATTGTAAGTGCTTACGGGGAGTTGAACCATATAACGGTGATTGGATTTTCATCGTATTGATTGGACGTTTGACGACTATTTAGATGGATTTCGTACAATCAAAATGGTCTTTACTGCGCCAAGAGTTCTTTTGAGTGGAAAACATACAGCCTAATCAGCCTCTGTGACGTATATCCGCCCGCATGCGATTAGACCAATTAGTAGACACGCGTTAATGGAGACCTGCAATGCTATTGATAATAATAGGTTGAGGTGAATGCAATGGAAGAGAAACGCAAGCGTTATAGCGAAGAGTTTCGACGGAAGACGTTTGAGGATCTAGAACAAACGAATAAGAAAACGCAGTTAGCCCGGGAACTGGGCATCGGAGTAACGACGTTGAGCAAAGGAAGCAGCAATACGGCTCCCACAAAAAAGATACAAGTACGCAGCCGCTGTTAGATTATGAGCGGCTGAAGAAAGGCGATGCACTTCTTCTCCAGCTCGCTCGCATTCGCAGCCATTCTACAATAGGCATGAAATCCCCAGCACAGTTTGAAAAATGATATGACCAACAGCACCAGGGTTCACGAGCCTTGTTCCAACTAATTTTTCAAACTTATTTTCATCTTAAATTAGAAAATATGAAATCTACGGTTTCTTGGTTAATCTGCTTTTTGTCGTACTTCAAATTGGTAACTTCCTGAACCTACGCGACTAATTGCAAATAGACGCCCATGCTCTTGAACAATTTCAAAGTTGATCAAATTGTCCCTCTCCATGATTACCGTTTCTTCCGACGCAATAGGAAGCTTAATCGTTCCGCTTGTATTCGGAGGCAAGCTGACCGCTAACCGCAAGCCACTCGCCTCGGACATGAAATCGACATGAATCTCGCCTCTAACAGAGCGATGGCTGCCTGTTACACGTTGGATTAAGCCCGAACAACCTGGTGCAATGAGGATTTCCTTGTAAGCATCCCGTATTGACGATATACCTAGCAGTTCCTTATACAGCCACTCCAAAATATGTCCCATCATATCGTGGTTTCGGGAACGGGAATCATCCGTCCAAAATTCAGGCAGCGCCGTTTCGCCGCGTTCGACGAACCGAATATAGCTCGGATGCTCGGGCTGCATCATCATATCGAATACAATATCGTTTCGTTTCATGCCAGCAAGCGCGCCGAACAAATAACGAAGCCCGATCTCTCCCGATCGCAGCTGTCGCCCTGACGCCGCATGCAATAGAGCCGATTCAATATCGGAACGATACTCTTCATCCACGAGTCCAAAGTAAAGCGGAATGGCCTGAACGACCTGATTCAGCGGATCGAATTGTCCGTTCAGCTTACAATAGGCATAATGCCCTTCACCTTCGCTCGCGATCCTGCGCAATAGTTTCGCATTATAGCATCGCTTCACCCGTTCGGCTTCCGCCGCGTAATGCTCCGCATCGCTGACTAACCCGAGCAAGGACGCGAACTTGGACGTTAACCTGTAGCTCTCATAATAGAAAGCAGTCTCTACGTTCTCGACATAGTCTCCGCCAGTCTGCGGCGCAATGCCCCAGTCTCCGAGTCCATGGTTAATAAGTCCTCCGTCCACTTCTTTCAACTTCAAATAATTCAAGTATGCTTTCATGGCAGGATATGCTTCTTTCATAGCGGTTCGGTTACCATTGGTCTGCAACAGTAGCTCGGGAACGAGAATAATCGCGCTTCCCCATGCTATCGAATCACGGAAACCTTCGCTAAATCTCGAATATTCCGGTGCTATATCAGGAATTAAGCCATCCTCCGTCTGAGCTTCCATCATATCTCGCGTAATTTTCAGCCATAGCTCTTCGACGCTCTTCACGTACATAATCGATGGGCCCATCAGACTTGCCGTCTCGACCCAGCCCAGCTTCTCGATCGTCGGGCAATCGGAATGCACGCTTTGCAGATTGCTCTCGATCGCTTTGATAATAATCTGAGCAAGCTTCGTTATGCGAGGATCATCTGTCTCCAGTAATCCCACATCCTCTGATGCCGATGTTACGAAATGTCCCTTGACATCATGAATGATCGGCTTAAACTTGTCTGAACCATCACGGGTGCAGCCTTCGATCTGCACCCATCTCGCACCGTAACAGGAGAAGTCGGGCTTCCATGCTTCGATCTCCCCTGTACCGGCTAGCGTGTACTCGGAATAGGTAACAATGTCCCACGGGGTAGCTACCGTACCGTCCTCGTTCCGTAGTTCGCCAGGCTTTATAGTGACTTTAGAGCCGGCAGGGCCGCTGACATAAATTTCGAACATGCCAGACATATTTTGGCCCAAGTCGTAAATATACACTTGCTCGAGCGGCTCTTCGATTCCGATCGTATCGTAGACCGTTCTCACCGTAATCGGCGGCTGGTTCTGGCTCACGAGATTACCGGCAGGAGAAGCCAACACCTTGGCAGTCTCCCAACCCGAATCGTCGAAATCAAATCCGTACCATCCATTCGGATATAGCCTCGCGTCAAAATTTTCGGAGCCGTACACGTTCGCTAGCGTCGTCGCGCTCTCACGAACTTTCCAGTTCTCGCCCTCCGTCCTTACATATAGAACGGAGCCGTCCTCATATTCAATATGCCATTCTCCAATTGCAAGCAGCTCGGCGCCGTAGGGCTCGTACCCTTTTCCTATCGTATAGAAATGCCGCTCTCCCGCATCTCCCGCATAAAATCCGTTGCCGACCGAAAACCCGATTACGTTACTGCCTTCGCGAATCCTGTCCGTCACATCAAAGCAAACATATTGTACGGACTTTGTATAATGGGTCCAGCCCGGATCCATCTCATTGGGTCCGACTTTCTCGCCGTTCATGTAGAGCTTAAAGTGGCCAAGTCCCGACACGAGCGCATAGGCGCGCTTGATCCTACCCTCCGAGGCGAATTCCGTTCTGGCGTAAAAGGGTTTGGATCCGCCGTTACCAATCCACTCGGCCTTCCAGGCTTCAGCGTTCAGATAGCCAGTAAACAGCGTTTGCACTTCGCTCCATGCCAATACGCCATGCTGATTCCATACAGCGACTCGCCAATAATAGGCAGTAACGCTTTGAAGCGGTTGCCCTTGATAGACAATGCCGAATTGCTCGGAAGAGCTTACCTTCCCGCTATCCCAAAGCAGTTGCTCACAACCAATGACCGACTCTTCACGTTTAGCGAGTATGATTCGATAGTGAGTCTGACTCTGATTCTGCTGCTCGCTTTCCAATTGCCAGCCAAATAGAGGGCTAGCCGCATCAATCCCCAAGGGAGAGTAATAGTTATTGATCTTTAAACGTACCGGTCTCATCATTTTGTATCACCTCGTTCTATTTGCTGGAACGCAGCAATCTAACCGGATCTATTAACCCGTATGGAGTACCTCTGTATTCGGTCGTATAATCGTTGTCCTCGGGGTGGAATGACCACCAATCCATCCATTTGGGATTAGTATCCAATTGATGGAGCGGACCAAACAAATTGCGCGGGCTGCCTACGACCTCGATAACGACTCGATTTTTTCCATCTGTCACTAAAAACGGATCCAAATCCACATAGGCTTCGCTTCGCCAAGGAATCATCTTGCACGCCGCCCCATTCACTTTCACGTCCATCAGCACAGCTTCATAACGGCCAAAGACCAGACTGTATCCGTTGCCTTCGTTCGTTTCCTTCTCAATCTCGAAACAATAATTCATACTGCCGCAATAGTAAGGATAACCTTGACTACGCCAGTCTCCATAACTCAGATTGCTAGGTTCGTCCACAATTCTGCGATACGAGTCAATCGCAAAGTCTCCTATAATATAACCGTTCTCCAGCTCCATGTCGTTGCAGTACGCGATAAGAACATCAAGCGTGTTCACACCTTCCCGCAAAGTCGGCAGCTTCACTTTCTTCATGCTCACATCCAAGTAGTAGCCTTCCGGCTCTGCCTCAACACGCTTACCATTAAGCTCAAACTCGAAGCGGTTCGCATCCTCGAATACGAAGTACGTATCGGTTGAAGGTACTTCGGCTGCGGTAAACGTAAATCGCAGCTCGAATGGTGTCTCGTTTCCGGGATGTTCCTCATGAATCCAGAAATACCGCTGCAGATTGCCGGAATGCAACACTTGGCGCATGCCAAGCCGCTCGCGAATGATCCGCTGGGCTCTCCAAACCTCCATGGGTTCCGACCACTGCTCTTCCCCCATTCGAAATTGGCATTGATCGAGAATAAGCGCGTTAGGCGCGGACCGCTTACAGGAAACAGGCTTCAGCTCCGTTAGCTGTTCATGGCCTGAACAAACAAGCTCGCTTTGAGGAACAGCCATTTGCTCCATTTGCTCCAATCGCTCAAACGGGGCATTGCCTATAACGTAAAGCTTGGACTGCGCCGGTTCAAAATGTTCTTTGAACGTAACTCCGCCAGCTTCCAAGCGAACGGATCGTGTTATTACTTTCCCCGTCCAAGCATCCCATTCCTCCAAACATTGGCCGCCTAAGAGTCGAATCTCTACTTGATGACCATGAACCCGATCATTGTTTACGATAAACGCAACTGTACATCCGTCCATTTGCCGATGCATATGAAGAAACGGCTTCGCTTCTACGCCCGCCTCATCCTTAATGCTTACCGCCCTTGACGCAGCTCCGTTCAGCAACGGCTCCAGCTCTTCAGCATCCTTCAATCGGATAAACTCTTTATGCCCAAGCAGCTGATCTAATCGATGAAGATCCACTGATCGCCCATCCACTAATGATGGCATTCCCCCGTACGCAGCTACTTTGCCGCCTCCGTCCATATACGCGAGCAGCACCTCAACCGTGGAGGACATCAGATTGTTAAGAGACGGAAGAATAACGAATTCATAGCTGGCCTCGCCAACGATAAGCCGTTCTTCATCAGCCCTCGCGAAATCCTTCAGGATCAGTTCGTCTCCCAGATCGTAATCGACATGCAACTCGACTAGACGGTTAACGAATGCGTTGAACGACTTGTCGTAATCCGCGAGCAGCTTCTCGTTGCCTGCGTTGTTTTTCCATGCAGCCGATTTGACGCTTTGTCCCAGCTTCGTCCACACGGAAGTGGAGGGATGAATGACGAGCACGTTACGGGTAAGCTTTCCTTCGCTGAGCACCGCGCTAAGCCTTGCGTAATAATCCTCCATCTTCCGGTCATGGTTCCACCAATTCGTATGATAGTTGAAGGATGGCGGGTAATCGCGCTTGCGGCACCCTCTGAGCGAATACCAGGAAAGGTGATGGGTCAGCAGATTGACCCCTAGCGCATATTGCCAATCGCCGATCCATCTCCTGTTCTCGAAGGTCAAATCCCAGCCCGTCACGCCATATGTCTCAGTAATGACCCGCTTCTTCCCAAGCTGATTGGCAATGCTGGAAACTTGCTTTATCGTCAAATGCTCGGCCGTCTGCTCGCACAGCGTATCGATGCCTGGTATATCCATATACCGATAATGCAGCATCAAGGATCCGCTATGCTGGACCTGTCCGACAATGCTGCCTTCGGAATGAAAATGACCGGTGAGCTGTATGCCTTGCTCTCTGCACCAATCGCCGATTTGTTTCGTATACGATTCGCTGAACGTCTCTGCCACCGTTAACCAATAATCATGCCGAATTTGAGCCGAAGGTTTCCCTCCAAAGAAAAAGAAAGGAAGCAGCTCCCAGATCGAATAGCCCCTTCTCCGTTCAAACTCGCTTGCCAGCACCTCGCTCCAAGCGATCCAAGTCAGCTCAGGCTCTTCCAGCCGTTCGGAAAATCCTTTCACCGTCGGTTCGTCGGTAAATATACCAGGTACGGTTTTGCCGAATTCCTCCCCTACCGCTTTCCGATACGGTTCATAATTTTTCTCGATAAACAGACTTGCCGTCTCCGGATTCATTAAATCCGTATACGTATCGCCATGGCACCAATCGTTCTTAGCCGCAATTCGAACCCGAAATATAAGGTACGTCTCGGTACTTCCTTTTAATCTCTCTCCGCCTTTATCCGGCATAAGTCGGGTCAACTCTGTTAATTGATCTCCCTCGATGACCGCCTTGTAAGAGGCAACGATCGACGCATCGCCAGACTCCAAGGATTGGCTCAAACTCAGCGTCAGCGCCTTGGCGCGTACCGCATCACCGCCCGCCCTCGCAACCAATCCACCGCCCATGCCGGAGGAATACCGATCTTCGTCGTACAACCATGCTTTCATGCCGGATTCCTTCGCCTTTGCCACGCTGCCCTTGATACGCTCCATGAATTCATCGCTCAAATAGGGAGTTTCCAAGCCCTCGCGCACATGCATCATAAATCCACCCATGCCTTGCTCCTTGAAGCCGTCGATCTGACGGTCCAATTCCTCCTGCTTCAAATCATCATTCCAAGCCCAGAACGGAACAGGGCGGAACGGGATTCCCGGATCCATAAATGATTGTTTTAATTGGTTTCGATTTCGATCCATTGGACACCTCTCTGATTTTAGATCGTAATAAACGATTTACCCCTTCACGCTTCCCAATACAAGACCTTTAACGAAGTATTTTTGCAAAAACGGATAAATGCATAGGACCGGCAGCATCGATACGAACAGCTGAGCTGCCAAGACGGTTCGGTTCGAAATATTGGCAATCAGCGACAGATCGTTTGCATTCATATTCGTTAAGTCCCTGGCTACGATAACGGTACGCAGATAAGTCTGCAGCGGATAATGGGATGGCGAGTTCATATAGATCATGCCGTCAAACCAAGAATTCCAGTGAAAAATAATCGTGAACAGCGCAATCGTAGCCAAAGACGGCTTGGATATCGGCAAGTAAATGCTCCATAGCGTTCTCCATGTGCCCGCTCCGTCCATTTGCGCGGATTCCTCCAGCTCGGCCGGCTGCGTGCGGAAGAAATTAAGCATAAGCACGATGTTGAAGACATTAACCGCAGACGGAATCACAAGCGCCCAGATCGAATCCATTAAGCCTGTTTCCTTGACGATCATAAAGGTCGGAATAAGTCCTCCGTTGAAGATCATCGTCACGACGAAAAACCATGAATATACGGACCTCGAACGAAACTTCAGATTCGACTTGGACAGCGGATAAGCTGCGAGAACAGTCAGCGACAAGCTTAGAAGGACGCCAAGAATTAGCCTTTGAAAGGATACGCCTACCGTGTTCATAAAAATATGGTTGCTGAAAATATATTTGTAGGAGTCCAGATTAAATCCGACAGGCCATACGGTGACCCACCCTGCCGTAACGGCCGCATTGCTGCTTAACGACATCGCCGCCATATGAATAATCGGGAACAAGCAGGTTAACGAGAATAGGGCAAGAAAAATATAGTTGGCAAATAGAAATAGCAGCCGGGAAGGCGTGCGCCGTTCGATCATAAGATGATACCTCCTTAGAAAATCCTGTAGTTGGCGAGCCTGTAAGCGAGCAAATAGGATGTGCAAATAAAGACGAAGGATACGAACGACTTGAACAAGCCGACAGCGGTCGCTACGCCGTATTGCATTTGCTCCATGCCGATTCGGAATACGTACGTATCCAGAATATCCGCGCTGGAATAGACTTGAGGACTATATAAATTGAATACTTGGTCGAAGCCCGCATTCAAAATATTTCCAAGACTTAGGACGCTGAGCAGCACAATTATAGGTCTCATGCCTGGAAGCGTGATATGCCACATTTGCTTCATATGCCCCGCACCGTCTAGCGCGGCAGCTTCATACAACGATTTATCGATGCTAAGTATAGCGGCCAAATATACGATCGTATCGAAGCCGAGCTCCTTCCAGATATGCGAAGCGACGATGACAAAGCGGAACCAAGGGCCGCTTCCGAGGAAGTAAATCGGTTCGAAGCCTAGAAATTGCAATAGATTGTTGATGATGCCTCCAGATGGCGACAAGATATCGATTAGAATGCCGGATAAAATAATCCACGAAATAAAATAAGGCATGTAGACGACTGTTTGAACGGTTCTTTTAAACATTGCGCTTTTCACTTCGTTAAGCAATATGGCCAGACCTAGAGGGAACACGATTCCGACGACCATTTTCATTAATGAGATTAATAGCGTATTGCCAATCACCTGCAGCGTATCCGGCATGCCGAATACGTACTTAAAGTTGTCAAAGCCGATCCACTCCGAGCCGAACCAACCGTTTGAAGGAATAAAATCTTGAAAAGCGATGACGATGCCAACGATCGGCCCATAGCTGTAAATAAGCACCAGGATGACCGCCGGCAGCAGCATCATATGATAAGCTCCAGTAGAAAACCGACGTTTGCGGGTCCCTTTCATCTCCATCGACATGCACGCTCCATCCGTATAGAAGGAGGGACGACTGAGGTCCCTCCTTCTCTTCTTTTTTTCAATTCATTAACGATTACTTAGCAGCGTCCCAATCATTAACTTCCTTCGTTACATCTTCAAGTCCGAGCTTGTTCAGTTGGCTGACGAATTTATCGAAGTTGTCGATGGAGTCAGAGCCCATAATAACTTTCGTGTAGTATTCGATAACGGCTTGCTCGATCGTTTTTAAGCGATTTTTCATAGCGTCCGTTGAAGCGCCGTAAAACTCGTCCATCTTGAACAGGTTATTGTTCACGTACTCGTTCATGTACCTGAAGGACCCTGTTTCACCGAATACCTTCTCGAATTGCGCATTGGCGTTGTCGCCGTCTTTGTATTTTTGAATGTTATCGTAATAGCCTTTTTCCTCGGCATTCAGCTTAGACGCATCGCCAGTCTTGAATGCCTCCGTCACCTTCAGGTGGGCTTGCAAGTTTTTCTGTGCCTTCCAAGCCTTTGCGACCGCATAGTGATGCCCTGGAGCAGGCAACGGTCCCAAGAACTTATCGAACTCCTCTTGCGTTGTATCGCCGTAGTTCAGCTCCGTCCAGAAATTGATCAGCTTCATAATCGCTTCAGGATGCTCATAGCCACTGCGCATCACAAAGTAGCTTTCCACGTTCAGCTTGATCTGAGGATTAGCGGGTTTATCATCCTTGGACACGATCGGATAAGCCAGCCAGTTCGAATCCGGGAAATTGTCCTTCGTTTGCTGCATCGGGTACATGCCGTTCCACATCGCGCCGAAGTTGAAGCCAACAAGTCCAGATGCAGCCAACTCCGCTGCTTTGCCCGAATCCTTGGCTCCGAAGTCCTTCTCGATCAAGCCTTCTTTGTATAATTTGTTTAAATACGCAAGGGCGTCCTTTACTTCCGGTTGCGCACTGCCGTATACGAGCTTGCCATCCGCGCCGCGAACCCACGCTTTCGGGTAAGCATCGTATGCATTGAATAGGCCGAGCGCTTCGGCGACGCCGGGAGCTAGGAAATCCTTGTTCAGCATGAGGCCGACCGTATCCTTCTTGCCGTTGCCGTCAGGATCCTGCTCTACAATAGCTTTCATTGCAGTGTACAGCTCGTCCGTCGTCTTCGGAACCGGAAGACTCAGCTTATCGAGCCAATCCTGCCTAGCCCACAGGAAGGACGCCCCGTCGATAGCGGAGTTCGTTCCTGGAATCGCGATCAGCTTGCCTCCGAAGGTTGCCGATTCGAGCGCCGTATTGCCTTCCTCCGTAATAATCTGCTTCGACAATGGTGTCGAGAATTTCTCGTATACGTCCGTTAAATCCGCATATAGATTCGTTTTGGACAAGGATGCCAGCTGTTCTTGACTGACGCCGATCAGATCGGGAATATCCCCCGAAGCAATGGCTACGCTCATCTTCTGCTTCGCAGCGTCTCCGCCTTTCGTATACCATAGAGGCTTAATGATAATGCCAAGCTCTTCTTTATAGGCTTTAATCCATTCGCTGTTTTCCCATTTTTCTTCGGTAAACTCATCGGCGATGGGATCTCCGATTGCAACGCCAACTGTCAATTCAATAGGCGGATCGAACTTGGCCATCGGATCAATCGGCGCTTCGGTCGCTGCATTCGCGCCATTATTGCCACCTTCGTTGTTAGGTGCATTGTTGCCAACATTAGAGCTGCACCCGGCTAGAAGCGAGATGCTCAGAAGCGTTGCCGCCGCTGATGTCATTACTTTCTTTTTGTTATTTGTCATGCTTGCTCCCCCTGTCATTCTTGATTGCTTACAAAATAAGCTTATCGTCCAAGGGGGAAGAAAGCGATTTCACAATTCCGAGAATCCTTGCACTCTGCCGACATCATCAAGCGTAAACAGCTATCGCCGTCCTTTGGAGGCGTAAGCTATCGTTTCGCGGATGAAATATAGGCAGATGTATAAGAGTGAAACTTATACTTTCCTATATTTGAAAAAAACAGACCGTGCAGTTCTCCCTATCATTCATTTGGAGAACACTGCACGGTCTGTTTCTTTCCATTCATTAACTTCCTTCGTTATTTCATCAAGTCCGATCTGGCCAAGATTGGCGACGAAAGCATCGAATTGATCTAGAGACTCTGTTCCCATAATCACTTTCGTGTAAAATTCGGAAATCATTTGATCAATCGTCAGCAATCGAGACCTCATCGCTTCCGTAGAAGCGCCGTAAAACTCGTCCATTTTGAATAAATCACGTTGTACATAGTCGTTCATGACGGCGTACGAGCCCGTCCTGCCAAATACTTTCTCGTATTGGGCAAAGGAATCGTCGCCGGCGCTGTATTTGAGAATATTGTCATAGTAGCCCTTTTCCTCGACATTCAGCTTGGACAGCACTCCCGTCTCGAGAGCGTCTTTAATATCCAAATAAGCTTGCAGGTTTTTATTCGATTTCCATACTTTAGCTACTGCATAATGATGGCCGGGAGCCGGAGGCAGACCAAGAAATCGATTGTACCTATCTTTCCCCGCATCGCCGTAGTTCAGCTCCGTCCAAAAGTTTATCAGCTTGATCAAAGCTTCCGGATGCTCGTAGCCGCTTCGAACGACGAAATATTGCTCCACATTCAGCTTGATTTGCGGATGAGCGGGCTGTTCATCTTTGGACACGATAGGGTAAGCTCTCCAGTCGGAATCCTTGAATCGATCCTTCGTTCCTTGCAACGGATACATGCCGTTCCACATCGCGCCGAATACGACGCCCCCTCTTCCGCTTGCTGCAAGCTCTGCTGCCGCAGGTGTGTCCATCGCCGCAAAATCGGTCTCAATGATTCCTTCCTTATACATCCGGCTCAAAAAGGCAAGCGCATCTTTCACTTCAGGCTGAACGCTTCCGTATGCTAGATTTCCGCCTTTGTCTTTAACCCAAATTTTCGGATATGCGTCAAAAGCGTTAAACAAACCGATAGCTTCCGCCAAACCTTGATTCAAAAAATCCTTGCTCAGGACGAGACCGATCGTATCTGCCTTGCCGTTGCCATCCGGGTCTCGGTTCTCAAAAGCTCTCATGACCTCTTCCAGCTCGCTCGCCGTTTCCGGTACTTTCAACCCGAGCTTGTCCAGCCAATCTTGGCGAATCCACATGAATGATGCACCGTCAATAGCGGAGTTAAGCCCTGGAATCGCTATAAGTTTTCCGTCAAACGTAGCGGATGTGAGCGAACGCTTGTCGTCCTCATTCAAAATCGATTTGGTCAGCGGTGTCGCATAGGTTTCATATATGCTCGTCAGATCGGTATACAAGTTGGTTTTCGAGACCGCAGATAATTGTTCACTGTTAACGGCCAACAAATCGGGAATTTTGCCGGAAGCGATCGCAACGCTCACCTTCTGCGTGATCGCTTCCTTTCCCTTCGCATACCAAGCAGCCTTCATATCAATACCCAATTCGTCCCGATAAGCGCGTAACCAAACGCTATCCTCCCACTTCTCTTCGGTAAAGTCCGACATGACGTCACCGATCCCTACTCCGGTCGTCATCGCCACACTTCCACGATCATCAGGCGGAACGCTTGCCTGGTCTCCCGCCACGCCGGAATCGCCCGTCTGGCCGGCGCATGAGGCCATTATGCATGTCGCAAGAAGTATGGAGGCAGCCTTCATTCTTCGTCGTGCCATTTTCAGCCCACTCAAAGCGATTTCCCTCCTTATGCTGTCCGAAACTCCTGCGGTGTCTGCCCCGTTTCCTTCTTGAAGAAGCGACTGAAATAACCGGCAGACGTAAAGCCAAGCGCCTTAGCAATATCCTGCACGAGTCTTTGCGGCTCAGAAAGCATTTCTTTGGCTTTTTGAACCTTCGAGGCCGCGATATACTCGGATATCGTAATGCCCTTCGATTGCTTGAACATTCTAGATAAATAATCCGGATTCAGGTATACCTGCTCCGCTAGGTTCGTTACGGAAAGGTCGCCATCCAAATGGGTATCGATATAATAAATGATTTTCCCCAGTGCATCTCCCCGCATTTTGGAAGACTGAGCCGCATGATAATGATCGAACAAATGAACGATGTGCTCAAGCGTTGCTATGCTTTCCTTGCGCGAGGGAAAAGTCGCAGGTTGGAGGAGCTTAGCAATATGAGGAGCAATGGATGGGTCGCGGTCCAATCCGAATTTGTTGGTAGCCGTCAGAAGCCGTAGTGCAACCGCGCAATACATTTCCATATACCTCATCTCGTCTATTGCCTCCCACTCTGCGTAGGATCTGAGCTCTGATAGGATCGACTGCACTTCGTCCTTACGCCCGGATTCGATGTACGTCTCCAGCGCATTCGCTCGTTTGTGGAACACCTCGATGAATCCACGTACTTCTTCCTCATCCTGCTTGGCCATGAACGGCAGATTTTTGTCCGTTATGATAATTTGCTTCGCGTCATAATAACGGGACAAGAAGGCTTTGAGGATCGTGAACTGTTTAGAAGTGTCGTCCCATTCTATGAACTTATCCGTAAGCGCAAACGAGAATGTAAGTCCCGTTGATTTCTCTGCTGTTTGCTGGATCGTTTCAATCGAGCCTTGCAGAAAGGTTACAAGCCGATCCTGCGTTTGAAAGGCGTTCTCGCGAGCCTGAATGAACAGCACATAGTACTCCCGATTATAAATAACATCCGCATAATCTACATAGGAGGACAGAAAACGAACACATATAGAGTGAAGAGCCGTGAACAATAGCTCCTTGTCGGGCAGCCTTAAAGCAGTTGTGGCCAAATCCATCCTCGCAACCGCCATAATGAGCGGCCGATCGATAGCAAGTCTGATCCCGATTCCCTCCAACGTCTGCGATGTGAGCTCTTCCCTGGGCTGTAACCCCTCCAGCAGGTCGGATAAGAACAGCGCGCGATGATGACCCGCTTGCTGCCGCTGGATCTCGCGTGCTTGCTTGATCAACATGTCCATCTTCTGCTGCTCCTCGAGCTCCGCTATCGTTTTGCGAACCGCTTCGACTATCGCTTCGTCTCCCTCGGACTTCAGTATATAGTTTTCGGCCCCGTTCTTGATCGCATGATGTACATAATCAAATTCGTCAAAGCCCGTTAGAAAGATAAGCCTGCATTCCGGCCAACTTTGCTTGACCCGGTCACCGAGCTCCAAGCCCGACATCTTGGGCATCTTTATATCCGACAGCAAGATGTCAATGCGCTTCTCCGACATGGCCCTGAGCGCTTCCAGCCCGCTGGATGCCTTGTACAGTTCAAGCCGGTGGCCTTCATATTCCTGAAATAGCTCGTGTAAACCGTCAAGCAGAAGCTTTTCGTCATCCACGATTAACATCCGATACATCTGCCATCGCACCTTTCCGTTCGATGATCAACTCTATTTTCAGGCCTCCAAGCTCGCTTATGCTGGCCCGCAACCCGCTTCCAGCACCGTAGCTGTATTGAAGTCTCTTATGAACGTTCAAAATCCCTGTAATCTCCTGAGCTTCTTGGTCTCCTGTCAGAAGAGCATTCAACTTCGCCAAACCGTTGTCGCTGTCTTCACCATTATCCTCCACAACAACGACGACTCTTTCCCATTCATCCAGAAAACTTACTCGGAGCATGCCGCCTTCGGTCACGTTTTCTAAACCGTGCACGAATGCATTTTCCACTAATGGCTGGATAATGAGTCGGGGGACCGATAATGGCTTGAGGCTGTCCGGCACTTCACCAAACTCCACCGACACCCGATCCGAGAATCTTGCAAGCTGGAGCATTACGTAATTGCGAGCGTGCGAAGCTTCATTCTCAAGCGGCACCGTATCTCTCTTATTGCGTGTAATGAATTGAAAATACTTAGCGAGTTGATTCGTGAACTGTATCGCTTCCTCGTCTTTCTGCATCTTGATAAGACGGATAATACTGAATAAACAATTATAGAGGAAATGCGGGTTGATCTGTGACTGGAGTTGCTTTAGCTCCGCATTTTGCCGATGAATCTGCTGATTGTACACCTCATCGATGGATACCTTCATATTGATAAGCATTTCATTGAATCGTTCATACAAATATCCGAATTCGTCATCCTTGTCATGGCGAATATTAAGCTCGAAATTGCCTTCCTCTACTCGCTTAAAGGCACGAACAAGCTTCACCATCGGTTTATTAATGACTCTGTTGATATAGTACAGATAAAGCGCAACCATCATAACGGTCGCCCCGAAGAATAGCCAAAACCATTGAATATACTCGGATATCGTCCGAAACATCGTAGGCTTGTACAAATAATGATCGACATATAAATGGCTCTCCGTCAAAGCCGAGTGCACGAAGATATAGTCTTTACCCAAATCCGCGGGGGCCAGCTCGTTGGATGATTCTGTCTCAACCTGCACGAGACTTCCATAATGCTCCTTAATTGGTTGCTCTAGCTTATTATCCGCAACAGCAATTATATGATTGGCATTGCTGCCTAGTCCAAGAACGAGCGCACCCGTAAATTCTTTTTCCAATGCCGCTTGGGCCCCCCGCTTCAGTTCGCTGGATCGCAGTTCGATTTCAACGATAATTTCAGGAGTGTCTTTATATTCGCTCTCAAGGGGGTATGCGACGATAAGCAGGCTATCGTTATATGAAATAATGTTATAGGGATCATTAAGCATCGCAGGAGTAATCACATCCTCCTCCATCAAGCCATATCCATCGACAGCCGAAATTTCTATTCCGATGTTTGACAGATATAGTCGCGTGTCTACGATTAAGTCGCTGCTATTCCGGATGGACACAAGCTTTGCCCGTAAAAAATGAATCAATTCGATTTTGCGATAAGGTTCAAGAATGTCGTACGCATTGACCAATTGGATCAGATACGTATCGTTCAGCATGTCATATTGAAGCGAATTAAAGCGGTCCAGTGTCCCGTTAAGCTCGCTTATATAGTTCTCGGACTGGGTTTCAGCAGAGTCCACGATATCTTTCCTGAGCAGGCTGGATGCCCAACTATATAATATCCCGGCAAGAATATAGATCGGAATCGTTGCGGCAATGAAAGCAATAAACAAACGTTTATAAATAGATGATTGCCATAAGCGATGCGTAAGCTTCATTTCCATCCCCTTTCATAGACACGTTGGTAATATTTTATTATACCCGTCTGCTGAAAGGCATAACAATGAGACAAATCCGACTCTTCTTTCACTTTGCCGATGCAAATGATATGACCAGATAACGGGCAAACAAATGAAATCGCCCTCCGCTTCAAAGGGAAGCGCAGGGCGACTTACAAACGAGAGATCAGAACTCAGCAAAACTCTAAAAAAATTCAGTATAAAACTGGATTAATACAATACGGGTAATTTATCGAGTGTAACCGCATATTCATGCTGGTACGCCTCGTGTAGTTCCTCCTCGGAAGTCCACTCTGCAGTCGATCCAAATTCGTTTGACCAGATCATGTACCAAACCCACGGAATTCTAGTTATCGAGAGTTGATTTATACTGGGCAGCACCCCAATCTCTCCTAATGCAACTAACTTCGGTTCTGAGGTTATGCGCACGAGTTCCTCATATTCGGGCTGCAAATCCGTATGCGTATGCTTGGGAGGATACAGGTCTCTTGATATCACATCAGTTACATCATCACCTACATATCCTTCCGCCAAAGGTGAGTTCCAGACCCAGATCAGATTATTCAGAGCATGAACGCGTGTATATCGGTCATACATGATGCGGTACAACTGCTTAGCAACCTCTGGGCCTTTGTGACCCCACCAGAACCATTCCCCCTCGGCTTCATGGAAGGGTCTCCACAGAACCGGAATCCGATTCTCGCAAAAGGGTTTCAGGATATCGGCCATATGATCCATATCGGAAATCAACGCCTTATACTCTTCCGTTCCTTCTATTACAGCCTTGGAGGCGTCAAATGTTGTATTATTCGAATAGAATCCCTTATCCCAGCTTCCAAAAGGAGAGAACCAATGCCAGGTGAAGGTGATCAGGCCTTTTCGTTCTGCCCATTCCCAAGCCCGGTCAAGCGTGTTTCGGTTCTCTTCAATCTCAAGCAGGCACTCAGCACTGCTATTTTCATAATTAATATTCGGCGAATAACTTAACAGCTCAAAGCCACAAAGCGCAGGAAGCTTCCCCGTAACCTTTTCGATGTACTGGAGTTCCTGTTGCGAATTGGTTTGCGTGTGTTGTCCGGTAATAATAGCTTTGCCAGCTATCCCGCTTATGTACTGTAGTACTGCTTTTACTTCGTTAAAAGCATTCGGATTACAAGATTCAATAGCAGCGATATTCGGATTTCCCATGGGTCACTTCCTCATTTTTTGATAGGCTTAGTAGGAGTCAGGCCTACCCTGCCTTAACTGCTTTAAGTCTGAACCATCCACTTTCATAGTCTTTCTGATGATAAGCAAGGCGCAGTCCCAATTGCATGAGCCTGTCTCCCCCATAGCTTGACTTGTCTCCAGGATCACCGGACCAAACCTCGTATTCAAGTTCCGGGTTAAGCCCATCCAGCCGCAAGGTTCTTCGCGGTGCATTCGGCACGGCCATCACTTGGAAATAGTACACGACGGCTTCCTTTTTGTCTTCGGATACAAACATCCAAGCCGATTCGTTCCCTTCAAACGGACTCTTCAAGCGATACATGTCGCCCTTTTGAACTAATCCGCGAATTTGCTTGTAGGTTATGACTTGGTTTTTGACAATCTCTTTTTCTTCATCGCTGAATTTGGTTAGATCAAGCTCATATCCAAAGTTTCCGGACATGGCGACGTTCCCTCGAAAATCAAGTGGCGTTATCCGTCCAACTTGATGGTTAGGAACGGCTGATACATGAGCTCCAATTGCACTTACAGGGTAGACAAGGCTGGTACCGTATTGTATCTTTAACCGTTCTACAGCATCCGTATTATCACTTGTCCAGGTTTGAGGCATGTAGTAGAGCATTCCAGGATCGAAGCGGCCTCCTCCGCTTGAGCAGCTCTCAAACAGAATATTCGGATATGCCGTGGTGATGCGTTCCAACAGCTCGTACAAACCTAGAACATAGCGATGGGCCGTCTCCGATTGACGTTCAGAGGGCAGTGAAGCGGAGCCCATTTCAGTTAGAGCGCGGTTCATGTCCCATTTCACATAAGAGACCGGCACGCTGGAGAAGATCGCTGACAGGGAGTCGTAAATGTAATCTCGAACTTCCTTTCGAGTATAATCCAGCACGAGCTGCCATCTTGCTTCGCTGCGCCTGCGTCCAGGAACATGAAGACACCAGTCCGGATGCTCCCGGTAAAGATCGCTGTCCGGCGATATCATCTCCGGTTCAAACCAAAGTCCGAATTTGAGCCCAAGCCGATTAATGCGTTCCGCCACATCCGCAAGTCCGTCCGGCAGCTTCCGGCGATCCTCGTACCAATCTCCAAGAGATGAATTATCGGAATCCCGCTTGCCGAACCAGCCGTCGTCCAATACGAACAGCTCTATTCCTAGCTTCGACCCCTCTTCCGCTATCGCTAACAACTTATCGGCATTAAAGTTAAAATAAGTAGCCTCCCAGTTATTGACTAGAATCGGCCGCTCTTTATCCCGATATTCCCCTCGGCATAGCCTTGTCCGGTACAAGCGATGATAAGTACGCGACATCTCGCCCAATCCTTGCTTAGAGTAAACCATAACGACTTCCGGTGTTTGGAAACTCTCACTTGGATTTAGCAGCCATGTGAAATCAAAGGAATTCACTCCCATGCTCATTCGCGTAGAGCCGAATGAATCCACCTCAGCTACCGCTTCAAATCCGCCGCTGTATACTAAGCTGAAGCCGTAAGCTTCACCATGGTTTTCCGTTGTATCAGGAGTGACCAACGCGGAAATGGGGTTTAATTGATGGCTGCTCATGCCTCTTTTGCTATCGATTCGAGTCTCGCCTTGATGAAGCGCTCTACGGGTCATATTGCCTTCTCGAGCCCAGGCTCCGGAAAGATAGATGATCTCTAATTCCCCTTTATCCATGAAGTCTATACTTGCACTTAGTGCACGGAGAAGCCGAAGCTTCTTGCCCCCTTCATTGCTCAACCGTGCAGAACGGATAATGACATTCCGATCAGCGAAGACAGTATAGATAAGGACAACTTTCAGACCCGAATGGGCATCCTTCAGCTCCAGCTCCAAAGTCTCTGCTTCGGTTTCATTCTCTACATAAACGGCTGGGAGTCCAGCTAATGAAGGCTTCCCCCTAATGAGCTTGTACCCTTCGTACTTTAGCTCCGTAATTCGAGTTCCATCCTCAAGCTCTACTTGATAAGCCGGGTTACGAAAGTCTCCGTTCCCGTATTGAGGGTATTCTTGGAATAAGCGATCCAATCCAGCCTTCTCGGGAGTGTGAATGAATAAATCCGCCATGGGTTCCCGGTGCTTCAGTTTGTCTCCCCAATATACATGAATAGGATAACCGTCCACAATTTGAATAAGATAACTCATGCAGGCCGACTGTAGGTGAAAAAGCCCCGTATTCTCTTGAACAATGATGCCCATAACACTTCTCCTCTCAACACTACCCATTCAGAGCAAATGTTTTCTTGTGTTCTCAAAATAAAATATGGTTTTAAGCTTGGCACATATTAATAGATGCTATGTCAACTATACAGGAATAATATATCAACACTTATTATTGAGTACATAGCATGATGCTCACTAATTATGTTATAATGCTTGGTATTTTAATATTAAAGGGGTTATACCATCAAGCCGATTCCATAAACCCTTGGTCATATTGCTGGTTTGGTTTTGACGGAACAGTGGCGGAATTGCTCCTCAAGCAAGCAGGATTAACGAGGGCAAGCCCAATCCTCAACTATGGTCAAGACGATAAGATTTATAATTATTTGAAGTTAATGGCCGAGGCCAATAGAAATCATAAAGCAAGAGAAACCAGACTGACCGGTTTGCTTTACTTGTTATTATCCCTACTTGCAGAATATGGTCCGGTAACGCCAACAGAGCAAAAGGAAAGTCGTGCGGAAATTTACGTTGAAAAGGTGAAGGACATCGTCGAAACCAACTTTCCTCAGATAATCACCATAGAGGACATTGCTCGCATAGTCGGACTCAATCGAAGCTATCTTTGTTCGTTATTCAAACAACAATTGAATACGAGTATCCAGGAATACTTAATTCGTATTCGGATCCAAAAAGCATGTGAAATGATGAGGAACGTTGAGCTGTCGATAGGTGATATCTCCCGCTCCGTCGGCTACAATGACCCTTTGCTCTTCTCCAAAATGTTTAAAAAGATAATTGGAGCTTCCCCTAAGCATTACCGAGCAGAAGCGGTAAAAGCGGTAATCTTTGCCTAATGCCTGCTCAAGCAAAGCTGGCTTTTCACTGAAATCCTGAAAAAATCGCGTTATCCTTTTGGATAACGCGATTTTTATGTCCAATGATTTTACTTCCAAGTTGACTAGGTATACATTTACTCCCCGAACGCACTTGGACCGTACATATGTTACGACTTCTGATAGCTGCGGCGAAAGGCGCCGGGTGTGAGCCGTTCCAGCTTCTTGAAGATTGCTCCATAATAGCTGGCGGATTCGAAGCCGACTTGATGAGCAATATCCTGCATCCCGGGCTGTTCATTGTCGAGCAGCAATTCCTTGCTCTTGTTGATCCTTACCTGATTGACATAGCTGATGGGACGAATGCCTGTCGTCTTCTTGAACAAATGGCAGAAGTATTCCGGTGTGACGCACATCAGTCCGGCGAGCGTCTGCAAAGTAATCTCTTCGGCATAATGCTGGTCAATATAGTCCAGGACCGGCTTTAACCGCTCATACTGTTGCCCGACGGTATCGCTGCCCTCGAGAGAGACGCGCTGAATAATCTCCGTCAATAAGGTATAGAGGATGGCGGAGCAGGCGTAATTGCTTAACGTTTGCTCTTGCGGCGTAAGGGCAGCTTGCAGCAGCTCCCGCATGCGGGATTGAAGGTATTCGGGCGATGCGAGCGCGAATACGCATGTGTCTGCAATGCCGACTGTTTCAAACAAGTTCGCTGCCCCGCTGCCATCGAAGATGATCCAGTCGACTTCCCAGCTCCCCGATATAGCATAGTATTCGTGCTTCTGGCCGGGGAACAGCAGCATGCCCATGCCTTGCTTGACGATATGCTCCGTTTCACTTAGCTTGAGCTTGCCCTCGCCACTGCGGCATTGAATCCACTGATAATCCTGAATGCCTGGGTCTCGGCGTATATGCTCCTGTTCATGATGCAGACCAATGCCAAGCAAATAAAAAGGAAGCAGCTTGTCTCGGGCGGATAGTACCGGGAAAGCGCGATTGGGATGGGGCATGCGACCAACTCTCCTGTTATCTTAATATTATTATATCGTATTAATTATTTAAGATATTCACTCGAATTAATATAGCATATAATCGCAATATATTGATGAATAAAGGAGATCACAGGATGACGATTAAGATCGGAATTGATTATTATCCAGAACAATGGACTCCCGAGCTATGGGACAAGGATGCAGCGCTTATGCAAGAGACAGGTGTTGCTGTTGTGCGAATGGCGGAGTTTGCCTGGAGCCGAATGGAACCGACCGAGGGTGATTATCGGTTTGAATGGTTGGATGCGGCTATAGAAGTATTCGCCTCGCGCGGCATGGAGATCGTGTTATGCACACCTACCAATACCCCGCCGAACTGGATGACAACCCGTTATCCCGATGTGCTGCCAATGAATGAACAACGTCAAATCATCCGGCCGGGTGTGCGTGGACATCGTTGCAACAACAGCTATTCCTTGAGAATGCTGGGATCCAAATTTGTGGAAGCAATGTCACAGCGCTATGCGAAGCATCCCGCCGTCATTGGTTGGCAAATCGATAACGAGATGCATTACCAGGAATGCCATTGTGATACATGCAATCGTGCATTTGTCGCTTGGCTGCAGAAGCGTTATTCCAGTCTGGAAGAGTTGAACCGGGAGTGGGGCACGGTCGTCTGGAGCGGGGAGTACAGCAGCTGGGCCGAGGTAACGACGCCGCTCGGTACCAGCAAGCCGATGAATCCCTCCTATCTTCTGGAGTACAAGCGGTTCTGCTCGGACAGCGTAGGCTATCTGCTCGGATGGCAGCTTGAAATTCTACGCAGCAACTGTCCAGGCCAATTCGTGACGCATAACATGTGGCAATTCCCGAATAGCCTGGACTATTATGATCTCTACAAAGAGCTGGACTTCGCCTCTGTCGATTATTATCCGAATGAGCTGCATCGCGATTATGGCGATCGGTTTCCGAGGAACGGAGCGCTGTCGCTGGACTTGGTTCGCGGCATCAAGCGCCGCAATTTCTGGGTAATGGAGCAGCTGAGCGGAGCGCAAGGCGCATGGATGCCAATTCAGCGCACCCCTTATCCTGGACTGATCAGAGCTCGTTCCTGGCAGACAATCGCCCGCGGCGCCGATATGGTCGTCCATTTCCGCTGGCGGAGTGCTGCCGTCGGAGCCGAACAGTTCTGGCATGGGCTTATCGACCATAGCAATGTTCCTGGGCGCAGGTTCAGGGAGTTCGCGGAGCTTACTCGCGAGGTGAACCGGCTAGGAGAGCTGCTGGCCGGCTCGACAATCGTTACCCAGGTTGCGATTCTGCATTCGCATGATCAGCATACGGCGCTTTCCCTTCAGGCACAAGCGGAGGGGGGAATGCACTATATGGACAACTTGTCCTCTATGCATAATGCATTTCTGAAAATGGGCATCGGTACGGACGTTATCAATTGGACCGAGAAGCTCGATGGCTACAAGCTGGTCATTGTCCCTTCCCTCTTTCTGTTAAGCGAAGAAGTAGCGCAGCGGCTGGAGCGATTCGCAGCCGGGGGCGGCACGGTCGTCCTCACCAATCGGACAGGCGTGAAGAACATGAGGAATGTATGTGAGATGCTGCCTCTGCCGGGGCTGCTGGCAGAAGCGGCGGGTGTTGTCGTTAGTGAATATGATGCAATCGGCAACAGCGAGCATCGGATTCGGAACGCAGAGGGCCAGACATTCGCTGCGAAGCAATGGTGCGATCTGCTGGAACTGCGAGGAGCAGAACCGATTGCCTGGTATGACAACGACTTTTACGAGGGTGTGCCGGCGGTAACTGTCAATAAGCTTGGTGAAGGTGAAGTGTATTATGTCGGCACTTGGCCGGAGCCATCGTATTTCTATCAGCTTTTCGAAGGCATATTGAAGGAAAAGGGCTTGGCGCCCAAGCTCCAGCTGCCGGAAGGTGTCGAGCTGTCGATTCGAACGAAGGGTGAGGAAAGCTTCCTGTTCCTGATCAATTTGACGAACGAGCAACGTGAGGTTACGCTTGACGTTCCCTATCGCAGCTTGTTGACGAGCGAGAAATCAGAGCAGAAGTTGACGCTGCCAGCTCTGGGAGTAGATATTCTAACTTTATAAGATCAGCGGCTTGCATCTTGGCGAAGGGCTGTCTCACAAGGCTGAATACCTTGAGGGACAGCTCTATATCGCTGTTCATTAGAAGTGTGGGTCTGTCAATAACATGGTCGAGAGGTAGAACATTTATAAGGGGAGCGCCCCCAAAACCAAAAGGGGTTTTGGGGGCGACCCCCGTGACTCGGGGGTTTTGATTTAACATAGGTACCACTGGT
>NZ_JBWDNL010000004.1:0-715762 GCF_056269195.1 Paenibacillus sp. J22P218
ATCCCCGAAGGAATAACTCCGCTCGACTTGCATGTATTAGGCACGCCGCCAGCGTTCGTCCTGAGCCAGGATCAAACTCTCCATAAAGGTAGTTCGACTTGCTCATTACTTAACTAGCTAGAAGTTTTCTTTTGGCCGAAGCCAAGAAGAAAATCTTCAAATTTTTGTTTGGATTTTGACGTGATCCATTTGTTCAGTTTTCAAAGAACTTGCTGTCACATTTTGTCGTGACAAGAATTCATGATATCAGCTTTCGTCCATCGTGTCAACAGCTTGTTTTACTTTTTCAAAAAGTGTTTCAATCCGTTTTCCGCAATGCCTCCGAAGCGACAAGAAATAATTTAACACATCCACAAACGAATTACAACTTGTATTTTTTGACAATCGTTTCTATTCGATATGGTATGTATCCTTCATGATCCACAACCACTAATTGACAATGATTCTCATTACACATATCATGATGGATAATGCTTGCATCATCTATGATTAGCTTGTCAGTTGGGGAGTGTCCTTCATTGCATAACCTTATTATCAATCCTGTTTCTCAGCTTGTATTTAACCATATAAATGAAGGGGTCGTAATCTACGATCCGTCTGCCCAGCTCATTCTTTGTAATATAGCAGCAGCAAAGTACGGATTCGCCGCGACAACGGATAATGCCGACCAGCGTAATCCGCTATTTTTCGAAGTAAACGGTGTAACGCCATTATCAAAGAAGGACCTTCCTCTCCCATGCCTTATGCACGAGCAACGAGAAACGAGTCAGGAAATGTGGCTCGTCCCTGAAGAAGGGAAAGCCGGCAGCATCGTTCGTATCATCGGCAAACCTCTGCTTTCAGAGAGCGGAAGCACTTACGGATATATGCTTGTCATTCATGATATTACGATTAGTAAATGGGCCGAGAAACGGCTTGAAGTAAGCGAACAACGCTTCAAATCACTATACGACCATAATCCCGATATCGTATTTTGGTTCGATCTGCATGGACGGTTGCTCAGTGCCAATCCAGCCGCGCAACGGATAACCGATTTCTCTCAGCAGGATTTGCAAGGCAAAACGATAGGGCAACTACTCGGGGCTATAGGCAGTCAACATATAAGCAACATCTACGCAAAGGTTCGAGAGGGCAACCCTCTGCACGAGGAGACAACGGTTACCCATTCGAACGGAAGCACTCTTTATCTCCAATCAACGTTCATTCCCATTATGGTGGACGGACAGCTTGTTGGAATCTATGTCATCTCGCAAGATATTACATCCCAGAAGCAAGCGCTGGAAACGATACGTCGGATCGCCTATTTCGATTCTTTGACCGGATTGCCGAACCGCCATCATTTTTTCGAGCTTCTCACGGATACGATCGTCAAAAGCAATTCCCCTTCCATTCGCGAGGTTCAGCCTTTCGCCTTGTTATTCGTCGACTTGGACCGTTTCAAATGGATCAATGACACGCTTGGCCATCTAGCCGGAGATGTGCTGCTTGAGCAGACCGCCGCTAGAATGAAGCAATGCATCGGTAATCGCGGCGTCATTGCGAGGCTGAGCGGAGACGAGTTCATCGTACTGTTATACGACGCCTTGGGCGAAGAAGCGCAGCATAGCGCACAGCAATTAATTGAAGCCGTCGCGCCGCCGGTATTCTATGAGAACAATCACATCCATACGACGATCAGCATCGGAATAAGCCTGTATCCCGAGCACGGCTCATCTGCCGAGGAGCTTATTCAATTTGCCGATATAGCGATGTATCGCGTGAAGGAGAGAGGGAAAAACGGATTCCAGTTGTTCGATTGCGAGATGAATGCCGCCATGGTTCGCAGAGCTTTTCTAGAAAATGAAATGAGAAAAGCCATTCACGATCAACAGTTCACGCTGCATTACCAACCGCAGACGGATGCGCGAAACGGTAAAATCAGCGGCCTCGAGGCGCTCGTAAGATGGCAGCACCCTGAGCGCGGTCTCGTATCCCCGCTCGAATTCATTCCGCTCGCCGAAGAAACGGGACTTATTACGGCTCTTGGTGAATGGGTGCTTCGACAAGCCTGCGCCCAATTGAAACGATGGATCAAGGAAGGTCTTGAGTCCGTTACAATGGCGGTTAATATATCGATGAAACAGTTCCAGGACGATCATTTATTTACGATGATCGAAACGATATTGAAGGAAACAGAACTCGATCCCGCTTTGCTAGAGCTGGAGATCACCGAGAGCATCGGCCTGCAAGGAGCAGACCAAGTGATCAATAAGCTGTTTCAACTAAAATCGCTTGGCATTCGTATCGCGATCGACGACTTCGGTACCGGATATAGCTCGCTGCACTATTTGCGCAAGCTGCCGCTGGATACGCTCAAGATCGACAAGTCTTTCATTCGCGATATGATGTCCGAAACTAAAGGCAGCTCGATCGTTCATTCTATTATTGAATTGGCGCATAGTCTGCAGCTCGATGTTCTCGCAGAAGGTGTCGAGAAAACCGAGCAGCTAGAGAAGCTCGTTTCCTTCGGCTGCGATCGGATGCAAGGTTATCTATTCTCGCCTCCCATCCCGCCCGAGCAAGCTCACAAGCTGCTCTTCCCCCCTCAAACAGACGAACATTCTTCATTCTAAAAACAAAAAGGGTGCAAGGCCTAGAAGCCGCAGGACCGGTTCACTACCAGTCTCTGCTAACGCTTCATAGCCATGCACCCTTCTTGCTTACTCTTCTCCCAACAATCGAAGAAGCTCCGCTTCATCGTCAATAACAGTAATACCTAGCTCGCGCGCTTTAGTCAGCTTGCTGCCGGCGCTGTCGCCCGCTACGACAAAATCGGTTTTTTTCGATACGCTTCCTGAAATCTTAGCGCCGCAGGCTTCAAGCAACTTAGCCGCTTCGTCTCTCGACATCGTCGGCAGCGTTCCCGTCAGTACTACGGTCTTGCCGCTAAAGATACTGTCCTCGCGGACGATAACTGCCTGCTCGGCTTCCGCCTTCACGCCTAGCTCGCGCATGCGCGCAATGCTCGCTGCGATGATCGGATCCGCGAAGAAGCCGACAATGCTCTCCGCCACGATCCCTCCGATGTCCGGGAGGGTAACAAGCTCCTCCGCGGTAGCCGCCATAATCGCATCGAGGCTGCCGTAGTGATCGGCGAGCATCTTCGTCGTTGCTTTGCCCGTATTCGGAATGCCTAGCGCGAATAAGAACGATGCCAGCTCCCGGGACTTCGACTTCTCGAACGCATCCAGCAGCTTGCGGGCTTTCTTCTCGCCGAAGCGGTCGAGCTTGATGAGATCGTCATATTGCAATGCATACAAGTCCGCAGGATCGCGAACTTCGCAATCGGTGTAGAGTTGATCAGCCGTCATCACGCTGAACGTCTCGATGTCCATCGCGTCGCGCGAAGCAAAATGCGTAATACGTCCGATAATCTGCGGCTGGCAGCCCAGCTTATTGTTGCAGAACAGATGCGCCCCGCGCTGCTCGAGCTCCGTACCGCAGGATGGGCAAACCGTCGGGAAGACGATCTCCGAGCCCGGTTCGTCGTCGGCTTTGCCTAGTATTTCCGGAATGACATCATTGGAGCGTCGAATGATAACCTGTGCGCCCAGCGCATGCTTCAAGTTCTTGCGTTCAATGTCGCCAATATTGTTAAGCGTACAGTTCTGAACCGTCACACCTGCCAGCTCAACCGCTTCTACGCGTGCTACCGGTGTTATTTTACCCGTGCGGCCTACCTCCCAGGAGACAGACTCCAGCACGGTCGTTGTTTCTTCCGCCTCGAACTTGAAGGCAACTGCCCAGCGCGGGAACTTGTCTGTGTAGCCAAGCGCCTCTCTTGTGCGCATGTCAACAAGCTTAACGACCGCCCCGTCGATCAGGAAGTCCAGCTTGTCACGCTGCTCCGTAATGCGGCCAAGCTCCTCCTGCACCTCTTCAATGGTTCCCATATAAGTCACATAAGGGTTCACTTTGAATTTGTTATCACGCAGAAACTGCTGCATCTCTCGATGATTCTCGAATGACACGCCGTCCGTGTAGCCCACATTATAGAAGAAGGCGTTAAGCTTTCTCTCCGCCGTCACCTTTGGATTCAAATTGCGAAGGGCTCCTGCTGCCGCATTTCGGGCATTCTTAAGCGGTTCAACTGCCGTTTCGTTGTACTTAGCGAGTACGGACAGCTGCATAATGCCTTCACCCTGAACCTCAACGATGCCGTTCGTGAAAGGAATCGTCAGCGGAACAGAACGAATCGTTCGCACCTGCGCCAGAATACCTTCGCCGACTGTTCCGTTGCCGCGCGTCGACGCCTGCGTAAGCTGTCCGTCCTCATAAGTCAAATTAAGCGTTAAGCCGTCGAACTTCAACTCGACAACATAGCTTGGATCGGGGAGAGGCTCCGATTCTGGATTTTTGGCATTATAATCGGCAATAGCCTTCACGACACGGGCATTCCATGCGAGCAAGTCCTCTACATTTTGCGCCTTGTCCAGACTCCACAATCTTGCGCGGTGACGATACGGCTCGAAGCCGGTGAGCAATTCACCGCCAACGCGCTGCGTCGGCGATTCCGGCTGTACAACACCCGTCGATGCTTCCAGCGCAACGAGCTCATCATACAATTTGTCGTAATCCGCATCGGCAATCGACGGTTCATCCAAGGTGTAATACTTGTAGTTGTGCTCCGTAATGATCGCGATGAGCTCCTGCATTCTTTCTAATTGAGCGCTCATACAGGCGGTCTCCTCTCCTAATAGGCAACTTTCGAATCTATAAACTTTAGTCTACACCTTTGTTATCGGCGCGAAACCTGCCAGAAGCCGTTTAATTCCGGTCGGCGCCGGGAAAGCGATCTGCAGCTCCATGTCATTGCCCGTACCCTTCACGGACACAATAACGCCTTCGCCCCATTTGCCGTGCGCGACGCGGTCGCCAGCGGCAAAGCTGCCTGAGGCGGCTGGGCTTCCGCCAGCCGCCGCTCCGCCTTTGGCCACCTTGGCGGCATCGAGCGGCGTGCTTACGCGCACGCCGCCAGCTCTGCCGCCTGCTGCGGCCGGCCCGCTCCCCGCCATGCCGGGGGAGCGGCCTCCTGCGCCGGGCGCGCCATAGGCTGGCGCGCGCCCTGGGGCAGTGCGGATCGCCGCGCGGGCGAAGCTGCCCGCGGCGGACGCGCTTTCCCTCACGGTGTCCGGGATTTCCTGCAGGAAACGTGAGGGCATGTTCGAAGCTGTGCGCCCGAACAACGTGCGCATACGAGCACAGGTCAAGTATAGCCGCTCCTCTGCGCGCGTTATGCCGACATAAGCAAGGCGGCGTTCCTCTTCCAGCTCCTCATTGTCGGCAAGCGCTCGGCTATGCGGGAAGACCGATTCCTCCATGCCGATAATGAAGACGATCGGGAACTCCAGCCCTTTGGCGCTATGCATCGTCATCAGCGTAACGACATCGGTCGCCTTCTCCGCTTCTTCCTCATCCTTGCCCATCGAATCGATATCGGCAATGAGCGCAAGATCCGTCAAGAATGCGATAAGCGTGCGATCCTCGTTGCGCTTCTCGAAATCCATCGTCACCGAGAGAAACTCGTCGATATTCTCGAGGCGGGCTTTCGACTCCAGCGTATTCTCGCGCTGCAGCTCCATCCGGTATTGCGATAGCTCCAATATTTTCTCCGTGAGCTCAGTCACAGATAAATACTCAACCATACGCGTTAAGTTATCAATAATGCCATAAAATTCGTTCAGCAGCGTGCGAGTACGTCCGTTCACTTCGACATCGCCGAGATCGGCAAGCACTCGGAATACGGAAGTTCCGCGCCGCGCCGCTTCCTCTTCCAGCTTCGATACCGTCGTATCGCCAATGCCCCGCTTCGGCACATTAATAATGCGCACCAAGCTAATATCGTCGTCCGGGTTCGAAATCAACCGCAAATACGCGAGTATATCCTTAATTTCTTTGCGATCGTAGAACTTCACTCCACCGACGATCTGATACGGGATATCCGACTTGATCAAAATTTCCTCGATGACCCGGGACTGGGCATTCGTACGATACAATATCGCATGATGAGAAAACTTCCGCCCTTTGTTCACGTTTTTGCGAATTTCGCCCGTAACGTAATAACCCTCTTCATGCTCGGAGTCGGCCTGGTACAGCGAAATAAGATCCCCTGCCCCTTGATCCGTCCATAGCTTCTTCGGCTTGCGGCCCGTATTCAGCTTAATGACCGCATTGGCCGCATCAAGAATGTTCGCTGTCGAGCGATAGTTCTGCTCCAGCATGATCGTGCGCGCTTCGGGATAATCGCCCTCGAAGTTCAAAATATTCGTTATGTCCGCGCCCCTCCAGCGATAGATCGACTGGTCGCTGTCGCCGACGACGCAAATATTATGATGCTTATCGGCCAGCATGCGGCACAGCATGTACTGGGCTCTGTTCGTATCCTGATATTCGTCGACATGAATGTAGCGGAACTTGTTCTGATAGAAATCAAGCACCTCTGGCTCATCCTTGAACAGCTGGATCGTCATCATAATGAGATCGTCAAAGTCGAGCGAGTTGTTGTTTCTAAGCCGCTTCTGGTATTTATCGAACACTTTGGCTACGATGTCATCGAAGAAATCGCCAACCTTTTCTCCGAAACGTTCCGGTGTAATAAGCTCATTCTTCGCGCCGCTGATCGCCGCTTGAACGGCCTTTGGTTCAAACTTCTTCGTATCTAAATTCATATCCTTCATGCAGCCGCGTATAACGGACAGTTGATCGGAGGAATCCAGGATCGAGAAATTGGTCGTAAAGCCGATTCGATGAATATCTCTGCGCAGTATACGGACACACATGGAGTGGAACGTCGATACCCAAATATCCCGTCCTGTCGGTCCAACGAGCGCGCTCACCCGATCCTGCATTTCGCGCGATGCTTTATTCGTAAACGTAATAGCGAGGATGCTCCACGGAGCTACCCGCTTCTTCTCGATTAAGTATGCTATACGATGCGTGAGGACGCGCGTCTTGCCGCTTCCCGCGCCGGCCATAATCAGCAGCGGTCCATCCGTCGCTTGAACGGCTTCCCGTTGCGGCGGATTAAGCTTCTGCACCGCTTGCTCAATGCCGATATGATTCAACATGCTTTTGCTCCTTTGTTCGCATTTGTTCGCCTATTCTCAGTGTAGACAACGACCTGCCGCGTGTCAATTTGAACCCTCAACTATTTTAGCAAAATAGTTCCATCGGTTGTACCCGCAAAAAAAGGCTGCTCCAGTGTCGTAATCGACAAGCAAGCAACCTCATCTGTTAGCTGTTCTATTTACCTTTCAACATTCGTTGCCAGATCGACTTCCCGGACAGCTTCGACCGTAGACAAGGCCGCTGCCAAATCGCTGTACACGATATTTCCGACGACTACCGTATGAGCGGCAAGCGCCGCCTCGCGGGCTTTGTCCTCATTGTCGATGCCGCCTCCGTAGAACAATTGAGCGCCTTCGATAACCGATTTCGCCCTTTTCACTAGCCGCATATCGCCATACGTGCCGCTATACTCGAGATAGACGACCGGCAGGCGCATAAGTCGATCTGCCATCCTTACATGAGCAATGAGTCCATCCTCATCAAGCTCGGCATCCGCTCCGGTCAGCTTCGCCGCCGTTGCTTCCGCGTTCAATATAATATAGCCTTGAGCCGCCGTAGACTCCCAAGGCACGAAAGTGCCATACTCCTTCAATCCCTCGGTCTGCCGGCCATTAATCCATTCCGCCCGATCCGTGTTTAATACGATAGGCACGAAGTAACCGTCAAAGCCGGGAACGGCGCCTTCCATCGTCGATACTTCAAGCGCGCAATCGACTTCAAAGCGGCGAATGCGCGACATGAGGTCCACCGTATTTTCGAATGTTACACCGCTCGATCCGCCAACAATAATCGCATCCGTTCCGGACATACAGATCGCTTCAAGCGCCTCGTCCGACAGCTCGCGTTCTGGATCAAGCTTAAATACATGCCTCCAACCGGAATACCAAGCACCGTTCATCAATAATTACGCCTCGCTTTATTGTAAAATCGCCCTGTTCCTTAAACCTGTATGCTTCTATGCTAAGTCAGGGCGATTAACGTGTCAAACATTACTCTCGGCAAAGCGGCGCCTGCCTATTCCTGCTGCAGCCTTTCGCGAAAATCTGCCTGCAGCTGGCGATCGCTATCGCTCGGGTCGACGATTTTGTCCACATATCGGAGCGCTTCGTCCAAATCTCCTTCTTTATCATCAAAGCCGTAACCAATTAGCCGCGCGAGCGCGCGTAGAGCCGCATCTTTGTCCTCGTCTTGCTTATAGGCTTCGATCGCTTCCTCATATCGGTCCTCCATGACAAGCTTATCGCCCTCCAGCATTCCTTCCTCCGATACGGTGAAAAAAGGTGCGGCATAGGTAAGCATCGTGTAATAGCCGCTGGAGCTGGACAGCTTTCGGCCGTCAGCCTTATAAGCATCGACCGACCAAATAAAGTCGCCCCCAGGGTAAACGACGCCTAATATACTTGAATGCCATAGCCGGACAAACCCATTCGCATCGATCGATTTGCCATAGCTGTTAATACTGCCTCGCAGCTCTTCCATCCTATACTCGGCGAACGTTGTCCGGTGGCGATCATCGAGCAGCGGAGATGAGGTCGAGCCCGTGGCGTTGCCTTGTTTATCCCGTGCTATTGTTGTTATCGAAATCTGATAATAATCAGCGCCAGGATAAGCCTCCCATTCAAACCTTAATCTATCCCCGTCAATACGTTCTTTATTAACAGGCGAGACAACCTTAAGTTGCGGAACAAATGCGATATCGTACCGTGGCGCAGCTTGTGCGTCGTCCGCAATCGTTGCATAACTTTGCTCAGACTGAGTCAAATAATAGCCATCCACCTGCTCGGGTGTCATGCCAACGCCCAACTCATAGTCGTCAGGCGCTATATCGTAAAAGCGATATTGCCCCCGTTCATCTGTAATAGCGGCCGGGTATTGGCCGTTCACCGACGAACTCCAACCGTTATCGCTTTTCCTATGCAAAATGACGTACACGTCGGGTGCCGGCTCGTCACCAAGCGTTACGGTCCCGCTAATAGACAGCTTCTGATGGTTGTCAGGATCCGAATGGCGCGATTCAAGCGTCTTTAAAAACGATTGCAGCTCGTTTACGTCATAAAAAGCATTTGGCCCTTGCGATAGTTGCCGGAATAACGTTTCAGCCTTATCCCATTGGCCGTCCCACATATAGAGCCTGGCCAAATTGAATTTAACGCCGTTTATATATTTCGAGGTTGAATATTTATGCAGCAATTGCTCTAAACGAGCGGCGGCATCCGCTCTCGCTTCCTTCATCGTTCCGCGGCCGCTTGATGATGTGAAGGAAGGAAAAATATAAAGTCGTTCGTCTTCTCCAAAGTCATTCATTTGCAGTGCTTCGCCGGAAGCGTAATATAGCGCCATACCCGCTTTGTCATCATTAGGAAACAGTTTTAAAACTGCTTCGTATTTGCCGGCATTAAACAACAAGGACGGAAGCCCGTTATAAGCGATAACCAGCGCAAGTATCATAGAAGCAAGTATCAGCATAAGCGTTTTTATTTTGATGCGAATCATTGCGCTCCTCCCCAGCCCTCACGCAGCTCCGATTCATAATACGCGCCGCCAGACATGACGATCAGCCGATCTTCGCGATCTTGACCGATTTGTTCCTCTGCCGCTTTGTGCATTTCCGGTTCTGCCGTCAGCTTCATCCAGCCAAAGATCGGCAATCCGACTAACAGGAGCACAACAAGCGCTGCCGCTTGCCAAGGAATACGCAGCTCGCGGTTCCAAAATGAAATCGGCTCTTTCTTTTCCATAACGGCTTGCATCATGTTTTCATTAAACTGAAAATCCTTTAGTTCACTTTCCAGTTTGTCTCGCCATAACCTCGATTGTTCCCGCTTCCCGTTCATCGGACCAGCCTCCCTCCTCCAGTTTCATCCTTAACAGCCTGCGGCCTCGAAGCAGTTTGCTTTTCACTGTTCCCTCCGGCTCATTCAGCACTTCCGACAGCTGCTTAATGGATAATTCCTGATAATAGTACAAAACGATGGCTTCGCGGTAATGCAGCGGCAAGCTGGCAATCGCAGCTCGCAGCGACAGCTTCTCTGCCCATTTTTCCGAACCGGGCACGGTATCCATCATCATGCCTGTGCTTGAGGCCGGCCACTCAGGCACATCCTCGATCTCCGAATCGCTGCCGCCCCATGACCGCACGAAAAGTCTGCTCCATGATGCAAGGCGCATTTTGCCGCGGCAACGATTTATTGTAATTTGCAGCAGCCAGCCGCGAAGGCTTCCTTCGCCGCGAAACTGACCGATTTTCTGAAAGGCGGCCAAAAAAACGTCCTGGCTGACATCCTCAGCCAAATGCCGATCCTTAAGCAGCAACGCGGCAGTCCGCAAGATGTCGTTGCCGTATTGCTCCATCAGCCACCGCAGCGCAGTTTCATCTCCGCCTCGGAGCCGCTCGATCGCCTGTCGCTCCGCGCTCATCTCTTCACCTGCCCTCTTACCTATAAAGATGCATGAAGTCCATCAATCGGTTGCATCATAGACCATAAAAAAAAACACCGTCTTCCCTTTGCGGAGAAGACGGTAAGCTTATGCCTTTATTTATTGACCAGTTGGCCGCGCGTGACGCCGAGCTGATTCGTTGCCTTCAAGCTGCGCCATACTTGCGTGCCGCTAATCTTGCCATCCAGCGCGTCGCGGTACAGCGACAGCACTTCCAACACCTTATCCGGCGTCTCTTCTAGAAACTCGACGCGGAAGTTCGATACGCCAAGTCCTACGAAGTTGCGGATATACTCCGCTCCCGACTGCTCGACGGCGTTGTAAACCGTATTGCGGCAGCCCTCATCGACGCGGACGGGATGCGACATGCCGATCCGATCCTGCAGCGACGCGCGCTGTTCCTCGCATGGACGTCCGCAGTTCGTAAAGTTCGTTCCTTCGCTCATGAAGGTGCAATAAACGCAATGCTCCGTATGGAACATCGGCAAATGCTGGTGAATAACGACTTCCAGCAGCGACGTATCCGAATGATCCAGCAAATCAACCATCTGTTGGATATTGAGATCATACGAAGGCGTAATGAGATCAAGCCCCGCTTCCGCAAACAGGTTCACTGCTTTGTGATTCGCCACGTTAAGCGAGAAGTCGCCGATGAGCTTCGGAAACGGCTTGTCTGGATTAGCCGCGCGAGCGCGCAAATAATAATAAAGCGCACCTGTGTTGCGGACGAGTACAGCATCAGGCTGCAATCGCAGGATGTTCGCGTGGTAGCCGTTCTCGCCTGGCATATGAATGCGCGGCGTAGCAAGCGCAATCGGCTTGCCTGCGGCACGGGCCGCGGCAACGGCTGCCGGGAATTGCTTAATAAATTCGAAGTCGGCGTAGATGTAGGACACATCCGTCTTAACCGCCGCTTCAACCTGCTCGAGGCTGCGGCATAATGCAGTCAACTGAGCTTCCTTGCCGCTGCGCGGAGCAAGCGCATCCTTGCCGTTAAAGGCATCGTCGTTCACTTTCACTTCGCGCTTCACATATACAGGCGGCTTCGGACGCTCACCTGCAAGCTGATCGACCGCTTCGCGGCGCATCCGGTTCAGTTCGCGAACGGGAACGATCAAATCGCCGTTAAGCGCAACTTCAAGCATATCGAGCTGATATACCGTTCCGCCGAGTCGACCTAGTTGGTCTTCCAGCAGCGCGGCGTCCATCGGACGCTTCATTGCTTGTTCAAGCATAAGCTCGGAAACAACCTCCACGGTCGTTCCTTTCTGAACATCGGTCCACCATGTACGAAGCGGCTCGCCCGCTGTTCCCGTTACTCTTACATGCAGCGGAAATACACGATACGGCTTATCCGTCTCGAACGTTGCGCGAAGACGCTTGTCGAGCGCAGGATCGCTCGTCTTCCATACGCGGTCGCCAACATGCACCTTGCGCAGGTCTACGTCGTTGCGTCCGGAAACAAGCTCGATCAGCGTGCCTTCCTGCGCTTCGCCCTCAATCTTGACGCCTTGACGGCGAATATCGTAGACGCGGCCGCCCTCTTCCTTCTTCGTCGGATCGCCTGCATCGAACACGATGCCATCGCCGCGCTTCACCGGCGCGTCGAGGCGAAGCGTTACGGCATCGCGCATGATGCGCTCCACCCGGCCGAGGTAGACTCCGCGGCTCTTAGGGAACGTGCCTTCAACCAGCTGCTTGTTGTTCGTTCCATCAAGGAAACCATGCGTGAATCCGCGCGAGAAGCTTTGCTGCAGCTCACGCACTTCTTCCTTCGACGGCTTCGATAGATCGCCGTCGAAATATTTGTCGATCGCCTTCCGATACTTGCTCACGACATTGGCGACATATTCCGGACTCTTCAATCGTCCTTCAATCTTAAACGACGTGACGCCGGCTTGAATCAGCTCCGGAATAATATCGATCGCCGCCAAATCCTTCGGCGACAACAAATACGCGATATCGCCCATCGGCTGAATCTCGCCGTCGACCATCAGATCATAAGGAAGTCTGCAAGCTTGCGCGCATTCGCCGCGATTGGCGGATCGTCCGCCCCACATTTCGGAGGTCAGACATTGTCCAGAGTAAGACACACATAAAGCGCCGTGTACGAACACTTCCATCGGAAGCTTCGCCTGATCGCCAATCGTCTGAATTTGCTTCAAGTTGTTCTCGCGGCCAAGCACGACTCGTTCAATGTTGAACGGTTTCGTGAACTCCACCGCTTCCGGCGACGTAATCGTCATTTGCGTAGATCCGTGAATCGGGAAATCCGGAGACAGCTCTCGAATAAGCTTAACGAGTCCAAGATCTTGCACGATCACGGCATCAACGCCAGCATCCATACACATCTCAATCAGCTTCTGAGCATCCCGCAGCTCGTCCTCGAAGACGAGAATGTTGAACGTCAAAAAGCCTTTCACGCCGTACGTATGCAGGAAAGCCATAATTTCCGGAAGCTCTTCGCTGCGGAAATTGTTCGCTCTTGCACGCGCATTAAACTTCTCTACGCCAAAAAATATAGCATCCGCGCCGTTCGCTACAGCTGCGCGCATACATTCCCAATCGCCGGCCGGGGCCAGCAGCTCTATATCCGATCGTACTATTGTATCTATCATATTAACGTTCAATCCCTCGCATTCTTTGAAACTGCTGCTATTATCTTATCAAACCGACCGCAAGTAATCCACCGTACATATATGGCATTGCCAAGATCGGCCGCATATAAGAAAAAGTTCACGAATGAATTCGTGAACTTCGGTTAACAGATCCAACTGCTTCGATACCGCCACCGGATCGCTCCGCAAGAATAAAATTATAATCAAGCATCAATACCTTGTCGTTTTTCACAGCTTCAAGCTTCGACCAAATTCACCTAATTCGCAGATGATAAAAAATAGACCGGTTTCCGTTTCCGGGAACCGATCTTTTCGATGCCGCTAATTTAGTTGAAACGAATCGACTGCACCGTTTCTTCCATCCGCTTCAAATTGGATTCTGTCGCGTTAGCATCGTTAATGGAGAAGACGAATAGTACCACTCCGCCAACTGTATCGAAGACATAGGCATACTCCGTTCTGCCAAGCTCCAAAATGTCTACTTTGGTATGAAGCGCGATCTTATAGGCAGATTTGCCGTTGATCGTTACGTTTGTGCTTTCCAAAACTTTCGCTTCCGCTTTTATTCCGTCTGCGGAATTCGCATACTGCTGAACCGCTTGCGGGTAATCGCTGGCTTGGATATCATCCAGATACAAAATATTCATGAATCCGCCTTGATAGTTGTACATTACTTCTTCAGCGTTGAAATCCTTCGAGTAGCCATACCAGAACGTTGGAAGCTCAATGGAATAGCCATATGCAGAGCTACGTTTGGTTACTCTTCCATCGCGATTATCAGCCGAAGTGGATGTGTCTTGCTTGTAACCGAAATTGTTGTCGATGAACGCCGTATCAATATCGATACTGCCAATGATTTGATTGAACGACAGGGAGCTGCTTAAGGCCGTGCTTGCTTCATAGCCATAAGTGATCACATATTTGTAGCTGCCGGATACGAACATTACTTCTTTATAAGCGTACCAATCCTTTTGGTTAAACGTTAATTCATAGTTAAGCACGATTGCGTTGCCATCTTGAAGCTTGATAGGCGCGGACGACACATTGCGAAGATAGCCGTTCACAAAGTCGGCTTTCAACGTGCTTTCGTTGCGCGCTGCCCATTTCTCAAGCGTGTCTCCCTCTTCCAGAGAAGTGAATGAGAACTCCAGATCGTCGTCCTTGCTGAAGTAGTAAGGCTCATCGCTTTCGTTATCCTTGTACCAGCTTGCAGGCAGTTTAACAGCGAAGCCGTAGTCCTCATCCGCATAGCTAATGAAGCCGTCCTTCACTTTCGTAATGTCCTTTAACGCTTTATCGTTTTTCTCAAATGACGGCTTGAAGCTGTCAAGCAATGCTTGATAACCATTCAGAGCCGATTTGTCCGTTGCTTTCACACCGACGATAATAATATAGAACTTCTCGCCTTGCTGGATGCCGCGATACTCATAGAACATTTTGCTGTCCTTCGTGCGGGCTACGATTTTCTCGAAGCTGTAGTTGCCGACTTTAACGGTTCTTTCGTCCAGCGAGTACTCATCCGTATCGAAATAAAGAAAAAGCTCCTCGCGCTGCTCGCTGGATGACAATTCATTTTCCATAGGTTCTGTCATAATAATAACCTGAGCGTCTTCCTTCGCATCCGCCCATCTAACATAATCTCCGCTGTCACTCTGTTCGACTTGCACGAGCGCTGCCGGATAATTCAACGACCAGCCTTGGTAGCTGTCGCCGACCTTCGTCTTGCCGTAATCGGAATCAATGGTCGTGCTTCCGCCGCCCGTGGATTGTGCGCGTACGCCCTTGATCGTCACTTCGCTCGTCTTCTTGTCGATACTGATCTTCGCGCCAAAAGCTTCGACGATTACGCGAAGCGGCACCATCGTCGAGCCTTTAATAACGACAGGCGCTACGGCGACGGTTTTCGAAACGCCGTTTACCTTCACCGTCTTGCTTCCGAACGTAAGCTCAACCTTGCGATCGTTGTAAGTCAGAGTAATGCCATTGCCGTTCTCCAGCTTAAGCGCTGCGCCAAAGGCGTTTGTAATAATTTTAAGCGGCACCATTGTCGTACCGCTTGCCACATAAGGAGCCTGTACAACGGTTGCTTTACCGTTAATGCTTACGGTTTCTTTGCCCGGCGTCAGCTTTACTTCTACGCTGCTTGCCGTTTCCGCTGCAAAGGCTGCTGCAGGAAGCAGCGCGATTACGAGTAGCACGGCCATAAGCAAGGCGACCATTTTTTTCGTCAAGAGATGATTCATTGTTATTATTGCTCCTTCTAATCGTGAATTTGTACGACGGAAAAAAAAGCAGATGAGGCTGTTTAGCCTTTTACAAGCGTGATCTTCTTCGTCACCAGATCGCCGTCTTCTTGCAGCATGACTTCAACCTGCTGCCCCGGTAAGTACGTCTTCAATAGCTCGTTGATCTCTACAATAGTAGATACTTGCTTGCCTGCTACCTTATAAAGCAATTGACCGCTCTGAATGCCCGCTTTTTTCGCCGATTCCGAATCAACCGTCTTGACTGTAAGCGGATCGGAGCTCGGGATGCCGATAATCGCCGACCAGCTTTCCTCCAGTTGCAGGCCCAGTGAAGCGCGATTGACGTAACCGTATTTGAAGAAATGATTCGTAACATAAGTAACGGTATCCGCAGGAATGGAGAAACCAAGGCTCTCGATACCTAATTCCACAAACTTCAGCGAATTGATGCCGATAATTTCGCCCTTCATGTTAACGAGCGGTCCGCCGCTGTTTCCGGGATTAATCGCTGCGTCCGTCTGCAACAAATTGTACGCCGACGATATGCTCCGATTCATGCCGCTAAGAATGCCGCTTGTCGCTGTGTTGCGCAGGGAGAAATCGACAGGCGTTCCGATCGCAATTACCGGTTCGCCAATTGTTACTTTCAATGGCGAAGGCGCAAGCTTGGCAATCGGAAGCTTCGTTGCTTTGATCTTCACAAGCGCCAGATCGCTTGATTCGTCATAGTGCGTACGCACCGCATCGAATTGCTTTCCGTCTGCCGTTACAACGACGAGATTAGTCATATCGTCCACGACATGCGCGTTCGTTACGATCCAGCCATCGGCACGGATAATGACGCCCGTTCCATGCGCCAACGCATAACGGGGATCCGCGTTTCCAATATCATTCGGTTTGCCGATAATAGCGACAACCGAAGGGGATACTTTCTTAATGACCGATGATACGTCAGCCGCGGGCGTGTAGGAATAAACACCTGTCTTGGCATCGTAATTTCCCGTACCGCCGAGTTGACTCGTCAACGAGCTTGCCTTGACATATATTTCTCCGTTAATCGTTTTGGCGTTCAACGCAATCGACGATGAAGCGCCGTTTCCCGTTGCCCATACTGTTCCTGCTGCGACTAGCGCCCCAAGTACAATCAGGCTGCAAATACGCAGCATTCTGCGATTCATACTTTCACCCCTCTACTTCCTGCATTCAATTTTGAAACTAGCAATCTCTAAATCTATTACCGCTTGGGAAAATAAGTAATCAAATTTAAATGTACCATGTTTACTATAATCTTACAATAAAAAATAAGACTACCGACCTAGTTGCCATAACTCCTCTCCTTTGCTTTGTTATTATGCGATTTTGTCAAAAACGATTGGGCATATGTGTTGTCCGGCTAGAAGTGATATAATGAACGTGACTTAGAATACAATCCATTCGATGGATTCAGGAGGTTATTTTCCAAATGAAATTAGGTGTATTCAGCGTACTGTTTGCACAGAAGTCGTTTGAAGAGGCGCTCGATTATATCGCTTCCAAAGGACTTCAAGCGATCGAAATCGGAACCGGCGGCTACCCAGGCAACGCGCATTGCGATCTTGACGGTCTGCTGGCTGACAGCGGCAAATTGAAAGCGTATAAACAAGCGGTAGAATCGCGCGGACTCATGATCAGCGCACTGAGCTGCCACGCGAATCCGCTTCACCCGCAAAAGGCGATTTCGACTGAGCATGATGAAGTGATCCGCAAAACGATTGAGCTTGCCAACCGTCTTGAAGTATCTGTCGTTAATACGTTCTCCGGCTGCCCTGGCGACCATGAGGATGCTAAATATCCGAACTGGCCGGTAGCTCCTTGGCCGAACGATTATCAAGATATTCTTAAATGGCAATGGGAAGCGAAAGTTATTCCATTTTGGTCGGAGATCGGCAATCTGGCAACAGATGCCGGTATCAAAATCGGTCTTGAGCTGCACGGCGGCTTCTCCGTACATAGCCCGTCCACTCTGCTTCGTCTTCGTGAAGCGGCAGGCAACGCGATTGGAGCTAACCTTGACCCGAGCCACATGTGGTGGCAAGGTATTGATCCGGTTCAAGCCGTTCATATTCTTGGACGCGCAGGCGCCATTCACCACTTCCACGCGAAGGATACGACGATCGATCCGATTAACGTCAATCACCACGGCGTAACGGACATGCAATCTTACTCCCTCATGCTTGATCGCGCATGGCAGTTCCGTACGGTCGGCTTCGGTCATGACCTGAAAACATGGGCTGATATTATTAGCGCCCTCCGCCTTGTTGGCTACGACTATGTCGTAAGCATCGAGCACGAGGACGGTTTGATGTCGGTTGACGAAGGTTTCACGAAAGCTGTCCAAAATCTGCAGCAAGTACTGATCCGCGAGCCGCTTGGCGAGATGTGGTGGGTTTAATCCGTTAGACGCTTTAAAATAGAAGAGGCGCACAGGATCGTATGGTCCTTGTGCGCCTCTTTTTGTTTTTTCTTGCAGATAAAAAAAAGAGGTTGTCCGGTAAGCGTTAACGCTTACCTGGCAACCTCGATCTCACATGTGCTGATGGCCTGTTAGGCGAACCAGACTTTCACAATCATTATGTAGTCGATTACCAGGAATAAGGCAAGCGACACAAAGGTAAAGCCGATTGCAAAATAGTTTTTCTTCGGGCGTGTATTCAGCAAGCGAATAAACCCGATGAGGATAATAACGGTGAATGCAAGCATGAACCAGTCGAACGTATTAATTTTGCTGGCTTCTTTTGCCGCTTCTTCTGCTGCCAAGAAAAACATGAGGGGACCTCCTTTTATTCGCACGTAGCCTAATATTACTCTATGTTAGCTTCAAGTGGCCGTTGATGCAAGCCTGAAACGCGATTCGTAACAAGTTTGTCACGATTTTTCTATGATCTCTGCACCTATAAAGTGTCCATCTCTGCCATTATCTATAACCTGCTGCATACAGAAATTGTGCTCATCCTTAAATAAGAAACAAAACCGCTTCGCCAAAGCGCAAGCTCCGAATCACGAAACGGTTCTGTTTTTGTTTATTTACAACCTGAATGTTTAACAGCATCAGACAATGTAGAACACTCTAACTCACGGCTATTCATTCTGCCATACTATCAAATGGTTTCCGTCAGGATCAAGCAACTTAAAGCTCTTACCGGAACGTCCATGATCAACTATTGCACCGACACGAATACCGCTTTGCTCAAAGTATTCATGAAGTTCTTGCACATCTTCACACAAGAAGTTCATCATCGGAATGACGTTTCCGTCCTGCTTCAGCTGGAAGCACTCATCGACGCCAATAAGGGTAATGTCAGGTCCGCCTGTCAGCTTCAACTGAGCGAGCCCATCCGTGACTATATCGCCATACTCGCAGCCCATGTACTTTACATACCAGCTAGCCGCACGCTTTACATCTTTGACAGGGATGCAGCAATTCACTTCTGGGTTGGCTTTGGAACGTTGCGCACCCATAAAATCACTCTGCTGCAGCGCCGACGGCATTCTCTAGCCGCTCATGAAGAGCGATCGTACGCTCGCGGTCACGTTCCATGATCGGCTTCAAGTATTTACCCGTATACGACTGTTCGACTTTGACGACCTGCTCCGGCGTGCCTGTCGCTACGATCGTACCGCCGCCATTGCCGCCCTCTGGGCCGAGATCAATCAAATAGTCGGCTGTCTTGATAACGTCAAGATTATGTTCGATAACGAGTACCGATTCACCGGAATCAACGAGTCTGTGAAGGACGGTCAACAGTCTATCGATATCATCCACATGAAGACCCGTTGTCGGCTCATCAAGAATATAGAGCGTCTTGCCCGTACTCCGGCGATACAACTCGGCAGCGAGCTTCACACGCTGCGCTTCGCCGCCCGACAGCGTTGTCGCCGGCTGGCCAAGCTTCATATATCCGAGGCCTACATCGAGAAGCGTCTGTACTTTGCGGTGGATACGCGGAATGTTCTCGAAGAAGATGCAGCCGTCTTCGATGGTCATCTCCAGCACTTCAGCAATGTTCTTGCCCTTGTACTTCACTTCAAGCGTTTCGCGGTTGTAACGCTTGCCTTTGCAAATCTCGCACGGCACATACACGTCCGGCAGGAAGTGCATCTCGATCTTGATGATGCCGTCGCCTCTGCAAGCCTCACATCTGCCGCCCTTCACGTTGAAGCTGAAGCGGCCTTTCTTATAGCCGCGCACCTTAGCCTCGTTCGTGCTTGCGTACAAATCGCGAATATCATCGAAAACGCCTGTATACGTCGCCGGATTGGAGCGTGGCGTACGCCCGATTGGCGATTGGTCAATATCGATGACCTTCTCCAAATGCTCCAGCCCGCGCATTTCCTTGTATTGTCCGGGGCGAACCTTCGCTTTGTTCAAGTCGCGCGCAAGCGTCTTATACAAGATTTCGTTGACGAAGGTCGACTTGCCTGATCCCGATACACCCGTTACCGCGGAGAATACGCCAAGCGGAATCTTCACATTCACATTGCGGAGGTTGTTCTCCTTTGCTCCGCGAACCTCAAGCCACTTATCGTTCGTTGGACGACGCTCTGCAGGCACTTGTATGAACTTGCGTCCACTCAAGTATTGACCCGTAAGCGAGTTCTCGTCCTCCATGACTTCCTGCGGCGTACCTTGCGCAATAACGTTGCCGCCATGAATGCCGGCGCCCGGTCCAATATCGATGATGTAGTCCGCAGCCAGCATCGTGTCCTCGTCATGTTCGACGACGATCAATGTATTGCCAAGATTGCGCATATGCTCGAGCGTCTGAATCAAGCGGTCGTTATCGCGCTGATGCAAGCCGATACTCGGCTCGTCCAATATATAGAGGACGCCCATAAGGCTAGATCCGATCTGCGTGGCAAGCCTAATCCGCTGCGCTTCGCCGCCTGACAACGTGCCTGCTGCACGGCTAAGCGACAAATATTCGAGTCCTACGTTAACGAGGAAGCCCAGCCTGCTGTTAATTTCCTTCAAGATCAGATTGGCAATCGTCATCTCTTTCTCTGACAGCGATAGGCCATCGAAATAACGGTTTGCTTCGCCAATCGACAGCGACGTCACATACGCAATGTTCTGCGAACCGACCGTAACAGCCAAGCTTTCCTTGCGCAGACGTTGACCCTTGCAGCTTCCGCAAGGCTTAGCGCTCATGTAACCTTCGATATGTTCTCTCATCATATCCGACGCGGTGTCGCGATACCGCCGTTCGAGATTGTTGACGATGCCCTCGAACGGTACATAAGCTTCCTTCCGATGGCCGAAGTCATTCTCGTATAAGAAGCGAACTTTCTCGCCGCCCGTTCCGTATAACAGCTTCTTCAGTTGCTCCGGCGTCAGCTGTTCGACAGGCACATCCTGCGGAATATGGTAATGCTCGCAAACCGCGCTCAGGAATTGCGGATAGTAGTTCGACGTGCTTCCTGCCCAAGCAAGGAATGCTCCTTCTCGAATCGACTTGCTGCCATCCGGGGCTAGCAGGTCGGGATCCACGATCATCTTCGCTCCAAGACCGTCGCATTCCGGACATGCGCCGAAGGGACTGTTGAACGAGAACATACGCGGAGCAAGCTCCTCGATGCTGAATCCGCATTCCGGGCATGCCAGATTCGAGCTGAACAACAGCTCCTCCTGATCGATAATATCGACCAGGACGCGGCCCTCAGACAGCTTCAAAGCTGTTTCCAACGAATCCGCCAAGCGGCTGTGGACGTCCGACTTAACGACGATACGGTCGACAACAACTTCAATACTATGCTTCTTGTTCTTCTCGAGCTCGATTTTCTCGCTAAGCTCACGAAGCTCGCCATTAATACGAACACGCACGAAGCCTTGCTTCTGAATGTCGGCCAGCAATTTCGTATGCTCGCCCTTGCGCCCCGAAATAATCGGAGCAAGAATCTGAAGCTTCGTTCTCTCGGGATATTCCATGATTCTGTCGACCATCTGCTCGACAGTCTGGGAGGCAATTTCTATGCCATGCTCCGGGCAATGAGGCTTGCCGATCCGCGCGAACAACAGACGCAAATAATCGTATATTTCGGTAACCGTACCGACGGTCGAGCGCGGATTGCGGCTCGTCGTCTTCTGGTCAATCGATATCGCCGGCGACAGCCCCTCGATGGAATCAACGTCCGGCTTCTCCATTTGGCCGAGAAACTGGCGCGCATAGGCGGACAAAGACTCTACATAACGACGCTGCCCTTCAGCATAAATCGTATCGAACGCCAAGGATGATTTACCCGAGCCGCTAAGCCCGGTTAGAACAACAAATTTATCGCGCGGGATCGTGACGTCAATTCCTTTGAGATTATGGGCACGAGCTCCCTTAATTACTATTTTGTCGCTTGCCAATCGTTTCTCCCCCTACTTATTCCAATTCTGCCCGAAGCTCTAGCAACGCATCGCGAAGCTCGGCTGCACGCTCAAACTGCAAGCTCTTCGCAGCTTCCTTCATCTCTGCCTCCAGCTTCTGCAGCAACGCCTGGCGTTCCTTCTTCGTCAGCTTCTCCGCGCCAACGCCGGTCAAGTAATCGGCCTTCTGTTCGGCGACCTTCGTCGCTTCGATCACGTCGTGCACCTTCTTGCGTATCGTCTGCGGCGTAACGCCATGCTTTTCATTGAATGCAAGCTGGATCTCACGGCGACGTTCCGTTTCCTTTATCGCGCGGTCCATCGAATCCGTTATTTTGTCGGCAAACATAATGACGCGTCCCTCGCTATTCCTTGCCGCACGTCCTATCGTCTGAATAAGCGCACGGTCGGAACGCAAGAAACCTTCCTTGTCGGCGTCGAGAATTGTGACAAGCGACACCTCCGGAAGATCAAGACCTTCCCGAAGCAAGTTAATGCCTACAAGCACATGGAATACACCAAGCCGCAAGTCACGCAATATAGCCAAACGCTCTAATGTCTTTATATCCGAATGGAGATAACGGACTTTGATTCCGACCTCTTTCAAGTAATCGGTCAGATCCTCCGACATCTTCTTCGTCAATGTCGTAACAAGAACGCGTTCGTCCTTGGCAATCCGGTCTCTGATCTCCGTTAACAGAACGTCTATCTGGCCTTTCGTTGGGCGAATATCGATAATCGGATCGACAAGCCCGGTCGGACGAATGATCTGCTCCGTCATCGTCTCGCAATGCTCAAGTTCGTACGGTCCCGGCGTCGCAGATACATAGATGAGCTGCTTCGTCTTCTGCTCGAACTCCTCGAAGCGCAGCGGTCGATTATCCATCGCCGACGGCAAACGGAAACCGTGATTCACGAGCATTTCTTTCCTCGCTCTATCGCCATTGAACATGGCTCGAATCTGAGGCAACGATACATGCGACTCATCAATAACGACGAGCATATCGTCCGGGAAGAAGTCCAGTAGCGTGTAAGGCGTTGACCCACGCTCCCGGAACGTTAACGGACCGGAATAGTTCTCGATACCGGAGCAGAACCCCATCTCCGCCATCATCTCAAGGTCGTAACGCGTTCTCTGCTCCAGCCGCTGGGCTTCCAGCAGCTTGCCTGCCTCGCGCAGCTCGGCTAACCGCTCTTCTAGCTCACGTTCAATATTAACAATCGCCAGTTTCATTGTATCTTCATGTGTAACAAAGTGAGAAGCCGGGAAGATCGAGATATGCTCACGCTCGCCTACAATCTCTCCCGTGAGGACGTCAATCTCCGAGATCCGTTCAATCTCGTCGCCGAACAGTTCCACTCGAATGGCCCTCTCATTATTGGCAACAGGGAATATTTCAACGATATCGCCTCTCACACGGAACGTTCCGCGCGTAAAGCTAATATCGTTCCGCTGGTATTGAATATCGACCAGCTTATGAAGAATCGCATCACGCGGCTTCTCCATTCCCACTCGGAGGGACAGAACAAGACTGCTGTACTCCGATGGAGAACCGAGGCCGTATATACACGATACACTGGCTACAATGATGACGTCCCGGCGTTCGAACAAGGCGCTCGTAGCCGAGTGGCGCAGCTTATCGATCTCATCGTTGATGCTCGAATCCTTCTCAATAAACGTATCCGTTGAAGGTATATAGGCCTCCGGTTGATAGTAATCGTAATAACTTACGAAATATTCGACCGCATTATCGGGAAAAAACTGCTTAAACTCGCTGCACAATTGCGCAGCCAACGTCTTGTTATGGGCTATAACGAGCGTCGGCCGGTTGAGCTGCGCGATCGTATTGGCAATCGTATACGTCTTTCCCGTTCCCGTCGCGCCAAGCAATGTCTGGTGCCGCTTGCCTGCTTCAATCCCTTCGAGCAGTTCCGCGATCGCCTTCGGCTGATCGCCCTGCGGCGTATAATCCGATTTCAACTCGAAAAGCTTCGTATTCTTCGCGATCTCATTCACGCCTTATCTCCACCTCCGGCAGTCCATTTCTATATTTATCAGTATAGGCAATTGTATCCGTTTCAAGCGTAAACGACCGACACCTTGCATGAGGGCATCAAACAATCGCTTCGCATCTGCATGAGAATATGTGTTCTTATTTATTATAGCTTCTAATGCCCTCCGTTGCAATGACAGGGCAGGCTGTTCAGACTTTATTTGGCAAATATCGTTCGATCAGCAAGTCTAATATCCTATTGACTTCTGCCGATATAGTATGAGAGACTCATAATTTGAAGGTAAAATAAGCCAGTATAAATAAATAGACCGCAACAACTTGATGATATGCCAACAATTCGATGGTCCGTGCATTATTTCATACAGGCATTCTATTGAAAAAGGAGGTTAAAACTAGCTTTTATCTAGAACCCAAATAAAAAATTTACTTTTAGCTCAATGGGAGGTTAATAGCCATGAAGAAAAAAGTCGCAGCGATGCTCGTCGCCTTTTTCATTATTTTCCAATACACGAATGTCGGAGGCATAACGAAGCAAGCGAACGCCTTAGCTATTGCAGATAACATCATTACGAGCATCACGTTGTCCGACGTCCTGACTCAGAACGTGATCGCGACCATCGACCAAGCCGTATCCGAGGCATCCGAGGACATTCAGGTCGAGCTCGGACAGAGACTTAATGTCGAATACACGTATAAACTGGATGCTTCAAAGGATTTCCAAGACGGCGACACGTACGAGTTTCAACTGCCGTCTGAACTAGTTGTCTATACACCGCTTAATGATAAACCCCTCGATGACGGCGACGGCGGAACTGTCGGTACATTCGACGTCGATCTGAACGGCAAAGTCACGATGACCTTCAACGAAAACATCGTTGGCAGCGACGTCGAGGGATCGTTAAGCTTCTGGACTTTTTTCTCCAAAGCAAGCGTCAACAACAAAACCGAATTACCGATAGAGTTCAGCATCGGAGACGAGGTCATCATTCATATTAAACCGAATGTGAGCAAATCGACGACGAAGGACGGCTCGACCGACAAAGCGATCAATGCGCAAACTATTTCGTGGAGCATCGATGTCAACAAAGCGCTCAAAAAGGTAACGAATGCGAAAATCAGCGACGTTATTCCTACGGGTCTTACGTTTGCGAACGACGGAACGCTGACGCTAGAGAAGCTCGATATCGATACGGACGGCGTTGCATCGAATCCCGTTCTCGTTGATCCAACGCAATACAACGTGACCCCGCCAGCGGCTCCGGACAACGAATTGGTCATTGAGCTGGGAGACATCGCTTCCGCTTATCGACTCACTTATTCCACAAGCATAGACAGCACGCATACAAACACGCCAAGCTTTACGAACACCGTAAACTTTACAGGCGATAACATTAACCCGACTTCAGCTACGAAAAAGATAGACAACAAGCGCGGCGAGATTTTGAAAAAATCGTCTACAGGCTATAGCGAGACGACTCAGCTCATCGATTGGCAAATCAAGTATAATTTTGGTGAAAACACGATAAACCCAGCGTCAGTTACCGATTTATTCGATGATAAACATAAGCTGGTAGCTGGCTCGATTAACGTATACGAGGTTCCAGACCCTAACACAGGCGCGAAGGGCAGCCTCGTGCCGGCAGACGATTATACCGTAACCGCCCAAAATGCCGCCGGCAAAAACGGTTTCATTCTTACGTTCGACAACGAAATTAACGGCGCCTATATCATTGAATATCAAACGGAGCCGACTGCCAACGTCTATAAGAACGAAACCATTAACAACGACGCAACGACCGATGGCGGTTCGGCTTCCGGCTCACGAGGTATCGTACAAAAGTTTTTCACGAAGAGCAATTCCGGCTTCAATTACGCGACAAGAACAATCGAATGGTCGATCAGCATCAACGGCAACGGCTATGAGCTTTACGATCTGCTGTTCGACGACACATTCGGGATCGACGGACAGCAGCTAGACGCAAGCAGCTTGAGAATTGACGGCGAAACCGTCGCCGACAGCACTTATACCGTGAATTATAAGCCAAACAATACGGCAACCGATACCGTTCAAGGCTTCTCCATCGACTTCGGAGACGGCAACCAGCCGCATACGATCACGTACAAGACGAAATACGATTATGCGGACGGCTCGTATGCCACGAACAAGTCAAGCTATACCAATACAGGCGGTCTGAAGTGGAAAGAAGAGGAGTTCGGAACAGAGCTCAGCAAGACTGCAAAATCTGATCCTATTCCCAATCCCGAGACTCGCGACAACGGCTTCAAGAACGGACGCTATTACGCCGATACGAAAGAGATCGCCTGGGAAGTCGGTCTCAACTATAACAGCAAAACGCTGCCCAATGCAGTCGTTACGGACAAGCTCACCTCCAATCAAAAGTATGTTGCCAATTCCGTTGAGGTGCGTCATATGACCGTAGCCGCCGACGGATCAACGAATACGAACGGCACTATCGTTGATCCTGATCTCTATACGCTCGCCGTTGAGGACGATGCGGATGGCCAGACCCTCATCATCGAACTCGGCAATATAACAAGCCCGTATTATTTGACATTCCGCACGGAGCTTGAAGACGAATTCATCGACGATGAAAATATTGTAAACAACGCCATTCTGACAGCAGACGGCTATGATCCGAAAACGCTGTCCGAAACCGTTCAAATCCCGAAAGCCGGCGAGTATGTAGCGAAGAGCGGCGATCAGAACGACAGCGATCCGAACGTGATCGACTGGACCGTATACATTAACCGAGGCCAATCCACGGTAGAGAACGCAAGCATCATCGACACGCCTAGCAGCAAGCAGGTTATCGTCGATGATTCCTTCGTCCTTTACGACACATCCGTTGACGAGGATGGCAATGTAACGAAGGCAGGACCGACCGATGCCAGCTTATATGAGGTTAACGTTGAAGCGAATCCCGATCCGGATGCGGGCGAAGGCGATCGTATCTTCGTTCTCGCTTTCAAATCCGTCATTAAGAAACCGTACATTCTAGAATACAAAACGATTATCGACGCGGAGGACGGGGACAGCTTGGCAAACAGCGTTGCGTTTCGCGGCAACGGCGTTGACCTCGTAACCATTGAAGAGCCGTCCGAAGTCGAAGTGAAGCTGTCGGGAGGATCCGGTACGGGCAGCGCTTATAAGGGCAGCTTGAAAATTATCAAGGTGGATTCGAGCGACAATTCGATTACCCTCGCAGGCGCAGCATTCGAGCTATACCGGGCTTCCAACAACCAGAAAGTCGGTGACACGGAGTACAGCGGCAATGATGGCATCGTTCAATTCGACAACTTGAAATACGGTCAGTACACGCTCAAGGAAGTAACTCCGCCAGCCGACTATTCCATCGTCAGCACAGGCGAGTATACCGTTACGATCAATTCCAAAGGCGTCCAGGAAATGACGATTGCGAACGCCAAGCTGACCGGAGACTTGACTGTTACGAAAGTCGCGGCCAACAATGCCGATAAGTTGCTGGCAAACGCTGTTTTTGATCTCTATGACAGCACGATGACGACGAAGCTGCAGCGGGTTACAACCGATGCAGCAGGCAAAGCCGTATTCGTCAACATCCCTTATGGCGATTATATTTTAAAGGAGTACAGAGCTCCTTCGGGTTATAAAATCGATGGTGAAGGCGAATACCCGATCACGATTAACGAAGATAACGAAGCCTTAACGGTTGCCAATCAAAAACGCATAACCGAGCCGGAGCCGGAAGCGACGCCAAGCCCCACGCCTGTCGCTTCTCCTGAACCAACCCCGGTTGTGACGCCAGAGCCTACGCCGTCCGCGACTCCCGCGCCAAGCGTAACGCCTTCGCCAACGACTAAGCCGTCGCCTACTCCTCCAATCGAGAAAGAAACAACGAAGGAAGAGAAGCCGATCGAAGATAAGGTCGATGTTCCGAAGGAAGGCCATTCAAAACCAGGCAAGCCGCCGGAGAACGGCAAAGTAACCGTATCGCCGGATGGCAAGTGGGTATATACGCCGAATCCGGGTTTTATCGGCAAAGATAAATTTTCGATCATCGTTACGAATGGGAATGGAGAGGAAGAAGAGCTATTTTTCGAAATCGATGTAGAGGAAATACCGCAGGGCGGGCTCGAGGGAACGCCTCAGACGCCTGATGTAGACCAGTTGCCTAAGACAGGCGAATCAAGTAATCTGCCTTTCGTGGCGCTTGGAGCATCTCTTGTTCTAATCGGCGTTGCGCTCCGATTCAATAGAAAAACGAATTGAGAAAAAGCGGTTGAAGGGAAGTGTTCCCTTTCAACCGCTTTTGTTTTCTCTTATTATTAAACGTCGTGAATTTCGCTGGCTGCCGCCGCTTCGCCGCCGCGCTTATTGGCCGTTCTCGAACGTAAAAGCTCGAGCAACGATGCCGGACCTGCAGCCGCATAATAATTGGCTTGCTCATCCGGCGCCAAGATGACGCCAAGCTGATGATGCTCGCCCGCGTAACGCGCGCGCTGCGCAAACTTGATCTCACCTTCGAAGTTCAATACTTCGAGCTTGCAGAACGCAGGATTATGCCGCAGCGCTTCATACATCTCTTCCTTGTTCTTGATCCGAATGCCGTTCACCTTATGAATCACTTCACCGGGCAGAAGCCCCATCGTTGCAGCCGGCGTGCCCGGTACAATCCCCAATATGCGCAAGCCGCGCGCATCATTCACATACAGCGGCGATCTCCGCGCTTCCGATGCGGTGCTGCGCCATACAAGCGCCTCATGCAGCAGCAACGTTACAACAGCTGCTAGCGGAAGCAACATCGGCAGTTGCCAAGCTGCAAGCGCGGCCGCGGCTACGATAACGCTGTACAGCAGCAGCCCTTTAGCCGCATGCTTCGCCTTCTGCTTAGGCAGCAGCGAGCGCGTCATTTCCGTGAAGCCGATCACCATCGGCAGCGCTATGACTGACCATCCTTGCGTCCAATCGGCGCCGAAGAGCGGCGTCCACGGCAGCGCCGTCTGCGACATTCCGCCACCAGCGGCCGGGACGATCATAAGCAGCGGTACAGGCCAGAAGCCTTGCAGCATATAACCCCCAACAAGCTTGCCCCGCTTCCCTTCCACGAACAGCGGAGTGGATAGCTTGTCTCCCTGCCAGCGGACGAGTGCGGCCTCTGCTAGATGGAGAAGAGCAACGATTACGAGCAATCCTGCTGTATCAATCTCGGCAAGCGAAGCCGATAACGAACCGGCCCAGTCGGAACGTTCAGCCAGCGTTGTGAAGCCAATCCCCCACTGAAGCAACGCGATAATACCAGCGCTGTAGGCGAAGCACAAGTAGCGAATACGTATGAGCATCAATAGGACTGCTATTGCCCAAAGCCATAACACCGCTTCTCCCGTTAACGCCGTTCCAATAAAGGCGCCGACCGCCGACACGACGAGCCCCACCGCCAAGCCAGCCACCATTGCCCGAAGCACAAGCGCAGGCCAATTATGAAGCTTAACCGCAAACAGCTGTCTTTCCATCCGGATCTGTCTCGTATATTGCAAAATAATAAATAAAACCGAAATATAATAAAAAGGCTGCGCTAATAGTTGTATGGCTGCCTGTCCGAACGCTTCCAGCAAATCAATCAACGTTGCCAATCTCCACACTCCTCCGCTTACGCGATTTCGCAAAAAAAATAAAAGGCCGGCTCCACGATAGAGCCAACCTCTTATTCATTCGACGCCAATGAGTTATTTCCTGCCTGACACCTTGATTGCTTCATGCAGTTGAACGTCATTATTCTCATCTTGAATCCACTTCACTACCGCTTGTTCAAGCGCTTCTGCGGTCTTCACATCAACCTTGCCTGTTGCCGGCATGCTATGCTCCGACTGGAATCGCTTGACTGCCTCGGTCGTCTCCTGACCGAAATATCCGTCCTCGCGCTTCGGCTCGTAGCCTAAGCCATGAAGCATAATTTGAACGCTGCGGACCTGCTCGCCGAGCATATCCTGTTGCAGCGTCTCGGACATACTTAATCTTGCTACCGTATAGAGATCCGGAGGCTGTACCTCAATATCCGGCTTAATGCCTTTCTCATGGATCCAGTTGCCGTTAGGCGTCAGCCACTTCGCAATCGTCATCTTGACGAGACTGCCATCGCCAAGCGCTTTGTTGTAGCTGACTTGCACCGTACCTTTGCCAAACGACGTCTCGCCGATCAGCTTCGCGCCAGCTCCCTCTTGGAGTGCGCCGGCCAGTATTTCCGATGCGCTTGCGCTGCCTTTGTTCATGAGCACGGTGATCGGGTATGTCTTGCTTTGGCCTTCCGATAACGTCTTCTCGCGTTCGCCGCTGCGGTCCTCGACTTGAACGACCGTCTGACCTTTGGCAAGGAACGACTCGGCAATGTCAACGACAACAGGGAGAATACCGCCAGGATTGTTGCGCACATCGATAACTAATCCCTTCATCCCCTGCTGCTCCAGCTTGGCGAGCTCTTCCTTGAAGCGCTCCGCCGTATGAAGCGAGAACTGCCGTATCTCAATGACTCCGACACCGTCGGTTCGCAAATTCGCATAGACGGTTTCGACGTCGATATCGTCTCGAATCAGTACGAGCTGCACCGGCTCATTAAAGCCGCTGCGAAGCACTTGCAGCTTCGCCTTCGTACCTTTAGGACCGCGAATCTTAGCAACTGCATCCTGCAGGCTCAAACCGTCAAGCTTCTCGCCATTCACAGAAATAAGCACGTCCTTGGCTAGTAAGCCCGAACGTTCGGCTGGCGATCCTTTGATCGGCGCGACAACGACAATCTTGCCGTTCTCCATCGTCACTTCTGCACCGATTCCGGTAAACGAGCCTTCGATCGACTCGGAGAAATGCTGCGCTACGTCCTTCTCCATATAGACGGAATACGGATCCTCCAGCGAAGACATCATGCCGCTTACCGCACCATCCACCAGTTCGTGACGATCGACCTTCTCATAATACTTCGTCTCGATCAGCTCAAGCACGGCATTCAGCTTCGTTAGCTCATCTTCCTTCAAGCTGTAGCGGCTTGTACCGCCTTCCGCCGACGCAGCGGTGAGCGCAGCTTCCACCTTCGGATTAATAAGCTGGTCCGCGATCGTCAGCGTTACGAGCACAGAAGCGAACATCGTCAGCATCACGAACGCGAACACTGTGCGTCCTTTGAATTGCACCCTTCTACACCACCTTCATATTTTCCCAGTATTGCCTGTGCCGAACCTGGTCGCAGGCTTGGCTCTCTTCCTAATACCGTCCTAGTATATGACAAGCGGCTTACAATTATTTGCAAGGCATCGTTTAAAAACAAGGGCAGCCATATGGCTGCCTCTTGGTTGTCTACCTATAAGTTATCGCTAATGCCTATCGAACTATTTCAAGTAACCGCCCGGGTTGACGGCAACCTCATTCTTACGCACCTCGAAGTGAAGATGCGGTCCGGTCGAGTTGCCTGTGCTTCCGACTTCAGCAATCTTGTCGCCTTTCTTGACCGTATCGCCCTTGCTGACCAGTCGGCCGCCTTTGCGAATATGACCATACAGCGTCCACAAGCCGTTGCCGTGGTCGATTACGATACACTCGCCGTAGCTGCTCCAGGTTTGCGAGATAATAACGACGCCGCCCTCCGCCGCATAAATATCCGTGCCCTGCGGCGCAGCGAAGTCGATACCTGTATGCGTATGCTTCTTGCCTGTGATTGGATGCGTCCGCGTGCCAAAGTTCGAGCTAATCCGGTAGTTGTCCTTGATCGGCATACCGAGTCTGCCGCCGCTATACGGATTGGAAATCCGGTTCTTCTCGGCATTCAGCTTGGACACCTTCGACGCAAGTTGCATCAGCTCTTTCTCTGCTTCTTCTCCAATATCCTCAAGTTGCTCCAGTTCCGAATCGAGCGCTTGGAGATTGCTGTTGTAGCTGGCAATCAATTGCTCCTTCTCATGCTCCTTGGCGATGAGCGCGTTCTCGTACTTCTCCAGCTTATCATACATGGCCTTAACCTCGGCGAATTGCTTCTCGACCTCGGCTTTCTTCTGAACGACAAGCTCCTTCTCTTGCTTCTGCTCTTCGAGTATATCGTGATCCTGACTGAGGATCGACTGCAGCGCATCGAAACGATCGATGAAATCGGTGAAGCTCGTTGCGCTTAGCAAGACGTCCATATACGACACGAATCCGTTCGTATACATAAGACGCATGCGCGATTGCAGCAGTTCGTCGCGCTCTACGACACGTTGCTCGGCTTGCTCCAGCTGAGTGCCTGTCTGCAGCAGCTCCTCCTCCTTCGCATCAACCTCTGCCTGCGTATTCATTTTGTTAACCGTTACATTGTCGATCTCCGCAAGTATATTCTGAATCGAGGCTTGCGCGTCGGACTTCTTCACTTCAATGTCCGACTTCTGAGAATTAGCATTAGCTGCCTGCCTCTGCGCTTCTGCTGCGCGTTTCTCAGCGTCCCGCATTTCCTTCTTTGCTTCCTCGATCTGTTTCTTGATCTGACTAAGCGATGCCGCTTCTCCGCTTGCCGGGTGCAACATAAATACGGTAAGCAGCGTTACTACAATAACACCAGCTATTCTCCTCATTACCATCATCACCTACACTTTCAAATACTTTCGTACCGAAATGGTGCTGCCCCAAATGCCTAACAATGTTCCTAGTCCGATCAACAGCAGCGCGACCATTCCAGCCACTTCCTTAAACGTGACGAGCTTAATCATCATGAGAGCCAAATCCGTCTCCGTAAAGCTAACAAATTGCGAGTATGCAACCCAGATGACAGCCGTAGTCAATACGGAACTGATCAAGCCGATTAAGGCGCCTTCGATAAAGAACGGCCAGCGGATGAACGAGTTCGTCGCACCTACCAGCTTCATAATGCCAATCTCACGGCGTCTGGCGATAATCGTCATCTTGATCGTGTTCGAGATGAGGAACATCGCGGTAATGCCTAGGCCGATAACGACTACGAAGCCGATGTTGCGAACTACGTTCGTTATAGTGAACAGCTTCTCGACTGTGCCTTGGCCGTACTTGACCTTCGCAATCGGCAGCGACTCGTCCGCCTTGTTGATGGATTCGATCTGCGCGACCGCCGTTTCGATCGATAGCGGATCGTAGACCTCGACGGTAAAGGAGTCTGGCAGAGGGTTCTTCTCATTCTCGTAGCCCTCAATCAAATCTTCATTCTCCTTGCCAAGGCTTTCGCGCAATATATCAAGCCCTTCTGCCTTCGACACGAATTTCACTTTGCTTACTTCCGTTATGTTGCCGATCTTGTTCTGCAGCTCTGTCATCTTGGCTTGATCGACGTTCAATTGCAAGTAGACCCGAATTTGAACCTGGCTTTCTATCTGATCCGCCATTGCGTTCACGTTCAATGCAAGCAACAGGAAAACTCCTAGTATAAACAGCGAGATGAACATGGAGCTCATCGAAGCGAACGACATCCAGCCGTTGCGGATAATGTTCTTCGCGCCTTCTCGCATATGCCGGAGAATCGTACTAAGCTTCATAGCCGTACTCTCCTCTCGCTTCATCGCGAACGATGTTGCCGTTCTCGATGGCAATGACGCGCTTGCGCATGGAGTTGACGATGTCCTTGTTATGCGTAGCCATGACGATTGTCGATCCGCGGAAGTTAATCTCTTCAAGCAGGTTCATAATGCCCAGCGACGTCTCGGGATCCAGGTTGCCTGTCGGCTCGTCCGCGACAATAACCGACGGATTGTTCACGATTGCGCGGGCAATGGCGACACGCTGCTGTTCGCCGCCTGATAGCTGTGCCGGCAAGGAGGCGTGCTTATGCTTAAGCCCGACAAGCTCCAGCACCTCCATCGTGCGTCTCTTAATGACTCTGCGGGGCGCCTCGATCGCCTCCATGGCGAAAGCGACATTTTCGAATACGGTAAGCTTCGGAAGCAATCTGAAATCCTGGAAAATAACGCCGATGTTGCGTCTCACGTATGGAATCTTGCGAGGCTTAAGCTTGCCAATGTTAAAGCCGTTAACCGATATTTGCCCTTTGGTCGGCACTTCCTCACGGTAAATCAACTTCATAAAGGTCGATTTGCCTGCGCCGGAAGGCCCTACGAGGTATACAAATTCATTACGATCTATTCGAACGGAAACGCCGCGAAGCGCATGAGTGCCATCCGCATACGTCTTCCAAATGTCCTGCATTTCAATCACATTCATCACATCCTGTTAATAGTCAGCTTTATGTAATTCGACAGGTTGCCACGAAATCCTTCAAAATGGGCTTTGTTTCCTCATATTTTCACAATTCTAATAATGGAGTCCTATGTCGAAAAGAGAGTTTAACGCGCTGCAATAAGGCTTTCAGCCCGCTCAAGACAAGAACGGCGCCGCTGATGCATATAGTTGGTAAACGGGTTAGTATTCATTATTTTTCAAATTCGGGAAGGGTGTTGTTCACTTTGAAGCGACTGTATCTCGGCTTGGTTATATCGTTGGTCATATTGCTTGCAGCGGCGGGTGTCGGATGGGCATTGCTGTGGAACTATGCTACACAGGATACCGTGCCCGAAGGCGTTGTCGTGGGGGGCATTCCGATTGGCGGCATGACGATTAATGAGGCGCTTGGCTTATTGGATGATTACGAGCAGTCCCTCCAAAAACGGACCATTACGATAAACGCGAATACCGAGACCGGCGACAGCAAGCAATGGGCGGTAAGCGAGTTAGGATACAAGGCGGAGTTCAAAGGCGTGAAAGAGGCGCTGCTTAAGCTGCGCGATGGACGCATATGGGACCGAGCGGAATACCGTTACCGCTTTCCGAAGTCCTATTCGCTATCGCAGAGCTGGGAGCGTGATACGTTCGATTCCGCCGTTCGGAAGCAATGGGGCTGGATCGAAAAAAACGAACCAAAGGATGCCTCCCGTACGATTACCGATAAAGACGAGGTGCTTTATGTGCCGCATGTCGACGCCTATCGAATCCAGCTTGAATCGTTGTCCGAGAAGGTCAATGGGTGGGTATGGATTGATGAGCAGGAGCTGAAGAAGCCGATTGAACGAACATTCGCCGATGAGCTTCCCATTACGGCGGTTCACCCGAAGGTGACGCTGGCGTCATTGAAAGAGGAAGGCATTGATCGCAAAATCGTCGAGTTCTCGACCGATTTCAAGACGAGCGCGGAAGGACGCGCCCATAATGTAACGATTACGGCGGAAATGTTGAACGACACCCATCTCGCTCCCGGCGATGTGTTCGATTACGATAAGCTCATAACGGCAACGGAGAAGGAGCATACGTATCGGGAAGCTCCCGTCATTCTTAACGGCAAGCTTGTGCCCGGTATCGGCGGAGGCATCTGCCAAGTATCGAGCACACTGTATAATGCGATTTTGCGAGCAGGACTTGAAATCGTAGAACGTCGCAATCACTCGATTCCTGTCGCGTATCTACCTCTTGGGCAGGATGCGACATACTCCGGCGGCGCCATCAACTTCCGCTTCAAAAACACAACAGGTAAACATCTCATCATTCGGACAGAGGTGAAGGATCGTACGGTGACGATCAAGCTGTTCGGCACAATGGACGAAAGCCTTCGTTACGATGTTCAATCGGTTACTACGGACACCCTGTCACCAAAAATCGTGGAGACGGTAAACGCATCGCTGCCTTCCGGCAAGCAAGTCGTCGTTGACAACGGCAAACAAGGGTATGTCGTTGACACGTTCCGCATCCTCTATAAAGACGGCAAAGAAACGTCCCGCGAGAAAGTCTCGCATGATACGTATCGCGCGCAGCCGACGATCATCGAGCGCGGACCTCAGCAGGGCGAGAACTCGCCTGCACCTACGCCCACTCCGAAAGATTCGGTCGTGGAGGACGGCATCTAGGACGAGGCGGCGTAGTCATTACCACAATAAGAAATGTTTTTGACATGAAAAAACCCCGCGCAGCTGTGCTGTGCGGGGCTTTGCCGACTGTTCTATTCAGTGTAAGCGAGACTTGTATCGATGCCGATCGTGCTGGTCGCAGCATCCCATGTTACGCCGATGTTGAACACTTTAGCGATATCTCTTAGCTTGAAGTAGTTGTTGCCGCCAATGTTATAGGCTTTAAGCGGTGCTTCCACGCCGTCAACATAGATTGTGGATGCGGTAGGCGAAGCAGACTTAACGGCTTGGCCTGTTCCAGCAGCTAGCTCGCCGCCCACTGGCGTATAGGCTTTGTTCGCAAGCAGATTGACCGCGTTTTTGGCTTTGTCAAAGCTTACTTCGAAGTTTTTGTTCGTACCGTTAACCGCTAAAGCCAGATCGCGGAGCTTAAAGTAATTGCTGCCGCCGATGTTGTACGCTTCGAACGATACCGCCTTGCCGTTCACCATCACTTTGGATGCCGTTGGCTTCGCGGAAACCGGTGCAAGCAGCGGGCTCTTAAGGAAGTAATACGATTGGTCGTCGCCGTCGGATACAATGGCATAACCATTCTCGAAGCTGCCGCCCATAAAGTTAACGGCAAACTTCGTAACTTCTTTGCCTGTAGCGTCGATATAACCTCTCGCCGTTTCTTCATCGTTGACGTACCTGCCTACAATAGCAAGTCCCTCATTAAATTCAAAATATACTTCGTCATATTTCGGTTTCACAATCACTTTGCCGCTCTTATCGATGAAGCCCCACAGACCGTCTTTCATGAAGGCAGCCAAGCCTTCGTTAAACGAATACACATCCTCGTATTGCGGCTTAATGACCTCCTTGCCCGTCGTATCGATAAAGCCCCACAGATCGCCCTTGAGAACCGGAGCGAGTCCATTTTGGAACGGGTAAGCCAAATCATACTTCGGTGCAACTATCTCCTTGCCCGTCGCGTCGATATAACCCCAATAGTCGCCTTCGTTGTAGATCGCATAACCTTCCAAGAAATTGTAGATCGTATCATAATTCGCTTCGAATACTTGCTTGCCCGTCGTATCGATATAGAACGGCTTGCCGTCCAATACTACAGGCGCAATCCCGCTGCCGAAGCTGGATGCCGATTCGTACTTCGCCTCAATAACGAGCTCGCCCGCTTTATTAATAAAGCCCCATTTCTCGCCTTTAGCGACTAACATCAGGCCATCGACGAATTGTTCGCCAATCGAGTCGTAGCTCGGCTGAATAACGATCTTGCCGGTCTTGTCGATCATGCCCCACTTCTCGTTCAGCATAACCGGTGCCAAACCGTCGTGGAAGTTCATTACCCAGTCATACTTGGCAGGGACGACTACTTTGCCTGCTGTATTGATAAATCCAAAGCTTTCGACGTCCGCGCTTTCATCGTATTCCAAGTACCATGCCAAACCTTCGCTTAATTCGCCAACCGTTACATATGGTAAATATTTGGCGGCATTTACACTTGATACTGGAATCATAATTGCGATTAATGCAATACTTAACCATAAACTTAACGCCTTTTTCATTCTTGAAACCTCTCCTCCGGATGATTTATATATAGAAATAAAAAAAATCTATATTATTTATCGGATAAATGAGTCGAGGTTTTTAGCAAAATAAGGATTGAAAACAAAAAAAGAAGAGGGAGCTCCCTCTTCTTCCTATAACGTCAGTGCTTAGCGGCTGCGCTCGACGTACTCCGTCACCCATGCAGCCGTCTCTGCAAGCGCGGCATCGGCGCGGCCGATTGCGTCTTGGACTTGCGTCTTCGCTGTGCCGCCGTATACATTGCGCGCATTGACGACTTGCTCCGGTTGAAGCACCGCGTAGATGCGGTCGTCGAACAATTGCGAGAACTGCTTGAATTCATCAAGCGTAAGGTCGAGCAAGTATTTGTTTTGCTCGATGCAATACAATACCGTCTTGCCGATGACCTCATGCGCTTGGCGGAATGGCAAGCCCTTGCCGACGAGGAAGTCGGCGATGTCGGTTGCGTTCGAGAAGTCTTGATTGACCGCTTGGCGCATCCGATCCTTGTTGACCTTCATCGTCGCGATCATAGGCGCGAACAATTGAAGCGCGCCTTGCAGCGTCTTCACGGTATCGAACATGCCTTCCTTGTCTTCCTGCATATCCTTGTTGTAAGCAAGCGGAAGCGACTTCAACACCGTCAGCAAGCCAACGAGATTGCCGTACACGCGCCCAGTTTTGCCGCGAACAAGCTCCGGCACGTCCGGATTTTTCTTCTGCGGCATAATGCTGCTGCCTGTGCAGAATGCGTCATCCAGTTCAACGAAATGGAACTCCGTGCTCGACCACAGGATCAACTCTTCGCTTAAGCGCGACAAATGCATCATGATGATCGAGGCGTCCGACAGAAACTCAAGAATGAAATCGCGGTCGCTTACCGCGTCCAGACTATTCTCGTACACACGATCGAACTTCAATTGACTCGCCACGAAATGGCGGTCGATCGGGAACGTCGTGCCTGCCAAAGCGCCCGCTCCAAGAGGAAGCACATTGATCCGTTTGTAGCTGTCTTGCAGGCGCTCGATGTCGCGTCCGAACATGGACACGTATGCCATCAGATGATGCGCGAACAAGATAGGCTGAGCCCGCTGCAAATGCGTGTAGCCCGGCACGATTGTATCGATATTCGCCTTCGCTTGCTCGATAAGCGCGGATTGCAGCTTATGCAGCATATCGACGAATTCAACTACGCGTTTGCGAAGCCACAAATGCATGTCCGTTGCAACTTGGTCGTTGCGGCTGCGTCCGGTATGCAGCTTGCCGCCTACCGTGCCAACATCGTCGATCAACGTTTTCTCGATATTCATATGAATGTCTTCATCGCCAATGGAGAATTCAATATCGTCGCGCTTAATGCGCTGAAGAACGCGGTGCAAGCCGTCCTTGATTTTCTCCACGTCATCGGCAGGCAAGATGCCTTGTTTGCCGAGCATCGTTACATGCGCCAAGCTGCCTTGAATGTCTTCTTCGGCAAGCTCCTTGTCGAACATAATCGATGCTGTATATTCCTCTACCAACTGGTCTGTCTTCTTCGTAAACCGACCGCCCCATAGTTTGCTCACTCGCTCATACACTCCCTGCCGGAGAAACGGACGAAAAGCATGACGCAGCACCCCTCAGCGCCGCTGCTGCTGTTACCGCTGCTGCGCCGAGTCCTCTGCCTCATGCTTCCGCCAAGCTTCCGGATTTATTTGTTGTTAACTGCCGAAGATACTTTCAGACGAAGCGCGTTCAAGCGGATGAAGCCTGTTGCATCGCCTTGGTCGTATGCTTGGGACGGGTCTGCTTCCATCGTCGCGATATCCGGGTTGTACAAGCTGACCGGGCTCTTCACGCCAGCGCCGATTACGTTGCCTTTGTACAGCTTCAGTCGAACAACACCGCTCACGTTCTTCTGCGATTCTTCGACTAGCGCTTGCAAGGCAAGACGCTCAGGCGCGAACCAGAAGCCGTTGTAGACGAGCTGGCTATATTTAGCGATAAGGGAGTCGCGAAGGTGCATAACTTCGCGGTCCATCGTAAGTGATTCCATTTTGCGATGAGCCGTAAACAGGATCGTGCCGCCCGGGGTTTCGTACACGCCGCGGCTCTTCATGCCGACGAAGCGGTTCTCCACCATATCGACACGGCCGATGCCGTGCTTGCCGCCAAGTTCGTTCAGCGTCTCCATCACTTCAAGCGGGCTAAGCTCTTGGCCGTTAATAGCCGTACAGTTGCCTTGCTCGAACGTAAGCTCAACGTATTCCGCTTTATCCGGCGCTCTCTCCGGGGATACGCTCAGCACGTACATGCTCTCGTTTTCCTCCGAGCTTGGGTCGAACCATGGATCTTCGAGCATGCCGCTCTCGAAGCTGATATGCAGCAGGTTGCGGTCTGTCGAGTAAGGCTTAGCAGCCGATGCCGTAACCGGAATGCCGTGTTTCTCGGCATAAGCGATCATCTCGGCGCGTCCAGGGAACTGCTCGCGGAACGCTTCCAGACGCCAAGGCGCGATTACGCCGATCTCAGGAGCAAGCGCTGCAGCCGTCAGCTCGAAGCGGACTTGGTCATTGCCTTTGCCCGTTGCGCCATGCGCAATCGCCGTAGCGCCTTCAGCGCGTGCGATGTCAACCATGCGCTTAGCGATAAGCGGACGTGCGATCGATGTGCCGAGCAGGTATTGGCCTTCGTACAGCGTTCCCGCTTGGAACATCGGGTAAATAAAGTCCTTCGCGAATTCATCGCGCAGGTCGTCGATGTATACTTTCGATGCGCCTGTAGCAAGAGCTTTCGCTTCAAGGCCGTCCAGCTCGTCCTTTTGGCCGATATCAGCCGTGAATGCGATAATTTCCGCGTCATACGTTTCTTTCAACCATTTTAGGATAACCGATGTGTCCAGGCCGCCGGAGTAGGCAAGCACGATTTTTTCTTTTGCCATAATGAATATTTACTCCCCTTCAAATGAAATTTCTATTAAGACATAATTGCTGCCATGATGGCTTTCTGAGCGTGCAGACGATTCTCTGCTTGGTCGAAAATAACCGAATTCGCGCCGTCAATAACGCCTTCGCTCACTTCTTCGCCGCGGTGCGCAGGCAAGCAATGCATGAACAGGTAATCTTTTTTCGCATATTTGGTCAATGCTTCATTGACTTGGAAAGCGGCAAAAGCAAGCTCGCGTTCCTTCTGCTCGGCTTCTTGCCCCATGCTCGCCCATACGTCCGTGTAGATAACATCGGCATCAGCAATCGCTTCCTTCGGATCACGGCCGATCTGGATGATCGAACCTGTCTCTGCAGCCGTGCTCATCGTTTGCTTGATGATGTCCGCATCCGGCTCATAGCCTTCAGGCGTAGCGACCGACATATTCATGCCGAGTTTGGCAGCGCCCATCAGCAGCGAATGAACCACATTGTTGCCGTCACCGACGTAAGCCACTTTCAGTCCCTCGAGGCGGCCCTTGTGCTCAAGCACCGTTTGATAATCAGCAAGCGCTTGGCATGGGTGCGACAAATCTGTCAGTCCGTTAATGACGGGTACCGTTGCTCCGCGAGCAAGCTCAACCACTTTACGATGCTCGAATGTGCGGATCATGATGCCGTCGAGGTAGCGGGACAGCACTTGCGCCGTATCCCAGATCGGCTCGCCGCGTCCGATTTGCAGGTCACTGCCGCTTAGGAACAGCCCTTGGCCGCCCAATTGGTAGATGCCTACTTCGAACGAAACGCGCGTACGCGTGGATGATTTCTCGAAAATCATACCGAGTGTTTTGTTTTTCAACAGTTGATGGGCTTCGCCCGCCTTCTGCTTCTTCTTCAAATCAATAGCGAGATCGATCAAGTACCGGATTTCCTCCGGCGTGTAGTCGACCAGCATAAGGAAGTCGCGCCCTTTCAGGCTTAACGCCAACTCCTCGTTAACCGTTCCTTGCATGCGTTTGCCCTCCTTCAAGCGAAACCTATCGTTTCGCTGCGTCGTTGTTACGGTTGCTTATATATCCAATTAGTTCGGACGTTTCGTCTCCAGCAGCTCTGTCAGAATAGCTACAGCGCTGTCGATCTCCTCCGTCGTTACGAGCAGATTCGGCAGCAAGCGGATGACATTCGGCCCTGCGGAGATGACGAGCAAGCCCTTCTGCTGCGCCTCCACCAGGATCGGTGCGATCGGCTCTGCGCATTCAATGCCGACGAGCAGACCGAGTCCGCGCACATCGCGTACAAATCCATTGCCTTGCAGCTTCTCGTGCAGCTGCGCCATTAGGTATTCGCCTTGCTCGGCAGCTCGTGCCGGCAGACCGTCACCAACAATTTCCTCCAGCGTCGCTTTCACGACAGCCGTCGCGATCGGCGTACCGCCGAACGTCGAGCCGTGGCTGCCCGCCGTGAACCCCTCGCGAAGCTTCTCCTTGGCGACCATGGCGCCGACCGGGAAGCCGCTTCCGAGACCTTTGGCCAATGTGAAAATATCCGGCTCAATGCCAAAATGCTCGTATGCGAACAACTTGCCCGTCCGTCCGATGCCCGTCTGAATCTCATCGACTATAAGCAGAATGCCATGTTTCTCGCATAACGCCTTAGCCGCTTTGATGTAATCCTTATCGACCGGATAAATGCCGCCTTCGGCCTGCACCATCTCCAGCATAATCGCTGCAGTCGTATCCGATATAGCCGCTTCTAGCGCCGCAAGATCATTAAATGGAATCGTCTTGAAGCCTTCGGGCAGCGGCGCAAAACCTTCTTTTACTTTCGCTTGGCCGGTAGCCGTCAACGTAGCGAGCGTCCGACCGTGGAACGACTGCTCGAACGTAATGATTTCATAACGTCCGTTCTTCTGTACGAGCTGCTGGTAACGACGCGCCAGCTTAATAGCCGCCTCGTTGGCCTCAGCACCCGAGTTGCCGAAAAATACAGCATCGCCGCTGCTATTGTCCGTAATGAGCTTCGCCGCTTCCTCCTGGTTCGGAATGCGGAACAGATTGGACACATGCCACAGCTCGTCGAGCTGCTTCACAAGCGCTTCCTTGACGCGCTTAGGCGCATGGCCCAGATTCGTAACCGCAATGCCGCTCATAAAATCGAGGTAGCGGTTGCCTTGATCGTCCCATAGCCAGCTTCCTTCGCCCTTCACCAGAGCCAGCGGATACCTTGCATATGTAGGCAATAGGGATTGACCGGCATCGACTGCCGTCTTTGTCTCGCTCATCGTCATTACACCCGCCCTTCGCTTGTTTGTACGATACGTGTGCCTACGCCGCCCTCGCGGACAGCTTTCGTCAAGACGCCCGGCTGCTCGCCGCTAACGATGACGACCTCGCGCACCCGTCCTTGTATGCACTGAATAGCTGCACGCACCTTTGGAATCATGCCGCCGTATATTTCTCCGCTTGCGATCATCGCTTCGATCTCTTCGACCGTCACTGTCGGCAATACCTGCTTCTCGCCGTCCACCGTCTTCAGTATGCCCGGCACGTCCGTTACGACGATCATCCGTTCAACCCCGAGATGGGAAGCAACCGCTCCTGCTGCCGTATCCGCATTGATGTTATAGCGTTGTCCAGCCTCATCGATGCCAACGGGAGCAATAACCGGAATGTACCCCATTCCCATTACGCCCTCAATGACAGTTGCATTCACGTCCGTCACGTCGCCCACGAAGCCGATCTCGCTTGCATTGGCAACAGGCTTTGCTTGAATCAGCTTGCCGTCTACGCCGGACAGACCAAGCGCTTGTGCGCCTCGCGTCTGAATCTTGCGGACGATCTCTTTATTAATGCGGCCTGCCAGCACCATCTCAACGACATCCAACACTTCGTCGCTCGTTTTGCGCAAGCCGTTCACGAATTCAGATTCAATGCCCAGCTTCGACAGCGTCTCGGATATAGCCGGTCCGCCGCCGTGCACGATAACCGGGCGTACGCCGGATTGCTGCAGCTCGCGCAGCTCGTCGAAGAAACCATCAGGAAGCGCCGCTAACGTGCTGCCTCCGCATTTCATAACAAACCGTTGCTCTATCAATGTATTATGCCCTCCAACGTTAGACTCTCTATGTCCGATATGCCGCGTTAATGCGGACATAATCATAGGTCAGATCGCAGCCCCAAGCCGTTGCTTGCCCATCCGCCATATGAAGATCGACGAGGATAACGACCGTGTCGCCCTTCAAATATTCCAAGGCAGCCGCTTCGTCGAACGCGACGGGACGGGACTGCTCCAGCGTAATAATGTCGCCTAGCCGGATGTCGACCGTCTCTGGATTAACCGGCTGACCCGCACGGCCCACAGCCGCTATAATACGGCCCCAGTTCGCGTCAGCCCCGAATACGGCAGACTTCACAAGCGACGAGCCGATGACCGTCTTCGCAATGGCTTGCGCCGCATCGTCGCTCACCGCGCCGCGCACTTGAACCTCAACGAGCTTCGTCGCGCCTTCACCATCGCGCGCGATCGCCTTAGCAAGCACTTCGCATACATAGCGAACAGCAGCAGCGTATGCTGCCCAGCTCTCATGCTGCGGTGTCAGCTCGTTGTTGCCGGCAAGCCCGCTTGCCATCGCCACGAGCATGTCATTCGTGCTTGTGTCTCCATCAACCGTAATCATATTGAACGTAAGGTCCGTTGCCTGACGCAGCAACTGCTGAAGCGCCTCGCTGCCGATTGCCGCATCCGTCGTAACGAAGCCCAGCATCGTCGCCATGTTCGGATGAATCATGCCAGATCCTTTCGCCGCTCCCGCAACGCTAACTCGCTTGCCGTCAATTTCGAGCTCTACGCACACCATCTTCTGCACAAGATCAGTCGTTAAGATCGCTTGGCAGAAGTCTTCCGCTCCTGTACGGTCTCCAGCAAGCTTGCCTGGCAGACCATCGATACCGGTTCTTACTTTGTCCATCTTGAGCAGCTCGCCGATAACGCCGGTTGAAGCTACGGCTACATGATCGGCCGACACGCCGATCGCCTCAGCAAAACGGGCGCGCATCTCATAAGCATCCGCTTCGCCTTGCTTGCCTGTGCACGCGTTCGCGTTGCCGCTGTTCACGAGCACCGCGCGGAGTGTGCCGCCAGAGCCTATGCTCTCGCGCGTCACTTGCAGCGGCGCTGCTTGGAATACATTCGTTGTATATACGCCAGCTGCCGCTGCGGGCACCTCGCAGACGATCGCGCCTAGATCATGGCGCGTCGATTTTTTCAGTCCGCAATGCAATCCGCCTGCCGTGAAACCGATAGGCGTCGTTATCGAGCCGTCTTCGACGACCGAGAACAGTGAATGATTACCCTGTCCCATAATAAGATCGTTTCTCCTTCATCTGATCGAATATTATAAAGTAACAAGCGTATGAGTCCGTTGTCAGCTCTCTTATTATTGCATGCAAAAAATAACCTTACGGATATGCAGGAACGAATTGCAATCCTAGCGTCTCGTCCCAGCCCATCATCATATTCATATTTTGGATCGCTTGACCGGCAGCGCCCTTGACTAGGTTATCAATGACCGATACAATCGTAATCCGGCCCGTGCGCTTATCAACCGCGAAGCTAATATCGCAATAGTTGGAGCCCCATACTTCCTTCGTCGACGGCAGCTCGCCCTCTGGACGAATGCGCACGAAGCGGCGTCCTTCATAATAACGCTGGTACAGCTCGATAAAGTCGCTTGCGCTTCTCTCACCTTGTACCGTCGCATACATCGTGGACATAATGCCGCGAGTCATCGGAACTAGATGAGTAGAGAACGTCGTCACGACAGGTTTGCCCGCCGCATCCGAAAGCACCATCTCGATTTCCGGAATATGCTGATGCTTGTTCAGCTTGTAAGCTTTGAAGTTTTCATTAATTTCGGCATAATGATTGCCAAGCGATAGGCCGCGGCCCGCACCGGATACTCCGGACTTCGCATCGATAATAATGGTTGCCGGATCGATCCAGCCTTCTTTAACGGCAGGAACTAGCCCAAGCAGCGTCGCAGTCGGGTAACAGCCCGGATTAGATATGAACGCCGCATCGCGAACATTGTCGCCGTAGACTTCGGCAAGTCCGAATACGGCTTGCTCCAAGTAACGCGCGTCTGCCGCAGGCTTCTTGTACCACTCTTCATACAGCTCAGGCGATTTCAACCGATAGTCGCCAGATAGGTCGATAACTTTAAGTCCGACCTCCAGCAGCTGCGGAGCAAGCTTCGAAGCTACGCCTGCAGGCGTGGCCAAGAATACGACATCCGCTTTCGCTTTAATAGTCTCAGGCGTCACATCGTCGAGCAGTTCTTCATGAATGCCCGTCAGGTGCGGAAAACCTTGCGAGATAGGCGTTCCAGCGCTAGAGGACGAAGTGACCGATGTCACTTCCGCGCGCGGATGAGAGGCCAACAACCGAATCAATTCAACGCCGCCGTAGCCGGTTGAGCCTACAATTGCTACTTTCAACTTCGTTTCCATTATTTACATCTCCTCGTTACCGGCCGCTATCTCGTGACAACCTGTGCCAAAGCTTCGTACAGCCGCTCTATCTATTATTGAATCCCTATTCTTTCTTGTATTTATGAACGGAAGGTTGTCCTCTTCCACAACTTTTAATTGTACATCATTCCACAGTTGATGAAAATACATGCAGCGTTTCGTATTATTATACATTTTGATTAATAAAAATACAATGAACATTTGATGCCATCGAACTCACCTTTATCGCGCTGTTAGCCATCTAGCTTGAAGCCCTGGCCAAGCACCTCGGCCGTGTTGCTTATGATAACGAAAGCGTTCGGATCAATGGCCCGGACGAGCTGCTTCAGCTTCGGCACTTCATTCTGCGATACAACAACCATTAGCACCGTGCGACCGGCACCGGTATAACCGCCATGGCCGTCCAGACGCGTAAGTCCGCGGTCCAAATCATGCAAGATCGCGTCCGCGACTTGCTCCGACTGATCGCTAATCACGAAAGCTACCTTAGAGAGTTGGAGACCCGTCTGAACAAAATCGATCGTTTTGCTCGTGACAAACAAACCAATAAGCGCGTAGAGCGCTATCTCCGGCGAAATGATGAACCCCGCCGCCGCAATCACGCAGCCGTCGAAGCATACGACCGCAAGGCTCAGCGGAAGCCCCGTGTACTTATGTAAAATTTGAGCCGCCAAGTCGACGCCGCCTGTCGAACCGCCACCGCGAAACACGAGGCCGAGGCCTAATCCGACGCCGATGCCGCCGTAGATGGCCGCCAACAGCGGATTATGCGTAGGCGTATGTATGCCGTCCGTAAGCAGGACGAACAACGGAAGCAGCACCGAGCCGAGTGCTGTCTTCAAGGCGAATTTCCTGCCAAGCAACCATAACCCGGCAAAGAACAACGGAATATTAATCGCCCATTGCGTAATCGCCGGCGTAATATCAGCCAGCCTCTGCACTAAGATCGACAATCCTGAAACGCCTCCGGAAGCAATGCCGTTAGGCACCATGAACATATTGAAGCTTACGGCTACGATCGCCGAGCCGACTAGCAGTTGTGCGATCTGCCAGGCCAACATTGTCCTCGGACTAAGCTGCTCCCTGCTTTTTCTTCGTTTAACCCTACTTTCTTCCGCCATGATGTCATCTCCTTTATTCAGTAAACGGTGTGTAAGGTTCGTTTCGTGTTTTTTCTATGTAAGCGGCAAGCGGCAAAAAGAAGAGTTCCACACCTTATCAGTGTTGGAACTCTTCTCCTATCCTATGCAACTGAGCTCGCTTGCAGCTTCTGGCTCAAGAGCCATCCGCTATTCGTGTCGGATCTGATTGCGCAAGTATCCGTCGATAAAGGCATCCAGGTCGCCATCCATAACCGCTCCGACATTGCCTGTCTCGACACCTGTCCGATGGTCCTTGACCATACTGTACGGATGGAATACGTAAGAACGAATTTGGCTGCCCCATGCAATATCCGATTGCTCGCCGCGAATCTCGGCTAGATGCTTCATCTGCTCCTCGATCTTACGCTCGTAGAGCTTGGAACGAAGCATCTTCATCGCACGGTCACGGTTCGCGATCTGCGAACGTTCTTGCTGACAAGCTACGATGATTCCCGATGGAATATGCGTGATCCGAATCGCCGACTCCGTCTTGTTGACGTGCTGGCCGCCCGCGCCGCTGGCACGGTACGTGTCGACCTTCAAATCCTCAGAGCGAATCTCGATCTCGATATCGTCATCGATCTCCGGCATTACATCGCAGGATGCGAATGAGGTATGCCGTCTGCCAGCCGAATCGAAAGGCGATATACGTACGAGACGGTGGACACCCTTCTCCGCTTTCATATAGCCGTAAGCGTTATGGCCTTTGACAAGAATCGTTACACTTTTTATCCCGGCTTCATCACCTGGCAAATAATCAAGCAGCTCGACCTTGAAGCCCCGTTTCTCCGCCCATCGCGTATACATCCGGTACAGCATCATTCCCCAGTCCTGCGACTCGGTACCGCCAGCGCCCGGATGCAGCTCGACGATCGCATTTAAACGGTCATACGGCTGATTAAGCAGCAACTGCAGCTCGAAGTCGCTCAGCTTGCTATTCAGCGCCTTGACGCCGCTAACAAGATCGGCTTCCAGCGATTCATCGCTCTCTTCCTCTGCAAGCTCCAGCATCATCTGCAGATCTTCTTGATCGGCATTCATGCGGTCATATTCCTCGACTACCGACTTCACCGCGTTCAGTTCAGATATGATGCCTTGCGCTCGGTCATTGTCATCCCAAAAGTCCGGCGACGACATCTTCTCCTCGAAGTTCGCGATCATCTCTTGCTTAAGATCTAAGTCAAAGAGACCCCCTAAGTTCTTGGAGTCGTTTCGCCATTTCACGCAGATCTTGTTTCACCGTTATGTCTAACATAGCGTCTGCTTCACCTCATATTAATGGTTGTTGCCAATAGAACACGATATTCGCAGGACGCGAATATCGTGTGTTGGCGTGCTATCTTCTATTACTTCCCGTGGCACTGCTTATATTTCTTGCCGCTTCCGCATGGGCATGCATCGTTGCGTCCGACGCGCTCTTCACGCTTCGCAGGGCGTTTCTCGGCAGCCTCTCCGCCGCCGCTCGTGCTCGTCGTTTGTCCTTTCACAACCTCTTGACGCTCCAGGTTGCTCTCGACGCGAGCTTTCATAATATATTTCGAAACTTCCTCTTGAATGTTCTCGATCATTTCCTTGAACATCTCGAAGCCCTCGAATTGGTATTCGCGAAGCGGATCCGTACCGCCGTAAGCGCGGAGATGGATACCTTGGCGAAGCTGATCCATCGCGTCGATATGATCCATCCACTTGCTGTCTACTGCGCGCAGCACGACAACTTTCTCGAATTCACGCATCGTCTCTTTACCAAGCTCTTCCTCGCGTTGGTCGTAGTATGCAACAACTTTGCCGTAGATGAAGTCGACAATCTCTTCCTTCTCCTTGCCCCAGAGCTGGTCGCGAGTAATCGAGCCTTCCTCCAGGAACGTTGCTTGCACGTAATCCACGATTGCTTCCAAATCCCACTCTTCCGGGATATCCTCCGAGCAGTGCGCCTCAACGATCCGATCGATAACCGGCTTAATCATATCCATAACCTCTTGGCGGATGTCTTCCGAGCCAAGAATATCGCGACGCTGTTTATAGATGACTTCACGCTGCTGATTCATGACATCGTCATACTGCAAGACGACTTTCCGCGTATCGAAGTTATTGCCCTCTACACGCTTCTGAGCGGATTCAACCGCCTTCGTAATCATGCGGCTCTCGATCGGTTGATCCTCGTCCAGACCAAGACGATCCATCATGCCCATGATGTTCTCAGAACCGAAGCGGCGCATGAGCTCATCCTGCAGCGACAGGTAGAACTGCGACGAGCCAGGGTCGCCTTGACGTCCTGCGCGTCCGCGAAGCTGATTATCGATCCGGCGGCTCTCATGACGCTCCGTGCCGATGATGTGCAGACCGCCAAGCTCGCCAACCGTTTCGCCCAGCAAAATATCGGTACCGCGGCCGGCCATGTTCGTTGCGATCGTAACCGAACCTGCTTGACCAGCGCGGGAAATAATCTCTGCTTCCTCCGCATGGAACTTCGCGTTAAGCACTTTGTGCTGAACGCCTCTGCGCTTGAGCATCTCGGAGAGCTTCTCAGAGTTCTCGATCGAGATCGTACCTACGAGCACCGGCTGGTTCTTCGCATGCCGCTCTACAATCTGCTCGACAACGGCTTTGAACTTGCCGTTCTCGGTTTTGTAGACGACGTCCGGAAGGTCGTTCCTGACCATCGTACGGTTCGTCGGAATCTGAATAACATCCAGGCCGTAGATCCGCTTGAACTCTTCTTCCTCCGTCTTAGCCGTACCCGTCATGCCCGCCAGCTTGCGGTACATACGGAAGTAGTTCTGGAACGTAATCGTTGCCAGCGTCATACTCTCGTTCTGAACCTTCAGCTGCTCCTTCGCTTCAATCGCTTGGTGCAAACCATCGCTATAACGGCGTCCGGACATCAGACGACCTGTGAATTCGTCGACGATTACAACTTCGTCCTCTTGGACAACATAGTCAACGTCGCGTTTCATAATAAAGTTCGCTTTAAGACCTTGCTGAACGTGATGATTAATAAGAATGTTATCATGATCGAACAAGTTCTCAATGCTGAACGCACGCTCTGCCTTCTCTACGCCTGACTCCGTGAGGGTCACGTTGCGAAGCTTCACGTCGATCGTAAAGTCTTCCTCTGGCTTCAGACGGCTTACGAAGCGGTCAGCCGCGTAGTAGAGCTCAGTTGACTTAGCGGCTTGTCCGGAAATAATAAGCGGCGTACGCGCTTCGTCGACCAAGATGGAGTCCACTTCGTCAATGATCGCGAAGTAAAGCGGACGCTGAACCATTTGTTCTTTATATAGCACCATATTATCACGCAAATAATCGAAACCGAACTCGTTGTTCGTTCCGTACGTAATGTCGCAAGCATATGCTTCCTGCTTCTCGTCATGCGACAAGCCGTGTAGGTTACAGCCTACTGTCATGCCCAAGAAGTTGTACAGCTGACCCATCAGCTCGCTATCGCGTTGTGCCAAGTAGTTATTGACCGTAACGACATGAACGCCTCTGCCGAGCAGCGCATTCAAGTATACCGGAAGCGTACCGACGAGCGTCTTGCCTTCACCCGTCTTCATCTCCGAGATCTTGCCCTCGTGAAGCACCATGCCACCTAGCAACTGAACATCGAAATGACGCATGCCCAGCACACGCTTGGACGCTTCCCTTACTGTCGCGAATACTTCAGGCAGCAGCTCTTCAAGCTCCTCGCCTTTCGCGATACGCGCCTTGAATTCATCCGTTTTTCCGCGTAGCTGATCATCGCTCAGTGCAGTAAATTTGGATTCCATTGCATTTATTTCATCTACCGTGCGCATGAGCCGTTTCACTTCTCGCTCATTGGCATCGCCGAATATCTTTTTCACTAATCCGAGCATATTGTTCCCCTTTCGAATTACGACTCTTTGCCTTAAATTGTAACAGTTTGTAGACACCTCCGCAACGGATGCCCTTGAAACGAAAAACACCCCTTTCCCACTAGGGAAAAGAGGTGCTTTCCGCTTCCGTATATGGTTACATTATCCTTGTTCAATTAATCCATATTTGCCGTCGCTGCGTTTATACACGACGTTAACTTCCTTATTGTCCACATTAGCGAAAACGAAGAAATTATGGCCCACCATATTCATTTGTAAAATGGCTTCTTCCACGTCCATAGGCTTTAGAGTAAAGCGCTTCGTGCGCACGAGCTCCAGTTCATCTTCCTCATCCAATACGGATACGGCCGAACCTTCCTCTCGGAACAATGCACGTACACCGCTGCCTTGCCTGAATTTACGATTCACCTTTGTTTTATGTTTTCGTATTTGACGTTCCAGCTTATCCACTACAACGTCTATGGATGCATACATATCCTCGCTCTTCTCTTCGGCTCTAAGCATAACGCCGACGAGCGGGATTGTCACCTCTACCGTGTGCTGACCTTTGGTCACCGATAAGGTAACGTTGATTTCGGAGGCGACTGGCGTTTCGAAATATCTTTCCAATCGGCTGAGTTTCTTCTCGACGTAGTCTCTCAAAGCATCTGTAACTTGAAAGCGTTGACCTCGAATGTTGTACATCATGGGGAACTCCTCCTTTACATGCTCTTATTATATCATATGCGGGAAGCGAATACAAAATTGTTTTTAGTTTATTTAGAATTTTCAGATAAAATGTGTCGAAATTAATAGAGCCTGGCCAGCAACAAAAAAAAGAGCCCCGGTTACCCGGAGCTCGTGTTAGGCACTTGTCAATCGAACCATCTATAAGGTGGCCAATGATAGCCGGATGATTACAGTTTGACTACGTTTGCAGCTTGTGGACCGCGTGCGCCTTCTACAATGTCGAATTCAACCGATTGGCCTTCTTCGAGTGTTTTGAAGCCTTCGGATTGGATTGCGGAGAAATGAACAAATACGTCGCCGCCTTGCTCCGTTTCGATGAATCCGTAACCCTTCTCAGCATTAAACCATTTAACTTTACCTTGCATCGCAAACATTCCCTTCATCTTCAAAATACTGTGAGACGTCTTAAGGTCTGGCCCACAATTTGACTATAACACCACGTTAATGGAATTGTCAAACAATTTGTTGTAAGCGGATACAATTCAATGAAATAGAGTACTTCCCAATAATTAAAATGAGGGCAACGCTTCATTCGCCAAACAAAGCGCCACCCAAACTTTTACAGTATAATTACTAACTCACTTGTGGAAACGATTGTACACTCTAATAACTGCATCGATAACATCGTTAACATCTTGTGCGCTCATTCCTGGAAATATTGGTAGCGAAAGAGACTCAGCGTAATAGGTCTCTGCATTCGGGCAACTTATTTCACTATATCCGTTTTGTCTGTAATAAGGTTGACTATAGACAGGAACATAATGTACATGTACCCCAATGTTCTCATTACGCAACAACTCAAAAATCGTCTTCCGGTCTGCATGGAAATATGCAGGCAACCAGCCTAGCACATATAAATGCCAACTCGACGAGGCTTTCGGATGCTGAAAGGGGATTTTCAGCCCCTTCATTCGGCCAAATGCTTCATTATAAGTAGCAGCTATATCCCGCCGCCGTTCGACAAATACATCCAGTTTATTCATCTGTGAGTCACCAAGCGCCGCTTGAATATCAGTCATACGGTAATTGTAGCCAAGTTCAATCATTTCGTAATACCAGGGGCCATCATTACGACTCATCACGGCTGAATCTTTTGTCATACCGTGACTGCGGAATAAATGCAATTTTTGGTACAGTTCATCGTTATCTGTAACGATGACTCCGCCTTCACCGGTAGTTACGTGCTTGACAGGATGAAAACTAAACATCGTCATATCCCCGAACGTACCCACTTTTTGCCCGCCAAACGATGCACCTAACGAATGAGCGGCATCATGAATAACGTACAAGTTATTCTGCTGCGCCAGTTGCATGATTCGATCAATCTCGACAGGCTGGCCTGTGAAATCAACTGCGATTATCGCTTTTGTGCGTTCTGTCAGCTTTGCTTGAATTTGCTCTGGATCGATATTATAGGTGTCATGCTTTATATCTGCAAATATTGGCGTTCCACCTGTATACAATACGCAGTTGCTGCTTGCAAGAAAAGTGATCGGAGTTGTTATTACCTCGTCTCCGTTACGGATGCCCGCTGCGAAGCATGCACCGTGAAGTGCAGCCGTTCCGTTGCAAAACGCAACCGCATACTTGGCTCCGACATAGTCTGCTACCTTTCGTTCAAATTGCTCAATAGCCGGTCCTTGCGTAATAAAATCACTTCTCAGCACTTGAACGACAGCGTTAATGTCATCCTCATCGATCGATTGCTTGCCATAGGGAAGCATCGACTCACGAACTGGTTTCGCGATTACCATAGCATCCTCACCTTCCTTTTATATCAAGTCAGTGCCCGTAATCCATGCTTCCGTGAGTCTTATGCCTTCTTCTAGTGATACGGCAGGTGACCATTCTAACAAGCGACTTGCCTTGTCATAATTGCAGAGCAACTTTTGAATTTCGCTTTGCGGGTGGATGTGCTCCACATGTTTGATTCGACTTTCATCCCCGACTATTAACTTCGCCAAATCGTTCACGGAAATATCTCGGCCTAATCCGGCATTAACGATTTCCCCGTCTACTTTACTTGAATATCCCGCTTCCACGACAAATTTCGCGCAGTCCTCCACATATAGCAAATCCCTTGTTTGCGTTCCTTCGCCATAAATATTCAAATCTTTTCCGGCCAGCTTGTTTTTGATAAATATGGCGACAACCCCGCCTTCTCCCCCTGTCTTCTGATAAGGACCGTAAGTATTGAACGGACGAATAACGACCGTCGGCAATCCATAGGCATGGTAGTAGGAGAGGACCATGTTTTCAGCAGCAATCTTAGATCCCGCATATGGGGAGGCTGGTTTAATAGGATGCGCTTCCGTAATTCCCGCTTCATCCGTGCAACGATCGTATACCATGCATGTGCTCATAAAAACAACCTTCACATTGTACTTGCGACACTGCTCCATAATATAAAAAGTACCAACAGTATCATTATTAAACGTTGTCCGAGGATCATCGATCGAGTCCTGAACGTTAATTGAGGCACCTAAGTGATAACAAATGTCGAATTGGTTGCTCGAGAATAATTTCTCGAGTACTTCCTCTTCAAGGATAGAGGCTTGAATAAACGCTTTTAGCCCTGGATGCTCTCGGAATTCAGTTATATTCGCTTCACGTCCGTTAGATAGATCATCCAGTATCCAGACCGAATGACCGTCTTGCAGTAGCCGTTTGGCAACCCAGCGACCGATGAAACCCGCACCGCCTGTTAGTAGAATGTTCATGATTCAGCCCTCTTTCCGTTTATTGTTATAACAATTCCCATGTAACAGGCGTACCTTTTGTTATATCCTTCGTTGCCCTTTTCCCGATAATCTGATCCCAGTACTTCGTTGGTAAGCCGAACCCCGGACGAATAGCTTTAATATTATCTTTGCTAAACAGTTCCCCAGCACTGATGTTCTGAGATACGTAAAGCGATCGACGGAATTGCAACGACTTTTTCTCCTGCTCCGTGGCTCCGTATTTGATTTGACCAAGCGACTGCCACGCCCTCTCGGTTTCGACAACGAGCGATCGCAACTCTTCGGGCTCCAACGAAAAGGCCGAGTCTACTCCGCCATCTGCGCGCCTAAGAGTAAAATGCTTCTCGATAACTGTCGCTCCAAGCGCTACGCTTGCAACGGAAACGCCAACTCCCATCGTATGGTCGGATAAACCTGCCTGACATTGAAATAACTCCTTCAGGTGCGGTATGGTCATAATATTCGTATTGGATGGAGATGCTGGATAAGTGCTTGTACACTTAAGCAGCACAATGTCCTGGCATCCTGCCTCGCGTGCCGCTCGGACGGTGTCGTCAAGCTCAGCTACTGTAGCCATCCCGGTAGATATAATAATAGGTTTTCCAGTAGCCGCTACCCGGCGAACAAGCTTAATGTCCGTATTCTCGAAAGAGGCAATTTTATAGGCTGGTACATCCAATGATTCAAGGAAATCAACGGCAGTCTCGTCGAACGGTGTGCTGAACCCGATGATGCCCAATTCCTTGCAACGGTCGAAGATGGGCTTATGCCATTCCCAGGGAGTGTGCGCTTCTTGGTAAAGCTTATGTAAAGAAGCCCCTTTCCATAGGCTTCCAGGATCTTCTATATAGAAATCACCATCCGTAATATCCAGTGTCATTGTATCGGCCGTATAGGTTTGAATTTTCAAAGCATCAGCTCCAGCTTTGGCAGCCTCTTCGACGATATGCAAAGCACGTTCCAATGAATGATTATGGTTACCCGACATTTCTGCAATAATAAACGGCTTATGTCCAGCACCTATTTTCCTACCCTTGATTTCTATGAAACTCACGATTGATCGCTCCCCAGCTTTATTTGGTTACAACAATGATATAATCCGAGTTATACTGCGTCAACGATCCCATTGATGACTCGGAGATGCCAATTTGCAAGCTTGAGAATGAATGGAATAATTGATGGATCTCGTCCTCGGTGAAGAAATGCATAATCATTCCTTCCTCATTCGTGAAATTATCGTTTATTTTAAATGTATGTTCCCCTAGATCCTCGCCTTTGCCATATCTCATATCGTTAGTCGTACGTACCACAATTAGAGCTTTGCCTCCGGGCTTTAGTATCCTATGTATTTCATTAATAGACTTCTTCACGTCTTCTTTCGTTAAATACAGCATCACTCCATGACAAACGATACCATCAAATCTCTCGTTCTCAAAAGGCACCTCTGTAATACTGCCTTGCTTCAGTTGCGCTTGCCAGCCGTTCATGCTTACCACTTGGTTCGTATAGTCGATACATTCTTGAGAAATATCCATGGCAGCAACCCGAAAGCCTTCCCTTAGCAAAAAGAACGTATGCCTCCCTGTCCCGCAGCCTAAGTCAAGCACTTCAACATTTCCGATATCCTGTTTAAAGGTCGATTTTACAAATCTGATGACTTGCTCGTTCGGATGTACCAATCGCAAATTTTTATTGCTATGTAAGATATCCCATTTTTCTTCATGACTTTGTAAGTACATTAGCCTCATCCTCTCCGTGTTTCTTTTATTTTGTCAAAGTAATCAAATAATCGGAATCATACTCGGCTAATGAACTGTAGCCTTCCCTGTGTATACCTATCGTCACGTCAGAAAAACCCGGAAAAAGCTGTTTAATTTCATCCGTGGTAAAAAAGTGGATCGTCATCGTCTCTTCATTTGAGAAATCGCTTGTCATCCGATAGGTTCCAGGCTCTACTTCCTCGCCCTTTCCGAAACGCTTGTCCTCTTTGTTTCGCACGACCAAAAAGGCTTTGCCGCTTGGCTTTAACACCCGGTAAATCTCATTTACAACCTGTTGGATATCCGCCAAAAGAAAGTAATAGATGACAGAGACTGAGATTATCCCATCAAACTGTTGATCTTCAAACGGAAGGGATGTTATCGATCCATGCACTAATTCCGCTTGGATTCCCTTATTCTTCAAAACTTCAGCCGTGTACTCCAAGCCTTCTTTCGAGAAATCGATCCCGGTTACTTTATAACCCTCGGAAGCCAGATAAACGACATGCCTTCCTGTACCGCAGCCTAAATCCAATACGCTCTGTTCTGTCGGGTTTTTGAGATTGCCTTTTACGAACCTAATCGTCGTTTCGCTTGGATATTTAAGTCTAAATTGATTTTGACTATGCAACTGTTCCCATTTTAATTGGTTTTCCTTTATGTACATGAACCATCTCTCCTATGCATGGAATATATTATTTCCGATATCCGCTCCGCGCCTCTTCCATCTATTAGTTGGAGCGCATTTCTGCATAATTCGGCACGGACCGCGTATTGATTCATGCTCTCCATGAGCGTCTGAAACTTAGTCAATGTCAATTCCCCGTATTTCCCGGCATTGAATACCGCTTTTGATTCTGCGAACAGAGAAGCCTCGTCTTCCTGTTCTTCGTTCTGATTAATCGTGATGACCGCCGTTCCCAAGCAACAAGCCTCGTATAATGTCATTCCGCCAGAAATAATGGCAAGATCCGTGTCCATCAACCGTTCCGCCATATTCGAAACGCCCCGGTACACTTGGACGTCATGCTGGGATTGCAGTTCGCTAGCGGCGATATCGGCATTTGCACCAAGTATAATATCTATTTGAAAGCGGCTACCAATGCCTTTAGTCCGATTAATGAGCTGCAACGCGAATGGCGTAATTCGCCCGGGATCAGTTCCCCCAAATGACAATACTATCTTTTTCAATTGCTGCGGTATTGTAATCGTTTCGTTTCTTTGTTGAAATTGCTCTTTCAAAATAATATAATCCGGGCCAAAGTAGAGCGCCTTCCCGTCCGCAATCCTATCCTCATCCATACGAAACTTAAGGCTGCAGCATACCATGCCGTCATAGCTATTCTCATGTAACTGTTCATTTGCATCATTTATGACGATAAGGACGATACCGCTCCTTCTCATTTCCACCATTACTCTTTGCTCTAACAAATGGATGGGTCCGTCAATCACCGCGATATCGGGCATTTTCGTTTTGAGGGAATCCCAAGCCAACGCCATAGACGCATATACCCGATCTTCCTCATGGCATTGAATATCGGCTTTCGGTATAATGGCTATAAAATCCAGCGCATCTTTACCTGTTAACCGGCACCTCTCTTGCAACACTTTAAGCCGCGTCATATGACCCATGCCGATTTCTTTCCCTGCCAATGCCATAAAACAAACCTGTCTTCTCGTATCCATTCAACCCTCTACATGCTGCTTCGTATTTGAAAAACCGATATTGGCCGCCATATCTATAATCGATAAATAGGGCATGAATTCTTCTGTGCCTTGTTGCGGATAGGAGCTCGGTACAAAGGCTTGATAGCTAAGCTCGATCGTCTCGTTAGCAAACAATCCTTCCTCCTCTATATATTCTCTGGAACCTGGAGCACTAAGATAGCTGCTGGCGCCAATTGCTTTGCATATGTTTATTAAATGTTGCGACTTCATGCCGCCAACGAATAATTCACTGCTTCTAACCAGCTTTGTCTCCATGTTTAATCTTTGCTTGATCGCTTCAACTAGCAGGTAGTTTATATCCGCTAATTGCGAACCGGCATTTTGTAAAACATCCGTTACCATCTCGATAACCTCGAGTCCATAAGGATGCTTCGAATAAGCATGACGCAATTTGGCGATATGATCATTTCTCCACTTTTGAGTCTCATCGGTAATCACTTCGCGGATCGTTTGTTGGGTTTTCCCTTTGCTGATTACGGGTATAGTCAACATGGTCTCTTGTCCATGAAGAATGATTCGGTTTCTTTGCTGCCAAGACCGTTTGGCAAATTGAACATCATCCAACAGAACAAAAACATCTACAGAGTTCATCATATGAAAATAACCCGTCCAAGGCAGATAGGTTGGCTGCATGATTGCACATTTCATGATCGGTTCCCTAACCCTCTTATCATATTAAAGGTATCCTTCAACACATCGTTAAGGAAAAAACCATTGCCGCTTGATTTGCCCGTTAGGCTAATGTTGTTAAAATGTTTTTTTATGAACTCCGTCTGTTCTTTCAACTCATTTACGTATTCTGTGGTAAGGAGAGGGAATCCGGTGCTCAAGGTCTGTGCTTCGCCATATAATGGCGTACTTGATTCGCTTACTACACCCATCCGCTTCAGCTCCGCAATGATTTGCTCCTCGGTGACTTCGCAATGGTCAGAGAACAGCACCTCAACCGTGCATCGGTATCCGTTCAATACCGTATTCATATTTGAATACAACGTGATTCTAAAAGATCTGTAAGCATCATCGTAATTGTTTATATAAGCGGAATCTACCAAGAAGGGACCGTCAAACACAAAATGAAACAGTTTTACCATTCTAATCTTCGGCCTTCCGTATTTTACATCCGTGTTCAAATTGTTGATAAAGAGACTTGGAGGCAAAGACCACATTAAATGATCCAGAACGATGATCTCGTCGCTATCGCCTATCGTTACTGCTGTCACATTCCCGTTGCTATGGTGAATTTGGGTTACATAGCTTTCCGTAATAATGCGAATCCCTCTACTCTGCAGCTTTTGGACCAGCGAATAAATCCATTTCCCGATTCCGCCCTCATGGGGGTAATAGCTGACCTTGCTATCCACGATTTCGTGATAAGAGATACGGTTATCCATTTCAGGGATCGTTTTTAATAATCGCGTAGCTGCCGGCGTCAAGATCCGGATTCTTCTTGGCACAAAGAGCTCATGTGCCCCATTTGCCAACTGGTCTAGCGGGTAGCCAAAAAATTTATTTATGATTGGCGCAAAAATTTCATTCTTAAATATATCGCCATATAGCAAGCGAAGCCCTTCTTCAAGATTGCCGGACTGAGCAGTGCCCGTTGCGGACAACATCTCCACTACCCCTCGATGATACAAGCTAGATTCAATCAAGCGAGCGTCAATCGATGGTCCGTCATGCTGCATTACACCTTTAAAGAAGGTACTTACCTTTAAGGGACTCATCATTCGCCATTCGGGATTTCCAAGCACGTCTTCCAGCAGAATGTCATCCAGTTCCGGAATACCCGTTTCTGCAAGCAAATGCGTACCAAAATCAAAAGGATATCCATTTATTTGTTGCGAACTGAGCAACCCTCCCAATACGGCTTGTTTATCAATCAGAACGATATTATCAAACGAGTCGCTTGCGAGTAACGCACTTAATATTCCTGATATTCCTCCTCCAACCACAACTGCCGTGCTCATGCTATCCCTCTTTCTCTGCTCATTCGACATTTACTGTAGCTTTTTGCTCTATATGGCTATTGATAGCGGCTAATTCCGGATGCTCATTCGTGATTGCAATCGTATGCTTCCAAGAATAGTTGGTTTCCGATACTGCCAGTTTCGTGTACAACTCCTGAATAAAGGTCCAGTCCTCGGGCGTGTCCAGTGTCCATCTATGATTCGAAAAATCCACTTCGTTCCTTACGCAGTGCAATTGCTCCGGCTTTGCTGTTTCATAGAGGAACGGGGTAACGTGTTCCCGTTGATAATGCTCGGTTGCAAGAAAATAAGCATCCTCCAAAGCTGCAAACCGGAACGCTTCAACATCCAATCCTCGCGGATAAGTCCGCTCCAGGTCATTGCTGGCATATACGAATTCAGGATCCTCAAGCAAACTCGCAATAACCTCCTCGCAGAGTGAAGGATCGAGAAGCGGACAATCGGAAGTAACACGAACGATGATATCTGCGGCTACCTGCTTGGCAGCCTCGTAATATCTGCTTAATACGTCTTCTTCACTGCCCCTAAAGCAAGCTATGCCCAACCTTTCGCATTCCTTCAAAATAGCATCGTCTTCCTTACCTGTTGTCGTCGCTACTATAATATGGGACGCATTTCCAACCTCGCTACAGCGTTCTACCACATGGGCAAGCACCGATTTCCCATGAAGCTGGAAGAGCACCTTCCCGGGCAAACGGGTAGATCCGCTTCTTGCTTGTATAATAATGACTGTCTTCATGACATCATCCTTACTTTCGATCGGGAACGATTTTGAAGAAGCCCATTTTCCAAAAGTAAAGTACGTACTTCTTCTTTAGATATAGGATTAGTATTTCCGGAGCTATAACTTCTAATTTCTGCTGGCCTCTGACCTTCATATTCAGCCACGCCGACAAATGAATTAGGGATTACGAACATCTCCGGCAATTCTAACGCATGGCTGGATTCCTCTTCTGTCATTAGTTCTTCAAACATTTTTTCTCCTGGCCTTAATCCTATTTCTTGAATAGTTACTTGGGATGGATGAATAACAAGTTCCTTCGCAGTTTCTTCAATAACACATTGAGCCAAATCATCCAATCTGATTACTGGCATTTTGAGAACGAAGATTTCTCCGCCTTTTGCAATTTTCATCGCATTAACAGTTAAATTAGTTGCCTGTTTTAATGTCATCATGAACCGACTCATATCTTTACTGGTCACTGTTATATTGAAATGCGCTCTGATCTGCTGCTGGAACAAAGGAATGACTGATCCTCGCGATCCCATCACATTTCCAAATCGAACGGCAGAGAAAATCGTTTTTCCCGCCCCTCCATAATATTGCGCAGCAGAGATTAGCCTCTCGGCCATTAGTTTAGAAGCCCCATATGTATTGGTAGGAGCGATGGCCTTATCCGTGCTCGTAAATACCGTCTTAGCTACGCCACTTTCAAGTGAGGCTTGAATAACATTCTGAGTCCCGATGATATTGGTCTGCACTGCTTCGAAGGGATTATATTCACATGCAGGTACATGCTTCATTGCAGCACAATGGAATACAAAATCAATATCTTGCATTGCTCGGCGTAATCGATCGTAATCTCTCACATCACCAATTAGATATCGAAGATTAGTTTGTCCACTATATTGCTGTTGCATTTCATATTGTTTGTGTTCATCCCTGCTAAATATGCGTACTACCTCAGGTGAATCATTTAATATAGTTTTTAATAGAGATTGTCCTATCGTTCCCGTACCACCAACAATTAGAATCTTCTTGCTCGTAAAAAATCCCCTCATAATTGCCCCCCCCACAAGCTTATAGTCTTTATATCGGATAAATAGATCCATAAAACAATATGAACCGTCAGGAAAATACACTGACGGTCATTGTAATTACTTCCAAATAAAATAGAAACTAACTTGATACTCGATACTCACGCAACATTCACCATATCATTCATTAAGATGATCAGCTACATAACGCCATATCTTTTCGCCACTTGTACCATCTGAATTTGTGATGCTATCACATACTTCTCTACGTTGCTTTTCGCTCCAATCGCTGCTTCTATTTTTACAAACCATCTCTATAAACGATTTAATAGGGAAGCTCCGATCGTTAAATGTGCTTCTTAGATCTACACCTACATTAGGCGGTTCCGGATATTTAGCACTAATAAATGACTTCTCATCTAGCTCTCTATCAATTCCAAAAGCTATTTTTCTAATTTCTCCTGAATGTAAATGAATGCCTATCACTGCAGGTGCAGCCACAGGGCAAAACCATATCCAATCCTCATGAATCATAGCACCCGAAAATAACGCTTCACTAACCTTCAAACTGCGGTTACGCTCAACCGAATCGAACGGATACGATGTATTAAGCAATGCCCAAGTAGATTTTTTTATGTTTGAATAAGCGACAGATACCTCTCCTGTGTAGGATGATATTTTCAAAATGGTATTCGCATCATGAGGAATAAGCCAAACATATTCTCCATCGAATACCGCGCCAGAAAAAGGTTTGTTTCCTCCCTTGAACCCCTTTGGCCATTTGTTATATTCACTTATTTCATTAGAACTCGGGTTCCATCTGATCACAGTAGGTCCGTTCGGTATAACCAACAATAGATCTTGTCCATCGGATGCCAATACTTGAACTGAATCATTTATAAAATCAAGCTCGTGGTTAGTTGTGACTCCTGAGACTAGGTTCACTTGGATAAGCGTCTTTTTTCCAACCATCGATATCCAGAGATCATTCTTATAAATGATTCCATCCGAAAATAGAATCGTGTCGTCTAGGCTAAGCTCGTCGTCGCTGAAAATTTTATAGTTTACCATCTCTCCATTTTCCATATCTAGTCTAACAACCATATTTGCCTTAGCAGGAATCATCCATATAAACTGTTCTTGTTGAAGTGCATATATAAAATTTTTTGGTCCATTAGACCGATACGTCATAGGTAGCGAGAATGATTTAAAACTCCCCAATTTCGGGTTATAACACATCACTGCGGGTGCTCGATTAGGAACAAACCAAATCAATTCATTATACTCGAATGCTTTTGTAAAAAGCTCTGGCTCATGATAATCTATACAATTAGGCTCATATATAAACCGCATCATTCCGGAATCCAAATTAGTGGAACATATTGCCCCACGGTTCATTACTGCAGATATAAACTCGTTATTCAAAATCACTCCCGGACTTATTGATATTGGAATAAAAGATTCATCCTTATAATCCAACCAAGCGCGACTTACTCCCCAAAAATCAATACTAGCCTTAATATTGGGCATCAATTTCATTACAGGCTTTCCAGTCAGAGCATAAGGAGCAAGTACAGAACTAAAATCTCCAATATAAGCATCTGAATGGATAATAGCTGTATGCATCTCCGCCGACTCATCATAGACAGCATTAGACATCTTCTTGAATTTTTTCACAAGCGTTTCGTATGCATGCAGCAATTGAGGTTTCATTGATTTGATTGTTTCTATGCTAAGGGGATGCGGACGCCAAATAATCGCGATTTCTTTATTGATTTGGAAATGACGAATAACTTCTTGGATGCTTTTAATAATATCTTCTTTTTCAGACAACAATCTCCCTAGGCTGGTGTTAAACAAGAATATGGTTCTACCTTGTAAAGCCTGTTCCCACTCAGCTGGCATTGATACATTTTGTTGCATACGACCGAGCATATGGTCAATCTTTGGCGATCCCATGGCAACGATTTGATCTGGATTAACTTGCTTGGATGCCAGAAACTCCTCTCGAGTCGATTCGGACTGTACAAAGGTTCTCCAAGCATTTTTTAGGGAAGGCAGTTTAAAGTGAGGAGGGTGTTGGCCTATTGAAATGAAATATGGAATATATACAAGTTTATTCGTATATTTCATTAGATTCGAGCTAAAGTATGTAGGGTGCACCTTCGTGACTGTATTTAAATCGTCATATGGATTATGAATAAAGATAACATCGGGATAATGATTGTTTAGATCATAGTTTTTATAATGTGTTATTTCAACATATGAAGGAAACTTATCTCCTTCGTATTCTTCCGTAGATGTTCCTCGCTGTGAATTAAGGCTTGAATAAGGTACCGGTATTGTTCGTACGATACATGACGGATCGGCGCTTGCAGCTCGCCATACACTGTCAAATGCATCCCACATTTCCGCCTTATAAGGCATAAATACTATTTCATAATGTACTTGCACATGTTCGTGAATCCATATCGATAATAGATCCGCCCATTTATACGCACCGTCATAGTTCCTTACCTGGATGTCTACTTCGCAAGCCGAACTATAGATCGTGTACTTCTTGTCGATGACTTCATCCAAAACGGAACAAATCGCTCCAATACAGTCTAGACAATCATCATGCAAGTATGGTGCTGTGCTGGCTGCCGGACTATTAAGAAATTGAAGAGCTTCTCTTAATGTATCTACGAGCTCCAAAGTCTGCTTTTTGCGTTCAACTCTCACCGAGATATCCAACCTTTCATTTTCACATCAATACTGTCCTAGTTCTATGATTACTCCAAATTATCAATGCATCTACTAGGGGGAACAGCAAATAACACCAACTCGTAAGGATCATTAGAATACTTTCGCACATACAAGCGATATGCCGGAAATTCTTTTCTGATGAAATACGGAATCTCGAATAAATCTTCTGTCTTGTGATAAATGCATATAGCAAGTATAGGAGTATACAATGAAATGATTTGACGTGCACCGTGTAGGGTAGCCAACTCACTGCCTTCCACATCCATCTTTATAAATGATGGTTGATCATTAAAAATAACTTCGTCTAAAGTACACATTTTCACTTCGACATCACCATACTGTGATACCCGATTTTCGGATGTCGTATTCGATTGAGAAAAATAAACAGTTGTATCACGATCACCCGTTGCCATGTTAAAAAGGCGGATATTGTCTTTCATTAGACGTCCTGCCACATCCTCAAGCTTTTGAAAGGTATCAGGTGTCGGCTCAAATGAAGCTATTCCCCGAAGATTGGGATACTGTTCGCAAAATATTTCTAATGTATCCCCCTCATACGCTCCACAATCTGCTATGAAATCAGAATCTGATAGGAGGAATAAATCATTGGCTATATACTGCTGATCATAATTAAAGTAAGGAGAGCGATAAGTTTCCCCGGACATTTTGCTACGAATGTATTCGTAGTATGATGCTTTTGAAAAATCATCATACAACATATCAATAACATTAAGACAGTTTTCTTGATGGATAGCGTATCTCATTTCTAACGCTTTAGAATAGTGGGCCGGTATAAAATAGAGCTTAAATGCCCACTGACTGCAATACTTCTCTAATTCCAATCGCAATTCGGATTGAGTATTTAAAGAGTAAGGTGTAATGATAATATTTGCTTTGCCATTCGTTTTTGCGGCCAGATCTTCTAATGAAACTACAGGAATCCCCAAATAGTCCTTTCCTTGTTTCTCTGTATTACGATCAATAAAATACTTTGGATTGAGACCCTTATCTTCCATAAAATATTTGAGCCAGAGCTCCCCAAATTGTCCTCCACCATAAATAGCAACAGGATTATCTATGTTTTGCGAATCATTCAATTCTGCAAATAATTCACTATCAATAGAAGCACTTGTGAATAATTTTCGAAGTTTATTATAATAGCTCATGTATTTAACCTCATTTCTATAAAGTTCTCAATCCTTTGCACACATTATATATTATATATCGGATCAATGCATCGGATATGAAAGCCCGCTCGCTATGCGTGTTAATATTATACATTTGCATTGTCGAACTAATAGTTTCTTTGTATCTTTTCGATATAATGAATAAGAACAAAGTTTCTAACACGAGGAGGGGCTTGCTTGAACCGGCTCAGTTTATATGAGTGCGCTTTATCCAAAGACGAGCAGCATATCTTAGCACACATTGATGCGATGCGTGGTCGTTGGAAGTATTTCAAATACTCCGATGTATTGCAAACCTATCAAAGCTACGATTTTTTACTCAAACAAAAATTCCTTAATTTAATAAAGTTAATGTCCAGTTCAGAAGCATACTCAGTACTACATGAAATGTGGACTAGTGCGACAAATAATTTGCATAACTATTTTATTGAAAATAATCTTTTTCCTACATCAGTTGATTCCATAAGACTTAAAGATTTAATTGAACTCAGTTTTTTTTATGCAAACCAATTGATACGTTTACCAAATTACACTGCAGTTAAGCCTTCAATTAGTGTAGTAATTCCTGTTTACCGTGCTCAACAATATATATGGGAGACCCTGCGTTCTGTTTATGAACAGACTTTTCAGGACTTCGAGGTCATTCTTGTTAATGAATATAAAAATGATGATCCTTTAGAAGAGATTGTTTCCGTATTCGGTGACACACGAACCTATATTGTACAAAAGCATGAAAAATCGCGCCTTGGCAGATCTCTTAATTTAGGCATAGAGAATGCACGAGGTTTATTCATCGCACGTATGGATGCAGATGATATTGCTCATCCTGAACGCTTTTTAAAACAAATCAATTTTTTCAATAACAATCCTGAAATTGATTTTTGCGGAACACAATTTCGTTCGTTCGGTACAACAAATAACTGGGGTAATAAATTTTATCCGATTACTACTGAGGAAATTCAATGTCGGTCTTTAAAGTATTGCAGTTTCCTACACCCAACAGTCATGTGGCGAAGAGAAAAGCTAATTAGTAACAACCTGTGGTACAATGAGAATATTTTGGCGGAAGATACTGATTTATTCGCAAGAATTGCATACAAACTAAAAACGGCGAATTTACCAGACTCCCTCCTCTTGTATCGACGTGAAGAAAATAATCTTTCAAACCAAAATCTTAAAGTGAAAGACTCTAACCATCTTAGCCTGGCAGTCAATCAAAGTATCAAATTAGAACAGCAAAACTTAGTCAATCTCTATCACTCGCTAAGTAAGGATGAGTTAAAGCGCATTCACCATAAGCCCGGGCAATTTTTCAGTTACAGCGACGCTTTGGAAATTTTCAAACATCGTCTAGGCAGGAATGAACTTTCCGATCTACTCCCTCCAGATACTAGCAAATCACATGCTGTGTTTGAAACGCAATTGAAAGATCGGATACCTGTTATTTGGGGATACGGGTGGAACGGACAGGTCTTGGAATATACGATTCGAGAAAAAGGATTTCTAAACTATAGAATAGTAGACCAACGGATGCAGGATTTAGGATTAATTCAGGATTATTCTCATTACATAACAATTGAAGATCTAAATAATAAATCGAATAAATATTATATTATTATTTCAATGGATAAACATTTTGATGAAGTAACTAGTAAATTGAATAGCTACGGATACTCGGAGCTGCTTGATTACGTAGAATACTTTGTATAAGGGGTAGCCTATTATGACGACAAAAGCGATTCTTATGGCAGCCGGACGAGGAACTAGAATAAGCAGAGATATCAATGGTAACTGTAAATGTACATTGGATATCGGCGGTACGACCCTTATCCGCCACACCGTACAAATGCTACTAAAGCACAAAATTGAAGTCCATATAGTCGTTGGCTACCAAAAAGAACTCATTATCGATGCTCTACACGGGCTTCCTGTTTCGTTTCATGAGAACGTCTTTTATTCGGTTACGAACAGCCTTTCCTCGCTTTGGTTTGCTAAAGATCAATTGGAGGGAGACACCATTATCCTAGGAAACGCAGACGTATTCTGGGAAGAGAACTTACTGCCCATTCTTTTGGAGGACGAACGCGATTGCGTCATGTTAAGCGACTCCAGTCGAGTCGAGCAAGGAGACTACCTATTCAGGGTCGAGAATGGTGCTGTTCGCGAATTCGGTAAAGGATTAGATAAAAATAAGGCTAATTGTGAATATGTAGGACTTGCAAAAATACAAGGACAGATTATAAAAGAATGCAAGAAAGAACTTATCTATATGGTCGAAGCACAACGCCACAATGCATGGTGGGAACAAATCTTGTATAACATGATTCCTGGCCGCAATATATGGACTACTGATATTTCTGGACATTTCTGGGCAGAAATCGACTTTATCGAAGACTATAAGCGGATTTTGGAATACAGAGAAGGGCAACACGTATTATGATGAATTCTAAGATTAGTATCATTGTACCCGCATGCAACGCAGAAGCCTACTTGGAGCGATGTTTGGAATCGATCCTGCAGCAAACATTTACCTCATTCGAGGTCATCATCGTTGACGTCGGATCAACAGACGGCACCGCTCTGATCGCTAAATCGTACGTTGCGCATGACAATCGTTTCTTCTATTACAAATATGACCGCGTGATGCCCGGTATTGCTAGAAATTACGGCATGATCCATGCGAGCTCTCCCTTCATTGCTTTCGCCGATGCCGACGACGCCTTGGATGCGGATATGTTGGCTTCAATGCATGCCGCGGCAAATCGTAATGAAGCAGATATTGTCGTTTGCGATTTTAATATGGTCTATCCAGACCGAACCATATCAGCTTTCTCGCAATTAAGCGACGAAAGCTTTGTACTATCAGGTAATAATTTAGCTGACTATTACTTTCAATATAGTGCAGCTCCTAAACCTAACAATTACGTCTGGTCCAGATTATATCGAACCTCTTTTCTCGAAAAAACCGGCATTCGTTTTACAGATGCCTCGTACAGCGAAGACCATATGTTTAATTTAATGTTGATTTGCTCGATGCCACGCATCTCTCATGTAGGAAAAGCTTTATATCGGTATATTCAAAGAGAAGACTCCGCCGTTAGACAAAATGCAAAGAAATCGAATCATGGTGAGCTTTACTATTCCGCTTATAATTCTGTTTGCGAATTTTTGGAAGCCGTGAATGGCGAATTCGTTGAGCCTATTGCGAGTATTTATGCTATTACCCGTATCAAAAGCATTTTCTTTTATGGGCAGCTCGTCAATCTTCCCGAATCAAGGTTGCATGACTCCTTAAGCAGCTTCCTGAACGGCCAGTACGTCAAACACTATTTAAGTCTTTGCGTGGACAATGGATATCTTCACAAATACTGTAAGATACACCACATATCCAAGCAGCAAGAGCAGCTGTTTCACGAGCTGATCGAAGTCTGCCTGACGACAGACCAAATACCGCTCAATAAAGGATGGTTCTCATGAATCCATTAGTTAGTGTAATTGTACCGATTTACAATACGGAGGATTACTTGCCACGCTGCTTGGATTCCCTGATCGGACAAACGTTATCGTCGATTGAGTTTTTGCTCATTATGGATGCGAATAGCAATCTGGAAAGCTATCGCATCGTTGAGGAATATTGCCGACGAGATAGCCGCATGAAGATGCTGACTGGCGAAGCCCGAGGAGCAAGCGCAGTCCGGAATATAGGACTACGCGAAGCCCAAGGCGAGTACATCGGTTTTGTCGATTCAGACGACTATGTTAGGCCTTCAATGTTTGCAGACTTGCATAATTTTGCCGCTGCGCATTCACTCGACATCGTCGTTAGCGGCATCCTTAGAGATAATGTCGACTCGGAGTCTTTACAGACGTTCATGTTATACCCAGAAGAAATAACAAGAGTACCGGATACAACACGGCGTGACTTTATGTATAAATGGGTTCTTGCCGCTCAAGCGAATTCGATTTGGAACAAACTGTATCGCCGTTCTTTGCTGGTGCAACACGGGATTCGCTTCGACGAGTCAATCCGAATGAGCGAAGACGGCGTCTTTAACGCCGTCTATTTTTCACTTGCTCATTCGGCAGGATCCATTACGATAGCCAACTACGTCTATTTCAATCGACCAGGCTCGATTATGTATACGATAGACACGAATACGACGCTACGCGACTTCCAACTTCGTTGGGATGTATTTAAAGCATGTGCAAGCGATTTGCCCGATGGAGACGCTTTACTTGCCATTACGTCTCTTCGTTTAATTGCCAACGCGATCTTCTTCTTCAAAGTTAGAAATCAATCCCTTGAAGAAGCTTGTCGGTTCACGTCGTTACTAACCGATAAGCTCGGCATGCAGCCTTATTTGAATGTAGTGAATACACCTGGTGTGCTTGACGATTTCGCCAAACAGGCCTATATGAACGAATCCGCTTTAAGCAATTTCCGCAAATTTGCGGAAGCAGCCGCTCATGGCGAAAAGCAATTGCTAGAATGGCAACTATACTATACTAAAATTGTAGAGAAGAAGGGCTAGGATCATGAAATACGCGCTAGTGACGGGATCTACCTCAGGTATCGGCTTTGCCATTGCGAAGCGGCTGCTTGAAGAAGGCTGCTACGTCTTCATTAACTATGCCTTCAATGAAGACAATGCTCGTATGGCTGAAGATAAGTTCAATAATATTAGCCCCAACTTCAAACTGATTAAAGCGGATATGTCCACTCTAGATGGTGTATATAGAGTAAGCGAAGCCGTCAAAACACATTGTGAGAAATTGGAATATCTCGTTCTGAACAGCTATGCCACCGACAAAACAGATTTTCTCGAAGTAACACCGGATCAATGGCAGCATGTAATGAATGCTAATGTTAATATGCCGTTTTTCCTAATGCAACAACTTTACGAACATATAACTGCTGGAGGTTCAGTTATAGGTGTCGGCTCTATGATGGGAATTCAGCCTCATGCCATTTCTGTTAGTTACGGCGTGTCTAAGGCTGCGCTTCATATGCTCTGCCAAAGTATGGTCAAGCATTTTGCTCCAAAACAAATCCGTATTAACGCTATTGCGCCAGGCTTCGTGGAAACGGCGATGCAGAGCGGCAAGACGCCAGAGCATCGTGGACGAATTGAGAAAAAAATTGCACTGCAGCGTTTTGCCGAACCCGAGGAAATTGCAGATTTCTGCTATAGCATTTTAACAAACAGTTACTTAAACGGAACTGTCATTCCTGTAGACGGTGGATACGACAAGGCCTAATTGTCAATGAATGAGGGATACGGTATGCATTATCGATTTTATAAAATCGCAATTCAAGATTGTATAGCAATAATAAATATGCTTGAAAACGAACCATTAAGTTTGACAAGAAGACTTTGGGTATCCGGAATTATTTCTGATCTTATCCAAAGAGTCAAGGAAGAGCACATACTCGACTGTTTATCGAAAGTTAAACGTGATATCACTTATATACTCGCTTCAGACCTTATAGATCCTATTCAACATATATTAAAACTGCTTCAACAAAGTAAACAAGTTAAATTGCGTATTGATCTCTTGTTTGCCAGGCCCGTCTCTGCAACTTACTTGTTACATGTTTATAAACAATTAAGCCAACATGATTTTGTTGATGTACGTATTATCGCAATCGACTACTATCCAGCAACTATTTATAAATCAAGTGGTCAATTTAATGAACTGGTTTCCTTTTTGAGTTCAAATAATGTAAATTATGTATCTCAAGAAAAATATGATGTTTTCGAGGAAATGCCTGATTTGATTTTTTATTCTTTTCACAATCACATTTACATGAAGCCTTTGCAATTACAACACTCAACCCTTACACCTATTATTAATCGTACCATGTTTCTTGAGTATTCACTGACCCCAACCGATATTTTGGTGTATAATAGCGACTATACTATTAATCCCTATACTTGGTTGCAATTCAGAACATCAGAATTCTCGTACAATAGTGTTAAATGGGGAGAACAAGATATCGTTACCGGACACCCACTTATGGACTTATCATACGATATATATGAAGGTAATATGCTCATTGAAGTACCCCGTGAATGGAATGAATTGGTGAAAGATAATACGATATTACTATGGAACATAAATCCAATCCTTAATTCAGATAGTTCAATAAACTACATTCACACAAGAAAAAAAGTAGAAGACACACTTAAGATAATGAATGATATATGTATCCAGTACCATTCAATTACAATCATACTTAGACCCCACCCATTAACCTATTTAGGTGAACTGCAAGACAAATTCACAAAATTACATAAACGAGTCATATTAGATCGCAACCCAGACAGCTATCCAGCACTTTTTATAGCTGATGCATATATAGGGAATTACGGGTCCTTGTACTCTCAATTTTTGCCATCCAGACGTCCTGCATTATTATTTGATGTATCACACTATGATTGTAATTATATTTTCTGGTCACAAATGAATCTAACATCAAATATGAATGATACTTATAAGTTCGTAGAGAGTTTACTTACTGATTATTCATCTTTAATTCGTCCCATTACAAAAATTGACACCTATTGTTTGGGTCCAATAGATGGAAAAAGCAGTGAGCGTATTTCAGATGCGATTATAAGTAAATTCATTGATGAAGAGAGTTCATTTATTCGCGAGTATTGCGCTACTCTTACGAACATAAATACTTATAGGGAGCCAATATGATGACGACTATTTTACAAGACTGTATTGATTTAGGGGAAAGTCCTTTCCAAAAACGATTCATCAAAACATCGCAATTACCTGAATTAATAAATATGAGCGGTATGCCCATCATATTATATGGGGCAGGTGCTTCGTGCAGCGATGTAATTAAAGAGCTGTTTAAAAATAATATCTTACCTTGCTGTATTACTGACAGTGATCCTGCTAAAGCAAATACAACTATCATGCACATACCTGTACTGTCTCCTGAAGAAGCTCTTCTGAAAGCCGGGACAGACGCCATTTGTGTTGTTGCGATTTGGTCTATCTCAACATTTTATAAATCCTTGATAGACAAATTACTTTCCATTGGCTATAAGCATATCTATTTCTTGAATAGTGACTCACATCCCCGAATATTTCCAAACTCGTGGATAGATGATGTACAAGAAAACAAATCATTGCTGCTGGAAATGAAAGATATATTCTCTGACGAACTATCAATGCAGCGATTCGAAGATTATATATATTCATTCCTTTCTAGCAAACTTGATCATTCTAGTATACTAGGAAGTTATAGATCGCTTGATGGTCAAATAACTGATAATGATCTTATTAAGGTTGGCACTAACGATGTAGTTGTTCATTGCAGGTGCGGCTTTAATGATGATCAAGATACCTATCTCAACATTCTATCAGGAGCAAAGGAGGCCTATTTATTCGAGCCAACTTGGGTGGGAAGAATAAAGACCAAAGAGTATTTTCACAATCGAAAGTCCAATCATGCTCTTATCTTTCCATATATCTTAGGATGCGATGACAACGTAGTAAACTATGACGAAAAAATCTTCTTCACGCGGTTTATTGACCAAGAAGAATATAAGCCTTCTCAAGCAAATTCTATATTTCTAGATATGATGGAAGGCGATATAAAACCAACTGTTATTCTCCTAGATATGTCTGAGGGGCATATTCAAGCCTTACAAGGTGCTTCTAATATTATTGCTACTCATAAACCTTTGATTATTTTAAAAGGCTTCAGATCTGCAAGCCAAGCAGCATTTATTATGAACTCATTTCCTCAATACCGTTACTTCATGCGTTATTTCGGTGGCATAACGATGCAAGATGGCTATGCACTGATTATTAATACAGCCAAGTAATAATATGTTAATAAAAGGAGCAGCCATGACTAAACTACTCTCGGTCTGCATGATTGTAAAAAACGAACAGGATGTTCTTGACCGTTGTTTAAGCAGCATTAGCGAATTAGCCGATGAAATTATCGTTGTGGATACGGGTTCTACCGATCAAAGTAAAGAAATTGCCCAAAAGTATACGAGCCATGTGTATGATTTCGAGTGGGTCAACGATTTCTCCGCAGCAAGGAACGAGAGCATTAAGCATGCAACATCCAAATGGGTGCTTGTATTAGATGCCGATGAATACATAGATACGAACGACGTTTCATCTATTCGCGCTTATTTGGAGAACCTGACTCCTTCCGCAATCAATATATTTACCGTTTCGGTATTTAGCTTTAAGGGCGAATCGATGCGTAAAGCTAATCTTCTTGAAGGCTCCATCGGGCGACTTTTCGCCAACGGATTCGGCATCAAATTCGTTCGCCCTATTCACGAGCAGCTTGCTTCCAAAGACGGTCAACAACTGCGTTCCAATAAAGCCCCAATCTCCATTTATCATACAGGCTATTTGGACTCCGTTCTCGCTTCAAAAAACAAATCGGAGCGTAACCTGCAGTTGTTCAACGAACACAAAAAACAAAGCAACTTCACTCCCTACGATTACTTCACGTTGGGCAACGAATACACACTGGAGAACGACTCCAAACAAGCTCTCTTTTATTATGAGAAAGCTTACAAGAAATCGAAACCGACAACTGCCTGGCACTACCTCTTAGTATTCGAGATCATCTTGAACCACATGAGGAACGATCGCATATTTGATGCCTGGACCTTGCTCGAGCATGAATGCAAGGACAAAAAAAACTATCCTGACTATCATTCCATGCAAGGACTCATATATGAGCATCTTGGCCTTTATGGAGAAGCCAAATCAGCCTTTCAGACTGCTCTTCGGAAATCCGATGAACTGGCCTCCACTAATACGATTTTTTGGCTAGTCAGCCCTATGCTTGCTATGGACACCCCGTTGACGAAGTTAATTGCTATCGCTAAGGTTGAGCACAATACAAAGGACACGATCTATTACCTTACAAAAAAGGTGAACAGCGATCCGTCCGACTATGCTTCGCTTCTGCAATTATTTGAGCTCATGCTTCATTTCGAGAAGGACTATAAACAAATTCACAAATTTATTTCTATGTTATTTCCTAATCCAAGCAACGATCAACTTTATTTGCTGTTCAAGGTGTTTAACGTTCTTGGTGATGTAAAGCTTGTCACTGCCTATTACGAGCGAATCTCCGATAACCAGCCATTATCCGTACAAGATTTGTTGAAATACGCATTGATTACTAATAATCGAAGTGCTTTTCAAGAACACGTAAAGCAATACCAGTCCATGCCTCTTACGAAGGAACTCCTGCATGTATTGGCTTTGAGTCATATGGTATGGGAGCTCGACGCTGTCGATTCATTCTCGGTAGATGAGGAAGATCAATCCTTACATCAAGCGCTTGAATTTTATAACGGGCTAAAATCCAGTTCCTTCCCGGAAGACTGGATACAACAAAATCATGATTATATTTTTCGGCTCGTTACCGATCTGATTCGAATCAAACAATATGATGTTTTCGATAAATATATCGAGCAACTATCGCATCCTACCTTAATTAATGCGCTAGCCAGCTATTTCTATTCAATCTATAAATACGATGATGCCGTAAGCTTCTTCTCTGTCCTTCTGGATGCCAATCAGTTGACGTTGCCTAGCTACCTAAGTCTGGCTATGCTTCATATAAATGATGGCCTCTATGATGACGCCATACCGTTCCTGGAAAGAGCTATCGAAGAATCTCCGAACTATAACAAACTATATATCTATTTATTAACACATTGTTCGAACGAAGAAACAAAATCGAAGTATCGCAAGCAATTACTTGACCGCTTTCCACAATATCGTAAGCTTCCTTTTCTTCAGCAATTGCTTCAATAAATATGAACAACAAAAAAACCGCCGGGATCGGCGGTTTTTTTGTTGTTCATGGCATCTACTCTCGTTTGTCAAAGAAATAGCTTTCGTTCGAGTAGGAGGATTCGTAAACTTGTTTTTGCATCCGTGATTTAGATAGCTTCTCCAAACCCTGATTGGCTTCGTCTCTAAGCATAATCATTCTAGCCATAATGATGTCATCATTAGACGCAATCTGAGCAAGCATCGTTTTGTGTTTATCCTCAAGAGAGCTATCCTGATGCAACGACTCGATTACGGTGTCACGAAGCGTCACCAATTCTATCAGGTCGTCCATAGTCGAATCTTCGATACGCTGTACAACATCTTCCGTTTTGTCATAAAGCTCGTTAATCATCGGTCTCATTGCTTACAAACCGGTTTCTACGCGAACATCCGAAGTACCGCCAGGACCTTTGACAACTTGCTTCCATACATCCCGGAGATCCGTCAAATGAGCGACGACTTCTTCAGCCATTCGCACATTCTTCTTAACATTCGCGTCGATTAACTGATGCAGCATGTACTCATAAAGATTTAATAAGCTTTTCGAAATTTCATAGTCATAGTTTAAAGCAGCAATCAGCTCGTGAATAATCGCCTGGGCTTTCTTTAGATTCGTGTTAGCTTTCTCATAATTGCGAGTTTGAATACCCTCTGCACCAGCCTTCGTGAAACGAATGGCACCCTCGTACAGCATAATAATAAGCTGTCCGCCACCTGCGGTTTGCACGGAGGACTGCTGATAGATTTGATATGGCGACTTCATCACACTGTATCACTCCTTTAACTGACTATAAGAAACTCGATAAGGAAGAAGACTGACTATTGAATTTGTTAATCGCCGTTTCCATTGCCGTGAATTGCTTGTAATATTGAACTTCCATCCTATTTAAGCGCGTCAGCATCATTGACTCTTTAGACTCCATATCCCGAAGTCTCTCGCCCATTAATGAACTTGCCATGAAAGGCGAAGCCGAATCGGAGCTGGTCAGGGACGTACCTGCCAACTTGTTAAGATCCTTTAACGCGGTCGTAGAACTGTCCATCATTTTCTTAAAAATCCCGTTGCTTCCCGAGAACATTTCTACCACTTCATCCGGATTGGAATCCAAAGCGTTGCGGAGCTTCTCTTCGTCAAGGACAAGCTTGCCTTTTTCCGAATAGCTTCCAGTCGATACCCCTACGGAAAGGTAAGTATCGTTGCCAAGATCAACTCCGCCTACCAAAGAAGTGGCAATCACCCTAAGATCGGAAACAAACTTCGATAACGTCGTATCGTTGCGCAACATGCCGCTGCGTGCTTTCGTTTCCAGCAGCTCGACTTCCTTCTCCGTTAGAGCAGCTTTCTCATCGCTTGTTAGAGGCAGATATTTGCGGTTTTTATCCTCCGATAATTCTCCGTTAATCAAGCCGATCAAGTTATTATACTCGGTAATAAAAGACTTTACGGTGTCCACGATCTTGCTCGTATCTTTAACGATAGAGATAGATGTCGCAGCGGTTGTCTCTGCCTTGACGGTGAAATCGACGCCGTTGACTACAAATCGATTGGAGTCTTGCTCGTAAGCAACTCCGTTGATCGTAACTTGGGCGTCTTTACCCGCGATGACCGTAACGCCAGATGTCGTTGCTGCTGTAGTGGAATCGAACGGCTCACCTGCTAAGGCAACCGGATTCGCATCTAATGAGCGAATACTAAACTTTCCTGTAGAATTATTGTATTCGGCCTTTGCATTGTACGTTGCAGGGTCAGCATTAATAGCATCAGCTAAGTCCGCTAGAGTCGCTGTTTTGTCCAACACTAGGGTACTACCATTGACGTCAACAGTAACTTTTGTGTTGTCAGATGCAAATTCTTCGAAACCTAATTGATCTAAATTTTTCCCGCTTGCGAACGTATACGTTTTGGTATCCGATATTGCAGGAACGTTCACTGACAGTTTGTTAGCGCCTGTAACCGTCGAAGCGATAGATAACTGGCCTGTTGTTTCATTATACAGGGAAGTTGCCTTTGCTTTGGTCGATTTTGCGTTAATAGCCGTGCTCAAATCTTTCAAAGTCGCCGTACTGGCGAGCGATATTTTCTCGCCGTTAATCGTTACGGCAACATTGGCAGCATTGTCCGGATCTGCGGCAAAGCCCAAACTCTGCAAAGATGCAGCAGCAGTTCCTGAGCCGAAATTATAAACCCTTGTCTCGGCAGTCGCAACCTGTGTAACGTTTACATTTAATGTACCGGCTGCTGTGGAGTTCGTCGCATTCAATTGAATAGCGTTTTTATCTCCCGATATTTCCCCTGTTTTAGCGTTAATGGCATTCGAAAGATTATATGAGGAAAGCTTATTGTACCTGAAATCAACGATTTTGGTGCTTATGTTTCGGTAATCGTCCCTTTGCCATTCCACTTGCGTTTTCTTCTTGATCATCGTGTCGTAGGACGTACGACGTGCCTTCATCAATTCCTTAACCATTGAGTCGACATCAAGGCCGGAAGCCAAACCAGATAATCTCATGCTCGCAACGCCTCCTTCTATACTTTCTTATCGATCATCATCCCCGTAAGCTCGATCAGCTTAGCAGCAGCTTCTACCAGCTTCTCTTCAGGAAACTGTCTGATTACCTCGCCGCTTGTTTTATCCCTGACCTTGTAAATAACTTGCTTCGTCACTTCGTGAATTGACCGGTCAACGGTCGTCTCCGGCGATTGAATCGCTTGCAAGATGCGGTCAAGGTTCTTCTTTACGTACTCTTCCGTCACTACTGGCTCGATCTGAGCAGTGATTGGTTTTGCATTCGGTTCATTCACCGTTTCTTTTCTCGGCCCGTTGCTTGAATTCGTCTCTGAGGAATATCCCGCCGTAGTGTTAACAGATGAAATGTTCATCGTATAACCACCCTCGTCATTAAACTATAAATATATTATCGGACAATTAAGCCCCATTCTTTAGATATGACCTTATAAATAAAGAAAAAGAGGCGCTTGGTAAAACCAAGGCCTCTTCCCTTTTGCAGTAGATTAACGAAGTAAGGACAATACGCCTTGTGGTTGCGAGTTGGCTTGAGCCAGCATAGCTTGCGATGCTTGGAGCAAGATGTTGTCCTTTGTAAGTTTGACCATCTCGGAAGCCATGTCTGTATCGCGAATACGGGATTCGGAAGCAGTCAGGTTCTCTACAGTCGTTCCCAAGTTGTTCGAAGTGTACTCAAGACGGTTTTGAACAGCACCCAGTTTAGCGCGCTCAGTAGCAACGCTCTCGATAGCTGTTTCAATTTCGCCTAGCGAAGAGCTGGAAGTCAAGCTGATAAAGTCAGTTGTAACGATGCTGCCGATTGCAATTGTTTGAGCCGAATCATCGGATTGAATCGTTGCGCCATCAGTGATAGCCATTTTGTTGAACGTTGTATCGTTCATGATGTTCGTAATTTGTTTGCCCAACTCGTCAAGCTCTACATCGATGTTAGCTGTATCCGTCGAAGAGTAAGTGCCGTTCAATTTTTGAACGTTAAGCTCTTTCATACGAGTAAGCATGGAGCTAACTTCGTTCATAGCGCCCTCAGCTGTTTGTACGAACGAGATACCGTCTTGAACGTTACGTTGTGCCATTTCCAGACCACGGATTTGGCCGCGCATTTTTTCGGAAACTGCAAGACCTGCAGCGTCGTCAGCCGCACGGTTGATGCGAAGACCGGAAGACAATTTTTCCATGGATTTGCTAGCATTAGCGTTGTTAAGTCCCATGTTACGGTGAGTGTTCAAAGCTGTGATGTTGTGATTAATACGCATTGATATTTCCTCCCTGAAATTGTTTTTTTGCCACATCCTTGTGGCAGGTCAAGTAGGTAGTTTGCACTAAACTCTTGCCATAATATATATATCGGCTGTTTTTGTTATTTGTTTATAGCTTTTACTATCTTTTTTTGATCTTTAATTGATTTTTTAGAGCTTCGTTATCGATTGATGATAACTCAGCTGTTCGGTTCATTTCCTCTACTGCGGTAAACAGCTCTTTTCGAAGAATAGGTACTTCTTTAGGCGCTTTGATTCCGATCTTTACGACGTCTCCCGTCACTTCCAAAATGCTTAATTCGATATTATCTCCGATTAATAACGACTCGCCCTTTTTCCTAGATAATACAAGCATTCACTTTCCCCCTTCGCCGCTTTCTTCCGCTGAAAACAGAGGATGTCTTAACGAATATTCGCCTTCCGCTAAAATGTGCTGGACCCCTGCTTTGTTCTCGTCGTTGATTATTATTGGCGCAACAAGATTAATCGTTGCTTCTGACAATTGGTTTCGAACGGTTACGATATTGAACACTTTTACATTTTTCTGGTCAAGTAATTGCAGCTCCAACTTCACGTGTGATGGAATTTCAAATTCGTACTGCTGATAGAATTGGAATGGCGAAGCGACTACAAAGGTCACGTTACCTTCTTCAATCGATTGCAAGTACATGAATGGACTGTCTTCTATCTCGATAAGAATGTATTTTTTGCAGTCCTTAAATCCCGGAATACCCTGTGAGAACGTAATAACACTTGATTCCTCATATTCGATAGCTCCCAATCGAGCTGTTTCAATTTTCACGCAAACCACCCCATATTATGTGTTAGTAAAAGAAAAAGCTATAGCATCGTTAGACGATTCTATAGCTCTGACCCATTATCCCACCGTCACACCGCCAAGTCAATGACGGGTGGCGTTATCTTTACTGAGGCGTACTGTTCCATATAGACCTTAGTGACGCCTCTATTGTACTTAACATCTATCGGAATATATTCAGGTGACGTGTTTACTCCGCCAACCTGTACGTTTATTTCCGGTTTTGTTACAATCGCATCGAACTTGACGTTGCGAGGCGAAGCATGTCCGAATACGTTGAGCGGAATCATGTCTTGGGCCGTGCTCTGCAGAGCAAGATCCGCAATCGGATTGCCTCCCGACGTTAGGTCGCCGATCCGATCATACTCATTCACTTTATTTTCTACATATCTAGCTGCGTACTGCCCATAAGATCCATAGATACGATCCCAAAACGCCTGCGCTTTGCCGCCTGTCAGTGCGTCCCAAGTTGCCGTTTGATCAATAATCAATTCAGGACGTTCGGTCTTGATGTCAATCACCGTAGGCACTGTCTCGGAATTAAGTTTCACTTTACCTTGCGTGATCTCGTATTGCCCTCGTTCAGACTGTATACCAATTCGAGCTGGTGTCGATTGAATTTGAATCTGTGGCAATCTCATCGGACTAACTCAAGAAATCGACGAGCGATTTGCTAACCACTTTAGCACCCACGGAAAGCGAAGCCTGATAGATGTTTTCGTTGATTTGCGCGTCTATCAACAGCTTCTCATAATCCGCGTCCTCGGTTTTCGATTTCATATCGGTCAAGTTAATCTCCATATCGGCCAGTCGGTTCTGAATAAGCTCGACGCGATTGACACGTGCACCTATCTCAGACCGTACATTCAGCAACCGGTCCATGTTGGCTTCGACATTCGGGAGCTCGTCTGACACCGCAGCATAATCGCCAGTGCTAAGTGCGTTCATGACACGATCCAATACAGAGAATATATTGTTGGTCGTTCCGGCTGGGTCGGCTGCTCCGAATACTTGCTCGCCAGTGAAATTAATGTCGATAGTAGCATTCACGCCTACCGCGTATTGAACGATCCCTGCATCTGTCTCTGCGCCTTTGGCATCAAACCCAGTAATCGATTTGTCGTAAGGAGCTGTTCCGAATTGTTCGCCGTTAAATACGTACTTTCCGTTAAACTTGCTGTTGCCGATGTCGATTAGTTGACTTTTCAGTTGTTCGATTTCGTTTTTAATACTGTCTAATGCGATTTGCGGATTCGTACCTGTTGCACCGTTCGTCATCAGTTCCTTGGCCCGCTGCAAAACGTCTCCCGCCTGACCAACAGCCGTATCATTGAAATCAAGCCATGACAAAGCAGCATCCACGTTCTTCTGGTACTGACCGTTGCCAGCTATTTCGGAACGATAACGCAAGGAGTATGTCATTCCGACAGGATCGTCGGATGGCTTATTCAGCTTGCGGCCAGTCGTTGTTTGCTGTTGAATTTGCTCCATTTGAGTCATGTTGCGGTTCAAGTTTCTCGTTAGTTGCAGGTGCATCATGCTTTGTGTAACGCGAAGTGACATTGAGTTACCCTCCTTTAGCCTTGTTTAATTAGCGTCCGACAACGCCGGTTCCGTTAATAAGTTTCTCGAGCATCTGATCGAATGTCGTCATAAAACGCGCTGAAGCGCTATAGGCATATTGATATTTGATAAGGTCAGACATTTCTTCATCCAGCGAAACGCCGCTGACGGATTGACGGCTGCTCTCCACTTGATCGAGCTGCGTCTGCGTATTTGTATATATACGATCCGCTTCCTGGCTTTGCACGCCTAATGCTCCAATAATTGCACCGTAAAAATCACTAATAGTTGCATTCGTAACGCCACCGCCAATCGCTGTTTCGTCAAACGCGACCTTAACGTCCTTGAGTTCAGACATTAGCAACGCTAATCCATTATTGCCGTTCACGACGGTCGTAACGCCAGCGCCGTCCGTTGCCGTGCGTAGCGATGTAGCGATTTTGTTGGAATCAGCAGCAATAGTCGGATTAAGCGTGATGCTCGCTGCCGTAATTCCCGTTGCCCCGGCTTTGAAGGTGAAGAAATCCTCCCCAGCGGTTGCTGGAGATCCTAACGAGTACCCAAGTTTATGCAGCCCGTTAATTCCTCGCACCGTAACGACTTCGGGGTCGGTTGTCGGCGTCGTCGTTCCCGGTTTCACCCAGCCCGCCGGAACGGTTACTTGAAATTCTCCGTTCGCGAGCGTATTCGCAAGCGTATCGAGCTGTTGCCGGAATTCCGCTACATAGTTATCGCGGGAAAAAATCATCCCGTGCACTTCGCCGCCGGTAACGGTTCCGTTCGCGACGCCGGTCTCTACATCCTGAGACGTCAACGTTGTAACGGTTCCGCCTTGCACCAAATTCGTATTGCCGACCGATATCTGATATCCGAATTCAGAATCCGTTACATTTATATTAATTATCTTGGACAGCTTGTCTGTCATCAAATCTCTTTGGTCGCGTAGATCGTTCGCATCGTCTCCTAGCGATTCGATCCGTCTAATTTCCGTATTCAGCGACGCGATCGTCGTGGACAAGGAATTGGCTTCGCTCACTTTAACATCGATATTCGAAGTGAGGTCGGAATCCAAATCGGTTAACTGACGGCTGAGTTCGTTGAAGGTTTCAGCCAGCGCTTGAGCATTTTCTTTCAATATTTCACGGCCGGTCACATTCTCGGGGTCTTTGCTAAGATCGGACCATGAGCTCCAGAAATTTTCCAGAACGGTTCTAATTCCGGTATCGGACGGCTCGCTCACGAAGCCTTCCAGCTTGCTTAAAGTGTCAGTCTGAATCGATAAACTTCCCACGCCTTGGCTTTGCTCGCGGTATTGTTCATCTAAGAATGCATTACGTATACGCGTAATGGAAGTAAATTCAACACCTGTTCCAAGCTGGCCTGGAGCAATGGATCGATTCATTCCATAGGCTTCAATCGGCCGCGCTGCAACCATATTGACCTTTTGCCTGGAATATCCCTCCGTATTCGCATTCGAAATGTTATGGCCTACCGTATTAATCGCTGCCTGCTGCGTGAACAAGCCGCGTTTCGCCGTTTCAAGCGAATGGAAGGTTGATCTCATTGTGTCATCTCCTCGTTAAGCTCTGGAATCGAACCAGGTGTTGCGTTTATTGTTATTGTATTGTTGACTCATCGGATGCTGATAGGTGACGTCCTCGTTCGGATTCTCCTGCATGAGATCGATAGAAAAGTTAATGAACGTAAGCGACTGGTGAATCAGTTGCTGATTCAGATCGTTCACCTGTTTCAACTCTTGAAGCAATTCACTAAGCTTCTGTTGCAGCTTAATAAGTTCCTGCTTCTCATCGGCGTTGCTGACCGACTTGATGAGCTCCGTCATTACGCCGCTACGGAATCGGAAGCCCATGTCCTTATAGTAGCGTGCTGTTTCGAACACTCGCTTGGTTTCAAGCTCTTCCGCTGTCGTGGTCAGCAGCTTTTCTTTCTGTGTGATGACGTTCAGTTGAACGACATCATTGGCAATAATTAAAGGTTTCTTACTATGTTCCAGCTCGAGAAGACGCTTATACAGCTCGTGCTGCTGCTGCAGCAGACGAACAATTGCACTTGTAGACATGGATGTCCGCCTCCGTCATTATTCCGACTGGTTATTATTCAAATATGGAAAAAGCTTCTCGGCAATCTTGCCGGCTTCCACGTGATAGGTTCCCGTTGAAACAGCTTGTTTGAGCTCTTCTAGCTGCTTCGCTCTCTCCCCGCTGCTTGCTTGGCTGGTGGCCAGCTCTTTGGCAGCCGCAGAAATTTGGACCTCGTCCTTCTTCTTTGACTTATTCGTTTCGCTTATGCGTGATTCGTTCTGCTTCTGATAAGGGTTAAGCGCGCCGATTCGATTAGGTTCATTTATCTTCAATTTGTTCACCTCATTGATTTATCCGTACTAACGCAAACGGCTGTCGCAGTCGTTCCGTGATGATGAAAATAAAAAAGCCGATTACCTTTACAAGTATTATCGGCCGCAGTCTAACGATATTTTATAGTCTGAACTATATTTAAAATTATCTGTCCTTGTCCTTGTCCTTATAACGATCCAGTCCGCGATAAGCGCCTTGGGTGGGTGAGAAGCCCTTAGGGTCCTCTTTCTTGGACAGATTACCTTGCATCTCCTGCGCGGCTTTCGTCAACTTGTTGCGGCAATTGTCGCAAAGATGTCCCTCTCGAATAAGCGTTCCGCAAGATTCGCAAGGATAAGACATATTTGGCGCATTGACCATGGAAATACGGCCTTCGCGAATGAACTTCGTAATCTGCTTTATGGAAACGCCGGTTTCATCCGACAACTCCGTAATGATAGCTCCTTTAAATTCACGCAAGTAGTTTGCGCATAGCTCATACTCTTTATCAATGTCCCTTGTACATACATTGCATACCTCTCTGATTCCTTTGGCAAAAAGCTTTCCGCAACGAGGACAATTATCCAAATTCATCGCCATAAGCCCTCCTTTTCGTTCTCTATCAATCTATATACCTAGTTTAACGGATAGAGGCAACGTTTTCATTAGAAATTCAAAAAAATGCTTACGAACGTGCCCAAGTAAGTACAAAAACCTCTAATGGAAAGGAGCTGTTCATAATTAATTCCTCTGCGCAAGCGTCTGCCGTACTGCCCGTCGTATAGATATCATCGATTAAAATAATTCTAGCATGTGATCTAGATAGCGTTGCGTCGTTGCTATTAAAGCTTTGCTCCAGATTGCTTAAAGAAGCCGTATCCGCTCGAAAAAGCTTCTTCATATCGCTTATGCGTTCCGAACGCGACTTGAAGCTTTGCTTCCCTGTGTGCCGCTCGCGGCTAAGCAGCGACAGCAGCGGCAATTGGTAATGGGAAGCAAGCTGGGCTGCTAGTTGCTCCGCTTGGTTGAAGCCCCGCTCCTCCGCCCGTACTGAGCTAACCGGCACATACGTCACGGCATCCCAGCAAGCTCTAAAGCTGCCTCGCTTTGTTGGCGCTCCGAGCTGGTGGCTTAGCTCCTCAAAAGCCGGCTGCAGCATGGTTCCGAGCAGCGGTCCTAACTCCTCGTTGCCTCTATATTTATAAAGCGCCAGCCAGCTCTTCATCGTAGAATCGTATTGCACGGCGCTTCGATTGCATATAAACGATCTGTGCGGCTGACGGATGCAATCCTCGCATGAAATGCCGCGGCCACATCTTAGGCAAACGATGCGAGACCGAGTCAACCATGGAATGGCATTCACGCAAGAGTAGCATAGCTGCTGTTTCAATTGAATCGGCAGTTTCATCCCCGGGGGAAGATGACCTTTGCTGGGCTGGATCGGTTTCTTGCAGAATACGCATGTATTTGTTCGTGCAGATAACCATTCTGCTTGTCCTGCAATTGTATTGGGAATTGTTCGCATCCATTCTATCATTGACGTTATGCTCATCGGTCTGCCTCCTTTACAGTGATTTTCGGGAGCAAATAACCTTGCTTGCGCGCCATACGATTCATCGCCTTAATATGGCTGACCGCTCTTGCCTGGGAACGACTATGCTCAACGCTGCAGAAGAAGACTCGTCCAGCTGGATCATCAGCGGAACGGCCGGCTCGTCCTGCCATTTGGACAAGCGATGCCTCATCAAACAATCTTCCATCTGCGTCTAATATAAATACATCGCTACGAGGTATCGTAACTCCACGCTCCAGTATAGTCGTTGTTACAAGCACACGAATCTTCCCTTCACGGAATTGCTTTACTTTAATCGCCCGTTCCTCGTCTTGTGAAGAAGTTGCCTCCACCTCCGTCAGTCGAAGCTGCGAGCGCAGCAAGGCTGCCACCGGTTCTGCCTGCGCGATCCGCTGCACGAATACGAATAATTGTGCGCCTCGTTCTACGGAACGACGCAGTTCAGACAACAAGGATATCGGAAGCCTCCTTGATTGCAGTAGCTTCGCTACAGTTGCGGTTCGAAGCAGCTTTGGGACAGGCAGCGGATGCCGATGATAGCGTACCGGCACTCTTGCATGAGGTAAAGATCCTCGTCTCGCCTCCCGTTGCATGGCCTGCGGAGGCGTCGCTGAAAGCAGAAGTCTAACTGCCCCTGGGGCGCAGCTTTTGTCAGCCACGTAGTGGAGTGTCGAGTCGTTTACATATGGAAAAGCATCGAGCTCGTCCAAAATAACAAGATCGAAGCTCTGCCAGAAGCGAAACAGCTGATGTGTTGTCGCCAGCGTAATGTTGCCGCGCTCCCACTTTTGTTCGCTGCCTCCGTACAAGGTGACGACCGAAGCAGACGGAAACGCTCTGCGAATACGCGGATCAAGCTCAATAACAACATCGCGCCTCGGTGTTGCAAGAAGGGCCTTGCCGCCGCGCAGCAAGATAGATTCAATAAGCGGGAAGATCATCTCTGTCTTACCCGCTCCGGTAACCGCCCATAGCAAAAAGCTGCTTATTGCTGCTTGTGCGGATTGAGCTAGCTTCTTATCAGTATTGGATGTCTCAGCGAATTGAAGCGCCTTAGCCGTTGCCGATGCTTGTGCGGGACTGAGCCCCCATTTGGACAGTCTCTCCTCCATCGGCGGGAGGTCGCCTGCATTTAGATGAGCGTTTACAGACGGCAACCCTTCGATGAGAAGCTCGCATTCCCGGCTGCGACCCATCTGAATGCAGCTTAAGCAATAAGCGCATGCTCTGCCGCAGGATGCGCAGGTTGTGCGGCGCATCTGTGATTCGCCGCTACCGCAGCGCAGGCAGCGCAAGCTGCGCCGGCTGCGGCGCAGCAGGCCCGACCGGCTGCCGGCTTCTGCGGCAACCGCCCCACGCAGGCGCACGAGCCCGTGCAGCGCAGCTAGCTGGAGCACATCGCTCCAGCCGCTGTCCGCGCCGGGCACGCCCGCGCCCTCAAGCAGCGCCTGCGCTTCGCCCCGCAGCAGCGCGCGCCCTTGCAAAAGCGCCGCCGCCCGCCTCGCGGCTGCGGCCAACGCCTCCAGCGCAGCCCCGCTAACGCTTGCTGCGCCGCCATCTCCAGGCTCGCCAGCTGCAGCGGCTCGCTCCCAGCGCTCCGCGCCCCCGCGCAGGCTATCGCCCTGCTGCTTCTCGCCGCGCTTGCTCCGCCGAGCGCCCGCAGCCTCCCCGCACGCTGCCGCCGTACATGCGGCAAGCCTGCCAACCACGCCATCGCGATCGCTCCTCCCTCCCCCTCGTCGCTCCTGCTCACTATTACAAAGCTCCGCCGCCCTGCAAGCATCCCCGAGCGGCAGCGGATTCCGCCATATCCAGCCCTCGTCTGCCGGAGGGACAATCCTCCCCATTCGCATGCCGAGCGAGGGCTCGAGCCAATAAATCCGATCAACTTCAGGCGCGATCGTACAATAAGCTCTCCTTTTTTCATTTTTGCCGACAACATACACATAAGCCCGCATCTTTTCTACGCTCCCCGCATATTGTATTTCTTAGTGCGTCGTCATTGCTGCCATTCTACATACAACCAAGAAAACGCAAAAAAAGCACACCTAGAGCGCATAGAGCGCTGCAAAGTGTGCTTCACTTTCACAACCGTTATGGCAATTAGTATATACTAGAACGGCATTTTGGACAAATCGGATGGATTCTGCAAGTCGATAAGCACCGCCTGATTCGCGTCCTTCAAAATACCTTCAGACTGCAGCAGCCACATCAACTGATCGGCATCGCTTTCTCTAATGGAAACGACTGCACCTGCTTCAGCGGCGGTACGGCTTCGCCTCATCTTTTCCGGATATTCATGAACCGTCACCTTTTGTCCCTTGCGTGCCATTCGATCGACAATAGCAAGCGTCTCAGCGGTCGCGCCATAATCAACAACCGTCACCTTGACTTCCTTACCCGTCTGACGCGAGAATGTTAACAATGAACGCATATACCATTCGATATTATGTTGATCCTGATCGGCTATAAGCACATAATGCCTGCTAGCCCGGTTCCGCCCTTGCCGTATCCGATAAGCTAGATGAACCGACAATGCAGCCGCTATATAACACCCAAGCACGAGAAGCAGAAGTTCTAACACGGCGGTCACCTCCTCTATGCGACACTATATGCGAAGGAGCGCCCACAGGTTCCGGTATAAGCGGACAAGTTAAAAATATACTGTCCAAATGCCTCGTTCGACATTTTTCTTTCTTTTTCATCATTCCCCAACATTTTAACACTCTTGTGGAAATACCAATATATGTTATCATTTTAGTGCGAACTAGAGCATAAGTAGTATTGGAAAGCAGATAGAGTGAAGGAAGGAGGGAAAACCTCTTAACATTCATGCTTTTTAGGGAAGCGATGATGTATAATCTGCATTTGGACACTTGGATTATACGGAGCTAGTAGTGTAACCGGCCCTCTTAGAACTAGATTATCCAAATCTAAGAGGAGAGTGAACAATGAAGTTGGTCAAAAAACAGTTTGCGGTCATCATGTCCATCATGCTCGTCTTGTCCATGTTCTTAAGCTCGATCGTTATGGCGCAGGGCACGGATGAAACAAGTCAAGAATCTGCACAGGAAACAACTGCACCGGCTACCGAGAATCCAGAGTCAACTGTTCTCCCTTCTGAAGAACTTGCATCGGTAGAGTCTCCTTCTCTTCAATCTTTATTGGTTTTCACCAGAGGCGGTGGTGGAGGCGGTGGCAATGCATGCGACGGAGACGACCGCGACGTGTCCGGCATTCAAGGCACTTATGGCGGCGGCCGTGATGATGAGGATTGTGATGACAACAGCAACAAGTGCATCGGCGGAGACAGCCCCAGATTAACCAACGGGGTCCTGCAAGGCACTAGTGGCGGTGGACGTCACGATGATGAGGATTGCGGGAACATCAAAGTTACCAAAAAGTATTACTACGATGATGACGATGCAAAACCTCAGAGCGGCGTCACTTTCCAAGTACTTAAAGACGGCAATGTAGTTGCTACCGGCACAACGAATAGCAGTGGCCAAGTGGAGTTCGAAAACCTGGCACCCGGCTACTACAAGGTAGTTGAGGTTGTTCCTGCAGGCTTCACGACATCCATCTCAAGCAACGGTCAATCGGTAAAAGTTGAGGAAGACAAGACTGCGAAGGTTGATGTATATAACACGCCTATACTCAATCTCATTGCCGCTTGTACCGACGAACCAAGCCAATCTCGCAAATGGATCGTTACGAACGAAAGCAATGTGAAACTTTATTTCAAATGGAAAACGAACGGATCATGGCATAGTGAATACATCACTAGCAACGACTCTGAGCCAATCATTGTCACAGGCACTCCCGGTTCGCTTACCGTCAAGTGGGGCGATGACTACAGTAAGTCGATAACCGCACAAAACCCAGGCGAAGATTGCACACCACCGACTCCTACTCCAACGCCGGAGCCGACCCCTACACCAACGGCGGAGCCAACTCCTACACCAACGCCGGAACCGACTCCTACACCAACACCAGAGCCGACTCCTACACCAACACCAGAGCCGACTCCTACACCAACACCAGAGCCGACTCCTACTCCAACGCCGGAGCCGACCCCTACACCAACGCCGGAGCCGACTCCTACACCAACGCCAGAGCCGACTCCTACTCCAACGCCGGAGCCGACTCTTACACCAACACCGGAACCGACTCCTACTGTAGAGCCGGAACAACCGGAACTTACAATTACGAATGTATGTACCGTTAGTCCGAGCTCCACTCGCAAATGGAGAGTACACAACCCTGGCGATGAGGACATCACAATTACTTGGTACGTGCTCGAAGCTAATGACGAATCTTCTAATCAAGTGACCGTTCCAGCTGGCAAGTCGATCACGATTACGGCAGAGACGGTATCGACGGAGTCGAAGGAAAACACAATCAGAATCGTATGGTGGGGTCCTGGCGAGTCTTCATACTACGAGGAATTGGTGAACAACGGAGCTCGCTGCGCAACGTCTCCTCCGGAGACGCCAACTCCGGATCCGTCACCTACTCCTACGCCGGAAGTATCACCAACTCCAACACCTGAAGTATCACCAAGCACAGAGCCTACTCCAACGCCTGAAGTAACGCCTACTCCAACGCCTTCCACTGAGGTAATTGAAGAGGAAGAGATTCCAGAAGGTGGACCTGGCGACGGTGGAGATGGCGGTGAAGATGACGGCAGCGTGATCGAAGAAGGCGAAGTACCGCTCGGCAATCTTCCTAAGACCGGCGATACAAGCTCGCTTCCGTTCTACCTGCTTGGCGCTTTTGCAATCTCGGCTGGTATCCTTACATTCAGAAAACAAAGAGCCAATAAACAAAGCTAGAGATCCCGCTAGCGAAGCATTCGAACCTCGGTGTTGTCGAAGAGACTGCATCGAGGTTTTCTTTTCTTACGAACACAACAAAAAAATCCCGCTCCTACAGACACGGGACCCCCACTTTAATCAGTTGTGCAACACGCTTTTATCTATTACAACGTAACCCAACCATACTTAATCGATTGAATAACCGCTTGCGTGCGATCATCAACCTCCATTTTTTGCAAAATGCTGCTGACATGGTTTTTAACCGTCTTCTCGCTAATAAACAGGAACTCGCCAATGTTTTTGTTGCTCTTGCCTTCAGCCATCAGACGCAGCACTTCTGCCTCGCGGCGAGTCAGCGGGCTTTCGTCGACAGCGTTATATTTAACGCCTTGCTCTTGGGCGGCTGCAGCTCCCGATACAATTCCCATCTCGTCCAGGTACGTCATACGACGAAGCTGATTGATAAGCTTCCCTGTTACTTTGGGATGAATATACGCATAACCTTGAACAACCGAACGGATCGCATTAATAAGCGACTCGGCTTCCATATCCTTAAGCAAATAGCCAGTAGCCCCTTTGCGGAGCGTTTCGAATACATAGCTCTCATCATCATGAATAGACAGAATAATTACCTTCACGTCAGGGAACATGCTCTTGAGTCTTTCTGTTGCGACTACACCGTTCTCGATCGGCATATTAATGTCCATCAGTACGATTTCGGGCAACGTATGATTGCAAAATTCCATAACCTGAATGCCGTCACCACACTCGCCGATCACTTCCAAATCATCTTCCATATTCAAAATTCGTTTCAAGCCTTCGCGAAACAACTGATGGTCGTCTGCAAGTAATATTTTGATTTTTCGGGCGGGAGTGCTCGGAACTTGATTTATCATTATACTACTCCTTTCTGTTCTCGGCAGTTATTGGTATATGAATTATAATTTTCGTACCCTGTCCAGGATTTGAGTCTATATCCATCCTTCCTTCAATCAATTCCACGCGTTCTCTCATCCCGATGAGTCCAAAATGGGAGTTTCGGCTTGCTCCGAGATCGATTAGATCGCTCTGGAACCCAATGCCGTTATCGTGAATGATGATTGTAATCAAATGAGGCTCATAGCTTATGTCAAGCAATACGCGCGAAGCGTTAGCATGCTTCAGAGCATTCGTGAAAGCTTCTTGTACGAGCCTGTATATGGCCGCCTCCATGGCAGACGGCATTCGAATCTCCTTGCCGGAGAGCTCGAATACAGTATGTATTTTTGATTTATCTTCAAAATCCTGCACAAACTTCCGCAGCGTCGGCACTAATCCAAGATCGTCGAGCGCCATTGGCCGGAGATTGAAAATGATTTTGCGAATTTCTTCAAGCCCAGAACGAACCTGGCCTTTCAAATCTACCAATTCTTCCTGCACCATCTCGAATTCTTTCTTAATCAGCATACGTTCGGCGATTTCTGTCCGAAGCACAATATTGGCGAGTGACTGTGCCGGCCCGTCATGAATTTCCCTGGCGATGCGCTTCCGCTCTTCCTCTTGCGCCAAAATAATCTTAAGACCCAACAGCTGCCTCGTCTTCGCCGATTCCAAAATTCGCGTCACCTGATTAAGGTCGCCTGATAAATACTCCAGTACGACGTTAATTTGCGAAGCAATCATCTCCGCCCGCTCAATCGAGTTCTCAACGTTGCGAACCCTCTTCTGCAGATCGTCCCGGCGAGCCTTCAAATACGATTCCTTCTCGCGGTACACCATAAGATCCAGCTGGATTTGTGTGGCCTTCTCGTAAGCCGACTTAATGTCCTCTTCCTTATATCGGACGAAATCCCGGCTCACTTCAGTCAATCGAATTCGCGCGCGCCTGTAATCCTGCTCCAACTGATCGACTTTCTCGATCGTCTTCACCGTTTCCTGAAGCACAAGCTCCAGTTCCTGCTCGAGTGCTTCCAGCTCAGAGCGCGCGGATTCGCATATTTCATAGATTTGATATTTGCTGTCTTCCATCACTTGAATTGCATTTTTGATAACTCGGTTTATATCGACTGTTAAGTGATCCACGATCGATCGGCAACCTTTCTATGGCAATCCTGATTCCTATACTTCTCTATCATACCACAGAATGGCTGCCCATCGTCCATGCTATTGAATGGTAATCTTCTTCTGTTTGGCATCGTATCCTACGGTGAAGCCAAGCTTCTCCGAGAATAATCGCACAGGAATCAACGTTCTATTATTGCGAATAATAGGCGCTACCTCCGATTGCTGGCGAGTACCGTTCAACACGTATCCCTTCTCGCCAATAACCATTTCAAGCAGCTTCGTTCCCCGCAGTACGCCTACCTTGTTCAGCTTGCCGTCAACGAACAGCTGTCCGCCGAGAGCATCGGTTACGAAGCGGAGCGGCACATAAGTCGTTCCGTTCAACTGAATCGGCGCTGCATCCAGCTTAAGCGCTTTGCCATTCAAGGTCGCATTCGTGTTGCCTACTATCATCTCAACCTTGGACTTCGTATCTACCGTTACCTCCGGCGCATAATTCAGTTTCATATTATCCAAACCTACTGTACCAGTAACCGAGCGTCCAGCTTGCGTGCTGTCCAGCGTGACGACATAGATTCGCTTCAGCTTCACGGGATATTTCATGCCGAGAGACGATAGATTGATCTTAATCGTCTTCCAACCGCTCCAATCGAGCTGCTTCGTTACATCGACTAGATGTGCTTTGCCGTCGGCATCAATAAGCTCTGCCCTTACCCAGTTTTTACTTTGATCGCTGTATACGTCAAGCGACATCGATGTAGGGCTTCCAGACAACGATACGCCATTCGTATTAAACGCCGCATACGATGCCTTCGTACCTGTGCCGTTCGTAAAATCATAGGTTAGCTTAAGCGCTTTGGCGGATGTTTGTCCTGGCAAATCCGTAGCAAGGCTCACGCTGCCCGCAATTTCCTTTGGCGTCACTTGGGACGAGATCGGATAAGCTGTTTTCTCGAAATCCTCGAATGCTTTGACCGTTTCGCCTTGCGTGAATGGAATCAACGTCGGGAAACCGTCGTAACGTCCGATCGCATATCCGGTCTTCACGCCCGCTTTTACCGAATTAACCGTTAACGTATCGCCTGTCATGGTGCCGTTAAAGCCGATATACTCCCATTTAAGAGAATCGCCGCTCAGCTTGTACGTTTTGCCGTTCTTTAGTTTCACTGTAACAGGAACTGTCAGCGTTGAACCCGGCGTAAGCATACCGGCAGCCGTATTCAGCGAGATCGAGGCGATCTGGTCTTGTCCGATTACCTCCATCGTATATTGAGCCGAAGCATCTCCAGCCTTGACGCTTATCGTTGTTTTGCCGACCTTAGTCGCCGTAAACGTATTGCTGCTGAATGTCCCTACCGCAGGATTAGCACTCCAAGCTGCTTGCGTCGCATCCACTTTAATGGGGTTATAATACGTATCATAGCCATTGAGGGCGAAGGTCGTCTTTTGGCCGAGGAATACCACGTTCGAGCCTGTTATAGTAACGCCCTTCAGCGTACCAACCGGCGCGCTTGTGAATACGCCTATGCCATTCGATACGCTACGCTGCGTCGTTCCGTACTGCGTCGAATGGGACAGCGTCAGCGAACTCGTGCCGAGCGGTCGTTCGACCATGGTCGTAGAACCGCCGCCGTCCAGGTTCACGCCTTTGTATATGCCAAGCTGCACCATAACCTGCTGCAGCTCTTTCAAGCTAAGTCCGGTGCTGCTGCCGTATTTCTCGCTCGTAATTAAATACACCTTCGTACCGTCCTTGGAGTAGCCTACTCCGGATCTTGACGTGTAAGAAGAACCGCTGACACCTGTTACGTCACGGGAGAACGCCGATGCTGCTCCTCCGTCAACTAGCAAGGTGTGGCCTCCGATTAACATCTCGAAGCCGGCAGGATCGACTTTCGCGCCCGTCGTTGACGAGATAAGCGAATAGTCTGCCGTAACTGCCTGTCCGACCTGCAAATGCTCTTTCACGAAAGTCGCTGCTTTACCGTGAGAACGCAATATGTATCCGTCAGCCGGTGATTGCCCGCTAACCGGCTTGCCGATTGAAATTTGTTCAATTATTCCGTTGCGAACGAGTACTTCCGTCGGGGTCGCCCCTGTGTTGGTAGGCCGCTCAGCACCGTTCCATGCGCTTGTATAGATATACATCGTATCGACATGGCTATATTTATTACCGCCGAATTCCGGACCATACGCGGATTGATTCAAGCCCTCGAGCGCGAATGTCGAGCCGTCGGCTGCCGTAACGAGTCCTTCGAAGGTATAGTTGTCAATTGAAGGCTTGCGGTCCTTAGACACCCCGAATGCATACATGCCTTTCAACTTGGATGGACTAGATTCGAATGCTCCGCTCGTGATTTGGACGCCCATAGGCGCACCTTCGTTCGTCATCACGAATACATCCGCGTTGATTCCCGCTACCGCACCGCTTTCCTTCGTCATATTCGTTATCGAATTACGCGTGCCAACCGTATGGTTTTTGCCGCTCATCGTATTTAAAGAAACATAGGGATTCGATAGATCAACCTCGATAACATGCACCTCGGAAGTTATCGCTTTGCCGTTTCTTGTCGCGCTCCATAAATAGTCCATGCGCTTAGCGCCTGCCGTCACATATGCCTGCTTTGTCAGCTTGAGCGTTGGTGCCGTAGCCGTGGCCATTGCAACATCCGCTGCTTCGGCTATCGCCGTGTTCCAACTCCCGGGAAGGAGCGATACGACCGGCTGCGACAATAACGTGCCGCCTAATGCGATAATAAATACTTTTTTACTAATGCTCTCCGTCCGCCGCCACCTGTTGTTCCTTGCCTTACCCATTTTGTTAGCAACTCTCCCATCTAGTACGTCTATGTAGTATAGACTACTAGAGTTGCAAAAAAGTTACGCATGATAAAAGACTTCTATCACATTCCAATAGCTGAAAGGTATAACCTATTTCAAGTAAAAAAAAAGAAAATCTAGCTGTCTGTGAGCGCCATGCTCTCACATTCAGCTAGATTCCCCCTCTTCTATAGGATGATTAAGGAGTTATAAAGTCCACATACTCCAGCAAACGCATGATCAACGCAGCGCCTTCCGCTCTCGTCGCATTCGTAAGCGGGCTCATTACTGTCGTCGTTTTGCCGTACATGATTCCTGCATATACCGCTTTGGCTACATCTGCCTGCGCATATGTGCCGATTTTGCCTTTGTCCGTGAAGTTGTTCAAATAGCTCGATGTCGATGATGGCAACGTGATGGTAACGCCAGCGACTGCTGCCGCTCTGCCCATCATAACCGCCATATCCTGGCGCGTAATCGGGGCATTCGGCTTAAACGTGCCGTCCGTGTTGCCGAAAATTATGCCGGTCTCGGATGCGGCTCCGATATAAGCCCCCATCGTCGTGTTTGAGCTTACGTCTTTGAACTTCGCAGCCGCCGTCTTATTGCCTGTTAATCCGAGTCCTTTGGCAATATACGTTGCGAACTCACCGCGCGTGATGTTCGCCTGAGGTTCGAATTTCGTATTCGTTCTGCCTTCGACGATATACTTGCGTGCCAGAGTATTAATTGCAGGCGCAGCCCAATGGTTCGTTACATCAGAGAACGATTTCGAGCTTTGCACTAGCGCATATGCACTGTTGCCCTTGCGTTTGAACGTTGCTGTCGTCTTGCCCCCTGATGAAGCAAACGTCGTCGGCACATACGAGATTGTTCCCGCTTGTTCGTCATACCATACAACAGCCGATTGACTCGTCGACACGCTAGCATACGTTGCAATCGTGCGATTGACATAACCTTTGAAACCGGTAATAGGCTTGATGATCGAACCGCTCGCAGCTGACACATCATAGTGAACCGGTCCCGAAATGATTTGTCCACCCGTAGTGCCCAGCGTTGACGTTAGCTTCGTTGTCAGGGAAGAATTTCCCTGATCGATCTTGATAAGCAAATTGCCTACGGATCCGCCTGCATTAAGTGAAGCCATAATAGCCGAGAAATCCAGCGCGGCTAACGGAATTTCATAGCTCGTGTCGCCATAGATCACTTTAAAGATCGCTTTTGCTCCCAGTCTGTACGCATTGTCCAAAGCGCTTAACGGGACGGATACAATTGCCGCGCTCTCCGTAACGGGAACCGTGAACACGACCTTCGGAGCCGCTACGCCTGCCGATCTGGCTGTCTGATAAGCCTGGCTAATCAAGTCTTGCGGCAGCGTATACCGTTGCGCCGACATGCCTGCAGGCGAAGTATCGGCTGCTGAAGCTACGGATGTGCTCTTAATGCCGATTCCGCCGTCTACGGATTCGAAGTCGCCCGATAACGTATCGAGCAGCGTCGTCTGATTAGCGACATTCACATTTTCAAACCCGTCCAGCGTGATGCCTTTCGATGTCTGAAGTCCAAATCCGTTGGAGAAGTAAGTTACTGTCATCGCGTCGCCAATTCCCGGAGGAGCGGACAAAGTAAGCTTCACTACTGAACCGCTTACGGTTACAAGCGAAACGGGTGACAGAACCCCCTTCACCTTAACCGAAAATTGAATACTTGACGGTACATAGGCATTGTTCAACGATTCGTTGAAGGTTAGCGTGACGGTCGTCCCTTTGGCTACAGCTCCAAGCAAGCCGCTCTTCGCATCGCCGGATTCTGCCGCAGCCTGTGAAAACGCAGGCGCTTTATTGTCAGCCAAATCTGTAAGCGCGATTCCGCTTTGCGAATAAGACACTTTGACCGATTGGCCGCTGCTTACGGCTGTGCTAAGCGCCAATGTAACCGTATCGCCAACTACGCTTACCGTCGTGACCGTTCTCGCAACGTTATCCACCAGCACGCTATATTGGCCCGCCGATGGCTTCGTTACAGGATTGAGACTCTCGTCGTACTTAATCGTAATGAGAAGGCCGTTAGCCGTAATCGCCTGCACTTTAGGGGCCGTAATATCCGTTCCGCTCGTCGCGGATGCGTTCGAGAAGGCGGCTACGTTATTGCCGGATGAATCCCTTAGCGGATAAGAGCCCGGCGAGTAGCTCACCCTAACCGATTGCGTGCCCGTAATAACCGTATTTACGGTTAGCACTACGACGCTGCCGTTGCCCGATATGGCAATCGGGTAATAAATGCTGCTTCCTATTGTCACGCTGAATTGCAAATAGGCATTCGCGCTAGGCGCAATCAAGTTTTTGCTGAAAGAGAGCGTAACGCTGCTTCCAGATGCCGTTATACCAAGCAGCTTCGGAATAGAAGTATCCGATACTAAAGGAACATCCATACTCACAATGCTTGAAGCCGCGTTTTCCGATATATCTTGAATAAGTCCCGGCGTTCCTTTCGTATAAGAAAGCTTGACAAGCTGTCCGCTTAGAATTGGACTCGATAATGTAAGCACAACAGTCGTACCGTTTACCTGCACCGAGTTTACTGGGCGGAAAGCCCCGTTTACCGTAATGTAGAAGCTGCCCGCAAGCGGCTTCACATTCGAGTTGAGTTCCTCGTTGTAGGTCAATATAACGGAGCTGTCGTTCGCCTCGACTTTGCTGATTACAGGAGGCGTAAGATCAGTACCTATCGTCTTAAACGCCCATTGATATTCATTCTGAATGCCGACGTAATAGTTGCCTGCAATATCAGTAATGACATTCGGATCGATATAGACGTAATAGCTCGTGCTTCTAGTTAGAAGTCCCACAGGTTTAATAATTAATTTCTTTTCGTTAGCACTGTCGATCGATAACGTTGTGTTATAAGAAGTTCCCGTACCCACACCATAAATCGTTACTCTTGCAGTACCAGCTAAGTACTCATCGCTTAGAGCGATGCCCTCGCTAAACGTCATCGTAAACTCCGCGTCCTCTTTTACGGCAATAGCATTATTTGCTGGTGTCTGTGCTACGGCAATCGGCTTAACCGTGTCGCTCGTAACGCTAAAAGTCCAACCCGTATTGGTCGTAATCCCGCCGTAATAATTGCCTGAAGCATCGCGGAAAGACGTATTTCCCACGATGACGTAATATTTCGTATTGTTGACGAACGGTTTCTTTGCTTCGCCGTTATACGCTTTATTAGGGTCGATCGTAATCGTATTCGTTCCCCCGCCGGTGACTAGATCCGAAGTAACGGGAATGGAACGGAACAACGCGCCGGTACCTGACACTCTAATCTCGATATTTCCGCTGCTAGGCAGAACATTTTCGCTAAACGTCATTTGAAGCTTTGTATTCACATTCGCCGCTGTTGCACGATTTGCGGGCGATAGAGTTGCAACCGTTGGCGCGGTGGAATCTTTTGTCGTGAAGTTCCACACGCTTGCACTCGTAATACCTGTGAAATAATCGCTTGTTCCAGCAATTTCATATGCGCCTGAATCTATAACGACATAATACGAAGTGTTTGCTCGCAATGCTGGACTTGGCGTAATCGTTACAACGTTGCCGGCAATAGAAGTATTCGTCGCTCTTATGCTCTGGAACGTCTCATTCGTGCCTACAATTTTAATATGAATATACTTATTGCTCACAGCTCTTACCGCTGTATTAAATGTAACAATCAGCTTAGCATTCGTTTCGACGTTTACAGCATCATCGGCCGGAGAGAATGGTGCAGCTATTTTGATTGCAGAGTCCATTGTTGTAAAATTCCAGTTGCTTCCGCTGTACGCATTGCCTAGTTCATCTTGGAATTGTCCGCTGCCAATCGTAACCCTATACGTCCTGTTCGGTTGCAACGCAACTGGCGGCGTAATTGTAATCGTGCTCGTTCCGCTTCCCCGAACCGAACTGGACGTTACAGCGATATTTTGACTGTCATCACCGGATACGACTGTAATATTTCCGCTAGTCGCGAATACCGGTTTGCTAAAATTAAGAGTGATCGCCGTATTCGTTGGAATCCCTGTGCCTAGGGGAGCATAAGATTGCAAACTAAGCGATATCGGCTCATCCGTTTCAACCGTTTTGAAATTCCACGCATCCGCCGATTGAATGCCAGCATAGCCTGCCCCGTTTGATTCATTGACGAACGCACCCGCGGTAATAAGCACGTAATAATTCGTATTAATATCAAAATCCTTTTGGGGATCAATCGTAACTTCGGTTTTATTAGCCAAAATCTTCACGCGGCTGCTGGTGACGCTCAGACTTTCGAATGGCATATTTGTAGATGCTTCATATATCGCAATCGTATTTGCACTCGAACCTTTCGCTACGTTCTCATCAAAAATGATCCTAAGTAAGGCTCCTGGTGCAACATTTATTAAGTCGTCGGCCGGAGTTAAGCTTAATGCGATCGGCCCTGCCGCTGCCGCGGAAACATACTGCGAATGCGATGACCAGCCTGTAAGGCCGATTTGCAGCAACAATACGACAGCGATGAACAAAGACAGCTTGCTGGTTCTTTTCATTCCATTTCACTCCTCAAAAATTACAGTCGTATCTTATTTGTCGGTTTTTGAGGTTGAAAAATTTAGGTTATTTAACTTTTTAACATTGTTGAACGCAAAAAGAGGCCGTTCCTCCTATACGAAGGTACAGCCTCTTTTGATTTGTCTTTATAATTTATACGCTGGTAGATGCGCCTGCTTCTGCTTTCAGCTTATCCGCTTTGTCGACTCGTTCCCAAGGAAGGTCGATGTCCGTGCGGCCGAAGTGACCGTACGCAGCTGTCTGAGCGTAGATTGGACGACGCAGGTCCAGCATCTTGATGATGCCCGCCGGGCGAAGGTCGAAGTTGCTGTTGATCAGCTCAACGAGCTTCTCTTCTGCAACGATGCCTGTGCCGTACGTATCGACGTTGATCGAAACCGGCTTCGCAACACCAATCGCGTATGCCAATTGTATTTCGCATTTGTCAGCAAGGCCTGCAGCTACGATGTTTTTTGCAACGTAACGCGCGGCATATGCTGCCGAACGGTCAACCTTTGTAGGATCCTTACCGGAGAATGCACCGCCGCCGTGACGAGCGTAGCCGCCATACGTATCAACGATGATTTTACGGCCGGTAAGTCCAGCATCGCCTTGAGGTCCGCCGATAACGAAACGGCCGGTAGGGTTAATGAAATATTTTGTTTGTTCATCAAGCCATTCCACTGGAACGACTGGTTTGATAACTTGCTCGAGAATATCCTTTTGAATTTGCTCAAGCGTAATTTCCTCAGCATGCTGTGTCGATACAACAATCGTATCCACGCGAACCGGCTTGCCGTCGACGTATTCAATCGTTACTTGCGTTTTGCCATCTGGGCGCAGGTAATCAAGCGTACCGTTCTTGCGCACTTCCGACAAGCGTCGTGCGATGCGGTGCGACAGGGCGATCGGAAGCGGCATAAGCTCAGGCGTCTCATTTGTCGCGAAACCGAACATCAAGCCTTGGTCGCCTGCTCCGATGTCTTCGTTCTCTTGCTTCATATCTTTGCCGTCGCGTGTTTCAAGCGCAGCGTTAACGCCTTGCGCAATATCGGCAGACTGCTCGTTAAGCGATGTGAGAACCGCGCAAGTACTGGAGTCAAAGCCATATTTCGCGCGCGTATAACCGATTTCCTTAATCGTACGGCGAGCAATAGCCGAAATATCAACATAATCCGCACGGCTGCTGATCTCGCCAATAACAAGCACAAGACCTGTTGCTACAGAAACTTCGCAAGCAACACGCGCATATGGATCTGCTTCAAGGAATGCATCTAAGACTGCGTCAGATATTTGATCGCATATTTTATCGGGATGGCCTTCCGTTACTGATTCCGATGTGAACAAGTGGCGTCCTTTGACCGACATCCGTATCAACCTCCTACAACCTTAGTATGGAATAAGAGCTAACTTTCTACACAAAAAATGAACCTTTTCCGCGAAGGAAAAGGTTGTTAGACAACTCTTCTAAAACAGTATGATACCGAAATTGTCGCTTACTGTCAATGGACGCCCTTTTTAATTCCGAGGTGATTACTGGTAGTTTCCAAGCACCTGTTCAGCTTGAGCTATGAGGCGCTTCGTAATCTCCCCGCCAACAGAGCCGGCTTGACGAGTCGACAAGTTAGACCATTGAACGCTGCCGCCGCTAGCGCCAGTCGTACCGCCTAACTCGCCTGCGAACTCCGTATCATGACCAGTGCTTCCGTAGCCTCCAGATGTGAGGCCAAACTCGGCAGCAATTTCATATTTCATTTGGTTTAGGGCAGATTTGCAATTCGGTACTACTACTTTATTCGAACGACTCATTGGGTGACACCTCCAAGTAATGTAGGAACAATTGTATTGTGTGCTGTTCCTGGCTCCTTGAAGCGTATAACCTATTGTCAGTTCGGGGAAAATGTAGTATCCATTCCATCCGCTATTGCAGAACGTAGCTGCCTCTTACCAGTACCGTAAGCCCATTCTTCTGAGCAGGATCAGGTTGAATGCCACGGCCTTCACGAGGGAAGATAAGCAAATGGTTAGCTGGAACGGCTGTGCCCTTCTTAAGCTCCGTACCGTCTGTCAGATCCGCTACGCCGTTCGTATCCACACTATAAGCGAGCGCTTTGCCTACACGCACGATGACTTCTGTACCGGCACCTGCAAGCATTATTTTACCTGCAGGCACGGCTACAACTTCTAGTGTCGCACTCGCACCGCTTCCACCGCCTGAACCGCCGCCTCCATTAATCTTAGCAAGCTGCTCGTCGACATAACTCTTCGTCACGACAGGGTCTTCTACAGAGCCTGGCGTGAGCGTGTTTGATTCCGCTTCAAGCGGCGAAACGAAGTTAACGCCGATCCATACGCCTGCACCTAATAGTACACATGCGGCGACGATTCGTAATACCTTTTGTTTCACTTGGCAGTCTCCTCTCAAATCTATTTATCTCTTAATAAGATACTAGATTTGAGTAGGATTAACCAGTTTTTTGTTTCCACTCTAGCATCTCAATAAATATGTCACTGCGTTAGTAGCTCTTAATTACGTAGTTGTGAACCACTTGACTTTCTTTGTTGCGATAAGCATTTTAGCACCTTCGAACACATCGTACACGTTGACCGTATACGTATCGTTAAGGTTATTTAGTTTATTTAAGATGTTGGCATCATTAAAGACAACCGACAGCGGATTCAAAGTGCCCTCTTCGAGTACGGTAAGCGCGTTGTCATCGGATTTTTTTAACGCAAATGTTTTGGAGTAAGTCGTATTAGAACTGCCCCCATTCAATTCAATTACGATTTTATGATCTCCTGCGACATAATCATAATCGTTTCCAACAGCAAGATCGTAATCTAAATCGAATTGAATGCCATCCGAGTTTCCTTCGCCTGAGAATGCAAGCTGCGTACTCAAATTTTTAAGGCTAAGATTGTATCCGCTGAATGTAATGCCAAGCAAATCAGTCTTCACTGCTGATCCCGACTCGTCCGTAAGCTTGTACGCGACCGGATTCATCATAACGGTTGATTTCACTTCGCCAACGGCTGTTTCAGCTGTTTTTCCGATTATAAGAGACGAACCTAATCGGTTGAAATTTTTTGAAACTTTGGCCCATGCAGATACTAAGACTTTGCCTTCCGGCGTTACTCTCTCCGTGAATTTAATGAATTGGACCGGAATCGTAAAGCCCGTCACATCTTGCAAATAACCACCGATATCGGCGATAGCTGCGTAACGCTGTTCATTGTTCGTTACGACGAATTCACTGTAGAAATAACTCTCCGTCACGTTATCATAGAATCTCGTCGTAAGCAGCTTAATATCCGCTTTGCGTCCCGCATTGTTGATGAGATAGCTTTGGTCCTTTGTTTGCGTTGGAACTGTGCTAACCGCTTGCGCGCCAAATTGATACAGCTTTTTCTCCTTATCGGTTGAAGTTGCCGGCAGCTCCGTAAGAACTAGCGAGACATTGCTTACTTGCGCCGTATAAGGAATATTCACATGAACATATTTGGTGACCGTAGCATTAGGCTCGATATACAGCTCGCTATCCAAAGAAGTGACCTGATGCGCTTCGGAGATTTGTACGCCGTTTAACATGAAAAAACCGCTCAAATTCGGCGTTTTCTTAGCAGCCTTGCTCGTATTCGTAATCGTGATTTCGGCAATCAACGAATCTTTCTCGGATGTCGGCAGGCGGTGAACCGAATTGAATTTAACGAGATAGCCATCGTCATAGCTGTACGTGTTGCCGCCGGTTGCGACGCCGCCGTCTTTCTTCACTTTATAGCTGGCTACGACGTAACCCGAGTTCGTTTCCGTTACACCAGAACGTACGACAAGCTGGGACGTATTCAAATTCACCGATGCCGGGATGTCTCCGCTCATGGTGATCGTTTTCTTGATTTTCGGCAGCAATGAAACGGCTGTCCCTTCGGCATTGTTAGATGCTAGCGGATAAACAACACCACTTGCCGTAACAAGCGAGAAGTTCAAATTCGGTACGTTGGTGAAGGTTGTCCCGATATTCTCAAGATCGTAATCCATTTCGATCTTCAAGCTGCTGTCATCATTCTCGCTCGTCGTTACAAATCCGACACCACTGTTAACCGTAACGCCGTTCAAATAAACCGTCTTTACTTTACCGACTTCTACTGCCGCTGCAGGCGTTACTTTCGGCATATCGAACACGCCTACTGGAATGCTTGAGCTTGTACCGCCTTCGTTCGGTGATGCTACGATTAATGCGAACTTCTTGCCCTTCATAGCAAGCGGCATCGTTGAGCTTAACGTAATGATTTTTCGTTCTTTTGGCTGAATAGTAAGATTCGTGAATGCCGTAGTATCGACATTGTATGTAGCTAAGCCTTCCGATTGTGCGAACAGTTTCATATTAGCTACGTTGACACTCTGAAGGCCCGAGTTTTCAAGCAAAAAGCTCATCGTTACGTAAACGTTGTTTTTATCACTGGTCACCATATATTGCTTTAGTGCGCCACGAAGCGTTCCGCCATTGTATAACATTGTTTTAGCTTGAAAAGCGGTTGTTTTATCGGTTGAGCCTTCAGGGAAACTAAGCTTCCCAAGCAACTTTTCGTAATTGGATGAAGAGAAGTCCCATTTAATAATATTAAATGCGAGGTCGGAAAGCTTCGTATTCATATTAACAACCGCATAATAAGTAACATTAACCGTTGTATTAGGAGCAACGGTTAATTTAGTTTTGTCGGCCTCCGTCACTTTGGATATGTACCGGCTACCCGACTTCGTAACCAAACGAATATAGTAATCTTGCATATTAATAGTTGTGTTGCCGCTATTTTTAATTGTAACTGTATAAGCGAATACTTTACCTTGATCCTGCATCAAGAACTGACCGTCACGTACGGATATCGTGCTGGATGCATTAAGCTTGACGCTTTGACTCGTAATCGATGCCGCCTCAGCGATCTCTACAACCTTCAATGGCGATAACGGGATCGCCGATTGAGCCAATAATGCATACGTGGCTACAGTCGCTGCACCGATCTTGATCCACCTTGTATTCACAAATCATTCCTCCTCGAACTTATTAACTGTATAGACGCTTACAGCCGTATAGAAGTTGCTGTTTTGTCCATAATAATTAACAGTATATCGTAGTTATGTGAACCATGAATGAACATAAACAAAAAAAAGAGGCTGGGCCTCTTCATCGCGGAGCGATTTAGAGGACAGCCTCCTTCTTAGGTCATTCTACTATTAGCGAACTACAACTGTAAGTGTGTAAGCAACATCGTTAATGATAACGATCAATGTTGCCGAACCAGTTTGACCGCTAACAGCTGTCCAGTCACCAGCAGCCGCATCAACTGCGTTGTATGCAGGGATCAGGCTTTCTTTGGAAGAGTGAACTGCGATCTTATCAGCAGCAAGCGTAAGCGTTGTGCCGTATTGATCTTTCACAGTAAACGCGCCTTGGATTGCTGCGAACAAGTCATTCGAAGCAGTTACGGACAGCGAGTTTTTAACTTGAGTTACTTTTGTCAAAGTCGAAGCTGTGTTCACAACAGTGAATTTCAGCGTAGCTACTTTAACGGAATCAACATAAACGGTTACGGACTCAGTACCAGCTGCATATGCAACTACGTCAAGACCGTCGATTTCAACTGCTCCACCTTCGGAAGCTTCTTCAGCATCAACAAGCGTTACAGTAACGTTGTCAGATGTTGCTTTACCGATGTAGTTGCCGTTAACGTCTTTTTTGTACACGTTAACTGTTACAGCAGAATCAAGCTCAGTGTCTGCAGCGTCGCCGTTAACATCTAGGTTAGTGCTGCTTACTACTGCAGCGTAACCAGCGAATGTGCCAGCTTCTACAACAGAGATAGAAACGGATTTCGTGTAATCAGCAGCTACGATTTTGATTGTTGCAGTGCCTTTAACAGCATCTTCATCAAGTTCGATTGGCAATTCAGCTACGCCGTCAGTAATTGTTACAGCAGTAGCAGTTTTGGACAAATCAGCGATTACGCCATCTTTGCTTGTCGTTACTTGAGCAGTCGTGTTGATTGGGAACACGTCGCCGTATTGGTCAAGAACTTTGATCGTCAAAGTGTTTTCGATATCGGAACCAAGTACCAATTTCGAGTTTGTGATTACAGCCGACAAAGATTTTTTCTCTGCATTTGCTTTAACTTCAACAGTTACTGTTTTGGAAACTGTTTTGCCGTTGTAAGTTGCTTTTACAAGTACGGAAGCCGTACCAGTTTTGATTGGGGAAACATAACCGCTTTCCTCATCAACCAATGCGATCGATGGGTTCAACGATCTGTAAGTTACGGACAAAGCAATGTCAGTAATTTTCACACCGTCTTGGTCAAGAACTTTAGTAGCCAGGTATTGATCGTTTTCGCTAGCGCTCAAAGCAAGATCTGTTTTAGCGAAAGTTTCAGTCTCTGGATCAGCAGTCAATGTAACAGCATCGATAGTAGTAGCAACGTCAAGCGTTCCTTTTACTGTGATGATTGTGTTGCCTGTTTCGAACAATGTTTTGCCTTCGTCGCCAAGCAATTTAGCGTTAACAACTGCGTATTGAGCAGCATTGCTGGAACCAGAGTAGTTAGTTACAAGATCAGTACCTACAACGTTTTCGTTCGAGCTTTCAACGGAGATTACTTCTTCGTCAGTAAGATCGAAGTCAGGAGTGATGTCGTTGCCGTTTGCATCTTTAATAACAAGACCTACAGTTTTGTTATGAGCGTAAGTAGTGCCAGAGAAAGCGATGCTTGCAGCAGCCGTAGCAGCGTAAGTCACTTCTTTCGAAGTGGAAGCAAGAACCAGGTTGTTTTCTTTGGAAACTACGCCTTCTGCTACTACTACATAAGTAGTTTCACTATCAAGCGAATCAGTCAAAGTAACTTTAACTGTTTTGCCGTCGATTGCTACGCTCTCAACAACGTTGATTGCATAAACATCGTCTTTAGCGTGAACTGTGAAGTTGCTAGCCACAGCAGTGCCAACTTCAACATTGAATGTTGCTACCAATGTTTTGGAGTTAGCCGCTTTAACGGATTCAACTACGATTGCAGCTGGAACTTGAAGAGCTTCATAAGCGCTGTAAGAAGCAGTTACAAGCAATCCGCGAAGAGCTGGAATTGTGTAGTCAGCTTGAGCTGCGAAGATGCCGTTAGCGATTGCTTTGCCAACATATTCTTTAGCCCATTCAGTTACAGTACCTTCTACAGCTACTGCGTCTTTAAGTTTGTAACCAAGTTTAGCCAAAGCGTCAACAGCCAGCTTAGCCAGTTGTTCGATTGTTACGTTCGAGCTTGGGCCGAAGTTGCCGTCGCCAAGACCGGAGATGATTCCAAGATTAGCTGCGAAGTCAACATAAGCCTTAGCCCAGTGACCAGCAGGTACGTCTTTGAAACCAGCGTCAGGGGAAGTAACGCCATCTTTGTAGCCAGCAAGCTTAGCGATAATTACCGCTGCTTGAGCGCGTGTCATTGTTTGATCCAGACCAGCTTCGCCGCCTGGCAAACCTGCGAAGATACCAGCTTTCACTAGTTCGTCGTATTTTTGTTCTGTTGTTTTTTCATCAGCCGCGAATACCGATGTTGCGAACATCGAGAATACCATCGCGATTGCTACGAGCAAAGATAAACTTTTTTTCATAACCTTTTTTTCTCCTCCTCTAAATACCTTCGGTTGTTGAGAGTGTTGATTGGATAATAGATTGCTCGGTTCTCTCATGCCGATTCACCCCCTTCCCAGAGTAGAGCATTGATTTCGTATAAATGATGTCTGCGCGCATGCTTAACCCTATGTAATAACATGTCGCAGAAACTTGTAAACAATAAGTAAAAGAGTGCTAGAGTAGGTGTACCACTATAACATTATACAATGGGCTACCCCTACCGTAAAGAGGAAGTTGAGAATTCATTCCAACTATTTGGCTATTCCGATGCGCATTCGTCAAATTTCATCGCTTGTTTTGCGCTGCCATGTATTTAGACGCAATGCTCAGGGAAAAGTTGCGCTTTTGCCTGAAAAGTTTTTTTATGTACGATTCAGTTGGATAAGCCCTTTCTTTCTTTACTTTGCTAGTATAGCTTGTTTCACTCATCAACGTCGATACTTAAGTTTTTCCATGGATAATGTTTCAGGATTCTCATATTACCGCTTTCTCAATAACAATATTAACGGCCGCAGACTATGCCTGCGGCCGTTTCTTGTCGTGCTTCACTAGCTATTAATTGATTTTAGGCAGCTTCTTCAGATCGGCAAGAATCTTCGCAGTAATAATCGCTGCATCTGAACGAAGCAAGTTGGATCTAGGTTCGAATACGTAGCCTGCCTTTGGATTGCTTGCATCGACAGGCGAGCCTACGATAAAGCCTTTCTTCGCCACCGCAACAACGGAAGATTGAGCGTAGTAGTTTACGTCGCCGCTGTCCTTGAAAATCTTGTCCAGATCCTTCTTGATCTTCGTTGCGTCTGTACCCAGCTTCAGATCAAGCGCTCTAGCAATGATTACCGCTGCTTCTTGGCGAGTCAGGTTAACGTTCGGCTGATACGTTTGTGGACCCGTTCCTCGAATGATGCCTTCGCGGGCAGCAGTCTCAATGTAACGGTAATCCCATAACGCATCCGGATTAATAATAGTAGGAACGTCGTTGAAATGCGGTTTGCTCAGCTCGTAGTTAAGCGGAATATCGAGCGCCTTCACCATCATTCGAGCAAACTCGCCGCGGGATACATATATATCCGTTCCGAACTCATCGTAGCCTGCAGCGTTCATTACCCCTTTAGCATAAATAGCTTCGAGGAAGTTGCGCGCATATGGATGAGATGTTACGTCTTCGAATGCGTACACCATCTTGCCAACGACATAATAGCCGAATTTATTGAACGGAACGGTAATCGTGTTTTTCTTTACGTCTACAACGCCGCCAATATTTTCCCAATACTTCGCTTTCACATCATAACGGTAAACCGTAATGATCGTGCCAACGCTGTCCTTCATATTCGGATCGAAAGTAAGCGTCAGTTCGCCGGTCTTGGACGTGACCAATTCCCTATCGTCAGGACGGTCGTCATAAGTAGGTACTTTCGTTCCGTTTGTACCTTTCGCGCCCGGGAACTGATATGGATCCACGCCCATTGTTAACGGGTCATAAGAAGCGGAGTTCGGGTCATCAGCAAGACCCGCATCGATCCAATAAACAGGACTAGCTTTCGTAAATCTCGTCGGGTAGGAAAGACGGAATCTTGTTCCGAAGCTCTCCAGCGTAATATCGTATCCCGGCGGTTTCTCTTCCAGCTCGCGGCGGTCAACGACACCGTCTTCGCCGTTAGCGATGGCGAACAAGAGATTGTGACCCGTGAACACTTGGTTTTTCAGGTCGGCCGGCACGTTGAAGTCGCTGCGTATCAAAGACGTGTTGGCAGGGAATTTCAGACTGACTGCGCCTTCGAATATTTTATGCGAGTTTTTCATCGTTTCCAGGTATTGAGCGCCCGGAATATTGGTTGGTCTGTACGTAATCTCAAAGCTGCTTTCCACTTCGTCATCGGCACGGACGATCGTGAATTTGATTTCGTTTTTGCCGACTTTCAATGTATTCAGGTAAGCCCTGTACGTATTCGTATAATCAAGCTCAGGCGTCGACGGATTGTTATCGGAGTCGAATTCAATCTTCTCGGCCTTGATTTTATTGATCGTTACGGACTCCGTACCGACTGGTGCATCAATAACGACTTCAAGGAAGTTTTGGTTAACGATGCTCTTTGCCGGGAGAATCGGACGCACAATCGTGTAAGGCATCGAGGTTGGATCCACTTCCAAGCGGTAGCTAGCTCTTGGGCCAGTCTCTCCGTTGTTATACACCGTAAAGTTATACACGCTCGAGCTGCCGTCAGCATTCAGTTTCTGACGTTCAAGAATAAAGGAGAAGCTTTGCGTTGCAATATCGTATCTAACCGAAAGGTTCTCAACGACTTGGTTAGGATTGACGATACCGATCTGTGCATTGTTAGCTGCACTGTTGATCACATAGAACGCTTTGGTCAGGTCCCACTTAATCGGCGCTTCAAGCGAGCTGCCGTCGATCTTGAGAATATAGCTGGATGGCGGTGTTAAATTGTTCAATGCATTTGCCATTTGACTTATTTTACCATCAATGGCCGCGACAGTAATATTGTTGCCAAAATCGATAAAGTCGAATGTTCCGAAAATGTTCATCGACGCTTCAGTTGTTGTGAAGATCGTTCCTTGCAGTGGGAATTTCGGATCGTTCGCCAGCGGCTCCTCGTAATTGGTGCTGTAAGGGAATATACCTAGCGCCGTGTCAACCGGAATTACCGGCAGATTCGTAGGCACTAAATATATTTTGATTTTCTTCTCGTAGGCATTTTTCGAGCCTTGGAATACAAATCGGATTTCGTTCTCGCCACTGAATAATGCTCCGAAAGCACGAATGCGTTCAGCCGCATCGTAGATTTGGAATTTCGTCGGATCCGCAGCACTCTGCGGAGCTAGACGGATCGGCGTGTTGTTGATGTAGAAGAACACCGTTTGCGCGCCGCCGCTCGTCAAGTCGTAACGAATTTCCGATGTATTGTTAATATTGTTGATTTGACCCTTGAAATCGGAAAGCGCTTCGGTAATTACTTTTGTAGCGCGCTCCGTGCCCGTCAAGTTCGTATCGTCGTAAATCAACATATTATCGTAAATCGATTGGTAGCTAGTGAAAGGACCGAATAACATTGTAAACGTAACCGTCTTATTCACTCCGGCTGGGGCTGCTCCGCCCACGTTAAGTTCTACGGTTTGCGTTCCTTCGAAAGGAAGTTTCTTAAATACAATGATTTCGCGTTTAAAGAGTCGGTTCACGCCGTTGATTTCTCGATAAACGAATTTCGTGTTTAATTGATTCGATATGTTCTCAAAATTGGCGTTGCTCGCGTTTGCGAGATAGGTGCTGCCAGCTCCTACGCCTGTTAAGCTTGTCAAATTGTTCACAGTGACAAGATTACCTGTGTTCGTAATATCAGGATTCGCAACGAGCACTTCCATCGCAAACGGGATACTGAACAAATTTATGCCCTCTAGAGTCGAGCTAGTTAAATTTTCGAACGGCTTGCCTGTCTCGTAGCCGCTCAAATAATTGATTTGCTCGATATAACGTTGGTTCGCGTTTCGAAGCGAGAAGTTCATTATGCCCGTGCCTTCATTATACGATAGGCTCTGAGCCTTTTTCTTCTCGTTCACAGCCGTTAGCTTAATGCCGTATTGAACATTATAATCCGGTGCCGCGCCTACAAAGGTACTCAGAGGAGCACTGAACTCGTATACATAGAACGCGTCTGTTGCACTGCCAACAGGCAATGATGCAGAATTCGTATACACGGATCCTGTTACCGTCGTTGGCGATTTGGTAAGGGAATAGCTGATCGGAATTTGGTTGTTCGGATCCGGATGCGGCTCCAAAATACCATCCGCAGGAACCGAATCGTCCTTTTGGTAGTTCGGAACGATTACTTTACCCTTTACTTGAACGTTACTAACATTCGTAACTGAGAAGTTAGGGTTGTATTCTAGCGCCGCTGTATTGGTAGTTGTCCCAACAAGCTCGCTCAAGTTAACGTCGTAGAACGTTACATTTCCGTTATAAAAAGCGATTTCGCGTGAAGTCTCGATCGTTTGATCGGCGTTCTTGACGCGAATCGTCACAAGGTTTTTGCCTTGCTGCAAGTTAATCGGAGAAGCAGCGAACTGGTAGTCATTCGAACTGCTGACATTATACGTCTTGCTGCTGCTGTTCGTGACAATGGTTACGGACTGCGCGTTAGGCGCGAAGCCTGTAAGGCTGATGTCAGCGGAAGTTTTGCCGGCCGAGTTCGTCGAATGAACTACCGTCGTACCGTTCTCTTCGATGCTGAAGCGATTGCCGTCAAGCTGAGCAACCAAATCGTAGAACACTGGCGCGTTATGATAATTGATATAGATGGAGTTAGTAACTTCTCCTCCGCCTTGCACGCCTCGGAATGTGATGCGGTTAAGGCCTGGGAAAAGTTCAATGTTGTATACTTGAATGTTGAATCCGTTAATGTAGATATTGCTCGTCACGTTCTCGCGCTTCGAACCGATCTGATCATCGGCCGGATCATTATTACCTTTATTGTTGATGATTTGGACGACATCGTACGAAACCGTCGATCCGTTGACGTTGCTGATCGAACCAGCAAGCGTTACGCGCGGCTCGGTCGTAATGCGCGGTGCAGTCGATACGTCGGATTCGTTTGCAAAGCTAAAGCTTCCCGTCGCGGCAGATACTCCTGTGCCGCTGTACGGCGGCAGTACCTGGAGGACGAGGGCCAGCATTAGCAATACTGCTGAGATTTTTTTAAACACAATAAGCCTCCTCCACTTCTGTCCTTTAAAGTTAGATGTAACGTATATATCGGACAAACCGCAGCCAAAGTTTAGGTTAAACATGAATTTCCAAATATGACAAGTAAGTCGGGAAAAACAAAAAAAGCCCCGAGCCTCATGATACAAGGGCTCGGAGCTTTGTTCGTGCAGTAATATGAAGTTATTATTTCGAACGAGATTCCGCGTTAACCTTGGTCCGTAAGAAGATACGGTTAAGGAAGCTAATAAGCGGCTTGCGTGTCTTGTCTACAATGCCGGTTACCTCTGCACCGATCTGCAGGAAGAACATGAGCAAGCAGATAACGGCGAACGTGATCCAATTGGCCGCGCTCGATTGCACGATGGTCGACTGCACGATCGCAAGTCCGCCGAAGATAGCGGCAACGCTCCAGATAATGAGTACGGTCTTGCGATGGCTGAAGCCAAGATCGCGCAGACGGTGATGCAAGTGACCTTTGTCCGGTGCGAACACCGGGCGCTTATTCACCCAACGGCGAATGATCGCGAAGAACGTGTCCGAGAGCGGAACGCCGATTATAAGGAGCGGCGTAACGAAGGATACGATCGTAACCTGCTTGAAGCCAAGCATGGAGAGCGTCGCCAAGCTGAAGCCGAGGAACAGCGAGCCGGAATCTCCCATGAATATTTTCGCAGGATGGAAGTTGAACACAAGAAAACCGACGATGCCGCCAAGCAGCAGCGTACTAAGCAGGATGATCGGCTGGAAGCCCATCAGCGATGCCATGACTACGATCGTCGCAATGGCGATACCCGACACGCCTGCGGCAAGCCCGTCCAAGCCGTCGATCAAGTTAATCGCGTTCGTAACGCCAACGATCCATAGAATCGTAATCGGAATCGCGATCCAATGAGCGATAGGCTGCATCGTCTCGCCGAACGGAATGTTCAGCAGATCGATCTTCACTCCGAAGCCGAATACGACAACGCAAGCTGCGGCGATCTGGCCGACCAGCTTTACTTTAGCCGACAACTCGAAACGGTCGTCTAGAGCGCCAAGCACAATTATGATTGTCCCGCCGACAAGCAACGCGTTAATCAGCTTTATGTCGCTCGGGCGAAGCAAACCGTCAGGCAACAATGGGGACAATAAGAAGAATCCCCCTACAAATGCAATATAAATAGCTAACCCGCCAAGACGCGGCATAATGCGCGTATGTACCTTGCGGTGATTCGGTTTATCGATTGCGCCGACTTTGAATGCGAATTTCTTCACGAGCGGCGTCATGACAAGGGCTAATACAAGAGAGATGATGAATCCTATCGTGTACAGCAAGCCTACTGGCATTTTGTGCAACTCCCCTTTTCTTCAAATATAAGACGCTCACTTAAAAGCAGCCCTATATTTCCTGCGTGTAACGTCATTCTCACCGTCAAAGGACGGTGATACGCGTTTACGCATGTACCGAAGTGAATTATACTCCGATTGAAAAAGAAACTCCAATCCCGTTTTCAACCGATTTTCACGATTTTCACTACATATTCGCGGTGTAAGTTAAGGTTTTGTCACTTTTTCTTTGTCGCGAAGCACTTTCACGACGAATTTCGGCAAAACAAGCATTCTTTTGTAGCGTTTCGGCTCCTGCATCAGGCGATAGAGCCATTCGAGACGCAACTTCTGGAAAACAGATGGTGCGCGCTTCAATCTGCCGGAAATAACGTCAAAGCTTCCGCCGACACCCATTATGAGCGGTACGTTCAAGCTTTTCTTGTGCTTGACGATCCAAGGCTCTTGCGTATCCGCACCGCGCGCTACGAATAACAAATCGGGCGCCGCTTGCCGGATCTCGGCAATCACTTCATCGTCCTGCTCGGCTGTGAAGAAGCCGTTGCGGCAGCCAACGATCCTTACCTGCGGATACTGAAGCTGCAGCTTCTCGGCCGCCGCTTCAATAATTTCCTGCGTCGTGCCGAGCAAGTACACTTTCCAGTGGCGTTTCTCGCCTTGCTCCATTAGTTTGTTAAGCAACTCGATGCCTGTTACTCGCTCAGCAACCGGATTGCCGGCGTGCTTCGCCGCCCACACAACTCCGGCGCCGTCTGGCACGATCAAATCAGCCTTCAGCATCATCCGCGCATAATTCGGATCGTCCACCGCTGCCATAATCATGATCGGATTAGCCGTAATCACATGCGTAGGTTTTCTTGCCTCAATAGCTGTTGTAAGTAAACGAACCGTCTCGTCCAAATTCAGTTTCGAGAACGGTATGCCATAAATCGGCACGGTTGGATGATTATTCGACATGAGGAAGTCACCTCGATATAGTATGACGCAAGAAATGTACGATTTGTTGCGCCGGTTTTTGCGATTGTTCCACTAATTGGTCGATTGCGCGCTTATGCTTGTCCTGCCACTGACCACGCTGGTCAAGCAGCAGACATGCCGCATCGGCGAAAGCTTCTGCGTCCAGCTGCTCCGTCGTGCCAATCGGCGTTAGGCCGAGTCGATTCAGGAATTGATCGATCTTCGGATCATAGGACAGGCCGAGCATCGGAATGCGCTGGCCTGCGGCATAGATAAGCGCGTGCAGGCGCATGCCCAGCAGCGCGTCGCACCGGCTGACCTCAAGCAGCATCTGCTGCGGATGGTCGCCGGGAGCGGCCAGCTCGGCGGAGCTTCCATCGCCGAGCCGGCCGCGCAGCCGTTCCATCACCTGCTCCGACGTTTCTACGTCGGAGGGGGTGTGGAACGGCAAGAAGCGCAGCCGCACGGGCCGGCGGTGCGACAGCGCGACCAGCGCCTCGACGGCGCGCGCGAGATCCGCGCCGTCGCTGCGCCACTGGCGCAGCGAGACGCCGATGATCGGCGGCGTCTCGCTCGCGCCTTCAATCGCTGCCGCCTCAGCGGCCGGCAGCGGCAAGCCCATCACCGGATCGGGTACGACGTCGATCCGGTCCACAGGGACCCCGATCCGCCCGAGCAAAGCGGCGGATTCGGCGTCCCGCACCGAAACATACTTGCTCCGCTTCATCACATTGCGGATCATCGGATCCATCCATCTTCGATTCACCGGGCCAATGCCCTGCGCATACGCAAACGTCGGCTTTCCGAGAAGCTGGGCTAGCTTCATGATTCCCGTATAATACGGAATCGTCTTTACCCCCGTTGCGTCCTGGAGTAAACTACCACCGCCGCTAATGAGCCCGTCGCAGCGACGGAGCGTCTTCAGCACGTCCGCCGGACGCATCCGATGAGCCGATTCAACGCCGTACGTCTTGCTTGTCCACTCCGGGTTTACAGACAACACAATCGGTTTGACCGTTACGCCCTGCGCCTTGCCTTCCGCTTCAAGCGCGAGCAGAATCGAGAGCAGCACCGCCTCGTCACCGCTATTATGGAAGCCGTAAAAGCCGGAGATCGCTATTTGATATACTTGCGTATGAGAATCGGTGCCCATTTCTTCAAAACTCCCTCCACAATCAGCCACGCAACAATAAGAATGCAGCCGATAATTGCTCCCGTGCCTAGTCCAAGCAGAACGCGGATAGCCGAAATATAAAGCGGCGTATGCAGATGCGCGAACGTGTCAACCATCGACAGTTGGCCGATTGAGCCAACGATCACGAGCAACCATGCTGCGCGATAACGGAGCGATAAGAACAGTCCGAGCAGGAAGAGCGGGTGCGACAGCAGGAACTCCTTAAAGCGCGGCCTTACGCCGAACGTCTGCTCCAGGAAATTACGGATCACAAGCTCTATCGACGATACTGATCCAGCATTGCCAGTACGCGACAAATAATAATAACCGACGATGCCAATGACGGCGACGAGAACAACCCATGTAAGCGTAATAGGCTGCGCAAGCAGCTTGCGAATATTGAACAGCTTCGCATGGCCTGTATAAAGCACGACGTAGATCGCAACAAGCGCAATTGGCGCAAGATGCAGCACGCTAACGCCGCGGAATTGTTCCAATACAAGATTGTACGTAATATTGTTTAACAGGCCGAACACAAGCGGAACGGCTATAAGTGAAATCAATGCCGTTACTACGAACCAATTAATCGCCAGTCCAAGACGTTTGCCTACGGACGGTGCAGCGAACAACCAATTCAAGCGGCCATTCTTCCCGCCTGCTGCCGCTCCGCCCTCTGCAAGGGACGCTTGGCTTCTGCCAACCGACCAATCGTCGCCTCCGACAATACGCCGATCGCCAACAGTTCTAGACGTAATGCGATTCATCGCCCAAATGAGCGCAAGCGTCGGCGCGGCAACGGCAGCGCCCAGAGCCAATGCCTGCTCCATCGTCGAGCTATTCAGCTTATACAAGCCCGCGCTTCCTACAAGACCGAGCAGGAATACCGGAATGTTGACGCCCGGTACGAACGTACCGACAACCAGCGCAATAAGCGCAATCGCTCCCAGCGCTACAACGCCGCGAAGCGGCTTCGCCCACGACGGTTGCTCGTAATCGAACGGTTGCGGCTCGCCTGGCGTGAAGCCGTGCTCAGCAAGCTTGGCAACAGCCCCATTTTCCCCGCGCAGCGCTTGGCTTATTTTATCCAGGTTATGAACGAATTTGCCCTTGTCCGTGTTGGCTTGTACCATGCCGTTCATGAAGAACATCCGAATATTGCGATCCTTTGCCGCCAACAAGAAACGGTCGGCGATTGCCTCAGGCGACATTTCCATCCCGTCTCCCGGAGAGAGGGAATAGAGGCGAACAATATTATAATTCGTATTGTACGCTAAATTATTTAGCCCTTTTTGCGGTTTTTTCAAATTTTCAATCGCTATAAGTCCCATCTCATACTTATTCAACAATTCGGAGACGCTCAGCAAATTCGCCTTGTCCGAGCCGCCTTTCACGACATCTCCGTCGAATAACACTCGAGTAACGCCCAATTCCTTCATCATACCGAGCTGCTCGTCCAAATCCGATTCCTCGTAAGGCTGGATTTTGTTCGAGATGCGCGGCAAAATTTCAAAGCCTGCATCATGAAGCTCCTGAAGCGTCATTGGATCGAAATCCATCGTCTTCATGACCGCTTCGGCAACCGGCATTTCAATGACAAGACCGTTTCTACCTTCGTAAGACCAGTCTCTGTAGACAGCTTCCGCGCGGTCGAACGCTTCGCGGACGAGTGGGCCGATCTGCTCTTCCTCTTCTTTACCGGTGTATAAAATATAAGTGAAGCTTTGTCCCGGCGTTTCGAACTTGCCTTGCAGCAGAGCTGCGTCGCGGGAGCTAAAATACATCAGCCTGCCGGAGAGCACAAGCTCCTTGAGCGAGCTCTCATAGACAGCCATCGTCGTGATGCCCGAATCCTTAAGCAACTGGAGCTTTTCCTTCACGAACTCTCGGGGCTTCGTCTGCAGCTCCGACACTTCAATAATATCGCGATAGTCGAATACATACTCAATGTTCTTCGACGTCTTCTCCATTTCCATCCGAACCAGGCCAAGCGGCATTGCCGCCGCTACGCCAATCAGCGTAATGACCCATAACCATATCTTCGCGTGCCGATTCCATTGCTGCCATCGTAAAAGCACGAAACTCCTCCGTTCTAAATTACAGTTTCCCGTCTATGCTTTGCTGTCAACGCGTGCCATAACGGCATCCTTCAACACTTGAAGCGACTCTGCAGCCGCAGCCGTCGATTCGCCTTTGACCGCAAAATAAACTTTGATTTTCGGCTCCGTGCCCGATGGGCGCAAGCAGAACCAAGATCCGTCCGCACGAAGATACTTAAGCACATTTTCCGGACGAAGTCCGTCTAGGCCGGCAGCATAATCAAGCACCTGTTCAACCTTCACGCCGCCGATCTCAAGCGGCGGATTTTGACGCCAGTCGTCCATGATCGCTGCGATCTGCTGAACACCGTCGAATCCTTTGAGCGTGCGGGATTCCAAGCCCTCCAAGTACACACCGTGCTGCGCATACAGCTCAAGCAGCACGTCGTATAAAGTCTTCCCTTTGCTGCTATAATAAGCAGCCGCTTCACAGATCAACAGCGAAGCGACAATCGCGTCCTTATCGCGCGCGTATGTGCCCGTCAGATAGCCGTAGCTTTCCTCATAACCGAATAGAAATGCGCGCTCCCCCGTTTGCTCGTAACGCGTCATTTTCTCACCGATATATTTGAAGCCAGTAAGTGTATTTTCAACCGCAACGCCGTAGGACAAAGCGATATCCGCGCCCATTTCGCTCGTGACGATCGTCTTAACAACGACGCCATTAGCTGGAAGCTTGCCGCGCTCTTGCAGTTGGCTAAGTACATAATGAACCATCAAAGCTCCCGATTGATTGCCTGTTAGCACCACGTATTCGCCTTCGTTGTTTTTCACGACGGCGCCCATGCGGTCCGCATCCGGATCCGTACCGATAATGATGTCGGCGCCAGTCTCCTTCGCAAGGGCAATCGCCAGCGTGAACGCTTCGCGTTCCTCGGGATTCGGCGACTTCACCGTGCTAAAGAAACCGTCAGGTTGCTCCTGCTCCGGTACGATGTGAACGTTGCGGAAGCCCGCTTGCTTCAGCACCTCGCGAACAGGAATGTTTCCTGTTCCGTGCAACGGCGTGAACACAACGCCGAACTTCTCGCCGATCTCGCCTTTCAGCAGCTCGCCATTCAAGCTTTGCGCTGCAACCGTATCAATGAATTGTTGATCCGCATTAGCGCCCAACCAGCGAAGCAAACCTTTAGCTTCCGCTTCCTCGCGGCTTATGCGTTTGATCTCCCCGAAGTCAACGATTTGACCGATTGAAGCGATAACTTGCTCTGCTTCCTCCGGAATCAACTGACAACCGTCTGCTCCGTAAGCCTTATAGCCGTTATATTCAGGAGGGTTATGGCTTGCCGTAATGACAATGCCGCTCGCCGCGTTCAACGCGCGAACCGCAAAAGACAATTGCGGCGTAGGACGCAGCCCTTCGAATAAATACGTCGTAATGCCGTTAGCCGCAAGCACAAGCGCCGAATCCAGCGCGAATTCAGGCGACAGATTGCGGGAATCATGTGCGATAACGACCGAAGGCTTGCCGCCCTCAGCACTCCCATTAGCAAGCAGCCAATTCGCTAGACCTTGCGTCGCTTTGCCGACGGTATAAGCATTCAAACGGTTCGTTCCTGCACCCATAACCCCGCGCAAGCCGCCTGTCCCAAATTCAAGATCGCGATAGAAACGATCCGTAATTTCCTTCTCGTCGCCGGCGATGCCGCGCAGTTCCGCCTTTGTCGCTTCGTCGATGAGCGGATCATTTAACCATGCTTCATATTTGGCCGCAGCCGTGTTCAGGGATGATTGAGTCATATATTCAACCTCTTTCTTCGTATCTTTGAAAATCAAATCGAGCCTACGTGTGCAACAAATGATTAATTACGATCGGACAGAGCAAACATAAGCTCGCCTTCGGCTACTACCTTGTCACCAACTTTTGCAGACGCTTTTCCTTTGCCGATCGGCCCTTTGAGGCGCGTAATCTCTACCTCTAGAATAAGGGTATCGCCAGGCTTCACTTGGTCGCGGAAACGGAAGCCGTCAATGCCCGCGAAGAATCCGAGCTTGCCGCGGTTCGCTTCAACCATAAGCATCGCAACCGAGCCTACTTGCGCAAGCGCCTCCACGATCAATACGCCCGGCATAACCGGATAACCTGGGAAATGCCCTACAAAAAAGGGTTCGTTCATCGTTACGTTTTTGAGTCCGACGGCCTTTACGCCCGGTTCAACCTCCAAAATACGGTCGACGAGCAGGAACGGAGGGCGGTGCGGAATAATTTCTTGGATTTGATTAATATCGAGCATGTTAAACAATACCCCTTTCGCAAAGTTCACTAGTATAAAAAAAGTTATTTTAACTGAAACTATACTTATCCTTCATGAAACTGCAGTTCGTGGAGGTTAAGATAAGGGAGCTTGACTACGAGACCTGAAGCGTCTTTGGTCAAGCTTCTTTTTTCTCCGGCTCACCTTCCTGTTTATGTAGCGCATCTACTTCCGGCTTATTTAGCGCCTTGAATAATGCGATATACATAAAGGAAGTAATAAATGAGAACGCGATGACCGCCCAAAGATACGACTTTGCAAACGATGCATCGAAGAAAATAAACATGATGGCGGAATAAAACAATATCGTCGTCAGTTTCCCCATCCAGTTGGCCGGCACGGTCTTCTTGCCCCGAAAATGATAAAACATGCCTCCCGCTATCATGCCCAAATCGCGCAAAAACATCGCTCCAGCCGCAGCCCATGAAATCATGTCTGCCAGCAACAGCGATAAGATGACTGTTATGAGCATAAGCTTATCGGCCAGCGGATCAAGCATAATGCCAACCGTTGTCACTTGTCCGCTCTTACGAGCGATGTAGCCGTCCAAAATATCGGTAATACCGGCGGCGACCATAATCAGAAAGGCTGGGATCATATAACCGCTTGAGAATACACCTATGTACACCGGAATTAACACAAAGCGTAATGAGGTTAATAGATTCGGCAGATTCAAACGGTCACACTCCTTTGCCTATTCCTGACTTTCGCCTCGGCTCCCAACTATTATACAACTACCATATGCAAATGAAAACCGCGCATGCGTCCCCCTTGGCAGAAGAATGCGCTGCATCCTTATAAAATGTTGTAGTTCTCTGTACCCAATTGAAATAAGTTGCCCTGTTTATCTTCATTTCCAGCCTTTTCTAACCGTTAATAGTAGAAGACACTATTATTAATGAAGCAGAAAGGAACGGGATGCAGTGAATTTACGTTTACAATGGAACTTGTCGTTCATGCAGGCGCGAAAATGGCTTGCCGCTACTCTGGCACTTATGCTTATTGCTACCTCGATGACAGGAATCGCTTATGCGGCGGAGGATACCGTAACCGGAATCGAATTCGATTATGATGCCTCGGATTTCAATAGCAGCACCAATTCCCTTGATCTAAAGGTCGAGTCGGATAAAATCAACGTCACGTTGTTTGCTTCGGTCTCCGGCAGTACAACGAAGAAGAATGTTACTTCAAGCGCAACATGGAAGTCGTCAAGCGCCTCGATCGTAAAGGTTGAGAGCGGCGTCCTTACCGGTCTCGGCAAAGGGACGGCAACGATTACAGCAACTTATAGCGGATATACGGTCAGCATCAAAGCAACATCTGACTATGTATACGATGAAGTAACGCTTAAGGATTCCAAAGGCGAGAACGATATTCCATCCACGCAAGAAATTGAATTAGGCGAAACGCTCATTTACAGACTCGAAGGCACTAAAGGCAACGACGATGGCATAAACATTTCATCCGAAGCTACTTGGTCCTCTTCTAATACGGCGGCCGCTACTGTCGTTGACGGCACAATTACGCTAGTTGGCACAGGATCGACGACGATTACCGCAAAGTACAAAGGAAAAAGCGATTCGGTCGTACTGACCGTCTCCTCCCCTTACAAGTCGATCGAGCTTAACAAGTCGGGTCTTCTTGAGCTTGAAATCGGGACCGATGATACGAAGCTGACAGCTACAGTAACAGACAAAGATACTCTCGCTACAAAGTCAGTAACAGACGATGCCAAATGGACGAGTTCCAGCACAGCAATCGCAAAGATTGAAAAAGGTGTTCTTACGCCAGTTAGCGCAGGTAAAGCAACAATCACTGTTTCTCATCTCGGAGTAACCACTTCCATCGAAGTCGTTGTTCGTGCAGCTTATCAATCGATAAAACTGACTCCCGAGAAGGAGTATCATATGTTCTTGCAAGACGCTCCTCTTTCAATTAAAGCAGAGGTGCTGACGAACCAGAACGAACCGCTACCCGTAACCACTGAAGCTACATGGACATCCTCCAACGTAATCGTAGCTACGGTCGAAAACGGCGAAGTCACACCTAAAGGCGTTGGCACAACGAAAATCACAGCCTCCCATAAAGGTGTAAGCCGCAGCATCGAAGTAACCGTATATGCCAGCATCAATGCAGTGAAAGCAGAGACAAAGGAAATTGACGGTTTCGTTTCCGACAGCGGCGATCTTCCGAAAGTGACGGCAACGATTTTTGACGGCACGCAAACCGACGTCAGCAAACTTGTACAGTGGACCTCCTCCGATGAGGAAATCGCTACGATCAAGGACGGCAAATGGACAGCAGTCGCAATCGGTGAAGCTGTACTGACGGGTACTGTGCAAGGATATAAAGTTGAAGCCAAGCTGACGGTGCACGTCAAACCGCTTAAACTCATTGCAAGCACGAAGGAAATGAGCGTTATTATCGGCAAGGAAACGGCATTGCCAAGCGTAACCGTCGTTAATGAAGACGGCGAAGAAGAGGACGTAACGAAGTCCATCAAGTGGAAGACAACGTCCGATAATATCGTATTGAAGGCCGAGACCGTTAAAGGTCTTGAGGCTTCCACCGTTTCCCTGACCGGCACGTACTTGAACAAAACGATAACCGTAAAAGTTCGAATTGAAGAGGAGATCGTGAAGCTCGTCGTAGAGCCTACCTCTCTCGCGCTCAATCCGGGACGCTCGAAGTCGATTAAAGTAACCGGGTATTACAAAGACGGCAAAAAAATCTCACTCGGTTCCAAAATGAACTGGGAGGTCAATCCCGATACAATCGCATCCGTTAACGGCAGCTCCGTTAAAGCAATAGCAGTCGGCAGCGGCAAAGTATCCGGGTCTTACCAAGGCAAGAAGGTTGAAATCGCCCTAGTCGTTACCCCTAAGCTGAAGTCGCTCTCGGTGTCGTCTAAGACGGTATCGCTCAGCCCTGGCGCAGCGTTCGCTATAACGTTAACGGCGAACTACACAACGGGAAGCCCGGTCAATGCAACGGCCAGCGCGATATGGACGAGCTCCAAGCCAAGCGTAGCTACAGTAAACGAAGGCAAGATTACAGCGGTTAGCAAAGGCACATCGACGATCAAGGCAAGCTTTGGCGGCAAAACGATTACCATACGCGTTAGCGTTAAATAGAGGCCTCCAAATGAACAAAGCCCTTTCACTTCCGGTCACGGAAGCTGAAAGGGCTTTGTTGTTATTAAGGTTAAGCTAGGCATCAATTGAAGCGGACGCTTTACTCCGTTTGCTATATTTCAGAACGAACCAGTCGTAGAGTCGTTTCCCGGTGTCTGCCGTCAGCAACAGGATGAGCGGGATCAAGGTGAACGTATACCTCGCCTCCGCGACGTAGATAAGTCTCAGCGCAGTCATCGAGACGACCAACAGCGCGATGAAGATAAGCAGCGGCTGCGAACGCTTATACCGCAGCAGCGCATAGATCGTTCCCAGCGCCGCGAGCAGCATAATGAGGAAGTGCAACGGCAATCCGTTCATCGGTATAATCGTATACCATGGATCATGTCCCGTTCCCGTATAGACCGGGCCGTACAGATAGACTAGCTTGCCGACCGTATACCAGCCGAGGAAGGTCAGCGGATAATGCTTGAAGCCGTATATTATACGCTCCTTAGCGACCTCCGTCTGCGAATCTTCGGCCTTCGCATGAATCGGAACAATCGTATTCTCATAGTTCTTGTATTCGAACGTGCCGGCGTACAACGGATTCTCCATCGTTGACAGCAAAATAAACTTATCGAACGTCACCATATTGCGAATCCACCATGGACTCATCAGCACGGCGAATACGAGCATCGTCACACCGAAGACGGTCAATACCTTCTTACGGCTTTGCTTCAGCTTCCAGCCGTAGAATACGACGAACAGCAGCGCAACCGGCAGAAATTCCGGACGCGTAAGCACGAGCGCTCCGAGCGCAGCACCTGCCGCAAGCGCCCATGGAAGCGACAACTTCTCGTAGGAGCGCAGTTGCAGCGTAACGTACAACGCGAGCAAGAACGTCGCCAGCACTTCGGTCAGTATCGCTCCGTTCGCATAAACGAATGGCGGATAGACAGCCGCCAGCAGCAAAGCGATGAGCGCTTGCGCTCTCCCTAGCTGCCGATAGGCAAGTTGGAACAACAACGCCATCGTAGCAAGACTTAAGATAACTTGTATGTATCTGACATAAGGAAAAGGATCATGCTGCTTATAATCAACCGCTTTATAGATCCCCGCTAGGAAGAGCGGAAAACCCGGCGTCACCTTCGCATTCGGTTGTTCTTCCTTATAGGCGTAGACGCCCTTCTCCAGCAATTGTTGAACCATTAGATTGTAATACTTCGTATCATGGTTTTTCATGCTATGCGTCGACGATGCGACAAAGTCGAAGCGCAGAAAAGCACCTACTATGAATAGGACAGCGACAGCGCCCCAGTACCATTTTGCACGCGATTGGTTCATCTTCTCCACCATACCGCCTTCCCCTAAAATTCCACACACAAAAAAAGATCACGCTCAGCAGTCGCTCCTGCAAGAGCATGATCTCATATGCTTATTCGTACGAGCAAATGCGTCGTACACCCTTACGAATCGGCAAACACCAAATCGTATAGATGCTGCCAAGTCGACCAACTGAATACTTCATCCTCCGGCTGCTTGCCAAGTACGACATAACCGGCGTACAGGCCTACAATGAGCATAATGACCATAATGACTGGTACGATGCTCTTGCGCAAAATCCATAAAGTGATATTCGCACCTTTGGAACGCTGCTTCTTAGCTTTAGCCTTCGTCTTCGAGCCGTCTCGCTTTGGGGGATCTTCTCCTTCGCCCCTATTGCTATTCTCGACTCGCTCATCGGCCATACTCATTCACCATCATCCTATCCTTATGCGCGCAAACTGTTAGCAAGCCCCATCATCGTATCACTGGACGAGAGAGCACGCGCAGCCAGCTGGTAAGCGCGCTGTACACTAATAAGCTCCGTAATCTCATCCGTCATTTCGACATTGGATTGCTCCAAATAACCTTGGTTAACAGTAACGCCATTATCGCTGCCAGGCACGATAAGCTGAACGACGTCTCCTTGGTTGATTCCATCAGCGATAATGAACAGATTGTCCGCCACCGCCGTCAACGCTGCAGGACGTGTCGCTTGCAGCAGCTTCACGCTGCCAAGCTCGATCGTCTGCTCGGACGAAACGCCAAGCACAGTGCCATCCGGATTGACGCGCAGGCTGTAGCCCTGCGGTACGACGATCTGCCCGTCTACGAGAGCACCCGTCTGATCCCTGACTCTTCCGACTACAGGGTATCCGTCTTCCGTTGCCAGTATGGTATCACCGTTTGCGTTAGGCGTCAACTGGAAGGCGCCGTTGCGCGTGTACGCACGGTTGCCTGCCGCATCGACTTCGACCTCGAATAGGGCATTTCCTTCAATGGCAAGGTCAGTCTCTTTATCCGTCGCTTTAACCGGTCCTTGCGACAAATTCGGCTGCACCATCGTCATATGCGAACCCCAGCCTTGGTTGAAGTTCATCGGCGACAGCCTGCCCGGCTGATTGAACGCTTCCGGCTGTCTTCTCACGTTCGTGAGCAAATCCTCGAACGTCGCTTCCTTCTTCTTATAGCCTACCGTATTCGCGTTCGCTATATTATCGGCGAGCAAGTCGAGCTTCTGCTGCAGCCCGTTCATCGACACCATCGCATTAATCATTGAACCGTTCATGCTAAGCCTCCTGACGCAATCTCGTTATCGGTTAGACGCGGCCAATCTCCGTTACCGCTTTGCCTAAGCTTTGATCGTAAAATTGAATAACCTTCTGATTCGCTTCATAAGCCCGAAGCGCGGCCATCAGATCGACCGAAGCTTGCGCAGCGTCGACGTTGGAGCGTTCGACGTAGCCTTGTCTTACTTCGATTCTCTCGCCTGCATCGATTGCGCGGGCATTGCCGTCTTCGCCTTCGAAGCGGAAGTTGCCGTTGCCGTCGCGCACAAGCTCGTTCGGATTATCTACGCGCGTGATGAGGAGCTGCCCCCGCTCAATGCCTGCGGGATCTAAGAACCGCTGATCGTCGGTCAACATCAGATTCTCAAGGCTTGTCCCGACCGGAAATTGGATAGGCTGACCGTTCGCTCCAAGTACGCTAGAGCCATCGGTCGTCATGAGGAAGCCGTCTTCCGTCAATGTGAACTTGCCTCCGCGCGTATAGCGCACTTCTCCGTTCGCGTTCTGAACGGTGAAGAACGCTTGCGGCTGGAACGTCACTTGGCCGTCTTCGCTTACCGACTTGCCGGATTCATCGAACACGAGTCCAGGCACATCGATATTCGAGATAAGAGCGAAGTCAGATGCGTTATTCGTCTGCGTCAGGTCGCCTTGCAGATGAATCGATAAGCTCTCCTCGGCGAATACGCCGCTCGTCAACTTTCCGATCTTCATTTGATCCTTCGGCTCAACGCCTGTAAGCGACAAGAGCATCTCAGGAAATGCGCGCGACACCGAATTCGTCTGCTTGTAGCCCGGTGTATTGATATTCGATATATTATTCGTTACCGTATCATGTCTGCGTTGCTGTGCAATCATGCCGGCAGCTGCGGTATATAGTCCTCTTAACACGATTGTAACCTCCTCGTGGCTTTCATTCCCAGTACCTCTATATATTATCGGTTGAAAGCAAGGCAGGCTGAATAGCATGTCTATGCGACCTTTGACTCATTTGCGCCTCGGCTCGCCCCCCTATGGCTCCCTACCCGCGCAAACGATTCAAATGCCGCTAACCGGCCTTATTTTTTACCGAGCTTGTCCAAGTGATCGAGCAGTATACCCGTCCCCTTCACGACGCAATGCATCGGATCTTCAGCGATCAGCACCGGTACCTTCAGTTCCTCTGCGAGCAGAGCATCGAGCCCGTCCAATAACGCGCCGCCGCCTGTCAGAATGACGCCGCGGTCGATAATATCAGCGGACAATTCCGGCGGCGTGCGCTCCAGTACCGACTTCGCTGCCGATACGATCGACATCACCGGATCCCATAGCGCTTCGCGAACCTCGTTCGAGCGGATCGTAACCGTAAGCGGCAGACCCGACACCATGTCGCGTCCGCGAATATCGATCTCGTCGCGGCGTCCGTCCTCGAATACCGTGCCAATCTTAATCTTAATATCCTCGCTCGTTCTCTCGCCGATCAGAAGCTTGTACTTGCTCTTAATATATTTCATGATTGCGTCGTCGAACTTGTCCCCTGCGACTTTAATCGAAGAGGCGGTAACGACGTCGCCCATAGAAAGAACGGCTACATCCGTCGTACCCCCGCCAATGTCCACGACCATATTGCCGCTAGGCTGGAATATGTCCATTCCAGCCCCAATAGCGGCAGCCTTCGGCTCTTCTTCCAAAAAAACTTCCTTCGCGCCGCTGCGTTCCGCCGCCTCGCGAATCGCCTTCTGCTCTACCGACGTAATATTCGTTGGCGCGCAGATTAGAATGCGAGGACGGCTGAACCACTTGCGGCCTTCCACACGGTCAATAAACGCTTTCAGCATAATTTCCGTAATTTCAAAGTCTGCGATTACGCCATCTCTTAGCGGACGAATCGCAATGATGTTGCCCGGAGTACGGCCCACCATACGGTGCGCCTCCTCGCCTACGGCAAGCACGCGCTTCGTGTCGCTCTCAATTGCAACGACAGACGGCTCATCGAGCACAACGCCTCTTCCTTTTACATGAATCGAAACATTGGCTGTTCCAAGATCAATCCCGATATCCTTGCTCAGCATAAGGCTTAAGTCCCCCAACGAATAATGTTTACATAACGTACGTTTAGTCCCTCTTGACAGAGAAACCGCTAGTGTACATTATTCGCCAAAAAGGTCGAAATTCCTCTACAAATCGATGAAAAATTTTCATGCCGTGTCAGCACGTGTCGACTAACCTTTTATTTGATTACACCTTGCCCGCGGCAATGACTTCGCGCTTCTTGGAACTCGTTTTTTTGTATTTGATTTTGGTCGCTTCGCCTCCTCTTAAATGCCTAATCGATTTGTGATACTCGAGAATGTGCTTAACCTGGTCTGCCAGGTCGGGGTTGATTTCCGGCAGTCGTTCGGTCAAATCCTTATGCACCGTACTCTTGGACACACCGAACTCTTTGGCGATCGTTCGCACCGTATGCTTCGTTTCAACGATGCAGCGGCCTATTTTAATGGTTCGCTCTTTGATGTAATCGTGCACGTTCCCGCCTCCCTACTCGAGATAGTTTGGTACATTATATGAGTCGAGCGGGTATATATTCGTTATGGCCAAGCGTGACAAGCCCGATTGCCAATAATTTTTAATAAAAAACAGAAACAGGCAGGGGAATGTCCCCTGCCTGTGCGCCGCAAGCGTAGTATTTACGCCGCTTCTAACGGTTTACTGCTCTTTGATGAAATCATTCGGATTAACCGGATCGCCGTTCACGAGCGTTTCATAATGAAGGTGGATGCCGAGATCGCGTTGGAGATCGTTGCGGCCCGCTTTTGCAATAACCGTGCCTTGCTGCACCTCGTCGCCTTCTTTAACCGCTACTTCCGATACGCTTTGGTAAACCGTCGACAGCTCTTCGCCGTGCGAGATCTCTACCGTCAGACCGTTTTTCGGATGCTGATACACCTTCGTTACTGTACCCGAGAGAGCTGCCGCTACATCGAACGTCTTGCCTGTCGGATCAACGAAGTCCATACCCGTGCTGAGTACGAATTTGTTGTCCTCGATCTCTACAATCGCGTCCTCTTGCTCCGTTGCCGGAAGCTTGTCATCGTAGAACGGTGTCTTCACAGTAAGTGTTTCTGTGTTAACCGGCCATTCCATCGATTCGTTGCCTGCGATAACAGGCAATGCGCCTTCTTCGCCTGCATTTGTTTGACCGTCACCTTGAGTCTCTTCAGTAGGATCGGATGTAACTGCTTTGTCTGTGTTGGTGTCCGCTCCCTGATAGATCCAAAGTAAGGTTACGATAATTGCTGCCGCGGCCATGAAGAGCGCTGGGGATACCCATCTCTTAGCGAATAGGCTTCTCCATCCACTGCTAGACTTGGCGGCAGACGTTCCTCCCAGAGCGTTTTTGGGAGTTTCTTCTGGTCTTTGCTTCGGTTTGTTCTGATTTTGTTCATTCATTTTTATATCACCTCACTAGCCATTGTTGCCAGAACTGCTAGGTTTATACGTGAGGTGAATACTAATTTTTGAAAGATTATAGACTATGACCTTTGGGCCAATTGCGCCGATAGCTTGGAAGCTTGTTCGACTGTCGTACTAGAGTAGTAGTGACCGAGGATAGCAGCCACGTCCGCCCCTTCCTGAGCCATGCCGTTCGCGCCCCATTGGCTCATGCCGACACCGTGTCCGTAGCCATAGGTCGTAATCGTAATGAAATCTCCCTTAACGCTCCACGTGAATTGCGAGGAAGCCAGCTCTAGCTTCTCTCTTACCTCGCGGCCGGTAAACACTTTATCGCCTATACGAATCTTGCTAATGCGATTGCCTTCCGTTCGCTCTGTGACGCGAATGGATGACTTCGCGAACCCTTTTCTCTTAACGCCCAGCTTCTTATGAAACTCGGTTAGCTTAAGCTTCACCGTCTCTTTATATTTAGGCGAGATCGCCTTGTCCCACGGACTTTCCACACTGCGCAAATAAGGAATCTGCTGTGTCCAATAGTCTTCCGAGTTTTCCGTATAGCCGTTGCTCGTTGAAAAAAAAGCCGCTTCTATCGGTTCTCCCTCATACGTAATGACCAGACCTCTCGTCTCATCAATGACTTTGCCAAGCTTGGCCATATTCGCTTTGCGCTCCGTCTTCGCCCATTGCCCCTCCAGCTTCGCCAGCGGCGTATACACTTGATGCTGTACCGTATCGGTTACGTCCGCGCCATGCAGAGACATATCGGTATCATCGCCGTGTCCTTGTATCAGCCGTCTGACAATATACGTTCTGGCGGCAATCGCCTGCGCCTTAAGCGCCTCTATCTCGAAATCAATAGGCATCTCTGCCGCGACAACGCCGCGCACGTACGTTTCGAGCGGCACGTTCTCGATGCGCTTCTCTTTCGTCAGATAGATATGAATGATCAGATCATCCAGCTCGCTTGACGTTTGCGGAGCGGCAGACGTTACATCATCTTGGTCTGAAACGTTCTGTTCCTTGACGATATCATCGTCTTTTCCGTTCGGCTCATTCTTCGGCGCAGCTGCCTCATTCTCATTGGTGCGCCGCTGCAGCTGCGCGGCTGTCTCCGTGATACGGCTTGCCGCCTGTTCCTTGATTGATGATTGTTGAAATTCGGCCAGACCGGTATCAGCGTAACCTGCGGCGGACGCCGCACGAAGCTCATTCAGCGATAGCTTAATCAGCAGAATAGAAGCTCCAAACATAGCTCCAATACCGAATAGAGCTAACCATCGCTTGACCGATTGCCGGTGCAACAACGATACGACCAGCTGTGTTCTTATCTTTGGGCTCATGCGCTCTCCTTCCACCTAGGCCGGTGAGAGCGAGCACGCTGGCGTTATTGACCCTATCGCTTATGCCGCTCTCTTAAATCGACCCTGATGGTTCATTCTATGAGAACGAATAATAGGGTAGAACCTCTTGTCTCCTAATCGTAGCGAAGGGCGTCGACCGGCTTTAAGCCTGCTGCCTTATTCGCGGGCAAATAGCCGAATATAACGCCGACGAGGGCAGAGAACGCGAAGGACAGCAGTACCGTATCGCCCGGCACTTCCGTTTCCGTATGCATAACCTGGCCGATGACGAATGAAGCCACGTAACCAAGCCCAATTCCAAGGGCGCCTCCCAAACCGCTTATGCAGACAGCTTCTACGAGAAACTGAAACAGAATATCGCGCTTCTTGGCGCCAAGCGACTTGCGTATGCCAATCTCGCGCGTCCGCTCGGTGACTGATACTAGCATAATGTTCATAATGCCTATGCCGCCAACAATAAGGGAAATAATAGCGACATAGATCAATTGCCTATTCATTGTCTCGTTAACCGAGTTCAATGTCTCCATCGCTTCCTCTTGATTGAAGACGCGGTACGCGTTTTCGTTGCCTCTGAACTTCTCATAGAGTACCGCCTCGATAGCCGTGACGGTCGCGGACATGAGATCAGTGTCGGTGACAAGCAAATTGATTGTCGTGACGCCGCTCGTTTGAAATATTTTTTGCGCTGTCGTAATCGGAATCAGTATTTTCTCGTCGTTAGAGCCCGCGATAGACGTTCCTTGCGATTCGAGCAAGCCGACAATCGTGAAGTTGTAGCCGTTGATCGTTATTTTTTTGCCAACGGCCTCTGCCGGATTCTCGCCCTCTTCCTCGAACAGGTCGGTCGCCGTATCTACGCCGATCAGCGCTACTCTTGACGCGTTATTAATATCCGGCGATGCAATGTAGCGGCCATCCTGCACAGGAAAATCTTTAACCTGCTCATAGGCGGGCGTAATCCCCTCTACGCTAACCGATACTTGCGTCTTACCGTACTTCGCATACGCATTGCTGCTCGTTACAGGCGCAACGCCTTCAATGTTCATGACATCTCCAAGCTCGTTCGCTTCATCGACCGTTAGCGAGGTTACCGTCCCGCGTCCTGTAATGGTAGCCGACAGCGAGTTCGGGCTGCCGAGTGATGACACCTGCTCGGCTACCTCGTTGGATGACGCCTTGCCCATCGCCACAAGCGCAATGACCGTCGCAACGCCGATCAATATCCCGAGCATCGAAAGTATCGTTCTAAGCTTGTTCGATAAGACGCTCTTCACGGCCATTAACAAGCCTTGCGTAAGCTTCATCGTCATTCCTCCTTCCGAGCTCCGTCAACACCCCGTCCCGGATGACGACTGTACGTCTGGCCCGCTGGGCCACCTCCATATCATGCGTGATAAGGACGATCGTCTGGCCCGCTTGGTTCAGCTCCTCCATCATGTTCAACACTTCCATGCCCGTCTTGGAATCGAGCGCGCCAGTCGGCTCATCGGCAAGCAGCATAGGCGGATTAGTCGCTAACGCACGCGCGATTGCAACCCGCTGCTGCTGCCCTCCGGACAGCTCGCTCTGCCGATGATGCAGACGGTTGCCAAGACCGACTCTCTCGAGCGCTTCCTTGGCCAGCTGCTTGCGCACCTTGCCTGACAACCCGCGATAGATGAGGGGCAGCTCGCAGTTTTCCAGCGCCGTGAGCTTCGGAAGCAAATGATAGCCTTGAAAAATAAATCCGATTTTTTTGTTTCTCATCACGGTCAGCTTATTGTCGCTTTGGCCGTTCATCTCTGAGCCTTCCAGCTTGTAGCTTCCTTCGCTTGGCGTATCTAGACACCCGATGATGTTCATAAGAGTCGATTTGCCTGACCCCGACGGACCGACGATTGCTAGAAACTCGCCATGCTCGACCCTGAGCGAGACGTTGTGCAGAACAGTCGTTTTCTCTCGCGCCATCATATAGTACTTCGTTACGCCTTCCATCTCGATTAGCGGTAGGCTGCCATGATCGTTTCCGCTCATCGCATGCCACCGCCGCCCATTCCGCCGCCAGCACTGCTGCGTACGGTTCCACCGCCGCCGCCCATTTGCATTTGGAAGCCTCCGCCGCCGAAGCCGCCTCCCGGGAAGCCTTGCATCTGAACATTCGTTTCTTGCTGACCGCCACCCAGCCCAGCCGTTCCGGAAGCAACAGGGATCAGCACGCTGTCACCTTCATTCAGTCCCGATACAATTTCAACGAAGTTTTCGTTGCTAAGACCCGTCGTCACTTCGACAAGTTGTCCGCCGAGCGTCAACGTTTCCATCATCGCTTGGCGCATATTTTGACGTTCGCTTGATCCCGCGCCGCCTCCGGTTCCTCCAGTTCCGCCAGCACCGCCCGTCATGCCTTGTCCGCCGCCGCTTGGCCGTTGGCCTGTTCCTGCAGATGCGCCGCTATCGCCTGACGTGCTTTGTCCGCCGCCGGAAGCTGCTCCATCGCCTGCCGGTGCTTCAGCATCTGCCGTACCCTTCGTCGCTTCACCTTGCGTATCGCCGCTTGCCGGCGCTTGCCCCCCTTCGCCTCCAGGGAACGCTCCGCCTTCCGGAGGTTGACCGCCGCCTTCCCCCATTGGCCCGCCTTCGCCTGACCAATCTCCTTGTCCGCGTCCGCCGCCCGTCTGTCCACCGCCAGCCGCGGCTGCGCTATCGCCAGTCGACGGCACGCGAACGAATGATTTGCCGCCCATCTCAACAACCGCATTTACCGGCACGAGAACAATATCTTCTTTGGACTCAATCGTAATCGCGGCTTCACCCGACATGCCTGCCATAACCCCTTCAATATCGTTCAGAAGGATACTCACCTCGAAGGAGGATGAGCCGTTGCTGGACGAGCCTTCACGCGCAATCTCCGATACAGTCGCATCTATCGTACGATCGGTAATCGAGCTAAGCGTAATATCAACTGCTTGGCCTACCTTAAGAGATGGAATGTCGAGCTCATCGACTGATGTAACAAACTCAAGCTTCGTGTAGTCAACGATTGTTGCAATCGTCGTATTCGCTTGAACCTCGTCTCCAGCTTCAATATCGAATTCCGTAATCTCGCCTTCGATCGTTGCTGTTACCGTCTTCACCTGCTCGTTCTGTTCTTCATAAATGTCTTGCAGGTCGTCATTCAGATCTGCAATTTCCGAGTTGGTTTCCTCGATGCTCTTTTGAATCTTTTTCTTCGTTTCCTCTTCGTCTTCCGTACCGATTGCCGCTTTATAATCTTCTTGATAACCTTCAATCGTTTCCTGCAGCTTTTCCTTATTTTTCTCGATCGTTTCGATCTGATCTTCATAGTCGTCCGAATCCTCGAACGTTACGAGCGTTTGGCCCGCCTTTACTTTATCGCCTTTTTTTACGTGCACCTCGGCGATCGTTCCGCTCTTGCCGGCGGTCAGCGTCTCGCGCGAATTCGCGGCAACCGAACCCGTCCCGCTAATTTGATTCACGATCGAGCCCTTGGTCGCCGTAACCGTCTGGGCTACAGGATCTTCTCCCGCCGCTTCCTTGTCCTTCGCAAAATAATAGTAATACGCTCCCGCTCCGGCCGCGGCAAGAATGATAACGATGCCTAGCCAAATCGTCCACTTCTTCATTTGCTTTACGCCACCCTCCATCAGACTTGATCGAATAGACTATAGCAAACGAAGATGAACGGGAAATGAACAAGCCGAAAGACGCTTTACTACCACGATCGGTTCTCCTCTATATGATAAAATGAACAAAAAAAGAGGACATCTTGCTCGCCTGAGGATTGTTGCTTCCTCATAACGGTCAAGATGTCCTCTCTTTATTCCATTCATTGTGTAAGAAATTAAGCCCAAGTCGGCTGAACCTTAAGTACGGCAACCTCTTTCTCCCGCTTGTAGCTCGCAGCCTGTTCATGCTCCGATACAGCTGACGAAGCAACAACCGCAGCCGCCCTTGCAGCGACTGCAACCGGTGCGGGAGCTGCTTGTTCGTTCTCCGATTCTACGCGGAAGATCGTAGCGCCAAGTGCGGCTAGCTTGCCTGTAATATCGACATACCCGCGGTCCACATGATGCAGTCCCGTAAGCTCTGTCTCGCCTTCAGCGCGAAGCGCCGCGCAGATAAGCGCCGCTCCCGCGCGCAGGTCAGTCGCACATACCTTCGCGCCTTTAAGCGGCAATCCGCCGCTTACAATAGCGGTACGTCCGTCTACTTTGATCTGAGCGTTCATCTTCTGGAACTCTTCAACGTGCATGAAACGGTTCTCGAATACGGTCTCCGTCACCACGCTCGTACCTTCCGAAACGAGAAGCAGTGCCATCATAGGCGATTGCATATCGGTCGGGAAGCCTGGATGCGGCAATGTTTTTACATCGACCGATTTCAACTCCGCACCTGCGCGAACGCGAATGCCATTGTCGCTCTCGGTAATCTCGACGCCCATCTCTTCGAGCTTGGAGATGACCGGCGTCAAATGATCGGCAATCGCGCCTTCGACGAATACGTCGCCGCCAGTTATCGCTGCTGCAATCATGTACGTGCCCGCTTCAACGCGGTCAGGGATAACATTATGCGCTGCGCCGTGCATTTTATCCACGCCTTCAATACGGATCAGACCGGTACCGGCACCGCGCACCTTGCCGCCCATGGCGTTAATATAATTAGCCAAGTCGACGATTTCCGGTTCTTTGGCTGCATTTTCAATGGTGGTCGTTCCAACCGCTAGTGCGGCTGCCATCATAATATTCTCCGTTGCGCCCACGCTGGCAACGTCGAGGTAAATCTTCGCACCCTTAAGACGGGTCGGCGTGCTTGCTTCAATGAAGCCATGACCGAGCGTAATCTCCGCTCCCATCGCCTCAAAGCCCTTCAAATGCTGATCAATCGGACGAGTTCCGATCGCGCAGCCGCCTGGCAGCGAGATACGCACTTTGCCTACGCGGGCAAGAAGCGGTCCCATGACAAGGAACGATGCACGCATTTTACGAATGAGCTCGTAAGGTGCCTCGATTGAAGTAATAGCTGGCGCTGATATGCGCATCGTTTCATTATTATAAGTTAATTGTGCGCCCAATGAAGCAAGCACCTTCTGAATCGTCATAACGTCATCGAGGAGGGGTACGTCATAGATGACGCTGTCTCCTTCTGTCGCCAATAATGAGGCCGCTAGAATGGGAAGCACGGCATTTTTTGCACCGCTAACGCGGACCGTTCCCTTCAAACGCTGACCTCCGCGGACGATAATTTTGGTCATCTTATGGTTCCCTCCGCGAACTGCAATTTCTATACCCTCTACGAGCATATAATGGAATTTCTCACTACAACTAAACTTCATCTTATCATTCAACTACATGAATCGACAAGCGCTAAATTACTTCCATTTTATTCTTATCCGTCTTTGGTCCTAGATCGGATTTTTGCCTTGCCTGCTTATCCTGATTTACCAAGAAAAGTAATCCATTTTCACGTTGGGATCTGCTTGTGCTTCGTGCTCCCCAACTTATCTTATCGTCATTTAATACCCATTGTTGACATCTTTCGCGACTGTTATTCGACAAAGCTGCGAAGCATCGTTGTGAAGCTCCAATATTCCAAAATAAACTTGGCGAACAAGTGTCCCAAAATAACCGCAACAACCACTTGAAACATCCTTGCCTTTGCATTGCGGGGATGCTTGAAGAACGTTTCCCACTTTACCTCCTGCAGCAGCGTCCACACCAGCATAATACTGATCAGAACAACAATAATAGAGAATAATCCGGTAATGCCGGTCATCCGCTGCGCCTCATCGAATACATCATAATTTTCCATAGTTACCCCTTCGCTTCATCCCTCGATCACTTAATCGGCTTAGTTGCTCAGCAAATGATACAGAAGTACCGAATATTCGGCCCTGCTCGCTTGCTGCTTTGGTTTGAATTGGTTGTTCTCTATCCCTTTGATTGCACCGTTCGCCTTAAGCGCGATCAGCATAGGCGCTGCCCAGTGCGCTCTGCTCACATCCGCGAACGGAGCACCGAGCGGGATTCTCGGCTGCACGCCGTCCGCATAACCGATAATAATAGCCATTTCTACGCGCGTTATCGGCTGATCCGGCTTAAAGCTTCCATCGGGGAAGCCTTTTATCCAGCCCTGCTGTACCGCTTTGGCTATTTCGTCATAGGCCCAGTGCGAGGCTGTAACGTCCTTGAATCGCTTCTGGCCGTTGTTAATGCTCCCGCTCGGCTTATAAGCCTTCACAACCATTGCTGCCGCTTCAGCGCGCGTGATCGCCCGCTTCGGCTCGAAGCGATAATTGCCTGTTCCGTTTATGATGCCAAGCTGACTTAACGCGGTTATTTCTTTTTGAGCCCAATGATTTGAAATATCGCGGAAGCCTCCGACCAGCGCCTCCGATTTGATTTTGAAACGATAATATTGGCTGTCTGACGGAGCTCCTGCGGATAGCTTCACATAATAAATGCCCGGCTCAAGTATGAGCTCCGATGTCTGCAGAGAACCGCTCTGCCCGGTTGAAGACGTTGTTAGACGCGACATCCGCTTATCGTAGGCTTCCAGCTTCAAATTTATGGAGGATGGAACGCTTGAGACGGCCATCGATACGACGCTTGCCTTGCTTACACGGAACTGAAACCAATCCAAATCGGTTTTGCTGCCTATTACACCTAGATAATCCGTACCCGGATTCACCATAAATGACTCATACGATTTGTCGTTTGGTTCATTCGGGTCTTCGTACTTAGGCGTATATTCCAGCTTCAGCGTATATGTACCTATGACAGGACTTGCTTCGGATGAGATTGCATTGTGGACACGAATATAATATTTCCCTGGAGCGACGGTTATGACAGGAGACTGCTCCGTTTTCCCTTCACCCTCATCATCGTACAAGAGCAATTGATCACCTGCGCGCTGTATAGCGAGGCCCGGATCAATTCTTGCCGTATCCGTGCTTAATACAATCTTTAGTTTACCGCCTTGCGTCAAAGATACAACATACCAGTCGCGATCAGCGGTTTGATGAAAGTTGCCAACGACGGTTTGTGTCCGAGGTTGAAGCGTATAGGCTTCATAAGATTTATCATTCGACTCGTAAGCATCCTGTTTTATTATAAAAGAGGAAGTCAGCATATACGGTAAACCTAAAGTACTATATTGATTCATCAACTCAACCCGAATGAGATGCGCGCCCTTCTTCACATCGATATCGATCGACGTGCTTGCCAGCTTCGTATCGTAGATCATCTGCTGCTGACCGTTAAAATATTGATAAATCCGTACAGGCTGCACCGCTTTGCCCGGCTCGACCATACCTTTGTAATCGATCGTGAGCGTTCCGTCACTCGGCATGTCAATGCGGTACCAGTCTTGGTCTTCTCCGTTCTCAAGCGAGGCGGTGATGCTCGTGCCTAGCTGGAATCGCTTCGCCGTCTTGCTCGTGTCATTCGGTTCGTATATATCCATTACCACATTCGCGTTAACCGCTTTATCGATCTGCAGCAAGCCATAACCCGACTTGCTGTCGACGCCTGCAGTACCGATATCCTTGGCCGTCTGCCGCAGCAGAGCCCTTACCTGGTAAGGCTTCAAATCTGGATTTTGGGCCCAAATAAGACCTGCAGCCGCAGCTACTTGCGGCGCCGCCATCGAGGTGCCCTCTTCCCGCTTGTAGAGCCCGCCCATGCCCGTCGTGAACACGTTCCATGGCGCCATTATATCAAGCTCAGGTCCCGGATTGGAGCGTACATCAACTGTTCCATTCGGTTTGATGCCGCCAACTGCGATTACAGTCGGGTAGGCGGCAGGATATTTGACAGCCGCCTTTGCGCCGTACGAAACGCCGTCATTGCCTGCCGCTGCTACGAGCAGCACGCCTTTGGATTCGGCATACTCTACGATATCGAGCATGTACGGCGAGTAGCGGTGCAGACCAACCGACAGGACGACAATTCGAGCGCCGCTCTTAATCGCATACAAGATCGCGTCGCCAAGCTCCTCTTCCGTCCCGTCTCCGCGATTATCGAGCGCCTTGATCGGCATAATCTTCGCCTTCCATATAATGCCCGCTACGCCTTTGCCGTTATTGCTCTCGGCCGCGATAACGCCGGCCACGCTGGTGCCGTGGCCGTTGTCGTCGTTGGGCGGAAGCTTCGGATTGACCAGATTGACGCCAGGCACCAAGTTATTGATCAGGTCGGGATGATCGAGATCGACGCCCGTATCCACGATCGCTATCGTAAGCTTCGTCTGCTCGCGCATTGTCTCCCACGCTTTAACCGCGCCGATCTGAGCCAAGTAAGGCTGCTGTGCGTATTCAGGGTCGTTCACCGTCACCTTTTGGGCGGTGAACAAGGGGGGGCTGGAGGGCGCGGAAGAGGCTTTCGTATCCGCGCCATCATTGCCGCTGCCCGGCGCCGGCGTCTGCGACGCCTCCGGCAGCGCAAGGGCGTGCACCCGACTGTTCGGGTGCACGTATTCGACGCCCGGCTCGCTTAGCAGCCGGGCGAGCCAAGCTTGCACGTCCTCCCCGCTGTCGCCGGCGGGACGCACGACATCGACCGCCGCCTCGCTTTGGCGGCGGAGCACCTCTGTCCCGCGCAGCTCATGCGCCAGCGCGGGGTCGCTCCACTTGAGCAGCCAGCTCTGCGGCTGCTCTTCAGCGGCGACAGCTTCGCCGTCAGCCGCGGATTGCGGCGCGGCCTCCTGCGGCGCTGCCGCCGCATGGCGAGCGAGCCCTGCGGGGGCCATGCCCCCGAGGGCGACGCTCGCAAGCAACAGCGCGAGCAGCGATCTTCGCGCATAAGCGAGCACCGCTTTATATCTGTTTGTTGCTATTTTTTTCAACGTTCGTCCATTTGGTAATATCATCATATTCTGCCTTTTTATCATATTGGCCGCATCTTTTTGGCATACTGAAGCAGCATCCTTGATCAACGATACGGGGTTACTACATATAAGGGGTTACTACATATAACCTATTCGATTCCAAACCGTTAAATCCCTTGCAGATGACCGACAACGGTCCAAAAGACCTATGAAGTTCTTTACAATATCCAAGCTCCTAGCCTTGTGTTATCATTAATTAGCGCCATTAACCGCACACTGTGATTTGGGGAGGAAGAAGGTTTGAGCCATAATAATCGCATAGAATCGCTCGATTCGCTTCGAGGAATTGCTTCAATGATCGTTGTTATTTTCCACTGTTTAATTGCATTCACCGTTTTTGAACAAGCCAATTTCAATCGTTTCGACAACGATTTTTTCAAATATTTCACAATCACGCCTTTGCACACCCTCTGGGCAGGCAGGGAAGCCGTTTTACTATTTTTTGTGTTAAGCGGATTTGTCCTTGCAATTCCCTTTTTCGAGGGCAAAACCCAGTCCTACGGAGCGTATGCGATAAGACGATTCTGCCGCATATACATTCCTTACATCGTTCTTATGCTAGCTTCGGCGCTGCTACTAACCATCTTTTTGGAATACAAAGATATTCAAGGGTTAAGTGCCTCTTATGATAATCGTTGGAATCATCCCGTTACCCTTAAAGCGATTGCCTCTTACTTGCTGATGGAGAACTACGATACGACGAATGTGAACGGAGTCGTGTGGACGCTGTTCCATGAGATGAGAATATCGTTAATTTTACCGCTCTTCCTTCTAATAATAAGAAGATTCAATTTCGTCAGCGCCGCCATCCTGTCCCTAGGCTTAAATGTGCTTGTCTATTTGGCGTTGGATAACTGGGCCGCCGTTCTGGATGAAGGTCGTCTATTAATTATGGTGAAAGCCGTTAGATGGAGCATGTATTACTGCACCTGCTTCATACTAGGAGCGCTGCTATCTAAGTATCGGAACAAACTGCCTAGACTGAAAACCATTTATACGGCTATTCTTGTGGCAGTGTCGCTCGTATTGATCAATTGCCGCTGGATGGTTGTCGTCTTCCAAGTGAAAGATCAGAAAATAACGGACGTTATAACCATTGCCGGCATCCTGCTGCTGTTCGCGGCCGTTCTTTCTTCGGACCGCCTAAATGCCTTCCTTTCCATAAAGCCATTAACATGGCTCGGCAAAATTTCGTTCAGCCTGTATTTGGTTCATATTCCGGTTATGATGATGATCACCATTTTGCTGGGCAAAATTATACCGATTGAAGCGGCTTTCATTCTCGTTCCGATCGTAAGCCTTCCTGTCGCCCACTTCACGTACAAATTCGTGGAGCTGCCGAGCAACAAGCTGGGAAGGTCCATTGCGAAAGTAATAAATCGAAACCGAAATTCTTCCCGTAAGCAGGCATCCGGTGATATTGCAGAGTCAATATAATTACGTCAGCCATTATCCGAGAGTTGCTCGGCCTATAAAGGAACAAGGCGTTTCGCTTAAGTTGCGAAGCGCTTATTTCTTTACATATCTTCTTTCATTTTAGAAAATTTGATTATGGAGACCAATATGACTAATTCCGTTTCTTATGCCGTTATTCTAATGTATTTTGTTTTCGGCTTTATCTTTAACGGGTATTTTTTTGAGACATCCTTATTGTTCATGAATGCACTTCTAATACTTGCCTTCCTGCTTGTACTCTGGCTTCAAAAATCACTCTTGATCAACTGGCTGCACATTGGAGTTATTCTCTATGTCGCATGCTACTGGATCGCTTGTTTGTACGCGGTCGATTTGGAAGCGGCTCTCCTTGAAGCGTCGAGAGTAACTAGCCTCATCCCGTTATCCTTCCTTGTTATGAACCTCTCCTCACGTCACTTATCGAAGTTATATTCCAGTTGGAACTTCCTTGGCCTTATTCTCGTTGCCGTAGGCGTATTATTCCATATGGAGCGCAACGGACGGCTGGAATCTTTACTGTATTACGCAAACACTTTGGCTATCATCCTTCTCGTAAACTTGCTGCTAAGTATGTTCTCCTTCTCTAAATCCCAGATCAAAATCCACCTGATTACAATGACAATAACTGCTACCGGCCTGTTATTAACGTTCTCCCGTTCCGTTTGGATTTTGTGGTTGCTATCCATTATCGCCGCCATTGTTTTTAACCCGCGAATGCGAGCTTTGTCGACGCTGTTATACGTTGCGGCAAGCCATGCAGCTGGATTATTACTCGCAATGGCAATTAAACAAGATATGTTGTTTTTTTTAGGTCGCGTCTCCAGTATCCAGGCAAGCACGCCGGAATTTCAAATCAGGTTGACCTATTGGAAAGACAGCATCTCCCTATTTACCGATTACTTTTGGGGCGGCTCGGGCGGGGGCGGCTGGGCGGGTCTGCAACATTTGTACCAATCGCAGCCTTACTTCGTGAAATACATACATAATCATTTTGTCCAGGTAGCACTAGACATAGGTCTAATCGGACTCATAATCTGGTTGACAATACTTATTGTTTTCTATAGAACAGCAATTGCCGAAGTACGGACTCAAAAAGAGGGAGTAGACTTGTACAAGAAAGAAACACTACTCATTGTATCGGTCATGTTACTGCATGCCGGTTTTGATTTCGATCTTAACTTCCCGGTAGTTTTCGCCATGTTCATTTGCCTTATCATGCCCATATCCTCAAGGACTCCCATAGTACTGAAGACGGGAGCCATTAAGCTTTCAGCATTAAGTATGGTTGCCGCCCTTGCCATTATCTTTTTTGTATGGATGGGAACAGCCTACCATTGGATGAATCAAGGCATAAGGGCCGCAAAGAACGAGCAATTTGTAACAGCAGTGAGCCACCTTTCGAAGGCTGAACATTCAATTCCGTGGTCGCATTCAATCTTATACGAATCTGCAAAAGTATATATTAGAAAGGGAAATGCGACTCAAGACAGGAAATATTTTGAATCGGCCAAACAACAGCTCGAGCTGGCAATCGCTAAAGTACCTCATCAACAGCTTTATACTGATTTAGTGGAAGAATTGAATAAATAGGAATTTCATCAAAATGTTGAATGGGACTGGTAAAATTGTCCTACGGTTGATATAGTAGAAAAGTATTTGTAAATAACTAGGAATCAAGGAGGAGAAGACTTGAAAAAAAGCTTTCGCAGTAAGCTTAGTGCATCACTTATCTCACTATTATTATTATCATCGCTATTACCCGTTCTTGCTTATGCCGCTACTAGTATTGGTTTCTATTACAATGCTGAGACCGGAATGCTCCATGGCGAAATTTACACTTCAGATCCGGACGCGGTGAGTATTGAATTATTCAACGAATCAGAAGCGATCGAAGAGCAAATGATTCCAGAAACAAATTCTTTTTACGAAAGTTACGATGACAACAACACTCGTTATTATTCCGTTTCTTACAGTGCATATGTGGGAGAACAACAGCCTACAAATATTAAACTAACAGAGAACGAAACTACATATGATATAAATTTAACGACTGAAGGCAGATATACTTATTACTATGATCCAGATGTATACTTGGACGCTTACCGTATACAGGGCCAACAATTTTTCAACGGACTATTGAAGAACCGATTCCTAAAAAGCGGTCAAAAGCTCGTTTCGTTCACTCCTGAGCGCAGTGGACATAATTCAATTGAAATACTTCTCCCGAGAACCGTATCGAGTATTGACACAGTGTATAACCCAGATACCACCCTGGCATCAGACTTCCTTTTAACAGACACAACCATATCCGAAAGCGTATACGCTTCTGCTATCAAACCGAGCTATTATTGGATTGACGGTGACGGCCCGCAAGACGACATGGGACGGCTGCTATTGACTTTCGAACAACCGCTGGTCGAAGGTCATACTTACTTGCTTTCCCTATCCGACCTCAGTGAAGGAAATGAGATTAAGCTTCCGAAAGCTGGTCGTAACTACTCTGTTGAATTAAGATACGGTGATGTTGTTTCCTATTTTGTCGAGGAATATCAGAAGCAATTACATTTTATCGATAGCAAAAACGTTGTCGATTTTAAAAACGTTTCAATCTCATCCGGAGATACAACGACGCCATCACCTGATCCGAGCACCGAAGTACCTGAAGTTGAAACGCCAAAGCCCGAAGAAAACAAACAATCCATTAGCGCCGACAGCTTGTCTTCCGGCAAAGAAGGCCAAGTGACGATTCCTTTGACTGATGGAAAAGAAGAAGTCCTTCTGCCTGTCAATGCCGCTACTCTACTTGGAGACAATAAGCTTCAATTAGAAGGCAAAGAAATAACAGTCGATATCCCAACAAGCGTACTAAAAGAGTTGCAAGGCTTATTAACGGCAGATCAGCTTGATGGCGCACAAATCGCTTTCTCCTTCAATAAGGTTTCCGATTCTTCTGCACCAGGGCTTCTCAAAGATGCAGCAGACAAAAACAATGCAGGATTAAAAGCGGCAGGCGACATTTACGACTTCTCTTTGTCCGTTATTACGAAGGACGGAAAAGTTGTATCATTAAGCCAATTCAAAGAACCGATTACGATTAGCTTTAAGGTAAGCGGAGACGTGAACAAAAACCTGGTTGGTGTGTACTTCATCTCCGATGAAGGCAACCTCGAATTTGTAGGAGGTGAAGTCATCGACGGTGAAATTAGCGTTGAAATTTCCCACTTCAGCAAATATGCCGTATTAGAATACGATAAAATATTTGCTGACGTAGCAGCATCGCATTGGGCGCACAACACGATTAAAGCACTGGCCGCCAAACATATTATTCAAGGCGTGTCCGAAGATCGTTTTGCTCCGCAAGAGAACGTAACGCGAGCTGAATTCGTGGCGATGATCGTTAAAGCTCTCGACCTCAAAGCTACGGGAACTGCAGAATTCGAAGACGTTAGCGCTGACGCTTGGTATGCAGAAGCGGTGGCTGCGGCAAGCCAAGCGGGAATCGTTAACGGATTGGACAACACAACGTTTGCTCCTACTGCAAAAATTACCAGAGAGCAAATGGCTACGATCCTAGTTAAAACAATCGAATTGAGAACAGGCAAAAGTTTAAATGCAAAAGCTGAATCAACCTTTATCGATCGTGACGAAGCTGCAGCATGGGCGTTGAAATATATCGACGTAGCTTCAGAAGCTGGACTAGTCCAAGGACGTGAAGGCAATCAGTTTGCCCCAAAAGCGCTGTTAACGCGTGCAGAGAGCGCTCAGGTTGTCTTCTCCTTGTTAACAGGCACTAAGTAATCAATTAGCACTAATATTTAAAGAAAAAACAGAGGCTGCCCCGGTCCAAAACCGGTATACAGCCTCTGTTTTTTTCTACGACTGGCCCTTTAGCATACAGAAAGATACGTTTAACAAATTAACGGGAATTTCTCCCGTTACTTCTGAGTTCCCCGCCTACTTTCGAACAAATAGATGGAATTCCTCCTGCTAATATCACCGCTTTTCAGCCAAATGGGTACTTTCGTTGAAATTAACGTGAGAAACTCCCGTTATTCCACATTTCCGCTTGATACTCTGCGAAATAACGGGAGTAATTCCTGTTATTCCAACAGTAACCAGACTAATGTGTGACGTTGATTGAGCTTCTTTATTCCAATGGAATAAGCAGATCCACCTGCAAAGAAATAACCGACTCGATCCCTTCCATCACCACTCCCGGGAATAAGCCTAGCGCCAGCGTAGCCGCCACGCATAACCAGATCACAATGCCCGTAGTTGCAGGCACCTTGATCTCATCCTCCTCGCTCGAGCTGCGCATGAACATTTGCCGGATGAAGCCAAAGTAGAAGTAGTAGGAAATGACGCTGCTCACTACCATTATCGCTACGAGCCAATAAGCCTTTGCGTTAGCCGCCCCGATCAGGATGAACAGCTTGCCGAAGAAGCCGCCCGATATGGGCAGTCCCGCCAGCGATAACAGAAGCACCACCATCGCGGCAGCCGTCCACGGCGCTCGGTAGTACATCCCAGCAAAATCTTTCATTTCTCCTTCGCCCGGGGTACGGCTTACTGCCGTCAACACGGCGAAAGCGCCGACCGTCATGAACAGATACGCGATCAAGTAATAAATAAATTCAGAGAAGTTGCTGCTATGTACGATGGTAATCGAGAGGCCGATCGGCACGAGCAAATATCCGGCATTGGCTACGCCGGACAAAGCAAGCAGCCGCTTCACCTGCTTCTGGCGCAGCGCCGCCGTTGTGCCTACAAGCATACCGGCAGCCGCCAGCACAAGCAGCGCAAAAAATACGTCCTTCGTTATATACGCATCAAGCCCCGTCGTCGCAAAGTAAGCCGTGTTATACATGATGCGGAAGACTGCGGCCAACGCCGCGCCTTTGGAGACGACAGCGAGGAAAGCGGCCACTGGCGTCGGCGCCCCTTGATAGACATCCGGCGCCCAGGCGTGGAAAGGCGCTGTCGCGATTTTTAACCCGAAGCCTGCAAGGATGAAGAAGAAGCCTACATACAGCAGCGCCTTGAAGTCTTCTATCGCCTCTGGAATCGCCGCGCCTATCTGTCCCAGATCGACCGATCCCGTCACCCCGTACAAATACGACATTCCGAACAAAATGAAGGCAGACGATATGCCTCCCGTTACGAGATATTTGAAAGCCGCCTCCGCCGATTTGGAAGACTTCTTCCGCATGCCAACCAATATATAACTCGTAATGCTCAACAGTTCAAGTCCAATATACAGGGAAATAAGATTGCCGGAAGAAGCCATCGCCATCGCGCCTACGACCGCAGGCAGCAGCAAGTAAAAATATTCCGCCCGATCCGTAATCGCGTCGTCGTCCTTAGTAGAGCCGATAGCGAGCAGCACGATAAGCGCAGCACCCGCCAGAAACACAAGCTTGAGCAGACTGCTGAAGTCGTCTATGCGATAGCTGTTCGCAAGCAGCTGGGTCGTCTCCGCCGCTGCGTCCCCTCCGCTATTACGATCAAGCAACTGCCAAATCACAAGCCCCAGCGATAGAAGCAGCGAACCTAACGTCAGCCAGCCTCCAATCCAAATCCGATTCATACGCTTCGGCAGAAGGAGATCCAGCAGCACGATAATAATGAATAAGACGGATAACGATAATTCAGGGGCAAGATGGAGCATATCCGCCCATGTCAGCGGCACAAAAGAATCAGCTTCATGCATCGTCTATCCCCCCGCCCTTGTTGCAAGTAATCGTGCGAATAAATCACCCATGCTGTATTGCACCGTGTCGGTCAATATGGATGGGTAGCAGCCGAGCAGCAGGATGAACGCAAGCAATACAATCATCGGTACGGCTTCGATCAGCCGCGCATCCTTAAGCGCAGCATAGGATTCCGACATTGGACCGAACGTGATCTTTAGAACGCTTCTTAATACGTATACCGCTGTCAAAATAATGCCGAGAACGGCTGCCGCCGCAAGCCACCTCATCGATTCGAACAGCCCGAGCAGCGCCAGCAGCTCGCCCACAAACCCCGATAACCCGGGCAAACCAAGCGACGCAAGTCCGGCAGCGAGCAGCACTCCGCTCATGAACGGCAATGAACTTGCCAGTCCTCCCAGCTCCGAGAGCTCCGTCGTTCCCGTTCGTTCATATAAGCTTCCTACAAGAAGAAATAACAATGCCGATATAAGTCCATGCGATACAAGCTGGAATATCGCGCCTTGCAGTCCAATTTCGTTGAACGCCGCAAAACCTAACAGTACAATACCCATATGACTGATCGAGGAGTACGCCAATACGAGCTTCAGCTCCGTCTGTCTGAACGCAAGCACCGCTCCGTACAAAATATTAATGACTCCTAACACGGCGAGTACAGTCGCCCATGCTTTCGCTTGTTCAGGGAAGAGAAGCAAGCCAAAGCGCAGCAAGCCGTACGCGCCCATCTTGAGCAATATGCCCGAGTGAATCATAACGACAGACGGCTGCGCTTCCGTATGCACCTTGAGCATCCAAGTATGGAACGGGAAGATCGGCAGCTTAATGCCGAAAGCAACGAGCAGCATAATAAATAACGTCCATTGCATCCCATCCGTCATCGCAAAAGGATTAATCGTCCCCATCATGCTAACGGCCGGTTGATTAACCATCGCTTCTGTATCGGTCATGTTGCGGATGATATCCGCATAGCTGCCGCTGTAGATATATTGTACCTGCTCACCGATCGTCTCCACACGGAAGCCGGCCGTATTCACGAGTATAACAAAGGCGATTAACATAATCGCCGAGCCAAGCCCGTTGTAAATCAAGAACTGGTTCGCAGCCTTTTCCCTGTTGAAGTACCCCCAAATACCGATTAAGAAATACATAGCCACGAGCGTCAGCTCGAAGAATACGAAAAATAAGAACACGTCTCGGGCGAGAAAGACGCCCAGCATCCCGAACTCGAGCAGCAGAAACCAAATGAAAAACGACTTCCATCGTTTCTTCACATGGAAGGCTGCAAGTGCAGCCATAGCAGTAACAAGACTCGTGAGCAAAACAAGCGGCAATGATAGTCCGTCTACGCCCAGCTCATATTGAAGTCTGAACGTAAAGGCGCTAACGCTCGGATGCAGCTCCTTGTTAAGCGGCATTTCAATCCAGTCCAGCTGCTCCTCATAAACGGCGCCGCTCTGCTGCTTGTCATAATCGGCATACAGCCAGAAGGAGAGGGCAAGCGGGATCAGCGTCGTAATAACGGCCGCTATCTTCAATAGACTTCCACGATGCTTAGGGAGGAACAATAGGACAAGCAGCCCTAGCAGCGGCGACAGCAATAGGAAGGAAAGAATCGGAATATCGGGCAGGATGCTCATGACCAGAACCTCCTTCCGACTATTGCGAGAACAATGATAACGAGCCCTAGGACGGCTGCAATGCCGTACGTTTGTACTTGGCCGCTCTGCAGTCTTACTGCTGCTTTGCCAGCCGAATCAGTAGCTGTCGATACGAGACGGACAGCCCCGCCGATGACATATTCATCAAGAGCCGTAAGCAGTGTGCCTAGACTTTTGAACGGTTTTACAATAATACGTTCATAGCTTTCATCGATATAGTACTTGCGTTCAAGCAGCTTTATCAATCCTGGCGCTTTCTCAGCAACAATGCCGCGACTCACGCTGCCCTTCACATAGATCAGCCAGCCGAGATAGATGCCTAATACGCCGACGGCAATTGAAGCAATAATCGCAATGCCGCTGCTGTGCGCTTCCTCTACTGCCCCTTCGCTTAGCCATGAGCCTAACGCACCGTTCCAGGGCGTCTCCACGAATCCGGATACGACTGCAAGCACGGCGAGCACGATTAGCGGAATCGTCATGACCGATGGCGACTCATGCGCCCCACCTAATGATGTCCGCGGTTTGCCCATGAATACGAGGAAGAACAGTCTCGCCATATATAGAGCCGTGCAGAACGCGGTCAACAGGCCGACAACGAACAGCAGCTTGTTCTCTTCCAGCGCTACCGATAGAATAAGATCCTTCGACCAGAAGCCGGATAACGGCGGAATACCGGAGAGAGCAAGTGCGCCGATGCCAAATGTCCACGCGGTTGTTCGCATCCTAGAGCCCAATCCGCCCATTTCTTGAATGTTCTGCGTATGTACCGCATGAATAATGCTGCCCGCTCCAAGAAACAGCAGCGCTTTGAAGAATGCATGCGTGAACAGGTGGAAGATGCCGCCCGTAAGCGAGCCGAGCCCAAGCGCCATCATCATATAGCCTAGCTGGCTCACGGTTGAATAAGCTAATATCCGCTTAATATCGTTTTGCGCCAGCGCAATACTCGCCGCGAAGATAGCCGTGAAGCCTCCAATATACGCGACGGTTTGCATCGCTGCCGCCGAATCGAGGAAAATATCATACGTCCTCGCAATGAGAAAGACGCCCGCCGCCACCATCGTAGCCGCATGGATCAAGGCGCTGATCGGCGTCGGACCTTCCATCGCATCAGGAAGCCAGACATGGAGCGGGAATTGACCGGACTTACCGACCGCTCCTAAGAAAATGAGCAACGCGATTAACGTAGACAGCTCCGTCGTTATCGCGCTCGATTGTCCGTCGAAAACGCTCTGGATCATCGTAAACTCGAGCCGATGATCCGGCATGTACCAGAAGAGCAGCAGAATAGCGACTAGCAGCCCGGCATCACCGATCCTTGTCACGATGAACGCCTTCTTGGCGGCCGCTTTCGCTGCTGGCTTCGCATACCAGAAGCCGATGAGCAGGAAGGAACATACGCCTACCAGCTCCCAAAATATATAAAGCGATAACAAATTATCGGATAAGACAAGTCCAAGCATCGAGAACGTGAACAAGGACACATAGCCGTAATAGACGGTAATCCGCTCATCGTTCTTCATATATCCTGCTGAATAAATACTAACGAGCAGACTGACAAGCGTCACGACGACGAGCATCAGCGAGGTTAAGTTCGTCACTTCGAAGCCGATTCGCAGCGTGTATTCGCCGATCTTAATCCAATCGAATGATTTGTTATAATCGACCGCATTATCGCCAAGCCTGCCGATCAGCACGAGCATCGACAGCAGGAACGCCACCAATGCGCCTGCAGAGCCGATCGCTATTCCGGCACGCCGGTAGCTTCTGCCAAGCGCCGTAAGAAGGAGGAACGCCGCCAGCGGAAGCAGCGGAATAAGCCATGCCGCCTTTGTATACATCTCCATTTGCTAACGTCACCTCTTCATTTCGTCGTATTCGTCCACATTCACCGTTCCTCGCGAGCGGAACAGAGCGATCAAGATCGCAACACCTACAGCCGCTTCCGCAGCTGCCACCGTTATCGTAAATAAAGAGAAGATCTGACCGGTAAGCGCCGGTACGACACCGTATTTCGAGAACGCGACCAAGTTCAGGTTGACCGCATTCAGCATCAGCTCAATCGACAGCAAAACGATGACCGCGTTCCGCTTCACCAAAGCTCCGTACAGCCCGATGCAGAACAAAATAGCAGCCATCGTCAAGTAGGATGGAAGCATCGTATTAATCCGCCTCCTTCTTGGCCAGGACAATCGCGCCGATGAAGGCTACCGTCAGCAGCACCGAGAGCAGCTCGAACGGAATGATATAGCCTGTATACAGCGTCATGCCAATAGCCATTGTATTGTCTTCGCCCGCTTGGAACGGCGCAGGCTCTGGGAAGGTCGTCATGCGAATGGCATAGAACAGTATCCCGAACAGACTAAGCGCGCCGATAATCGCAAGCGCCTCCTTAAGCGGCTTCACTGGCCCTTGCTCCGCAGACTGATGCTTCGTCATCATAATGCCGAAGATCATCAGAATCGAAATGGCTCCCGCATAGATCAGTACTTGCACGAAAGCGACGAACTCCGCCTCGAGCAGGACGAACATGCCGGCGAGGCCGAGGAAGACGGCCGCCATCGAGACGACCATATGAACGACCTTCTCCAGCGTAATCATCAGCACCGCGCCGCAAATCATAATCGCGGAGAATATAAAAAAAGCGGCGTACTCTCCCGTAAAATCAATATTGAACAATTATTTGGCGCCTCCTTTGGCCGGCGCTCCGATATTGTTGTTATCTTCGCGAACGAGCGTGTTGTTATCGGTCAGCCACTCTACGTCCTTGAACAGATCGTCGCGGCTGAACGTCGACAGTTCGAAGTGATTCGTCATCACAATCGCTTCCGTCGGACATACCTCCGTGCATAAGTCGCACAAGATGCATATTTCGAAATTCAAGTCGAACGTATCAATCACTTTGCCCTTTTTCTCCGGGTCGGGATTCGGCTTGCCCGTCAGCGTAATGCAATCCGTCGGACAGATGCGCGCGCATTGGTTGCAGACGATGCACAGATCCGGGATGAAATGCTGAATGCCGCGGAAACGATCGGGCATCAGAATCGGCACGTCCGGATAAGAGGTCGTAACTTTTGGAGCTGTCATCGATTTAAGCGTAACGCCAAGGCCCTTCAGCATACCGTTCATTGCCTATTCCCCCTCTTAATTTTTGATGAACAGCTCCAAGTAGACAGCGGTCGCAAACACGTTAAGCAACGACAACGGCAGCAGCACCTTCCAACCGAGTCCCATCAGTTGATCGACGCGTATCCGCGGAAACGTTGCCCGAATCCAGAACAAGAAGAAGACGATGCACACGAACTTGAGCAGAAACCATAGGATGCCCGGCACAAAATCGAGGAAAGGCGCAGGCGCATGCCAGCCGCCGAGGAACAGCACCGTCGTTAGCGCAGCAATGGCATACACGTACACATACTCCGACAGCATGAAGAAGGCGAAGCGGAAGCCACTGTACTCGACATGATAACCGGCCACCAGCTCGGATTCCGCCTCCGGCAAATCGAAGGGCGTCCGGTTCAGTTCGGAGACGGCCGCGATAATAAAAACGACGAAGCCGATAAGCTGGGGAAGGAAATTCCAGTTCCAAAACCAGCCGCCCGATTGGGCTTCTACAATGTCGCGAAGATTAAGACTGCCGCTCAGTAGAATGACTCCGACTACCGAAATGACGAGCGGCACCTCGTAGCTAATCATTTGAGCGGCGGAGCGCATGCCCCCGAGCAGCGCATACTTGTTATTGGAAGCCCAGCCGCCAATTACGATGGCAAGCGTCGATATGCCCGACAACGCCACATAATAGAGTAAGCCGACGTTCAGATCGGCAAAATATAGGTTTTGCGTATAAGGCAGCACGACAAGTACAGCGAATGCGGGCACATAAGCTAGCGCCGGCGCAAGAATGAACAGCAGCCGATCCGCCTTTCGCGGGATTGTATCTTCTTTAATCAGAAGCTTGAAGATATCGGCTACCGTCTGCAGCAAGCCGAACGGGCCGACGCGATTCGGACCGATGCGAAGCTGCATCCAGCCGATGACTTTGCGCTCGAAGTAAATGGCATACGTGACGAAGCCAAGCACGATGACTAAGAATACGACACCCCACAGGAACATCATGAGGGCGCTGCCCCAAGTAAGCGGCTCGCTTAACCATGCTCCCATTAGCAATCGACCTCCCCGACGACAATATCGACGCCGCCCAATATCGTAATGAGATTGGTCATTGTTTCTCCGACAAGCAGCTTAGGAAGCAATTGCAGATTAACGAAGGAAGGCCGGCGGAACTTAAGACGATACGGCTCCGCTTTACCCTTGGAGACGATATGGCAGCCGATCTCGCCGCGCGGCGATTCAATGCGCACATACACCTCGCCGGCGGGCGGTCTTATCGCGCGAGGCACCTTGCCCATTGTCTCGCCGCCTTGCGGAAATTGCTCTACGGCTTGCTTCAAGATGCGCAGACTTTGCTTAATTTCCTCTAGACGGATCCGGTAGCGTTCATAGCAATCGCCGCGCGTCCCAAGCGGCACGTCGAATTCGAAACGATCGTACAAGCTGTAGGGCTCCGCCTTGCGCAGATCCCAATCAACCCCCGTGCAGCGCAGATTCGCTCCGGAAAGTCCATAATCAATCGCCGTTGCCGCATCGTATTGCCCGATGCCCTTAATGCGCGCGAGGAAGATTTCGTTGCCGCTGACGAGCTTATCGTATTCCTCCAGCTTCTTCTCCATATAAGGGAGGAAGTCACGCACTTTATCCATCCAGCCCGGAGGCGCATCCCACTTCACTCCGCCGACACGCATATAGTTGTAAGTCAGCCTTGCTCCGCACAGCTCATTAAACAAATCGATAATGATTTCACGATCGCGGAACGCATAAAGAAACGGGCTCATCGCTCCAATATCGAGCAGATACGTTCCCCACCATACGAGGTGGCTTGCCACTCGCTGCAATTCCATCACGATGAGGCGCAGAAACTCCGCGCGAAGCGGAATCTCGAGTCCCATCATCGTCTCGACCGCATGAACGAGCACATAGTTGTTCGTCATGGCCGATACGTAGTCCATTCGATCGGTATAAGGAATAATCTGTGTAAAATTCAAGTTTTCCGCGATTTTCTCCGTGCCGCGATGCAAGTAGCCCATGACCGGCGTCGCTTCCGTAATGACCTCGCCGTCAAGCTTGACGATAATTCGGAATACGCCATGCGTGCTTGGATGCTGCGGACCAACGTTCAATAACAGCTCTTCTGTACGAATCATAGGCGGCTACACCTCCGAATCCAGCGGCTCATAATCTTTGCGAAGCGGGTGTCCAACCCAATCATCGGGCATCATAATGCGCCGCAGGTCGGGATGACCCGGGAAGTCGATGCCCAGCAAATCGTAAATTTCACGTTCGTTCCAATTCGCCGTCGCCCAGACCGGCGTAGCGGAGTGCACCGATGCGGCATCTCGATCGATCCGCACCTTGATCGCCGCTTCCAGCTTGCTGTCCAGCGCGATCATATGATACACAACTTCCATATGTGTCTCGTAATCGACGCCGGATACGTTGCGCAAGTAATTGAAGCGCAGCTCGTCATGCCCCTTCAGCATCGATGCTATGCTCCGCCAATGCTTATTATGTATAACGAGCGTCGGCATATCGCCATTCAGCTCGTTCAAGTACGACTCGACTATAGCTTCTTCGTCCTCTGTCTCTCGCTTCACGAGAGCGATGAGCAGATCAAGGTGCGGCTGCTTCGGTGATGGCGGCTTAGGCTCGGCAGGAGCGGCCTCCGCCGCTTCCGCATCCGCCTTCTCCTTCGCCGCCGCGCGAGCAGCCCGCGCTTCCGCTGCTGCCTTCAGCTTCGCCTCGCGCTCCGGATCTACCGCCGGCGCCGGCGGCTTCGCTGCATCGCTAGACTCCGCAGCCTCCGGTTTATCCTGCTTATCCTGCTTATCCTGCTCCTCGCTCATCGGCCCGTCACCCGCTTCCCGGTCTTCGCCTCGTAGCGGATCTTCTCCTGCAGCCGATTGATGCCGTAAATCAGCGCCGCCGGATTCGGCGGACATCCCGGGATGTACACATCGACGGGTACGATCTGATCGACGCCCTTAATGACCGAATACGACTTCACATACGGTCCGCCTGCCGTCGCGCAGGAGCCCATTGCAATAACCCACTTCGGCTCCGGCATTTGGTCGTATAGACGCCGAAGCAGCGGTCCCATCTTCTTCGTGACCGTTCCCGCGACGATCATAACGTCAGACTGGCGAGGCGACGTACGAAACATAACCCCGAACCGGTCCAAATCGTAATGCGATGCGCCCGTTCCCATCATTTCGATTGCGCAGCATGCAAGGCCGAACGTAAGCGGCCATAACGAATTGCTCCGCGCCCATGCCTTCAGCTGCTCCAAGGTTCCCATAAATACGTTGCGTTCCAGCTCTTTGCGCTCATCAAGTGAAATTGACTCTAGACTGAATTCCATTTCAGCACCTTCTTTTTCCAGGCATATAGAAGTCCAACAAGCAGCATTCCCGCAAATATGATCATTTCCACCAGCACAAAGAGGCCGAGCTTATTGTAAGCAACGGCCCAAGGGTATAAGAAAACGGTTTCGACATCGAAGATGACAAACATCAATGCAAATAAATAATAACGGATATTGAATCTAACCTGACCTTCACCAACCGGTTCGTTACCGCTTTCGTACGTCGTTTTCTTAAGCTCCGTCGGCTTATGAGGCCGAAGCAGCCTTCCGATAGTCAAAGCCGCAACCGGGAGCAAAATGCCCAGTACGATGAAAATTGCCACCATGACATAGTTGTTGGCGTAGTTTTCCACTCGGGTCGCCTCCGTCTGTTGGTTTGGCGCGGACTCGTGCCGCTTGGTCATTTTTTCATCACAATTATAACAAATGCTTCCACAGCCGTCTATGACGGAGTTACCCGTCCTCCCCGCCTGCTTGCGGCGCGGATTGCGCTCCCATAGCGGATTGTGACGATTCCTGCTGCTTAGACTCCGTCTGCTTCTCTTCTTGCTCTTGCTGATCGGAGGCAAGCTTTCCGTCAGTCAGATCCCGCTTACCGGTAATGACCGCGATAAGAAGCAGTAGGAGCGGGATAATAATGCCCTGAAGCGATGAATATAAGGTCCATACCCCCATTGCAATCTCCTTCGTATGAGCGATATTGCGATAGACGAGCATGGACAGCGGAACAATAACAAATGCGTACGGCAGGACAAGCGGTCTATACGTATGGAGGCCGACAACCTGCGCCGTTGTTACGGTGAGCGCATATACACATAAGACAAGCTTCATAAATACCGTTCCAATCCAAACCATCGCCACCAGTATTTCGACCCTAACTAATATTTCCTCGATATTAATATACTTAGCCATATCGTAAACCGAGAACGGGCTTCGAGTCACTTCACTTACCCCCATGACGCCAACGAGGTAAAAGGTCAATATGGTGCTCGAAGTGGTAAGGACGATCATCGACAGCTTAAGCGCTTTGCGCAAATTTGGCTTGTTTTGTTTTTGCACGAGCGGCAATATGGATGTGAAAAATACAAATTCGGCAATCGGAAAGCCGAGAATTGGATAGACCCCCTTAATCGGCCGCAGCAATCCCTTATATAAAATGGGCTCAAAATTGTGGAAGTTGAATTGGTTGGTGAGTGATACGAGAATGACGATAATGATCAGCATCCCCCAGGTGAAAAGAATCTCGCCTGTACGCGCAATGGTTTCTATCCCTAAGTACACGCCATACACCACAACGAGCATAAACGTACTATTAATGAACCACGCTGGCGTCTGCGGCAATACAGACAAGCCTAGGAAATCGGATATATTCCTTAGTACTAGCGAGCTTAATATAAGAAAAAATATAATGTAGGTTATGCTGAGAAGCTTGCCTGCCCATACGCCGATCAGCTTCTGTGCATATTGCGCCAGCGACATATTCGGAAAGCGTTCGGCAAGCGCCAAATAAATCATGAGCACGAAATAATTAATAGGCCCGGCAAGCAGCATCGACACCCAACTATCCTGCTTGGCGATGACCGTGACGGCTGTTGGCAGGATGAGCGTCGAGCTTCCCATTGCGAACATGAAGACCATCTTCGCCGATTGCCCCGGTGTAATCAACGAGTTGTTCAACCCTGCCGTTTTACTCAATTTCCATTCACCCCTTCTCGATCCATATAATTAACGGATTGTATATCGGCTTAAATAGAGCCATAATCATATCCAGCGGATTCGGAACTGGAAGTCCGAGCATCATAGGCGCGATAAGCGCAGCTGCTATCATTAATATAAAGATAGACCAGCCGCGCTCCTTGTACTGTCCGCGAACACCGTTACGAATCCATATAAGAACACCGCTGCCCGCTACAACAAGCATAGCTACGATTAAAGGAAGCATCCCGATCACTCACTCCACGATAGATTCGCTTCTTACGCCTGAACTGAGAATATTCGTCTTGCATTTGATAATGGACTGAACGAGCGGAAAATCTTCGTCCCAGTTTGCTTCCTTCCGCTTCCAAATCGAAGGCTTACGCATATAGATCTCTTTGCCCCAGCCAAGCGCATCCGAATTCATATCCTTTTGCAGGACACGAATCACCTCTTCTGCTTCCGCCTTAACCGTATCGCTCGTTAACTTTCCTATTTGCATTAAGACGCTCTCCTCCATGACCTTAATGCCTGGACACATAATCTCCTGGATGCCTCCCGTGAGCAGCAGATCTGCTTCGATGATTGGGTTGCCGTCCTTCCCCTGCTTCACATGGTATAAACGATTCGCTTCATGTATTTCTACCGTTAAGAAACCTTCCGACTCCGGACATGCAAGCTTGACAACCGTACTCTTCACCTTGCCCTTCAACCAAGCAAGACCGCGAGATTGCTTTGGCGTAAGAAAGCCGACCAGCTTACCTTCTTTAAGCACGCCCATTGATGCAAGGGAGGGGATCGTCTCCGGAGGAATGGTTGTTACGTTGTCCATCGTATTTCCTGCTGACTTATCCCCCTCGATACGCAAAGATGGGATAACGCCTTGTTCTCTGCCTTTACCCGCCAATCGTGTAATGTCCTTAACAAATATCGCGTAATTGGTCCCGTATGCTAGCTCGTTCACCTCGATCATGGCATGAAACTGATTGACCGGGATCGACTCCGTCTGCGTCGTCGTCTGCAGCAGCTTGCGAGCGCTCGTTCCCCGCGCCAATGCAATCTGTATATCCGTTCGAATATCGGGGTTCCGTTCGATAAGATCAACAAGCGGATAAACGCCTCGCCTCGCCATGCTCTCGCTGATGATCAACATCTGTGTATGAGAGAAAAAAAGTCTGCGCGATGTCTTCGTCGTCATTTTGCGTATTGCCTCGAATACGGTATCTCCGGTCTCCGTGAATGACGTTACGCTCGGTCCACCGCCGCCGCCCTTGCTCTCTGATGCCACATTCTGCGGCAGGACGACCTGTACGGTAAGCTGCAGCTCTTGCTTGCCTGACGGATCGGGATCGATGCCAATTGCGAATACGACGCCCAGCTTGTCCAGATATCGTAAGTCCCAGCAGCCGCTAAGCAGCAGCAGAACGCCGACTGCCCCGATGACTCGTGCAGGGCGGACAGCCGCTCTTGCTCTTTGCAGCCATGCCCGGATTCGCTTCGCGGTCATTGCCCCGGCTCCTTCCTAGGCTCTGGGTCTACCTGCTGTCTCACTTTATTGTTCGACTTGATGCGCTGCGGACGTTCCTTCATTAGCCACAATGGTGCGCGAATGAAAGTATCCTTCAGATCGGCCATTACCATCGGCGCGAACGGTGTCATATACGGCACGCCAAACGATCTAATATTACACAGATGCAGCAGTATAAACAGGGTGACGAGCGCAATTCCATAGAAACCAAGCGTTGATGCGGCAAACAGCAGGAAGAAACGCAGCAGCCTGGCGGCAATACCGAGGCTGTAGTTTGGTGAAACGAAACTAGCTATTGCCGTGAACGAAACGACGATCACGACCGCCGGGGATACGATTCCCGCTTCTACGACCGATTGCCCGATAACGAGACCGCCAACAATCGATATCGTATTGCCGGCCGCACTAGGCATACGTACGACCGCTTCGCGCAATATTTCGAACACAAGTTCCATAACGAATGCTTCCAAATAGGCAGGAAACGGGACGCCCTCCCGCTGAGCCGCCAGCTTCAGCAGCAAAGGCGTTGGAATCATCTCCTGGTGGTAGCCTACGATTGCGACATAAATAGACGGCATTAGCAGCGCGATCATAAACGAAGCGAAGCGAAGCAGCCTTAAGAACGTCGCAATATCGTAACGTTGGTAATAGTCCTCCGCCGCTTGAAAAAATACGTTAAGCGTAGCCGGTACAATTAGTACGAACGGCGTACCGTCAACGAGAATCGCGATTCTTCCTTCCAGCAAGTTGCCGGCAACCGCATCTGGCCGTTCATTGCTCAGAACCGTTGGGAAAGGCGTCCATTTTTGATCGCTTATCAGCTCTTCGATGTAACCCGATTCCAATATGCCGTCAATCTTAATTGCTTTGAGCCGCTCCCGAAGGTCCGTTACCATCTCTTCGCCGGCAAGCCCCTTAATATACATGAAGCTGACCGGCGTCTGCGTAACATCGCCTATTGTCATTTGCTCCATCCACAGCTTCGGACTGCGAATCTTCCTTCGCAGCATCGCCGTGTTCGCGCGAATCGATTCCGTGAAGCCTTCGCGCGGACCGCGAATGACCATTTCGGTCTTCGGCTCTTCAATTCCCCGGCGAGCACCTCCGACAACGTTCGCGGCCAGCGCTTGCGTTTCTCCCTCCACCATAATGATGCAATACCCCATGAACAGCCTTTGGAAAACCATTTTCCAATCCTTCACATCCACGGCAAGACCGGTCGACAGCAGCTTCTTCTCCATCCACTTCAGCAACGGCATGCCCTGCTGCTCCGTCTCTACGTCATAACGATCTCGGTGTAAGGGTTGAATGACGAATTCATTCATCCGATCATCCTCGATCATTCCTTGGACATAAATAACCAGGATTGGCGTATTGCCAGAGTCGTTCAATTCTAGTTCGCGGTAAATAATGTCCGGACTTTCGCCCAGCTCGTTCTTGCACAATTCTATATTTTGCTTCAATGAGGAAGTAAGGGGCATGTCTGCCATTCGGTTCATTTGCTCTGATTCATGCTCGACCGCTTTGGTCAGCCTCTTCTCGTCTGTTGCGCCGCCCTTGCGCTTGCCTTGCACCATACGTCCCGACATATGCATCCGCTCCCTTACAGCCGAATAGTCTGCACTCATACTTATTAGGGATAGGATGCCTCTGGCATTCCATTATTATGTACATGCTAGTTTTTGGCGCACAAGGTGAAACGGCTAACGCCGTCCTTTGGCGGCGAGGCGCGTTTCATTCCGAGAAATATAGAGAAAGTATGGCGCAAGGATATACTTTCCTATATTTCAAAAAAGCCACAAGCCCGTTATAAAAAAACGGTGCCTGCGGCCCTTACTCATTTACCTGATTCTCGTATCGGTCAGCTTGAACTGTCCTACCAATTGCTGCAACAGCGTCGTAATCGATTCCACGCTTTGCGATGTCTGCCGGACATTGCTCATCTCGCCGATCAATTCTTTCACTTTGCCCTCAACATCGGATGAAACCTTTCGATTCTCTCGGCTGACAAGCGCGATCTTCTCCATCAGCTCGACAACCTCGTCAACGACCTGGGTTTTGCGCACATCCTCGGCATGTGCGGCAGCCAGTGTGCTTGCGGCAGTAGCTACAAGCTCCGTCCCTTCCTCCACGACCCGAGTTCCTTCATCCATGGAAGCATAGGCTTGTTTCGCTTCCTCATAGATATGCTGCGTAATCGCGTGAACCTCTTCCGTTGATTTTTTCGTCATATCGGCAAGCTTGCGAATTTCGGCTGCAACTACCGCGAAACCTCTGCCTTGCTCGCCTACGCGAGCCGCCTCGATCGACGCATTCAGCGCCAGCAAATTCGTCTGTGCCGATATTTCTTCTATAACTTGAAGCACGCCTCTAATCTCCTGCACAGTGGACATGAATTTATGAATCGTCTCATTTGTCTGTCCGACCTTCGCCGATATATGGAACATCTTATCGCCGATTCGATCAACCTCGGACTTCGCTACCGCTATTTGCGCCGCAGCCTGCTCTTCAAGCAGCCTTAGCGTAGCTCTCATATCATCGGCCGTATCCTTCGCCGTATCGATATCCTTAAGCTGCAATCTAATGCTGCCGATCATATCGCTGACTTTGCCGCTCACCCGCTCGGTCGATTGCGCCGTTACAGCGGCAGACTCATTGAGCACATGCTGGCTGGACAACACGTCCGCAGCGGCCAGCTTCACTTGCAGCATAATGCCTTCGAGCGAGTCAATCATATTGTTGATCCACTTCGCCAGCTCCTTCGATTCGTCGTTGTCGAACTCCGACAACTGGAGACGCTGCGTCAAGTCGCCCTTCCCTTCCGCATTCATACGAATAAAGGAATTCACCTTGCGCAAATGACTAACAACTCTGCTGGCTTCCTTGCGCTGGATCGTTCCGGCGATGAACACGCCGAAGATTAATGTGAATGCGAATACGGCGGCTGCCGCAACCCAAGGAGATACTGCTGAAGCGATAAGCCCAACAAGGAGTGCCGACAGCATACTGAGCAAGAGCATAGAACCCCATTGAATTTTGCGCTGTCTCCAGCCGATACTGCGAATCCGGTACACTTCCTCCAGATCGCCCTCGCACATCATGCCCCACTTGTCCGGGCAATGCGGCAGCTGGAACGTTACCCCTTTGCCGATTACAGAAATATGCCGGTAATCCGAGTACCCCGGGAATTGAACGAATAGATTGCTTCCGTTCCTGATCGTATTCGCTACACCTGGATGAAGCTGCCCTGTCGCTGGATCGGTGAACATCAGCTCCAGCTCGGTATGCTCCTTGATCGATACCGTTCCCCAGTCGGTTGTTACGCCATCCTTCAAGTTCTCGCCGTGCGTGAACGTTCGATCCTCAAATCGGCTGCGCGATAAAGCCGTTCCCGGAGCGATCTGGCGATTAAGGCCCGGTTCGGCCATAAAGATGTAGTTGTCGCCAGAGTCGGGATAGACGTGGCCCGATTCCCGTTGAATCAGGTCGCCAATGACATCATTCGGCACACGCGCGCAAACCGCAGCCCAAGCACCGCTCTCCGTCTTGAACGGGCAGATGAATAATAGCGTCATTTTATCGTGGAAGGAGGAAGAACGTGCGCCTAGCTTCAGCGTAATCGGATCGCTATAAGGTCCGAACAAGCATTTGCGCAAGCTGCCTTCTTGCGTTGCATAGACCAAACCGTTATAGATGGCGCTGCCTGAACGATACGATTGTCCGATATGATCGGCAAACGTAGAGTAGATAACGGTATGCTGCTCATCCATAATGAAGAGCTCCGTCACGTCAATTGCGCGTGCATATGTACGTTCAAGCAATCGTTCGATCGAAGGCTGATCTGCTGCGGATAGCTTAGACCCGATTCCGGTAAATACAGGTTTCAATTGACCCGCCAGTTGATCGAGCTGGTCCCAGTTCTCCATCGCCCACGTCGAGAGCAGCTCCTTTCGCGTATCCGCGATCCCCTCGAAGCTCTGCTCAACATCGTCCTTCAAATCTTTGTTTAATTGCCAAGAAATCCAGAGTGGAAACCCAACCTTCATCCCTAACCAATCGAACATGTCGCACTCCTCCTGCTCTTCTCTATCTACTAATGTTAACTATATTAACATAGGTTGATGGATATTTCATGCAGAAGTTTTATTTTTTTGTCGAAAAACATTCTAGTTTGACATGAATCTCGTAAAAATAGCGCGTAAACACGAATAATACCTGACATTATCTGCTTTTCTTTCGGTTTGCCTGCCACATCAGCCACATGAAATAGGGGGCTCCAATTAGAGCCGCAATCAAGCCCGACGGAATTTCCTTTGGCGCTAGAACCGAGCGACCGATCATATCGGCGAGCACAAGCAGCACAGCACCAAGAAGGGCAGTTAGGGGAACAAGTCTACGATAATGCGGCCCTACGAGCATTCTCGTTATATGTGGAGCAATCAGACCGATAAATCCGATCGAGCCGACTACAGATACTGCCGCAGCGGCAAGCGCCACGCCTAGACCGCCGATCAGCAGCCTCGCACGATCCGCCTTCAAGCCCAGATTGGTCACCGTCGTATCTGAAAATTGTAAAATATCAATTCGTCGAGCCAGTACCCACGCGATTGGCAGCAAAATAAGCGGCCAGTAGATCAACTGCCAGAAGTCGTCCCAGGTCCGCGCATAAGTCGTTCCTGCAAGCCAGACGAGCGCTGAAGCAACGGTCATCTTCATGCGAAGGACCAGGATTTGCACAATCGCGCTTCCCGCGGCGGATACGCCAAGTCCAAGCAAGGCAACGACAGCGGGTTGAAAGCCGCTTTTCCTGCCTAGTAGGAATACAAGAGATGACGCAGCCACCGCTCCGATGAACGCTCCGGCAGGAAGCCACTGTACGGACAATCCCGTGAATACGGCCATCAGCAGCATAGCCCCAACGCTTGCGCCAGCTGTCACGCCAATAATAGAAGGATCGGCGAGCGGGTTGCGTACGATGCCTTGCAGAAGCAAGCCGCTGACCGCCAGCGTAGCGCCTGCAAGAGCGGCAACCAAGGTACGAGGCAGCCTCATATCGATAGCCAAACGTTTCACCTGCTCATCGCCATTGCCGAATAAAGCGGATATCACATCACCGACTGGAATACGCAAGCTTCCGAATGCCAAGCTCGCGACAATCGCTGCCGCCAGCAGGAGGAACGCTCCTGCAACCCATACGCCATACGGAACGCGCGCAAGCTTAACCGAAGAAGCGGAAGTAGCCTGAGGCGTTCCTTCACGCTTCGCTTTAACCGTCCGCAGGACAAGCCATACGAGCCACGGTCCACCGATCAGGGCAGTTATCGCTCCTGCCGGCAGCGGTCCAAGCGAATGCCTGAACTGCATCGCGACCGTATCGGAGGCGATCACGATAACCGCGCCCCAGATGAACGACGTAGGCAGCAGCGCAATATGTCTTTTGGCGCCAAGCATACGCATCAGATGCGGAGCGATGAGTCCGACGAAACCGATCGGGCCAACGACACTGACGGCGATAGCAGCGAGCACAACAGCTATCGCGATTCCTGAGAAGCGCAGCTTCCATGCCTTCTGACCAAGGGAAGTAATCGTATCCTCGTCCATCTCCATAAGATCCCATTTGCCGGCTAACAAGCAAGCTAGAACGACACCTCCGATGATCCATGGCCATGCGTGCTGCACGCCGCCCCAGCCGTTTTGCACCAAAGAGCCTGAGCCCCACAAGAACAGCCCCATCGTTTTCTGCTCGAAGAACAGCTGCAAGGCTGCTACTCCCGAACTGAGCGCCATTGTAACGATCATACCTGACAGAGCAAGTCTAACCGGTGAAGCCTTCGCCCCGCCAGCCATCGTAAACGCAAGCAGCGCTGCGGCAGCCCCTCCGGCGCAAGTTAATAGAAACGGATAAGAGTGAGCCATCACCGGGAAAAAGATCGTACAGATCGTTAAGGCAAAGAATGCCCCTGCGTTAATGCCAAGTGTAGCGGCAGACGCAAGCGGATTGCGCGTTGCGTTCTGCAGCAGCGCACCGGCGACGGCCAAGGCGCCGCCGACAAGGATGCCAATAAGAGTCCGAGGCAATCGCAGCGTCCATAATATCTGATGCTCCATCTGCGGCTCTGTCGAGAATAAGGCGGTAATCGTAGTCTTGAGCGGGAGATCGGCTTCTCCCTGCGTCAGATGAAGGGCTGACAGCACAGCAAGCAGAAGGAGCCCGGCTGCGGCTAGCAGCACAGGGCTCTTCATCGTTTGTTGCGTATGCTTCTTGCTAACAGCTTTTAGACTCATTTCGTAAGCAGGTCAGTTACTTTATTTGCTAGAAGTTCCGCGGACAGCGGGCCGCCGAATGGCCAGATGCCGTCAAGGTTGTAAAGGCGGTTTTCCTTTACGAACGGAAGATTGTTGTATACATCGTTCTTCGGAAGCAATTCACTGAACACGGTGTCGTCAGGGCTAATCGTGTAAAGCAAGCTAGCTTGCTTCGTTTCATCCTTCGTCAAAGCTTCCAGCGAACCTTCCGAGTAACCGTACATTTGGAAGGCTTCGTCTTTGTGCGCGTTTTTCAAACCGATCTTGCTTAGAATGGACATCGCCATCGAGTTGTCCGTGAACAGGCGGAATGTCGCAACGCCCTCCGCGCTCCAAGCTTGCGTCATGACGATCGATTGTCCTTCTTTACCGGCAGCGGCTAGCTTGCCCTTCGAATCTTCGTATGAAGCATGCAGATCAGTCAGTACTTTCTCTGCATCGGCTTTCTTGTTTACAGCGTCGCCGATTGCGAGGAACGTTTCTTCCATTTCGCTATATTGGTCAAGTCCGCCTTCTTCTGGATACGGATTGAAGATCAACGTCGGCGCGATTGCTTTCAGTTGATCGTATATCGCTTCATGACGGAATTTAACGCCGATGATGAGATCAGGTGCAAGGCTCGTAATCGTCTCCAAGCTCGGTTCTTGACGCGTTCCAAGCTCAACAACGTCCGCGTTCAGCTTTTGCTCCAAGTAGCCGTACCATACGTTGTAGTTCTCGATATCCGTTACGCCAGCCGGTTGAACGCCAAGCGCGAGCAGATCCTCTGCATACGTCCATTCCAGTACGACAACCTTCTTCGGAGTACCTTTAATTTCCGTCTCGCCCATAGCATGCTTGATCGTACGGACGGAATCGTCCTCTGCAGCAGGAGCATTTGTAGCTGTATTGTTAGCTTGTTCCGTATTAGCTGTGCCTTCATTGTTCGTGTTCCCGCTGTTCGCGTTGCCGCCGCAAGCAGCTAGAAACACCACCATCGCTGCCAACATCAAGCTCATTAGTTTCAAACGTTTCATTTCTTTCATTCCCCCATATTGATAATCTCTCTCACCACTTCCACTATGATAAGGATTCTCATTTTCAATGTCAACCTTTTCAACAGTAATATTTCAATAAAACAAAAAAAAAGCACTGCCTAGGCCGAGTGGCTTAGGCAGTGCTCTTGGTGCGTTGTATTACTTTTGCTTAATGTTCAGACGGTTCATTGCGCGTTGCAGAGCAAGCTCTGCGCGGCGGTAGTCAACCTCATCACGCTTAGCGTTCAAACGTTGTTGCGCACGTTGCTTGGCAGCTTCCGCACGTTCAAGGTTAATATCGGTAGCGAGCTCAGCGCTTTCGGCAAGAATAACGATCTTGTCCTTGCGTACTTCGATGAAACCGCCGTTAACGGCTACGATATCAACTTTATTGCCATCGCGTTTGATCGTTACGGGAGCGATGCGCAGCGGCGTTACAAGCGGAATGTGATTCGGCAAAATGCCGAGCTCGCCTTCTACGCCTGTTACGCTAACCATATTCGCAGTCTCCGCGTATACTTTACGCTCCGGAGTTACTATTTCGACCAAAAAGGTACTCATGTGGATTCCTCCCGCCCTTCGCTACTATTGCAGCGTTTTGGCTTTCTCGACGGCCTCTTCGATTACACCTACGTAACGGAAGGCTTCTTCCGGAAGGTCATCATGTTTGCCTTCGAGAATTTCTTTGAAGCTGCGAACGGATTCTTTAACAGGAACGTATTTACCAGGCGTGCCCGTGAACGGCTCTGCAACGTGGAACGGTTGGGACAGGAAGAGTTGAATTCTACGTGCGCGAGCAACGGTTAATTTGTCCTCTTCGCTCAGCTCGTCCATACCGAGGATTGCGATAATATCTTGAAGCTCTTTGTAGCGTTGAAGAATTTTCTTAACGCCTTGAGCTACGTTGTAATGCTCTTCGCCCAATACGCCAGGGCTAAGGATACGGGAAGACGACGCGAGCGGATCAACCGCCGGGAAGATACCCATCTCGGAGATTTTACGCTCCAAGTTCGTCGTAGCGTCCAAGTGGGCAAACGTCGTTGCAGGAGCCGGATCCGTGTAGTCATCGGCAGGTACGTAGATCGCTTGGATCGAAGTAACCGAACCTTTTTTCGTCGACGTGATACGCTCTTGCAATTGACCCATTTCAGTTGCCAGCGTTGGCTGGTAACCTACCGCGGAAGGCATACGGCCTAGAAGGGCCGAAACCTCGGAGCCTGCTTGCGTGAAACGGAAGATGTTGTCGACGAACAGAAGAACGTCTTTACCTTCTTCATCACGGAAATACTCAGCCATTGTCAAACCAGTCAAAGCTACACGTTGACGTGCGCCAGGAGGCTCGTTCATTTGACCGAATACCATCGCTGTTTTGCTAAGTACGCCGGAATCCTTCATCTCATGGTACAAGTCGTTACCCTCACGAGTACGTTCACCTACACCTGCGAATACAGAGATACCGCCATGCTCTTGCGCGATGTTGTTGATCAATTCTTGGATCGTAACCGTTTTACCTACGCCCGCGCCGCCGAAGAGGCCGATTTTACCGCCTTTTGCGTATGGTGCGAGAAGGTCGATTACTTTAATGCCTGTTTCAAGAATTTCCGCTTGCGTGGACAATTCGTCGAAAGCAGGTGCCGGACGGTGAATTGGCAAGTTGATTGCCGATGTTACATCGCCAGCTTCGTCAATTGGTTGGCCAAGTACGTTGAATACACGGCCAAGCGTTGCCGCTCCAACCGGGATCGTGATTGCTGCGCCTGTATCAACAGCAACCATACCGCGTACTAGACCGTCAGTCGTACTCATAGCTACGGCACGTACCTTATTGTCACCGAGGTGAACAGCTACTTCAAGCGTCAGATTAATATCGATACCGCCTGCTTCGCCCTTTTGCTCGATTTTGACAGCGTTCAAAATTTCCGGCAGACTGCCGCGTTCGAACTCTAAGTCTACGACCGGACCCATGACGGATACAACATGTCCTTTTTTCATGGTTTTCCCTCCTGGTTCCTTCTTGTTACTGCACCCGGGCTGGCGCTTACGCAAGCGTCCCGCGGCAACAGTGCAAATCTATAGTTACGATTGAGCGTTCGCTCCGGCAACGATCTCCGAAATTTCTTGCGTGATCGCCGCTTGACGCGCACGGTTGTACGTAAGAGTCAATTGGTTAATCATTTTGTTCGCGTTTTTCGTCGCGCTGCCCATTGCCGTCATACGAGCGCCGAACTCACTCGCTTTGCCGTCCAATACCGCGCTGTAAATCAGCGTTTCCGCGTATTTAGGCAACAGTACTTCAAGCACGCCTTCAGCCGATGGCTCGTATTCATACGATGCAACAGAACCTTTGCCGCTCACGTCTTCCAGCGGCAGCAAGCGTACTGCTGTCGGAATTTGAGTAATCGCATTGACGAATTCATTGTAGTACAGGTGAAGCTCGTCGTACGTACCTTCAGCGAAGTTCTTCACTGCGGAGTACGCAACCGACTTGATGTCTGCGAAAGTAGGGGCATCGGGCAAACCGATAACCTCTTCCACGATCGGCATATTGCGGCGGCGGAAGAAGTCCCGGCCTTTGCGTCCGATAACGAACAATACATATTCGTCGGTGGATTTATGATTTTCGCGAATCGTTTGCGTTACTTTACGAAGAATGTTGGAGTTGTAGCCGCCTGCAAGACCGCGGTCCGAAGTAATAACGAGGTAACCCGTTTTCTTAATCGGACGCGTTTCCAGCATCGGATGCTTCACATCCTTCGTGCCGGCTGCGATGCTAGCCACAACTTCCTTCAGCTTATCCGCGTAAGGACGGGACGCTGTCGCTGCTTCCTGTGCTTTTCTCAGCTTGGAAGCCGCAACCATCTCCATCGCTTTCGTGATCTGCTTCGTATTTTGTTTGCTCTTAATCTCGCGTTTAATATCGCGCATACCTTTTGCCATTTGTTTCACCCGCCTTTGTTGCCTTGCGCATACAGCTTACGCAGCATGCTCAAAGCCTGGTGTTGGAGGAGTAAGGAAGCTGCGCCCGGACTGAAGTAGGACGGGCGCAGACGATATATTTCTAAGCCGTTACGGCAAAGCTTTTCTTGAATTTGTTGATTGCGTCAACGAGAGCTTTCTCGTTGTCGCCAGCGAGGTCCTTCGTATCGCGGATCGATTGGCCGATTTCCGGGCTGTTCGAATCCAGGTACGCATGGAACTCTTTCTCGAAGCGAAGAATGTCGCCAACTGGAATTTCATCCAAGTGACCTCTAACAGCGGAGTAGATCGAGATAACTTGCTTCTCAACCGGCATCGGCATGTTAACGTCTTGTTTAAGAATTTCCATCGTGCGCGCACCGCGGTTAAGGCGGGCAAGCGTCGATTTGTCGAGGTCGGAGCCGAATTGCGAGAACGCTTGAAGCTCGCGGTATGCCGCAAGGTCAAGACGGAGCGTACCGGCTACCTTCTTCATCGCTTTAATTTGAGCGGAACCGCCGACACGGGATACGGAGATACCAACGTTAACCGCTGGACGTTGACCCGAGTAGAACAGATCGGCTTCAAGGAAGATTTGACCGTCCGTGATCGAGATTACGTTCGTAGGAATGTAAGCCGATACGTCGGATGCTTGCGTCTCGATGAATGGCAATGCAGTCAAAGAACCGCCGCCTCTTGCGTCGCTAAGCTTCGCAGCGCGCTCCAACAAACGGGAGTGCAGGTAGAATACGTCACCAGGGTAAGCTTCCCGACCCGGTGGACGGCGGAGCAAGAGCGAAAGCTCACGGTATGCTGCCGCTTGTTTCGACAAGTCATCGTAGATAACGAGAACGTGCTCGCCTTTGTACATGAAGTATTCACCCATCGAGCAGCCTGCATATGGAGCCAGGAATAGCAATGGAGCTGGTTCGGAAGCGCCAGCCGTTACAACGATCGTGTAGTCAAGCGCGCCATGGCGGCGAAGCGTTTCTACTACGTTAGCAACAGTGGATTGTTTTTGACCAACCGCAACGTAGATACATTTCACGCCGTTGCCTTTTTGGTTGATGATCGCATCGATCGCGATCGCTGTTTTACCTGTTTGACGGTCGCCGATGATAAGCTCACGTTGGCCGCGGCCAACCGGTACCATTGCGTCGATCGCTTTGATGCCTGTTTGCATAGGCTCATGAACCGATTTACGGTCGATAACGCCTGGTGCAGGCGATTCGATTGCACGGAATTGAGTCGTGTTGATTGGTCCTTTGCCGTCAAGCGGCTGACCAAGCGGGTTAACAACGCGGCCAAGAAGCTCTTCGCCGACTGGTACTTCCATAATACGGCCCGTACGTTTCACTTGGTCGCCTTCGCGGATGTCCGTGTATGGTCCGAGGATTACGACACCGACATTGCTTTCTTCCAAGTTCAAGGCCATGCCTACAACACCGTTAGCGAATTCGAGCAGTTCCCCCTGCATCGCGTTTTCCAAGCCGTGTACGCGGGCAATACCGTCACCGACATTGATTACGGTGCCGACGTCAACAACTTGAATTTCGGATTTATAGTTTTCGATCTGTTGTTTAATCAGCGTGCTGATTTCATCAGGTCTAATACTCAATTCGTTCACCCCTATCTACCATGCATTAGATTTTAAACGATTTTTGTAAACGATCCAGCTTGCCGGACAAGCTTCCGTCATACAGACGGTCGCCGATGCGCACTTGTACGCCGCCGAGCAGGGATGGATCCACGATTTGCTGCGCAATAATTTTTTTGCCGGTCAGTTGCCCGAATTGAGCTGCTACAGTAGCAAGCTCTTCGCCGCTAAGCGATTGCGCGGAATAGACCGTCGCATGCGCTTGACCAAGCGCTTCTCCCGCGATTTTCGTATACGCTGCGTACACGTCGACAAGAATATCTTGCCGTCTGCGCGAAATAAGAATTTCGATTGTATTTAGAACGAGCGCGGAGATGCTGTCGCCGAAGGCCGCTTTAACTGCCGCAACTTTTTTGCTTGGGTCAATGTTAGGCAAAGAAAGAAATTTTTGAACGTCCGCGTCCTGTTCCACAGCAGTGGCAATCAGCTTTAGTTCAGCTTCCACTTCAGCAACGATTTGCTGCGAAGCGGCAACTTCGAACAACGCTTTAGCGTAGCGCTTCGCTACGACCGTATCGCGGCTCATTTGCTTCCAACTTCTTTCAGGTATTGATCAACCAACTGCTCCTGTGCCTTCTCATCCACTTGCTTCTCGATAATTTTCGATGCGATCTTAACGGAGATGCCGCCAACTTCGGAACGAAGAGCTGCAATCGCTTTGTTTTTCTCGCTTTCGATATCCTTGAGAGCGTCGTCTTTCAGGCGGGAAGCTTCGGATTTCGCCGTTTGCACGATATCGTCCGCTTGCTTCGAGCTTGTCGTTCTAGCTTGCTCGATAATTTCGTAGGCTTCCTTGCGCGCTTGTTGCAGCGCTGCCTTCTGCTCTTCCATTTGCTGTTCAGCAGCTTTACGGCTGGAATCCGCTGTATTCATCTGTTCGAGCACCAACTGTCTGCGCTTCTCCATTACACCGAACAATGGACCGAACGCGTACTTGTTCAGAAACCAGTACAAAATGCCGAACGAAATAATCGCTATTAACATCGATTCCCAACTCAAACTCATTGAAGCCACTCCTTTCTTACTGCAGTAGTGTCCAAGCGTAAACGGCTGTGGCCGTCCGCTGTTTGATTAAAGCGTATTGCATAACGAAGGCGAAGAGGGCTAGGCCTTCCCCGCCAATCATGACTGTTTTCAATTAAGCGCTGAAGAACGCCAAGAAACCGATAACTACGCCGATGATAGGCACAACTTCGACGATACCTACACCGATAAACATTGTTGTTTGAAGCTTGGATTGAAGTTCCGGTTGACGAGCGATACCTTCAACTGTTTTGCTGACGATCATACCGTTACCTACGCCTGCGCCAACTGCGCCCAAACCTACTGCCAATGCTGCTGCCAAGATTTCCATTTTTAAAATCCTCCTCGAGATATGTTGTTTTTAGTTGTATAACCAACCCGGAGCTTCATGAGCTTGTCCGAGTCTAAAGCGTTATTTAATGATGTTCATCGGCTTCGTCATGGATGGCAGCTTGCGAAATATATACCATCGTCAGAATCGTGAACAGGAAAGCCTGAATACCGCCTACGAATAAACTGAAGCCTTGCCATGCGATCAGGAACGGGATACCGAACCAGTTAAGCATCAGGATCGTAGAGATAAGAACCTCGCCCGCATAAATGTTAGCGTACAACCGAAGCGCCAGCGTTACCGGCTTTGCGATGGTCTCGATTAGGTTGACCGGCAAGAAAATCGGGAACGGATGGAAGTAATGCTTCAGATAGTGCTTTCTGTTCTGCTTAAGGCCAAGGTAGTGGACAATCACGAATACGATAATCGCAAGACCAGCCGTGACGTTAATGTCAGCGGTAGGCGATTTCCAGAAGGAAACGTGCGCTTCGCCGTGATGCTCGTCCAACAATTCTTGCGTGATGCCAAGCGCGTTATTGACGTGATGTGCCTCGAAAGTAACACCGAATGGCAAACCGAGCAAGTTGGAGATGAAAATGAACATAATAAGCGTCAATCCTAGCGATAGGAAAGGCTTAACCCGATTGAGCGGCATTGCACTGGCAATGACTCCGTGTACGAATTCAACGACCCACTCCAGGAAGTTTTGCATTTTGCCTGGATTAGTCACCGACAGATTGCGAACTGCCAATCTTGCCACAATCATCGTAATGACAACGGATACGAATAATGCGATAACGGTCGAGAGATCAATGTTGAGCGGCCCAAGATGCACTATGGGAAATTCATGCATGTAAAATTTTCACCCCTTTCCGCTAAGACTGTCGTTTGTTATGAATATAAGCTGCTGCCAAAAGAATAAACGGCATAACCATACAGCCGATTAACGCGGCCGGCATGCTGAACTTCTCCGGGAAACGATAGGCGATCATGGCTACCAAAAGCACGGTCGCGATCCGGCTTCCGAGTCCGAGACCCATCTTGCGCGGCCCGATTCCCGCTGCACCTTGTGTAACCATCTCCACGCGGCGTCTCAATAAAAACGCATTCATGGAACTTGCCGCCAATCCTAGAAGAAGGCCGAGTGTGACAATACGCCATTCCGGAGCGAGAGCCCATACCAGCAGACAAGCTGCCAGCAGATACAGGAGCACCCGAACTGCCGTCTTCATAATGTTATCCATCGGAATCCTCCAGAACCCTCTTTACAATCAGAATGGCTGAAAGAATGCCGACAGCCAGACCAACAAGCAGACCTGACATCTTCCAAGCCATCTCGCCGCCAAAGCGGTCCGCGCCCAAAGAGCCGATCCAGTACCCCAAGAAAATACAAACTGCGACATTGATTCCGAGAGCGCCTACAAGACCGGCAGCCAGCAGCGGATTGTCCCTTTTGTTATTTCTATTCATGGCATGTACCCCTGTCAATCCTCATATATTTTATCGAAGCGGCGCTGGTTTTGTCAATTGATATAACTGCAAACATTTAGTGAACAAGATGTACAAAATCCTTGATTCTACTAGCGTTCCGAGCGATCAAAACCGTACAGTACTACTGTATGCTGTACATTAACCTTACAGTAGGCTGCACGCATGTAAACTATGAACGTTGTGTGAACGATTCAGGGCGTGACTTTCTTCTGCCAAAATGATGCAAGATCGCCTCTACGATGCGCTCTGACGCTTTGCCGTCGCCATACGGATTGGCCGCTCTGCTCATTCTTCCGTACAGTTCCGAATCGTTCAGCAGCGCCTTCGCTCTGCTGTATACCGCTTCTTCATCCGTGCCCACGAGTTCAAGCGTTCCAGCCTCAATTCCTTCCGGGCGCTCCGTTGTATCGCGAAGGACAAGGGTTGGCACGCCGAATGACGGCGCCTCTTCCTGCATACCGCCTGAATCGGTCATAATCATGTACGTATGCGGGTAGAAATTATGGAACTGGAACACATCTAGCGGTTCGATCAGTTGGATACGCGGGTGATTGCCGAGAATCTCGTTCGCCGGCTCTCTTACCGCCGGATTCAGATGGACTGCATACACGACAACTACGTCTTCATGCTCGTCCGCAATACGCTTCACCGCGCGGAAGATGTTTCGGTGCGGCTCGCCTAGCGATTCGCGGCGATGCGCCGTCATCAGAATCATCCGTTTGCCCTTCGCCCAATCCAGCACAGGATGCATGAACGATTCATCCACCGTATATTGGAATACGTCAGTTGCCGTATTGCCAGTCACATAGATCGATTCCTCGGACTTGTTCTCCTTGCGCAAATTGTTTGCCGACCACTCCGTCGGAGCGAAATGCACATCCGAGAGAACGCCTGCAAGCTGCCGGTTCATCTCTTCCGGATACGGGGACAACTTATTCCACGTCCGCAATCCCGCCTCGACATGACCTACCTTAATTTGTTTAAGGAACGCCGCGTAGCTGGCTAGAAACGTCGTTTGGGTATCTCCGTGCACGAGCACGATGTCTGGCCTCGCTTGCTGCAGCACCGGATCGAGGCCTTCAAGCACCCGCACGGTCGTTTCTGTCAGCGTCTGGCGATCCTTCATTACATTCAAATCATAATTCGGCTCAATCTCGAAGAAGTCGAGCACCTGATCCAGCATCTGACGATGCTGTGCCGTCACGCATACGATCGATTCGATCTGATCGTCATGCTTCTGCAGTTCAAGAACAAGCGGTGCCATCTTGACTGCTTCCGGGCGCGTACCGAAAATGGTCATTACCTTCAGTTTGGACAAAAGATTCCACTCCTATTAATAGTTGCCTTCTGAGGCTCTAATTAGTCCCGAACATGCGGTCTCCAGCGTCACCAAGACCTGGTACGATATAGCCCTTCTCATTCAGGCGCTCGTCCAATGCAGCGATATAAATATCTACGTCCGGGTGCGCTTCCTGAACGGCCTTCACGCCTTCAGGTGCAGCAATCAGACACATCAATTTGATCTGGTCGCAATTGTGGTTCTTAAGCGAGGAGATAGCGGCAATTGCCGAACCGCCCGTTGCCAGCATCGGATCGATCACGATCAGCAAACGATTAGGGGCATCCGTCGGCAAGTTAATGTAATATTCCTTCGGCTGCAGCGTCTCATGATCGCGAGCAAGCCCGATATGTCCGACCTTAGCGGATGGAATAAGCTTCAGTATGCCGTCGACCATGCCTAGTCCGGCCCGTAGAATCGGCACCAGTCCCAGCATGCGGCCCGATACGACTTTGGCGTCTGTCACAGCGACAGGCGTTTCCACTTTAATCGTGTCCAGCGGAATGTCTCTCGTAATTTCATAAGCCATCAATGTGGCTACTTCGTCAACCAATTCCCGAAAATCTTTCGTATTCGTTTCTTTATTCCGAATAAAAGTCAGCTTATGCTGAATTAAAGGATGGTCGCAAATGATTAGTTTGCTCATGGAGCGTAATTCCTCCTGTATATAGTTGTAGGCTTGACACAATCCCAACTATTATAGCATTGTAAACCCCGTGATGCATCTTGAGTTTTTTACTATTTCAGTATGTCCAAGCCTGCGCGGCTAATGCTGGGGCTTGTCGATAAATGCCGAAACGCGAACCAGCGAGATTACCGAGCCTCCTCAACCGCACGTAAAAGCATCTAACACTCGCCATACCGCTCGCTGTATGAGCACATGTGCTCTTACAGGTACACGTGCGCACGTTCCAGCTACCTCGTTCACTCCGTAAGAGCGCATATGTCCTTACAGACACTAACACTCACCATACAGCTCGCTGTAAGAGCACATATGCTCTTATGGTAGGTGCTGCAGCACATGAAACAACCCGTATCCATCTTCAGAGGACACGGGTTGCTTCATTTCTACGCATCTTACACACTTACCACTAGCTTCCGCCGCCGCAGCCGCCCCCGCCTCCGCAGGAAGAGCCGCCGCCGCCACCATCTCCTCCGCCGCTGCCGCAGGAGGAATCACCGCCATGACCGCCGCCCGAATGACCGTCATGGCCTCCGTCATGCCTGCCGTCATGCGATGAGCCGCTGCATGCGTATGTTGAATCGCCGCTCGAATTCGATTTGCGCTCTTCATCCGTCTGCAAATTGTCCATCTGCCTTGCGAAATCATTGGAGTGATGAAGCGAGTTGAAGATGAGCATACCGGATAGGAAGGTGATCCCATCCAGGGAAGGATTATGCGCGCCGTTCGTGAACGAGCGGCTATGTCTGTTCCGGGCTTGATTGCGCCTAGCGGCACCAAGCTGCTCCTTCAACCGGCCAATCAAATGATCGATTATACCGCCAATATCGGCGTGTTTGAGCGGAGTTTTGCCGTTGAACCATTCTTGCTTCAAACGATCCTCGCCCCATCCTTCAACCTCATCGAGCTTCGACTGCGGCAGCGGCGTGCGATAGAACGTCCCCCACACCCTTCCGCTCGCCGGCGTGCGCTCGAACAGCTCGCCGTACACCCAGTCGAACCAAGCCCGCTCGCCCGGCTCGGGCTGTACACCCGCCGCATGCGGAGCATGATGAATAAGGTCGCCACTGAATTTAGCGCAGAATTGCTCGTATTCCCGCGTGAACATTAACATCTCATGCCAGATCGCATCCGCCGAACGGCTGTACATCGGCACGCTTCTCATCGTCGCGCACATCAGAAAGTAACGCTTCAGCTCAAACCATGTCCATTTCCATTCGTTATCGGTCAGACGAGGCTGCTCCTTCAGCACACGATCCTTGATGCGAGCTTCGAAATCAAGACCGATCGCCGATTCAAGCCTCTCTGCAGCGGATCGGGCTGGATGACCGTACGGCACGCCAAGCGCCTGAGGCGGCTCCTCTGCCGGCCATGAAGCATAATATCGTTTCATACTTCCGGGGCCTCTGCCAGAGTATGACTGCCGACTAGACTTCGCTATGTTGATAACAACGATTACGACAACAATAATGACGACTAGAAAAACGAACATTCCGGGTACAAATTGATTCATTGATTCCGTCCTCTCCATCCAACTGTATTACCCATATTCTAACACAGGAAGGGACATTAGGCTCTAAGTTGCTTAACCTCACACTTACCAAAAAGAGCCGTACGGCAGCCGGTAATCGGCCAGCCATACGGCTACTCTTCATTCATTATGCGTAGTGACACGCGGCGAAATGTCCTTTTCTTGTTTCGACAAGTGCAGGCTCATCCACCTTGCAGCGATCGGTCGCAATTGGGCAGCGCGTATGGAACTGGCAGCCCTTAGGCGGGTTGATCGGGCTCGGCAAATCGCCGGTAAGCACAATCCTATCCCGTGTTGCTTCAACCTCGGGATCGGCAATCGGGATCGCCGACATAAGCGCTCGCGTATACGGATGCGCAGGCGTCGCATACAAGTCATCACTGGAAGCAAGCTCTACAATTTTGCCCAAGTACATAACGGCAACGCGGTTGCTTATATGCTTAACCATCGACAGGTCATGCGCGATAAACAGATAAGTCAGACCCATCTTGCGCTGCAAATCCTGCATCAAGTTAACGACTTGAGCTTGAATGGATACGTCAAGCGCCGAGATCGGCTCATCGGCAATGATGAACTTCGGATCGACCGCAAGCGCCCTAGCAATGCCGATACGCTGGCGTTGACCGCCGGAGAACTCATGCGGATAACGCGTCGCATGGCTCGGATTAAGACCGACCAAATCGAGCAAATTCTCGACTTTTTTCCGACGTTCCTTGCCCCCGCTGGCCAGGTTATGAATATCGAGCGGCTCCCCGATAATGTCCATAACCGTCATACGAGGGTTAAGCGATGCATACGGATCTTGGAAAATCATTTGCATATCGCGGCGAAGCGCCTTCAGCTTCGAGCCTTTCAGACCATAAATATCTTTGCCTTCGAAGGCAACCGAACCGCTCGTCGGCTCATAGAGACGCATAATCGTACGGCCGGCGGTTGACTTGCCGCAGCCCGACTCCCCAACGACGCCGACGGTCTCGCCCTTCTGAATAGACAAGCTAATATCGTTAACCGCTTGTAGCGTCGTACCGCCTCCGAGATTGAAAAACTTACGCAAGTTTTTCACTTCAATCAACGACTGGCTCATACCGACACCTCCCGTTTTGCTGGTTGCGCATAAGGATGCGCCATCCAGCATGCCGAAGCATGCGACTCGCTGTCGCCTACTTGAAGCAATTCAGGATCGTTATCGACGCAGACGCGCATCGCTTCGTCGCAGCGCGCACAGAAGCTGCAGCCTACAGGCGGCTTGATCAAATCCGGCGGCATGCCGTAAATCGGAACGAGCGGCTCGTCCTTCTTCTGATCGAGACGCGGCACAGAGCGCAGCAGCCCCTTCGTATACGGATGCTTCGGATTTTTGAATATTTCCCACTTCGTTCCCGTTTCCACGACTTTGCCTGCATACATGACAATAACGCGATCGCACACATCGGCTACAACGCCAAGGTCATGCGTAATAAGAATAATAGAAGTGCCAAGCTTTTGCTGCAAATCTTTCATCACTTGCATAATTTGCGCTTGAATCGTAACGTCAAGCGCCGTTGTCGGCTCATCCGCTATAAGCAGCGACGGATTGCTCGCAAGCGCGATCGCAATCATCGCCCGTTGGCGCATGCCGCCGGAGAATTGATGCGGATATTGTTTCACGCGCGAAGCCGGATTCGGAATGCCTACGAGCTCCAGCATCTCAATGGCTTTAGCGCGAGCTTTCTCGCCGCTTAAGCCTTGATGCTTCACAAGTCCTTCCGTTATCTGACGGCCGATCGTCAGCGTAGGGTTCAGCGAGGTCATCGGGTCTTGGAAGATCATGCCCATTTCCTTGCCGCGCACGTCCTCCATCTGCCGGTCGGTCAGCTTCAATATATCTTTGCCTGCGAATTGAATCGAGCCTGTCGTCTTCGCCGGCGGGGACGGAACGAGCCGCATAAGAGATTGCGCCGTGACGCTCTTGCCGCAGCCGGACTCGCCTACGATCGCTACCGCCTCGCCTTTATTCACATGAAAGTTGACGCCGCGCACCGCTTGCACGATGCCGCCGCGAACTTTAAAATCAACGCGAAGGTCTTTGACTTCAAGCAATCTTTCCATCATGGTCCACCTCCTACTTCTTCATCTTCGGATCAAGCGCATCCCGCAGACCATCACCGAAAATATTGAAACAAAGCATCATCAAACTAATAATTACAGCCGGGAACCACATTCTCCACGGATATAGCGTCCATGCCTTAATCGCATCGTTAATCATTGTACCTAGCGATGCTGCCGGCGATTGAACGCCGAGGCCCAGGAAGCTGAGGAACGCCTCCGCGAAGATCGCGCTCGGTACGGTCAATGTCAGCGTTACGATAATCGGTCCCATTGCGTTAGGGATGAGATGGCGGAACAGAATACGCGGCGTGCTTGCGCCAAGCGCTTGCGCAGCCATGACGTACTCCTGGTTTTTGAGCTGCATGATCTGACCCCGGACAAGCCAAGCCATATTCACCCAACCGGTTATACTGAGCGCAAGTACAATCGTGAACATACTAGGCTCCATAATAACGATGAGCAAAATAATAATTAGCATGCTCGGTATGGAATATATAATCTCGCAAAAGCGGTTAAGAATTTCATCGACACGGCCGCCGAAATAACCCATAATACCGCCCATAATGACACCGACGACAAGATCGGCAAGTGCCGCATACAAGCCGACCTGCAACGAAATTCCCGTTCCCATCCACGTACGGGCGAACATGTCACGACCTAGATTATCGGTGCCGAACCAATAGGTTCCGTTCGGAGCAGTGTTCTTTTCCGTCAAATGGTTAGTCGAGAAGTCATGACCTGCAAGCTTGGAAATCCAAGGCCCTGCAATCGCCATAATCACAATAGCAATGAGTAGCGCAAGGCATATCATCGCCATCTTGTTCGCTTTCAGTCTGAGCCATGCATCCTTCCAAGCTGAAATGCTTTCGCGAACGACCGTCTCCGTTTTCTTCTCTTCCTTAGTCAGCTTGACAAAGTCATCAGGGGTCAACATTTTATCCGTTGCCATGATTTAGCCCCCCTTCCCTTTGCTTAACTTAATTCTCGGATCAACGAAGCCGTATGCAACGTCAGTTAAGAACCGCGCAGCCATCAGAATAATGCCGTAGAACAACGTAAGGCCCATAATAAGCGTATAGTCGCGGTTCGTGATACTTTGAACGAAAAACTTGCCAATGCCGCCGATGCCGAATATTTGTTCAACAACGACAGAGCCTGTAATAATATTCGCCGTCATCGGACCGATGTAGGTCACGACAGGCAGGATCGCATTGCGAAGGGCGTGACGAACGAGAATGATACGTCCGCTAAGCCCTTTGGAGCGAGCCGTCTTAATATAGTCAGCGGATAGAACCTCAAGCATTGTCGAGCGAGTCAGGCGCGCAATGAATGCAGCGGGTAAGAACGACAGTGCAAGCACCGGCATAATGTAGTCGCTCCAGTCATTCAGACCGGATACGTCAAGCCAGCGGAGCTTCAGGCCAAAAACGTATTGCAACGCCGACGCCGCAAGGAAGTTCGGAATCGAAACCCCAAGCACGGCAACGACAATCGTAAGGCTATCCAATAATTTTCGATGGTTTAGCGCGGCAATAATGCCTAGAATCAAACCTGCGGCAACAGAAACAATAATTGCCAGCACGCCGATTTGCGCGGAATACTTAAAGCTATCGTTAATAATGCGTGTAACGGACATATACTGCTGCTTCATCGACATACCTAAGTCTCCATGAAGCAAGTTGTTCAAATACATCAGGTATTGCTTCCATACCGGTTGATCTAAACCGTACATGGCAAACAAATGTTCTTTGATCTTCTCGGGAATCGCTTTCTCACGCAGGAACGGATCGCCTGGAATGAGCTTCATCAAAAAGAAGGTTGCCGACGCGAGAACGAACAGCGACACAATCATCGACAGAAACTTTTTGGATACGTATTTTAACAATGCAACGGACACCTCCCTTTGAATCAAACAAGACGGCCTGCGTCTCGCATTAACGAAATAAGTGAAGCTTTGACTCTCTCCTATTTCAAAAGAAAGGGATATATGCTGCTCGCATATATCCCCGACTTCAAGCGTTGGACTCACACTATTTTGCTACGTAGTAGCCGCGAGTGTACTCAATGTCGCCTTTGTAGTCCAGGTATATATTTTCGAATCCTGGTTTCAGCAGGTATACGCTGCTGTAGTAGTAGAGCGGCAAGATAGGCAATTGCTCCATCAAGATTTGTTCTGCTTCTTTCATTGCATCAATGCGTTCTTGTTGGTCGCTGCTTGCATATGCTTTTTTGATCAGAGCGTCGTATTCAGGAGAAGCAAAACCAGTGTTGTTTTGTCCGCCTTTCGTTACGAACATGTCCATGTACGTCATTGGATCGTTGTAGTCCGCTCCCCATCCAGCGCGTTGGATATCATAGTTCATAGCCGTACGGTTCTCAAGGAATACAGCCCATTCTTCAGCTGCAGTTGTAATCGTTGTAATGCCGAGCTCTTTCTTCCACATATCAACAATCGCATCAGCAATTGCTTTGTGCGTGTCGTTCGTGTTGTAAGTCAGCTTCACTTCCGGGAAAGAAGTAAGGCCAAGCTCCGACAAACCTTCAGCAAGCAATTTCTTAGCTTCTTCGATATCTTCCTTGAAGAAATCGTCCTTCACTTCGTCGCGGTAGTTGCCGTTCACGCCGACGATGCCCGGAGGTACGAAGCCGAATGCAGGAAGCTCGCCCGCTTGTGTAATGTTTTCAACAATCAGTTGACGATCGATCGCCATCGCCAGTGCCTTACGTACCTTCACGTTGCTGAATGGCGCTTTCTCTGTGTTGAACATGTAGTAGTACGAGCTAGCCGTACCGATTTGGTTGAACTCGTCTTTTTTCGATTCAGCAAGAACGGGGATTTGCTCAGCTGGAATCTCGCCAGTCGGTTTGCCTGTGTAATCAAGCTGATCCGTTTCGTAGTTTGCAAGCTCAGTTGCGGAGTCGGCAATCATCGTAAAGTCAACGCTAGTGAACTTTACTTCGTCCTTCGCATAATAGTTCTCGTTCGGAACGAGCTTCATGGAAGTATTGTGCTGCCATTCGCTAATTTTGAAAGGACCGTTGCCGATGATCGTTGCAGCGTCTGCTGCCCAAGCAGCGTTGTCCTTAGCGGATTGGTGAACAGGGTTGTACGTGTAGAACGAAGTCAAACCAAGGAAGTAAGGAGTTGAAGAGTTAAGCTTAACTTCCAATGTTTGAGCGTCCAGCGCTTTAACGCCTACAGCGTCGGCATTCGTCGTCTTGCCTTCGTTGTAATCTTGAGCGCCTACGATGTAATAGAATTGGTACGCATATGTCGATCCTACAGCAGGATCAAGCGCGCGTTTCCAAGAGAATTCGAAGTCATTAGCGGTTACTGCATCGCCATTGCTCCATTTTGCATCAGAGCGAATTTTGAATGTATAAGTCTTGCCGTCTTCAGACACTTCCCACGACTCAGCCATACCTTCGACTGTGTTGCCGGATTCGTCCTTGCGTGTCAGACCTTCGTAAATACCTGTTGCTACAGTACCGGACACGTTGTCTTCCATCAGTGCCGGGTCAAGACTTGGCGGTTCGGAATGGAGGTTCATGCGGAAAGCTCTTGCTTCCTGAGTGCCCTCGGATTCACCGTTGCCGGAGTTGTTCGGGTTTGCAGGGTTGTTGTTTTTGTTGCCGCAGCCAGCCACGATGAGCGTAAGCACCAACAAAAGCGTTACATACGAAAATACTGATCTCTTTTTCACTTCATTTCCTCCCCTGATTTTGTCTCAGAAGTAATTTATTGTAACATTAAAAACGCAAAAATTAATGATTAATAATTATACAAAGTGCATAAAAATTCATTTTGCATAATTATGAATCTGAATGAATAATAAATTCATTAATTTTCACGAAAATAATATACTATTACTCTGATTTTAACGTAGAAAATATATACTAACGAATATTACATTGTCAACAACCTAAAAATTGGCACGTCAGCTTTTTGTCAGAAACGATTTTGCTGGAAATTCGACAAATCCCTTGTCGCATATAGGATGCTACAAATTTCAAAAAATACACTTGCGGTAAATTTTACTTTAAAAAATTTTTTATCGGTGCTTACAAATCGTTTGTAAATAGCTTTTGGATACTTGAATAAACATGCATGCTTTCGGTCATACCATGCATGAAAAAAAGCCCGTGACATCGACTTCGCGTCGATACACGGGCTTTTGATCGTTTTTTATACAAACGATTGTATATAGATACTGTATAGCGTATTAGTAAGTCATTCCAGGGTAAAGCGGGAATTTAGCTGTCAGGTCACGAACCATGCCGCGCGCTTTCTCAAGAACAGCTTGATCCTCCGTATTTTTCAATACAAGGGCAATCACTTCTGCAATAACTTTCATTGCGTCTTCATTCATTCCGCGAGCTGTAGCCGCTGGCGTACCTACACGGATACCGCTAGTTACGAACGGGCTCGTTGGATCGAAAGGAATAGCATTTTTGTTAACCGTGATGCCAACTTCATCCAATACATGCTCAGCCACTTTACCTGTAACGCCAAGATTACGCGTGTCGATCAACATCAAGTGGTTATCCGTTCCTCCGGATACGATGTTGATTCCGCGGGACAACAATTCTTCGGAAAGAACTTTAGCGTTCTTCACGACGTTTTGTGCATATTGCTTAAAGGAAGGCTGAAGCGCTTCGCCGAAAGCGACTGCTTTTGCCGCGATAATATGCATAAGCGGTCCGCCTTGGGAACCTGGGAATACCGCTTTATCGATAGCAGCAGCCCACTCTTTGCGACAAAGAATCATACCGCCGCGTGGTCCGCGAAGCGTCTTGTGCGTCGTTGTCGTTACGAAGTGCGCATGCGGCACCGGGCTCGGGTGAAGACCTGCAGCTACAAGGCCTGCGATGTGTGCCATATCAACCATGAACAATGCGCCTACGTCGCTTGCGATTTTGCCCAATTTTTCGAAATCGATAATACGAGGGTATGCGCTCGCGCCCGCTACGATCAAACGTGGACGGTGCTTGAAAGCAAGCTTGCGAACTTCTTCATAATCAATCGTGAAGGAGTCTTCTTGTACGCCGTAAGCTACGAAGTTGTAGAGCAAGCCGGATGCGTTAACCGGGCTGCCGTGCGTCAAGTGGCCGCCATGCGCCAGGTTCATGCCAAGAACCGTATCGCCAGGCTTAAGAGCAGCAAGGTATACAGCCATATTCGCTTGTGCGCCGGAGTGCGGCTGAACGTTCGCGTGCTCGGCACCGAACAATTCTTTCGCACGGTTGCGGGCAAGATCCTCGACGATATCGACATGCTCACAGCCGCCGTAGTAACGCTTGCTTGGGTAACCTTCCGCGTATTTGTTCGTCAATACCGAACCCATTGCCTCAAGAACAGCTTCGCTTACGATGTTCTCGGAAGCGATTAGTTCGATGTTGTCGCGTTGGCGAGTCAGCTCAAGGCCCATTGCTTTTAATACTTCCGGATCTTGCTTACGTAGATTTTCCATGTCATTAGTTCCTCCTTAGGTTTAAAAAAAGATTATATAGGTTTGAATCTTGTATCCTTATTGAATTAGTCGCATGTGCCGCTTGTCTGTTCCGGCTTCGGCACAGCTTCATCAAGCTCATACACAGCGCGAGTGCCGCCGATCAGCTTCGGTCTCGTGAACGCCATCGTAACATGGGCGCTGCCGATGCTCTTAATCGAAGGTCGAACCGGTACGGCAACGCGCTTCAAGTGCATCCCAATCAGCGTATCGCCGATATCGATGCCCGCATGTGCCGCCACGGTCTCTACGAGACACGCTCCCGGGAGCGTCCGATAAGCGAATGCGGCCATTGAACCGCCCGCCTTCGGAATCGGAACTGCCGATACAAGCTCCAGACCGAGCCGCTCAGCAACCGGCTGTTCGATGACAAGCGCGCGATTCAGATGCTCGCAGCATTGATAAACGGGATGAAATCCGATTTCCTTGCGAACAGCCTCGACACCGGCGAATATTCGCTCGGCAGCAACCAGCGTGCCTGCCGTCCCGATGCGCTGTCCAAGCACCTCGCTTGTACTAACACCTATAACGAGCAGCTGTCCAGCCGACAATCCGCCAGCCGAAGCAAGCTCCCTTATGATCGTTTCTACATTCGAAGCAATCGATTCCAGCGGATCGCGATCATTCATATATGCTTCCGTCATATCGATTACACGGATTTCGACGCAAATTGTTGTTCGATTTGAGCTAATTTATTCAATCGGCCCTGGTGGCGTTCGCCTTGCGAGAACGGCGTTTCCAACCAGATGCGAATGATTTCCTGAGCAACGCCCGGTCCGATGATTCTCTCTCCCATGGCAAGCACGTTCGTATCGTTATGCTCGCGAGTCGCCTTAGCTGAGAACAGATCATGTACAAGCGCACAGCGAATGCCCTTCACTTTATTAGCGGCAATCGACATCCCAATGCCCGTCCCGCAGATCAGAATGCCGCGATCGGCTTCTCCGTTCGCAACGAGATCACATACAGGAAGCGCGTAGTCCGGATAATCAACCGATTGACTGCAGTCGCAGCCTACATCGACAATTTCATGACCCAACGATTCAATGAAGGGCACGACAACATCCTTTAGCACATAGCCGGCATGATCGGCTCCAATTGCAATTTTCATAGGTTTTTTTGACCTCCCTCGAACTCAATTACAGTCTTATTATACCTGCATTTGTCAAGCGTAAACGGCTGATCAGGACTATAGGCTGATACACTGTTAACGACAATTCTTATGAAGACAAAAAAAGAGCATGACATGCTTGATAGCATGTTGCTCTTTGCCCAGGCGACCGGCCGTATGATCCGATGCTCCACCGTGGTTAGCCCACTTCCGTCGCCAGTTACATCGGAAACCTAATTTGTCTTTTCATCATAGCCGATAAACGACAAAAAATCAATTGCAAACACCTAAGGCGAATCGAATTATCGCTTGGAAATCTTATCAAGCAGACGGACAAGCGCCGTCTCGATTTCCTGCGCGCAGCTAGCATATAAAGCAAAGGAGCCGCCGAACGGATCGGCGATGTCGAAGTCGGGAATGCGCCGTTCCAGCTCAAGCAGACGCGTTCGTTCCAAGGACGTGAGCTGCTGGCCAAGAGCCTGCTTCATATGCATGTCCGTATAAAGTCCTTCAAGCTCCTCGATATCGGCAAGGACACGCTCGTCTATGTTCGTGTACTCCTTAAGCGTGTAAGTCTTGTCAACCGCTTCCGGAAACCATTGAAGCAGTCCTCTCTTATGTCCGGAGGTCATCGTCAATATAAGATCTGCCCATTCAACCGCTTCCGAAGTCATCGCTCTGGAAGATCCTTTATGATCGATCTCGCGTTCGCGAAGCGTCTCCAGCGCATGTTTGGAAACGGGAAGTCCGTCAACCGTCGATACGCCTGCGGAACGAACGGCAACCGTAATCCCTCTCATTTGCGCCATTCGTTTCAGCATCGCTTCCGCCATCGGGGAGCGACATGTATTGCCTGTACATACGAATAAAATACGTTTCATGCCTGCTGCCTCCTTATCATGTCGCGTCAAGGTGAAACGACTATCGCCGATTTTGGCGGCAAAAGCTAATTTTAAAAGATTTTATAAAAACTAATATTCCATTCGTTTCATACAAAACGCAAAGTGCAGCCGCATTGTGCAATTCGCACAAACTTACAGCACATTCACTTAACTAAATAGTACCGAAAAAGACCGTTTACGTCCAGCCTCGTTAGCATGGAGAGGCATGTCCTGTCAGAAGATGAACAAAATACCGAAGACGAATAAAATAGCACCGCCGAGCGCTTCTCCATACTCGCCTAGATCTGCGCTTACTTTCCGTCCAAGCATCAGCCCCATTATCGACATTAAGCCGCCGAAAAGGCCGAACAGCAATACCGTCAGCCATATATCCGCCGCAAACATGCCAAGCGTAATGCCCACGGAAAACGAATCGATGCTCACGCTAAGCGCGAATACGAGCAAGCCCCAAGTGGTGCGGTGATCGAATGACGTTACGGCATCGCCCCGCAATGAGCTGTATATCATATGTCCGCCAAGCAGCAGTAACAGAATACCTGCCGCGGTCGTAGCCACACTGCCAAGGAGCCCGCTTACGAACTGCCCCATCACGATGCCGCCAAGCGGCATGATGATATGAAACAAGGCAATGACCGAGCTAAGCTTCAAAATATCTTTGATCCGTATGCCTCTCAAACCGATACCGAGCCCTAACGAAAAAGCATCAAATCCTAACGCTACAGCCATGATAAGCAGCGTCACAAATTGTCCTGCATGCAAATCAGCCTCGACCACAGCCTATCTCCTCCATGTCCGTCACATTCTATACCAAACATATGCGAACAAGTGGACAAACAGACTACAATCATTGCAATCGAATAATTCGATTTCCTGCGGCTTTCGCCATACGGTTCATAAGCGCTTCACCGATTCCGTGCTCAGGGGCGCATTCGGCCCAGATGCGCTGTACCTTCGCAGCATCGAATTCACGCAGCGCGGCGTACAAGCGATGAGCAGCTTCTTCAAGCAACTTCTCGCTTCCGCAAGACAGCACAAGATCGCCTTCATAGAAGGCGATTCGTTCTTCAAAAGCCAATACACCGGCAGTCTCCCCGCGTTTCTTGGCCTTATCGACCTCGGCGCGGATGTAGGCAGCCACCTGAACGGGCTCGCCTTGCACGAGTGTTAGCTCACCCTGCGGGGCGTAATGCGTATATTTCATGCCAGGCGACCTTGGCGCGGCTTCCGACTCTGCAGCGTCGGCGCCTTCGATGACCGCATGGGGGAATGCGGCTCTCAGCGCTTCCTGCGTAATGCCGCCGGGGCGCAAAATACGAATCGTTCTATCGTCAGCGAGCTCTATGACGGTCGATTCGAGACCGACACCCGTCGCTCCGCCATCGACGATGCCGTCGATCCTGCCTTCAAGGTCCTCCAGCACATGCGCCGCAAGCGTCGGGCTTGGTCGGCCTGATCGGTTCGCGCTTGGCGCGGCGACCGGGCAAGCGGCTCGCTCGATGAGAGCAAGCGCCGCTGGGTGGTCCGGCATGCGAATGCCCACAGTGGCAAGACCGGCCGTAACAAGCGGCGACAGCTTGCCTTCGCGAACAGGCAGCACGATCGTAAGCGGTCCTGGCCAGAAGCGCTTCATTAGCTGTGCGGCAAGCGGCGGATATGGCTGTACTAACTCATCCGCTTGGCCAATGCTAGCGATATGCACGATCAGCGGATTATCGGACGGCCGTCCCTTGGCGGTAAATATCCCTTGAACCGCAGCTGTATTTCGAGCATCGGCTCCTAAGCCATAGACCGTTTCGGTCGGGAAGGCGACTAAGCCTCCACCCTGCAGCACGGCGGCTGCTTCTTTAAGACTCAAGGCAGATGCAGGCTCTTCGGCCTGGACTTGCCATATCGTTGTTTTGTTCATCGTATCGTTCAATCCTTGCTTATCCATGAATGTGTTGCCTATAAAAGCATTATAGCACAGCCACTTGCAAGCAAGACGTTTCGTTAGACGAAGAGAGCTTTGATCCAGTTAAACAGTTTTTCAAGCATCTCCCACAGGAAAAACTTCGCTTCAGGCGCGGACGGTTGCTCGGATTGATCATCTGGCTGCGCTTGCTTGTCGACCGATGGTTCTACCTGCGCTGCAGCCACCGTTGACGCTCCAGCAACCGCTTCTCCGGATGCTCCATCTACGAAACATAACGGAGGGAAAAGCACGCACCACCAGTTTTGACCGTTGCCTGCGCCAAGTGTAATGCGAACCGCCTCGTAATCGCCGGCAGGATACATTTCGCTGCCGTACATTTTCGTAGGGAAAGGAACAACGCCAAGCTCGGCATCCGAGCCGTATGTGAAGCCGCGGCTTGCAAGCACTTCAGCCGTAATCGCCTTGATCTCCGGCATATGAGCCAGAATCGTTTGGCGGGCTTCCTCAATCGTTTGCGGACCGCTTACCCAAGTGCCCATCGCTTTGACGATCTCGTCGCGCACAACGCGCTTCACCGCTTGGTCGGCAGGACTATCCGAATTTGCTAAAATGCGAAGGCGAATCGCTTCCTGCGGAATTTCTCCGCTTGCGATCGCTGTATCCATGCGGCCGGTTTCCCAGCTCATAATCAACATAATAAGTACAAATACAACTAAACCGTAGCTATTGCGGTAACGAAATTTGGATTTGGAGGAATAAGGCTTAACATTGGAATAAGAATGATTGGAATAATGGCTGGACATACACAAGCTCCCCTCGCGCACCCGTCGGTGCGACTGCTTGCGTTCCGGAACGTCTATGAGATCAGTATGTCCGGCAATCCTAGCAAGTAAACCTATCAATCTATGAATTTATTCTGCGGGAGGAAAGAAGAGAGGGGTAGATTGCTTTTGAATGGATTTATTCCAATCAAATCGCCTTTATCGGATCGAAATCGACTTTTGAGTGGAAAACATACAGCCAAAACCGCCTAAACGAACTAAATTCATCTTCTCATGCGTGTTAGCTTGGATAGAATCCATTCAAACTGGGAGAATTGGTTGGTTGGCTTCTTTTGGTTGGATGAAATCCATTCAAAGCCGGACAATTGAATAGCGAGAGGGTGTCGCGTTAAGTTGAGGTAGGGCGAGAGTTTAGGCGCGGAGAGAATCCGCGCCTGCAGGCGTTGTTCGCAGCCGCCTAGTTACGCGGCTGCGATTGTACAGCGATGACATGGCGCTCGATGCCGCCATAATCGGTAATGATGCGTATGTCGTCCCATGCGGACATACGCTCAAGCATGTCTGTGACGAGGCGAGGCTGGCCGATGCCGAGCTCGAAGGCCACGATGCGCGGCAGCACGGCAAGCTGCGGCAGCTGTTCGATCATGCGGCGATACGGGTCAAGCCCGTCTACGCCGCCGACCAGCGCGAGGTGCGGCTCATAGTCGCGCACCTCGCGCTGCAGCCCTTCCATGTCCGCCGCCGGTATGTAAGGCGGATTGGACACGAGCACGTCGATGCGCAGCCCGGCGTGCTCAGCATTGTCGCGCCCCGGCACGAAGGGCGCGAGAAGGTCGCCCTGCACGAAAGCAATGCGGCCGTCCGCCTCATGGCGGGCCGCGTTCGTGCGGGCGACTGCAAGCGCGTCCGGCGATAGATCGGACGCGCATAAGCGCCATCCGTGACGCTGCGAAGCTAGCGTCACGGCGATGGCGCCGCTGCCCGTGCCGACGTCGACGACCGTCGGCCCGTCAACTCCCGGCGGCCATAGCCTATCGGCCGCCTCAAGTACGGCCTCGACGAGCAGCTCCGTCTCCGGCCGCGGAATAAGCACGGCCGGCGTGACCGCGAACGGCCGGCCGTAGAACCACTGCTCGCCGATCATATACTGAATCGGCTCTCCCAGCGCTTTCCGGCGGACCAGCTCCGTCCATGCCTCCGCCTTATCCGCCGGGAACGGCTCGCCATAGTCGCGCAGCAGCTGCGAGCGCTCCATGCCGAGCACATGCAGCAGCAGCAGCTCCGCATTGCCGCGCGCCTCTTCAACCCCGTGCGCCGAAAGCTCGTTCGTCGCGCGCAGCATCGCATCGCGCAGCGTCAACCTCAGCGCCGCCCCATTTCCACCAACAACATCGCCCATCATCCCAGCACCCTCCATACTCTTCACGCCTAATCATAATTTCAGCCATATCCACCAATCCAAGCAAAAAACGCCGGACCTCCGCCGCGCTCGCTCTTCTGGAGAGCAATCGCAGCGGGAATCCAGCGCATTGATTGTTATCTTAACCCATCGATTCGCGTTCCATCAGGTCCGCTTGCTCGGCAATCGTCAGCGACGAAATAATATCAGCCATATCGCCGTTCATGACGGAGTCCAAACGGTGCAGCGTCAAGTTGATACGGTGATCGGTTACGCGGCTTTGCGGATAGTTGTACGTACGGATCCGCTCGCTGCGGTCGCCTGTACCCACCTTGCTCTTACGCTCGCCCGCATATTTCGCCTCTTCTTCTTGGCGGCGAATATCGGAGATACGAGCGCGAAGCACTTGCAGCGCCTTCGCTTTGTTCTCGTTCTGCGATTTGCCGTCTTGGCATGTCGCCATAATGCCCGTAGGTACGTGCAATACGCGAACGGCCGACTTCGTCGTATTAACGGACTGTCCGCCTGCGCCGCTGGAGCAGAACGTATCGACCCGTATGTCTTTATCGAGAATTTCGATCTCGACTTCTTCAACTTCCGGCATAACCGCAACCGTCGAAGTCGACGTATGAATGCGGCCGCCCGATTCCGTTGCAGGAATACGTTGTACGCGGTGAGCGCCGCTCTCGTACTTCAGCTTGCTGTACGCGCCTTTGCCCTGCACCATGAAAATAACCTCTTTAAATCCGCCCACATCATTCTCGCTAAACTCCATAAGCTCTACGCGCCAGCCTTGCGCATCGGCATACTTCGTGTACATCCGGTACAGGTCGTAAGCGAATAATGCAGCTTCGTCGCCGCCAGCCGCGCCGCGAATTTCCACGATAACGTTTTTGTCGTCGTTCGGGTCCTTCGGAAGCAATAGAATGCGGACTTTCTCGTCCAGCGATTCCTTCCTCGCGCTAAGTTCGTCGATCTCCATCTTCACCATTTCGCGCATTTCATCATCGAGCTTCTCGCCTTGCATGACTTTGGCGTCATCGAGCTGCTCAGACACTTGCTTATATTCCGTAAAGGCATCGTATGCCTCTTGTAAGTCCGACTGCTCCTTCGAAAGCTCTCTAAGCCGCTTCGGATCGCTGGATACATCCGGATCGCATAACAGCTCGCTTAGCTTCTCATACCGGTCGGCGAGCGCTTGTAAACGGTCTATCACAATCATTCACCTCTGTTTATTCCATTAGGATATTCCTTATTATATCATACCTGATGCCGCGTATCGACAGGTGCTTTTTTGACGCATAGGAAAGTATATGATTTTGCTCATCATTTCCCAGCGGCGTAACCCCGCTGTTCATTACGTATGCATATTCTGCCCCGCATGCTACACCAAACGTCGCCGCTCTTTGCAAAAAAGGGCGTCTAGACAAGTTCACGCGAGCGCGCGCCATGCCAAGACACCCTTCTATTCATCCTACACGTTAAAACGGAAGTGCATAACGTCGCCGTCGCGCACGACGTAATCTTTACCCTCAAGGCGAACTTGGCCTCTCTCGCGGGCAACGCCCATCGAGCCGGCCGCAGCCAGGTCCGTAAACGATACAACCTCGGCACGGATGAAGCCGCGCTCGAAGTCGGTATGAATAACGCCTGCCGCTTGCGGCGCTTTCGTTCCGTTGCGGATCGTCCAAGCGCGAACCTCTTGCACGCCTGCCGTGAAGTACGTGTACAAGCCAAGCAGCTTATAAGCCGCTTTAATAAGACGGTTCAAGCCGGATTCGGCCATTCCGAGCTCTTCAAGGAACATGTCCTTGTCTTCGCCCTCAAGCTCGGCGATCTCGGACTCCACCTTTGCGCTAATTGGAACAACCTCGGCATTTTCTTGTGCAGCGAAATCGCGAACCTTCTGTACGTATTCGTTGCCGTCCGTATCGCCCGCTTCGGATTCGCTTACGTTCGCCGCATACAGCACCGGCTTCATCGTCAGCAAATGAAGGTCGCGAATGACGAGCTTCTCTTCTTCGCTCAGATCAAGGCTGCGCGCAGGCAGATCGTTATACAACGCTTCCTTCACGCGCTCAAGCACTTCAACCTCTAACGCAATCTTTTTGTCGCCGCCCTTTAAGTTTTTGCGGGAGCGATCGATTTTTTTCTCAACCGAATCCAGATCGGCAAGCACAAGCTCAAGGTTAATCGTCTGAATATCGCTGATCGGATCTACTTTGCCCGCGACATGCGTAATGTTGTCGTCTTGGAAGCAGCGTACGACGTGAACGATCGCGTCAACCTCGCGGATATGCGCAAGGAACTTGTTGCCAAGTCCTTCACCCTTGCTTGCGCCCGCAACGAGGCCGGCAATATCAACGAATTCGAATGCCGTTGGCACGATGCTCTTAGGAGTAACGAGCTCAACGAGTTTATCCAGACGCTCGTCCGGCACCTCAACGACACCTACGTTCGGATCGATTGTACAGAATGGATAGTTCGCGGATTCTGCGCCCGCCTGCGTAATTGCATTAAACAAGGTCGATTTGCCGACGTTCGGCAAGCCGACGATTCCTGCTTTCAAAGCCATGTATATGACACCCCTATTTTCCCGAAAGTAAACAACTTCCGTCATTATACCCCAGCAACCTCCACTTTGAAAGTCCGAAAGGCTGGAATGGCGCTTATGTTCGCAGGAAATAATACCGTGGAGCGAGTTATCGCAGCCTTATACAGGGAGATGACAGCATGGAAAATCAAACGCACAAAGGCAATTACAAAGGCACGACGCATATGAAAGCGAAGAACCAGGACATGGCCTTCGTCAACGACAACGTCGAGGATGCCAAGTCCGTCTCCAACTTCTCCACGAAAAAGAAAAAAACGGATTAATAAGCTCGCACAAAAATTGTCGTTGATTGGATTTCATACAGGCTAATGAACAAAATCGCATCATTGATGCAGTTTGAGTGGATTTTCTACAGGCAAATGAGCCTACAAGAGCGAAAATGAGTAAAATAGGTCGATTAGGTTGGATGTTTTCCAATCAAAGATTCTTTCTTGATCGGTCTGGCCGATTTGGATGTATGATTTCCAGTCTAATGTGACAACAATCGAACAAAGGGGGCTGTCCCAAAGACAGCCCCCTTTCTTTAATCATTTTCAGGCAGCAAATTCATCTCGAACGGCTCGTCGCGATTGCATATCAGTTTGCCGTCGACAACGTCAAGCTTAGCCGCTTGCACAGAGGAGCGCCTGCTCTCATATTGCCGCTCTTGACCTTCATTATTAAGCGCTCCGTTTCTGCCCGGATGCGTAAAGTAGAAAATATAGGCGTTGTCGCCCTGCACGACGACATCCGCATGGAAGCCAATGCCTCCATCATCCTCGCGCGCTCCCGGCTGGTCAAGAATGAGGCCGTTACGCTCCCACGTATCCAGATCATCCGACCGGAATACGCCTTGACCTCTCCATTCATCGACGATCATCCAATAAGAGCCTTTGAACCAGAACACATTCGGCCCTTCGTGACCGCGTCCCGTAATGACCGGACCGACAACCTTCCACTCGTACAGATCTTCGCTGTCCGCCGCGTAAGTAAACGACTCGTTGTCTTCGTCTTTGTACCACATACGGAAGCCGCCGCCAGGCAGCTCATGAATGCATGAATCGATGACGCGGGACGAGCTTAACGCAAGCTTGGAACAGAACGTCCAGTCGAGCAAATTCAGGCTCGTGTAGTGCATCACGTCGCGCCGATGATCCGGCCAGTCTACGGGCACGCCTTGAATATAGCTAACGTACATATGATACAGGCCGTCATGCCAGTAGATCTCCGGAGCCCAGAACGTGTTCCGTCCCCATTCGATATCAAGCCCTTGCAGCGTGCCCCGGTACAGCCAGCTGTTGCCGCCGTCGCTCGAGGAAGCCACTCCTAGATCAGTACCGTGGACCCAAGCGAACTTGGTGCCTTCCGCCGTTGCCCGGCGATTCGTATAGATCATCCACCACTCCTGAGCTTCGCGGTTCCAAATGACGACCGGATCGGCCGCCCCGTCATAGATCGGATCTCGAAATAAAGGTGCGTTCATGCAGCTATCGTCTCCTTCGTTATTTAATCCACCTTAGTGCTGCCGATTAACCTTTGACAGCGCCGCCGACAATTCCTTTTACGATCTGCTTCTGCATCAGGATGAAGAAGATGAAAATCGGAATGAGCACGATAACCGTCAACGTCATGAATAACGGCCAATCGACGGCGAATTCACCTTTGGCTTTGTATACTTGCAGGACAAGCGTCGCGTTATCGGACGAGTTAAGGAACAGCATCGGCGCGAGAAAATCATTCCACACCCACATCGTCTGATAAATGATGGCTGTAACCGTAATCGGCTTCAGCAGCGGGAAAATAATGCGCCAGAAGATCCCCCAAACGGTACATCCGTCGATTGTCGCCGCCTCGGACAGCTCCTTCGGGACCGTCTTCATATAGCCCATCATCAAGAAGAAGACGAATACCGAGCCGCCCATATAAATGAACATGATGCCGTACAGCTTATCGACAAGATTGAATTGCGTCATCAGCTCGAATAGCGGAATAAGCGTCGTTTGGAACGGAATGAGGATACCCGCCAGCAAATAACCCATAATAATACGGTTCGTCTTACCCGGGTTGAAGACGATCGGATACGCCGCCATCGCGCCGATCAGAACCATAAGAAGCACGGATATGACCGTAATGATCAAGCTGTTGCCGAAGCTTTGCAGCAGCGGCACTTCTGTGAAGACGCGCTCGTAATTGTCGAAGTTCAGCTTCGTCGGCAGACTGAGCGGATTTCTTGCCGTCTCGACCGGCGTCTTAAGCGTGTTCACGATAATAAGATAGAAAGGGAAAAACGTAATGACCCCTACCGGCAGCATCACGATATCGAGCAGCCAGCTTTTGCGGGTTTTGTCCGTCATCATAACATCTTCTCCTCTCTGCGCTGCATGACCGTCACTTGGAAGTAGGTGAGCGCCAGCACGATCAGGAAGAAGACGATGGACATGGCGGACGCGAGTCCGAATTGTACTTCGGAGATGCCGCGAAGCACGATAACCTGCGTAATCGTATGCGTCTCGAAGCCAGGACCGCCTTTCGTCAGCGCGAACGGGATTTCGAATACTTTGAGGCCGCCCGTGAGGAGCAGCATGACGCTGATCGTCATGGCCGGAGCAAGCAGCGGCAATGTTATGCTGCGGATTTGCTGCCAGCGGTTAGCCCCGTCAATCGAAGCCGCTTCGTAATAATCCTTCGAGATGCCTTGCAGGAAGGCAAGATACAATACCGCATGCCAGCCAGCCCCCGCCCATACCGCAACAAGGATGGTCGACATCTTGGCTAACATCGGATCGGACAGCCAAGGCTGCGGCCCTGCCCCGAACAAGGTATGAAGCACGTTATTCAACACGCCCGAAGCGATCGGCGACAAGATGAACCCCCACACGTATGCAAGGATTAGACCGCTCGGAATGGACGGGAAGAAGAAAATCGCCCGGTGAATATTTTTTGTATAGAAATTCCGGTCCAGCACGAGCGCAAGCACAATCGCCAGCAGCGTGGTCAGAATCGTTGTCGATATCGCGAATAAAAGCGTGTAAGAAATACCCGATATAATGGCGGCATCCTTGAAAATTTTGATATAATTCGTCAAACCTACGAAATCGTATTCCTTCGAATAACCGTTAAAGTTCGTCAAGCTGAAAAAAAACGATTTGATAAGCGGATAGATCGTAAACACCGTATAGAAAAACAAAATCGGAATAAGAAAAACTTGATACTGGAAAGATCTTAGCAGCTTCATCTCGCAGGCTCCCTCCCTCATGATACGGCTGAGGGGATTGCTCCCCTCTGTTGCCGCTCATTGTCTCTGTTATTTGCTTTCCATCTCTTTCAGCTTCTGGTCCATAGCCCCCGTAACTGTCTCGATCGAGCCTTTGCCGACGAGCAGGTCCTGTACGGATACGACCATCTGATTGCGAAGCGCTTCTTGGTGTCTCGGCCAAGAAACCATTGGGAGATAGAATTTGCCTGCGAGCAAACCTTCTTTATACGCTTTCTCTAGAGCGGGATGTACTTTGCTTTCATAGCCCGGAAGGGTAATAATTTGACCCGTGCCTTTTTCGAATTTTTCCAAGCCTTCAGGCGTAGACATGTATTCAACGAATTTAATAGCCGCGTCTTGGTTTTTCGAAGCGCTGTTCACCGCGAAACCTACGTTCGGAGCGCCTGCATAGTAGTCTTGGCCTGCTTCAGCGCCAGGAATCGCCATCATGCTGAATTGCAGTTCCGGATTCGCTTTCTCGATTGCCGGAATGTTCCATGGTCCGCCTTGAATCATCGCTACGTTGCCGATTGCGAATTCATTAACCATTTGATCTCCAGTCAGGCCGATCATGTCGGAAGTAATGATTTTGTTGTCGATCAGACCTTCCTTCCACATTTGCAGCGGCTTCGTCCAACCTTCGGCAAACGTCGCTTCACCTGCGAACAGTTTAGCGTCATAGTCCGGATTGCCGGACAACGTTTGGCTAGCTACCAAAGCGCCTTGAATGGTGGAAATATCGCCTGCGTTATCATACAGCGGTACGATTCCAGCTTCTTTCAGCTTCAGGCACAGGTCGATAAACTCTTGCCATGTTTTCGGCTCTTCCGTCGCGCCAACCTTCGCGAACAGCTCTTTGTTGTAGTAGATGCCTCCTACCCAACCGGCTTGGGAGAATGCATACGTTTTGCCGTCGCGCGTGAACATGCCTTTGCTTGCGTCCGTCATCTTGGCTATGAACGGCTGATCCGTCAAATCAAGCGCATAACCGCCGTCAATCAGCTCATTGCGGTTCTCTGCCGCCATGATGAATACGTCTGTGGCTGAATTGGACAGCAGCATCGTTTGCAGCTTAGCGATATAGTCCTTAACCGGCGGAGCCGTTTGGAAGTCGATCGTGATGTTCGGGTATTTCGCCGTGAAACCGTCAATGACCGGCTTCATTTCGGTTTCGTTGTTCCACGAGAGCAGGCTTAGCTTTACCTTTTTGTCTGTGCCGGCGCCTTCGCCCCCCGCTTCGCCCTCTTTGTTGCCGTTACTGCCGCAAGCGGATAGGACAAGCGTCACCGCCATCATGGCGATCAAAAGCAATAAACTTGATTTTCTCATGCTGTATTCCCCCTGTTAACGAGTTTTTGTAAGCACTTTCACCATTATGATAACGCTTTAATAGGGGCTCTTGAATTTACATCGTTGCACGGTTTTTTGTACTTTGTTGCACGCTTACATATTGGGCGGTTGATGCTTGCCCCCGCGGTAATCTTTTGGCGAGACCCCAAAGTGCTTTTTGAACGTTTTGCTAAAATGACTTTCGTCGACAAAGCCGGTCATCTCCGCAATGACGCTGTTTTTCAAATTCGTACCCGTCAGAAGCTCCGCGGCCTTATCCATCCGGATCTGCGTCACGTACTGCCAGTAGTTGATCCCGAATTGCTGTTTGAACATGCGGCTTAGCTGATATTTATCCAAGCCATACCTATCGGCGATGTGCTGCAGCGATAAATCTTCCTCGTAATGCAGCTCGATATGCGACTTGATTCTTGTGATCGTTTCTTCCGTACGCTCGGCGGCGTGGTCCGTTCTGACAACCAAGCTATCGATGATGACGTAGAAGTATGACTCCAGCTCGGAAGCGGTATGAAGCTTCCTCAGCCTCTCCAGCGTTACCGGTTCAATATCCGTCGCGAAACGCTTCGAACGGATTATCGCCTGTTCGGCCATCGTCAAATAATGTTTGCATAAGCGGTATACTTGATCCGGCTCCAGCCTTAGCTCTTTAAAAACGTTGAACAAAGCAGCAACAATGTCCTTCATCGCCTCCTGCGAGAAGGCGAGCGAGAACTTTTCCTCGAACGACTTATCGAACTGCTCATAATGCTGCATGGTCCACGGCTCTGACTTGCCAGCCTCACTGCCGACTTGAACCGTGACTGATGAATAAAAGCCGCTTGCCGCAGCAACGCTGCTTTGAGCCAGGAGTGCGTTTAGCTCCTCCGGTGTATCGCCAATCGCGCTAAACCCTATGTTGACGCGACATTGCGGATAATCCGATTGCCAAGACAATACAGCGGTCTCCCCTAAATTCACGAGCTCGTCCATCCGGGCATCGCTGGACAACCCTAGTACGGCTGCGAACTTAAGCGAATGAACTTGTGCAAGAACCTTTAGCTCCGCCACAGGCTCCATCCGATTCAACAAAGTTACTAACCCGACCCTATGCAACTGCTCACCCGTAATCTGAACAATCATATATCGTTTAATCCCGAGCAATGGGAAGGCTGACCTAGCCGCCGCAACAACACTCTCCTCGTCACCGCTTTGCTCCTGTTCTTGCCTGAAATAACTCGTTATCGCACTGCCAATCTCCGTCTGTTGTTCCGCCTTCAGCTCCTCGATCAGTTCCTTAAGCGCTGAATCAAGCTGTACCGTATCGACCGGCTTAAGCAAATATTGTGCAACGCTTAGCCGAAGCGCCTCCCGAGCATATTCGAACTCATCGTAAGCGCTCAATATGATCGTTTTTGGCTTATGGGGCAGCTGCTGCAGCTGCTTCAATGCCTCAATACCGTTCAAGTGCGGCATTTGAATGTCGATAATGAGCAGCTCCGGCTGCCATTGCTGGGCAAGCTCTGCAGCTTCCCGTCCGTCGTACGCATGCTTAATCTCCGTAATGCCGAGCGACTGCCAATTCATCATTTTATCCAAAAAAGTATGCAGCGACTGCTGATCGTCCGCTATAAGCAGCTTCATCCTTCTCTCTCCCTTCATCCTTAATGTGAATTAATCCATAATGGGCAGCAGGATGGAAACTCTCATTCCCACTCCCTGCTTGCTATAGATGCGGATGCCATACGGCTCTCCGTATTTGAGCTTAATTCGTTGATTCACATTGTATAAGCCGATATTGTCGCTTTTCTGCGTCGTGCTGTTAATATGCCGGGTCAACTCCGCCGCACGATCCTTGGGCATGCCTTGTCCATTGTCGGATATAACGATCAGCACGCCCTTGCGACCGCCGACCGCTTTAATATGAATGGCACCCTCCCGGATATGGTCGCCGAAGCCGTGACGAATCGAATTCTCAACGATCGGCTGAAGCGTCAGCTTCGGTATTTTGCGGCGCAGCACGTCCCGGTCTGGAATCGAGAACGATACGCGTATACCGTTATTGTATTTTTTGTTCAGAATATACAAGTAGTCCGACACATTGTTGATCTCGCGCTCCAGCTCCACTTCCTCCTCCGAACGTTTCATGGAGTACCGGAACAGGTTGCTGAGCGACAGCACGATATGATTGGATTCCTCGGTATTGCCGCATACGATCTCCGTCTGCAGCTGCTGCAGCGTATTAAACAGAAAATGCGGATTGATCTGCGCCTGAAGCGTCTTCAGTTCTTCTTCCTTCAAATTGATTTGCGTCAAATAGTTTTGCTTAATGAGCAAATCAATCCGGCCCATCAGCCCTTTAAATTTGTCTCCGATCTGATTAAGTTCTCTGTAACGATAATCGCGCGGCTTCACATACAAAGAATCATCCTCGCCCATTCTGTCGAGCGTCGCCATCAATCTCCTCACCGGCAGCGAGATGCGCAGCGTAATGAGCAGGCTGATAAGCGTGTTCGCAATCAAGCATAAGTAGAGGATGCGACCCAAATTCGTCTTGAGCGGCTGCGACTGGCTCGTAATATCGGACATCGGTACGGTCGAGATCATTTTCCAGCCGCTGACGGCGGTAGGCTGATAAATGACGAGCGTCTCAACTCCGTCGATATTTTCTTGAAAATGACCCGAAGGATGCTCGTACAGCTTCTCTTCCGAAGGAAAGTCGAGTACTTGTCCAATCTTGGCGCTGTCCTTATGGACGATAATATGGCGGTTCTCATCAATCAGGAAGATGCTGCCCTTGTTCTGATAAGCGCTTTGCTCGAACATGCCGTTGATTTTTCCCAAATCCAAATTCCCAATAACCGCCCCGAGAATTTGCCCCTGATAGCCTTTAACTTGCAACACCACCGACAGCACCGGCTGATTGTAACGCGTAATATCCGTGGATAGATAATAGTCCTGCATATGAACGCCGATGCTGAAAAAGCTGCCTTGCGGATTACGCTCGAACGTCTGCTTCACCCACGGTTGCGACTGGAAAGGGTAATCCCATTGTAACGTTTTGCGTCCGTCCAAATTGTTGACGTACCCCGTCTCGCCTATCATAAGGACGTCGCTGATCAGTGTCTGATAGGTGCTTACACCCTGCGCAATCTCCGAAATGTTGCGCTCATGCTGAAGCCTGCTCTCGATGCCGATCTTCTGATGCTCCTTCATCATCGTAATAACGGAGTGATTGCCGGCCAGCATGACGAGCGAGCGCTTCGACTCCTCCAGATTGAAGCTCAGACCTAGCGCCGCTTGCTCCATCACCTTGTTGCTGGAGCTGACGATTTCGTCCGTGATCATCTTCGTGGAGTCCTTGATGGAGAGGTAGCCGAGCAGAAGCAGAAGCAGCACATTAACGAGTAAATAAGATACGAGTATCGTCCGCATAATCGTCCGGTCCAGAAACGTGTGCCGCAAATATACGAATACTTTCTTCATGTTGTCCCTCGTTTTCACTGGGCTCCCCCCTGCCTTTGTCATTTCTAGAGGGTATTATAGCACGACACCGTTTAATTGTACGTACAAGCTGTAAGCTGTAAGTCATGCAAAAGAGACCTTTTCCTGCGCAGCCTTCACGCATTCCAAACCATCCACAACCATTAACGCCGTAGTCTTCGTTGCACTTTCTGCAACAGGTGGGAGCTAGAAGCCCCCTTTGCCGAACTCGGATTGCACATTATGCAATAGAAACAGGTTTGCATGGGTGAAACAGAAGCAAGATATCATATTCTATTGCAGTTTCTGCAACGAGGGGCTAATAAAAGCCCATTTTGAGGCTATCTGTTGCAAAAAGTGCAGCGAAGCGAGGTTATTACTCCACGCACGCATGAAAAAAAGGATGGAGCAGAAATACAGCCTGCTCCATCCCTTTATTCAATGACTGAAACAATTACATCCTCAGCGGCGCTTCGGCCAAATCCGCACGCGTCTGCAAGTAGCGGAAGAACGCTACCGACGCTTCGGCGCGGGTGACCAGCTTCCCAGGCAAAAACTTGCCGTCCGACAAGCTCATGATTTTCAGTCCTACCACAATCGCGGCCTGACCTTTGTTCTCGATCTGATCCGAGTCCTTGAAGCTCGCTTTAAAGATATGATCGTACTCCGCAAGAGCATTGTAGCCGAGCGCTCTTACAATCAGCTCCGACATCTCATCGCGGCTGACCTTGCCGTCCGGATTGAAGGAGCCGTCGCCGATGTCGATCAAGTTCTGCGCCAGCGCGCTTTCGACGTAGACGAAGTAACTGGAATCCGCCGCAACGTCGTCGAATGAAGCTTTCTCCAGCGCTGCCGAAGCTGTTCCCATGTCGTACATTGGAGAGTTTCCGCTATTGCGCGCAAGCACGAGCATCTTAATCAGCTCGCCCCGCGTAACCTGTTCGCTCGGCCGCACCTTGCCATCCTTTACATCAAGCGCTTTGTAAGCAACCATCAGCTCAAGCTGACGCTGTGCCCAATGGCCCTCGATGTCGGTTGCCTTCGGCTTCTCGAGTTGCGTCGCCTCGCCGGTCTCGCGATTTCGCCAGCTTCCCGTTTCCGCATCGAGGAAGATGCTCTCGTCGAGCGGACGCGGTACGAGACGGTAGACAAGCTCCGCTTCGTTTTTCGTCGTAAGCTGCGACTCGCTCGCTTCGCCTGCCGCGATCAGCACTACCATTTTTTGATAAGGAATAGGCTGACCTTCCCACCAATATTGCTGAACTAGCTGGTAAGCCAATTCCGTGCGGTAATAGCCTAGCCACTTCGAGATGGCCGCATCCTTCGTGATGACCCCTGGCGGTGAAGCCGGATAATCGAAGTCTGCGATATTTCCATTGTAATCCGTCACTTCTCCCGTACGGGAATCAATCGATACGCCAACATTGTCATATTCCACGGTTGCCCCATGAACCTTGCGAACGAACTCGATTCGATACGATCCGATCTCGCCGGCGGTCTTGCCTTCATATGTTTCTGGTTTAGGGGAGACGATATAAAGCTCATGCGTCAGCCATGGCAGCTGCTTCTTAACCGTTGCCGACGCCAGCTCCATTGCCTGCTGCAGCGATACAGGCGCTTTGTCTGTCTCCGCCTTCTCGGGAGACGCCGAATAATTGTAATTATAGAAGTTGCGAATGGCACCTGACTGGCCGTCGACTGTGGCCGATAGGAAACCTTGCTCCTTGCCGTCCTTCGTAATCGTCCAGTTCAAATCCCAGTATGCATTCGTTTTGCCCGAGTATTCGTCCTTATTTTCACTGTAATTGGAATGCGACAGCACGACATCTGCCGGAAGCTTGAATGCTGCTTTCACAAGCTCCACCGCACGCTGCTCCGTAATATTGCTGTTCGACGGCTTCGTCCCATCCGGCTTCGCAGTCAACGGCGTCGTAGATACCGTGCCTTGACGATAATACGAAATGTTCGTACGGTCCTTCGTGTCTCCGCTCACGGCATCAATCGCCAAGGAGTCCAGCTTGTAGCTAAGAACAGGCTTGCGCTCTCCCTTCGCGCTGTACGGAATGATATACACCAGCTCGGGCTTAGCCGCCGCGCGCAGCTTAGCGTCCGCTTGCTCTGCTGTAAGCGTCGTGCTTACCTTCGGAAATACAATCGTTTCATCCCAGCGCAGCGAATAGCTCATCATATGTCCTTCGCTGTCAATCTCCGCTTCAATGTAGTTATCCGCATACGGAATGCCGTTCACGATCCGGTCGAACCGCAGCATATGTCGAACCTGACCAGTAAGCGGAGGCAGCAGTGATACACCGTATTCCGTATTCAGCTTAACTTGCGATTCGTAATTAGGCGCTAATGTATGTATAAACTCAAGTGCAAGCTTCTGCGCCGCATCCCTCTCCACTTTGAGAGGATAGGTTGGTTTAGCCGACGGGTTATCGACATACGTTCGAAACTCCAACAGCTGGCCGTTATCCGCATGAATGCGTACATAGATGCTGCCTTGCTGCTTGCCGTTTACTTTCTTCACAAAATCGAGACTCCATGTATTGCGTTTCCCGACCGCTAGCTGTTCTGACGAGAAGCCAGTCCCTTGGAGCGTATACTCCTTCGGAATGTTTACATACTGTCTGGCGAGTGCTTCCGCCTTGACCTTCGTAATCTGAGCATTCGTGCCGCTTTGGACGGCCGTTTCGCTGCCCGCTGCCGCGCTAGCGCCTCCACTGTCGGCACTATCGGCAAATGCTTGTCCTGGCAGTGTACCCATAATCATTGCAGCCGTTAATATCGTTGCGAGCTTCGTACGATTATTGCGCCTCACTACTTCGTCCTCCTTTATTTTTCCAATACTTACATCTTATAAAACGGAAGTAGCCGGTTGGAAGTTGCACCCATTTAAAAAACAAAAAAAACTGTCTTCTTTCCACAAAGGGAAGGAAGACAGCTTTCTTTGCTAAGCAGCTCTCCGACTGGATACGAGCCCCCATAGCTTCTGTAATATAAATATGCCAAGCCAAACGGAGAAAATAATAAAGATCGGCATGACGGTGAAATTATACCGATATTCCGGCACGAATACGAGTCTGATCATAGACATAATAACGAGCACGACTGCCAGCATAACGCCCGGATGTCTCCAGCGCCAGATCAGTCCGAGAAGCGTGATAATGCTGCTGTATACGATAAGAAGATGCAAGTAAGCGACCTTCGGATACGCATAGAAAATCGGAGAATGTCCCGATCCGAAGAACATATGGCCATATGTATACTTCAGCTTGCCAACCGTGTACCACTTCACGTACGTCCATGTTTGTGTCGTAAAGCCTGCTTTAATGCGCGCCCATGCGTAATCCGACTGCGTCATCCATTTTTCCTTCTGCACAATACGATCCTCGTAATTTTTGTCCGGATACGTACCCGCGGAGAACGGATTCGATTGCGAAGACGTGAGTACGAACTCATTCAGCGACACCATATTGCGAATCCACCATGGCAGCATCGTAGCGGACAAGCACAGACCCGTCACGACACCGAGCAAAACGATTTTTTTGAATACGTCAGACAAAGGCTTGCGATCAATCCCTGTCGCCTTTCTATTCTTGCTCCACTGCTGAAGCAGGAATACACCGTACAAAGGAACGAACAGCGGTAAAAACTCAGCCCGTACAAGTACGGTTAAGCCGAGCAGCAGACCTGCAATTGCCGCATCTCGAATGCGCTGCGTCTTGAACGCATACATCTGCATCGACAAGTATGCCATAAGCAGGAATAATGCCAACGTCTCTGTGAGAACCGCGCCAGTTGTCCAGATGAACGGATGATAAATTGCGCCAATGAAAATGGAGATCAAAGCGATCCACTTATTTTTCGTTGCTTGCATGGCGATGATATACATCAGAGCGAGCGAAGCTAAGCTAATAAGCACTTGCGCCCATCGAATCAGCGGGAAGTATTCCACACCGATCTGTTCACCAATAAGGTACATGCCCGTCATGAAGAGCGGATAACCCGGCGTTACGCGCGCGTTAGGTACTTCTTCTTTGTATGCATAGATGCCTTTGTCAACAAGACGGTGAACCATTTCATTGTAATACTTCGAGTCATGCGAAATGTTATGCTTAACCGATGTTAGAAAATCGGCTCTTAACCAGAAAGCAAGCAAAAAAATCAGGACGATCATGATCGTCCAAACTTTGTTCTTCCGTACCCATTCCAACAAAATAAACGGCCTCCTCAGACGATAACACAACCTATTTCCAAGCTAATACGATAACTCCGACCAAAATAATTCCCGCCCCGATCCAGCGTTGCAACGGAACGGTCTCGTGGAACAAGTAAACTGCCGCCACCATGCCGAGCACGTAGGCTAAGCTTTGAAGCGGATACGCAAGGCTGAGCGGCAGCTTCTTCAATACGTACAGCCACATCACCGTTGCTATTCCGTATAGAACAAGCCCTCCCCAAATATGCGGCGACCATAATAAAGTAACGACCGATTCGCCTTTGGCTGTATCGAGCTTGTTCATTCCTGTTTTCCACAGCAGTTGACCGCAGACGAGCAGTAAAATATTAAAAGCCAGTACAACGTATGCAGCCATTAGGATTCCGACCTTTTACGATCATGAAGCTCATGATGCAGAATGCCAAGCTCTTGCGTCAGACGAATGACCTTCTCCGACAGCTTGGATACGATTACGGTAAGGTGAAGAATGAGCGCTACGCAGAACAGAATTCCGACTAGAAACAAGAGCGCCGGCGCATAATCGACACCGATCGAATCGGCAAGCGAATCGATAATTTGCGGACGCACGGACAAGATGAGCATGACGACGCCGAACAGCAGCCACAGCATGGAATACTGCTCGCGCAGCAACCTTCTATTAATCAACATAATGAGTACAATCAGAAAAGCGACACTTGTGATAATCCACAAGGCTTGCATGGAATTTCCCCCTCAAACATAAACGACTGATGCCGCTTGATTACGACTGAACTTCAACTGGTTTTGTTTGTTTCAGGCTTCGGATGAACAAAGCCAATGTTACTTTAATCATATAATACACCGATCTCATCGCATTTATAGATGAAGTGCCACCCGTGCGTGCTTCCATTGTTACGGCTACCTCGCTCGTGCGAAGTCCGCTGCGATTGACGAGCACGATCGAATCCACTTCCGGATAATCGGTCGCATAGTCGCTTTGGAACACCGATATCGCGCGTTTATTAGCCGCACGGAAGCCGGACGTCACGTCGAGCACTTTTTTGCGTGTCATGGCGCTTACGATCGTCGACAAAATTTTGATGCCGATCCGTCTTGACGTCGTCGACTGGAAGCCTGTTTGTTCAATAAACCGCGAACCGATCGCAAGGTCAGCCTTGCCGCTCAGTACCGGGGACAAAATAAGGTGAAGCTGCTCGGCTTTGTGCTGTCCATCTCCGTCCACTTGCACAGCAACGTCATAGCCGTAACGATGGGCATAACGATAACCGGTCTGCATGGCTCCGCCAATACCAAGATTTGTAGGGAGTGTGATGACGGCTGCGCCGTTCGCTTCAGCAACTTCCTTCGTGCGATCCTTCGAGCCGTCGTTAATGACGAGAATATGAGCAGACGGGCAATACGTCTTCACATCTTTGATAACATGGCTTATGCTATGCTCTTCGTTATAAGCCGGTATTATGATCAAAATTTTTGAAGACGTATTTCCATTCCGCAGAGACTCTCCTGTAACGGCGCCGTCCTTCTCAGAAATGACTGCGTTCACTCCATCATCACTCCATAAATCGTAGTTTTTGTTGTCGCTCAATCGTTCACAATACCTCTAATTCTACTAAACTTCTCTATTAGAAAGCAACTGAAAAGGTTGTGAAAATGTGTAATTGTTGTCGTTTTTGCTCGAATCTATGCATCCACATGTTCCCTATTCTAGCATTTATTTCGGAGAGGAAATAAGTGAAAGAAAAAAAATACCGCCTGGCAACCAGCATTGAACTGATTCCAGACGATATTTAGACGTTTGCTTTTGCCCTATTGTTGCTTACAGTTGACCAGCAATTTTTGCTTTCAGAGCGTCTTTGCTTTGTACGCCGACCATTTTGTCAACCGGTTGACCGTCTTTGAACAAAATAAGCGTCGGGATGCTCATTACGCCGAATTGCGAAGCAAGCTCAGGCTCTTCGTCAACGTTGATTTTCGCGATTACAGCTTGGCCTTCCAGTTCAGTGGAAAGCTCCTCTACGATCGGAAGCTGCATTTTGCAAGGTCCGCACCATGGCGCCCAGAAGTCAACAAGGGATACACCGCTTTGTACGCTTTGGGAAAAGTTATCTTTCGTCAATGCTACTGCCATTTCAATCATCCTCTCCAAACAATGTGTATGATTAAGGGATAACCCGTCTCATCCTTACCAATTCGATATTCGAAGCTACGAACAGGCGTGAATTTGGCCAAGCACGTCTTGAATCGTAATTGCGCTAAAATGCTCCTCCAGCTGCTTCTCCGCCTTGCAAAAAATACCGAACATGACTTGATTCATATTCGATCCGACGACGCAATCCATCTCTGGATTGCCTGAGCACCAGCTAGGCATGAGCGACCCCTGCGCCATGACGCGGTAGATGTCGGCTAGCGTGACGATGCTTGGGTCAATGGTCAGACGATATCCTCCGCCAGAACCTTCGCGCGTATTCACGTATCCGCTTCGACGCAATGCGCTCATCACCTTGCGAACGCGTGCGGAGTGCGTACCGACATTATCGGCAATCATCTCGCTGCTCGCCATTCGTTCCGGCAAATAAGCCAAATAAACAAGACTGTGTACGGCAATCGTAAATTCACTGTTCACTATGAACGGGCCTCCCTGCTTCTTACTGTAATTTTATCCGTTACAGTTGTATTTGTCAATAGCCAGGTGCACGCCGTTCATCATTATATTGCGGTGCGCCGCGGGGAACTATTCTCTGCAAAAAGTGGAGAGGAGACAGCCGCATAATTTTACGAGCGGTTGTCATCATTTAGTGCCGTAACTGAATAAATATGAATTGTGCCGATTGCACAAAGGCTCCGAATTGAGTTTTGCTTGCATCGCAAAACTTTAAAGGAGGTGAACACAATCATGGCATTTTGGAATCGATGGGTATCGATTCGTGCGGAGGGCGGATCGAGAGTCGATCTGATTGATCGGCTGCAAGCGCATCTGAAAGCCGGCGGACTGAAATCGAAGATTACGAACGAGAGCAGCTCTGTGAAACGAATTCATGTATTGAAGAAAGATCTTGATCAAGCCAAGGCGCTGCTCGATGCGTTCGACAAAGAGCATTAGCCGGGGCAACAGACGACGAAACAAATGAAGGCAGCGATCCGGATCGGAATCGCTGCCTTGCTGTTGCCGTAAGTTATGATTTGCTTATTCCTTGCGAAGAGCGCCCGCCAATCGGCGAATGCTTCATCCATCGATAGCCTTTGCGCACGCTGTTCATAACCCATTCAGGAATCGCAATCGTATGTTTGGACAAGAACGGCATATAAATACGGTTATACGCCTTCTTCAAGTCGTCCCACATCGCGCATGGCTCCTCCTTCAAGAAGTCGGATATATCGACGACGATTCCTTTGCCGTCCGCCACCATAACATTTTTGCCATGAACATCATGAGGAAACAGCCCTTGCGAACGCGCATAATCGAGCGCTTGGTCGATATCGTCGATCACGCTCTTCGGAATTGTTATCCCTTCAAGCACGCAATTATACAAAGTTTTGCCTTGCAGCCTGCGCAGAATCAAGTAGTAATGCCCGTCATGCTCGCCGGCATGGTAACAAGTCGAATAAGATGGATGATCGCCAATACGTCGATACACCTCGCACTCGCTTTCCCAGCCTTCACGGCCAGGCGCATATACTTTCACGGCAATATCCGCGTCATCGGGATGGTAGAATACGCTGGCATAGTTGCCTGCTCCAAGCAGCTTCCATTCCTTCGGCATCGCCTTCACATGTATCGGATTGCCTGGGTCTACGCTTTCGAGCTTAAGCTCTGCCAGCAGCGTATGCTTCACTTTATCGATAAATGATTCCAATCTTTGTGCATCCATAGGTGACAGAGCTCCCTTTCCTTACAATTCGTTTCCAGTCCCTTTCATTGTAAGGTGTTCCTCTGCAAAAATAAAGAGTTCATAAGGTGAAACGGGCTCTCGCCGTTTAAGGGTGATTAATGTCCGCCGCCGCTTACGACTTTCAGGCCGATTACCCCGGTTATAATCATTGCCAAAAACATAATTTTACGCCAATCCTTCGATTCTTTAAAAAGTACCATGCCGAGCACAACCCCGCCTACCGATCCGATACCCGTCCATATCCCGTAAGCTGTACTGATCGGGATCGTCTGAAGCGCCTTCGACAAGAAGAAAAAGCTAACGAAGCCCGACGCGATCGCGCCGACCGTCCCCTTCCATTTGCGAAAGCCGTCCGACAGCTTCATGAACGTAACCCCGCCGACTTCTCCTAAGCCCGATAGGAGCAAAAATAACCATGCCATCTTATCGTCACGCCCTCTCCTGCTGTCTTAACTGCTCCGTGTGCGTTTCCTGCGAAGAGTCTTCCTTCTTGTCTTTGGAGACAAGCTTAAGTCCGACGATACCCGATATAAGCAGCACGATGAAGAACAACCGCCAGAAATCAACGGCCTCCTCGAGAAATAATATGCCTGCTATTACCGTGCCGACGGTTCCCATTCCCGTGAACATTGCGTACGCAGTCCCTATTTCAATAATCTGCATCGATTTGGCGAACAGATAGAAGCTCGCAGCGAGCAGCACTACCGTAATGATGCTCGGTACCAAGACTGTAAAGCCCTCGGAATATTTGAGCCCGAACGTCCAGCCCACCTCTAGAAAACCTGCCAATAACAAATAAATCCATGCCATTTTTCCGTTCATCCTTCCTTTTTGTTAAGTGTCCATAGCTGCCAGAGCGATTCCCATAAAAGCTGCTTGCGCTGTTCGAATAATGTGCTGTCATAAAACTGATATTCCACCAGCAAGCCGTCTACGAAAGCATATAGCTCTGCGACCATCCGCTCTTCATCCCGATCGGCAAAAATGCCTTCTCCAGTCCCTTGGCGAATAATCTCAACAATCCGCTCCGACAATAGATCCTCATATTGAAGAAAGACAGTCCGTAATTGCTCGCGCAAATGACGCGGCGGCACGACCATCGTTCGCTTCAGAAACGCTTGACCGCTCGACAGGTTGGCGAAGTCGGAGAAGAAGTCGAATATGCGATAAAGCTTGCGTTCGACCGGTTCGTCCCGAAGCTGCAGCAAGAGTGTGTTGTAATACTCCCACTCCTCATCGATTACCTGCTGCGTGAGCCCAAGAAAAAGCTGCTCCTTCGACTTGAAATGCGCGTAGATGGAAGGCGTCTTGATGCCGACCTCCTTCGCAATCTGAGACATTGACGCACCTTCATAGCCGGATTCCGTGAAATGCGTAAGGGCAGCCAGCTTAATCTTCTCCGGCGTCGTTAAGTTATCGTCCATGCCATCACTCCATTCGACTAACGTTCGTCACCTAACGAACGTTAGGGATCACTATATAATAGTACAGTAGATTCGATAAGTCAAAAAAAAGAGCCCAATCGGCTCCTTCTCAGTCTTCCGATTAGACTCTTAGTGTTACACGTCATTCGATTTTAATTTACGGGAAAAGAACAAGATGCCGTTGACGATCATCCCCGCCGCCGTACCGCAAACGACCGACACGAGATTCAGGATAAAGAAGAAAAACATCGCCAATCCATCGCCGATCTCGCCCCCGCCCTCTGGCAGCAGGCCCGATATGGCAAACCCGATTAAAAGGTTCAAAGGAATCCACAGCAGCACGATGAATACGGGAAAGTACCAGTGCCTGCTGCGGAACAGCCAAATAATCGGAACAGCAAATATTGCGGCTAACAGCAGGCAAATGATGTAGCTATACTCGATAACAAATGCGGCGTAATAGGATGCGACGTACACCGCATTCGTGACAAGCGCGAAGGCGACGCTAAGCAGCGAAGCATTCCGCGCCGAACGTTTGAACCATGCATACTTATCGCTTATTTCCTCCATTACACGGCCACGATTTCCTTAATAGCCTTCAGGAAAGCATCCATTTCCTCATCCGTTCCAATGCTGATTCGCAAGTATTCATCGATGCGCGGCTGCGCAAAGTAACGGACGAGCACGCCTTTGTCGCGAAGCTGCTGGAAGATCGACACGGCAGGCTTGTCCGGGTAAGAAGCGAATACGAAGTTTGCTTTCGAGTCTGTAACCTCGAATCCAAGCGCAGTAAGCTCGCCCGCTACGCGGTCACGCGTACGAATAACTTTCTCCGTCGTCTCACGGAAATAAGCATCATCCTGGAAGGCTGCTATCGCTCCAGCTAGAGCAAGTCTGTCCATTGTGTAGGAGTTGAATGAGTTTTTGATCCGATTCAGTCCATCAATAAGCTCCTCGCTGCCGAAAGCAAAACCAACACGAAGTCCTGCGAGCGAGCGTGACTTCGAAAGCGTCTGAACGACGAGCAAATTCGGATATTGCGGGATTAGGCTAATCGCAGATTCGCCGCCGAAGTCGATGTAGGCTTCGTCAATAATGACCGCTTGGTTCGGATTGCTGTCCAGCACCGTGCGGATATCGTCAAGCGACATCAGCTTGGCTGTTGGCGCGTTCGGATTCGGCAGGATGACGCCGCCGTTCTCCTTCGCATAATCGGCCGGATGAATCGTGAACGAATCATCCAGAGGAATGAGCTCCGATTGCAGCCCGTACAGCTTCGCGTACACCTTATAGAAGCTGTACGTAATGTCAGGATACAAAATCGTATTCGCCGGATCGAAGAAAGCTGCAAACGCGAACGCCAAGATCTCGTCCGAGCCGTTGCCCGCGAATACCTGACTTGCCGGCAGCTTGTAATAGTCCGCGACCGCTCCAATTAAAGCTTCGCAGGTAGGGTCCGGATACAACCTCAGATCGTCGCCTGCCGCCGCTTGAATAGCCTCGATCACTTTCGGAGAAGGCGGATACGGATTTTCATTCGTGTTCAACTTAATATACGTTTTATCTTTCGGCTGCTCGCCTGGTACATAAGGAACCAGCGAAGCCGTTAATGGACTCCAAAATTTGCTCACAGAACAACATTCCTTTCAACTTCTGAATAGGTTTGATTTTATTATCTTATCACTATTAATCGATATATTTGAAACAAATGGTGTATATATACCGATAATTTCCTCATAAACCAGTAGCAAAACACAATAAATTTGCTATATACAACAATATTTCCCCCATATATAATAAATCCATCGCGATTAGGAAAAAGTATTCCGATCGTTTTTCCGCAAGTGCAGTATGGTTCACGCTTTGTTAAAAGAGAGAGAAAACAAAATGATGCGCGGGAGTGGGAAAAATGAAATCATTGCGTCTAAAGCTATTTACGGGATTCGGGGTATTACTTGTTATGATCGTTGCTATCGTGATCGTCTGCTATGTGAACGTAGAGCAGTTCGTAACCAAGGTGGAGACGACGATCGAGCATGATGTGAAGCTGCTTAGCTATGACGAGAAGCTTAGCAAGAACGTTCAAGAACGAATCGCTTTGGTTCGCGGTTACCTACTCTTTCATGAAGAGGATTACAAAACCCGTTTTCTAGCCTCCACGGAAGAAAGCAAGGAAGTACAGGCGTATATACTGTCCACCGCTCATTCCGACGAAGTGGAAAGCTTGATTGAACAAAGCAAATCCTGGCGCGAGAACATTGAAACAACGCTATTCCCAGCTATCGAATCAGGCAACGATGAGCTCGCGATGCAAATATTGCAAGACACGGTAACACCTATCGGAAGAGAACTCAGCACAGGCTTTGACGAGCTCGCTGCCAAACGGGAATTACAGACGCAAGAGGCAAGCCAATCCGTCCTGCGCCACGGCAAGACGCTGGAGCTTATAATCATCATCATCGCCGCTGTCGCCATTGTGCTCGGCATTCTGCTCGCTATTATGATGTCCGGCATGATCGTTGGGCCTGTCCTTAAGATTGCAACACGGATCCGAATGATATCCGAGGGCGATCTTCGCGGGGATGTATTAGCTATTCGCTCTAAGGACGAAGTCGGGCGGCTGTCAGCATCCGTCAATCATATGGTTGAACGGCTGCGGGATTTGCTTGGCAGCACCGTTATCTCGTCGCAAAGCGTCGCAGCCGCTTCCGAACAAATCTCGGCCAGCATGCAGCAGATGGCCAGCACAAGCATTTCGCAGTCGCAGTCGACGCAGACCGTTAATGAGCTGTTCATGGAGCTGTCCAACTCCATTCATGACGTAGCGGCATCGGCGGAAGAAGCGGCAGAGCTGTCAGAGAAAACGTCGGCTATCGCTACGCAAGGCGGCAACGTCGTCATCGAATCGATCGAAGGCATGAATGTCGTGAATACGAAGATGTCGGCGCTAGAGCAAGATTCCGGCAAGATCGGCGACATCATCTCCGTTATCGAGGACATATCGAGCCAGACGAATCTGCTCGCGCTTAACGCTGCTATCGAAGCGGCGCGGGCCGGCGATCAAGGACGCGGCTTCGCTGTCGTTGCGAACGAGGTACGCAAGCTGGCTGAGCGCAGCAGCGACGCCACGAAGCAAATAACGGTTATCATCAAAGGGATGCAGAGCAATACGGTCGAAAGCGTACGCTCCGTCTCCGAAGCGATGCAGCAATCCAAGCAGATCGGACAAGCGTTCGACAACATCATACATATGGTCAATGAATCTTCCTCGCGCGTCACGAACATTGCCGCAGCTTGCGAAGAGCAAGTCGCTCAGTCTTCCACCGTATTCCGTTCGGTACAGGAAATATCAGCTGCGTCGCAGCAGACAGCCGCTTCATCCGAAGAGACCGCAGCGACTTCCCAGTCGCTGGCTGCCCTGGCGGAGCAAATGAATGAATCGATTAATATATTCAAGCTTGCGTAGGTCGAGGTCGATAACGCAGATTACAGTCCGGCCGGCGAGGCATTCCCTCGCCGGCTTCTTTATTCACCTTTTTTTGTAAACAAAAAGCATAATGTGCGTAAAGATCAGCCCGAGCAGCGCGCCAACCGTATTTAAAATAATGTCGTCGACATCGAAGCTGCCCACATGCGTAAGCATTTGAATAAGCTCGATGATCGCAATCCATGCAATCGTGAAGGCGGCAAGTCTAATCGGATTCCGATATTTGACGCGCAAGAGCGGGGCAAAGATGCCGATAGGAATGAATAATACGATATTGCCGAATATATTCGTGAACCAAATGTTCCAATTCATATGATTGCGGTAATAAATATAATTTTTGATCGTATGGAGCGGAACGATATTGTATGAATAGCCAGCTCCGTAAAACCGATCGCGATAAAGCAATAAATGTAACATAATAAAAACATAGATAAGTGCGGCAACCGTTAGCATCAGGTTAAATAGGATGCTTTTGCTGTAAGCCTTCTTGTACACGTTGCTTCGGATCACCTCGCAGCCGTGTTATTTTTCGGTTTGCCTCGCACCATATAGGTTCTAAAATCATTTCTGCCCCGAATCTCGAGACCATTCAGCTGATAACCGTTCGAGCAGCCGCCGTCAATACCGATCTTTCCGTCGCCGAACCAAATGTCAGACTTGCCGTGAATATCCCTCGTCTTCGTATGGCCGAAAACAACCGTCTTGCCGACACGCGTCGGTTGCTTGATGAACGGCTCTTTAATGTAGAGAAAGTCACGCTCCGGCTGCTCCTTCCAATTGTCGAAGGCCGGGTTCAATCCCGCATGAACGTAGATGAAATGCTCATCCTCGTGGTAGAGCGGCAAGTTGTCTAGGAAATCAAGATGATGCGTATAAGATTGCTTCACGGTCGCTTTCATTTGGGACAGCAGCTTATCCAAGGAAGAATGGCCGCCTTCTGCGTAGCTTTCCGCCGTTTGGCGTCCGCCATGACCCGTGAATTTATATAACGCCTGCTCGCTTCTCTCCAGCACCACATCAACGAAACGCTCGTCGTGGTTGCCCTTGATTGCGATCGCGCCGTCATCCTTCACCAGCTTGATGACCTGCTCCACGACTTCCCGGCTGTTCGGACCCCGATCGACAAAATCGCCAAGCAGCAGCAATTGATCCTTGCCCGGCTTGTAGCTCATAAGCGCGAGCAGCTCATTCAATGGCCCGTGGCAGCCATGAATATCGCTAATGACTAATTTACGCTTCATATTCTTCTCCCCATAATCGCAAGATCACGCTCGATCCCGTCCAGTTCAGCCACCTTGGGAAGCAATCCCCACTCAGCGAAGCCGAACTTACGCAGCAAGGACAAACTCGGTTCATTATGTCCGAATACGAATCCAAGCAGCGTGCGGATGCCGAGGCGCGGGCTCTCTTCTATCGCTTTGGCAAGCAATATCGAGCCTATTCCCATCGAGCGGTATTCTTCCGCAATATAGATGCTGATTTCTGCCGTTGCCTGGTAGGCGGGTCTGCCATAAAACGATTGGAAGCTGAACCATGCTGCGAGTTGTCCATCTATTAGAAGCACCCACATCGGCCGCGACTCCGGCGAATGGTCGTCGAACCACTTCTGCTTGCTCTGGACGGTTGCCTCCTCCAGATCAGCCGTAACCATCCGGCTCGCGACGGTAGAGTTATAAATCTCGACGATACGCGGCAGGTCGCCGGGCTGCGCATCGACTATTTCGTATTGAAAGCTTTTCATTGTGTTCACCTCGTACATGTTATCCCGTGATGTTATTTGTCGCTGCTTTTCTTGAAAGGCCGCGCCTCGCAAGTCTTCCACCTAAGTAGGCAAGAAGCAGCGTAGAGCAATCGTACGTCATATTAAGCCAAAATGGCTCCCCTTCAGGATCGAATAACTGGGAGACCGTCCCGATTGCAAGGTAAATGAAAATAATAATGCCAAGCAGCAAGCTATGATCTCGCAAGCCAGGACGTGTCAGCTTATACGCGTAATAGCCTGCGCATAGGATAGAGATTGAATTGATTAGAAACGCGGATACCCATTCCAATTGATCTGTCAGGTTGATGAAGATAGTGGCGATTAAGCTTGCAAGAAGCAGGCTTAGCGCAATGGTGGAGAAAATATAGATGAGTACGCCAATCGATAATGCTTTGAAATCAGTAGACTTCAGCAAGAAGGTCGCTCCTCTAGCTCGGAGATATAACGCGCGTATGCCTCCGGCGTATTCATATTCGTGAAAGCGATCGACGCTTCTTCTATCGTCGGCGTGACTTCAATCCTTGGCAATGCCGCAAGCAGGCGCATGAACCGGTAATCGCCGCGCTGTAGAGCCTCTTCTACTTGTGCATGCAGGCTTGCTTCATAAAGTGCATGCATCGGCTGACCCGAGGCGTGTATTACACCCGCTCCCTCGCCGAATGACCGAAGCCTGTCTCGCAGTTTCTCCAGCAGCGGCAATGAGATTGTCGGCATATCGCATGCAACGACGAACACCCAGCCTGTATCGATGGTTGCCAGCCCGGCATGCAGACCCGAGAGCGGACCGCAGCCTGGGTAACGGTCGTACGCAAAGCTTGTTTGCGGGCCGAGCTCGGCCAATGCGGCTTGGTATGATTGCTCCCGATCAGGCGAGCCTGCCGCAACCGTCACTTTCATCCCGAGTGCGGCTAGCTGCTTAACGAGAAGATAGAGCAACGGCTTCCCGTTGATTGGCAGGAGCGCCTTATCCGTCCCCATCCTCGAGCTTTGGCCGCCAGCAAGAATGAGGCCATGCAAAGACTGCTGCTGTTGAGCTTGATCGGTCATAGACCTTCTCCCTCCGGAAAATAACACAGCCTGCTTCGCAAATATGCTCGGCAGGCTGCAATGTGTCGTATTAAGCTTTAGTCGGGTCGAAGGAGCTTTTCAAGGAAACGATACGGTTGAAGGCCAGCTTCTCCGGCGTCGTGTCCTTCGGATCGACATTGAAATAGCCGTGGCGGAAAAACTGGAACTTATCGCCGCCCGTCGCATCCTTCATATTCGGCTCAACAAAGCCTTGCAGCACTTCAAGCGAATTCGGATTGATACATTCGAGGAACGGCTTTCCTTCCTCTTCGGCTTCGTTCGTAATAAGCGGCTCATAGAGGCGGAAATCGGCTGCAACCGCTTGTGACGCCTCCACCCAGTGAATGGTACCCTTCACCTTGCGCTCATTGAAGCCGGAACCGCTCTTCGTGCGCGGATCATACGTGCAGCGAAGCTCGATTACATTGCCGTCAGCGTCCTTGATCGCCTCTTGGCATGTAATGAAGTACGCGTGCTTGAGACGCACTTCGTTGCCAGGGAACAGACGGAAGTATTTGCTCGGCGGATTTTCCATAAAATCGTCTTGCTCAATATAAATTTCGCGGGAGAACGGAATTTGGCGTTCGCCCATCGCTTCATTCTCACTGTTGTTCTCTGCCGTCAGCAGCTCCGTTTGCCCTTCCGGGTAATTCGTGATAACGACTTTAAGCGGCTTAAGGACCGCCATCGTACGAAGCGCCTTGAGCTTCAGGTCTTCACGGATGAAGTGCTCCAGATTGCGCTCATCGACAATGCTGTTGCTCTTCGCCACGCCAATCTCGCGGCAGAACGCCCGAAGCGATTCCGGGGTATAGCCTTTGCGGCGAAGTCCGCTGATCGTCGGCATGCGCGGATCGTCCCAGCCGACAACGACACCTTCGTCTACCAGTTGCTTCAGCTTACGCTTGCTCATTACGGTGTTCGTCACGTTCAGACGAGCGAACTCGTATTGATGGGGCGTCGCTTCCATCTCGCATTCGGCAATCGCCCAATCATAGAGCGGACGATGATCTTCGAACTCTAGCGTACAGATGGAGTGAGTAATGCCTTCGATCGCATCGCTGATCGGATGCGCGTAGTCGTACATCGGGTAGATGCACCAAGCGTCGCCCGTACGGTGGTGATGGGCGTGCGCGATACGGTACAAGACAGGATCGCGAAGCGTAATGTTAGGTGAAGCCATGTCGATCTTGGCTCGAAGCACTTTCTCGCCGTCTTTGAACTCGCCTGCGCGCATACGCGCGAACTGATCGAGATTCTCTTCTACGCTGCGGCTGCGATACGGGCTTTCCTTGCCCGGCTCGGTCAGCGTTCCGCGATACTCGCGCATTTCCTCGGCTGTCAGCTCGCAGACGTAAGCTTTTCCTTTTTTGATCAGAAGCACTGCGCGATTGTACAGCTCCTCGAAGTAGTCCGACGCAAAGCGAAGCTCGTCCCACTCGAAGCCCAGCCAACGCACATCCTCTTGAATCGATTCTACGTATTCCGTGTCTTCCTTAAGCGGATTCGTATCGTCGAAACGAAGATTCGTTTTGCCTTTGAATTCATCGGCAAGCTCGAAGTTCAAACAGATTGATTTCGCATGTCCGATATGCAAATAGCCGTTCGGCTCAGGGGGAAAGCGTGTGACGATTTCCTGTACGCGGCCGCTCTTTAAATCTTCGACTACGATGTTTTTAATAAAATTTGAGGATGATGACTTCGATTCCACTGCGTTTTCCATCACGACCAACCTTTCCCTCGGAGAATATATATCCTACTATAATACACAAATTTCAGAGAAATTATAATCCCATCTATTAACGCAGCAAATCGAAGAGGTGCGACCGCGCTTCAAAGGTAGATGGGATTGCCAAATGGAATCACGTTCCGCTCCATCGTTCCATCCGATGAACCCTCACTATTCCAATGTGGAAAGGTCTTGCGACCGCGCTTCAAATGTAGTGTGCCTTGCCAATTGACCAAGCCTTGAATTGCTAACGCAAATCAAACAGCACTTTTGGCCAATGTGGTAATCCAATCTCTCTATCGAAGTTAATAAGTAGACGAGCGACCGCGTTTCAGAGGTAGATTTTAATGCCAATCGATAAAGATTCGAATTGCTAACGTAATTCGGTCAATGCTTTATCGATGTGGTAATCCTATTCGACGAAGCAATTCATCAATATGCGACCGCGCTTCAGCGATAGTTGCCTTTTGGGAAACTAAATAGGTTAGCTTAAGATCCAAACCCTGATTAGTTTGATTTCGGGACGCTATGGAGACGTTTTTGAGGAAATGCGAGCTATAGGTGAGTTTAAGAGCCCGAAACGCCGCTATTGACGCACATACGGAAGCAGCACTCGATTTAGCACCTTATAATGACGCTAATGACAGACTAAATAGGGGCTGAGATGACCAAGCTGACATAAATCTATTTGCATTCCCTCCCCGGCTCGCGCATACCTTTCATAAAGCACACATCAAGCCTAAGTACGGAAGTGGAATTCGAACGCCCCATCTCTCATAAGAACGGATGGTGAATCGACCTTGACGGCTTCTGTTCTCGTTATTTTTCCGGACGGTGATTGGCAGCAGTTCTCCCCGCTTTATCAACAACTGCTGCTCGGCCATGCGAGTCAGCACCGAACGTATATCGTTACCGACCGAACAGCCGCCGATTATCCGGCTCATGTTGTCCTTATCCCGCTGCATCAGCTTCATACGATTCCTTGGAGAACAGCGGTTACGATCGTCATGAACCCGTATTGGCTTCACACCGCCCTTGCATGTTCCCCCCATCGGATTATCGTCTTGGATCATTTCCCGATTGAAGCGGAGAGCGCATTACTGTCGAAATGCCGCAAGCTGCTATGTGCAGCAGGACATCTGATCATCACCAATAACGAGCTCTATTACCTCGAGCAATCGTTCCAAAGAGAAGATGTTTTCTTGCTGGATGGAAGCGACGAGGTGAGCGATTTGTTCGCGCGGCAAGCATTCAGCTGGACAATCGGGAATTACATGGCGAGACCTCTCGTTAGGTTGCAGCAGCGATTCATTGCAGAGAGATATGCGAAATCGATTAAATCAAAGCTCGAAAACAGTGCCAGTGACCCCGTCAAGGCGAGTGAGCTTTTTTTTCATGCCGTATTTCGTTATTTGGCTGATGATCCTAGCAAGTCGGAGGAAGAGCTTCTGCAAGCGTTTCAGCTGGCCATATTGGAAGGCAATAAAGATGCTTTGACAGACTACTACCGTTTCCTATCGGCGATTCAGCTCAAGCAAGGAGATACGTGGTCTGCTATTCAATCCTATAGCTACTCGGCCGTGTCGGACGAAGATCGCCAGAAGGCTTATCTAATGGATGATTGGCTGCATGAAGGCAAAGAGACGCTTGCCAAAGCATTGCTCTATCGGCTCAATGACGACTATCGGCAAGCTGTGCACCTATTGGAGCCGCAGGCAAGCAGTGAACCGGTCGCCCGTAATCTGCTTATTGAGGCTTATGTCCAGATAGGGCGTTTGGGAGCGGCCATGGAACATATGGAGAAGCTTTCGATTCGTTCGATCGAGGAGCAGCGGCAATATGAATTGCTGAACGGGACTTATCTAATGATGCTGCAAGGCCGCAGGCATGATGCGATTCACGCTTGGTTGGCGGCGGCGGAGAGTCGGGTCGAGGCGATTGGCAGCATCCTTGAGCTAAGCGAGCTGGATAACGCCATCCTTATGCTTGCTGGAGCAGGAGCGGAAGCAAGAACCGAAGCCGAGAGCAGAGGGGAGTGAATCTACGATGGGAGAAGGTCGAATTTGGCGGCGCCGAACGAACGGCAATAAATTAACTGCAATCATGCAGGTGCGCAACGAGCAAGGCCGCTATTTGGAAGCGGTGCTCGGAGAGCTATCCAGCTTCGTCGACGGGATCGTTATCGTAGATGATGCCAGTACGGACGATACGTATGACATTTGCCGCTCCTTCGATAAGGTGGAGAAGCTTGTACGGCTGGAAGAGCCTCTCTTCGAGCAGGAATGGAAACTCCGGTCGCGGCTGTGGCAGGAAGCTGCCGATACCGAGCCGGATTGGGTGCTTTCCGTCGACGCCGATGAAATCTACGAGCAGCGTGCCAAAAAACAAATCCGCAGCCTCATCGATCAGGATCGGTACGATTGGGTTGCTTTTCGCATGTTCGATATGTGGGGTTCGCTTACGCATTACCGCGAGGATGAATGGTGGAATCTGCATAAACGCCATTCCATGACGCTTGTCCGTTACATGCCGGGGTATCCATACAGCTATCCGCAATGGGAGCATCACGTCCCGCGGCTTCCTCTTAGCTGCGCAGCATTGCAAGGTATCGCTACCGAGCTTCGCGTCAAGCATCTCGGCTGGGCGGGAAGCGAAGAGGAACGCAAGGCGAAGTACGAGCGCTATAAGCAATACGACCCGTATGGCAAATGGGGCAGCCTGGCGCACTATGAATCGATACTCGATCCGAAGCCGAATCTTATACGTTGGCGCGAGGAGGTAGATATAGGTTGAAGCAGACAACGGTTACGATATTGACACACAGCTTTCTTGACGGGTATACGCAAAATATTTCAAGGCCGTTCGGCGGCGGACTGGAGCGGTATATTCTCTCCCTATGCCGCGTCATTGCCGCGATGGGTCTTCAGCCTATCGTCTATCAGCTATCCTATTTCGGAAGCTTTGACTCCGACTACGAGAGCATTCCCGTTCGCGGCTGGACTTATGACACGGAGCGGATAGGCGCTGCCTTCGAGACGATGGCCGCCGCGGCCGAGGGACTTATTATTTATGCGAGCTGTATATGGCTGCCCATTCGTTACCGTCCCGGAAGCATCGGCATCTGCCACGGGATCAGCTGGGATCGGCAAGCAATGCCTCATCAAGCGAAGCTTGAGCTCGCCTCTGTGATTAATAACGCCGTCTCGCAATTGGATGTGGTCGTGTCGGTGGACTCGCAATTTTTAACCTACTGCCGGTCGGTGTGCGAATTTATAGATTCAAGACGTATCCCCCTATTGCCCAATTCGGTGGATACGTCTTGGTTCACGCCTCCAGCCGACAAGGATGAGGCCGGCGGACAAATGCTCCGTATCCTCTATCCAAGGCGCCTTAGCTTTGAGAGAGGCATCGTCCCGATGATGCTGCTCGCCGATTCGATTCTTCGCGATTACCCGCATGTGATTATCGAGTTCGCAGGCGAGCTCGTAGAGAATACACCAGTCGCGGCCGCCTTCCGGCTTTGGCGTGATGCTCATCTTCATCAGGCTCGAATCGAACAACGGGTATACGACTTCGATGATATACGCAGCGCCTATGTCAACGCAGATATAGCCGTCATACCGACCATTTATTCTGAAGGAACGTCGCTCGCATGCCTAGAAGCGATGAGCTGCGGCCTTCCTGTCGTCGCCAGCAATGTAGGCGGGCTTAACGATATTGTGATCGACGGGCTGAATGGTCGCAAGACGCCTCCAAGCTCCGCTTCGCTTGAGGCTGCGGTTCGTTCATTGTTGGACAATAAGGAGGAACGGCTTCGAATGGGCCGTATGGCGAGACAGACTGCTTTATCGTTCGACCACGGCAAGTGGGAAGCGGCATGGACGGCTATAATTGCGGAGCAGCTTGCCGATCTTTGAACAGGAACCGCCTAATGCACGTATAGATGACAAAGTAGATGATGGCATTGATAACGGCTGCTATGAGAAAAAGGATTGTCCCGCTGTAAAGTATATTTTGTCCGTTCATTTCGTCTATGGAGAAGAGCATAACCAATAGCGCCGCTGCAACAATATGCAGCACCAACTTAATGAAAATCGCGTATACCCGCTCCGACTTGACCATCATATGAATGAGAAACGACAGCGGAGCGCCTAATAATGCCGTCCCTACGAAGCAGTAAATAACGACCAAAAATACAGCTGGCAGTTCAAAAAACAATAGCGATATAACCAAGGCACTTAAAAACGAAGACGTAAAAATGGATAGGAGTATGCTGACAAACGTATACAATGGCTTCACTAAAAACCACTCCCTCTTTGCTCGCTCTGCGGCTGCGGATTACTTCCATCCTAGCGGTTGAAAGAGGGATTCGGCAGTACTAAATTTTGTAGAACCGGCCTGATGCATCAGTTCCAGCCCTCATAGATCGGTATCGATAAACGCGCCAAGCGAATGGCTTTGCCATGCGCATAGGAAGAAGCCTCAGCATTGTTATCCCCTCCGCGTCGCCCATCCAGCCCATGCTGCTGCAGAAGCTCTAAGTGCGCGTCCGCTCTATCGCACATCTCGTACATATATTCTCGCGTCAATCCCGCGCTTGCGCTTACCGACTCGTTTGGATTCTCGGCTTCACTTCCATCCTTATCGGCATTTGCGTCAGATTCAAGATTGTTCCAATCTTCCTCGAGCTCCCGCAGCCAGCGTTCCAGCAGCTGACGATGAGCGCCGTCAAGCCGACCGATATGCCAGCCTACCCATTCCTGCGCCGCTTGGTCGCAGCCGCTCTCCAGCATGACTTCCGCGAGTTTAATAACGGCAGCCGCGCTGCTGCATATGACTCTTGAAGCGAGCAAGGAGGAGAGACGATGCTCCTCACCCGTAATCCGTATATAACTGCACAGCCGGTACAAGGGTGAGAGCAGCTGCGGCTTGAATCGCAAAGCGGACACGTAAGCTTCCAACACGCCGGTGCGATTGAGCTGTTCCTCCTTCATCCGGCCAAGCAAATAAGCCGTACGGTACGTCCCTAGTCCCTCCTCCGTATGGTAGCGGCTTGGCGAAGCACCGATGTGGAGCGCTTGCTCCGCCGCTTGAACAGCTTCACGCAATCTCCCTGCGCCTGCCAGCGCGATCGCCCTATAATGATACAAATCCGGATAGTCATCAGCGAGCCTTGAGCCTTGGGCGGCAACTTCCGCAGCCTCCGCATACTGGTGAAGCGCCAGCAAAGAGCGCACCTCATATTTCACGGCCAAATGCATATAACTTAGCTTCTCGAAATCCGACTGCTGCCGCGCGGCGCGAAACGACTCCAAAGCCTTGGCCGGCATGCCTGCACGCAAATACTCGACCCCGATATTATAGCGGTGAAAATAATTGTCCGGCTCTTCCGCTACGGCCAGCTCCAGCAGCCGCATATTGCGATGCTGTTTGTTCTTCTCAGCGATCACCTCTTGCCGGTATCCATAATGATACACTTTGACTTCGGTCATATAGAAAGCCGAATCCGGCCAGCGGCGCAGAATCGAAGCTGCTATCTGCTCATGAATCCGCCCCTCGAACCGGATATCGGGATCACTCTTGAACATGCGAAGGACAGGATGTACGCTCCCCCCGGCAGATCCCTCCATCTCGTCCTCGTTTTCATTCCCGTTTCGATCAGCCTTATTCCATATTTGCAAAAAGAGACCGCAGGCACGCGGCTCATCCATATACTTCAGCAGCTCCTCGCCCGCTCCCGTTCCAAGCCGCTCATCCGCGTCCAAGAACAAGATCCACTCGCCTGTTGCGATCTCCAAGCCTGCATTGCGCGCTTTCGCGAAGTCATTGTCCCATTGCTCATGTATGACGATCGCGCCGAACGATTCCGCTATCTCTACCGTTCGGTCCGTCGAACCCGTGTCCACCACAATGATCTCGTTCACAATCCCCCATACGCTCTGCAAGCATGATGGAAGCATACGCTCTTCGTTTCTAACGATCATACATAAGGAAATGTGCTTCCGGTGCTTCGCCATTCGCGCGCCTCCTTTGCCTTCCGTTCCAAGTCGTCCGCCAACCGAGCGCTTCCAATCTGGCGATCGCATCTGCCAACCGCGCCCCGTCATCCTCATACCTGCTTCCGTCCCAGCCCCGGCTGCTTAATAGTGGATCACCCGACAACCGCACAGCTGCAAGCGCCAATTGCAAGCTCGAAGACGCCGCACCCATACGCAGCTTCGTTTCCACCTTAGCACCTGCAGCATGAGCAGTCACAGCCGGCGCTTGCTCCTCTTTGGCGGCAATGCCTCCCTCGAACATGGCGAGCGCCTCGCTAAACAAATAGTTGTTGTACAGCAGCTCGCCTAATCTGAGCCAATGGCCGCGGGCAAGCTCCCCTTTGGCTGCGAAACGTCTCAGCATCAGCTCGGCCGCCGCCTCGTTATATCCCTCGTCATAAAGCGCCTGTTCGAACATGATGTCCAGCTTCTCCATCGCAGCCGTCAAACGGGCTGCCAGCCGCAGCATGCCATGCGCTACCGCCCTTCTTACCAACTGCGCCTCGCAGACGCTATCCTTTGAGCCGCTCAGCCAGCTTTGCCAAAATTCATCGCGAATAGGAGCGCCAAGCATCACAACCTCGATCTGCTTGAAACGCGCGAGATTGCATTGCGTTCCCGCAGCTTGAACAATGCGCGCCAAAGTAATAGGAGGCAACGGCAATCCCTCGTTCCACCAGCACAAAGCCGCATCCAGCCCCGCTGCCTCGTCGCCGCCTAGAAGCTGTACGTGCATCATAAGCAGCTTGGCTGCTTCCGCATATTGCCCTGTCCCGATCAGCGCATCGGCTATTAAGCGAGTATCCGTCGATAGCCCTTTTCCTTTGCGCCCTTGAATCGATTGCTCTCTCCAGATGGGCATCGCGATCCGATAAGCACCGATCTCGCACATGGCTCTTGCAAGCTGCCTCAAGCCGTTATCGCTCTCTTCCCCTGTATACACCGCTAGTTGGTCGCGAATATGGGTATCTCCCGCTCCGCGCAGAAGCATCGCATAAGCAAGACCGTTAAGCGCTGGCTGCCAGTCCGGCCGATCGTCCAAGGCTTCCTCATACATATGCAGCGCTTTTTCCGATTGGCCAAGCTTAACGAGTACATCGCCAAGACCGCACTTTGCGCGATAGCTGCTTGCCCCAGCCTCGGATATATAGCTGACAGGCACCGCGCCACGCTTGTTTATGCTCGTCTCGAGCTCGATAGCTGTTTCGTAGGCTGCCTTCGCTTCGGGCAACAGCTGGAGGGCTTGCAGCGCCACTCCATGCAGCCAATAAAGATCGGTATAATCGCTATATATTCCCGTTTCCTTTTGCAAAAGCTCCTCCGCCGCTTCCATGCGGTTCAATGTTATAAGCGTCTTCGCGTAATCACGTACAAGAGTCGGCCGATAGGGCGCATCATGCTCCACCGCATCAAGCGACTGATGGAACGTTCGACTGGCCGCCTCTGCCTGGCCCAATTGACACTGTGTCACGCCAAAGTTATATAGACAAAAAGGATCATTCGGGCGCCTAGCCAGCTGCCCCTTAATGATCCGTAAATTACGTTTCGCCTTCGACTTGCGCGTCATGGTGTCCGGCACGTAACCGTCATGGCCGATGATGATACCGCTAGTGCTGAGCGGCCCGTCTACATCGTACATGCGGCCTTCGCTCGCGCCTGTGCCAATCCGGACGAGCTGTTCATGGATTTCGCCGTAATAGACGAAGCCGTAATCCGCGCGGAACAATCTGACCGCATCGCTCGTCAGCTTCGGAACAACAGCATCGCCTGCGGACAGCTCATGCTGCATCGGCAGCCGAAGGGCAGCTTCCGTCGTCCGCTTCAGCTCTTCGCGGAGCATCTTGCCGGACTTCTCATTCGCTATCGCCCATTCATCGGCATCCAGCACAAGAACCCATACCGTTCTTGCATGCTTCAGCAGCTCATTCCGCGCCTTTGCAAAATCATCCTGCCATTCGACTCTCAGCACCCTTGCCCCGCATTGCTTCGCGATCTCGGCCGTATCGTCCGTCGAACCCGTATCGGCCACAACGATCTCGTCCGCGAAGCTCTTCACGCTAAGCAGGCAGCGCCTCAACACATCCGCCTCGTTCCGGGCAATCATGTGTACTCCGAGCAGCATGAGCCACCCTCCTGTTTCTTTTTTTATTCTAGCTAGTTAAGTGCCTTGTCCGTTAAAATAAGAATCCACCGTCGTCGGACTCGCCGCTGTGCTGGAACGAAGCGCAAGCCTCGTAAATTTAAGAAACCGTTGCGGCACCAATACATCGACCGATCCAACCGCAATTCCCGTAACCGTATCGACATCCACATACCAATTCGTACCGTTGGCGCTAATCTCAACGCGCGCATCCACTTTGTTCGTACCCGGACCTTTGTTGTAGACGAAGAAAGAATAGTTGCCGAATACGCTCGTCGTAACCGCTGGCAGAGCCGTGTAGGCATCGCCCGTCACCTGATCGAGGTAGGCTGTCTCTTGGAAGCTCTTCTGTGAGATCGAAGTGACGCTGCTAAGCGATCCCGCCGTGATCGTCGTACCCATCACTGCACCCAACGTACCCGCCGTAATTGTTGTACCAAGAACCGCGTTCAACGTACCTGCTGTAATTGTTGTGCCAAGCACCGCGTTCAACGTACCTGCTGTAATTGTTGTCCCAAGGACAGCATCCAGCGTTCCCGCTGTAATCGTAGTACCGAGCACCGCGTCCAGCGTTCCTGCCGTAATCGTCGTGCCGAGCACCGCGTCCAGCATTCCTGCCGTAATCGTCGTGCCGAGCACCGCGTTCAACGTACCTGCTGTAATTGTTGTCCCAAGGACAGCATCCAGCGTTCCCGCTGTAATCGTAGTGCCGAGCACCGCGTCCAGCGTTCCCGCCGTAATCGTCGCGCCCATTACGGAGTTGATCGTACCGGCTGTAATCGTTACCCCCATCAAGTTGCTGATTGTTCCGTCCAGCATGATGTTGAGGATATGTCCGTCTGTATCCGTGGACAGCGCTCTTGCAGTTGATGCATTGTCCTTCCCGAATATGAGTGTCCGTAAATTGTCCGGATTCGGGTTAAACGACGAGAAGTTTGGCATTAGCTATCACCCTTTCCACACCATGAGACTTATAGTTTGACCGGCAACGAGGGAGAAGACGGCCCATGCTATTGCGCTTGATAATAGACTGTCAGCTTCGTAGGCAATCCCGGATCAAGCGATCTCACCGACACTCTTACGAAGCGCATGAATTTAGACGGAACGATAATATCCATCGAACCTCCGTTAATTTCACTTTCCATATCGACGAGATAATCACTGTCGTTCGGCCCTATCTCCAGTTGCACAACCGCCCCCTTGCTGCCGCGGTTGACGATCGCATATGAATACAGGCTTCTGTTGCTCATCTCCTGACTAGGAAGCGCCGTGAACTCATTCGTCGTCTCGACATTGCGATATACGACCTCACAGAACTTTCCGCCAGCAGGCGCTGGACAACGCCTCTTGCGGCCTGCTCGCTTCTGTTTTCTTCCGCATGCTCCTGTCGCGTTATGTGTGCTGCGGGATTTTTTGGAACCCACTCCTTCACACCGTTTTGATTTAGCCACCGTCGCCTCCTCTCCCCCTCGTTGTCCATGTTTCGATACTGTATGCCACCTGCTACTAACCCGAAACGGCGTTTACAACAAGATGGAAGAACCTATATTTGTCTCTCTCGTTATTTCCCCAATCGAATCTAGCGAACAAGCCATATATTAATAGATAAGATCTCAAATCTTCTCTATTACAAATAAAGAAACGGAGGTGCGCGCGTGACCAATAATGCCGTCTTTAATAACGAAAACCATCCGCTTTACATGATGATTAACAATACCTATGTTGATCCTGCCTCCGTCTCACCGCCGGAAGGAGATGCCTCTACCAGCGGAAGATTGTATATGATTACGACCTCAACGCTGGCCGTCTCATCCGGTCAGAATCAGCTCATTCAGATTACGAATCCGAACCTAAGCGGCAAAAATCTGTACATCTCCCGTATATCGGGAGGCGTGAGCGCCGCTGCCACGCTTAATCTGTATTCCGGTGGAACAGTGAGCGGCGGGACGACGCCAATACCGTTCAATTGCTACTTCGGCAGCGCCTTGACGAGCATTGCATCGGCAAGAACGACAGCCGGCAGCGTAACAGGCACGCCTACGCTGTTCATGTCATCGCCGCTTGCAGCGGGAATGTTCACGATTGAATTCACGGGCGGCATCATCGTTCCGCCCAATCGCTCCATCACATTGTCCGTTGGGCCAGGCGCGATCAGCGCAGGCTCGAATATTTCATGGTGGGAACATTAGATGCCGAACAACAATCCTCTCAATCGCTCTGACGACGAACTCCATGGCCGATTAGTCGATTCCTATGAACAGCCGGGCACAACCGCGCCCCCTCGGACTGGCGCCACGGCAGCTGCTAGACATTTTACCGTACAAGGATCGAACAGCGGATCGCTTGGGATATTAGGCGGAACAATAGATGTGTCGCTGCGGATCAATAATCCGTCTGCCAGCGGCAGAACAGTCATCATAGAGAGCAGAGGAGGATACATCGACGTGTCTCTGAGCCTGCTCTCCAGCTTCAACGGCCAAATGACTGCTTACAGCGGCGGTACGCTTACGACTCCATCCGCAGCGACTCCTGCCAATTTGTTTTTGACTAACGCGACGACAAGCGTTGCAACAGCTGCCACCTCAACGAGCGGCATAACAGGCGGCACTTTGCTGCTGTCCTATCCCGTATATCCCGGGCCATTCCGCCTTGCCTTGCCGAATCGATTCAACCTGCCTTCGGGCACATCGCTTACCGTTAACGTTAGGGGCAGCCTTAGCTTGCTCGGTATCATCGGCACAGGCGTCGCCGTAAGCTGGATCGAAACGTAGTAAAAAATACAGAACAACAAAAAACCGCGCCTAGGTCGACAACGACCTTTGCACGGTTTCTAAGAAAGCCACAAACTCTACGCTTACGGCTAATTTATTTTTTACAGCAGCTTCTCAATGTCGGACTTCATGTCCAAAGGCTCATCCGTCGATTCGAAGCGCTTCACGACATTGCCCTCGCGGTCGATGAGAAACTTCGTAAAGTTCCATTTTATCGAGTTGCCCTCAAGGTAATGCGGCAGCTTCTCCGACAAAAACGAGTTCAGCATTTTGCCGCTCGGCTCGTCCGTATTGAAGCCTGCAAAAGGCGCTTGCTCGGTCAGATGGGCAAAGAGCGGGTGCGCCGTCTCATCGCGTACATCCGTCTTCGCGAATAACGGGAACGTTACGCCGTAATTGATTTGGCAGAAGCTTTGCACATCGGAATTAGCGCCCGGCTCTTGCTCCCCGAACTGATTGCTTGGGAAGCCTAGAATCTCAAGTCCTTGGTCCTTATATTGCTCGTACAGCTTCTGAAGATCCGTATACTGCGGCGTAAATCCGCATTTGCTCGCCGTGTTGACAACGATCAACACCTTGCCTTTATAGTTGTCCATCGTTACTTGTTCACCTTTAATTGTTTCCAGCTCATAGGAATATACGCTCATTGTAAAGTCCTCCCGCAAAGTTAATTTGATAGATATCAATTTAATTGCATACAACTCATTTGACTTATATAGAATACCACTCCGAATGATCCGTGTCAAACCGAACCTCTATTAGTCCCAAAAACCTTTACGGTCAGCGCGATCGCCATACAAAGGAAACACGGCCGATCAAGCGCGCAATAAGGGGCTGTCCCCAAAAAGCATCTAAGCTTTTTGGGACAGCCCCTTTCGTTGACTTGACTATTTGCGACCGTCCGCCCACTCGACGAACAACGCATAGTCCTGCTCCACTTGATTCGCATAAGAAATCGCCCATTGCGCGATCGACAGACAGAACGTATCCTCGTCGGGTCCCATCGCTTTTACAATTTCCTGCTCGCTATGGTAAGAGAGAACGCCGCCTTCCACATCGGCATCCGCGCGCGCATGCATTTTCGCCGTTAAGCGGCCCATCGTTTCCGTAACCGACAGCATATCTCCTGACGTCTCCAACGACTCGAGCTTCAGACGTTTCTTATAAGGCGAGCGCTCTCGAACATAGAAGTTCCGCTCACCGATCGTCAAGTAACCGAGATATGGATCTGCCGCATGATGCATCGCCTTCTGCGTCATCGTCACGCGTTTACCTTGATGCTCGAACTCCGACCAGAACGTCTCGTCATAAGGCATGAAGTACGCCGGCACGGGCACGCGCACCTCCTTCACCTCAAGCACGATGTCGTCACTGCCAAGCTCCTCATTGCCTGCCTCGATCAGCACATAATACCGGTCGAGTCCAATCGATGCCGTACCCGAACCATGCTTCACCGCAATATCCTTGATGTGAAAATGCCGCAGCTCCTCCGCGTCATCAGCCGCTACTGTAGCGAGATATTCCGGCCACGCCGCCAGCAGCGCTTCCTTCTCCTCGTCCGTAGGCGGCAAAATTTCTTCGTTGTACGCGAATTGCCGATGCTCTTGCACAAGCGCCGTTACTTTTTCCAGGAAATGCTGGTCTTGGCGTTTCTGCAGCTTTTTGAGCAGCTTCTTCACCGGCCCTTCAGCATGCTCTAGATCGATCTGGTACGAGCCCGGATCGTCCTTGCCTTTTGCGAACCGGCGCATCTGTTTCGAATACCCTTGCAAATACGTCTCAATCGCCGTCAGCTGGCTGTCGATCGGCTGTCCCTTAAGCCGTCCTACAAGCGCGATGCTTACCGACATCCGCAGCAGATCGTAAAGATACGAACCAAGATAACCTTCGTCGAAGTCGTTCACATCGTACACAAGCGCGCCCTTCTCATTGCGGAACGCACCGAAGTTCTCGAAGTGCAGATCGCCTTGAATCCACGTCGGACGCGCAGGCGAAGTATGATAGGAAAACCATTCACGGCTTATGTCAAAATAAAATAAGTACGCGCTCCCGCGAAAAAAAGAGAATGGCGTCGCCGACATTTTGCGGTATTTCTCAGCTCGTTTGTCACTCTCCAGCATCATGATCTTGCTATCAAATTCTTGGAAGATCGCGGACAGTGTCCGCTTTCTTAATTTGTTGTGAGTCTGTTTAACCCGCTCGGTCCATTTTGCATCCATAGCTCTCTTCCTTCCTCCTTGCGAATCTTAAGTTACCAATACGTCAATAAATCTAGTCGGTTGCATGCTAACATTCTACACGGAGGAATGAATTTCCTGTTTGAATATGGAAGATGGCTGCTTCACGCCCGCTGCAGACGCAAATATTCGCTCACCATAGCGAGTCGCCAAGGCACAATCATACCGAACGCTAACAAATAAAAAATAGCGCCGGTCTGCGGAATCGACATAAATTCCTCTACAGCTTGATGCATAACCAAACGGATGGCGAACAATACAATAATAATGACGATAAACGCCTTGGAGCGCCTCACGTAAATGTCCGATTGCACGCGCTCAAGCCTCGTCGTTACGATAAGCGGAAAAGCGAACAGCAGCAGTCCCGTGCCGAAGGCGGACACTCCCCACAACCACGGGATGTGGGTAATCGGGGCAACGAACATGATGAAGCCGGTCGCCATGCCTAGCGGCGGTATGATAATCTTCTTCAGCGTAGTAGGTTTCTTGCCAGCCCTCATGCGCAATATAATAAGCGTTACACCAGCGATAACGGATACACATACAGATAAGAGCTGAACGATAGGAGCAGACCAAAACAACTTGCGTAACCTCCGATTCCGCCCTATTAAGAGGCGGGCAAATAATAGATTTAGTAATTGTATTTTACCACATCAGAATGTTTAAGTACTTTACAGCGATAAAGCGTAAAGTAGATCATTCAGATTGGCGATAAAAACTTCAGCTTAAACGCGGACGTTCATCCTCGACATGCTTCGATAGGAGTTTTTCTCACCACAACAGAATGTTGAACATAACCAAACAAGCAGGCGCCGCAAATCGCGGACACCTGCTCGTTATTTAGTATGAACCGCGAATATGCGGATGAACCTGCTCCTTGTAGAAGACGCGCAGTCTCTCCATCTCCTCATCGGAGAACGACGGTACGTTCATAGCTGCAAGGTTGTCTTCTACCTGGCGCACGTTGCGGAAACCCGGTATGACGCAAGTGACTGCAACATGATCGAGCAGCCAGCGCAGCGATGCCCGCGTCATATTGTCACGGCCTTCGGCGATCCAGCGCAGATGCTCGGCAAGCTCGACCCCTTTGGCGAAGCCAAGACCGGCGAACGTTTCGCCGACATTGAACTGTTCGCCGTTCTCGTTGAAGCGGCGATGGTCGTCCTCCTCGAACGTCGAGGCATTCGTGAACTTGCCCGTGAGCAAGCCGCTCGCCAGCGGCAACCTGACCAGTATGCCTACGCCCTTGCGATGGGCTTCATCAAGCAAGCTCTCAAGAGGTTTTTGGCGGAAAATATTAAAAATAATTTGCAGCGCCCTTACATTCGGCTGCTCTAGACAGAACAAGCCCTCTTCAACCGACTCGACGCTGACGCCGTACTCGCGGATCTTCCCTTCCGCCTTCAGCTTGTCGAGCGCCCCGAACACGCTGCCGTCCTTCAATATGGCAAGCGGCGGGCAATGAATTTGGTACAGGTCGATTCGCTCCCTCTCCAGCCGCTTCAGACTCGCCTCGCAATACGCGCGAATCGCCGCCTCCGAATAGGTAGCCGGATCGTGAATGTCGCCCGCCCGGCAAAACTTTGTTGCTATGTAGATAGAATCTTCTTTGCCCTTCGTCGCCCTTGCGAGCAGTCGCTCGCTGCGGCCGTCGCCGTATACGTCTGCCGTATCGAAGAAGTTGACGCCCGCATCCATTGCGGATGCAAGGGCGGCAAGCGATTCTTCGTCGCTCGTATTGCCCCATGATCCTCCGATCGCCCAAGTACCGAAGCTGATCTCACTCACATGAAGCTCTGATGATCCTAAATGACGGTATTGCATAACGGAATTCGACCTCCAACGCTTGAATTTATGCGCAATATGGATATGGTAATTGCAGCGCTTTCTTAGCCGCTCCTCCATCATACCCCTCCCGCCCGTGCACATGCAAACACAAACGGGAAGCCGCTTCTGAATAAGCGACTTCCCGTTTTTTTCGGTCATCCGTGTACGCGTTAGCCCCGAGGAATAAAACCGCAGCGCCGGACCGCGCTGTCCCGCTGTACGGGAATTCTGATTATCGCCAACCGGCGTTCCTTGATGTGATAAGGTTATGCGCGTGGCCTGTCATGAAATCAACATGAACGGTTCATGAATAATAGATGAAAAATGAAGCGGAGACATTTAATCGGCTAGCCGATAACCGACACCGCGCACCGTCACGATATATTTGGGCGCAACGGCGCTGTCTTTCAGCTTTTTGCGAAGACTCTTTATATGAACGTCAACCACATTGCTGCCTCCATAGAATTGAAGCCCCCATACCGTATCCAGCATCGATTCCCTCGTAAGAACAGAACCGTCCGACTTCAGGAAGAAGAGCAGCAGATCGTATTCCGTCTTCGTCAAGTCGATCCGATTGGTCCCTTGAACGACGGTCATCTTCTTCTTATCCACGCGAATATCCTTGAAAGCGATCGTTTCATCGGACACGCCTGCAACTGGGCGATTCATTAACATCTGATTAATTCGGTTCAGCGCCTCATCCGGGCTGGCAGGCCATACGAGCAGTTCCGCTCCGCCAAGAGCAGCTTCGCCGTTGTGGTTAGACGATTGCTGATCCGTCAACACGAGAACAGGAACGCCGGATCGATCGGCAAATTCTATTAATGCAGCGCCGTCCTGAAGCGTGTTGCTGCTCCCAGCCCGCGTAACCGGAATCGCATCATATACGAGCAGCTCAGGCTTCAAGCTCTGGAGCATGCTCGAATCAAAGTCATGAAGCGAGAACACATCGAAGCATTCCGCGGATAAAGTGATTAGCAGTCCTTTGACCCGCTCAGGCAATGGACTGATGATCATAACGCGCTTCGTTAGCGAACAAAGCACGCCGCCTTGAACAGCTTCTGCTGTCCCGAGCATCGATGCACCGACGACAGCATCCATATCCGTATTAACGATTACTTCGTCGCGCATTGACCGCACACTCCTTCAAGCACGACATGAGCGTGCGCAATCGCATACCCTGTAGACGATTGAACCGATTTAATCCACGCTTCCGGCAATTCGTCCATCACTTCATCAACCCGTCCGCATTTCGAGCAAACAATATGCTGATGCTCCTCTGTCCGGGCATCGTAGCGGCTAACCGCCTCGCCAAGCTTTAACTCCCGGATAAGTCCGACATCCGTCAAGTACCGAAGCGAATTGTATACCGTCCCATATGCGAAGTTAAAGCCTTTGCTGCGAAGCCGATCAATGACGTCGGCCGCTGTAGGATGGTCCTCAGCATGCTGCACCACTTCGTAGATTGCTTTGCGCTGTATCGTTAAATTAATTTTGGTCATTAGGAATCACCTTCTCATTAATATGATTTAGACTAAGTATAAATCTATTTGTAGAGTTGGTCAATTGAAGGTTATGGAACGTTATCCGGATTAGCCGCTTGATCAGCGTTTTCGTTATATTGACACAATAACCGTTATAATGACCTTCATTGCCTCGGAAATACACTTTAGTTTGCGCATTTTTAGATTGTTAAAAAAATATTGTCGAATTAATTATCTGAATATTTACAAAATTAAAAAAATAGAATATACTTAGCCTATCTCAAACGGATAGGAGGTAGCCGCAAGCATCACATATCAATTGTCCATTTGGGAATCTTGATTAACTCGCCGCTTACGGAGGCGAATTCCATAAGAGAGGGGATAGTCCATTGAAGGCTGTTAGCGAAGCATGTCTTCCATAAAAGCAGAAAGGAGTATCCGAAGTGTTAATCCAAGACATGCGGGGAAGCAGAGTCGTCCATCGTTGATATCGAGCTTGTCATCCGGTACTTATCGAAAGGGATTGATCGGAAAATAATGAATACATGCAAAGGGATTGGAGCGTTAAAATAAATTGAATAATAGTAGCAAGTGCACGTAAAGGGATTCTGGTTATCATCGATAAGCAGAATCCCTTTTTATGCGTTTGCAATACTTTATAAGATAGGCGATAACAGCCTTGAGACCGATTCCTTGAACTTATTCATAAGCGGACGAGACATATACAGCTCCTTGGTTAACTGCTGGCAATATTCGATATCTTGCTCGAAAATGCGTTGCAGCTTGGCAGCCGTCTGCGTATTATATAGAAACGCATTCATCTCAAAATTAAGCTTGAAGCTTCTGATGTCCAGATTCGCCGTTCCTACCGAGGCAATCTTGCCATCGATAACGAGCGTCTTCGCATGAAGGAACCCCTTCTCATACATGAACACCTTCACTCCGCCGGCAAGCAGCTCCCCCAAATACGAATGCGTCGCCCAATAGACGAAGAAGTGATCGCGCTTGCGCGGCAGCATAATACGCACCTCGACACCCGATAGCGCAGCGATCTTAAGCGCCGTCATCAAGCTCTCGTCGGGAACAAAATACGGCGTTTGGAGGCAGATCGTTTTTTTGGCGGCATAGATCATTTTGATATAAGCGTCTTTGATCTGTTGGTACTCGGTATCCGGTCCGCTCGCGACGAGCTGCATATCGATATGTCCGACCCGCTCTTCCCTATACGGAAAGTAGTTCTTGTCCAGCTCGATTTTGCCGGAAGCGGCCAAATTCCAATCCATGAGAAACTGCGCTTGCATTTGCAGCACCGCATTGCCCTCGACTCTTAGATGCGTGTCGCGCCATTCGCCGAAGTGGGCATTCAAACCCAAGTATTCATCTCCGATGTTGAAGCCGCCAATGTAGCCAATAGCGCCATCGATAATCGCAAGCTTGCGGTGATTGCGGTAATTGATCTTCATATTCACATAAGGAATGCGCGAAGGGAAGAAAGCCGCCTCCTTGCCGCCTGCCGCCCGCAGCTCAGAGAAGAAGCGGCGCGGAAGATTGGAGCTTCCGATATGATCGTACAAGAATCTAACCTCGACGCCTTCGGACGCCTTCACCGCAAGCGCCTTAACCAGCTTGCGTCCCAGCTCATCGTCCCGAACGATATAATAGACGAGATGGATATGATGCTGCGCCCCTTCGATGTCGTGCAGCAGAGCGTCGAACTTGCGATTGCCGTCCGTGAAGATCTCGACCGCATTATTGTTTGTAACGACCGCGAAGCTCGAATTCAAATTCATGTACATCATATCTTGATACTGCTGCATCTCGCTGTCGGCGAACGTAAATTCTGAGCTCTTCAGCTCGCGCTTCTGCCGATCAACCGTATCTTCAATAATACGCTGATTAACGCCCATGAGTTTGGTCAGCTTGCGTTTGCGAATTTTCTGGCCCAAAATCAAATAAAGAACGAAGCCGAGAACCGGAATGAACAACAGCACCATAAGCCAAGCCCAAGTTGAGCTGGCGTTTCGCCGCTCCAAGAAGATAATCGTGATAGCCAAAACAATATTAAGAACCAATATGATCGATACGATATTCTGCATAATTGCCATACATCTGTTGCACCTCAGTCACAAGTAAAAGTTAATGCGATCATACTCTATGCCCGAAGTATGTTCAAGTCTGAAAGTATGATAAAGTATGATATAAATATCAAGCGTATAAAGCTGACAAGGCCCTGGCGGCGACAGAAGCAGCACGGGAGGAACAATGATGGACTTACGAAAGCTTCGATTGGACGAACAAGCTCTTAGCACATTCAGCGAAGAGCGTGATGAATATGAACGAGACTACTCACGAATTATACAATCGCCCGCATTCCGCAGACTGCAAGGAAAATCGCAGGTGTTCGGCGCAGGTTCGGGCGACTATTATCGCACAAGGCTGACCCACTCGCTTGAGGTGTCGCAGATTGCGCGCGAGGTGGCACGAAGGCTTGGCAAGCAATACTCTTTTCTTTCCTTGGGTGAGCATCCTGGTCTTATGCTTGAGCCAGCCGTTGTGGAAATCGCCGCACTGGCGCATGACCTTGGGCATCCGCCATTCGGTCACAAGGGCGAAGAAGTTCTTAATTCGCTACTGAGCGAGGAATATGGCATTAAGTACGAGGGAAATGCGCAGAACTTCCGAATCCTGATGTTTCTCGAGAAACGCGCGGGAAGCGGCAGCGGGCTCGATCTGACAGCAGCGGTACTGCTGGCCGTGAACAAATACCCTTACGGGCTTGACGAGCCTGGCAGGCTCAAGGGCGTATACGGTACGGAATGGACAGAGATCGAACAGCTGCGAAACCTATGGAACATGCCCTTAGGCTGCTCCACTCTCGAAGCGCAGCTGATGGACCTATGCGATGATATCGCGTATTCCACGCACGATATCGAGGACGGAATTCGGGCCGGCAAGATTCAGATGAACCGCGCCTTCTTCGAAGACAGCCGCCTCATCGACCATCTCGTACAAGAGATTGTGAACGACAAAGGCAATATGGGCGTCGGCTGGGACCAGGTCGACATCCCTGCGATGGTGAAACGTGTGCTTGGCTCTTATTTCGAGCAATGGGAGGCGCTGTATGTCGGCTGCGACCGTGAGCCTTCGCGTGCAAGACGCGAGATGAAGGCGCGCTGGGTAAGCATCTTCGCCGGCAAGGTTGGCATTATTGACGATCCCGATAAAGGCTGGAAGAAGGTAACGTTCGTGGACGGCGGCAAGCAGGACATCGAGCTGCTGCGCACGATGGAAATATTGAAGAAGCTGGCTTGGGTAACGCTAATCAAGGATTTCCGGGTACAGCGTCTCCAAATGCGCAGCGAAATTATGATCCGCCGTCTGTGGGACAGCTTCAAAGTCCCCGAGTACGGCCGCCTTCTTATTCCGCCGGATTGGATCGATAACTTCGAGCATCACCGCAGCAAATGGAGTTGGCCGCGCTTCGTGGCGGATTACATCTCCGGCATGACGGACGCATACGCCGAGAAAGTGTATGCCGAGTTATATGCGAGCAAGTCAGGCTCGATTTATGAGGTAGACTAAAAAAATTAACAACAAAGCCGCCAATGCAATGAGATGCTGAGCATCTCTCCTGCCTTGGCGGCTTTATTCATGTTCTACCTATATGTTGCTTACCGCACTGGCCGCAAGCGATGTAATGTAGTCGAAGAAGCGGTCCGGATCAACGTCGTAGACGAGGCTGACCGGTCTGCCTCCTTCCTTCTCGATCGTACGGCCTTGGCTAGGTCCTTCGTCAATAACCGCGCTATGAACGGTCTTCACCTTAACAAGATCCGGGTTGCCGAGGGCGGCCGTCGTCAGCACATCCCACAAATAATACGTGGAGTTTGTCTCCATATACGTAAGCGGCGGACATACAGCATAACATTGCCCTACGAAATCAACACCCTCATGCTTGCGCAGCGAAGCCCAGCGGTTGCGCACCGCTACCGTTAGCGGCACTTTAATCGTACTTTCGAGTGCAACGAGCGTAATGGCAAGAGGGCTTGCCCAGACCCTGGCTGCCGCCTCCGGATCCCAATAAGCGTTCCACTCAGCCGTTCCGTCATGCTCCGGCTCCAGCACATTGCCCTTCTCATTAAATGTTCCGCCCATCCATACGAGACGCTCAATTTTGTCCTCAATGTCCGGCGCTTCGTCCAGTGCTCTAGCCAGATCGGTGAGCGGACCCGTGAATAGCAGCGTCACCTTCTCCTCCGACTCGCGCAGCTTCTGAATCATATGCTTATGGGCAGGCAGATCGGCTACGGCCGTCACCATCGTTCCCGATTCGTTCAAGATCGGCAGCGCATCGACATAGAACGTATGCATCCGCCATTCCGCAGGAAACGGATTAACGCCGCGTGAATTCGACCGCGCAACCTCGATAGCATCGCTGGCAGCGGCGCTTCCGAAGCGGTCGATGATTTTGCGGCTGGCCTTCACGCCCGGTTCCAAGTAGCCGTCTGCAGGAATAACGGAAACGCCCGTCAGTTCGACATTTTTCATCTGAAGCAGCAGAAACAGCGATACAAGATCGTCAACCCCGGCATCGTGATTAAAATATAACTTCATATCCATCGCTCCTGTCTATTTTCAAGTACAAGTTCAAAAAGTCAGGTTTTCAGCACCGAGAAGGTTGAAAGAAGCTAGGAAATGAGAAGCGGAGCGTAGCAAAAAGCTACGTGAGCATCGGAAGTTCCGGCTGAATTCAAGATTCGATGTCGAGTAAGCTACCTGATATACTTCGTGATCAAAATTGGACTTTTTGAACAACCTCTTCAAGTATAAAACGATATATCGTTTGTCCATCCTATTGGTGAGGAGGTGAATGTCAATGGCTAAGGATGTATTATGTGAAGTCAACTCCTGCAAGTATTGGGCAGCGGGTAATCATTGCGCCGCATCATCGATTTATGTCGTCAGCAACCGCGGCAAACAAGCAAGCAATTCCGAAGAAACCGACTGCAAGACGTTCGAACCAAAGATTTAATCGCACGAAAACGTCTTACATTAACAATGAGAAAGCGACGCAAGGCGACTGCCCGCGATCGGCTGTCCTAACCTTCTGGATCCGATTGGCTCTGTCTTCCTTGCGCCGCTGCTATTGCTGCCTATTTGCTGACCGGTATAACGCCGTAATGCTCCTCAAGCGTATCCCCGCTTTGCACAAGCTCTTGCGCCAATTCTTTGCCTACATAACGCAGATGCCATGGCTCGTATTGATAAGTCGTAATGTCATCCTTGCCTTGCGGGTAACGCACAATGAATCCGTAATCCGCCGCATGCTCGTCAAGCCATGCCGACTCCGGCATATCGCCGAAGCAGTCTTCTACCGCGCAGCTGCCGTCGCTGGCCGTTACATCGATAGCCAGTCCCGTCTCATGCTCGCTTGTGCCAGGCACAGCACTGTATGTTTTAGCTTTCTCGAGGCCGTCTTTCTTCACATAGCGGTCAAAAAGCGACGTTTGCGTCGCATGCGAACGATAAGCAGATACGCCCGCAAGCGGCATGCCGTCCGCGTCTGCCGCAGCAAACAGTTGTTCAAGGGCGGTTGCAGCTTCTTGGCGCATCTTTCGCTTCTCGATTTTTTCATTAAATACGAATCGCACATCGGGATATACCAAGTCAGTAGGATTGTAATCCTCAGGCAGCTTGTTGACTGGATTAACCAATGCCGTTACGCTATCCGGCTCGGCAACGACGACCATTTCTTCCTGCGTCCTTACGGGATATTCAGCTTGAACGTCAGGCGTGGCGCTTGGCTGCACCACGGTTTCTCCGGGATCGGCTTCGGCTTGTCCATCGCTAGCGAATATATTGCCCCACATCGTCTCCAGCGTTCCTGTCTTCACGAAGGAATAACCGATTGTGATGAGAAGGCATAATAATAAGATGAATCCTATTCTTCTTCGTCTTTTCATATTGCACCTCTTGCATTTATTTTTTTCCTAATAATTCTAATTCATTCATGGTATATGCTGAATACTTATTGTATAACAAAGTTATAGACTAGTGTAACCCGCCAAAAGTTACACTCCAATCGTTAGGATTAAATGAAAATAATGAGAACATCAATAATTCCGAAAATGATAATGATGTCAGTAAATTTTGTATTGGACAATGAGGGGTCATTTGCCTTTGACATTGCGTGCTGAAAAAGAGCATAATGGTTGTAAATGAGTCGTAAACATTTATATTACTTGAAGCTTGCTGGCTACTCCGGGAGATAGCCTGTTTTTGCTGTGAAAGGTAGGCGATTATGTGTCATCTATAGCACCGAAACGTATCCTGAGCACTCGTCCCATCCTATTTTTCTCGTTTATTCTGCTTCTCAAAAGCTACTTAACTTGGATGGTTGTTTTTGAGGGTGGCGTATCGTGGACGACAATACTCAAGGAAGTTCCGTTCGTTCTCATCGTATTCTGCTTGATCGAATGGTTCGCATCGAAGCGGAAGCTTGTTTATTATTTGATTGCCAATCTAGTAATGACGCTTATACTATTCGCCGTTCTTATGTATTACAAGTATTATGGCGTCATCGTCACATACTTTGCTTTGGCCCAGGTCAATCAGGTTACCGCCGTCAAGAACAGCGTGTTCTCGCTGATGGACCCGTATTATTTGTTTATTTTCACCGACATCATCATTATGGCCGTTCTTCTGTTCGCCCGCAAAAAAGCGATCAACTGGAAGAAGGAAAGCTCCAAGAAGGAAAACAAACGTCTCGTTGTCGCTTTGTTTACGATTTCGATCGGCTTGTGCTTATTCAATATCCTGCCTAACCGTGCCAGCATGAATGAAATCGTGAAGGCTGAGCAGATGGGCATTCTCAACTATGAAGCGTACATGATTTTCTCGAACAAGGATCTCGAGTACGTCGACCCGAATCAAATTACGCAGCCGAAAATCGATTCGCTCAAAAACGCTCAACCGCCAATTGAGCCTATACTTTATAAATCGGCCGAAGGCAAAAATCTGATAATAGTTCAGATGGAATCTTTCCAAAACTTTCTCGTCAATCTGACGATCGACGGAAAAGAAATTACGCCGAACTTCAACAAGCTCGTGAATGAGAACTATTATTTCAAACATTTTTACCAGCAGGTTGGACAAGGCAACACGTCGGACGCTGAATTCGTCGTCAACTCGTCGCTGTATATACCGCCGCGCGGTGCAGCAACGCAGATGTACGCCGACAAAGAGCTTCCAAGCCTGCCGAAGCTGCTGAAAGCAAACGGTTATGATACGACTACTTTCCACACGAACGTCGTTGAGTTCTGGAATCGCGGCGAGCTTTATAAGGCGCTTGGATTCGACCGATATTACGATCAGAAGTTTTTTGGACATGAAGATACGGTATTCTTCGGTCCTTCCGATGAAATGCTGTACGCGAAGACTGCAGCCGAGCTGGAGCGCATGAGCGAAAGCGGCAAGCCGTTCTACTCGCATGTTATCTCGATGACATCGCATCACCCGTTCTCGATACCGGAAGACAAGTATCATATGGAGCTTCCAGAACGCTATGAAGGCACGTTCGTAGGCGACTACATTCGCGGTCAGAACTATGCCGATTATGCGCTTGGTCTTTTCATTCAAGACTTGAAGGATCGCGGCATTTGGGATAACAGCTTGATCGTCATGTACGGCGACCATCTCGGTCTTCCGATCTACTCGCTGGATCGCGATGACAAAGAGCTGATGGCTGAAATTTACGGACGTGAATACGGTTATACCGATATGATTAACATCCCGCTCGTAATCATTAACCCTAGCGCTCCTGAAGCGAAAGTGTATGACCAATTGGGCGGTCAGATTGACGTATTGCCAACCGTGGCGAACTTGCTTGGCGTATCGCTCGACAATCAAATCCACTTCGGCCAGGACTTGTTCAATCAAACGTACAATGTGCTTCCGCAACGTTATTATTTGCCGAGCGGCTCGTTCTTAAGCAGCCAAGAGCTGTTTATGTCTGGCAGCGGCTATGATGACGGGAAGCATCTTCCTCTCGCTGGCGACGGCGTGAACGAGCAGGAAGCAACGGAAGACGAGTACCAGCGTGCGCTGGAGCTTCTCAAGCTGTCCGACAGCTACGTGAACTCGTTGCCGAGCTGGAAGACAGATAAGTAAGTAACCGATAGCCAGCTAAGCTGATAGTTGAATATACAGGTGAAGAACACCGCTTATCCTTTGGACGAATGTCCTTGGGATGGCGGTGTTTTTTGTATGATTTTATAAACTTTTCAAAGGGGTGTTTTGGAGATGAGGAGCATTAAAGAGTGGGGTGTGCAAAGCGCGTTGGGAAATGAGTTAGGATCGGCATCAAAAGAGTATGAGTCATGGCTTGCCTCACACATGGCAAAGAGGGCAGCAACAAGCGAACGGAAACGCCGATTAGTGGAGGGTGAGCGGTTCAGCGAGCAAGTATTCGCAACGAGCGTATGGTGGGATGCAGTTGGGAGCTTCGACTACTTGCATCCGGAATACGAAATCAATGATTTTCGTGATGGCAGCCGCTTTATTTATTTTGCTTATGTAAGGCCTCCCTATCGGATCGCTATTGAGATCGACGGTTATGGGCCTCATCAGCGCAACGCCTCAAGGCGCATATTCGGCGATGACCGATTCAGGCAAAACCAGCTTGTCCTTGACGGCTGGCATGTCATACGATTTGCTTATGATGATGTACGGGACAAGCCGCGACAATGCCAGCAATTTATCCAGCAGCTGCTTGGGAAACTATATGGACTCGAGCATAGCCACTCTAACTTAACGGCTGAACTTTCCGCTTATCATCGCGAGCTGCTGCGATGGGCCTTACTGCACAAGCGAGTCGTTCCAATACGCCCTAGGGAGCTGGGACGTGTGTTAGCCATAAGCGGCCCAACTGTGCGCAAGCTATTGCATCAGCTCGTTGAGCTCGGAATGCTGGAGCGAGCGGCGGGTAATCAGCGTATCCGCTCGTATAAGCTCACGAGCAAGGCTTATAAGCTGCATTTGTAGAAGGCGCGGAGCGACCGGAGCGGTGAATAGCGCAACGTTCTTGCGCTATTTGAGTCGCTTTGGGGTTTGTGTGCAAAATAGCGCAACGTTCTTGTGCTATTTCGGTTGTGGCGGCGCTCATACCGGAGGTTGGAGCGACCGGAGCGGTGAATAGCGCAATTTTCTTGCGCTATTTAGGGTGGTTTGAGGTTTGTGTGCGAAATAGAGCAAGGTTTTTTCGCTATTTCGGTTGTGGTGGCGCTCATACCGGAGGTTGGAGCGACCGTCATGGTGAATAGCGCAATTTTCTTGCGCTATTTAGGGTGGTTTGAGGTTTTGTGCGCGAAATAGCGTAAATTTTTTTCGCTATTTCGGTTGTGGTGGCGCTCGTACCGGAGGTTGGAGCGGCCTTGGCGGTGAATAGCGCAATTTTCTTACGCTATTTAGGGTGGTTTGAGGTTTATGTCCGAAATAGCGCAAGGTTTTTTCGCTATTTCGGTTGTGGTGGCGCTCATGCGCCAGCAAAACAGAAAGGGATACCCCAAAGCGCTCACAAGCGCTTTGGGGTATCCCTTTGTTCGTTAAAGGCTCTTAGCCGCCTCGAGAACTTCGGCTGCGTGGCCTTCTATGTTCACGCTGCGCCATTCCTTGGCGATCTTGCCTTGCTCATCCAGCAGGAAAGTCGAGCGCTCAATGCCCATGAACTCTTTGCCTTCCCAGCTGCGAAGCTTCCATACACCGAACAGCTCCGACACGGTATGCTCCGTATCCGACAGCAGCAGGAACGGCAGCTCATGCTTCTCGATGAATTGCTCATGCGACATCAGATCGTCTGGGCTAATGCCGATAACAGCCGTATTATGCTCAGCGAACTGTCCATTGAAGTCGCGGAAGTCGCAGGATTCGGTCGTACAGCCCGGCGTCATATCCTTCGGATAAAAATAAATAACAAGCTTCTTGCCTGCATAATCAGCGAGTGCCGCTTCCTTGCCGTTAGATGCCTGCAGCTTGAAATTAGGCACCTGATCTCCTACCTGCAAAACCGTTTGTCCCATCGCATATTCTCCTCTACTCTACTTATTATTAATTAATTTTGCTCGATGACGAGCTGTTGACCGCTCTCATATAAATGCAACTCACCGAGACCTCGTATGTCGGCACGTATAGGGAAGCTCTCCGCCGTCTTATTCGTGAAGTGCCACCTGCCCCCTACCGTTCGAATAATGAACAGACCTTCATCATCGCCGATCGGATTGAAGCTGTCATCTCTCGTCTTGTACGTCGGTATACCAAGTGCCTCGAGTGCATCCACTGCTGACCGCACATGGTGTGCCGGCAAACCAATTTCGCTAATGTTCAGCACATCCTGCTTCGCATCGAAAGGGCGGTCCACCTCGTTACCCATCGTATGACGCGCAATCAACTCCAATATATTACCCGCTGGATCGGCAAAATAGACCGAATGCGAATTCCACAAGGCACTATATGAGACATCCTCACCTGCCTCAACGCCTAGCTGCACATGCCGGCTGATCCAAGCCTTCGCTTCATCCAGCTTATTCGATGGAATATTGAACGCAAAATGGTAATAAGGATCGTTTTCTGCGCTCTCCACGGATACGAACGTCAATCTAGAGTAGCCCGCTTGAAACGTAACACGCCCGATCAAGCCTTCGTCTACAATCGGAAACTGCAGAGTTTCGTTGTAAAAGGATATAAGCCGATCCAACGGCTCAGCTGTTAGGAACTCCGCTCTGTCAATGAACATCGCATGCTTCATTCCTCTCGTAAAAGATAGACGCGCCCGTTACGAACGACTTAACGGTTTCGCGAGCATCGTTACCCGAACCGCCATATAAGCCCCATGCCAGCATGAGCTTCGTAATCGCAGCTTCTACCGATAGCTTCTCGATCACAATCGCTCCCGCCTCAATCAGCTTCAGCGACGAGGAATACATAGAATCGGAGCTGTCCTTGACCGGACAAAGGTAGACGTCAATCTGCTGTGCCTGGCAAGCTTCAATAAATCGAGTTAGGGAATACGGTTCTTCATCTACCGCGCAAGCCGTTCCCGAATGATGAAGATCATGCAGAATCGCCTTCGGCCGCCGCTCGTCAACCTCGCCAAACCGATAATAGCTATAGTTCAATCCCGGATAAGGCTTCACGTATACGATGCTTGAGTCTATAGCAGGCGATTCACTTTGCCATTTCGCCAAGCCGGTATCCTTCCGGCCGCGAAGCTGCTCGGGTGTCGGATTATGGTCATGCGCAAGCCGTACAAACTTACGATTGACCATTTTGCCATAAGGCAGGTCATACGGACAACGAAACTGATCGGTGAACGATTCGCATTGCGTAATCCGAGTACCGAGATAGACAATGGGCTCGCCCTTGTCGTTCGCATAGACGACAAAAACGCCCGGCAGCTCGCCATCCAATATGTAATCTATCGAGTGGCTGAAATTGCCGAGGCCATTGCTCCGCTCGTCTTCTAAAGGATAATTGCTCGCCGTGAACACGAGCGGAATCGTAATATCAGCGAACAAGTAGCTGAACATCGCCGCTGAATAAGCGAGCGTATCGGAGCCATGTGTCACAATAATGCCCACATAGGACCGCCAATCCGCTTCCTTGAGTGCGGCGGCTAAAATGCCCCAATGATTCGGCGTCATATTTTCGCTCAAAATATTAAGAGGCTGAATCGTATCCAATACGACTTCGTCGCGCTTCAAGCCGCTAGCCTGATAAGCGTCAAGCAAGGCATACGAGCCTGACTCATTCACCTGAATCTCGCGACCCGCGCTTCTGCTGCCAATGGTCCCGCCTGTAAATACAATTAATAAGCGCTTCATAGACTTTACTCTTCCTTTCACCTAATCGACTATCCCTCTTATCGTATCGGCGATGCAGGAGAAGGTCAAACGGCATATAGAGATAGTGTAAGCGAATGAAGCATCGTCCATTCATCGTTACGCTTGTATGTTCCTACTCAGGCGATCGTTCCCACATCTCGTCAAGCTGTTCCAACAGTTGCTCTCCCGTCCAATCTCCACGCAAGTACTTTCTTAGCATGTCCGGTCCATTTTGCGTGTAATCCCCATTTTGAGCAAAGCCGCCTAATGTTCTCGTTCCCGCATAGCGTACAGGATTGTTGTTCATAAGAATATACGGAGCGAACGCGCCAGTCTTGAAAAACTCCGAGTCGTCCACATTGTTATAGATCGGTATAACGCCGGTATCTTTGGCGAACTTCATATGGTTGTCTGTCGACGATAGGAAGGTGATCAGCTCCCATGCCTCGTTCTTATGCCCGGACTTGGATGATATTCCCCATCCCGCCCCGCCGACACTGTAATAAGACACCCCATCGGGACCAGCTGGAAGCGGAGCAGTAGCCCAGATGCCGTACGCAAGCTTCTCCTCAATAAGCGCGATCGCGTCTGAATCTTGAATCAGCATCGCCGTCATGCCGTTCGCGAACGCTTCTACCTGCTCGTTGAACCCCCAATTAATAGATTCCGGAGGCGACGTGTCGGCGTATATATTACGATACAGCTCTATAGCTTGGAGAGCTCCATCATCGGCAAATATAGACTTGCCGTCATGTCTGTACATCGGATCTCCCAGGTTCACATCGTCGCTGTTGTACGCCTGGATGATCTGATTCAACATTCGGGTTGCACCCGTTCCACCGCGGAAGGCATAGCCGAATTGGTTGCGCGGAGCGCTCGTAAGCTGCTTCCCGACAAAATACAACTGCTCCCACGTTTCAGGCACTTGAAGCGCCTTGGCTTCGAACAGATCTTTGCGATAATACAATTGCGACTGGTATAGACCGCTCGGAATGTAGTAAGGCGTACCGTCTAGATTGGTTGCAGCGGTACGAGCGTTCTCGCTTAACATGCTATATTGATCCCATTGCGCAACATAGGGCTGAAGATTTTCAATAAGTCCCTCCGAGACAAAGGATTGCAAATTGCCGGTTCTCACTTCTACAATATCTATCCCTTGCTCCTCGCCAAGCAGCTTCATTATCGTCTTATCCGCCGTGGCGTAGTCGGTTGATACGAGTTCAACCTTAATGCTTGGATGCTGCCGTTCAAAAGCTTCAATAAGCGTCTGCAGCGATTTGGATCGCACATCATTAGGCAAGCTCTGTGCAATCCTAATCGTAATACGATCCGTCACACCAGGCGGACTGCTTTCTTGTCTGGTTATGTTCTCGTTATGAGAGGCGCATCCACTGAGCAAGATAAACACAAGTACGAGTAGTAGCAAAAGCTTATTCCAGCCGCGCTTCCTCCACTTGTTATCCATTCCATACCCTCCCCGTAGCGCATTTCGTTGCGTCCTACCTTATTTATCGGTCGGCAACTCCCCATACAATACAGTTACGGCCTTGTTTCTTAGCGGAATATAATAAAATATCAGCTGCTTTCACGACATCGTCCGTCCATTCCCCGTGACAACGCGCCAAAAATCTGCTTTCGTATGATAAAAATAGTAAGCGTATACAATTCCAGCAACTACTAAGAAAAACCATCTGAGCAAGGAGAAGATTCTTTCGAGAAAGTGGTCGTTTTTGAAGTTCATGGTTTCAGCACATCCATTGAGGATCAAATGAGTAACCTTGGTCTTATTTTACCACAACGGGCTGTCTAGATCATCACACCGATGGCAGATTACCTTTCCGCTCCAAGCTTTGCTTAAATATTTTCCGATACTGTAAATAATAATAATAATCATTGTCAATGATGATAAGAGCCACACAATGACGAAGATGGAAAAAACGGATATTGACTTCAATGCGATATATCGTTAACTTAATATTACGATATATCGTATTATACAAGCGAGGTGAGACCTACTATGCATCCACATAAAGAACCTGGCTCCGGCAAACGTTACTTCGGCCGCGGCGGCGTGAAGATTGCGCTGCTCAGACTGCTCGCCGAGGAGCCGATGCACGGCTATCAGATTATGAAGACGCTGGAGGAGCAATCCGGCGGTCTCTATATTCCTAGCGCAGGCAGCATCTACCCGACACTGCAAGCACTGGAGGAGAAAGGCTTCGTCTCGGTCAGAGAGGACGACGGCAGCAAAAAGGTTTACTCGATCACCGAACAAGGCCGATCCGCGCTCTCCCTGCTTCCCGAACGTCCCAAACGGGACGAAGACGGGAAACTGCCTCCGGAAGTGGAGGCCTATCGATTCGAGAAGATGAGACGCAAGCTTGGCCTATCGAACGAGTCCTTCGACCTGCTTCGTCTTGTGACGCGCGCCGAGCAAGAAGCTTCGGCAAGCAAGGAGTTATCGTCCAAGCTTCAATCGCTGTTATCGCAGCAGCAGCAGCAGATCAATTCGTTGCTTGATGCATACGCACAGCAGGCGACCAGCGCTATCGAGGAAACGGAGTGATGCGAGCATGAACCCGAATCCAGGTTTTATGGGCAATCGAATGCCGCCTTTACCGGCCAAGAAACCAGCTCGCGGCAGCATATGGAGCATGTACAAGCGAATGTTTCTCCATGTGCGAGCGCAATGGATGCTCATGGCAGCCGCCTTCATCTGCATCATTGCCGTGTCGCTGCTCGAGTTCGCCATTCCGCGTCTTACGCAATGGACGATTGACGACATCATTCCGAGTCAGCGTTACAACAGCTTGATTTGGGTAGCGCTTGGCGTGCTAGGTACGGCGCTGCTGCTAGGCCTGTTCAATTATTTAAGCAGCTTATTAATGGCTTCTGTCGGCCAGCGCGCCGTATACGACATACGCGGCGAGCTGTATCGGCATATCCAGCGGCTTGATATCGGCTTCTTCGACCGCAACCGCACAGGCGATCTAATGTCGCGCGTCACGAACGATGTGAACATGCTTCAGCAGCTCGTCTCGTCGGGCATGATGTCGATCATAACCGACTGGTTCACCTTCATCGCCGTCGCTGCTTATATGATGTGGATCAACTGGCAGTTAACGCTCATCGTGCTCGCAACGTTTCCGCTTATGCTTCTTACGACGCAATTTTTCGGCAAGCGGATGCGAGCGGCCTTTAAGAAAGTGCAAGAGACGGTAGCCGAGGTAAGCAACCATCTGCAAGATACGTTATCATCCATTCGACTCATTAAATCTTTTTCCAACGAAGACTTCGAAGCGGAACGCTTTGCGCTGCGAAGCGAGAGCAATATGAAGGCGAATCTGCATGCCGTGAAGACGCGGGCTGTGTTCGAGCCGGTGATCGACATGCTCTTGTTCATTGGACTCGCTGCCGTATTGCTGTTCGGAGCACGCTTCACGATGGACGGAAGCATGACGATCGGCACCATCGTTGCCTTTATGGCATACCTTCGCCTGCTGCAAAATCCGATCCGCCGCTTCAGCCGCACCATTAATACCATTCAACAATCGGCTGCCGCTTACGAGCGAATCGTCGATATATTAGGCACGCAGCCGCAAATTGCCGATGCTCCGGATGCTATTGCGCTGACCCACGTGCAAGGGCACGTCGTCTTCGACAACGTCAGCTTCGCCTATCACAATGATGTGCCGGTGCTGTCGAACTTTGAATTCGAGATTGCTCCGGGGAAGATTACCGCCATCGTCGGATCTTCCGGTGCCGGCAAGTCGACGATAACGCATTTGATGACGCGGTTCTATGACCCTCAGGAGGGTACGGTATCGCTCGACGGCATTTCGCTTAAGCAATTGAAGCTGGCGTCCTTGCGCTCGCATCTTGGCATCGTTTCGCAGGATATTGTGCTGCTGAACGGTACGATACGCGAGAACATCGTCTACGGGAAGCAAGGCGCGTCCGATGAAGAAATCGAGGCTGCCGCGCGGGCCGCAAGCGCGCATGAATTCATTATGTCGTTCCCGCAAGGTTATGACTCCCAGATCGGGGAACGAGGCGTGAAGCTGTCCGGAGGACAAAAGCAGCGCATATCGATCGCCCGCGCCATACTGAAAAATCCAGCCATCATCATACTGGACGAGGCAACCTCCTCGCTCGATACGGAATCCGAGAAGTCGATTCAAGATGCTCTCGCGCACTTGCTCGAAGGCCGCACCTGCCTCGTCATCGCGCATCGGCTGTCAACGATTCAGCAGGCCGATACGATCTACGTGCTCGATAAAGGCGTTATCCTCGAATCCGGCACGCATGATGAGCTGCTTACGGCGCAAGGCAGGTACAAGCAGCTATATGAGCTGCAGTTCCCTCAGCAGGAAGCTGCGGCACCTGCCGCTGAACCACAGCTGGAGCTGCAACGAACGAAGAAATTTTAGTCGCATTATCAAGTCTCGCGAAAAAAGACCTCATATTCCACTATCCAGTGGCGTATGAGGTCTTTGCGTTACATGAATTTCACCACGCCCCATGACGAATAAAGCTAAAAAGTATATCTTTTCCATCAAATTCAGCTTGCTTGTGAGAAATAGATATAGAAACTATCTCTATCCCTTATACATAACGCTTCAACACCACTTACTGACCGCCTTCTCGACTGAATAAAGCTAGAAAGTATACCTATTCCACCAAATCGAGCTTACTTGCGAAAAATAGATATAGAAACTATCTCTATCTCATATAAAACAACAAAAAACCGTCCCAACAGCCTACTGGCTATTGGGACGGCCTTTTTCATTTATCAACAAACCTCTGACTTACTTCTGGTCATGCGAGGCAATGCGAGCTCGCTGACCGTGCGAACCGATGGAAGCGCCGGAGTCGGCATCACGCTCGCGTCCCATGAACGGCCACCAGTTGGCTGGGCCGAACATGCGAACCATGACCGGTATGAACAACGGCAGCATAACCATCGCATACAAGAACAACCCGCACAGGACGATCGTTGCGATTTGCAGCAGCGACATGACTCCCGATGGAAGCATCGCCGCGAACGTGCCGCCGAGAATGACGGCTGCGGACATAATGACGGTACCCATGTTTTTCATCGCTTCAAGGATCGCCTCGGAAGGCGACAGGTGACGATATTCCTTGAATCGATCCATTAAGAAGATGCTGTAGTCGATGCCGAGCGCCACCAGCATGACGAAACCGAAGAACGGCACGGCCCAGCTGACGCCCGAGTAACCAAGCAAACGTACGAATATAACTTCCGTAATCGCCATCGAAGTGTAGAACGTAACGAGCAGAGAGGCGATCATATAGAGCGGCATAATGATTGAACGGAACAGCACGATCAGAATGATCGCTATGCCGATCAGCATGAGCACAACCGTCTTCGAATAATCGGCCGACGATATATTGCTCAGATCGTGGTTCATGCTCGTCACGCCGCCGATCGCAATCTCGGCATCGCTATACGCCGTGCCTTGCAGAGCCCGTTCCACGGCTGCTTCCAGCGAAGGAACTTCAGCCATTGTATCTTGCTCGTAAGGATTTGTACGGAATACGACATCGAACTTAGCCGTATGGCGATCCTCGGACATATACACATGAAGTGCCGTTTGGAATTCTTCGTTCGCAATCGCTTCTTCGGGAATATACCAGCCCGTCATTTGTTTATTCGGCGATTCTGCCAAACCATTCAAGTAACCGCCAGCCGACTGCAGGCCATCCGTCACTTGCGTAAGTCCGCTGACACTATCGTCGAGTCCGCTTGTCAGTTCGCCGAGCTGATCACCAAGCGCCGTGAAGCCCGACTGCAGCTCCTTCTGCCCTTCTGTCAGTTGACCAAGACCCTGCGTTACGCCCGGCAGCTTGGAAACGATCTGCCCCTGGCCTGCCGCTGCCTGCGCAATGCCCTTCTGCAGCTCGGCAATGCCGGCTGCCAATCGTTCAAGTCCGCCTGCAAGCGCGGATTGGCCTTGCGAAGCTTGCGTGAAGCCTGCATTCGCCTGCTTCATGCCGGTATTGATTGCGCCAAGCTGCGCGTTCATCTGCGCAAGCTGGGCGTGAACGCCGGCAGCGCTTTGCTGCAGCTGGCCGAGCGCGCCCAGCGCCTCCTGGAATGCGGCATCTTCCGCCAGTCCAGGATAGTTGTCCGTCAGCCCGCTTAAGCCTTGCTGCACGCCAGAGAGCCCTTCCGCCAGCTTCGCCTGCTCAGCGGCGACTGCGCTATAAGCGCCGGTCAACTGATCGAGACCGCCGCCAAGCTGCTCATAGCTGCCCGCAAGTTCCTTGCTCGCAGCAGCCAATTGAACCGCGCTGGCATGCGCCTGCTCAAGCCCAGCGGTTAATTCCTTCGCTCCGGCCGAGCCGTCCAGCAGCCCTTGCTCGATCTTGCTCAGACCAGCGCCAAGCTGCTCGACGCCCGTCTTCAGCTCATTCGTGCCGGAGGCGAGTTCTCCAGCACCGTCGACCGCTTCGGCCAGCTTCGGCGCATTCTCGTTCAGCGCGCTGCTCGCCTCGGACAAGCCGCTGCCGATCTTGCCGAGCCCTTCGCCGCTCTGTCCAAGTCCATCCTCGAGCGTACCGACCTGGTCGGCGACGAGGAATTGCTCCATCGCCTCGCCCATCGGCCGCGTGGCGCTGCGAACCGCCTTCACGCCTTCGGCCTTCGCCAGCTCGCGGCTCGCCTGCTCCAGCGCCGCCAGTCCCTCCGGCGTATCCAGCGGCAGATCGGTCTTCACGACGACCGTCGTTGGCAACGATTCGCCTGGTCCGAACCCTTCCGCAATAATATTGAATGCTTTGACGGAATCGTATTTGTCGCCGATCTCGTCAAGCGAATTGAATGAGATAGAGCCCTTATAAGCGGTGAGGAACGGTACAACAATAACCGCCAATATAACAAGCGCCCACACCGGTTTCTTCAGCGAGAAGCTTCCGACAGCGCCCCATAGCTTGCTCGGCTTATGCTCCAATGAGCCTTTCGCCGGCCAGAACAGCGCCTTGCCCAGCACAGCCATAAAGAACGGGACGATGGTGAACAGCGCAATGAGCAGCACCGCTACGCCAACAGCGACCGCAACGGCCGAACGATACAGCATAAACGTCGAGAAGCCGATTGACGCGAAGCCGACCAGCACCGCAAGCCCGGAGAACAACACCGTTCTGCCTGCCGTGCGATACGTATGAACGATCGCTTCCGTAATGTCGCCGCGATGGGCCAGCTCTTCCTTGAATCGGCTGATCAACAGAATGCAATAGTCCGTGCCTATCCCGAACAAGACGGCAACGAGGAAAATTTGCGTAAAGTTCGATAGCGGAAAGTCAGCATACTTCACGAGGAATGCGACTATCGACTGTGAGGTGAGGTAAGTAAAGCCCACCGCCAGCAGCGGCACAATCGGCGCAACCGCCGAACGGAAGACGATGAATAAGATGATAAGTATGAATCCGACCGTAATAAGCTCCGTCTTCTTAAGCCCTTCCTGCGAGCTCTGCACAACATCCTCGGAGATAATCCAGTTGCCGGTATAATAATGCTCAATGCCAATGTCGGACAGCGACTCGTACAAACCGTCCTTCAGGTCGACCAGCTCCCGGTCGCCGGCCTCTACGCTCAAAAGGGTCAGAACGGTGCTGCCGTCCTCGGACACCATCTGCGGCTTCAGCTCAGGCGTATCGAAGTGGCTTGTAACCGACGTGACGCCGATCGCCTCGCCTTCCGCCTTCAACTTATCGACGCCGCCCTTCACTTCGGCTAGGTCGCTTTCCGATAAGCCGCCTTCCTTATGGAAGACGAGCACGGTCGCCATGCCGCTTGCGCCATCGTCGCCTCCTACTTCCTTCACGAGCTCGCTAGCGATATGCGAGGAGTAACCTTCCGGCACGCCGATCTGTCCTTTGGTCCGTACAAGCTCCCCCATTGCCGGCGCGGTTATCATCAGCCCTGCTGCCACCGCAATCCATAACACAAGCACTAACCACTTCAGCTTCAGTATGACTCTCATTCTCTCTCTGCTCTCCCTTCACGATTACGCTTCATAGCCTTACTGTGGTTTGCCTAGCTCATGAGCGAGCTTCTCGAACGTCTGAATAAACGTGATCGCTTCCTGCTCGTCGAACGGGCTGATATACTTTAGCAGCAGCTCATACATCTTCACGTCCATCTCGTCAAAAAGCTGCTTTCCCTCCTCGGTCAGCGCTAAATAAGTGACGCGACGATCCTTCTCGTCAGGCAGACGATAAATCAGATTCTTGTCGAAAAGACGATTGATAATGGCCGTAATCGAGCTTTTGCCCACGCAGAAAATATCAGCCAGCTCCGAGGACGTGCTTCGCCCCTGGCTATGCAAATATCGCAGCGTCGAGAACTGGTCGATCGTCAGCTCTTCCGGCATCAGCTCGCGTATCAAAGCGTTTAATCGGCGGTTAACCAAGAAGTGGGCAGCCTCGTAGCGATGTATAATTTCTTTGGATAGTTTGAGATCCATTCCCGCATCAGATCCTCCTTCTCTGTCGTAATGGTCCGAACGCTAATGACTCCAATGACTCGGACAAACTAATTCTACTGTAGAACTATTCGATAATCGAACTATATCAAAGACCCGGTTCGAATGCAACGCGTCAATCATGAACATATCGTGAACGGACTCGAATTGTCCGATTGATTTTTGCCGCGGAACATTTATATAATATTGGCGAAAACGAAAGGAACGAAATAAATACATTTGGAGGTTGGACGCGTGTACGATATTGGAATTATCGGAGCTGGACCCGCAGGAGCAAGCGCAGCGATCTTTAGCGCGAAGGCAGGCAAAAAAACAGTCATGTTCGAAAATAACAAAGGGATGACGAAGCGCGCATGGTTCGAGAACCATTACGGCGTTGTCGAAATCGGCGGTCCCGATCTCATCGAGACAGGCAAGAAGCAGGCGCTCAAATTCGGCACCGAGATTAAGGAGGAAACCGTTCAGAACATTACTGTCATCGAAGGCGGTTTCAAGATTGAATCCGATGGCGGAGCTTACGAGGCAAAGCATGTCCTGCTCGCTACCGGAGCCGCAACTGACCTTGCCGAGCATATCGGCGTTCAGACAAAAGCGGGTACAGAGCCGCGCATCAAGACGGTAGTCGCTGTCGATCCAAGCGGCAAAACGAACATTCCCGGAATCTGGGCCGCTGGAACGGTAGCAGGCGTAAGCGTTCATGCGATCATTACGGCCGGCGACGGCGCCAAAGCTGCTATCAACATCATTAGCGAAATGAATGGCGAGCGTTATGTCGATCATGACGTACTGAAAGCTTAGTTTTCAAGTTTGCGCAAAAAAAGAAGGAATTTAGAATAAATTGTCGAATATTAGGTGAAAAGCCGGATAGGCAAAGGGCAAACTATGCGAAAGCATAGGACGCAAAGCTACGGGTCTACAGCGTAATGACGCCATGATCGCCGGGTTACCCTAATGATTCGTGACCGCAGGAGGGTGCCGTTTGGCATCCTTTTTTTATTGTCAAATCCAACCGTAATCGTTCCATTGACATATTACCAGGAGGCCCGAATTGAGTACTGTACAGCAACCGAAGCGTAATCGATGGATCATCGCCCTGTCCTTTCTACTATGCACGCTGCTCGCTTTAATCTGCGAGAGACTTGGCTATCCCTTTCTATATGGCATAACATTCACCTTTACAAGCGTATTCCTGTTAGTCGGACTTCGCTTGTTCGGGTTCTGGCCCGGATTGCTTGCCGCCGCAGTCGTGCATACGATTGGGACTCAGCTTATGGATCAATCTCTATTCCATTACATCGGACTGCTGGAAATTGCCATTGTCGGTCTGCTCGTTCGCAAGTTCCCGAGTCACCTGTTCGTCTGCGACGCTGCCTTTTGGCTGCTTATCGCCGTTCCACTAACGTATATTACTCATGTTGGTCAATATAACGCTATGGGGACCGATCTGATGCTCGTTACGTCGATTGTGGCGATCAACGGACTGCTGAACGCGCTGTGTGCCGATATTGCCCTGCAATATTTGCCGCTCTCAAAGTGGTCCGGCATCGCTCGCAATTGGCGCAGATCCAGCTCCCTCAACCGCGTCATGTTTCATTTCTCGATCGTGTGCGTTATACTGCCGTTTCTATTGAATATTTACATTAGCAGCACGGGCTCATTCAAGGAAGCCAGCCGCCACGCCGAGCAGCTTTCCAGCAACGTAGCTTCGATGATCGGAAGAGAATATATGGAGAGCAGAATCCGATACGACGACAATAAGTCCGAGGCCACGCTTGCATACCTGCAATCGCTGATTGCCAAGCATTCGTCCGCTCTATACACCATTACCATTACGGATGGAAGCGGCACTGTCATCCCTTGGAACGGCAGCATCCGCAATGACACCTCAAGCTACCGGATTAACAAAGCGTTAAGCAACAACCTTCAATTGCTTATTCCTGTACGTAAAGAGCATCCGCTCCATATCTCGACTTGGCATGAAGGCAAGTTCCGTTACGCCTCGCCCATCCATGATACGGGCCTCATGATCCATATCGATATTCCTTTACATAACTATCAATACTATCTTTTTAATAAATACATCACGCATTTCATTTATTTAATTACGCTCGCCTTATTCGCCGCGCTTGTTGCGTTCTTCATTAACCGCTGGCTAGGCAGAAGCTTGAAGCGATTAGCCGAAGCGACGAACAATCTGCCGAGCCGCCTGAAGCAGGAAGACATGATCGAATGGCCTTCCAGCAATATTTTCGAGATTCACGCCTTAATTAGCAACTTCAAGCAAATGGCGGTCAATCTCGTCCATATGTTCGGTGAGACGCAGAAAAACAGCGAGCGCCTGCAAGCCCAAGCGTATATGCTTGGGCAATCGGAGGAGAAACTTCATCGCCTCGCTTATTACGACATGCTGACAGGTTTGCCGAATCGGCTTCACTTTACGAAGCATATTCAAGATATGATTACGATACATGCCGGTAATGAGCATAAGATTGCCGTTATGTTCGCCGATATTAATCGCTTCAAGCAAGTAAACGATACGCTTGGCCATGCAACCGGCGATAGACTCCTGAAGCAGGCTGCCAACCGCTTCGCAGAGACAGCAACGAGCTTCGATGTATTCCGTCTCGGAGGCGATGAATTCGTCTTCGCCGGCTCATACACCGACGTTGCCGAGGTACACGACATGGCGGAGAAAATCGGTGAAGCATTCTCCAAGCCCTTCGAAATCGACGGCATGTCGCTTTACTTAACAATCAGCATTGGCATTAGTCTATATCCGCTCGACGGCGAAGATATCGACACCGTTATTAGCAACGCGGATATCGCCATGTACAGCGCCAAGGAAGAGGGCGACGGCTGCTACCGCTTCTACAAGCCGAAGCTTGCCTCGGTCATGACAGAGAAGATGCACTTGGAGAACGGACTCTATAATGCGCTGCAAACGAACCAATTCTCCTTACACTATCAGCCGAAAATGAGCGCCTCGACAGGGAAGTTATGCGGCATAGAAGCGCTTATCCGCTGGCAGCATCCCGAGCTGGGCCTTATTCCGCCAGATAAGTTCATTCCGCTTGCCGAGCAGGCGGGCTTCATATTAGAAATTGACCGATGGGTGTTCCGCGAGGCTTGCCGCCAGAACAAAGCGTGGCAGGATGCGGGTTTACCTCCGATATGCGTATCGGTTAACATCTCGGGCAGACATTTTTTCCAAGGAAACTTAATCGAAATGATCGTATCCGCGTTAGAAGATACGCAATTATCGCCGGAATACGTCAGCATTGAAATTACGGAGGGCGTCTTCATGCGCAATATGGAGCAAGTCATTGAAACGATCCAGTATTTGCGCAAGCTCGGCATCTTAATTTCGATGGACGACTTCGGCACCGGATACTCAACGCTTAATCAGCTGCAAAGGCTGCCGATCTCCGATGTGAAGCTGGACCGCTCGTTCATTCAAGGCATTACGACCGACGAGAAGAAGTCCTCGATCGTTCGGGCTATTATCGAGCTTGTGCACAGTATGGATATGAGGGTCGTGGCAGAAGGTGTTGAAACCGATGACGAGTCGCAATTTTGCAAAGAGCTGAAGTGCGATGAACTGCAAGGCTACTTGTTCAGCAAGCCTCTTCCGGCGCATCAGTTCGAAGCGCTGCTGGCCGGCAGTGCCGCATAAAGCACTGCATAAACAACGAATGGCAGTACAGGATTAGCCTCCTGTACTGCCATTGTTCGTCTTAAGCGCTTGCCCCGGTTTCGGCTTGAGATGCCGATTCACTTTCGCTTGCCTGTGCCCCGTTCTCCGCTGCCGGCTTGTCACCTTTCTGGGCACCGCGCGCCCCGTTAGGACGCTCCCCGCGCGGACCTTTGCCGCCATCTTGAGCGCGCCCTTGAAGCTCGCCGGTTACAAGCTTCTCAGCCTGCTCAGCCAAGGTTGCAAGCTTCTCGTCATACTGCTCCTGCGTCAACTCTCCCGCCGCAAGCTTCTCGGCGAGTTTGGCTTTCACTTCGGTTATGTGAGCATCAATAACGGTTTGTACGGCTATGCCTTTCTCGGCAGCAAGAGCCGCAATCGTTTTCCCGCCATCCAGTGCTTCTTTAAGCTCATCCGCTCCTAGGCCTAGCGCTGCAGCTACCGCTTCAAGCCCTCCGCCTCCAAGGCCCTTGCCGCCGCGACCGTCATGCTTGCCTAGCCCCTGTCCGCCGCCTTTGGAATCGAGCAGCTTCTCCGCCTGCTCGGCAGCCGTCGGCTTCGTCTTCTCTGCTTGTCCATCCTTCTGCTTATCGGTGTCCGCAGATGCGGCCGGGGCGCTCGCACGCTCCGCCTCCAGCCATTCGATTAGCTTCGCTTTCAACTCTTCGCGAGTTTTGCCCTGCGCCACTGCGATTTCGCTGAGCGTACTCGTCTTAAGCTGTGTCTTCAACGCTGCTTCATCAATAGCCAAGTAAGCGAGAAGCTGTTCTTGTATGTTTCCGAGGCCATGTCCGCCGAATTGTCCGCCCTTGCCCTTCTTCTCTGTACCGTCAGCAGCTTTGCCGTTTTGATTTGAGTCGGTCTGGGCAACGTCGGCCGAGGCTGCATTCACATATTGACTGCTCCAAAGCACGCCGCCTCCTAGTGTCAAAGTAAGCGCGATGGCTCCTGCCGTTATCGCTTTTGCTTTCGGTTTCAATTGAAGCATTCGTAATTCCACCTCTCATCGATAATGTTGTTACAGGAACATCCTACCCTCGCTTCCTTAATTGTCCTTTAAAGCCGCCTGAAAGTTAGCTGAATTCGGCTCAGAAGCTTATATATTCAACACTTTTCTAACATTGATTCTCGCATTTTTCTAATATCCCATTGTTATGCTTATTGCAGAAAATACAACTAGAATTGTCGATTCCACAAATTACCACCTACATAATCCGACATAAATCGACGATATTCATCATAATCAATGTTTTGGAGAGTGATGAGATGTTCCGTGCGTTCAACAGAAGTTTAGTAGTGGCAAGTTCAATTGTGTTAGCTTTATTATTAATTATCGTTATCGGAGTTACGGAGACGTTGTCCTATAACAGCCAAAAAAGCGCCTTTACGCAGGAGATTAATCGTACCGGTGAAACACTCGGTGCCCAGATGGAAGCCAGTTACTTCTTGCTGGGCCGCGGCTACGAGGAGATTAAGGCTGGCGGCGATACGGAGGGCGATGTTTTTCAACAACTTAAGCAGCTGCTGGACACGATGATAAAGAACGAATTAGTGGCGAATGCTTATATATACATGCCCGAGGTAGCTGAACAAGACGGGAAAAAGATCGCGACCGTTATGCAAAGCAACGATGCGCTTCATGCTGCCGGTTTTGCTCCAGGCGACACCTATGAGATTCCGGAAATTTTGCAGCCAACGTTCACCGAAGCGTCGGCAGACGGATTTGCGGTTTCCAAGGTTTATGAGGACGAGATTGGGCAATGGGTCACCTTAATGACTGAGCTTCAATCTAAAGATGGTCAAGTAGTAGGCATGTTCGGAGTCGATATCGACTATGCTTTCATTAACGCCAAGCTTAGCGAGCTATTATGGAAAAGCATTATCATTGCTGTAATATTCTCAGTCATTGCTATACTAATAGCTGTCATACTTATCCGTTTGGTGCTTAAGCCGCTCAAGAGACTGGCAGAAGTGTCGGCGTTAGCCGCTCAGGGTGATCTTACGCTTGCCGTTGCGGTTAAAGGGCAGAATGAAATTTCCCAAGTAGGAACCTCGTTTAACGCGATGATCGCAAGCCTGCGCGAGCTGGCAGGTAACATTAGCACGACTTCAGGCGAGGTTGCGGGTGCTGCCGCCAACATGCAGCAGAGCGCGGAGCAGACCTCGCAAGCAACGCAAGATGTGACAGAAGCGATTCAAGAGGTAGCCGTTGGTTCAGATACGCAGTTGCAAAGCTTCCAAGAATGCCAGCGTGCAATGACGGAGATGACCGTCGGCATACAACGTATTGCGGAATCAACCTCTTCCGTATCCGAGCTAGCCGCAGATACAAGCCAGCTCGCTTCCGAAGGAGAGAGTGTCATTGATTCTACCCTGCAACAGATGCACGAGATTGAAGAGCATGTATCGACGACCGTCGCCACTCTTCACGAGCTGAAGGAGCAAAGCGATAAAATCGGCGGCATCCTCGCGATGATCGGCGATGTCGCGAATCAGACGAATTTGCTGGCGCTTAACGCATCGATCGAGGCAGCGCGTGCCGGCGAGCACGGCAAAGGATTCGCTGTTGTCGCTCATGAAATTCGCAAGCTGGCTGAGCGTTCGAAGGAATCATCGGAGCAGATTGGCGCGATTCTGCACAGCATCGGCAGCGGTACGTCGCATGCGGTGCTGACGATGGAGAAATCGGCAGTCGCAGCACGAGAAGGATCAATCGTAAGCGCGAAGGCAGGCGAATCGTTCCGCGCCATCGTTACGTCGATCCGCGAAGTATCCAGCCAAGTGCAAGAGGTATCCGCCGCTTCCGAGCAAATGTCGGCCGGCAGCGAGCAGATCGCCGCTTCGCTTGACCAGCTCGAAGGCATTGCAGCTACATCGGCAGATAACGCGCAGCGCGTAGCAGCCGCTTCCGAAGAGCAGCTCGCCTCGATGCAAGAGGTCGCAAGCTCATCCGAGCAGCTTCGCAATCTGGCGAATACGCTGAATGAAACGATCGGACGCTTCAAAACCTAATTTATCATTTCACGCTAACCCCTCCTCCTTATATATAAAGAAGGCTAGCCTCTCCTAATGGAGAAGCTAGCCTTCTTCGCTTATATTGCCTACTTCACTATCTATGAACCCAAACTCACTAATTACGCTGAATGTTACCGCTCTCCGCCAAATAATGAAGCAAAGCTCACTGCCCATGAAGTTAGCTTCACGGCTAATGAGGTTTGCCTCACTAATCCCCGCAATCAGCCAATATCACCACTTTATAGTGAGATTTAATTCACTATTTCATAAGATCCTTCACTATTTCCCGCTCGGCAAGCGGCAAGGAGCAGGCAGGCTTCAAACCGCCTTATGCCGGCTGCGTCGCGCCGCCCTGCTGCAGCTGATACATCGCGTAATATTTGCCGCGATGCTCCATCAACTGCTCGTGATTGCCGCGCTCGACGATCTCGCCGCGGTCGAGCACGAGAATCTGATCGGCCGCGCGAATCGTCGACAGCCGATGCGCGATAACGAACGTCGTGCGCCCCTTCTTAAGCACATCGAGCGCCTCTTGAATGATCGCCTCGGTCTCCGTATCGATACTCGCCGTCGCCTCGTCCAAGATCAGAATCGCGGGATCGTATGCGAGCGCCCGCGCGAACGAGATCAATTGACGCTGGCCTGCCGACAGCGTGCTGCCCTTCTCGATAACCGGCGCGTCAATACCGCCCGGCAGCACGCTGAACATCTCGTAGGCGCCGACATCGCGCAGCGACTGCTCGACCTTCTCCCTGCTGATCGCCGGGTTATCCAAGCTGACGTTCGAGGCTATCGTACCGGTGAACAGGAACGGATCCTGCAGCACGATACCCATATGCTGGCGCAGCAGCTGCTTCGGTATATCGCGAACTTCCTTGCCGTCCACGACGATACGGCCCTCATTAATATCGTAGAAGCGGAACAGCAGATTCAAAATCGAGCTTTTGCCCGAGCCGGTATGACCGACAAGCGCGACCGTCTCGCCCTGCTTCGCATGGAAATCAATGTTCTTCAGCACGTATTCGCCTTTCTTGTAAGCGAACGAGACGCGCTCGAACTGCACATCGCCCTTGTAACGCTCCATCGTGCCGGGCACGACGTCGATGCCTTCCTCGTCCATGAGCAGAAACACCCTCTCGGCCGATACGCGCGCTGTCTCTAGGTTGGACAGCTGGTTCACGATACCGACAATCGGCGCGAACATCCGGTTCATGTAATCGACGAAGGCGTACAGAACGCCGACCGATACAGCCGTGCCGAACCAATCGCCCCAGAACAGCCAGATGACAATGAGGAACAAAATGTTCCGCACGACGTTAACGAGGTTATGGGATGTAATGGAGTTCAAGCTGAGCAGCTTGTTCTGATACTTGTAATAATGCTCGTTGAGCGCCTCGAATTCCTTGTTCGTCTCCTCTTGGCGACGGAACGCTTGAATGATCGGCATCCCTTGAATCGACTCGTTAAGCATGCCGTTAATCTCGCTCAGCTTGGAGCGGATAATGCGGTTATAACGCGCCGCGAACTTGCGGTAGACGATAATCCATACGATAAGGATCGGCACAAGCGGCAGCGAAATGAGCGCCAGTCTTGCATCGAGCAGGAACAATGCCCCGTAGATCGCCGCCATATAAATAATGCCCGTAAAAAAGTTTGCCAGCACCGCGACATACAACTCGCGGATCGCCTCGGTATCATTCGTGATGCGCGAGACGACCTGACCCGCCGACAAATTGTCGTAATAGTTAACCGGCAGCCGCTGCGTATGCGCGAAAATGTCGTTCCGCATCCGGCGGACGATCTTGTTCGCCGACGTCTGCAGCATCAGCCGCTGGCCGTACGTGAACACAGCCACAAGCAGCAGCAAGCCGAAGTACAGCGCCGCCATTGTCAGCAAAGCCGGAAATTCCGGCTTATAGAAGCTATACAGCTCCGAGGACGAGAGCTTGGTCACGGGATAGCTCGCTTGCTCGCCTGTTTCCTTGCTCGTTATGGTCATCGTGTCGTCCGTGACGACACGCTTGCCGTCCTCGAACTTCAGCAGCTCTTCCAGCCAGTAGAACTGGCGCACCGATTGAAGCACGCGAACCTCTGCGCCCTTCTGCTCACCCGCAGCGAAGTGATCCTCCCGCTTATACCATTTATCTTTATAAAGAACCGCATACGGCTGTTCTGCCGAAACCTCATGCCACTTCTTCTCGATGCCGAGAATGTTCTGGTCAATCATTCGCTTAGCGATGAACGGTCCTGCAAGCTCCGCGCTGACCGCAAGCACGAGCAGCAGCAGCGCCAGCAGGATCGGTTTCTTATAAAGCATGGCGTATTGAAACAACCTCTTGCCCGTTGTCTGTTTCATTGTCCTTCACGCCCCTAAATTATGAATCTGCACTTATTACTCTTCGATAAAAGCTTCCAACTGCTGGCGATCGTATTGCTCGCGATACCAGCCGCCGTTCTCCAGCAACTGCTCATGCGTGCCTTCCTGTACGATGCGTCCTTCGTCGAGGACGATAATCCAGTCCGCATGCTGCACGGCGGATAGCCTGTGCGTCGTAATGAGCGTTGTCTTGCCGACGCGCTCCGTACGGATGCCGTCAATGATTTCCGCTTCCGTCTTCGCGTCTACCGCGGACAAAGCGTCGTCCAGCAGCAATATTTCCGGATCGGCGATAAGCGCCCTGGCGATGCTGACCCGCTGCTTCTGCCCGCCGGACAGCGCAACGCCCTTCTCGCCTACCATCGTCTGGAGACCGTCCGGGAGGAACTGAATATCCTTCGCGAACGAAGCGCGTTGCAGAGCACGCTGCATATCTTCATCCGTCGCATCGCTCTTCCCAAACATAATATTTTCCTTCACCGTTCTCGAGAACAAAATCGGCTGCTGCGGCACATAGCCAACCCAGCGCAGCCACTCCTGCGTGCGCAGATGACCAATCGATGAGCCCGAGATCGTAATATCGCCTTGTCCAAGCGGGTATTCGCGCAACAGCTGCTTCAGCAGCGTCGTCTTTCCGCTGCCGGTCCGACCGACAATGCCGAGCGTCTGGCCTTGGCGAAGCGTGAACGACACGTCCGTTAAGTTGTCGACAGTCGAAGACGGGTATCGGAACGTAACATCTCGGAACTGAAGACCTTCCGGCTCCTTCACCGCAACCGGATCGGAAGCTTCGGGAACGTCCGGCTTATAGCCAAGCGTCTCGTTGACCCGGTCGAGCGAAGCGTTGCCGCGCTGCATAATGTTGATAAGCTCGCCGATGGCGAACATCGGCCAGATGAGCATGCCGAGGAATACGTTAAACGAGACAAGCTCGCCAAGCGTAATTTCATTATGGAATACGAGATAACCGCCATAGCATAAACCGATTAAGTAGCTCGTTCCGACAAGCACTTTCATCGTCGGCTCGAACAATGCGTCGATCTTGGCGACTGCGATGCTTTTGCCTAGTACTTCCTTCGTCTTAGCCTTGAATCTCGATTCACTCGCTTCCTCCTGTACGAAGGCGCGAATAACCCGCACGCCCGCTACGGACTCCAGCACCTGGTCGTTCAGGTCGCCGAAGGCGTCCTGCGCATCCATGAACCGCTCGTGAATCTTCTTGCCGAAGTAGCTCATCGCCAGCGCCATAAGAGGCAGCGGCAGAAGCGAAGCCAGCGTCAGCTTCACGCTGATAAGGCCGGCCATGACGATCAGAATCGTAATCATGAACAGCGTCGAGTCGACGAGCGTCAAGATGCCGAAACCGGCTGTCGTCGCCACCGCGCCAAGGTCATTCGTCGATCGGGCCATTAGGTCGCCCGTACGGTTACGCTCGTAGAACGTCGGCGTCATCTTCAGGAAATGCCGCATCAGCCTCGACCGAAGCAATCGTTCCAGCACGAATGCGCCCCCGAACAATTGATAATGCCATACATATGTAATGACATACCCGATAATCGTTAAAGCGATCCAGCTGACTACAATAAGCTGGAAGTCGGCGTCGCCCAGCACGCCTTGGTGAATGCCGTCAATCGTATAACCGATCAGCCACGGCGGAATAACATCGATGAATCCCGTCAGAACGAGGAGCGTGATCGCTAGCGTATACCGCTTCCAGTTCATCCCGAAAAACCATTTTAATTTTTTGAGTACAATAAACATCCTTCTCTACCACACCTTCCGCTATCCATCCTTACGACATTCTTCCCTTAGAAAAAACAAAAGAAGCGCGCCGCCGCAACGACACGCTTCTTCCTTCCGCCGCGGGACGTGCGGGCAGCCTGCGAACAGGCTGCCGCAACCCGATTGCGGCAAACGAAAAGGCGCAAAGTTACGGTAACGTAACCCTGCGCCCCTATTGACGGGTATACTCCCTTATTACTGGGAAATGACGCGCGGATGGATTACGTTATTCATGTTGAAACGATGAATCATGATTCCTGCTGCAATGGCTCTCATAAATTTCCGCATGTAACGTAACCCTCCTCTCGAATAAAATCTAATTGTCACTTTACCATCCGTTGAAAACGATGTCAACCACAAAATTACAGTCCCTGTCCCTTTACAAAACCTTCGCATCACAATAATTTTAAGTTAACATTCAACTTGTATTCTAGTTGAGTACCAGTTATGTTAACGGAATAAACGGGTCTAGATGAAGGGAGCTTATACGATATTATGACGACGACAACGCAGCAAGTTAACGATTCCGATGTAAAAGTTCTGCCTTTCCAGGGCGTACTTAACTTCCGCGACATGGGCGGATATGAGACGAATGACGGACGCAAGGTGAAGCGCGGGCTGCTCTTCCGCTCGGCCGAGCTGACAGGCATGACAGAGAGCGACCGCGAGCTGTTCGCTTCGCTTAGCATTAAGACTGTGTTCGATTACCGCGACGACAAGGAAGCCGAGCTTAAGCCGGACCCTCTCTTCGACAACGTAAATAACGTTCGAGTTCCAGCGATGAACCAGCCTCATAATACAGGCGATATTCGAGAGATGCTGAAGTCCGACCTGTTCCGCAATATGTCCGTCGAGACGTTTGCCGACATGTACGTACAGATGGCCATCGACAACGCCTCCTTCAAGAAGCTGATGTCGCTCCTTCAGGAATCGGAGAGCCTCGGGCTGCTGCACCACTGCGCAGCCGGACGCGACCGTACCGGCATCGGCAGCGCCTTCATTCTGCTTGCTCTCGGCGTCGATCGCGAGACGATTATTGCAGACTACCTGATCTCGAACGTCACGCTTGTCTCGATGAACGAGAAGATGAAGGAGCAGCTGGCGGGGCTTCTCGACGAAGAGCAAATGGAGCGCTTGTCAGCGATGTTCCAGCTTCGCCGCGAGTTCATGGAAGCCGTATTCGGCGCTATCGATACGAAGTACGGCGACACGAACAGCTTCCTGGAGCAAGAGTTCGGCCTCGATGCCGATAAGCTCGCAGCGCTCCAAGACCGCTGTCTGGAATAGTCGGCCCTAAATTATACGCAAAGGACCTTCTGCTTCCACTGTAAAGTGGAGGCAGAAGGTCCTTTTTCGATTGTCCGATTCCTATTCGGAGATATGAATGGATTTCATCCAAGCTGAGCTAAATGACATCGAATACGCAGTTTGATTGGATTGTGTACAACCAAATGGACAGAGGAACCCTGCAGAGGAGCTAAAATGCCGGTTTTGACTGTATGTTTTCCACTCAAAAGTCGCTTAACAGGCGATTGGAGCCGATTAGACTGTATGAAATACAGGCAAAAACATCATGTCAGCTGGAGAGGCCGGGTGCTCAGGATTGGAATGATTATACGACAGCTTTCTTCTGGTCCATCGGTGACCAGGATGAGATTGCACGTTTCCTCTACTATTCGAAAAATGGCTTTTGGCCAAGCGCCGTACTCGCCACCGCAGACTACATGCATGAATTTATCGCCGCTGGATTGGCTGATCTGCCTAAGCTGCTCGCTCCGGAGCGTTTATCCGAGCCGCGGGACATGATTCTGCTTCTTGATGGGCGGCTGCGCTCCCTTCTCCAGTCGCATAACGTACACATCGCCGAATTTGAGACACTTCAGCAGCTAAAGCTGTTACTAGACCGTCGCGGTTAGCTCCTACTCGGCGTTCCGTCACAAATCGTTGCCTTTTGCTGTGTTTTCAATCACATATATAGCTTCCTGCGATTGTTTATACTGAGGTTGCATTCCTATCAACACAACCATTCGTATAAACCTCCAGGAGGGGATATTTCGTGTTAAGCAACAATACAGTAGCCATTATCAAATCAACCGTTCCGGTTCTCGAAGTGCACGGACTTGCCATTACGAAGCGTTTCTATCAAATGCTGTTCGCAAGCCATCCCGAGCTGCTCCATATTTTCAACCATGCGAACCAGAAGCAAGGAAGACAGCAAACGGCGCTTGCCAATACGGTGTATGCGGCCGCACTGCATATTGACCGTCTGGCAGACATCCTGCCCGTGGTCAAGCAAATCGCGCATAAGCACCGTAGCCTAGGCGTGAAAGCGGAGCATTATCCGATTGTCGGGCATCACTTGCTGCAGGCGATCAAGGACGTCCTTGGCGATGCTGCGACGGATGACATTTTGCAGGCTTGGGGTGAAGCTTACGGCGTCATTGCCGATGTCTTCATTAGCGTAGAAGCTGAAATGTACGAAGAGGCGAAGCGTCAGTCCGGAGGCTGGGACGGTTGGAGAGCGTTCACTGTTGAGAAAATAGTAGAGGAAAGCGACGTTATTACCTCCTTTTATTTTGTTCCGCAGGATGGCGGAGCGCTTGCTCCATACGAGGCAGGTCAATATATAAGCGTCAAATTGGACATTCCCGGCGAGAAGTATACGCATATACGTCAATACAGCTTGTCCGATAAGTCAGGCAACCCTTACTATCGCATTACCGTCAAACGCGAAAACACGCTGCAGGATCGGCCGGCCGGCATCGCATCCGTGTACCTGCATGAGCATGTACAGCAGGGCGATGCGTTATGGCTGTCGGCGCCTGCCGGAGATTTCACGCTGAATACGAATGACGATCGGCCGCTTGTCCTGCTCAGCGGAGGTGTCGGCATTACGCCTATGCTTAGCATGCTCTATACAGCTCTCGCACAACAGCCCGGTCGCGAGATTACGTTCATCCACGCCGCGCAGAACGGAAATGTTCATGCCATGAAGCAGGAAGTTGAAGCGCTGCAAAATAGACATCAACATCTCAAAGTCTATTATGTGTATAATCAACCGACCATACGCGACAGAGAGCAACAAGCCTTCCATAAAGAAGGGCATGTGGATCTAGCTTGGCTGCAAACGGTCGTCGCTTCGCCGGACGCGCGCTTCTATTTCTGCGGCCCCGTCCCTTTCATGAAGACCGTATACGGTATGTTGAACGAATGGGGAGTCGCTGCGGCTCACATCCGCTACGAGTTCTTCGGACCTTCCGGCAGCCTAATCGCGGAATCAGAAGCTTGAGCGCGAAGCAGCCGATTGACCGTCTCGCGGCGCAGGCCGATCAATTGGCCGATCTCGTCCTGCGTCAGGACGTCCGTTAGCGAAGATGCACCGATATATTGACGGAACCATTGCTGCAGCTTGATCAGCTTGTCCATCGGCTTCACCTGCGACAATTGATCAATACGCTGCTGCAGCATGCGAAGCTTGCTTTGCAGAAGCAAAGCGACCTCCTGATATTTCTCCGGACTGCGAGCCAGTTCTTCATACCATTCGCTCGGCTGCAGCATGACCACCTCGCTCGTAACGAGCGCAACAGCCGTGCCGTGGTAGGGCATCGGGCTAATCAAGGAATGGTGAGGAATCGTTTCATCCGGCGTAATAATATTAACGAGAAGCGGATTCCCGTCCTCGTGCGTTCGGACGATCTTGAGCATGCCGCTGCGGAGATGGTAGAGCGATCCCGACTCCCCTTGGCGAAACAATATTTCTCCTTTATGCAGCAGCATTTCGCCACTCCTTCATTTGTTAATGTATACCATATAACGTCGTCCATCTCTATGGCCGGCGTTTTTTTGTGTTATAATACTTGTTGCTGCGCCTGCGTTACGTAAGCGCCGAAGCTATTATTCTCATCAAAAAGAAAGAAGGATCCAATCATAATGACCATTAAGTCCGTAGCTATCTGTGCTTATATTGTTCTGATCTACTGGATCTCCCTGCATGTTCCGATTATGCATACTTTATTTTTCCCTACGCTGGGCGCATTCAGCCTGTTGTTCATATCGAAGCCTTTCAAAAAGGATGTCGTCGGAAAAATCGCCTTTGGCGCAATAACCGCATCGCTGATCGGCTCGCTGTGCATGCACTTCAGCACCGGCGTTCTGTCGATACTGTTGAATACGGTCGTCGTGATGTGGCTGATCCGCAAGTTCAAATGGAACGCTCCGCCCATTCTGGCCGTGTCCTTTATCCCCTTCTTCACCCAGCCGTCAACGGTATGGATTACGCCGTTGTCCGTAGCGGTATCGCTGCTCGGATTGCTGCTCTTCCTCTATGCCGCCGTTCGCCTGGAGCGCAAGTTCGGCGAAGCCCCGCTGTTCATCCGCCGCAGTACAGAACAAGAGGCGCCAGAACGCGCTGCGATGTAATTTTAACGCTTTTAACGCCTCCACTCCTCCGGCAACAAACGGTTGTAATGAGGCTGCAAGTAACGGTCGTCAATAAGCATCAGCGTGCCGCGATCGGTCTCCGAACGAATGAGACGTCCGCCTGCTTGCAGCACCTTGTTCATACCGGGAAAGACGTAAGCATAGTCATAGCCGCTCTTCCCCTGCTCGTTGAAGTAATCGCGAATCATATTTCGCTCTAAGCCTAACTGCGGCAGTCCCACGCCGACAACGACGACGCCGACCAATCGGTCTCCCGCCAAATCAACGCCTTCGGAGAAAACCCCGCCCATGACCGCAAACCCGATCAATGATCGCTCCTTGCCCCCTTGGAAGCTGTCCAGGAACTGGTCCCGCTCTTCCTCGGACATATCTTTCTGCTGCAGCAGTACCTCAGTCTTCTTCTCATTCTCATCCCTCATCGGCCAGCTCTCCATAAAGGTCTGATGGACCGCATTCATATACGCGTAAGAGGGGAAGAATATGAAGTAGTTGCCAGGCTTCTCCGCTACCAATTGCGCAAGCTGACGAGCAATCGGCGCATACGAATCATCGCGATCCTGATAACGGGTCGACACCGGCTTCACGATCACTTCAAGCTGTTCCTTATCGAACGGCGAAGCGACGGCCAGCGTATAGTCTTTCTCTCCCGCCCCAAGCATGTCCATATAATAAGAAACCGGAGACAGCGTTGCCGAAAAATAAATATGGGATCGATACCCTTTGCCCATCAATTGCAGCATTTGCGAAGGATCGAGACAGAACAGTTTCACGCGAAGCTCATTTTTCGTGAGTTCCGTCAACGTCACATATTTATCGTCGTAATGCTTAGCGGTACGAATGAAGTTTTGCGCGGCAAAATACGTGTCGAGCAGCAGCTCGCTTACACTTCGCCCTCCGGCGAGCAGCCGTTCCGCCGCAGCGGCGAACGTTTCTACTAGCGCTACAAGCTCCGCTGGAAGCAGCTTTTCTACAAGCTGCGGCGAATCCTCGCTCCCCTTGCGAAGCGCAATGAAATAATCATTAACCGCCTTGGCTGCTTTGTAGCCTGCCTGATCCGTTCCCTTCAACTCTCGCTGCAGCGCAAGGAACGCCGACTTCACCAGCTCGGCCGAATACATCTCGCGCGCCCTGTCCACTAGATTATGCGCTTCGTCGACAAGCAGCGCGGTCTTGCGCTTCTGCTCATTATATTGCCGCTTGAACGAAATGCGCGGATCAAAAATATAATTGTAATCGCAAATGACCGCATCTGCCGCGTAAGCGAGATCCAGCGAGAATTCGAACGGACATACCCGGTGAGTCTGCGCATATCGCTCGATGATCGAACGCGTGATGACCGTCTCGTTAGCGAGTATATCAAGCACCGCCCCGTTGATCCGGTCATAGTAGCCTTCCGCGAATGGACAATGCTCTTTCTCGCAGCGCACTTCGTCCTGAAAGCATATTTTATCCTTTGCCGTAATCGTAACCGTATGCATCCGCAGTCCCTGCTCATCCATCAGCAGCAATGCATCCTCAGCAGCCTTCCTCGTTGTTGTGCGAGCCGTCAGATAATAGAAGCGCTGAAGCATGCCGGTTCCAATCGCCTTGACTGCCGGGAACGTCGTCGAGATCGTCTTGCCGATGCCCGTCGGCGCTCTGGCGAACAGCCGCACGCCCTCATCGATCGACTTATAGACCGCGCCGGCCAGCTTGCGCTGTCCCGCACGATAGGTCCCGAAAGGAAAGCCGAGCGATTCGATGCTCGCATCCCGCTCAGCTGCATGACGAACGCGAAGCGCTGCATACGGAATATATTGATGTACGACTTCCTCTACGAATCGTTCGAGTTCCTCGAAGGAAACGATACGATCGAATTGCTGCAGCCTGTCGGTCTGCGTATGCACATAGGTCAACTGCACCCGCATCTGCGGCAATTGCTCATCCTTGGCATACATATAGGCATAGAACATCGCTTGCGCCCAGTGCACCGGATAAGAGTGCTCGGTTATAAGGTCTAGTTCCCCGGATGTTGACTTAATCTCATCTATCGTGATAGCAGGCTCGGTTGCAAGCAGTCCGTCGCATCGGCCATCCACCGCAATGACGAGACCTTCCGCCTCGATGTCCGCCTTCAAATATACTTCCTTGCGGTCAAGCTCACCGTACTGCTGCTGAATCCGCTGATGCGCTTTCGTTCCTTCATGCAAAGCGTCTACCGCATTCAGCTTCACGTCGATGCTGCCGCTCAGATAGACATATTCGACCAGATGCCTTACCGATATCGCGATCGTACTCGGTTTGTCTGACATGACTTAGCTCCCCGACTCCTCCAAGAACATTTGTTCCTCTATTGTATCATGATCAGCGGCAACAGACACAAAGAAAAAGGCGTCCTATACGGACGCCTTCTCCCTACTACTCCTCCGTCTCTTCCTCGGGATGCAGCCCGACGCCGTTCAGCAGATCCGTGCCGTGGAAATCCTGCTCCGGGGACGCCGGGTCTATCGGGCTGTTCATTGCGATGTCATCGGCATCCGGCACGGCAGCCATCTCAGCCGAAATCTCCTCGGGCGTGTCTGTCTCGTTATCCCCTTCACCCGAGATGATTGCGCTGGATAAACCCGCCTCGCTATCCGGATATCTTCGCAACAGCTCGTCCGTCGCGTCCAGCACGGCGCTCGTCTGCTCCTCGTCCGCAAACAGTCCAAAAGCCGGATCGATATCCCGCTCCGTCACAAGATCGTTGTGCTCACGATCCGTATGCTCCTCATTCCTATACACATCTATCGCCTCCGCTTAAATATCCGTTATCCGTCATAGATTTCCCCGAATCGGCGTTATTCTAACCAATTTACTTTTGAAGGGAAAACTGTCGAATAATAAAGGAATCGCTGCCTGCTCCGTAGAACATTGCAGGTACGATATCGATAGCGGTCTTTCATTATTTCACCCTTTAGAAATGAGGATGTTATGTCTCTGCCCATCTACCGAACCATGCGTACTCCACAAAAATGGAATCGCGGAATATTAAACTTATTTTGGGCCATGTCTACGATTATTCTTGGCTCGATGCTCCTTATCCATTATGTGTTGTCACCGCATGTTCCTTTCTTAACGCCGGTGAACTATCTGTTTAACGGCATGCTCGTACCTAACGCGATTTTTCTGCTGCTCGTGCTTGCGCTGGAAATTGTCTACCGCAGATGGCCGAACGGAATGGAGCTTGCGACGGTCATTTCATCCATATTAACCTCGCACTCGTACTTCTACTTTATCCATGACAGCTACGATACTTTACCTATCATTCTTATATTCCCGCTGCTTATCTCGATGATGTATTTCAAGAAACGTTATTTGATCATAACGTTAGCGATGTGCCTGATGGCCATGGCAGCCCTCTATGTTCAACCCGGCCGTTATGTGAGGGAAGAGGATCTCGTAGAGATTATTATAGTCGGAGGTATCCTATTCTGCGCGGCAATGACGGGGCTTGGCGTTATCCATCGCAGCCATGCGCTCGTGGAAAAGCTTGATCAGTCGATGCAATCCGAACAGGAGCTGCTCGTCCAAACGATTGTGATGGAGAGAATGACGAAGATCGATCCCCTAACCGGACTGCATAATCACAAGTCGTTTCATGAATATTTTGCGCAGTTGCTTGAACAATATAATCGAAGTCCGTTTCCGCTTCAGCTTGCGATACTCGACATCGACAATTTCAAGCAAGTCAATGACACATACGGGCACTGGGTCGGAGATATTGCGCTCAAGCAGGTTGCCGCTTGCATCTCCAAGCACATTACCGCCAATGCCTTCGCTGCCAGATATGGCGGTGAGGAATTTGTCGTGCTGTTATGCGAGACGAGTGAGGCGGAAGCGTACGCTTCCATTGAACGCCTTCGCAAATCGATTGCGTTAAACCCTGTTCCTGAGCTGAATCGGCGCCCCGTCACCGTAAGTGTCGGCCTGCATGCCGTTGCGCCGGGCGAGACGAAAGCCTACTGTTTTCAACAAGCCGACCATGCCTTGTACGAATCCAAAAATAACGGCAAAAACCGAACGACCGTGCAATAGCTTTCTACTCCGGACCAAGGCTCTCGATGAGCGTTACCGTTTCTCCTCTCTCCAGCTTCGTACCTGCGAGCGGGTACTGATCAACTATCATTCCTAACGCAATGGACTCGCTATAACGATATTCTACTTTGTAAGCCATGTTCCAGGTCCTAAGGTCTCTAACGGCAGAGTCGCTGCTATGTCCAATATAAGCAGGCACGCGGAATCCCCGATTCAGCACGAGAAGGGAGAACACGATAACGATAATAAGGAGCAGGCCCCCGCCTCCAGCGAAACGCATCCACTTCGGAACGGCGCGGCGACGAGCAAGCGAGGCGCGCACCTGCTGCTTCTTAGATCGAGAAGGCTGTGGAAGCGAACGCGGGGGCTGAGGCAGCTTTGAATGAGGCGACTTCTTTGAAGGAGATACGTTTCTTTCTTTTTTGCCCGCTTCAAGCGCAGCTTGAAACGATTGCAGCGATTGGAAGCGATCGGAGGCGTGTACGGAAAGTGCCTTCATCAGCACCGCTTCCTCATGAGGATGAATGACCGCGTGAAGCCGCAAAGGCGGGACAAGCGATTCCTGATCCAGCCTATCCAGCGATTCAGGCGGAATCCGACCTGTGATTGCCCGATATAAAGTTGCCGCTACCGCATACAGATCGGTCCACGGACCTTGCTTTCCTTTCGTTCGGTATTGCTCCTCCGGCGCGTAGCCCGGCTTTAAGACGACCGATAAGCTATGCTCGCCAGCCACTTGCCTGGCAGCCCCGAAGTCAAGCAGCTTTACTTGGCCGTTCGTTGTTATATAAATGTTTTCCGGGCTAATATCCCGATGCAGCATGTGATGCGCATGCAGCTCCTGCAGCACATCCATGATCGGGCGCATAATGCCAAGCGCGATAACAAACGGCACGCGTCCGCCCTGCATTTTCAGAAACTCCTTGAAGGTCTGCCCTTCCAAATAATACATGACCAAATACGCTGTTCCATTTTCCTTGAAAAAGTCACGCACCGTCACTACGCCGGGATGCGGTCCTAACTTGAACACCCGCCTGGCTTCTTCTAGAAACTGATCGAGCCCATACGCATAACGTTGCTGCGCTTCCCCCGAATAGACGTTAATAAGCGGCTGATTGTGACTTCTCGTCGCCAGCTCGCGAGGCAAATATTCCTTAACCGCCAGCTTCGTCTCGAGACTGAGATCCCAAGCCAAATACGTAATGCCGAAGCCGCCTTGCCCCAGCACCTTGCCGATCAAGTAACGGCCGTTCAGAATCGTACCCGGCATCAAATGCCACGGAGCGCTTGGCAGCGTTCCCCCCGCATAACCGCAGGAAGGACATACTGCCGCCCGGTCCGTCCGTTCCATGCACCCTAAGCAAATGCGATCATCTCTCATCCCTATGCCCGCCTTTTTTAGTTGCCAAGTCATGTAGAAGCGTCGAAAGGCCGATATGTACCGATACCGTATAAGAGTGAAACGATAATCTTTCTATATTTTCAAAATAGCGACGGTTGCATTATCCTGATACGGACGTTCCTCTTCGATTATCTGCTGCACCATATATTCCGCTGCCAGCTGAGGCGGAAGCTTCGCCGCTTCACTCATCAGCAGCTCCGTCAGCCCGTCATAGAAGCCGTCGCTGCATAACAAGATCCAATCCTTCGGCTGCAGGTGAAATGGCGTCCAATTACGATCAAGCTCCCGCAGCTCCGGGATACCGAGGTAACTCGTCAGCAGCATCCGCTCCGGATGCGTATCCGCTTCTTCACGGGTCATAAGACCGGCTTTGGCGAGCTCATCCAGCTGCTTCGCATAGATATGGTCCTGCGTAAGTGCCCGTAACGCACCTTCGCGGTACAGGTATATTCGGCTATCCCCCGCCGAAGTCCAATACAGCCGGTCTTCCGACACAACAACCGCAATAAGCGTCGTGCCTACGCCCCATTCAAGCCCATGCTCTATCGCCAGCCCGTAGACATCACGGTTAGCCGCGTGAATCGCCCGCTCCAGCGCTTGCGGAATGCTCTCATCATCCGCTTTCCGCCTATAAGCTTGAAGCATCGATTGCACAGCCAGTTGACCCGCCTCGCCTCCCATTGCAAGACCGCCCATGCCGTCGGCGAGTACGGCCAGTACGCCGCGTCTCTGAATCGCCTCTCTGTCGTGAAGCTCGGAGAAGCAGTAGGAATCCTGCTGCTCCTCCCGTTCTCCGATATGCTGAGCAATTCCCGAAGCAATCTGCACTGGCACAACATCACGTTCGGACTCAGCCTGCGCTTCATCAATATGCGGCTGGCTGCCGGATAGCAGCCCCACAATAAGAATCATAAATACTAGGCTGCATCCGATCATCATCCACATCACAACCATGAAATCACCCTGAACAATAAGGAAATCGCGCCTATGCCAAGTCCGATAAGCGAAGTGAAGATTCCAACTCTCGCTAAGCCTGGTCGCTGTGAATCGATGCCTTTGAAGCCGAGCAACAGTCCAATGACTCCGCACGCGATGCTTAGCAGCCACGTCCACCAAAATAGGATGCTGCATATGCCGAGTATCATCGATGCAAGGGCATGGCCGTTCAATTGGCGGTAACCTCTCGGTTTACCCGGCCGATACGGATTGTAATACGGGTAACGATTGCTCATGCGCCCACCCTCTCCGGCCACTATTATACTCATCCATATGGATAGGACTTTCGTTTTATGCCAACCGCCGGGCAACGGCCAAAAAGGCTTGCCGAAGCGGAAGTTGTCCCTTTTCAGCAACCTTTTTATCCATGAACACGACTTCATTAGATGGTGCGAAAAAGTGCTTATCGCCAGCCTGCATTGTAAATATTGCCAACCGCAACTCGGCATGGTAAAGTTAAGTTAATGAGTATTTGAAATAGGTTACCTTAATCAAATATAGCGAGGAGCTTAATCCCATGCCCGCGAAAAAAATAAAGCTCGGCATTCCCGAGCACGAAGGACAGCTATCGATCATGTTCTCGCAAGGCGGGCCTCGTACCGGCGCCGGCCGCAAAGGCATTGGCGAAACGAGAAAAATATCGTTAACGCTGCCTTCGTCAACTTGGGAGCAAATCGAGTCCCAATGCGAGAAGGACGGACGTTCACGATCGGAAGTGATACGAAACATGATTGAAGCTTACTTGTCCGATCAGCAAACGGGAGAACGGTGAGCGCGATGCGAGTTGAAATTGCGAGACACGACCTCCATCACGCCTTGCAGCATGTCGCGGCAGCACTGCCTGCAAGACCTGTCCAACCCATTCTCGCAGGCATTAAGCTGCAGGCCGATATGCGCCAGTTAACGGTGACCTGCACCAAACTAACGATGACACTGCAATATCAATTACCCTCGTCCTCCGATTCGCTTGCGGTTGCGCAAGCAGGAAGTACCGTCGTTCCCGCCCGTTACTTCATCGATATTGTCCGCAACTTGCCAGAAGGCATCGTTTCGCTCGAGTTAATCGAGAATACAATCTTGCACATCCAAGCCGGCCAATCCAACTACAGGCTCGCAACGATGAATGCCGATGAATTCCCGGATACCTTGCATGGCGTAGCGCGCTCATCTTTCCTTATTAACAACGGAGAGCTGCGAGGTATGGTGAAGCAAGTCGCTTTCGCCGCCTCTGCATCGGAAGCGCGTCCTGTCCTTACCGGCGTGTCCATGTCCGTACTCGAGGACGGCCGTAAGCTGAAGCTGCTGGCAACGGACGGCGTTCGGCTCGCATCCCGCTCCTCGCGACTTCACGCAGATGACAGCGGCAGCTTGCCTACAGCTATCGTCATTGAAGCTAAGCATCTGCTCGATTATTCGAAAATGCTCACCGACAACGCCGTTGACACGCAGATCAGCTTCAGCGAACACGGTGTGCAGTTCGCCACAAGCAGCTTCAGCATGCAGACGTCGCTTATTCCAGGCCAATTCCCGCCGACCGACAAGCTGCTGCCGTCCGCTTTCTCTACAGCTACAGCGCTCAAGCTGAATACCGCCCCTTTTGCTGAAGCGGTCGGACGAGTATCGCTGTTGGCTGGCAATATGCACATCATCGGACTCCGTATTAGAGAAGAGGATGCGGAATTGTTCGCCGCTTCGCCCGACATCGGCGATGTGACGGAAGCTGTGACGGTTGCGGAGAGGTCGGGGGAAGCGATTACGGTATTTTTTAACGGGAAATATATGAAAGATATGGTTGATGCTATTGAGAGCGAGCATATATACTTACGCCTGACAGGAAGAGAGAAACCGATCATTATTGAAACTACGCAAGGGCATGATACGTATTACATTCTTACTCCGATCCGAAGCGCCTATTGATCCCGCAGCGAAAGAAATAGTCATTGCTAGTGGATGAGCATCATAGGATGTGATAGAATCGGGACAAAATGATGATGAGGTGAATTACCCATGTTAGGAAGAAGCGGTAATCCGACATTAAGAGATCATACGTTTGATCGGCACGGCAATTCGTTGAATGACGCGATGACGATCAACGGAACGGTCAATAAAGCGTTCATTACGCTCGCATTAATGCTAGGCGGCGCGTTCTCGACTTGGAACATGTATTTCAACGGCCAGAACGTCATGGGCTATATGATCGGCGGCGTTATTATCGGTCTTGTGATGGCGCTTATCATAAGCTTCGTGCCGAGAACAGCGCCGTACTTAGTACCGGTCTACGCCATAGCAGAAGGACTTTTCCTCGGCGCATTATCGGCTAATTACGAATCGCTGTACAACGGCATAACGATGCAGGCAGCACTGCTGACGATGTGTGTATTCGTAGCGTTGCTCCTCGCATACAAGACAAGACTTATTAAAGCAACGGAAAACTTCAAGCTTGGCGTATTCGCCGCTACAGCAGGCGTGGCCCTTCTTTACTTGGTAAGCTTCGTGCTCGGAATGTTCGGCATCAGCGTACCTTTCCTGCACAGCAACGGCCTGATCGGCATCGGCATCTCGCTCGTTATCGTCGTCATCGCAGCGCTCAATCTCGTGCTGGACTTCGACTTCATCGAGAACGGCGCACAGCGCGGCGCTCCGAAGTACATGGAATGGTACGGCGCGTTCGGCCTCATGGTCACTCTCGTATGGCTCTACATCGAGATGCTCCGTCTGCTCTCCAAAATCTTCAGCCGCGACTAATCGCGGTCGCTGCATAGAAGTAAACAGAGAAGAAGCCATCCCCGCGCGGGATGGCTTCTTCTCTGTTAGACGTGTTTACATCGGTAACCTGACTGCTGCGATTTGAGAAATAACTGGAATTCCTCCTGTTAATTTGGACGGCATTACGCCATCGCGATCAATAACGGGACTATTTCCAGCTATTTCGACATCAGGCCTGAACCGACCTGGATTGGATTAAGATGGATAATCCGTCTTATTTCCATTCAAAAGAGCGATATTCAATGAATAGGATGAATTACTAAGCTTATCCTACTCATTCTATAACAAATGACAATTCCTTTAGACGATTCCAAGTTTATAAGATGGGAATTTCATCCTATTCATTATATAGCGGTTGATTTGGAGTCAGTAGGATGGAATTTCCGTCTTAACCTCTACTTCTCCGCTTCCGCTCCGCACGCAACAGCATGCTGCCTCAATTAACTATCCCAACGTGCACAAGAAAAGCTCCGACCGCGCAGCCTAAGCTGTGTGATCGGAGCTTTCCGTCTTACTCGCTATTATTTCTTCACGATATCCTGTACTGCTTTGTCAAGCTTCGAGAGCAGCTCGTCGCCCGAGATTTGCTTGCCGAGGTACTCCTGCATCGCCGCGCCCCATTGTTGCGTTACGCCGTCCGGGAAGCGGTCCCAGTTCCAGCTTTTCACTTGTGCAGGGTTGGCATTGGCGAATAGCGCGAAGTCGCCGCCGATGCTGCCGATTGCTTCAGGGTTAGGCTCGATCGAAGATAGTGCAGGTACGAATTTGAAGTCTGTTGCGATATATTTTTTGCCTGTTTCCGATGTAACCATCCAGTTCAGGAACGCTTTTGCTTCTTCCACGTTAGCGGATTTGCTGTTCACGATCCAGTTGTTCGGAACGCCTGTGAATACGTTTGGCGTATCAAGAAGAGGTACAGGCATCATACCTAGGTTCATGCCTGGCGTTACTTCGTCGATCATGCCTTGAATCCAGTTGCCGTGTTGGATCATCGCATACTTGCCAGCCGCGAATTCAGCAACTTGCGTGTTGTAATCCGTCGTAAGAGCGTTCTTTTGTCCGTTCGCGAACATAATGTCTACGAAGCGTACCCATTGCTTCATCGTAGCGTCGTCTTTCAATGTTTTCGTGCCGGCTTTCACTTCTTCGATGAAGGCAGCAGGGTCAGCTTGGTTAGCAAGCGCGATGTTCAGCGTGTGGATACCCATCGACCACCACTCGTTCGTCAAAGCAAACGGCGTAATGCCTGCGTCTTGCAGCTTCTTCGCAGCAGCTTCCAGCTCGTCAAGCGTCTTAGGAAGCTCCGTGATGCCAGCTTTGGCGAACAAGTCTTTGTTGTACGTGAAGCCGTAAGCTTCAAGGTTCATCGGCATGCCAAGCAGCTTGCCGTCACGCGAGATTTGAGCTTTCGAAGCTTCTACAAGATCCTTCGCCCATGCCTCGTTGCTAAGATCAGTAGCACGATCCACGTAAGGATCGAAGCCTGCCCAACCGCTGGAGTTGAAGATTTCCGGTTCTTCGCCAGCCGCCAGCTCGGCTTTCAGCAATGCGCTGTAGTCCTCGCCGCCGCCATGCGTCTCTACGTCAACTTTAACGCCTGTCTCTTTCTCGTATTCCTCTGCCATCTTGTTAAGCGCTTCCGCAATTTCGACTTTGAATTGGAAGATCTTAATCGTTACGTCCTTCTTAGGCGCCTCTGTTTGTGCAGCCTCCGTAGGTTTGTCCGTTGCTTTCGTACCGCCGTTATTTGCCCCTTTGTTATTGCCGTTATTGCTGTTGTTGCCCCCGCACGCAGCCAGCACGATCACCATAACCGCGACGAGCATAAGGAAAGATAATTTCTTCATCTTACATGACCTCCCGCAACTTTATTATTTAACAATTAAAGCCTTTTCTTGTTTACATCGTCATTATAGTTGTGCAACAAACTTGCACAACACCGAAATTATTGAACAACTAGGTGTAATATTTTGATTATTTACGCATTACCCTTTGACAGAACCCGCTGTTATGCCTTCGATAATGTGTTTTTGCAGGAAAAGGAAGAAAGCAATGACAGGGAGCGTGCTAAGCGTCAGCGCCGCCATCGCCAAATCCCATTTGCGCAAGTATTGGCCAAAAAACTTCTGTACGGCGAGCGGAATCGTCGTCATATTATCGTTAATGACTAGCATCGGCAATAAGTAATCATTCCAAATCCATAGTACGTTCAAAATAATAACGGTAACCGAGATCGGCTTCAAGAGCGGGAACACGATTCTCCAGAAAACGCCGTACGGGGAGCAGCCGTCCATGACCGCAGCCTCTTCGATCTCCAGCGGCACCGACTTAACAAAGCCGTGATACAGAAACATCGAGAGTGATATACCGAAGCCCATGTAGCAAATAACGATCCCGTGAAAATGTCCTCGAAGCTCCAGCCACGACGTAACGCGCATAAGCGGCAGCATGACCGATTGGAAAGGTATGATCATGGCGGCGATCAATGCTGTAAGCAACAGCTTGTTGAATGTCGTCGGCCTGCGTACGAGCCGGTAAGCCATCATCGAGCTGATGACGACCAGCGTAAGCACGCTGACCGAAGTTACAAGGAATGAATTCATGAATACGCGCGGGAATTCTACAGCTTCCCAGGCTCTCTGAAAGTTGATGAAGCTAATGCTCTCCGGCAAGGATGAAGCATTGAGAAGAATATCGCCCAGCTTCTTGAACGAGTTGACGATCAAGAAGTAGAACGGAGCAATGAACAATAATGCGAGTAGAATACCGATAATCTCTGTAACGAACAGGAGCGGCGTATATTTTTGTCTTGTTTCCATCAGGCTTCCACCTCCTGCTTCTTCGTAATCCACACTTGCGTAACCGTGATGAGCGCGACGCCGAGGAAGAAGATCATCGCCTTCGCCGTCCCAAGTCCGTATCTGCTATAGCCGAGCGCTTCGCGGTAAATATTCAGCGCGATCGATTCCGTTGCGTTGCCCGGTCCGCCCGAAGTGAGCGACAAGTTCAGATCGAACATTTTGAACGCGTTCGACGTCGTGAGGAACAAGCAGATCGTAATCGCGGGCATAATAAGCGGGACTGTCACCGAACGAAGCATCTGCCACATGCCTGCGCCGTCGATCTTCGCAGCCTCGATCAAATCCTTCGGCACGCCGATCATCGCGGCGATGTAGATAATCATCATATAACCGGCCGTCTGCCAGACGAACACGATAACGATGCCCCAGAAGGCCGTATTCGGTGTTCCGAGCCATTGCAGATTGAAGAATCCGATACCTGTCGCCTCGCCGATCGCGGCAAAGCCCCTTACAAAAATAAAATACCAGATGTAGCCGAGCAGCAATCCGCCGATGACATTCGGCAGGAAGAAGATCGTCCGCAGCACATTGCGGCTCTTCAGGTTGCGGCTAAGCATGAGAGCCAGCAAGAAGGCAGTCAGGTTCGTAATAAGCACTCCGGCAATCGTGAACTTGAGCGTGAACAGGAACGCGTCCCAGAACCTCTCGTCATCGGTGAAAATTTTCGTCAGATTACGCATGCCGGTCCATTTGGCGTCGCCTATATTAATGCCGTCCCATTCGGTAAACATATAATAAAAACCCATAACAAACGGCGCGAGCACAATCAGAATGAAAGCAATGAGGCCTGGACCGACGAATACGGTCTGCTGCGCCCATTCGCTCCATCTTTTTCGAGTGAATCCTTTGGACATCGCGATCTAGTCCCCTTTCTCTATCTTCGTGTCACCTGTGTAGGCCGTGGGATCAAACAAGCTTATGCCTTCCCCACATCCAAAGTATAAAACCATGCTCCCTATGCGGACTACCGAGGATGATGATAACGTTGGTGGAATATATTGACCATCCTTGGCTCAATCGGTTACTGTGTATCCACAAGGCGAAACGGCTGTCGCCGTGAGCAACGAGCGCCTATCAGCGGGAGGAATAGCGACTTGAAACCTGGAAAACCGTTCAACACGATACGAAATAAGCTCATGCTGCTTCTGCTGGCGGCTACCATTTTACCTATCGCAACGTCCATGATTATTTCCTATAACGCCACGACGGGCTCGATTACGGAAGAAGCGATTTCCAAAAACAAGCAGTTGCTCTCTCTAGGGAAAACGAACATTATGAACTACATGAGCAACATCAACCAGAAGTCGCTGGCCGTATACAACTCCATGAATGTGCCTCGCTCGTTGTATTATATTTTGGAGCGCAGCCTGGAGGACGAGGTATTTCCGAACGACTTGACGGATGTCATTAACAACCGCAACCTGCTCAAGGATCATCTGTACAGCATCTACCAAAGCGTAAGCGAATTCAATAAAGTTCGGCTCTATGTCGTCAAGCAAAACGCGACTTATTTGCTCTGGAACGACGACATCAGAGTCGGCGAAAATGACAAGGACACACTGGCTGAGACGGTCAAAAAGGCAACCATCGAAGCCACTCACCAAAGCCATAATTACGGACTTAACGTCAAGTCCGGCGCTAATGACGAGATGGTTTTTACGCTGCACCGCCCGATCTTCCGCGCGCCGAGCGAGGAGCTGCTTGCCGAGCTGTCCATCGACGTGCGCCTGACGGTGCTCGAGGACCTGAACCGCCAGCTGTACGACAGCGGCAAAGAGGATTTCTATATCGTGGATATGAAAGGGCAGATCGTTCTCGCCTCCAACCAAGAAGAGATCGGCGGCAAGATCGACCATGCTTGGATGGACAGCGTCTATAGTTCCAGTGAGGACAGCGGACATTTCGACTGGACGGAGCAATCGTTCGAAGGAATGATTTTTTACGATCGGATCAAAACACCGTACATGGACTGGTACCTCGTCAAGCAGACGCCATACAGCCATCTGTACAGCGCCGCCGACCGCGTCGCGCGAATCAACATTTGGGTTGGCGCCGCTTTTCTAGCCATCGTCGTTATCGCCACACTATTCATTTCGATTACGTTCACGAAGCCGCTCCTGCGGCTGATCGGATATGTGAACAAGATCGAGACCGGCAATCTGAACGTCTCGATCGACATTCAAAGCAATGACGAAATCGGTCTGCTCGCCCGCCGCTTCCGCTCGATGATGCAGACGATCAACAACTTGATTTTGGCGGAATATCGGCTGGAGCTCGCCAACAAGACGAACCAGCTCAAGGCGCTGCAGGCGCAGGTTAATCCGCATTTTCTGTATAACGCGCTGCAATCCATTGGGACGGTCTCGCTTCAGCACGGCGACCACAAAGCCTACTCCCTCATTACTTCGCTTGGCAAAATGATGCGATACCACATGAATACGATGGATTCGGTCGTCGAGCTTAACCGCGAGCTGCAATATGCGCAAGCTTATCTCGATCTGCAGAAGCAGCGGTTCGATACAGCGCTTGGCATTCAGCTTCAGATCGATAACGCCACGCGCCGTATACTCGTCCCGAAGATGATTCTTCAGCCGCTGCTCGAGAATTTCTTCAAGCACGGCTTCGCGGGAGCGGATTCGCCGAGCGAGCTGACAATCGCAAGCTGGCTGAACGAGGATAGCAGCCAGTTAACCATTCGCGTGCTGGACAACGGCATCGGCATATCGGATGAACGGCTCGCCGAACTGCGATATGAGCTGGATAAGCCGCTTTCTCATGGAATGCTGCAATCGCAAGCTCCGACATCGCAGGAATCCGCTTCCGCATCGTCCCAGGACGCTGGCGGCATCGGGCTTCAGAACGTGCTGTCAAGGCTGCGGCTGCACTTCCATCCGTCCGCGGCTATCGAGGTGGAGCAGGTTCGACCGCATGGCTTTTCCGTTACGATTCACATTCCGCTGGGCGAAGGAGAATGAGCCATGAAGGCTTTGATCATCGATGATGAGAAACATGTAAGAGAAGCGATACGGCTCCTTGTCCCTTGGGATACATTCCAGATCGATACGCTGTTGGAAGCCCAAGACGGGCAAAACGCAATTGAACTGATCGAGAAGGAGAAGCCGGAGATCATCTTCACCGATATGATGATGCCGAATATGGACGGCACGAAGCTGCTGGAATGGGCCGCGAAACATGCTCCGTCCAGCAAAATCATCGTCATTAGCGGCCATGACGACTTCAGCTTCGTCCGTACGACGGTGAAATACGGCGGCATCGACTATATCCTGAAGCCGATCGATGCCGAGCAGTTAACGTCCGCGCTCGCGACGGCGATTGAAAGTTGGAAACGCGAGGAGAAGGAGCGCAGCCGCAGCCTCCATATGAACATGGAGCTGAATCAACTCAAGCCGATCTTTTTGGAGCAATATTTCTCAACATTAATCAGCGAGCCCGGCAATCACCCGGCATTTGCCGAGACGATGGAGCAGGAGCTTGGCCTTACGCTGCCGATGCCGCATACGCGCATCGCGGTTGTCAGTCTTGAGCTGTCTCCTCCGGCTGTCAGAGCCAAGTTCGCCGCCGGGCTGGATCTGCTTTTCTTCGCGCTGACGAATATATGCAATGAATTTCTTCGCGACAAAGGGCTCGGCTACGCGTTCCGTTATCGCGGAAATGAGATGGAGATGGCGCTGCTGCTATGGGGTGAAGCGAAGAATGCGCCTGAGCTGTTGGGCGAGATTAACGAGGCTATCTTCAAAGCGCTTAAGACGCGTTTCGTCTTCGGCATCGGATTGCCGAACGCTTTTCCAAACGATGCAGCTGCATCCTATCAGCAAGCGAAGCTCGCTTTGCAGCGGCGCAACCTGCTCGGCAGCGGCTCGGATCTTCACTTCTACGAGCCAAGCACGGCCCATGCCGCTAAGAACCCGCTGCTTATGTGGAGCGAGCATGAGGAGCGAATTCGCTTCGCCGTCCAGAGCGGACAGCAGGAGCAGATCCGCCGCGCCATGCAGCCGTGGTTCGATGCGCTCGATCAGAGCGGGTATGTTTCACTGGAGCAGCTAGGCCAGTGGCGTCAACAATTCGAGCTGGCCAAATCCATGTGGGAAACGCATGATGACGGGGCGACAGCCGAGAAGAATGCAGGCATGCGCACAAGCAACGCTTACCCATTACCGGTAACTCAGCTTGGCCAATTCGATTATGAACAATGGAAGCACTCTGTATTCGATGAAGCTTGCCAGTCTGCGAAGCGCATCGCCGAACGGGACAAGGAAAGCGGCGTTATTTACGACATTGCCAAATACATCGAGCAGCATGTGCATTCGGATATTACGCTGCAAGAGATCGCAAGCCGTTTCTTCTTGAGCAGGGAGTATATTTCGCGGAAGTTCAAGCAGGAGATGAACGAGAACATTTCGGACTTCATCGCCAAATGCCGCATTAAGCGGGCGAAGGAGCTGCTCGCGAACGGACAGCTTCGCATCACGCAGATCGCCGAGCAGGTTGGCTTCCAAGACGAGAAATATTTCAGCAAGGTGTTCAAGAAATGGACAGACTGCTCTCCGAACGATTACCGCAAGCGGCATTACGGCGATGACGGCGGTGGCGGAGGAAAGTAAACGACGGGGATCGAGAAAATAAAAAAGGAGATCGAAGCAGACGGCGCTGATGCCCGCTGCTTGATCTCCAGCCTTTAATTTAATCACGACAATCACTAAACACTACGTAATTGCCGTTCCTTTTTTCAACGATTTCATGTCGGCGTTCGTGTTGACTAGCGTAGGCAGCATCTTCATGCCGCTTACCATCGGTGCGTGGCAGAATGTGCAATTTGGAACGTGGTCAAACGCAAAGTTATCCCGCATCCAACTGTTGCAGCCCTCCGTCTCGCAAGTCCAAACCTTCGTGTTTTCCTCCGGCACTTCTTCGGCCGGTTTTTTACGATTATACATAGTCAGCCTCCTCCGCACAAAAAAGGAAAAACTGCCTCTATCGCGCACGCTTAGGGGCAGTTATCGTTTATGTACATCTGTAGTATTTGTAATTGGGTTTCATGTCTGACGACTAATCATATCGTACCATATTGACCAAGCAAAGGCAAATGATTACCAGCTCTTCAGCTCATATTATTCGCTTCCATAATATGCAAACAGCGTCTCGATCGGTTTAAAATACAGATGTCCATCCTCCCACGGCTGAAAATGCAAGTCCATTCGCGAATCGCCCCAATTGCTTGGCGTACCTGTCGTACCGAGCTTGCCCGGCAGCTCAGGCTGCTCCACTACCGCGGGAAATTCCTGATAACCGAACAATAGGTTCTCGTGAATAGCGATTATTTCATATTTCGGTCCATGGAAAGCTTGTTCCTCTTGCAGCTGGTAGTGGTAATAAATATAGCTGGCAGCCATCTCCGGCTTCAAGTGCGCGACGCGCCCCACGCGGCGTTCAACCGCTTCCTTGCGCAGCCAGTGTTCCCGGCTTGCCGGCGCGTTAAAGTGAAACACATCGATCATCGGAATCCACTTTCGCTTGATCGCTTGACCCGGCCAATCCTCCAGCAAATCCATCGCCTCCGGCATAAGAACATCCGCCTCTAGAGGCTCATTCATGCATTCCGCGTAAACGAACAAATGATTTCCCCATCTGAATGCCGCACCCGTCATAAGCTGACCGCTGCGAACGAGCTGCAGCATCGTCTCGCCACAGGTTTCTTCTATGATTGCATCTCGCTTCAATTGCGCCCTCGCGATTACTCTATACATCGTCTGCCCAAGCCCCTTCCGCCTATTTCCATCTATTTATGCCAAAAAACCTGCCCTCGGGCAGGTTCGACTATGCACTGCTATTATAAACCTAAAATGTCGGCTGGAATACCATTAAAAGTATGAGCACGAAGGCGCTGGCATGAGCAATCCCTTCCAAACGCGACGATTTTCTGCCGATAACCGCATATTCCGAAGGCAAATCCTCTCCAGAGGTTTGTTCCAGCAAATCGATTTGCGCTTTCATCGTTTTCGGTAAAAATCCGATGACGACGATTTGCGTACCCAGATATACGACTATTGAGGCAATGAACCAAAACTGACTGAATAATGCCGTTTCTAAAATTCCCATCACAAGCCCGGTAATCAAAAGCGTAATACTGCCGACCTTCGGCATAATCTCGAGCTTCTTCAGCAGTTGCAGCGTATACTTCGCCTGCGTCACCGTCTTGGCGGATTTGGCGATGATCGGGAACGAAAAAGCCGCTCCAAGCCCCATCACTGCCCCAATAATGTGAATGAACAGCACTACAACATACACATCCATACTAACACCCCTATCGAAGAGTTTATTAATGAGCCTGATGGACTAATATGATGTAGTTCTTACGGCACAAAATAATAATAAGGGAGAGTTCACATCTCGCGCAATTATAATTATTTTTTGGATAAGATAAGCATGCGGATTGTGCAAGATACCTGTAAGAGGTAAAGACGAGGAGGTGACAAGGATGGAAAGCACGAAGGAGTTTGTAGATAAGGTGCATGATACACAGCGCAAGGCTGAACGAAATAAGCGGCGCAACGGCCAAGGCTCGCCAGCCAACAATCTTGGCAACAAGCAGCACAGCACGAATAAATAACTTCAGCAAATAACTAGCCGGAACGTTTCTGCGTTCCGGCTTCTTTTTTCATGCCAGCTTATCGCCATTCAGCCGCAAAATGCGAGAGAACCAGATCGACCCGCTCTTTTTCCTTTCGAAGCACCGATTGTCGTTTAACCATTTCCAATAAATTTATCAGTAATGCAGCATCAGGCTCTCCGCTCGGAGAAGCTTTTCCCCTGATCATTAGCCCTAAACCGGAAACAGCCGTATGTCGCTGCACATCGTTCCCTGCAAGCCATTGCCTAACATCGCTCCATTCGGGCTCAGATACCGCGAACAAGCTGTCCCAGCCATCGATCGGGAATGAAACATGCTTCTCCATCCAAGTAAGAGCGGCGCGATTGCGAAAAAACCTCAACGCTCCGTTTGCCGTAAAGCCGCTTATTTTACGACCCTCATCCGTACGTTCCAGCTCGCCGCACACCAAATGCAGCCCCTCAGCTAATGGCAAACATGCGGCGGTCAAGTAGTGGAGCGGCTCTCCAACCAATGAATACGAATGCGAGGCATCACGCCATAAAGACCGCACCCAATCGGTCGCAACCGGACCTACCGTACCGGCAAGCAGCACGCACCACTCTTTTTTGCGGAGCGATTCGGACTCACTTTCCAACCTTTGCTGCCATTCACGAAGCACGATAGCCGAGTCGTATGTGTCGAATGCTTCCTTAACCCGCTCATCTTCAAGACCATGCATGGAAGCATATAAAACAAGCTTATCTAAATTCGATGCAGCATCCGCCAGTGTCGTCGACAGATATTGCTCGATCCACTCTGTCCATCCGAGTGCCGCCTCTCCATGCAGATCAAGTCCCTGACCGTCGCAGTAAGACTCGTATTCACAGCACTCCGCTCCTATACAGCTGAGTGCGGTTACACGCTCGATGTATTCCTGAAAAGAAGGCGCCAGCAAAATAAATTCGTCCGTCTCATGATTCCAGCCTACTACGGCAGGATCTTCCGGATCCTTCTCCCTGTCGAATAGCACGTAATCCCCGTTGTGCGCGCAATAGAAAGCCAAATACCGACCTCCAGCCACATCCAAATCGCCGCCGAAATCCGGCCATTCCATATCATCTAAGCTCCACCCGAAATCGCCCGAAGACGAGAACCGCACAATCGTCCAATCCGGCAGCCACCACGTCACGTTTACTTCGCGGGAACCCTCCCGCAATATTTCGCGCACCGCTTGCGGCAACGCTATTCCGATTCGTCGCTCCGCTTCCAGCAACTCCTCTTCTTCGGCAGGAGGCTTGATGGCAAGCGGCCGGACCCGGGCTCCTCTCCGCCCCAACCTCTCCAGCAGATTTACCCACTGCTCCGCCCATGTTGCGAATCTTTCCTTCATCCCCCTCACTCCTTTCACTTCAACGTAAATTGTTTGTGCATCGATAATCGGACGTTCAAAACTTTAGGCCTCTCCAAACTATAAAATGTTTTGTCGATATATGGAAGGTAAACATTCAACCATTCGAAGAGGAGGTAGAGTTATGCCAAAAGGTTTTTTCACACAGGGAGTAGCTATCCTACTTTCACGCTCCGTATCCATCCGCAGCATTGAAGCTGCACTGAATGAAAGATTTAGTACCGATCATATAAAAGAAAATGCCGAGCAATGGGTCTTCAGCGGACCAAGCCTGCTTATTCGGCATCGTCCCGAAGTAAACGGCGTCATTACAGTCGATATTGTCGATCGCCGTTGGCCCGATGATATGGGAGACCCTGCAGTAGATGCGACATTGTTCGGTGCTTGGACGATGGGCTTCTTCGGCCCTTATACCTATCCAGGAAATTTAGAGCGTTCCGCTCAGCAAGCATGGGGTTACCCCGAAGGGAGACAAGCCGTCGAAGATCATACCGCATTCATACGCATACGATCCACCTATACCTATGGGGCAGCAAACGATGATACCCCTGTCTTGCCCGCCGATTACGACGCTTTTGCGGAGCTAATGGAGGTAACCGCCATTGCGCAAGCTTTGCTTCGCTTGCCTGAAGCGCTCTGCTATTTCAACCCGAACGGAGAATGCCTCGCTTCCGACGCACGGATAGAAGAGCTATTCGAGCGCTTTGAGCAGTCTCAGCTTCCTCCGCTTGAGCTCTGGTCTAACGTTCGCCTCTTCAACCTCCCGCAGGAAGAAAATTGGCTGTTGATGGATACGGTAGGCATGCTCCAACTGGACGCGGACGATCACGAAGCGGTGTTTAACCGCCGCTCCCATGATCCGAACGAGGTCGCCAACTTTCTGCGGAACGTGTCCGATTACGTGTACAAGAACGGTCCCGTCATCCAAGACGGCGATACGATTAACGGTCCCGGCGGCATGGACTGGCAAGCCTTTTCGCTCGAGGAAGGATTGGGCAATCCGCCTAGAAGCGTACTGCGATGGTTCCCTCTCGATGGGAACGAACTGCCGCCCGGACTAGATCCGAACAACTAACGAATGCCTATTATTTTGACTAACTAGAGAAAGAGTGGAGAGTTCAATGAAAAACTGTGCGATCTACAGCTCTAATTTCGACCTTAATCAAGTCTTGGACCTCATCAAAGCGCTCTATCCGAAAGACAGTATCCAAGTGACCGAAGACGGCACGAACATTCAAGTGACCCGCAAAAAATGGTTCGCTAAAACCGTTAACCGCTTTACCATCATGACCAGCCGTACCCAGCCCGACGAGTTTGCAAAAATGATTAACGGAATGGGAAATTTCTTCGCGCAGCTGCAGGCTAAAAACAGCCTCGTCCACGAAAAGCTGTTGATCAAAATATCGACACTCAACATGGTCATCGGCATCGAGACGGAGGAGGACATCTCCGACGCGTTTTATAAAGAATTGCTCTCGATTGCGGAGCGGTTGGACGGCCCCGTATTTTGGGGAAGCCGACAGCTGCTTCATTGGGACGGAAAGCTTCTGATGGATCTGGACGGCAACTCGGAGGTGAATGATTTCAAAGTAACAGCCCATACCAGTCACTTGCACGGCGATCTGAAAGAGATGGAAACGGCGCTTAGTCGCAAAGTGCGGTCAGAGAGGATCTTAACGGAACGCGGCATTCCGTTCAACAAGAACTTGCCTGCGGCGCTGCCGAACGAAGGCGCATGTATTCAGAGCGTAGATGATATTACAAAACGCGCCGTTGCCTTATGCATCGTGGCGTTGAAGGGCGAGTGTGTCGGCAGCGGCGAGAGCGAGGAGGATACAGATGAGGTTGTCGAACGGGTTACGGCTCTGTATGGCGCATCCGGTTTTTTCTCGCCCCTTGAACAAGCTTTTATTCGTAACCGCAGCCCCAAGATAGACGAAGCCGCTCCTTTCTCATGGCGTTACGAGGGCTATCTTGTGCTGCTATGGGCGCTAGGCTTTATCCATGAGCTGGACGAGCCTACCGGCGTATGCGACGTTGGGGCAGCCGTTTCTATTTTGAAGCGATATGACAGCTTTGAAGCATTCAAATCGAGTGCCCGGTTGCGAAGCGTGAATGAAATATTGGACGCAGCGGACCTCATTTACCGTTATAACTGGGTGTGCGTGGACAGCAGGATTAACGATCGCCGAACGCCCGGGGATTTGGATAACGGCGTCGTGTACGAGAGGCATTACGCGCTGAATTGGCTCATTCGATACAAGGACCGGCCATGGGACGAGATTAAAACCGATACGTAATCCACCATCATTACATGGCGGGTACAACGATTATAAGCTCGGCATATTAAAATGAAAGCCCGGATATGCATTGCGCATGTCCGGGCTTCTTTCGCTTTCAACACGGTTAAACGGAATATTCGTGCGGATAGTACTCGATCCGGGATTGAGCCTTAATGGTCAGCAGCCCTTGCTCAATGCCATATTCAACCGGTGCACTGCCGACGTAATACCAAGTCTTCAATGTCGGCTTGTCATCATACTCGTAGAAAATAAACACGTTAAGCTCTTCTTTAAGCTTTAGAATCTCTTCGATCGTCTCGCTCCAAGACACCTCTATTTCGATCTGCCATCCGTCTCCATCTTGGTTCAACGAGAAGCCTACATCCTGCTTGCCCGAATCGATAAGCATCCGACCGCTAACCGCATGCTTTACCAGCAGCGTTTGTCTCACCTATTTCCTCTCCCTTCGGGGACGTTATGGAAGATCGATCAGCATGAAGAAAACATCTTCCTCAGCCGTAAGCGTCAGTTCACTCTCGTGCTCGATCTCCGCCGTATCCATTGCCGTCATAGATTGGCCTAGCGCGGCCAGCTTGCCCTCTATGACATATATAAACAGGTTGCGCCCTTCGCCAGCCTCATAATGAATCGATTGATTGCGATCCAGCTTGCTCAGGTAGATCGTCATACGTTGCGCAATCGACGCCGTTTGCCCAGGCAGCTCATCCGAAACAACGGGCAGCAAAGCATTATGCAGCTTAGCCGTGTCGAAGCTCTTCGCCTCGTAGGATGGCGCTGCCCCTCGTTTCTGCGGCATGAACCACAGCTGAAGCAGCCTGAGCTCCTCGTCGGAGCTATCGTTGAATTCGGTATGAATAACGCCGGTGCCAGCCGACATGCGCTGTACTTCGCCGAACGAGCTTACGACGCGATTGCCCAAGTTGTCCTCGTGGCGGATGCGGCCGCTCAGTACGATCGATACAATCTCCATATCGCTGTGGGGATGCGCGCCGAAGCCTCGTCCTGGAGCTATATAATCGTCGTTGCATACACGCATCACGCTAAAGCCTGCTCGACTCTTGTCTTGATAACCTCCGAATGAATAAGCTGGATAGCTTCGCAGCCAGCCGAGATCCGCAATATGCCGTTCAGATGCAGGAAATAGGTTTATCATCGTTTCTCCTCCAAACTGAATTTATTAACTTACTTATTTATAGCAGTTTTTGCGATCTCGATCAAGCGAAAATAAAAGGCAGCCAAGCCGCAGCAGTCTTACTCGCGGACTGAGTTACACAGCGGTTCAAAGCCGTCTATGCGGCATTCAACAATATCGCCGTCACGAATAACGACCGCGCCAGGCGTCCCGGTCATAATAATATCGCCCGGAAGCAATGTCATGACCTTCGAGTGAAAGGCTACGGCAAAGTTTGGACGGAATTTCATATGGAACAGCTTGTTGCGATGGACAACCTCGCCGTTCAGGGCCGTTTCGACATGAACTTGCAGCAGCTCGGGCAGCTCTTCCTTCGTTACGAGCGTCGAGCCGAGACCAAAGAACGTATCGAAGCTTTTCGCCCGGGTGAGAAAACGCTGGTTACGCGCATGAATATCGGCTGCCGTCACATCAATTGTTGCAACATATCCCGCGATGACGTCGTCGCAGTCCTCCTCGGTTATGTTTTTGCAAGCTTTGCCGATCACGACGGCAAGCTCCGCTTCTGCGGTAATCGTACCTGCTCCCTGCGGGATGCGAATGGCGTCAAAGGGACCAATCAGTGTCGTATCCGGCTTCATGAAGCTAACCGGCTCATCATTAGGGTCGGCAGCCGCAAGCTCCTCTTCATTCTTCACATAGTTCATTCCGATCCCCCATATTTTGCGAGGATTGCGGTAGAGCGGGGCGTATTCCGCTTCGGTATAAGGAAGCGCAGGCAAGCCTGCCAACCTCTCCTTGCCGCCGGCTTCATACCAGTGCGTTATCGCATCAAGCTCGCCGCAAGAAATGATATCGAACAGCTCCGTATGCCAGGAACGTCCTGCAGCCTTATTAATCGTATCGATCAGAACAAGTCCCGCATCGCTATTCAGCGCCGCGACCTCTTTTTCGCCAAGCTTCAACGTAGTTATTCTCATCGCGTTCTCCCACTCTCTTCTTGTGATTGAATACTGTCGTCAGCAGCATTCGCAAGCCATTCCAGCAAGCGGATATCCTGATTTCTCCCCGCCATGAACGACAGTCCAATCGGCAAGCCGTCCTTGCCGGCAATCGGAATCGTCACTTGAGGAAGGCCGCTAAGGCCCGCAACGCAGCACAACTCGAATGTCCGCATGCGGACCCGCTCGACCTCTTCGCCGGACTGGCCGAGCAGCGGAGCCGTCGCAGGAACAGTCGGCATGACGAGTACACCGTCCTCCCCAAGCAGCGACTCCATCCGCGCTCTCGCGCGCTGCTGAATGAGCGACGCCTTAATGGCATGCTCCTCTCGGAGCGAGCTTGCCCACGCGAACCGCTCAGCTATGCCCGGACCGAAAGTTGGCTTCTCGCTCGTTATCCATTCGCGATGCGACTGCCATATTTCCATGCCTTGCAGCGCCCGGAAGGCACTCGTCCATTCCCCGATTCCCTCGGGGGCCGCAACAATCAGTTGATGTTCGCTTCCTATTATGTCGGTCAAGCCTTTAATGTAAGCCCGAAGCGTTTCCTGCAGCGAGTGCTCAGGAATATCCCACAGATCGGTTGCGACAAGCAGCCGCTTGAAAGGTGCGTATTGCTGCTCTGCCCCTCCATTGCTGCTGTCGCTCCTTCGATCAAGAAGCACCCGCCCGACGTCCAGCAGCGTCTGCGCGTCGCGCGTCATCCAGCCGATCGTGTCGAAGCTCGGCGCAAGCGGAATAAGCCCTGTCACATCGACTGCGCCGTGTGTAGGGCGTATGCCATATATACCGCAATACGCGGAAGGAACGCGAATCGAACCGCCCGTATCCGTACCGATCGCGAAGTCGGCAAGCCCAGCCGACACCGCAACGGCCGAACCGCTTGAAGAGCCTCCGGGAATACGTCCCTTCGCCTTTGGATTCATCGGCGTGCCATAGTGATAGTTCTCACCATTAATGCTGTACATCAGCTCATCGGTTATCGTTGTCCCCTGCAGATGCGCCCCTGCGGCAAGAAGCTCGCTTACGGCCGACGCGTATCCCGTTGCAGGCGCATGCGTCCGCAGCCAATCAGGATTGCCCGCGCCAGACGTATGCCCCTTAATATCGAAAACATCCTTAACCGCGAACGTCTTCCCGGTCAATACGCCGCTCCCGGAAGGAGGGACGTCGATAGACGCGTTCGCATAGGCGTTCCAGCGCTCTATGAGACGCAGACGCTCACCCTCCTGTTCGTGCTGGTTCTGGCTCATTGTCTGTATCCTCCCTCTCGTCTTCTAGTGGTCCAAGCCCATTGCAGCGCCGTCGCAGCGCGGATCCGTGCCGCCTTGCAGCATACCGCTCTCATCGCGCTTAATCGCATGGGCATGACCCATTATGCCGTCGAAATCTTTCATTTTACGTACGATATGACCTGCTTGGGATAAGGAAGAGAGCACCGCTTCGGATACACGGCCCTCCATCTTCAGCTCCTGCGTCGGCTCGCCCCAAGTACGTCCCCATACCCAGCGCGGCTCGTCAATCGCCTGCTGCGGATCCATCCCGTAATCGACTATCCGCGTAAAAATCGCCGTTTGCGTCTGCGGTTGCCCCTCTCCGCCTTGCGTCCCGTACAGGATGGAGGGCTTGCCGTCCTTGCAAGCCATAGCCGGCATAAGCGTATGGAACGTTCTTTTGCCCGGCTCAAGCCGGTTCACGTGACTGGCGTCGAGCGAGAAGAACGAGCCGCGATTTTGGAGCAGCACACCTGTTTCGCCCGCAACGACAGCCGAGCCGAATTCGAAATACAGACTCTGAATGAATGATACGGCATTGCCGTCTCCATCAACGACCGCGGCATATGCCGTATCGCTGCCAATCGACTTCGTCTGCAAGCCGGACGCTTGCTCCATGTCGATAGAAGCGGCCAGCTGCGCGGCATACTCCTTGCTAAGCAGCCTATCCAGCGGCACTTCCGTGAAGGCTGGATCGGACAAGTACCCATTGCGATCCTGGAAGCTTAGCTTGAGCGCCTCTATACAAAGCTGATAGTACTCATGCGAGCCGTGCTCGATCGCTTGCAGATCGAATTGCTCTAGAATATGAAGGGCCATAATTCCCGTGAAGCCTTGTGAATTCGGAGGCATCTGATAGAGGTCATATCCTCTATAAGAGCCCTTCACAGGCTCAACCCAATCACCCTGATGCGCTTCAAAATCCTCACGCGTCAGCAATCCGCCGTTCCGCTGCATATAGTCGGCAATTTCCTTCGCCGTCTCGCCTTTATAGAACTCATCGCGCCCGAACTCGGCAAGTCGCTGTAGCGTCTTCGCCATATTCGTCTGCTTGAACGTCTCACCCGGCTGCACCGCGCAGCCATCAGGCAAATAAATATCCGCCGTCTCCAGCGTCTGCGCGAGGATGGCTTCGCATTTCAAAGTATTTTCATATTGATCATTAGACATCGGAAACCCGTTCTGCGCATATTCAATCGCCGGAGCAAGCACCTGCGCCCATTCAAGCGCGCCATACTTCTCATGCACCGCGAACCAGCCGTCCACCATCCCCGGTACGGTAACGATGCTCCTCATGCCGCGAGTCGGAATCGACTGTTCGCCTTCGTAGGCGGCTCTTGTTGCCAGGCGCCCCGACCTTCCGCTGGCGTTATATCCCCGAACGACATCCTCTTCATGATGGTGCATCAGCCAAAAGGAATCCCCTCCAAGGCTCGTCATATGCGGGTACACAACAGCGAGACAAGCGCTGACGGCAACGGCGGCATCGTAGGCATTGCCTCCTTGCTCCAACATGCGAATGCCGGCGGCGGTCGCCAAATAATGAGGACTGACAACCATAGCCTTCGTACCGGTTGCAGATTGATTCATCGCGATCACTCCTATATGTTAGATAACCTAACTCAAATCTATGATTAAAAAATACCACGCCTATCATTGATAGGCAACTAAAATGTAATCGTTTTTGCAATATTGTATTGAAAACGAATGAATTCCTGTTTATATTTATACATATGGTAATTATAAATAGATATTACACGACACCTTGAAATCAAATTTCATAAGGAAAGGGGAGTTGGTGACATGCAATCCAGACCATCCGAAGAGCATACCTCCGTCGAAATCGACGAGATTGACCGTAAGATTATATCAGCTCTCAATACAAATGGTAGAATATCTTACACTGACCTCGCAAAAGAAATCGGACTATCGCGCGTAGCTGTCCAAGCGAGAATTAATGCGCTGATGGATGCAGGCGTGATTGAGCGTTTCACTGCGGTCATTAATCCGGAGAAAATCGGCATTCATGTGTCGGCATTCTTTAATGTGGAGGTCGAGCCGAAGCATCTGCATGCCGCAGCCGACGTGCTTGCCATGGAGCCTTTCGTCACGAGTCTTTATCATATGACCGGTCCTAGCAAACTGCATATGCACGGCTTGTTCCGCAACAACCAGGAGATGGAGCAGTTCCTGAAGGAAAAGCTGTATACACTTCCCGGCATTATGGGCGTAGATTGCCAAGTGCTTATTAATCGGTATAAAAGCCGGATGGGAATGAGGCTTTAGACGATGGCGAATGCATTCCGTGATAATATGTATACGCAGTTGACATGGGCGCTTATGAAGACAGGCATTATCGGCTATGGCGGCGGCCCATCGGTAATTCCGCTCATTCGGTACGAAGCCGTGAACCACTATAAGTGGCTGGAGGACGAGGAGTTCGGAGAAATTCTCGCGATTGCCAATGCGCTGCCCGGTCCGATCGCGACGAAGATAGCTGCTTATCTCGGCTATCGGCAGAAGGGCGTGCTTGGCGCCATTGTCGCGGTGCTGGCGCATATCGTGCCTTCCGGCATCGCAATGATCGCGTTGCTCTCCTTCGTGCAATACTTAAGCAGTGCAGCGTTCGTGCAAGGCATGATCGGCGCGGTAACGCCGGTTATTGCGGTCATGCTTGGCATGATGGCGTATGAATTCGGCGAGCGTGCCGTTAAGGGGCTCGGCATTTACGTCGGCATCGGCTTCTTCGCCCTCTCGTTCGGCCTGCTTCAGGGCATTCATCTGCATCCTGCTATCGTCATTGTATTATTCCTAGGCTACGGAGCGTTTCACCTGAAGACGGTTGCTGCTATTAAGCGGAGAAAAGAACGCAAGCTGGATCAGCATAAGCCGCAGCAGAAGGAGGGCGTAACGCGTGGATTGGATTAATTTGATTATCGGCTTTTTTATCGCCAACGTGCTTGGCTACGGAGGAGGACCTGCCTCCATACCGCTTATGTATAGGGAAATCGTTACGAACCATCAATGGACGACGCCAACGGAATTTTCCAACATTCTCGCCCTCGGCAACGCGCTTCCCGGCCCCATCGCGACGAAGATCGCCGCTTTCGTGGGTTATGACGTCGCAGGCTTTGGCGGCTCGTTGCTCGCCCTCGCAGCTACCATCGTTCCGTCGGCAGTTGCGCTCATTCTGCTGCTGAAAGTGCTGCAGAAGCATCGCCAATCGCCGGTCGTGAAAGGGATGACGCTGCTGGTTCAGCCTGTCATCGCGATCATGATGCTGCTGCTCACTTGGCAGATGGCCGAGAGCTCCGTCGAATCGATCGGCCTCATTCAATCGCTGATTATCGCGGCGGTCGCCTTCTGGGCGATGCAATTCCGCAAGATCCATCCAGCCTTCGTCATTGTGGCCGCCTTCGTCTATGGCGGATTGGTTATCCCGCACTTAAACGTGCTTTAAGCAATACGAAGAAGGGGATGTCTCCCCGAGCAGACGTTTAGTCTGCTCAGAGGGACATCCCCTTCTTTTTTCTATTTCCGGCGTCAAATAGCGCAAACCTTTTTCGCTATTTGACTCATGGTGGACGATAAACGTGGAATAAAGAAAGTTTTTTTCGTTATTTTCGACTAGCAGGCGCCAATTGGTGCATTACCGTAGGTTGGGCAGGGAAATAGCGCAAATTCTTTTCGCTATTGGACACCTTTTAACCGCTTTAAGTAGAATAACGAAACTTTCTTGCGCTATACTCTTCCACCATGCACCTACCAGTCTTACACACGCCCGCGAATGCCTTCAATGTACGATTTGGAATGCGCCATCTGTTGCTCCTTAGCCTCTTCCATAACAATATGGACATGCGGCTTGTAACGGTTCAACAGCTTCATATACAGTTCGTAGTTCATTTCACCGAAGCCAGCAGGCGTTGTACCCAAGCTGCCGTCAGGCAGAAGAATACGGTCCTTCGCATGGGCGGCGATAATCCGGTCGCCGAGCAGCTCGAACGCCTCCTCGATCACCTCGTCCTGACGCGCGAAGTTGGACTCGTTCAGCAGATTGCCGGGATCGATCACGACGCCGACCATGGACGACGGCACTTCCTCCAGCATACGCGCCAGCTCCGGCGCCGTGCCGATCAGGTGTCCGCCCGCAGCTTCCAGCCCGACGTATACGCCCCATCGCTCCGCTTCCTCCGTTAGCTCCTCAAGCGTCGACTTCATAACGGCCCAATCCCGATCCGTATAGTCACCGCCCTCATTACGGCCCGTCTCGGCCGCAACCATCGGCGCGCCGAACTGCTTCGCATAACGAAGCAGCTCCTTGAACCGATTCACGTTGGCGCGGCGGACTTCCTCGTTGCGGTCGAACAAATGCACATAGCAGCCTAACACGGAGATCGAAACGCCATTCCGATCGAACTGCTCGCCAATCGTGCTCGCAAGGCCCGGGCTCAGATTGCCCGGCTTGCTGAAGTCGATTTCGCTAATCGCCTTCCATAACGCCAGCTGAACATGCGTAAACCCTTTCTCTGCTACTTTAGGGGCAAGCTCTTTATACGGCAAACTGCCGAACAGATGGGCTAATACACCAACGGACATTCGTTGCAACTCCCTTGAATTTACGCCTTCTGCCCCGCTGCCTTCGCATTCTCGGCTTCGGCCCCAGGTTTAGGCGCGTATATTTTTTTGGCCAAATACGATTGCGCGATCATGAACAAACCGCCGGTCACCCAGTAGAGCGAGATAGCAGCCGGAGCAGTAAAAGCGAATACCGTCATCATAATCGGAGACAGGTAACCGATGAATTGCATCTGCTTCTGTTGGCCCGTCATGTCCACGCCGATCTGCGACACTTTGAACTGGACCAAATACACGAGTCCGGCAAGAATCGGAAGAATATAATCCGGCGACCCCAGTTGGAACCATAAGAAGGAATGCTCCGCTAGCTCCGGGGTCAGCTTAATAGCCGAATACAATCCGGTCAGAATCGGCAGTTGAATCAGCATCGGCAGACAGCCGATCGCAAGCGGGTTCACCTGATGCTTCTGATACAGCTGCATCGTCTCCTGCTGCATCTTCTGCTTCGAATCGGCATCATTTTTGCCTTTGTACTTATCTTGAAGCTGCTTCATCTCCGGCTGGAGCGCAGCCATCTTCTCTTTCATTGTCGCTTGCGAGCGGTATTGTCTCATCATAAGAGGCAATAGCACCAAACGGATAATAATCGTAATCGCCATTACCGCGATACCGTAATTGCCGTCGAACAACTTAGCCATATACTGGATCGAAGCCGACAGCGGATAAATCACATAATGGTTGAAGAAACCAGGCGTGTCGCCGTCGATTGTGCCGCTAGCCGTACTGCAGCCGCTAACGAGCAGCAGCACAGCGAGCATAAGTCCGATCATAATGAAACGATTGTTCCTTAGAAAAGAAGTGAATCCATTGTTATTGTTTGTTGGCATGTAAATCCTCCTCGTTTGTTTGAGCTAGCGTGTACAAACGAGGCTTTACAGTCGGTTATGTCGTCATCCGGCGATTCCTTCCGCTTCTCTCTCCTAACAAGCCAGTGGCGAATTGGAATAGTCCGCCATAACGCTTCCGGATATAGCGGTAGCAGCAAGCTGACCACTATGCTTCCTTCCGTGAACGCATAAGCGTTCGTGTTCACATGAGATGCATACGCATAAGCGAACGAACAAAGTAAACTAATCGATAATAAGTAAGGAAATATATCATGCCATTCCAGTTCTAACAATGGATTCACCTCCCTTCCGTTTCCTTTTCGTTGTTATACGGCTTAAATTCGCGGCCGTTCCCTGCAAAAAAATAACACCTTGCCAAATAGTAATTTGGGTTGATGGAAATAGTAACGATAAGATATATTAACATAGTTGTAAATTCATAATCCATCTGAGAGAGGCAACCATGAGCAGACATAAGCTTAAACGCATCTATACGGCGCTATCCGCCGTCGCAATTTTAATACTCACCGTAAGTTTCATTCAACAGTCAATTCCTCGGCAGCAAAACGTACCCGGACTGAATGGGGACATCGCCTACGCGGCGCCTTCCGAAAGCAAGCCTAAGCTTATCATGGGCACATCGCCTGATTACCCGCCTTACGAGAGCGTGGATGCTCTTCATGGCGGAGAAATCGTTGGGCTTGATATCGATATAGCCAAGTATATCACCAGCCGCCTAGGATATGAACTGGAAATCGCGAGTATGGATTTCAACGGGCTTATCGCTGCTTTGCAGACGGGCCGCGTTGACTTCGTCATGTCCGGCATGTCCGTGACGGAGGAACGGAAGCAAAACGTAGATTTCTCCAACACTTACTACATCGCGCGCAATACCATCGTCTCCAAGTCCGACTTGCCTTACACATCCCCTGAAGCCTTAAAGGGCAAGCGAGTCGGCGTTCAGCTCGGATCGACACAGGATACATACGCTGAATCCCTTCAGGATGTAGAGCTCAAGAAGCTGAACCGCATTCCCGATCTCGTTCAGGAGTTGAAGACGGGACGCGTCGATGCTCTTATCGTAGAAGACGCCGTAGCGGTTGAATATACGAGCGCCAATCCCGATCTTGTCCAGCACTTCGTTCCGGCAACCGAGACGGAGGATGGATATGCCGTAGCATTTCCGAAGCAATCGCCGCTCGTCGGCGAATTCAATCGCGTACTCGCTGAAATAAGCCAGAACGGAAAGCTCGACGAAATGATAAAGCAATGGTTCGCGACAGAGGACGAGGATGAGGAATCCGGTGTCCTGAAGAAGCTGAACTTGGATTTCGGCATGCTCGCTCCATACGCCCCATACGTGCTTCGCGGCATTTACGTGACGCTGCTGTTCACACTCGTCTCAGCCCTGTTCGGTTTCGTCTGGGGTACGATATTGTCGCTGTTCAAAATATCAGGCGTTAAGCCGCTGCAATGGTTCGCGACCGTCTACACGTCGGTGTTCCGCGGGACGCCGTTGCTGCTGCAGTTGTTCCTGATCTATTATGCGACGCCGCAGTTGTTCCACTACGATATTTCGCCGTTGCTTGCCGCAGGTCTCGCATTCGGGCTCAATTCGGCCGCTTACTTGTCCGAGACAATCCGAGGCGGCATTATGTCCGTCGATCGCGGCCAGCGGGAAGCTGCCATGGCGCTTGGCATCCCATACCGGACGATGATGATCAGCATTATTTTGCCGCAGGCGCTGCGCTCCATATTGCCAGCACTCGTCAACGAATGCGTCGCCTTATTGAAGGAGTCGTCGCTCGTATCCGTAATCGGCGTGCAAGACTTAATGCGACGGGCTAACGTCGTCCAATCGATTGAATTCCGGGCGCTCGAAGCGCTGCTGTTCGTAGGCGTAATCTACTACGTGCTCGTGCTCATTCTGACATCACTCGCCCATCTGCTTGAAAGGAGGCTTCGCCGCAGTGATTAATGTAACGGATCTAACCAAAACCTTCGGCAAAAACCAAGTGCTAAAGGGCATCACCACTACCGTCGAACGCGGCGAGGTCGTTGCGCTGATCGGCCCTTCCGGCTCAGGCAAATCGACGTTTCTCCGCTGCCTGAACATGCTCGAGACACCGACCTCGGGCAGCATCGTCATTGACGGTACGGTCATCACCGACAAAGGAACGGATATCACAAAGGCAAGACAGCACATCGGCATGGTATTTCAACATTTCCATCTGTTCCCGCATATGACGGTCATCGACAACATTACGTTTGCGCCTTGCAAGGTGAAGAACATGCCGATCGAAGAGGCCCGCATCAAAGCGATGGAGCTGCTGAGGCGCGTCGGACTGGCCGACAAAGCGGACAGCTACCCGTCTAAGCTATCCGGCGGCCAGAAGCAGCGCGTCGCGATCGCCCGGAGCCTCGCGATGGAGCCCGATATTATGCTGTTCGACGAGCCAACGTCGGCTCTCGATCCCGAGATGGTGAAGGAAGTGCTGACTGTCATTCGCGGCTTAGCCGACAGCGGCATGACCATGCTCATCGTGACGCATGAGATGCGGTTCGCGCGCGATGCGGCAAGCACCGTCTACTTCCTCGACGGCGGCCGATTGGTAGAACGTTCCGAGCCCGCGAGCTTCTTCGCCAAGCCGCAAAGCGAACGAGCGATAAAGTTTCTAGAGCAGGTTCTCTAAATAGAAAAGAGCTGTCCTTGAAGAGCCAATAGCTAGCTCTCTAGGACAGCTCTTTGTCTATTCTATTCGCCTATGAGCTCCTGTATCTCGACGCACGCCATGACGAAAGCGCCAACGCCATGCAGATCATTCTCGCTCGTCGGACGAGTGACGTAATTCTCGTAATCGCCAGCCGACGTTCCAATGCAGATGTCCGGCAAAATAAATCGGCCCCGCTCGTCAACACGGCAAACCTTCGCCAGCCCCTCGAAGCCCCGCCTCGCCGCATGCAGGCCATCTTCGTCTATTAGCCCAAGCTTGTATGCCTTAGCTAGCGTATAGACGAACAAGCAAGTGCAGGACGTCTCCAGCCAATTGTCGGCCTGATGTCCCTTATCCACGACCTGATACCAAAGCCCGCTCTCTGCGTCCTGATATCGCATTAGCGCCTTGGCGAAGTCGGATAGCGTGGCGGCAATCAGCCCGCGACTTGCGTGCTCATCAGGCAATTCATCCATAAACTGGGCAATCGCAAGTCCATACCAGCCAAGCGAACGGCCCCAGAATTCAGGCGAACAGCCCGTCTCCTTGTCCGCCCACGGCATCCGGCCGCTCTCGTCCCACGCATGGTACAACAAGCCAGTCCGCTCATCATGCATATGCCGGTGCATGAGCCGTTCTTGATGCAGCGCCATGTCGCGCAATCCATTATCCCCGTATGCCCGAGCGTATTTCAAAGCGAAGACGCCGCCCATGTAGAGACCGTCCAGCCACATATTGTACGGGTACTTATCCTTATGCCAGAAGCCGCCCTCCGAGGTGCGGTTAAGCGTATGGAATAACGAGCGCAGCTTATCGGCCGCGGCGCGATACTTGCTTCCGCCGTTCCGCTCATCAAGGCGGAACAGCAATAAGCCTGCTTGAATCGCATCAAGCTCATCGCGCGCAAAGTAGAAGCTTCCATGCTCGTCGACCAATTGATCGACGTAACGCTTGATATATGCGTCGTATCGCTCGTCGCGATCCGCCTCCCACAGCATTTCCATGCCGCATAGGAAGACGCCCTGATGATAATGCCAGCGGCCTGCCGGAGGAAGCTCTTCCGGCAAGTACTCGCTCATTAACGAATCGCAGGCTGCTCTTGCCCATTCAATTGGCGTTGCAGTCGTCTGGTGTAACATGAATATGCTCTCCTCTCTATCCTTTGATCGAACCGATCAATGCGCCCTTGGCAAAATGCTTCTGCAGGAACGGATACACGGCCAGGATCGGCAGCGTAGCCACGACGATAACGGCCATCTTCACCGCTTGGTCCGGCGGCGGCACCGAGGAGTCCAGCTCCGAGCTATAGTCAAGACCGCTCGCCAATACGACGATCTGCCGTAGCAACACTTGAATCGGCCATTTGGCGCTGTCATCGAGATAGAGAATGGCGCTCAAGTACGTATTCCAATAGGTAACCGCATAGAACAGCGAGATCGTCGCGATGGCCGGCATCGACAAAGGCAGCACAATACGGAACAGGATGCCGAAGTCGTTGCAGCCGTCTATTTTCGCCGATTCCTCAAGCCCTTCGGGAATGTTCTGAAAGAAATTTTTCAGAATAATGAGGTTGAACGCGCTGATTGCCGATGGAATGATCAAGGCTAAGTAGCTGTCGATCATGCCAAGCTCCTTCACAACGAGAAACGTCGGGATCAAGCCGCCGCTGAACAGCATTGTGAAGACGACGAGGAACATGACGGCACGGCGGCCGTCCAGATCACGGCGCGACAGTCCGTAAGCCATTAACGCAGTCGTAAGCATGCTGAATACCGTTCCGACTGCCGTCACCCCTATCGAGACGCCCATCGCTCGGAAGATCGTATCGGTCGAAAATATAAACTTATACGCGTCCCAGCTCCATATCGTCGGGATGAGGATGAACTTCTTCATCGCCATCTCCGCGCTCGTCGTGAAGGAGCCCGCCACCACATGGAGGAACGGCAGCACGGTAACTAGCGCGATAATAGCTAGAAGCGTGAAGTTGACCGCCTGGAAGAGGCGTCCGCTTAACGTTTTGTCTTCTACCACTTGAGATTGCCCCCTTCCATTAGTAAACGCCCTCTTCGCCCATCTTCTTGGACAGCTTGTTGGCAAGCATGACCAGGACAAGCCCGATGAACGATTTGAAGAAGCCGATTGCCGTGGCATAGCTGAACTTGCCCTGCTTCAGCGCGGCCGTATACACATAGGTATCGATAATTTCCGCGACCTCGCGGTTCATCGAGTTGAGCAGCAGGTACACATGCTCGAAGCCAAGCTCCAGCACGTCGCCGATCTTCAGTATGAGCAGGATGACGATGACGCTGCGGATTGCCGGCAGCGTAATATGCCACACCTGTCTCAGGCGCCCTGCGCCATCCATTCTCGCAGCTTCGTAGAGCTGCGGATCAACCGAGGCGATTGCCGCCAAATATATGATCGTTCCCCAGCCCGCCTCGCGCCAGATGACCTGAATGATATAGGTCGGCCGGAACCATTCGGGGCTGAGCAGGAAATCGATTTTTTCGAAGCCGAAGAAAGCTAGCAATTCATTCACGATGCCGCCGTCCGACGTGAGCATGACAAAGCTGATCGAGACGATGATGACCCATGACATGAAATGCGGCAAATAAACAAGCGTTTGGAACGTTTTTTTGAAGAAGGATATCCTTACCTCATTCAGCATCAAGGCGAGCACAATCGGAATCGGGAAGAAGAACAATAGATTCATGCCGAACAACAACAGCGTATTGGTCAAAATATTAAGGAAATCCGGCTCGGTGAACAGTCGCTCGAAGTGCTTCAGTCCCACCCAATCGCTGCCTCCGACACCCTTGAACGGCTTGTAGTCCTGAAAGGCAATTGCAATTCCGAACATCGGAATGTATTTGAAAATAATAAAGTAAAACACGCCAGGCAATAACATCACGTAGAGCCACTTGTTTTTCCATAGACGCTTCTTCCATTCGCTGCTGCTCTTCTGCGGTATTCTGCTCGGCTTAGCCGCCTGGACAACCGTTTCCTGCATGCCATTCCTTCCTTTCCACGGGGAGTGAGAGGCCGCCTCCTGCGAAGGCAGCCCCTCCCTGCTTGAACAGTTGCGAAGCAACCGTTATTTCTGATAGGCTGCGTTAAACTCCTCGATAATTTGATCGCCGCCGCGTTTCTTCCAGTCCTCGACCGCTTTGTCGAAGCCCGCTTTGTCGATCGAGCCGTAGATGTATTTGTACGTTGCGTCTTTAATCAGCTCTTGCAGCTCTGTGCCCTTCTCCGTATACGTTGCGGAGTCAAGCGCCGCGGCTGGATCCTTGATCGCGATTTTCTCGTTCTCGACCGTCAGTTGCTCGGCTTTGATACGCGCCTCTAGATCGTGGAAGCCCTCGTAACTGCCGTTCGTCTCCGGCTCGCCGATCAGACTGTCTTTGAACCCTTTCACTTCGCGCTCCGTCAGCTCTTGATCGTCGCTAGCCTTGGCTTTGCCTTCAACGATGGTGTAATGCACCCCTTCCTTGCCCCAGAACATCATATTAGATACTTCCGGCGTCAGCATTTTGTCGAAGAAAGCGAGTATTTTCTTAAGCTCGGCCTCATCCTTGATCGCCGATTTCGGGAACAGCACGACGTTGTTGTAGCCGGGAATCGACCAGCTCGCAAGCGTTCCGTCAGGAGCGGCAACCATGCTGTGCGTATCGACAACAGCCGTCGGCACGTTTTTAACCAAATCCTTCACGAGCGTATTAACGTCGCTCATCGCACCGATGTATGCGCCGGCCTTGCCGCTCGTGAACAGGTTGACCTGATCCGTCTTGCTCGTCGCCGCGAAGTCGACGTTCATCGCTTTCGCATCGCGAACCCGTTTGATGAAGTCCATCGTCTCTACGTACTTCGGCGACATGAACTCCGGCTGCAGCTTGCCGTCGACGTCTTCCCAGTTGTTCGGCGTGCCGAACCAGGAAGCGACCGTCTTGAATGCGCCGTAAACGAGATCATTGCGATCGGCGAGACCAATCGTGTCCTGCTGGTTGTTGCCGTCCGGATCGCCCGTCGTGAATTTCTCCAGCATCGCGAACAGTTCTTCCGTGTTGGCCGGCGGGGCGATTCCCAGCTTATCTGCCCAGTCCTTGCGGTAGATCAATCCTTGTCGGGCCAGCGGGCGGCCGATGTAAAGCGAGTACAGCTTGCCGTCTACCTTCGTATTGTTCAGAATCTCTTCCTTCAGCTTGCTAAGATTCGGGAATTCGCTTAAGTAAGGTCCGATTTCCCAGAACTGACCGTCGCGGATTGCGCCTTTCATTTGAATAAAGGTAGCTTGGTTCTTCAGATACGTGACCTGCGGCAGCGAACCCGTCGCGAAGGAAGTGTTCAGCTTCTCCTCGTACGTATCTGCCGGGAAAAATTGATAAGTCAGCTTCGTGTTCGTCAGCTTCTCGATCTCATTCTTAATGGTGTCGGGCGGAGTCTCTGCGGTGTTAAGAGGAAGCATGATCGTAATCTCTGTCGGCGCCTCCGGCTCTTCCGGCTTCGCGGTCTCTTCTACCTTCGTTCCGCCGCTGTCTGCGGTAGGGTCCGGCTGTTCCTCGTTCGCGCCTTTATTGTTGTTGCCCGAGCAAGCCGCGAGCAGCATGGTGAATACGAGCACGACGCTTAACAGAATCGAATACGATTTTTTGTTCATCCTTCTTTGACCTCCAATTATCGTTATGGTTTGGTTGGTACGCTTCCAATCTAGCACCCGCCGCAGAAGTGCCGAAACAATCATTTGGCCATATGAGGAGTTGTCCGGCGCGTATCTGAGAAGATGATTATTGTCGGAGGAGATGATAACTGACTGGCTTTAACGGTACAAAAAAAGCCCGCCGCGTCACTAATGACGCAGCAGGCTTTGCTTTAGTACTATTGTTATTTCATAAAATAAGCATCCATATATTCCTTGGCAATCTCATTGCCGCCTTCGCGACGCCAACGATTCACTTCTTCGTCGAAGCCGCTTTCGCTCAGATGCCCCAAAATATAATTGTAAGTCGCGTCGGACACGATTTTGTACAGCTCCATGCTCTTCTCGTCGTACGTTTTCGATTCCAGCCCGATTGTAGGGTCTTTCACGAGAAATTTCTCGTTATCTGCGCTAAGACGCTCCGCCAGCTCCCACATCGTCTCCTTCTCCGCCGCCTCCAGCACGTTTGGATTGCTAAGATCCGCAATCATTAACGTATAAAGCGCTCCGACATCCGTAACGCGCAGCTGCGACGTTTCCTCCGGCAGTACGACCGACTGCCCGCTCAGCGTATAATGCATGTTCAAGATACCGTAGCGCAACAGATTTGCGACATCCTTATCCATCGAACGATCGAAAAAGGCGAGAATGTCCAGCAGCTCCTCCTCGGTCCGAATCGCTTTCTTCGAGAACAAATACAATCCGTTGTAATTCGGTATCGACCATACCCGGTAGCCCGCTGGGCCTTGAATCCGGTTCACAAGCGCAAACCTTGCTTGGGGGTTGATCTGCTTCGCTTCGTCCGATAGCCGCTGCACATCCGTCATACTGCCAATGTAGACGCCCGCAGCGCCTCGGATCAGCTTATCGCGCTGCACCTCCTTGCTCGTTACGGCAAAGTCGGCGTTAATCAGCTTTTCCTCATACAGCCGCTTCATGAAGTTCATCGTATCCTTGTACGGCTTCGTCTCGAATTCCGGAATGAGCTCGTTGCCCGAAGCCGATAGCCCCCAGTTGTTCGGCGTCCCGAAGTAGGAGCTGAGCGTCTTGAACGCGCCGAATACGAGGTCGTTGCGATCGGCTAGCCCCACCGTATCCTGCTTGCCGTTGCCATCCGGATCGTTCACTGTAAACTGCTTGATCACTTCGTATAGCTCGTCAAGCGTCGAGGGCTTGTTCATTCCCAGCCGATCGAGCCAATCCTCGCGAATGATGACGCCCTGCCTGGAGGACGGCCTCTCCGTATAAAGACCGTATATGTTGCCGTCGACCGCAGCCTGCGCCAATATATCGGCATCGAGATGCCGCAAATTCGGAAACTGTTCCAAGTAAGGTCCGATCTCCCAGAAGGAGTCGGAACGAATCGCGTTTTTGATAAAAATATAATCGGTGTGCTTCACGAAGGTCGCCTTCTTCAAGGAGTTCGTCGTAAGCGACGTATTCATCTTATCGGTATAAATACCGTCCGGCACCCAATTGATATCGAGCGTCGTATTCGTCAGCGCCTCGATCTGGGCGATTATTTCGTCGCTGGGCGGATGCGGAAAGTGGAGCGGAGCCATTATCGAAATCGGCGTCCGATCATCCTTGCCTGCGGCTGGGTCGGCGTTCGGTTTGCCGCTGCAGGAAGCGCATACAATTGCAATTATTAGAAAAAATGCCGTCCGTTTCAATAGATTGCCTGGCCTGTTCGGCTTCTCTTCTATCATCGTAATCCCCCTTACAATATCGAGCGCAGTATGTGCCAATAGCTGTTTCCTGCTTGCCCCGGCAGGCTTTGCACGTCATAATCTAAGCAAATGATTATCCAGCGATGAGATGATTATTGTCCAGTCCGCCGATGATCACTAAAATAATGACTATATCTATATTCAGATAGGGTGATGGGTACCGTGCGATCTTTAACTTTTCTAAGCAAGATGACGATGTTCGGGGTTCTGCTCAGCACGCTTCCCGTTATTTTTATCGGCGCATTCTCCTACTTTACTTCTTCCAAGGAAATACAGAAAAATGTAAACGAAGGAAAAATGCAACTGATTATGCAAATTAACTCAAATGTAGAGCAGAAACTGACGACTGTCAACCACACGCTGAATCAGGTCATTAACTCCACCGTGCTCAAAAAAGCGATGAACCGCCCGCTAACCGCCGACGACTTCATGCTGTACGACGACCTTCGCAACGAGATTCGGCATATGCAATCGTTCGATACGAAACTGGAGGATGTCATCCTCATCAACGACCGCCACAACTGGATGGTGAAGAACTCCGGGCTGTACGCTTTTAAGTCCTATGCCCAATATGAGGAGCTGGCCAGCCTGATGCAGGTGCCGGAGAGCACCTCTTGGGTGCTTAATCCGTCCGAATGGTTCTACAGCGAAGAGAATGCGAACAATGCATCATGCAGCTACAGCATAAGCCTCGTCAAAAAGTTCCCAACGACGGGCCTTGAGAAATACGGGCTTGCGCTTGCCAATATTCCGACCTGCAGCCTGCGGGATCTGCTCGAGAGCGACGGAGACAACGCCTCCAGCATCATGATCGTTGACGATCAATATCGCATTCTGCTTCATCCCGACCAGCAGCTTATTGGCAAACCGATTAATGTAAGCGGTTTATTAATGGGGCAGCTGTCGCAAAGCGCCGGCCAATTCACCGCCGTTCTGGAGCAGAAGGACTATGCCATTACGTATTACCGCTCCGACTTGAACGGATGGACTTACTTATCCGTGACATCCATCGCCAGCATGACGAAGGAATCGAAAAAGATTGGCTTTTATACGCTTTATATTTGCCTGTTCATGCTCCTGCTGTCCATGCTGCTGGCATGGGTCGGCTCACGGCGCATGTACTCGCCGATTCAGCTGTTGCTGAATCAGATCGGCGAGAGACTCGGCGATATTCAGAAGCGGAAGTCGAACGAATTCCAGGCGATCGGCGAGCAGGTCCATCGTCTGTTCCAGTCGAAATCGCAGCTCGAGAAGGAAGTCAGCCAGCATATATCGCAGGTGCGCACCTTCTTCCTGATCAGGGCGCTGCAAGGAAGCGTCAAGCAAAGCGAGCTGAACGAGAAGCTGATTCAGTTCGGTTACGGCGTACAGCTTGACGAATGGAAGTCGATGGCCGTCATTACGCTGCAAATCGATTTCTTCGAGAACAGCCGCTATTCGAAGCAGGACTTAGAACTGCTGTTGTTCGCCGTCCACAACATCATTGAAGAGCTTATTCCGTTTGGCCAGCGGCTCTCTCCGGTCATTATGGACCATACGGTCGTAACTGTGATCGGCAGCGTCGAAGACGACCGCGCTGAGTTCCATAACTCGTTGTATGCGATCACGGAAAATTTGCAGCAGCAAATAACGAGCTACTTGAGCGTGCAAGCCAGCATCGGCATGAGCCTTCCGCTTAGCTCCTTCGCTTCGCTTCCGATCGCCTATCGCGAAGGATTGGAGGCGCTCAAGCATCGCATGAAGCTTGGAGAAGGCATCATCATCCAGTACGAGAACATTAACGCGGGCAACCCTTATTTGAAGTTGAACTATCCGTCGCATATCGAGAACGAGCTGATGGATACGATCAAGCTGGCGGAGAAGGACAAATCGAAGGAGCTGGTGAAGCTGTTCCTCCAAGCGGTATTCAGCGTGGAGTCCTCGCCGCAGGAATACCAGATTCCGCTCGCGCGGCTGCTGAACAATCTGCTTATTGTCATGCAGGAGTCAGGGGTGAGTTTGAAACAAATTCATCCGATGAAGGGCTCGCTGTTGGAGGAGTTGCTGGAGCTGCGGACAGCTGCGGAAATTGAGGATTGGTTCTGGACGAGAGCGGTTCTTCCGATGGTCAATATTTTCAAGGATCGCCAAGAGGCGCAATATCATAACATTTCGGAGAAAATCATTGATCTCGTCCAGCATCATTACGATTCCGATCTGACGCTGGAGGAATGCGCGTCGAGATTGCACTACAATGCCAACTACTTAAGCAGCGTTTTCCGCAAGGAAACCGGTTATTCCTTCAGCGAATACTTGTCGATGTACAGGTTCAATATGGCGAAGCGTTGGCTGGCTGATTCCGAGATGCCGATCAAGGACATCGCCGCCAAGCTGCGGTACAACAACCCGCAGAACTTCATACGCTCCTTCCGCAAGCAGGAAGGTATCACGCCGGGGCAGTACAGAGACAAGAAACGGACCGGATAATGGCGCTGTAACAGCCTGAACTCGAGCTAACTGAAGCTCTCCCACTGCAGCCATCGAATTAGCGGCCCAAACTGCCGCTATTGGCCACGCTTGCATAGAAAATGCACGGAAATAGCGAAAAAAACTTTCGCTATTTCCTCCCAACACCCCAACCCCGACCAGAATAGCGCAATGTTTTTGCGCTATTCTCCGTCGTAGGCGCTCCACACTCCCTGCTGAACGCCTCATATACAGAAATAGCGAAAAAACCTTTCGCTATTTCCTCTAAACACCCAAACCCGACCTGAATAGCGCAATGTTTTTGCGCTATTCTCCGTCGTAGGCGCTCCACACTCCCTGCTGAACGCCTCATATACAGAAATAGCGAAAAAACCTTTCGCTTTTTCCTCTAAACACCCAAACCCGACCTGAATAGCGCAATGTTTTTGCGCTATTCTCAAACACAGGCGCTCCACACTTCCTGCTGAACGCCTCATATACAGAAATAGCGAAAAAACCTTTCGCTATTTCCTCTAAACAACCCAAACCCGACCTGAATAGCGCAATGTTTTTGTGCTATTCTCAATCACAGGCGCCCCCCCACTCCGCTATGAACGCCGCATCTGTCCCAGACTGGCGCAATTGCCGTTCCAACGTTCAGCGGGTGAACCAAGCATGATTAGTTAGACTATGTATGAGCCGATTGAGCTTGAGTAGAGCTGAAATTCCACTAAGACTGTGCGAGAGCCTTGCGAACATACAAAATATATTTCGACTGGTCAAGCGGGTTAACGCCGGTACGCGTTCGCTCAGCCTGCACGTCGGGCGGGGATTCCTGATAACCTGCGAAGAACGTCGACATGACGCCGCGTCCTTTCGTAAGCGACCCGAACCTCGCCGGGAAGTCGAGCGACGTCGCCACGGGCAGTATGCCTTCGATCTCCATCCGCTCGCCCCGCATCTCGGGCGAATCGAATTGTCCTCGCATCTGAACGAGCTCGTTCATGATCTTGCCGCCGGTTTCCTCCGGTACTGACAACCGGAAACGAACCATCGGCTCCAGCAGCTTCACGCCGGTGCGCGCCAAGCCATCCATAATCCCCATTGGCGTAGCAACCGCGAAGTCAAGCGGATGCGTATGCCATACATGATGCTCGCCTTCCAGCAGCGTCACCTTAAGATCGGTCACTTCCCAGCCGAACAGCCCTTGCTGAAGCGCCTCAGGCACTCGCCTTGCGACCTCGTTCTGATAGCTCTCCAGCAGCCGCTCCGGCCGGGCGAGCGAGGCGTAGACAAGCCCGCTGCCTAGCTCGCCGGGCTCAATGCGGAAGCGAAGGATCGCCCAGCACGGCTTCGGCATCGTATACGCGATGAAGCCTTCGCCTGTCTTGGCCGGCGTCTCCTTATAGATGACAGACGGCGCTCCGAAGTCCACGGCAAGGCCGAAGCGGCTGCTGAGCACATGGGTCAGCACCTCAACCTGAATCGGCCCCATCACCTTCAGGTGCAGCTCACGCTGCTCCTGCAGCCATTGCAGATCGAGCAGCGGATCTTCGTCCGCCAGCTCATGCAAGGCGGCGACGACGGCGGTATACTCCGCCTCGTTCCGCCACCGGACCTGCACCGTCAGCAGCGGAACAGCCATCCGCGTCTCAACGGGCACATAAGCAGCGCTGCCGATGATATCGCCGATGCGCGCCTGATTCCACCCGCATACGGCGGCAATATCGCCTGCCGTCAGCATCCCGACGTCCTCTGACCGCTGTCCGTCGATCTTCCTTATTTGCGTTACCTTCTCGTCAATCTCCTGCGTCACATTGCGAACCGAATCGCGATTGCGTACCGTTCCGCTGTACATGCGAACATAGGCGACACGCCCCATCGCCGGATCGCGCTCGATGCGGAAGACGACGCCGGATACCGGCCCATCGGCTACCCCATCAGCAGGAGGCGGAGGCAGCAGCCGGGTCATCGCATCCATGAGCGGCTCAATGCCGATTCCCTTGTTCGAGGCTCCGAACAGCACGGGAAACAGCTGACCGCGGCAAGCCCACTCACCTATAGCAGCGCGCAGCTCTTCTCTCGGCAATTCGCCGCTCTCCATATACTGCAGCAGCAGCGCCTCATCATGCTCAGCTGCCGTCTCCACAAGCAATTGCTCGAATCGTTCGGCATCCGCACTTCCCGCCATTGACGCTTGCACCGCCATCAGATCCCTGCTGCCGGCGAAGCTATCCTCGGCTCCAATCGGAAGCTGCACAGGCGTAGCCATTCCCGACAACAGCCGTCTGATCTGCAATACGGTTCGCCAAGCGTCCGCGCCTACCCGGTCCATCTTATTCACATACAGCAGTGTCGGAATTCCGCGTTCCCGAAGCGCGTGCCAAATGACTTCCGTCTGTGCCTGCACGCCTTCCACCGCCGATACAATAAGTACCGCTCCATCCATTACCCGAAGCGAACGCTCTACTTCCGACAGAAAGTCGACATGGCCCGGCGTATCGATCACATTAACCGTCACGTCGCGCCAAGTGTAACGCGTTGCAGCCGCACGTACCGAAATGCCCCTCGCTCGCTCCACTTCCATCCAATCCGTCTGCGCCGTGCCGTCGTCCACGCTGCCCAAGGCACGTATCCGTCCGCTATGAAAAAGGATTTGCTCCGTCGTTGTCGTCTTCCCTGCATCCACGTGCGCGAAAATACCAATATTCCGAATTCGGGCGCGTTCCCCGTTATTATGCACCATGAACCATATCTCCTCGTCTGCCTGATCATACGCCTATCATAATATAAAAACAAAAAACAGCCTACCGGACATTTGCCCGATAAGCCGTTCATAAACGATTCGATTAAGCTGCAATATTCGCTTCGATCTCGATCGAAATCTTAACTTCGTCGCCGATCAGTACGCCGCCCGTTTCAAGCGCTGCGTTGTACGTCAAGCCGTAGTCGCTGCGTTTCAAGCTGCCTGTTGCGCTAAAGCCTACTTTCTCATTGCCCCATGGATCTTTGCCTGCGCCTTCGAAGCTCGCTGCGAACGACTCCGAGCGTGTTACACCATGCAGGCTTACGTCGCCCGTGATGTTGTATTCGCCGTCATCTGTTTTCACGATGCTCGTTGCTTTGAATGTCAGAGCCGGGTACTTCTCCGTCTCGAAGAAGTCGCCGGAACGAAGGTGTGCGTCACGGTCGTTATTGCGCGTATCTATGCTCGTCAGGTCGATGCTGAAGTCGATCTCGGCCGAAGTCAGATCCTGCGGATCAGCAACGATGTTAGCCTCGAAGGTGTGGAAGGTGCCTTTTACTTTTGCAATCATCATATGCTTTACGGAAAAGTCCACCGCGCTGTGTGAAGTGTCTACTGTCCAATTTGATTTTGCCATTTTAAATTCCTCCATAACGTCATTTATAATTTACTTACATTTAACTATATACTAACTTTAATAATGTTTATGACTTCATAATAGTTGGTTCTCCTGAATTTGTCAAACGTATTTTTGGCGTTTTTTTAACTTTTTTTCGTAAAAAGTCCGTAGCTCGTCTGCCCTGAAAAAAAACTACGATCGACCAATTAGCATACAAAAACCTGCTCCTGCTAACGGACAGCAGAGTTCCTTATAAGCCTTATTGACGAGTTTAGCTGTTCTTACGGACATATAAGACTCTAACAGGTGTGTCTGGCAGCGAAATAGTTTCGATTGGTGCAGTTAGGGTCTGTGGCGTCCATAACGATGTAGCAGCGGCCGAATAATGGCCAATAGTGTCCTATATGTCCGTTAGCCATGGTAAGCCATCCAAAAAAACTACCACTACTGCTAACGGACATTAGAGGTCCTTATAAGCCTTATTAACGATTTAAGCTGGTCTTATGGACACATAAGACTCTAACAGGTGTGTTTGGCAGCGAAGTCGCTTCGATTGGTGCAGTTAAGGTCTGTGGTGTCCGTAACGATGCAGCAGCGGCCGAATAATGGCCATTAGTGTCCTGTATGTCCGTTAGCCATGCAAACAAACAACTAAGCGTCGTCGCTTCAGAAGAAATCCAGCAAAGTACCTTCAAGAGGCAGAAAACAGATACTGTACGTTAATTGGTCAGTTGTAGAAAAAAAAGACCGTCGAAGCAGCCTGCATCATGCAGTTTGCTTCGACGGCCTAAGCCCTGTCTTTCTATACAGTTGTCTCCTTCGCAGACGCTCCGGTCGGCTTGACGATCGCATGCCGCTCCCATGCCCGGCTCCGCCAGCGGAAGAACATAATAACGGCGCGAAGCCATTCATCCGACGCAATCGCCAGCCAGATGCCCGCCAGTCCCATGTCGAGCTGGAACACGAAGAAGTAGCCGAGCGGCAAGCTCATGCCCACCATCGTGAACATACCGATCCATAGCGGGAACTTCGCGTCCCCCGCGGCTCGAAGCGAGTTGACGAGTATAATGTTGATCGTCCGCCCCGTCTCCAGCACGATGCTAAGCAGCAGCACGTTCGCCCCTAGCCGGATAATCTCCTCGTCGTTCGTGAACATGCTCATAAGCGGCTCGCGGAAAAGCATCACAAGCACAACCGTAATGAGGGTGAACAAGCTCGCATAACGAACGCTGCTGAATACGCGCTTATAAGCATCGTTCTGCCTGCCCGCTCCAACGAGCCGACCTACGATGATCGAGGTTCCCATGCCGATCGCAAAAGCGAACAAATACGTGAACATCGAGATGTTCGACGCGTACTGCCTTGCCGCCAGCGATGACGCTCCGAGGAACGTCGCGTAATAGAGAAAAATAATTTGGCAGGTCTGGTACATGACCTGCTCGAAAGCCGATGGAATGCCGATCTTCATAATGTTGCCGATATACGTCTTCGACAGCGAGAAGTAATACCGAATCTGCACCCGGACTTCCATAATACGATAGAGCAGCCAGAAGAAAATGAGAAGCGCAAGAAACCGGCTGACAACCGAAGAGATCGCCGCACCCTGCACACCCATCTCCGGAAAGCCAAGCTTGCCGAATATGAGCGCGTAGTTGCCAATGATATGAATCACGTTCATGCCCAGTGAAACATACATCGCTTCCTTCGTATATCCGTGTACTCGAATGATAGCCGAAACCGAGTTAATGATTGCCTGTAAGAAGATCATGCCCCCGACAATCGATAAATAGCTGCTTGCGTAATCCAGAATCTCGCCTTGCAAATTAAGCCGCTCCAGGAGAGCATGATTGAACAACAAGAACAATCCGCTTATGATCAGGCCGACAATCAGGTTTAGCGTGACCGCTAACGCCGATATTTTGGCCGCCTCAATAAACTTCTTCGAACCGATATACTGCGCAACGACAATCGATGCCCCGTTCCCGATGACTTCCAATATAAGAATCGCAATATGCAAATACTGATTCGATGCTCCGACGCCCGATACCGCATTGTCGGATATCGCGCTCAGCATGAACGTATCGGCTATGCCCATCAGCATAAATAGGAAAATCTCCAAAAATATCGGCCATGTGAGCATAAATAAATTCAGCTCGCTGGACCTCGCCTTTCCTTGTCCATTCTTCGTCTCTGCGTTAGTCAAGATGTCACCTTCTTCCGAATACGTTGCTCAAAGCGAAACGGCTAACGTCATCCTTTGGTGGCGATGCGCGTTACAATCCGTTGCACGGTGAAACAAAAGCAATCCGTATCGTAGCACACCTGCGCCCTTTATGCACTAAACAATATGTAATTTACCGTAAATCAAAATATGGCTCTGTTGATAAACACGCCAAAAAGGCTGCTTCTCCGTGCGATGACGTCCGGGAAACAGCCCACTTATTTTATTAAAATGATTGCCATCATTAGTCCGTTTCTGATTCATCCGCTTCTTCAGCGGCCTCTGCTTCCTCTTCCGCTGCTGCTTCTTCCTCTGCAGCAACTTCTTCCTCAGCAGCAGCTTCTTCCTCAGCAGCAGCTTCTTCAACTGCTTCTTCCGACGCTTCCTCGGATGCTTCTTCCTCAGACGCTTCTTCCGCTGCAGCTTCTTCCTCTACGGCTTCCTCGTCGGCAGCAGCAGCTTCTTCAGCTACAGCCTCCTCCGATACCACCTCAGCGGCTTCTTCCGCAACTACCAATTCAATCTCTTGTTCTTGGCTCATTCCATTCACCTCCTGCTTCTTATTACCTTAATTGTAGCGCTTTCATAGAAGTTCACAAGAGGTGTATATTGTCGTTTAATAGGAACTATTTCCGCTATTTGTAGAGGCTCCGTCCATTCGTCAAAATACTAGACGCAAGTCTAGTGAAGGCCTAAGACTATCGACGGTTTTGGGCGTTGCCTGCAGCGGATACCATTTAATAAAAGAATGATTATTGGAGGCTGTCGTCTATGTTTTCTATCTCTATTAACACTGAGCTTGGCGCGCTTATGCTGTTCGTCCTATTCGCCCTTATCGCGGCCAACAAAGCTTCCAAGCTTATCTATTACAAGACGGAGAAGGAGCTTCACAAGCGTACGCGCAAGCTGTATTTCTGGACGGTGTCACTCACGGTCCTCGCTTCTATTATGGCTGCGGCGGACATCTTCCTCGCTTTGAACGCGCATCCGCTCCTCTGGCTGGACCGTCTGCTGCTACGCACGCCGCTCGCCGCCGCAGCCGTCCTCTTCCTGTGGTTCGGCGCGATCCCCCGGGTACGCATGCTGCTCGCGCGGACACGGCCGCAGACAGCGGCTATACCCGACATGTCGCGACGCAGGCAATCGACTGAGCCGTTGCTTGTAGCGCCTTACCATTTTGCCGCGCTGACCGGTGCGGGTTTGTTTTATTTTGCATTCGTGCCGCCGATTCCGTTCGCCTGGTCGTATATTACGATTCCATTAACGCTGCTTACGGTGCTCGCCTGCTTCTTATGGATGCTGCAGTCGAGCCGCAACCGCAAGGCGTCCGAGTCAGCGGAGGCGTTCTCCTATCGCCCGTGGAGCCGGAGACTGCGTCTTACAGGCACGTTCGCAGCCGTTGCCGCGATCTGCAGCGTCCCGCTACTGACCGCTATGCAAGGCAGCAAGCTGCCTGATCGGCTGAACATGATGACAGGCGAGCCTGATTACGGCATTGCCTCATCTGTGGAGCCAGGGCATAACCATAATCATAAGGACAGCGTTCCAGCGCTGGCTAGCGCCACCGCTGCGGATGTCCCCGTCACCGAGCTAACCGGACCGCAATCAGGCAAGGCCGACCGCAAGTACACGCTCACCGCTCAGAAGAAGAACGTGCAACTCACCTCCGGCCGCACCATCGAGGCATGGACGTACAACGGCCAAATTCCGGGTCCCGAGATCCGGGTGAAGCAGGGTGAGCTTGTCGAGGTGACGCTGCTGAACGAGGATATCGAAGGCGGCGTAACGCTTCATTGGCATGGGCTTGATGTTCCCAATGCCGAGGACGGAGTAGCAGGCGCGACGCAGAACGCCGTCATGCCCGGCGGGAAGCATACGTACCGATTCATCGCCGAGCAAGTCGGAACGTTCTGGTATCACTCGCATCAGAACTCGAAGGAAGCCGTGCAGAAGGGCTTGTTCGGTGCGCTAATCGTCGAGCCCGATAAGGATACTCACGCCGAAGCTTATGAAGATATTACGATCATGACGCATGTGTGGGATGGTGCTGGCATGGCGATCGGAGCAAATGATACGCTGCAGAGCAAAGCGATAGCACCGGGAACCCCCGTCAAGCTGCGGCTCATTAATACGCAAGACTGGGTAAGACAGTCGTTCATCCTTACCGGAACGTCGTTCCAAGTGGTCGCGATTGACGGCACAGATCTGCATGAGCCCGGTGATCTTCTCGGTGAGCGACTAGAGCTCATAACTGGAGCACGTTATGATGTCACCTTTATTATGCCTGATCATCCCGTCCTGTTAAGCATCGGCCAGAACAAAAAGCTCGGCTTGCTTATGAGCCAAGACGGAAAGGCCGAGCCGCCCGCCATTGCGAAGACGAAGACCGTATTTGATCCGACACACTACGGCACAGAGACGGAGACCCCTTTTGGCCCGGACAGTAAGTTCGACCGTGAATTTACGATGATTCTGGACAATCGCTTTGCCTTCTATAACGGCGGCTTCGCAGCTTACGATACGATTAACGGCCAAGTATTCCCTAATACGCCGATGTTCGTCGTGAAGGAGAATGAGCTCATCAAGACCACGATCATAAACCGCAGCTCCGTTGACCATCCGATGCACCTGCACGGCCATCATATGCTTGTCCTGTCGCGCAATAACGAAGACGTTACAGGCAGTCCGTGGTGGTCGGATACGCTAGACGTTGCGCCGGGGGAAGTGTACGAGGTCGCTTTCCTCGCCGATAATCCCGGCTTGTGGATGGATCATTGCCACAATCTGCAGCATGCGGCTGCAGGCATGACCATGCATCTTATGTACGAGGGTGTTACCTCGCCGTTCGAGGTTGGCACGGAGGCCCATAATCATCCCGAATAATATTGCCTACATTGTAAAGAGAACTGGACTTAAGTCCAGCACTGCAAACTACCCGCAGCATGAGGACAGGTTTTTGACAACTATGATATGCTAATGACAACAAATTGAAATCAGATTGGAGTGTTCATTCGAATGAATGCAAGAACCATTAGCGGTGCGGTGCTGCTCCTGCTCGGCGTCGTCCTGTTCCTGAATCAAGGCGAATCGTTCGGTCCGGGCAAAATATTCGCTTACTTCTGGCCATCCCTCTTCGTAATCCCGCTAGGCCTATTCTTCCACTGGATGTATTTCTCGATGCTAGGACGCAGAGGCATCGGCGTATTGATTCCTGGCGGAGTATTGTTCACGGTCGGTATCATCTGCCAATTCAGCATGCTCTTCGACAGCTGGGGATATATGTGGCCGGGATTCATTTTGGCTCCAGCGGTCGGCTTGTTCGAATTCTACTGGTTCGGCAACCGAAACAAGTGGCTGCTTATCCCAATCAACATTCTGACCGTTCTGTCGTTGCTGTTCTTCGCCGTCTTCTCGCTAGGCACGCTGTACAACAAAATTTTGTTCAGCCAGCCGCTTATCGCGATCGCCCTCATTATCATCGGGGCATTGACGTTGATCGCCAAGAAGAAAGACATTTAACAAGCCATCGAAGCGAGGCGCCAAGGCCGTAGCCGTCCCTACCCGGATGACTGCGGCCTTGCCTGTTGTCGCATAGAAGCCGGTATATCGTGTACAATGATCGATATACTCATTTCAAGGAGGCTCTACGCCTATGCTTTCTTTTGACCAAAAGCTATCCATCATCCAATCGTTCGCGGAGCTCACGCAGCATAACGTCTCGCTTGGACGCGTCAACTTCCACTTCGAAGACAGCGCGCATGAAAAGAAGACCGTCGTCTACCACCTGCATCCGAACGGCAACGGCTTCGTATTCGCCGGGCTAGTGAACGGCGTGACGACCGACGACAAAGGCATGGTCAACATTCGCGATTACAACGAAGCCGAGCTTCGCGCGTTGATTATGAAATCAATCACTTCTCTCGCGACAACGCCGAGATTGCAGGCCGCAGCTCCCTCCAAGAGCAAGTCTGCCGGGCGCAAGCCGCCGAAGGAAGAGAAATGGATCGGACCTGACAATGCGACGCTTACACTGCTATTCGAGGACGATCTATGGTATGTATACTCCGGCCTAAACCTCGAATCGGCGTTCGAAACGTATGAAGAGGCTGAGCAATATTTAGACGAGGAGCAGTTTACTCGAGCGTTACTTTAGCCACCTAGAAATCTCCAATTTATATCCGCAAGTTAAAAACAGGATTTTGGCCTCCCAGCGTCTAATTGTTAAGATGACATCCAAGACACCTGGGAGGAACAATCCGTTGTCCATCAAAGCTAAGCTCTCCGTAGCCATTTCGGCCATAGTCGCCATAATTCTCATTCTTAATATTGGAATTTACCATTTCTCCTCTAAGCAAGACCTGCAGGCGAACGCCGAGCAGCAAATGAAAAATATCGCCAAGCAGGTTGCCGTATCTGTGGAAAGCTCCGAGAAAGCGAAACGCTTCATGGAGGACACGATCGGCGAAAAGCTGCGGATGGCGGCTATCGCCGCAAAGGAACAGCTTGACCCAGACATCGACCAGGTGACCAACGAACAGCTAGTCGCGCTGAGCAAAGAGATCGGCGTCGATCATATTACGCTTTGGAAGCGGACATCGGACGACATTGTCGCTCAGAAATCTTCCTATCCGAAAGAAATCGGGGCCAGCTCGAAAACGTGGGATTATTGGTACACCGCGTTCAGCCAGTTGTTCGACGAGCATGCTGTTACGATTCCGGAAGGACAGAAACTGACGAACTTCTGGTCAGGACCGATCAACTTCTCCTCCACCGACCCCGATTTTACAAACAAATGGGGCTATTATTACGACGGAACAACCAATTACATTATCAATCCCTATATAGACGCCCAAGTATTTCTTGATTTCAACGATAAAATAGGCAGCGGAGCGGTCATTAACAAGCTGACGGACGACCATCCCGAGCTGCTGGAGGTAACAGGATTCGACCCGCAATTTTTCGGCAAAAAACCGATTATCAAGATGAAGCAAGGCAAGCCCGTCTACAATTTGGACGTGCGCGACATTCCATTCGGTACGTACAAGTACAAGGATACGTACGTCGATTCCGTCTATATTCAGCTGGCGCTCGACGACAACTTGATGCATAGCGTCAAGAAGATGGTGGGCGGCAAGGAAATCATGCGCAGCTTCATGTCAATAACCCTTGATAAGACCTATGTCATCGGCATCACATTCGATCTCAGCAGCATTCAGGATACGCTGAACCATCAGCTCTTCATCCATTCCGTCATTTCGTTGTGCCTCGTGGTCATAACGATGTTCGCCAGCTACTTTATAGCCGGCTTCATGATGCGTTCGCTGAATCAAATATTATTCAAGGTCAACGCCATTGCCGACGGCAACTTCGGCGAGACGATTACGATCCGGAACACGGACGAGCTCGGAACGCTCGCCTCGCGGGTCAATACAATGGGCAATAATTTATTTCATTACATGACGCAATTGAAGAACTCCGCTGCCGAGCTGCAGAGCATGAAGCAGTATTTGGAGTCATTCGTCAACCATACGGCCGACGCAATCCATGTCACGGATCTGAACGGAAACATAATGCAGGTGAACAAAGCGTTCGAAGCGATGTATGGCTGGAGCGAGAACGAGGTGCTAGGCAAGAAGCTTAACCATGTGCCAGAAGACTATGAACGCGATTATCGCGAGATTACCGAAAAGGTGCTGTCCGGCGGCTCCGTAACCGATTATGAGACGATTCGCTACGACAAGTCGGGATCGGCGATCGACCTGAGCATTACGCTGTCCTCGGTGCGGGATGAGCAAGGAGAGATTGTCGCCATTGCGGCGATCTCGCGGAATATAACGGCGAGGAAACAGACGGAGGAGATGCTGCGGCAATCAGAGAAGCTGTCCGTCGTCGGCCAGCTGGCTGCAGGCGTCGCCCATGAGGTGCGTAATCCGCTCACGACGCTGCGGGGCTTCGTGCAGCTCCAGAAGCAGACAGGGAAGCTGTCCCCTTCCCATCTCGACATTATGCTCGAAGAGCTTGATCGGATTAACTTCATCGTTAGCGAATTCCTAGTGCTTGCGAAGCCGCAGGCGATCCATGTGCAGCCGATCGATGTCGTCGATACGCTGCAGCAGATCGTCACCCTCCTTGATGCCGAAGCCAATCTGCACAACGTGCAGCTCACGGTCAACAAGCAGCTAGAGACAGCCATGGTGCTGGGCGAGTCCAATCAGCTTAAGCAAGTATTCATCAACCTGCTTAAGAATAGCTTCGAAGCGATGACAAGCGGCGGCAACCTGACGATCGATGTATTGCCTTCCACAGGCGACGGCGTTATCATCCGCTTCACCGATGAAGGGGACGGTATGTCGGAGGAGGATCTGCAGCGGCTCGGCGAACCGTTCTTCACCAAGAAGAGAAGCGGTAACGGACTAGGCATCATGGTCTGCAAGCAGATTATGGCCAACCATAAGGGCAAGATCGAATTCCGCAGCACGCTCGGTGTAGGCACCTGCGCTGAAATTACGCTTCAGGCCATTGAAGACAACAAAGGCGGCCAATAGGCCGCCTTCTTCTTATTGGGCGTAATCACCCGTATAATTGACCAGCGAAGCATCGTGGACGCCTTCCATAGCGCTAATCGCGTGAACAAAAGCCGTGTTATCGTCGCGCAGCCGCACTTCCACCGTCAGTTCCGTGAAGTCTTTGCGGACCGTCTTCGATTTCAGCTTAGCGTCCAGCTTGCGAAGCTGCTGCCTAATCGCGTCATTCGCGATATCCGAATGACGGATAATGAGAAGGTAAGCCTGCTCCTTCACTTTACGACGGGACAGCCACGCAAGCGTCAATCCGATAATGACAGATCCGATCAAGGCTAGTGGATACATCTTAGCACCGCTTGCGATACCAGCCGCGATGGCCCAGAACATATAGACGATATCGAGCGGATCCTTGACCGCCGTCCGGAAACGGACGATACTGAGCGCGCCGACCATGCCGAGCGACAATACGATATTGGTGCTGATAGTCATAATAATGAGTGCCGTAATCATCGTCATCAGAACGAAGGATACGTTGTAATTATAGCTGTATACGACCCCGCGAAACGTTTTGCGGTAAATCCAGAAAATAAACAATCCGATTGCGAATGCGCATAAAAGCCCAAGCGCCATATCGACGTAGGAAATACTGCGGAACGCTTCAAGGTGAAGCATGCTTTTCTTGATAATATCCTGAAAATTCAGCGTCTCTTCCATAATTGCCCCCTGAAAAGCTATTGTTTAAAATGCTTGATGGTTACTTCACGACAGATGACGTACTTCGAGATGGCCGATCTGACGATTTTATCCGGTTGTAGAAGCGACCGAATGTTGGATGGCAGGAAGGAGTCGAACTTCACTTCCAGGATCGTCTGAGGCGCAAGCAGCGCCTCCTGGAGCACGAGTTCCGTATTGAACAAGTCCACCGTATTGACACCTGCCGCAAGCCGCTTGTCGAATGTAATACGCACATTGCCCGGTTCATAAACATAGGCCTCGCGCACATAATCCACAATAACAATCGGCCTGAACGCCCGATGCGCTAGCGCAAGATAGAAATCCTTGAGCAGCGGATGCTCTTTATCTCTCAAACACTCGTAATCTCCTGCTAGTATGTCATCGTACTCTTTCCTCGAGAGAGGAGCCGCTTCCTTGCAGACGAAATCCCCGAACTTGCTCTTGCGCTCCAATGTGATCTTCTCGCCGCTGCCGTTATAAATTCGTATCCGGTACTTGTCCCTGCCGAACACGCCGTTGTTCTTATCGTACAAGGAATGATCATGCGGACCGTCAAAATACAAACTTCGGATACCATAACCGTCTCCACCGATAGAATTCGGATCCATCTCTAGCATTGTCGACACTTTATGCCGGAGCGAGAGGTATTCATGCGTATGCAAATAGTGCTTAAACTCGTTTCTAAGCTTTTTTCCTTCAAATTGCATACTATTCCACCTCGAACTGTCTTAACCCGAAATAAGGTGTACCATCATGCGCCAAGTAGCTATCAAAAGAGTCTTGACTATTCCCTTTACTGTCTCGCACAACGACTTTCCAATAATAAGTGCCTCGAGCAGGGATTGGTGTATCAAATTCATTTTTAACCAAATCCGTTTTTTTCGCGATCACTTGGGTAAAGTTCAAATCCTTAGCAACTGTCACATCGTATACGAGATCGTCACCCTGCAGATCAAATGATAAATCCCAAGTAAAATGCATATCATTTCCAACGTATTCCATATCACTTTGATAGAACGGCCTTGGTTTCTCTAAATCCGCGAAATAGCGCTCCAGGCCTCTCTCAGGCGTATCGATCAATTGCTGTAGTTCTTTATCGTAATCTTCAACCTTACCGGGCAAAAAGTTGACTTCTGGCGCACTGCTTAAGAAAGGTTTTACCTTGTCCTTATATAGCTCGAGCTGCTTGGCTATTGTATCTTTGTTGATTGATTTATGAAGCTCATTCAGCTTGTCTGTTAACTGTTGTACATGCTTAGTCGTCCGGAAATACCTGTTGTGCAAAATCGATCCCCAATAATTGCTTAAGCCGTTTTGATAGGTCGCAGCTGAACCTACTTCCCTCTGCAACTCCCAAGCGCCATCGTAATCCCACGGAAGAAAGTACCACTTTTCCGAATTTAAAGGCGAATATAGGTAATAGTTGTTTGCGTCAGTATCCATGTTATCCATTAAAATATTAATAGCGGTCCAGGTTAAGAAATTGTCCAAATCAAAGTGCTTCTCGATTATTTCCTCGATAGGAATCTGCGGGTTATTGACGTCTTTCAGCATATCAATAAGCTTCTGATGCTCCTCACGGCCTTTGATTTCAAGAATCGTCTCGAATGCAGCTTTATCGTAGCCCGGATCCGTCTCAGATTTAATTTCAGGGTACAGCCCAAACTCAAAGAAGGCGACCTTATACAAATATCCGTTAGGATCAAGCAAATGAGTCTTTAAAAACATTTCATTTGGTTGCTCGATCTGGGTATATAACCCATAATCGACATATTGCGCTTGCTGAGCCCCTTCGGACAGATCCTTTACATACAAATGTACGAATTGCGTCCTCAAGCTAGTCAAATCAGGGATTTGCTCCATCAAATCAAATGACAGCTTGTTGCGTACTCTTGACAGATCAAGCATATGTTTGTTCAAATTCAAAGTCCGTTGCCCTTGCCATAGACCGGCCTCGTCAAACAACTTGAGCTTATACGACTTCTGTGGCTCCTGAAATGCCGTTCTTCCCCTTAGAGTAATGCTTGCATTCGCTGTGTCAGTGCCATAACTGAACATTCCAGGCACGGGACCTTTACCGTCATCCGCACCTTCTTGAACGATTGCTTCCAACGAACGATTGTTTTCCTTCTGTTCCAAACGATTCATGCTGTACCAACTAATCGGCGCTCCTGCATCCGCCGCATCAGGCAATACGGTTACGTACAACGTCTTAACCGAGTCGTCCTGATCCTGTTCGTATACTCGCTTATCTTCAGTTAGACCGGTTTCCAACAGTGATTGCGTTACAGCGTCATCTGAGGAATTATCGGCATTGCCCGCAGCAGAACCATTATCACTGCAGCCTGCCAGCAACAATACGCTAACCAGCACTAGTACAGACATAGTCATTCCTGATTTATTCAGCTTTATTTTCCTACCGTTATGTTCGGGTCGCATATTTAATGGCTGCGAGCAGAACGTATAGTAATCAATGTTCCGCAGCACATACAACAGCCTTACGATTGCCGCCCCAAGTGCCAAACTAGAAGCGATGAACATGCCAAGTCCATGGTTTTCTATCTTCATCATCCAAAAGCTAAACACAATATTAATGACGACAAAAGAGCCGCTAATCATAAGCACACCTTTCCGATCATCGAAGTACATTAGAATATGCATTAAGATGAATAACATAATAAATAAGAAATAACCCAATACGAGAACGACAAACAAGTCCAAATGCACCATTGTGAATCCGATTCTTGGCAGCAGGCGCATTCCTAGAGCAATCGAGAGTATCGTAAAGAGCAGTTGAACTTCCATCAGAAAGCCAATCTCCCGAACAAGCGTCTTTTGCATCTCTTTTTTTGCGGTGTTGACTTCTAGATAAGTACCCCTCTCGAGTATTCTTTTGTAATAAATTTTAAATTTCTCGTAGAAGGATGTCTCTACCGAAACCACAAACGTTACCAAAGTAGGAATTACAGAGAGAAACGCATAAAATACAGGCGAATCATATAAGGGCATAACATGGTATTGATTGGCGACAACTATTCCTTGGTCACCGAACCAATAAACTAAACTATGTACATATACACCAGCATACATAAAGCAGCCTATCGGAAATAACGCTCGATATTTTTTGAAATAAGCCAAAAACTCCAAATAGTGTCGACTTTGCCCGCGCGGAAAAATATGCTCGAAATGGAGCGTGGATAGCAAGGCAATAATAAAAAATCCGATATCAAATGCTAATAACGCAGCCGTCGTAGAAGGCATCGGGGTGTAAGCAAGCAACAGCCAACCGCTTAACAATGAAGCTGCAGTACCAATCGCAAAGCTTCTTACGATTCTCATATAGTCCTTTAATGCCGACAAATATACACCTTGTATCCAGATAACTATAAGTTCTACGAAAAAAAGATAAGCGGCTACTTTATAGCCCGCGTTCTCCGAGACGCCGCGTAAAAAAAACCAGGCTACTGCCGCCCCTATAGGGATGCATACGATAAGAGCACCATAATATGAAGCGAGAAGGCGGTCGTATTTTTTTTCAAACAACATATCCGCCGTATAACGCGTCAACAGCATCGAAATACCGCTTGTCAATATGATGGAGAATACGAAGCCGTAGGTTAATGTAGCGACGTACAATTCCGACTCCACGTAGCTCGTATCGAAGCGGCGCATCATCCACTGCAACGTAATACTAAGAAACATGCAGAGCACCATCGGACCTACTGTCGTTAATGACGAATACGCGTATGCCTTGGCATTGTTAATGAGCCCTTGCTCTTGAAATAATTTTCTTAGCTCGAAGCCGATTCCTGCCATTCACGCATACCTCCTAACGATTGATATAGATGACGATAACTCGCTATAAAATCTTTATGTTTATAGTACCTCTGAACGCGCTCGAGACCATTCTGCCCCATCTCCTCGCGTAAATTGCGATCTTTGCACAATTGAATGAGCGCTTGTCCGATTTGCTCATAATGCATAACAGGCGCCACAAGTCCCGCAGGTCCGACACCGTCATCTAGACCAGCAAGCAGTTCCTTACAGCTCCCGACATTCGTCGTTACGAATGGCTTGGCGCATGCCATTCCTTCTAACACGGCAAGTGGCTGACCTTCACTTACGCTAGTAAGTAGCAGAACGTCCATTCTTCCTAAGTAGTCTTTAATGTTGACTTCACCCGTAAAGTGGACATCCTCAAGCTCAAGCGTCTTCACCATGCTCAAACACTCCAAATAATACTCGTCGTCTTCTTCAATGGGGCCCATGACATAAAGTTCAGCGTTTGGCACTTCCCGCTTAACGATCAAAAAACTTTGCAACATCGTCTTTATATCTTTAATCGGCACAACCCGCACAACGGCTCCAATTCTTATAATGCCATCTTCCAGTACACCCGAAAGCCCTTTGTAATCTTCTGTATTGACGCCGTTTGGAATAATACTAATTTTTCCCGGATCGCAGCCCAGCTCTATTTCAATTTCCTTATTCCGACCAAACAACGTAATGACGCGGTCAGCAGATTCATAGGCGCAACTGGAAAGTCGATAGAAATACTCGATCCACAAATCTTTGAAATATCCTTTCACCCAATCTGCCTTGATGATTTCCTCTTCGCGTTCACGCGAGTAAATCCCGTGCTCAGTTAAAATAAAAGGCTTGTCGTGGACATGTTTTGCCAATGCGCCAATAACGCCGGCATAACCTGTCGATACGCTGTGGTACAAATCAGCTTGAGGCACCTCATGTCTAATAGTTAGAAATAGCGGAAGTATCATGGAACGAACCGTCCAAAACATTTCCGTAAACGGAACTAAATTAAAATCGGTTCGGCATAAATCTTCTAGAATATCGAAATAATCCTTGCTGGACAGAAAGTCGGCAACTTTTTGAAACTTTTTACTCCGCAGCAAATTAAAAATATTGTTCCAATCTACATCGCCTTCTCCGCCCAGTAACGCCCTGATATCCTTTTTCTTTGAGTTAGTTAGCCTAAATCTCTGTCCCCACTCGCCATCTTCAAACATATAGGCATCCAAAAATATTTCTTTTACCTCTACTATATTCTCAGGAAGCTTATACTTGTATTGCCCCTTCTGCTTGCTATAGGCTCCAATCGCGTATATCACAAATTGATGCTCCGGCATACGCGTAATAATACTGTGAATCCAACTGGAAACGCCCCCCGTAATATAAGGATACGAGCCTTCCGCGATAATACATATTTTCATAGCTTATCCGCCCAATCCGATAGAAAATGAAGCCTCTTGCGCCTCGACTAAATACGTATTGTCATCGATTTTACGCACAGAGCAATTTTCCAGCTTTGCAATTTTTCGTTCGGTCCGCAACACATAGTAGAGGTTTCTTTGAAAATTTTTCACTTCCCCTGTAATGCGGTTTTCGTTGTGCGTCCATGTTACCGAGCTTTGCAGCGCAGCAGCCATATCCAATGCGCCTTCTGCAGATGTCATCGGGCGGAGCCATGGATACGTCTTCGATATTCGTTTCAAGTTAGAAGTGAATCCTTCATAGAGCCCTTCCCAATCTTTGTTATAGCTTCGCTCGCTATCAAGAAGATCGTCTGGATGAATAAAATGCGAAAATACGCCGAGCGATGTCATCGTATTCGCCTCGACCCATCTATCGTAAGGCAGTTCAGTATAGTTGGACGTGACACGGGGCATCTCAATTATTCCGTCTGGGGCTATTTCAAATTCCTGTACATAAGCAAATCCATCTTCGTCTGTATTATATAAGGAAGAAATAACCGTCAAATTGGGCCATGCCTTCTTCAGCGCATCTCGCCCCTCCGAACTCAGTACATTCGAAGGCGGGACATAGGACAATACCTTGTAGTTTGGGAATGCTTTCTCCGAATAGCTTAACACTTCTTCAATAGATTGCTGCATTTTGATAGGGCTGTTCCAAGCAATGTACCCGAAGTTATCGGCAGTTCTTTTACTCATCTGCAACGATTGATGATTATATCCATGAACGCCGATTTCACCGCCACTTTTAATAACTTCCCGTCCGTAAGCAATTAGCTCATAATGATCTTCGTCTACCGGCGCATGAAATGGAGGCTCAACCCGATTATTATAGGATTGAATAAGAACCGCTGTATACTTCACATCAAACTGCTTTGCCGCCTTTAGCATATCCGGCCACCAGATATCACGGAAAAAACTCGGGATATCGCGATTGTATGCCCGATATATTTGCGCATTTATCCCTTTTGGCACAGGTGCCGGAAAATCATCAATAAAGAAGATCTTGGAATTGAATATAGGATATATGAAATCAGGTTCCAGCAAACTGACGGACCCTGCTATCAATCCCCGATTAACCTTCTCCTCCATCATTGTTCCGTTAAATACGATAAATGCCCCTTTTCCATAATTACGTTTCCAAAGAAGAGGCATACCATCACCGCTCTCTGCCAGCAACTCCGACTCATCATCCAAATCTAAAATAATGGAAGAGTTTGCGACAATACCTTCATCGACCTGTAGGCCCTCTTCTCCAATCAATACGTTTGACGTCATCTTAATGCCCATTGAAACGTATTGATCGCTAAAAGATAAAATACCTAGTTTTCTGTACAAAAGCAGAAAGTTATCGTCTATTTCCGGCGTGATCATGAAAAATACATGCCCTCCACCAGAAACATAATCTGACATAACGCGAATGTCGCCTAAACGATCCAGTTTTTCTGTAGCGATAAGAACGCTGGCGCAGCCTTCAGGGTTGATTGGATCTTTCGACAGGTCCTTCTCAGCAATTGGTTTTTGCATATATTGAAGAGCTCGAGCAGCATTATTTTTGAGAGAAACGCTCCCCTTCTCCCCCGACAGATAGGCGAGACAGTAGGGAGCCCCCTCGGGAACACCCTTCTCAGTAGACTGCAAGTTCGCAAGCAGTTCTTGCCGTTCTTGAATTAAACGATTGTTTTCATTAAATTTTAATATGAATTGCGACCTAGTCAGTTGAATGACGATCGCAAATATGAGAATGGCAGCCAATATGATATAAATGTTACGTGAAAAATTTAATTCTTTATTCATCTTATGCCCCTTCCGACCAAAACCGGACCAAGGTCAACGCTCGATTAGATAAGTTAAGCGGCGACTCCTTTAATTTAAGCAATGTTTCTTGCAGCTTATCCGTCGACCGCATGGAAAAATACACCACCATAAGACTAAGATATGCCTCTTCGCTCAGTGGAAAGTTCTTAATATAGAGTAGCCCTGATTCTTCCGCCTCAACATAAAGCTCAAGTTCAAGCTCAGTATTCAATTTTTCAGCATAGGCGAATTCGGTATTTGGCGCAATTGTAATTAGGCTTTGCAATACTGATAAATACGTGAATTTGTATTGACGCAATGTTCTCTCGTCCAAAAAACCGCTGTTCATAAATTTCTTGAGGACGTCCGTATAGGTAAGCAGCAGATGTTCGTCTTGTTTGTCTGTTTCATACTGAACAGACAGTTCCTGTAGCGATATCGCCAGTTTACGCTTCATTTCCATAATCGCGCTTACCGCATAATGAGACGTTTCTGAATCTTCGTTGCTGACCGCTTGCTGCAGAAGCTCCATATGACGCATGGAATCCTGCTTCAGAACGTCTATCATGACTTTTCTTCGGACGCCATGATCGCTAACAAGCAGTGCATCTTCAATGGGAATAACGTCAAGCTCTCGTTCTGCTTCAACTTTAGAATAAATACCTTCATGTAGAACAGATACTTCTTGGTTTTGAGCGGTCATATATTCGTCCAGCCTAGAATCATCTTGCTTAATCCAACTTCTCGGCCAGCAAATAGGTAGCAACCATCCAATGACGGGTAAAAACGATACAATGATGACTCTTAATAACCAGTCTTTAAACGAAACTTTGTGAACTAGCGCTAGAATTACAGCTGACAGAAGAACGTAGATTATGTAATATAGCTCAAACATTCGCAATCTCCCCGTCAAGCCTATACAGTGTTAGTCGATGACGATTGAATCTCGCCAAAACGCTTTCGGCATCCTCCGATCCTGAATTGGACAGTAGCACAATCACTTCCCCGGCTGCATTCAATCCGATATAATCATTTTCCCGCAAAAGACTAGTTAATTGCGATGAATAATGCTGCAGAGAGATTCCATCTAAATTTCCTCTTAACAAGAGGAACGGTATATTGTATTTTTGGAACGCTTGCTGCTTGCTTTGCAAGATAGATTGGAATACTTCCGGTTTTAGAATCGCTGTGCCCTCAACGTAACGTTGACTTTCAGACGCTTCCGTGTAGGCTATCGCTCTGGATAGGGCAGAGGACACCAGATCGGCCGTTATCTTAAACAAATTTTGATGATAAAGCGAAAACTTATCAAAATTCATTCCGTCAATTGAAATAATAGCTGCCACAGTACCCTTGCTATAAACCGGAGCAGACATTAGAGGTACATCGCCTTTCAATTCCCTATTGATAAAAACTTTACCGTTCGCAAATATTGCTTCGATATAAGGATGTTCGTCCGTGCGAAGAGATTTGCTTACGCCAGCATCTTGCCCGTTTGAATGTGCAGCTAGACGCAAGTAGGAATGGTTAGAGTTAACCGTGTATATCGATACGGATTGCACGCCCATAATGGATTTAACAACATTGACGGTAGCCATGAATACTTCTTCGGGTTCAAGGCTCTCCAGTTCTTTCGTTACTGCGTACATTTTGCCAAAACTGTCGCCTGTGTTCAGAATTCGCTGTTGAAGCTCATCCTTGACCTCGCGAACCTCGCTATACACGCTGTTTAGAAATTCATAGCGGCTATGCAGCTCTTCAATCTTTTGTTCCTGTGTTTGCAGCTTTCCATTTTTCCGCTCCATAGCATAGCCGACGACAAGCCCCACAAACACATAGATTGCAATTTGAAACAAATAATCAGGGTTATAAAATAGAGAGACAAGTTCTCTTCCGTCATATAGCTTCTCGTATATAAATAGTCCGATAGATAGCATAACCGCAAGCATGGATTGTCTGCTTCCGTACATAATGCCTAGAACAGTAATATAAAAAAGCTTAATATCAATTGAACCGAAAGAAGTATAAGGCTGGTTAATTGTAATCCATGCCGTCAAAATAAAAGCTACCAAATTTTCCCCATATGGTAAAAACGATTTAAGTGCCAGTTTGGCCCGCGATGGCTCTGCAACGGTCGATGCTGCACTCTCTACAGTGGAGCGATGTTGTAAGAACCACGAATAAGTTCTGCTAAGACCCTCGTCCATATCGAACATCGGAGTCCAGTCAAGTTCACGCTTCACCTTCTCATTGCTCAGCGTCGATCGCTTAATGTCGCCTGGTCGGCTGTCGGAGTAATTTACATTTTTTATTTCCTGCAGTTTTCCGAACTTATCAATAAGAGAATTAATACTGCATTCCGTATTCGTAGATAAGTTATAAATGCCTGTTAGGTATGAATTAGAAGCCCTAAACAACGCATATGCAACATCCTCTACGTAGATAAAGTCACGGGTTTGGCTGCCATCGCCATGAACATACAACGGTTGTCCAGCTAAAATCCGATCCGTAAATATCGAAATAACGCCGCCTTCGCCCAAGCCTCCTTGCCTAGGTCCATACACATTTGAAAAACGAAAACAAAGCGTCTCTAAATTGTAAAGCTCATTCCATTTCGCACAATAAGATTCTCCAACCCACTTGCTAATGCCATATGGCGAAATGGGATCACAAACTTCCGTTTCTAGTAATGGGACTCTATCATTCGTCCCGTATACGGCCGCGGAAGAAGCGAATATAAACTTTTTGACCTTATATTTGCTCGATAACGTGAGCATATTAACCAATCCTAGCACGTTTGATTCGGAATCTTGTCTAGGATTTTTGATCGAGGCCCCAACGTTAACTTGAGCCGCTAGATGCACCACTACATCGAAACGATTGGAGCGAAAGACCTCTTCGCATTTTGGATCTTCTATAGAAAGGGAGTATCCTTTATGCTTAATCGTTACATTTTCTTTGCTTCCCGTAGACAGGTTATCTAGTATGAATACTTCATATCCTTCTTTACTAAACCGTTCTGCTACATGTGATCCGATAAACCCATATCCGCCTGTCACTAGGACCTTCACGTCTTCACCCCGGCTTTGCTATATTCGCTGTAAACGCTTCGTAAATGTCGTTTGTGCACTTATGATAGCATACGAGAAATGTTTATACCATCCAATATTGTATAGTCGATCTATTATATGAAAAACCGACAAAATCAGACAATTTACCGACGTAAATATTTTTCATTGAATAAAAAAAAGACCTCTTTTATCATCAACAGTTTCAATGTCCGCTTCATTAAAGCCGCGCTGTCACTGTTGATTAAAGAGGTCCACGGTCACACACTATTAATTTCCAACCGGTAATAATGATTTACCTAGCGAAAGCTTATTGCTATCGGAATCCTTCCATACATATCCGATATAGACTGTTTCTCCCTCGCTTACTCCTAAATCCGACAATGCAATTTGAGCCTCAAGTACCGTGCTGCTTACTATAAATTTTTTGATGCTCTTATAGGATTTCACTTCTGTCCAGGTCCAATCACTGCCGCCTTTTCCGCTGTACTTGTACAAAATTCCATTTTCGATCAAATAATCCGCGCCGCTAGTTGACCAGTGATACACCTTAAAACCAGTACCGCTGTCATTATCCGTATTGATATAAAACTGTCCTTTGCTCGTGAGTGACTTCCCAGTTACAAGCAAATTCAAATCCGTATCGTTCATGAATGCCTTTAAGGATCTTACATTCGATGGTCCTGTCTCCAATGCAACGACAGTATCCCAATCCGACACATCGCCGTCCACTGTAATATCAGGAGTCGGCACGGGATCCGTTCCAGGGTTCGTTCCCGGATCTGTTCCTGGGTCCGTTCCTGGATCCGTTCCTGGATTCGTACCTGGGTCTGTTCCTGGGTCTGTTCCCGGGTCCGTTCCTGGGTCCGTTCCCGGGTCCGTTCCTGGGTCCGTTCCCGGGTCCGTTCCTGGGTCCGTTCCTGGATCCGTTCCTGGGTCTGTTCCTGGGTCTGTTGAGAAGTTGGATTCGAACGCACCAATATCTACCGAAGTTCCAAGTACCCTTTCCATTCCGTAATAATCGGTCGAAACTTCTCGCACGAAGTCTAGTATTCCTTTATCTATGGCTGGAGAATCACTGCTTATATGAATGTCATTCGCTTTTTGATCGACAAACATGGGGTCAGCGAATATGGAATTGGAATCGAATCCTGTCGCAGCCTTAAACTGATCCCATGTGTTGTATGATGTCCCTTGCCATCTCCACTTGCTCCCATTCTCCCCTCCTGCTTTATACATGAGGTTATAGTCAATGATATTTCCAGATCCGCTCTTGCTCAACTTATGAAAGAATCGCAATGATGGACCAGCATAGAATATGTTGTTAACAAATTTATTGTTTGAGTTGTTTTCCTGGAGAGTAACTTCTCCGAAACCTTCCTGCCCCGTATCGTTTTCTACCATTGTATTGTTGATAATCAGATTATTGACAGCGCCGCCATTAGCCGTAGTTGAACCGCCCATAATAATGCCGGCACGCAAGTTATGATGAATATAATTATTTTGAACGGTAATGTTGCTCGTGTTCTTACCCTTGTTCTCGCTTGCCAAGCTTATACCAAAATTATTGGCATATACGTGATTCCTCTCAATAACAACATTTGTTGCTCCGTCTGAGTATATACCCGGTGCAGACTTGCTGCCTTCGTATGCTGGATTTTGTGAGGAATCAATATGGTGGACGACATTATCCGATATTACGCCATTTCGCGCTTGGTCAAAACATGGACTTGCACAAGCGGCGTAAAAACCAGCTACGTCGATGCCTATATTATTGTTATGGTGAACCTCGTTATTGTCTATCGAGAACCCGTCCACGTTGCCGCTCACGGTTAACGATTCACTCCACCCCGTAACGAGATTATGGACCTCGTTGCCACTAATGCGAACATTCGTTATCGGGGTGCTTTTGTTACCGTAAACATGGATACCGTGAGCATTCCCTTTACTTGAAGTGTTTTTGATCTGATGCACGTTATTATTCAAAATATAATTTTCGTTGCCGCCGTTATTTATACGGATACCAGCCGGGTAAAGAGAACTGCTCGAAGCAGTCAAGTTGCGCACCTCGAATCCGTTAACGACGATATAGCTGGTATTATTCAAATAAACCAACGCATTTATCGAACTGGTTACTGTGAGCCCCGTTCCGTCAATAATAGGAACCTCGCCATCGTAGTTTTGGAATGTGATGTAGCCCCCACTTTGAGAGCCTGACTTTTTGATGGTCACAAACTCCTTGTAGACTCCTCCTCTGACATAAACGATCTCCCCTGCAACCAGCGTATTCGCCGCTTTTTGGATCGTTTTCCACGGGGCGTTCAACGTACCGGGGTTCGCGTCACTTCCTGTTGTCGCTACGTAATAAGCCTTTCCGGTCGGCCCCGACGGTGGCATCGTCGTCGCGGCCTTCACTTGCTCAGTTCCTGCGACTTGAAATATCGATGAAATAAGCATTACAACCATAAGAACTAGAAATCCTATTTTCGTATAATTAAAATTGACAATCTTCTGTCTAATTTTTCGCATATTATTAATCAACTTCCTTTCTTCCAACCTATCATGGTTGAAGCAGTCTGCGAATACCTCCGAAACTACTCGCTCTTCTATTATAGCAATTTATGACAGCTTGTTCATGGGACATTTGACACAATATTCCCCATATTCGCACAAATTATTCTATTTTTCGCCATGGTTCTTCTAATACTTTTTGGCGCACGAATGTGCTACACTCTATTTATAACGAACGTACTGGAGCCAATAATGAATATGTCCATAAACGATTACATCGTTCTCGTAATCATCTCCGGCGTGCTTAGCGTGCTGCTGGCCATCTACGCTTACTACATGAAAACCAACTTCACAGGAACCAAAGCGTTTATCTGGTCCTCCATCTTCAGCGCTATTTACACCTTCGCCTTCGCCTTCGAGTTATCGAGCGACTCCCTGCAGGAAATCAGATTTTGGCTCAGTATCGAATACTTCGGCATGCCGTTCATTGCGCCTTGCAGTCTACTGCTCGTCTTCCACTATATCGGTATCCACACCTATGCCGCATTCCGCAGAAGTTGGCTGCTATTCGTCATTCCCACTATTACTCTCATTATGAACACGACCAACGACTACCATCATTTATTTTACAAGCTGCTCTATTTACGGGAAAATACGCCGACACCGATGGTCGACATCGTCCCTGGCAGATGGTATTACGTTCATGGCGCTTATACGTTTGGATGCCTGGCGGCATCTATATTCTTGCTGGTCGTGCATATGCGCAAATCAAGAGCAGGTTACCACAAGCAAAACTTCATCATGATCCTCGGCCATCTTTTGCCTATGCTCGGAGCCTTCCTCTACGTAATCGGCTTGACGCCTCTCGGTATGGATCCTGTACCGATCGTAATGTGCATCACATCGGCCCTCTACATATGGGCTATCGTTTCCGTAGGCATGTTGACCGTATCGCCGATAGCGAGGGATCATATATTCGAGAGTATGCGCGACGGCGTGCTCGTACTAGATTTATCGGCCAGAATCGTTGATTATAACAGCGCAGCCATAGCCTTTATCCCTTCCCTAAATCCGGCAGCTATCGGCAAGCCGATCGACCAGGTATGGAAGCGCGGCGCAGACACTGGCGTATTCGGCAACGATACGGATGACGGTCAGAAGCAGGAGTACGAGCAGGAATTGAAGTGGATCAAAGGCGGCGAAACCCATTACTATCGCCTTCGCTCCTCCAAGCTGTTGAATACAAAAGGCGATGTCGCCGGCCGAACCATCGTTATGATCGATATGACCGAGCATATGCAGCTTCAGAACAAGCTGCGGCGCCTTGCGGAGAGAGACGGACTAACGGGCTTATATAACCGGACTCACTTTATGGAGATTGCCAATAAACAATTGGAGCATGCGATAACAAGCGGTACGCCTATGTCGATTATTCTTCTCGATATCGACTTGTTCAAAGCGATTAACGATCGCTACGGCCATAGCATGGGCGATCTTGCTCTTTTGCATGTTGTCAGCCTCGTAAATAGCATTATAGAGCCCTCTGCCTATTTTGCACGTTACGGCGGCGAAGAGTTCGTTCTATGCGCGCCTAACACCTCGCTAGAACAAGCTCTTCAGATCGCCGAGCAATTAAAAGAAAAGATCAGTTCTACCCCTTTAGTAAGCGGAGCCAATACGATATCGATCACAGCCAGCTTCGGCGTAACAGAAAGTTACCAATCGACATTGCCGCTCGAATATCTGCTTCAAGAGGCCGATAACGCGCTATACGATGCGAAACGCAACGGCCGAAATCGCGTCATCGCCGCAGACCGTATCGAAGCCCACGACGAAATAGCGGCCTCAAGCACTGGAAGCTAGCAGACTATCTACATGTTATAATCAATTTTTACCCATAATAACCGGAAAGAGACAGGTGGAATTGACACCATGAAGATCGCCGCTTCCCTTCGTAAAAAATTACGTTTTCGACCGAGCCCTCCGCAAGTCATGCTGTTCGGCTTCGTCGTCATTATTATGATCGGCGCGCAATTGCTGTCACGCCCGTTCGCTTATACAGGAGATCAGCAAATCTCTTTTTTGGACGCGCTGTTCACTTCGGCGTCTGCCGCTTGCGTAACGGGGCTGACGATATTGAATACGGGGACGCACTTCTCCACCTTCGGCCAGGTTGTCGTCATTATTCTCGTCCAGATCGGCGGACTCGGCTTTATGACAATGGCGACCTTGTTCGCCCTGTTGTTCAAGAAGAAAATATCGTTCCGCGAACGTCTCGTGCTGCAAGAATCGATGAATTACGGCTCTACGGAAGGCATCGTCAAGATGGTCCGCAAGGTGCTTCTGTACGCGCTTAGCATCGAACTATCAGGTGCTGTCCTGCTTAGCGGCTACTTCATGCTCGAGATGCCGGTCGGCCAAGCGCTGTACTTCGGCGTATTCCATAGCGTCTCTTTCTTCAACAATGCCGGCTTCGACCTCTTCGGGCAATTCCCCGAGCGGGCTGCCAGCCTCATTCATTATGTAGAAGATCCGTTCGTCAACATCGTCTCGATGCTCCTCATTTTCTTCGGGGGGATCGGATTCATCGTTATTTCGGAATTGCTGACCTATCCGAAGCACAAGAAGTTCAGCCTGCATAGTAAGGTTGTCTTATCCGTAACCGGTGTACTTACATTCGTAGGCGCAGTCGTTATCCTTTTGCTGGAGTTCTCTAACCCTTTAACGCTGCAGCCTTTGTCCGGAAGCGGCAAGGTGCTTGGCTCGTTGTTCCAATCGGTAACAGCCAGGTCAGCTGGACTAAGCACCCTCGATCCCAGCTTGCTGCGCGAGGTAACACAGTTTTTCCTCATTATTCTGATGTTCATCGGGGCGGGGCCCGGCTCTACGGGCGGCGGTATTCGCGTCACAACGTTCGCGATATTAGTCGGGGCCATGATTGCCATGATACGGGGCAAAGAGGATATCGTCCTGTTCCGCTACCGTATAGCGAAGCAGCAGATCCATCAAGCTATTATGCTGACCATGATTTCCTTCGCCATTATTTGCTCGGCCGCCATGCTGCTGTCCATTACGGAGACCGGCTCGTTCCTCGCAATCCTGTTCGAAGCGACGTCAGCCTATTGTACGGTCGGCATGTCCTCCGGCTTATCGTCGCATTTATCCGAAGCAGGCAAAGTCATCATCATCCTGCTTATGTTCGTCGGCCGTTTGGGTCCGGTAACGCTCGCCTTCGCTCTCAACTCGCGCTCCAAGAAGGAACTGTACCGGTTCCCGGAAGGAAAGATTACGATCGGATAGGCGAGATTTGGACACCCTTTCTAGCGAGTGATATTATTAGAAGATAGATATGTAGTATCCGTTTCTGTGAAGGAGGAAGTTACCCCGTGACCAACATTAATCATAGCCCTAACGAAGAACAACAGAGCCGCGGAACGCGCGTGTTGATCGTTACGGCGGTAGATGCCGAGAAGGACGCCGTCTTGCGCGGCCTTGGAGGCAACACGAAGGCCGACGTCATAGCTGCTGGCGTCGGCCCTGCTTATGCGGCGGCGAGTACTGCGGCCGCCCTTGCTGCCGCCGACGAGCCCTATGGACTCGTCATTAGCGCGGGCATCGGCGGCGGCTTTGACGGCGTTGCCGCCATCGGTACGCTCGTCGTAGCCGACGAGATTATTGCCGCCGATCTCGGCGCCGAGTCGCAGGAAGGCTTCATCAGCGTGGACGAACTAGGCTTCGGCACGGCTCGCCTTGAAGCTGACCCCGCTTGGAGTCGCCGCATCTATGACGCGATCCAAGCTGCTGGCTTGTCGGCGGTGCTCGCTCCCGCCTTGACCGTCTCGACGGCAACCGGCAGCGCCGCGACTGCTGCGGCGCATGCAGCCCGCATTCCCGGCGCCGCAGCGGAAGGGATGGAGGGCTACGGCGTTGCCGTCGCCGCGCAGCGGCTAGCCATACCGTTCACGGAGCTGCGCGCGATCTCGAACGCCGTCGGTCCGCGCGACCGCGCCGCATGGCGCATCGGCGAAGCGCTCGCTGCGCTTGAAGCGGCAAGTGCCGCAATACTGGAGGTGTTGGAATGAATATCGCTTATTCCCCGTGTCCCAACGACACATTCGTATTCCATGCTTTGGCGCATGGCTTAGTGCCAGGAGCACCGGAGCTTAACGTAACGTATGCGGATATCGACATTACGAACAACTGGGCTGCCCGTGCGGAAGGCCCTGAGGTTATGAAAATCTCATACGCCGCCCTGCCATGGGTACTGAACGACTATCGGCTGCTGCCGTGCGGAGGCGCGCTGGGCCGCGGTTGCGGACCGCTTGTGCTAACCAAAGATGGCAAGGGCGGCCCAGCTGCGCTAGCAGGCAAACGAGTCGCTGTTCCTAGCGAGCGATCGACGGCATACTTGCTATTCCGCCTATGGGCTGCGCAACAAGTGCCGGGAGGGGTCGGCGAAATCGTCGTCATGCCTTTCCACGAGATTATGCCTGCCGTACGCGACGGCCTAATCGACGCCGGGCTCGTCATTCATGAAGCCCGCTTCACCTATCCGAATTACGGCCTTAGCAAGCTCGCCGATCTCGGAAGCTGGTGGGAAGAGGATACAGGCCTGCCTATCCCGCTTGGCGCCATCATCGCTAAGCGCTCGTTAGATGCCGAATCTTTAGCAGGCTGGATTCGCTCTTCCGTCGAGTACGCTTGGGCGCATCCCGGCGCGTCACGCGGCTATGTGATGGAGCATGCTCAAGAGCTATCGGAAGATGTTGCTCAGTCGCACATCGATCTATACGTGAACGAGTTCACTGCTAACCTCGGTGAAGACGGCTATTCAGCCGTTGAAGCACTGCTTGGACGCGCGGCTGCTGAAGGTCTCGTTCCGGACTTTGACTTGTCTATGCTGCGGAAATAATAGCTCACAGTGCATGTAACGGCATTTTGTCGAACTAAATAGCCGTTTTTCGTACCGCAAACAATAAACCGCCCCATTAGTGTCCCGAAATCGAACTAATGAGGCGGTTTTTCATATGCGTAGCTATTTAGTTGCCCGTAATACCGTTATTGGCCGGCGAATCGGAATCGGAATCCGTATCCTCCGATTCCACATAACGCTTGAGCGCGGCGAGCTTGTTATCCCAGAAGCGCTCGTAAAACGCCAGCCAGCGCTTCAGCTCTCTAAGCGGATCGGGGTCTAGACGGTAGCGCGTCTCGCGCCCGACCTTCCGGTCCTTCACGAGTCCGGCGTCCGATAAGACGCGGAGATGCTTCGACACGGCCGTACGGCTCATCGCAAAGTGTCCGCTGATAGCGTTTAGCGGCAGTTCCTCATCGCCCAACAGCTCCAGCACCTTGCGCCGCGTCGGGTCGGCTATCGCTTGAAACACATCATGCTTCGGCTGCGGTTCAGCCATCTTATTCCTCTACATAGCCGCGGAGCTTCTGCCCAATGCCAGACCAGCCTTGCTCCATTCTGCCTCGCACGATGTCATGCGGTTCGCCGAACTCGGTCGCCATGCCGGCTGTCCACCCGCCGTGGATGAGCGTGAATTCTGTCTCGCCCTGCACCTCGGCCAGCTCGAACGTCAAGGTCCAATCTTTGCCCCAATTAAACGATAAACGGTTCGGCGGATCGACCTCCGTCACCTTGCAAGGCGATTGACCGTATGGACCTGCGTTCAAATGAAATTCGAAGCCGACCTCCGTCTGAAAATCGCTCGGCGGCATAAACCAAGCCGCAATGCCTTCTGCACTAGATACGGCCTTCCATACTTTTTCTATCGGCGCTTTCAACAAAACCGTCTGGCGAATATCCGGCAACTTGTCTTGTGTATGAATGTTGTCTCCCATAAAGTATAACCTCCAATGTTCTAATGACGAATGAGCTTGTCCACTCTAAAACCCAATAATATGAAACCAAATGGTTTCATATCTTATGCCCTCTCATTATATGAAACCATTTGGTTTCATGTCAACATAGAAAATAATCCCTTGTTCTGCGCTTCTATTATGTCCAAGAACGCAAACAAAAAAGCACTTGCCAAACACCTAACTTGATTGGTGTCTGGCCGTGCTTCTGAAGAGTATCATTATAAGCTGGTCAAAGCAGCGGGTGCAACGAAACGTTCGGCCGCTTCCTTCCACCTGCCGCCAACCAGCTTGCCGGCGGAGAACACCGCTTCGCGAGGCGGTGCAAGAGCAATCGCATGCTTCGGATTCATGGCGTCCACGAGCATAAAGTTGGCGGGGTCCCCCGCCTTCGGCAAGAGCGGATTCGAAGAGATGAGCGGATACGTCCGCAGCAGATCCTCGTCGACGATCCAGCCGAGCTTCTCGGCCAGCCTCGAGCCCCTTGCAAGCAGATCGCCGTTGCCGAACGGGCTCCATGCATCTAGAATATTGTCGCAGCCGACGTGAACGCGCACGCCTTCGGCGATTAACTGATCGATGCGCGGCATCGGCCGATCGATCGGCACGCTCGTAATAATGGCGACGTCGTCCGCCGCAAGCTTCTGTGCCAGATCCCGCGATTCGGCCTCCGTCACTTGGCCTAGGCAATACGCATGGCTAACAGCCGTACGTCCGCCTTTGCCCGCTTGAACCGTCAAGTCGCCGAAGCGGCTGATCGTGTACAAGCCGAGATGGCCGGGATCGTGAAGATGAAGATCGACGCCTGCGCCAAATTCCGAGCTCAGCTCGAACATGGTCTCGAGGCTGAAGTCGACTTGACGGTCCAACCCTGCCGGGTCGACCCCTCCGACATATTCGGCTCCGGCGCGCAGCGCTGCCTTCATGACCTTGACGGAATCGGAGCGCAGCAGCCCCTGCTGCGGAAATGCGACGATCTCGATCTCCATCACGCCCCGGTACTCCTCCCTCACCGCCAGCACATGCTCCAGATGGGAGATGCCGATCACCGGATCGACATCGACATGCGTCCGGATCTTCGTCGTGCCATGACTCAGCAGCAGGTCGATGAGACGCCTTGCCCGATCCGCGGCAGTCGTCGGCATCGTCTTGATCATCGCTTTCTCGAAAGCAAGCTGTCCAGGCAGCGTCACGAACGGTTGCAGCGGCTTCCACGGTTCCCCGAGAAAATGCTTATCGAGATGGACGTGCATGTCGCTCATGGCAGGCAAGTATAGCAACCCACCCGCATCCAGCGCTTCTTCTCCTCCGGCCTCGTCAGTTCCGCCAGCCACTTTCCCGCCGATATTTTTCTCCAAGCTTGTAATAACGCCTAGCTCTCGATCAATCGTCATATTATATAAGTCTTCGCCAATGCGAATGCGGTTTATTGTTGTTCGTTTCATGCTGCATCACCTTTCGCGATTATAATTTCCATTAATGTACGCCTAAATAAACCTTGATCATGCGTTCGTCACCTAGCAAAGCTGCCGCCGGGCCGTGCATGGCCACCGTTCCGTTATCTATAACATACCCTCTTCCCGCTATCGACAGCGCTTTGTGCGCCATTTGTTCCACGAGCAGAATCGATACGCCTTCCCGGCTAAGCTCGGAGATAGTCGCGAATATTTCGTTCACGATAATCGGCGCTAATCCCAGCGACGGTTCATCGAGAAGCAGCAGCTTTGGCTTGCTGATCATTGCCCGCGACAGCACGAGCATCTGCTGCTCGCCGCCGCTCAAAGTGAAGGCGAGTTGATGGCGCCTCTCATGCAAGCGCGGAAACCGCTCGAACACAAGCTCCAGCTCCTTGTCGAACTGAGCGCGCGAGACGGAACCTATCTTCTGTTTCAGTCCCATCCGCAAGTTTTCGAGTACGGACAACGTCCCGAATACCTCGCGCCCCTCGGGAACGAGCGAGACGCCAAGATTAGAGGTTCGACTGGCGGACAACCCCGTAATATCTTTGCCCTCGAATGTCACTGTCCCTCCGCCCGGCTTCACAAGTCCTAACACGGATTGCAGCAGCGTCGTCTTGCCCGCGCCATTCGAGCCGATAACAGCGACGATCTCGCCTTCGCCTACTTCAAGATCGATTCCCTTCAGCGCGTGAATCGCGCCGTATCGCACATGCAGTCCTTTAATGCTCAGCACCGGCCGCCACCTCCTCCTCTTCGCCCAGATAAGCGCGGATGACGCGCGGATCATTCAGCATCTGGTCCGGACTGCCCGTGCCAATAACACGGCCGAAGTCGAGCACCGTCACCGTATCCGATACACGCTGAACGAAGTCCATATGATGCTCGATCAAAATAACGGTGATGCCGCCCTTGACCAGCTTCTGCAGCAGCCGCTCCAAGTGTTCGATCTCCGCAGCCGTCATACCCGCAGCCGGCTCGTCGAGCAGCAGCAAACTAGGCTCCGTAGCCAAGGCGCGGGCGATCTCCACCATGCGTTGATGGCCGTAAGGCAGTTGGTTTGCAGGCAAATCCCTGCCGCCCTCGAAGCCGATCAAATCCAGCAGCGCATGCGCTCTGGCACGCATCGCCTTCTCCTTGCGGAGCTGTCCCGGCGTGCGCAGAAGCGCCTCCGCGATTCCGCTGCGCTGGCTTCGCGCTACGCCCGTCATCACATTTTCGACCACCGATAATTCCTTGAATAGCCGTGAATGCTGGAACGTTCTAGCAATGCCGAGCTCCGAGACGGAAGACAACGAACGCGGCACAAGCGGCTGCCCTTTCAGAAGAAATTGTCCCTCCTCCGCGCTGTACAGACCCGATATCACGTTCAGCAGCGTCGTCTTACCCGCGCCGTTCGGCCCTACCAACGAATGCACCTCGCCTGCTTTTATCGTTATGTCGATATCCTTCAGCGCATGCAGCCCGCCAAAATGTTTGTTGACGCCCTCCAACACAAGCATCGCTTCACCTACAGCCCTCGGGGCGGCAGCGTTCGGGAACAGCTTCGAATCGGCAAGGGAACTATCCCTAGCTTCCGTTTCCGCCGGCCCCATGTAAGCTTCCAGCCTAGCGCCAACCCAACCGGCAATCGTACCGGCAATCCCTTTGGGCAAGAAATACAGCACCGCGAACATAATGCCGCCGTATAACGCCATGCGCAGCTTCTCCATGTCGAGCAGCTCCGGCAGGAAAACGATGATCGCCGCTCCAATGACCGGTCCGAGCATTCTCCCCGCTCCGCCGAGAATAACGATCAGCACGAGCTGGACCGACGTCGGAAAATGGTACGTATCCGGGCTAATAAAGCTATTCGTATGCGCATAGATCGCCCCTGCTAGACCCGCAAGCACGGAGCTAATCGCAAAGCCGACGTATTGCGCCTTGAACTTGCGAATGCCGAGCGAAGCGGCGGCAATTTCGTTTTCTTTGGTTGCGATCATCGCTCTTCCCCAGGAGGAGCGACGCAGATTGCGCACGAGCAGCAGCGCGGCCAGCGCGATGATAAGCACGAGCAAGTACATACCCTTTAAATCAAACGTGTAGCTCCCTATCTGCGGCTTCGGTATACCCGAGATGCCGAGCGGTCCGCCTGTAACGCCGTCCCAGCGGATCAGCACCTCGTGAATGACGACGCCGAACGCAATCGTAATCATTGATAAGTATACGCCGCCCGCCCTAATGGTCGGAATCGCAATTAAGCTGCCTATAATTAGTGAAGCTACAATGCCGATCAACGCAACAAGCCAGAACGACAAGCCGTATTTGGTGCTTAGATATGAAGACGTATACGCACCAATCGCCATTAAGCCTGCATGGCCGATCGAGACGATGCCGCAATAACCAATGATGATATTCATCCCCGCGCAGGTGATGACGAAGATGCCGATCATGAACATCAAATTCAAATAATACGTATCTACCAGCCACGGGCCGGCGGTTAACAGCGCCAACGCCGCCAGCGCGGCAGCCCAGCCGGCGGCCCCCCGGTAGTTCATGCTTTTGCGCAACACTGTGTTCATCTGCGCTCCCCCTGATTGTCCGACATTACACTTACGCTTACACTTTCACGATGCTTTTGCGGGCGTTGAACAGCCCCATCGGCCTCCAATAAAGGACAAGAATGACAAGGCCGTATACGAACATCTCACGGAAGGCCGTCGAAATATATTGGCCGATGAACACCTCGCCGATGCCGAGCAGCAGTCCCGCCGCCACGATGCCCTTCGGATTGTTGACGCCAGCCAATATCGCCACCGAGATCGCTTTAAGCCCGAGCGGCAAGCCCACATCGACCGATACCGCGTAGTTGGTGGACATCAAAGCGCCGCCAATTCCGGCAAGCAAGCCGCTTAATACATAAGCGACGGCTACGATCCGGTTGCTGCTGATGCCCATGATTTCCACGGCCGTCCGATTGTCGGCCGTTGCGCGCAGCCACAAGCCCCAATGCGATTTTTTGTAAAACAAAACAAGCAGGACGAGCAGGATGCCGACGACGGGCAGAAACACAAACTCTTTCCAGTAAATGCCCGCGCCGAACAGCCGAAGCATCTGATCGCCGACCGGAGAAGGCGTAACGCCTTCATCCGGGCCGTTGAAATATAAAGCCACATCTTGAATAATAATGCCGACCGCGATTGTGCTCAGCACCCATTCGATCGAATTGGCGCCTTTGTCGAACTTGCGGATGGCCAACCTCTCGATACCGAGATTAAGCAGCCCGACCAACAGCGCAGCCAGCACGAACGCTAAGAAGAAGGGGAGCTGCCCCGTTCCGGCAAAGCCGAACATGAGCACTCCTCCAAGCATAACCAGCTGTCCCTGTGACATGTTCAGCGTTCCGTTGACGACGTACGTCAAGCTGTAGCCGAGCGCGATCAGGGCGTACAAGCAGCCTACCGATAACCCGCTAATTACAAGCTGCAGGATCAGCGACATGTCTATCCCTCATTTCCATAGGTCTGTGAAGTTGAAGTGAAGTCCGTTCGTTACTGCTTATCGGAGATGATCAGCTTGCCGTCTTTCCACACGCACATGAGATAGGAGTTGATATCGATGGCGTCGTGATTGTCGGTTGTGAACGGCTGCTCCCAATCCTTAATAACGCCGCTGTATGCGCCGAAGCCCGTCTCGAGCTTGTTCTTGATCGCTTCGCGGTCCTTCTTCAAATCGCCGGTCAGCTCGGCAGCGCCAATCGCTTGGAACAGCATCATCGCACCGTCATAGCCTTGCGCCGCAGAAGCGAAAGTCGTAGGGATATGTCCGAATTTGGCTGTAAAATCCTCCAAAAACACTTTAGCCGGCTCGCGCGTCTGCTCTACGTTGAAGTTGGCTGTCTGAATCGCGTACGTTCCTTCGGCAAGCTCTTTGCCGACCTCCTGAGCGCCTTTGTTGGCCATGCCGTTCTCGCCGACGATCGGCACCTTCCAGCCGAGCTTATCCATCGCCTGCATCACATAACCGTTGCCCGCGCCTTGGCCGAACAAGTAAATGACTTCCGCGCCCGCTTCCTTGGCATGGTTCACTTGAGCGGTCATATCTTTATCCTTCGCGTTGTCGAACGACTCCACCGCTGCCGGCTTCAAGCCCGCTTCTTCAAGCGCCTTCGTCATTGCCGCCGCCGCGCCTTTGCCATAACCGCCGTTTTCGTGCAAAATCGCGATCTTGTTCGTGCCGAAATGCTCCTCGATAAACTTAAGCGCGTATTTCGCGGTAATGTTGGCGTTCATACGGACGCCGAACGTCCAAGGCATGCCGCTTTCAACCGAAGCCGGAACATTAGAAGTAGCAACCATGAACGGGAATTTCTCTTCCATGATGATCGGCGACTGGGCTAGCATAACCGTGCTGTAGAAACCCCCGATTGCCGCATGCACTTTCTCCTTCTGACCGAAATCGCGGATGATGCTGATGCCGCGCGTCGGATTTTGCTCCGTATCGCGCACGACGAGCTCAACAAGCCGGCCGTTAATGCCGCCTTTGGCATTCACTTGATCGACCGCTACCTGTACGCCTTGATACAGGTTAATGGAATTCATCGCGTTATCGCCTGTCGCCTCCGTCGATACGCCGATCAGAATCGGTTCCTTGCTCGCGCTCGTCTCTGCCGGTTTGTTGCTCTCGGTACCCGCTGTTGTTTCTGTCGTTTCTTTCGTGTTCCCGCCGCCCCCGCAAGCAGCCAGCACCCACATCATCATTGCAACCAACATCACAAGCATAACCTTCGTTCCAACCGTCTTTCTCATCTCTCATCCACTCCCTTATATGTAATGTTTATTTGGCCAATCCTTAAACCCCTATCAAAGTGCTTACTGTTCGCGAGTCGGCTACCTTCACACCGCGCTTCCACACTGTGCGGCTCTCCGGCTTGTTCAGCAAAATATCCCGCTCCGACGATTCCCCGAATAGCACCATATCTGCCGCTTTACCCAGACGCAAACCATAATCGGTGAGACCCAACGCACCTGCCGCGCCATACGTCAACATGCGTATCAATCGCTTCGCATCGGACTCGCCGCCCATATAAGCGGTTACCGCCAGCAGCCACGCCGTTTCCAACGGATCCGCCTTGCCGAACGGCGTGAACGGATTGCGCACGTTGTTGACGCCGATGACGACGTTCACGCCCTTCTCCATCAGCATGCGAACCGGAGTAAGCCCTCTTCGCGGCTTCTCGCGATCGCCCCTGCCGTTAATGAACAAATCAGTGGCGGGTAGGCTCATAATATGAACGCCCGCTACTCCGATCAGCTCCGCTACCGCAGCCGCTTGTTCATAGGGCATTGATCCAAGCGAGGTCACATGTCCTGCCGACACTAGTCCTTGCATCCCTGATGCGATTGTCCGCTCCGCGATGCCTACGATGGCGACCTGCTCCGGATTATCGGAGAAGTCAGCGTGAAAATCGAGCGGCTTGCCGTATTTCTCCGCTAACCCGAATACGCAATCCAAATGCCCGTCAAGATCGGCATCTTGATACGTAATTCCGCCCACAACGTCTCCGCCCAGCCGAAGCGCTTCCTCCATCAGCTCCGTTGTTCCCGGGCTCTTGGAGATCCCCTCCTGCGGGAACACGACGATCTGCAGATCAAGCGCATGCCGAACCTGCTCCTTCAGCTCAAGTGCGGCTTCGAACGCGGTTAATCCGAGAATGGGGTCTACCTCGGCATGGCAGCGCATATGCGTCACGCCGTTCCGAACCGCCTCACGTATAACAGCGAGCGAACGCTCCTTCATATCTGACCGGGTGAAGCTATGCTTCATATCCGCCGTCATCGCGATCGCTTCCTTCAGCGAAGCCGCCTCTCTTTCCATCCGCGATAGCAGATACGCCTTCTCCAGATGAATATGCGGCTCGACCAAACCCGGCAGCAGGACGCCGCCATGGCCATTCTCCACCGTCTTAGCCGCAGGAGCGATATTACTCCCGCTAGGCTCCACGTACACGATTAAGCCATTCCTCACGCCAACGTCCATTAACCGATCTTCACTCGGCAGCCTGGCCCCGTTAATCAGCACATCCAGCAATTCACTCGCCCCCGGACGATTGATATCATTTTTAATGTCATATTATCTAACGTGTACTTCTATAAAAAGAGCATAACGGCTGCCGTCCCTCTTGTCATTGTTCGTATGATCCAAAATAATGTTCGATCATTATACGATTGATCCAATATGAACTTTACACACGCATCCAATGATGTTAGTTTTTATATCATAAGAGAACATTTAAGAGGTGATACCGATGCTGCTAGAAGAGTTGTTGGAGGTCAATATTTTTGCCAAGTCGCATGTACTTGCCGGACACGGCGGTTTGTCGCGCAACGTGAACACGGTCAATATTATGGATGCGCCCGATATTATTCATTTCCTCCGACCGGGCGAGCTGCTGCTCACGAACGGCTATTTCATGAAGGAGGGTCCGTCTACGCTATTGGAGCTTATGCGGGATATGAATCGGCTGAAATGCTCTGGAATTGCGGTCAAGACGAAACGTTTCGCTCTCGACATTCCGCAGGAAGTGCTGGACGAAGCCGAGCGGCTGCAATTTCCCGTCATCGAAATATCAGCGGTGGAGCTCTCGCTCGGCGAAATTTTGCAGCGGTCGACCAGCGTCATCCTGGACAACAAAAACCATGAGCTGCAATATGCGCTCCACATTCACAAGCAATTTTCCGAAATGATCATGAAAGGCAAAGGCATCGACGACATCGTCTCGGCGCTTGCCCGTCTGCTGTCCTCACCGGTATTGCTTCTTAGCAGCAAGCTCCAGATCGTCTCGCAATCCGACCACTTCCGTGACGGCGCACTGCGGCCGCTTCAAGACGCAGTAACCGCAGCGCTTGCCTCCGTACCTTCACTGGCGGAAACGGCTTCGCTTTGCCTGTTGAATCCTGCACATGCGGAATACCGCAATATGACCTTTTACCCTGTTCACACCTACCGTCACGAGGGCTGTCTCATTTCGTTTCAACGCGATCATGCGCCCTCCAGCCTGTACGGCCTCACCATCGAGCAGGCATCGAACGTTATCGGGATGGAAATGACGAAACGACAGGCTGTTAAGGAAAGATCCCGAAGGTACAAAAACGAGTTTTTCTCCGACTTGATAGACGGATTCATTGGATCGGAACAAGAAGCGCTCCACCGAGGCAAGAAATACGGCCTGAAGCCGCAAGGAACATGGCTCGTTATGACAGGACGCAAGGATGATCCAGCAAGTCCGCCTGGCGGCGGAATGACGACGATGCCGGCTAGTCATCCGTCAGATGAGCGCCTCATCTCGGAGAGAGACATGCAATACGAGCTCATCAAACGCCAATTCGCACAGCTCAGCCATTCCTTTGTCATGTTCACCAAAAACGATCTGTTCGGCTTGCTGCTTTTCATCCAAGAGTCAAATTGGGAGGAAAACGACTTCCTCAAGCAGCTCGGACTCATGACCGACCAGTTGTATCTGCAAACGGGCCTGAGTCTGTCGCTCGGCATCGGCAATCCCGTCACAGGCGTGCTCGATATTGGCACGTCGTACGCCGAAGCGGCCAAAGCGCTGCAGATCGGCTATCAGATGAAAAAAACGAGATTCGTGCAGTCCTATCAATCGAAGGATATCGGCTACCTGTTCCGAATGATTCCTTATGACGAGTTGAAGCAGTTCTACGAGGAAACGTTCCAGTGTTTTGGACAAATCGAGGACAATGAGCGAAGCGAGCTGCTGCGCACGTTAAGCGTGTTTTACGACACGCAGTGTCAGCTCGTCGAAACGTCGAAGCAGCTGTTCGTGCATCGCAATACGGTCGTCTATCGCCTGGAGAAATGCGAGAAGCTGTCCGGCATTAAACTGAAGGATCCGATGGAAAGCCTTCGCTTCCGCATCGCCTTCGCCATCGAGCCGCTCTTGAAGTCGAAGGAGGAGCACACGACGGGACCTGGCGAACTGCGTCAATAAAAGCAAAGCACGCAAAAAAGGAGTTGTCCCAAAAGCGATCACACAATGTAAGTCTTTACTAGTCAAAGGTGAATGGATTTTATACAGGCTAATGGGCTAAATGACATCAAAAAAGCGGTTTGATTGGATTTCCTACAGGCAAATAAGACGATTTTGGTGAAAACGAAGAAAATTGCCGAATTAGGCTGTATGGTTTCCAATCAAAGGAATTTATTCCGCAAGTAGTTGGCTATTTGGTTGGACGATTTCCACTCAAAATCGAAAAAACGAAGGACCTGGAGCATTCCACCGTAAAGTGAAAGCCGAGGTCCTTTTGTCAGAAAGTAATTCTATTCCAAATTGGCATGATTGCCGTACATCGCCTTGCCGTCCAAGCTGAGCTTCTCCATCAACCGTAAAATAACGGCGTCTCCCAGCACTAACAGCGTCTGCTCGAATAGCGAACCCATCGGCTGCGCCGTCACGCCGCCGCCGTCCGAACGATCCTTAGGCGTGCCGGGCAGAAGGACGGTGACGTCCGCCAATCTTCCGATCGTTGATGCAGGCGATATCGTGAAGGCGGCAACGACCGCTCCCAAGCCGCGCGCCTTCTCCGCCATCGGCACAAGCGACTTCGTCTCGCCAGACCCCGTACCGATAATAAGCAGATCGCCCTTGGCCAGACTGCGCGTCACCGTCTCGCCGACGACATACGCATCGAGGCCAAGATGTATGAGGCGCATCGCGAATGCGCGCATCATCAGTCCGGATCGCCCCGCGCCGGCTACGAATACACGGCCTGCCTTCGCGATCGCATCGACTAACCGCTCGACCTCTGCTTCGGAGACGCCGGCTAACGCCTGCTTAAGCTCCGCAGCGATTGCCGCTGAATAATCATTCATTGCTATCGGCATATAAGCGCCCCGCCCTTAACCTTGACGGATCAACTGCTGCATTTGCGCGGCAGCCGCTTGCTTGTCCGCTTGACCCGTGATGCCTCCGCCGACGATAACGAGATCGGGACTCGCCTCGATGACTTCCGGCAGCGTAGCCAGCTTGATTCCGCCGGCGATCGCTGTTTTGGCACGCTTCACGACGCTCTTGATCGTGCGGAGATCCTCGAAGGAGTTTTGTCCGACGGCCTGCAGGTCATAGCCCGTATGCACGCAGATGTAATCGACGCCCATTGCGTCTACCTCTGCCGCGCGTTCCGCCAAGTTTTTGACGCTGATCATATCAACAAGGATTTCTTTGCCTTGTTTCTTCGCTTCTTCGACCGCTCCCTTGATCGACTCATCCTCGGCAACGCCCAGCACCGTTACGATGTCAGCGCCCGCTTCGGAAGCCTTCATGACCTCGTAGCCGCCCGCATCCATAATCTTCAGATCGGCCAACACCGTCAAGTTAGGGAACGCCTCCTTGATTGCCTTCACCGCGTGCAAACCTTCGTTAATAACGACCGGCGTGCCGATCTCCACAATATCGATATAGGATTCCACTTCGCTCACCAATTGTTTCGCTTGCGGAATATCCACTAAGTCCAAAGCCAGCTGCAACTTCATATGTTATCGCTCCTCATCCCATCTATTTGACTAACACGACCTATTCTAGATCGATACAGTCAAAAAGAATAGTACGCACTTTGAAGTGACGTAGTACCCATTTGGTAACTAAGAGGAGCGTACTTCGTCATCCTTCTATACGCTCTTGATGCTTCTCGCCCCACTCGGACATGACGTTCAGCAGCTCCTTAACGGTCATGCCGTAATTCGTTAACGAGTATTCCACTTTAGGCGGCACCTGAACATACACCTTGCGCTCGATAATCGCGTCCTGCTCCAGCTCCCGCAGCTGCTGCGTCAGCATTTTTTGCGTAATTTCAGGCATTTCCCGCTTCAGTTCCCCGAACCGCATCGTGCCATCGGTTAGATGGCATAGAATGACCGGCTTCCACTTCCCGCCGATCACCTTAAGCGTCAACTCCACTGATTGTTTAAAACGTGCGTCTCCCATTGCCCATCTTCTCCCTTTCGCATCTTAACCGTTATCATACCATTTTACAGCCGCTCCTTGCTTCATCAGTCAATTCACCTGAGTAGCGCGCGGGACGTTCAGCAATACTAAGAGAACCATCATTCCAGCAAAAGGAGTCCGTGGACCATTGAGGAAAATCGTATCGATATACGCCGGCGACCTTCGCAGTATCGCAACCAATATCTCCGCCGCGATTCTCGTTCTGGGCTTGGCCTGCCTACCCTGCCTATATGCGTGGTTCAACATCAAAGCGTCATGGGATCCCTACGGTCAAACCGGCGGACTATCCATCGCGGTCGTCGACAACGACATAGGCGCAACGCTTCGCGACAAGGCGATCCACGCAGGCCGCGACATTATCGATTCGCTGAAGGAGAACCGCAGCATCGGCTGGGTGTTCACTGATGATAAGGACGCGCTTAAGGGCGTCCAGCATGGCGACTATTATGCGAGCATTACGATTCCAGAGGACTTCTCCGCCAAGCTCGCTACCGTGCTCGATGAAAACCCGCAGCAGGCGGAGATCAACTATGTCGTAAACGAAAAAATCAACGCCGTTTCCCCAAAAATTACCCAAAAAGGCGCCAGCGGCATTATCGAGCAGGTGAGCCGCGCCTTCGTACAAACGGCAAATGAAACGATATTTCGCCTGTTCAACGAAATCGGCATCGAGCTGGAAACGAACTTGCCGGCAATCGAGAAGGTGCGCGATACGGTGTTCAAGCTGGAGACGCTTATTCCCGAAATCAACCAAGCCGTTCAGGTCGCGGCTGACGACATCAACAAATCGAAGAAAGTCGTCTCTACCCTGCAGACAGAGCTGCCAAAGGCAGCACAGCTTGCGAAGGATGGCGAGGCGTTCACCGCCAAGCTTGCGGACTTCATCGGCGCAACCACGGAAGCGTTGGACGCAATAGGTCCATCCGTGAAGCAGGACCTGCAGCTTTTGGCACAGGCGGCTGGCGCGGTGGAACAGCTGACATCTGTACTCGGCAGCCAGGACGCGGATCTCGAGGCGCTCAAGGCTTCCCTATCCGCAGCAGCCGACCGGCTGTCTACGGCGTCTTCGCTCGCGGACGCCCTGATTTCCACGCTTGAGGGGCTAAGCCAAACGGCCGGGAGTGAACGGCTGGACGGAACGATTCAGCGCCTGCACCAGGTTTCCACCCGTTTACAACAGCAGTCGGCACTGCTTGAGCGGATTCAAACAGCGGTGAATAAGGGCGAGCAGCCCGCCGAAGATTTAATCACGCAATTGCAAGAGCAATCGAGCGCCGCCGTAAGCTTGCTAACGGATATTCTCGGCCGCTATGACAGCGAGATTTTACCGAACGTCAAACAAGCGGCGAAGAATGCTGCCGGTAAAGCCGATCAGGCGCATGGACTGCTCGTCGAGGCAGGCAACGCCATCCCGGCTATAGAAAATATCGTGAATGATGCGGCGAAAGGGCTTGCGCTAGGCGGGGCAAAGTTTGAGGAAGCCAGAAGAAGCCTGCCTGCCGCCGAAGCGAAAGTGCAAGCATTAGCCGCGCGTATCCGCGAGCTGGAGAAGGAAGGCAATCTGAACGAGCTGATCGGATTGCTCCGGAACAATGCACAGCGCGAGAGCGCGTTTTTCGCCGAACCGGTCGTACTTAGCGAACAACGGCTGTTCCCGATACCTAACTACGGCTCGGCGATGTCGCCTTTTTATACGACGTTATCGCTTTGGGTAGGGGCGCTGCTGCTCGTTTCCCTGCTTACCGTCGATATGCCGGCAACGAATGAAGCCGAATCCTATCGCAGCTACGAGGTTTACATCGGGCGCTACCTCACCTTCCTAACGATAGCGATCGTACAAGCACTGCTTGTCACTAGCGGCGATCTATGGCTGCTCCAAGCTTACGCTGCCGACAAAGGCTGGTTCATTGCGTTCGGTGTTCTGCTTAGCTCCGTGTTCATGCTGATCGTCTACACGCTCGTCTCGATCTTCGGCAATGTCGGCAAGGCGATGGCGATCGTCCTGCTCGTGCTGCAGCTTGGCGGCTCTGGCGGCACATTCCCGGTTCAAGTGACGCCTCCATTCTTCCAGGCGATCCACCCGTTCCTCCCCTTCACTTATGCGATTAGTCTGATGCGGGAAGCAGTCGGAGGTATTTTGTGGGATGTCGTCCTCAGAGACGTCCTCGTGCTAGCCGCTTATGCCGGGCTGACCCTACTGCTCGGACTCGCTCTCAAAAAGCCGATTAACCGTTACGCCAAGCGAATGGTCGATAAGGCGAGAGAAAGCCGTTTGTTGCACTAGATACCTTATATGGGTATATCAGGAAAAATAAATACTAGATGTAGGCGCTTTCCTAATTTGACTGTAGCGAGGATTGTATGAATAATAGAATATACATGTTATTTTGCAAGGAGGCCAACCATGTCCATCATTCCGAATTTATTAGCCTTCAATAAGAAGTTCGTTGAAGAGAAGCAGTATGAAGCTTACTTGACGGATAAATTTCCCGAGAAAAAAATAGCCATTCTTACCTGTATGGATACGCGTCTTGTCGAGCTACTTCCCAAAGCGCTTAACCTGCGCAACGGCGATGCCAAGTTCATCAAGAATGCCGGTGCTATTCTGACACAGCCGTTCGGAAGCGCGATGCGAAGCATATTGGTTGCCGTCTATGAGCTTGGCGCCCGCGAAGTGCTCGTTATCGGGCACGACAACTGCGGCATGACGAATCTCAACGTCGAAGGCATGGTAAGCAAATTCGCTGACCACGGCATCGATCCGAAAGCGGTCGAGACGCTGGAGAACGCCGGCATTCGCATGGATAAGTTCCTCAAGAGCTTCTCGACACCCGAGGAAGGTGTCATGCACAGCGTTCGCAGCATCCGCAAGCACCCGCTCTTTCCGAAGGACATTCCCGTTCACGGCTTCGTCATCCATCCCGAGACCGGCGAGCTGAGAGTGATCGTCGAGGATTACCGCGAAGAATAAATGCCGCACGCAAATGAAAGCTATCCCGCAAGGTCGTCACGGCCAAGGGATAGCTTTTTTGTGCGCCGTCAAGCTATGTTTTTGTCAGAAAAACTCATCCAGCACCCTGTAAAAATCCAACTTCGCTTTGTCTGCCCCCTGCAATCCGTATGCCTCAAGAAATAGCGGGACCCAGCTTTCGCCAAAATTATGAGTGATGCTTCTAACCGCCAGCGCCAAATCCTGATACTTGTCCGCGATTCCCCCTCTGCCCCAATCGATCAATCCGCCGAAAGCGCCCTGATGCAAAATAACGTTCGGCAAGCAATAATCACCGTGCGTGAACACGAGCTCCTCCGTCTGAGGCTTGCGCTTTAACAGCTCATTATATAAGGCCGCAGCCTTCAACCCCTGCCGCTCCTCGTCAAAATCTTCCTCATCCACCAATCCCTGCTCCGTTCTACGCCTCGCCTCCTCCAACACGATGTTAAGCGTACGATCGAACGGGCAGCCCGTGATGTCCACGTCATGTACAGCCTTTAGGCCAACTGCCAATTGCTCCATAAGCTGCGGCAACATCGTCTCGTAAATCTTGTCCGATGCGTTCACGCCGGCAACCTCCGACAACAGCAAATATTCATTGCTTTCATCGCGGTCGTAAAATAGCACCTCCGGCACGGGCAGCTTTCCCTGCAGCCACACCATCCGATCTCTCTCGTCCGAGAGGCAGTCGTAAGGCACCAGGGATTGTACCTTCAAATAGCTTGTCCCCCTTTCGCCGCTTAATCGGTAAGTACGCGAAGCCGACATGCCAAGCGTAATGCGCTGCCACTGGCAATCGCCCGTCATTGACAGCAATGACAGGGGCAATACAGCTTCTCCTCCATCCTTTTCAGACACGCAACAACCTCTCCATGAACTGTATGTCCTTTAGAACAACCTCTTTCTTTCACCATAATCAGGAATATATATTAAAGCAACAACATACGGCGAAATCGCGACGGTACAGTTTATCTATAATTCGTTTTCGCCCTTGTAACCGCCTCGTTCGTTCACCTATACTGATCGAAAAAAGAGGAGGTGCATGAACGCCATGTCACAAGAAAGCCCAAAGTTAACCGTCAAGGAAGCCGAGGAGCTGTTGCTAAGCCACTGGGGCGAACCGGCAGAGGAAGTGTCGCCGATCGGCAACGGCCACTTCAGCTCCGTCTTCTCGTTCAAGAAGGATGGAAAGTCCTTTGTCGTCGGTATCGGCAGAGCCGAGCCCAGCGACGAAGCCGACTATGCGCGCAGCAAATTCATCTCCAACCTGCTCGTCGCCGGCGGCGCCCGTTATCAGCAACTGTTCGGCCGCGGCACGAACGGCACCTATAATTTCATCATACGCGAGTATATTCCAGGTCAGGTCGTAGCCGACCTGCCGGATGAGCAGAAGGTTGCCGTGCTTCCGGATCTCGTCCGCGCGATCAGCGAGATGAATCAAGTGCCGCTGAACGGCAACACCGCCGGTTATGGATTCATTACCCGTACCGGCAACGGAGAATCCCGTTCATGGCATGACTATATTCGCCGATTTTATGCCGAAGATCAGAGAGGATCGTTCTGGGAAAATTGGCATGAGCTGTTCCGCACCAGCTGCTTAGAACGGGATGTTTTCGAAGAGATCTATAACCGACTGCTCGTGTATAGCGCCTATAATGAACCCCATCGTTATTTCGTTCATAACGACTGCCACCAATGGAACATCCTATCGGACGGAACGAAGGTTACGGGCATTATTGACGCCAACGCGATGTATGGCGATTTTGTCATCGATATTGCATCGATTGCGGACGCCGTCCCCGGCCATGACATACCGGAAGCGTTCCGGCTTCATTACGAGGAACTCGGCAAACCGATTCCGCAATTCCACGAACGCTATACCGGCGCCCGTTACTATAAAGGACTAGATGCCCTGCGCTTCTACGCCCACCAAGGCTGGATACACGCTTATGCGGAGGAGCGCGACCGACTGCTCGCGCTGCCAAGCTAACGCATTCCAATAGGTCGATCGACTACAAATCAAAGTCTTCGTTAATCATATCCCCGTTCACGCCAAGCGCGGCGCGGCTGCCGTCTCCTGCTGCAATGATGAGCTGAGCCGGCGTTATAAGCGCGCCGTCGCCCGCCGCGTACACCCCTCGCACCGTCGTTCGGCCGTAATCGTCCTTTACGAGCCCGCCATGCTCGTTCATCGCACAGCCCAGCTTCTCGCCGAAGTCGACTGCATGCCGCCATTTCGGAGATAGGAAGCCACCCGATCGTTTTATTTCCGAACCGTCCTCGAACTGAATACTCTGCAGTTGTCCCCCGCTCCCCTTAAGCGCCCTAATCCGCCGCTCCAGCACCCTAATTCCCTTGCGGGCGAAATTCGCGATCTGCTCCTTCGTCAGCACTTGCCTGCCATTCGTGCATACGACGAGGTCTTTGCTCCAGTTGTACACGAACTTAGCTAACGATACCGCATGCGTTCCGCTCTCTCCAATTACGACAAGCGGCTTATCGCGCAGTTCCCAGCCGTCGCAGTACGGGCAACTAAATAAGCTTTTGCCGTAATAGTCTTGGATTTGTGGGACAGAAGGCAATGACTCCTTCAGACCTGCCGCCAATAGGATCGTTCGCGCATGATAAACGACGCCGTCGCCCGTCCTCACCAGGAAGCTCCCCCGCCCACTATGCCTCACCTCCGTTACGCGTTCCCTCTTCACCGTTACGTTCGGATACCTGGCAATGTCTTGATGCGCGAACGCCCTGAACTCACTCGGCTTAACGCCATCCCTCGTTATAAATCCATGCGACTCCCGCGTAACCGCATTTCTTGCCCGATTATCGTCGAACAGCAGCACATGTCTCCGCGAGCGTCCAAGCACAAGCGCAGCACTGAGCCCTGCCGGCCCTCCGCCGATAATGGCGCAATCGATGTGCATGCCGCACCTCCATTCATCTATGCTATAAGCCGAAAAACGTATAACTTCTTATATTTCTAACAATGCTCATTCAGACCGCTTTATTCTTATCCGTTCACTATAGTAGGAAGGATGCCCCGTTGCACGACATTCGATAACCTTTAATTGGCATGATATAACACTTCATAGAAAGCGCCATCAGTAGTCACAACTGGAATATCATGCTAGTATATAATTACAGTTTTATAGGTACGGAAAAGTGTTATAACCCATATAGGATTGAACTATTCTGTCTTAATTATTGGAGGGAATTCATTGCCTAAGGAAGCTTTACTTAAGAAACCGTCGCTTATGCCCAAGCACATTAAGTCAACGCCGGGACAACCCTCCATTACCGTTGGGACGACGTCGGAGTCCGGATCGGCGATCGGCGGGACGCTAGCTCTCCAGAGCACGGCGGGCAATAAAGCGACGAAAGCGGCCAAAGCGGAATTCGCCCATACCGAAGGCGGATCGGCGGCAATCATCGGCTGGCTGAAGGGCGAGGCCGCCAAGGATAAGAAGACCGATCTATTCGCGCATTACGAGGGACTTGCGCCGCTGAGCAAGCAGCTTGCGCACTTTCGCTTCGCGGGCGGCGGCACGCCTTCGCTCGCCAAGGCGAAGAAGTTCATGACCGGTTTCTTCGGCCGCAGCGTAGATTGGGACAAGTTCTCGACGATTATTCGCGACATCAACAAAGAAAATACGCAGAATCACAATGCGGACACGAGCCGCGACTTTACCGGCTATGGGTTGGCAGGCGTTAAAGGCGCTTCGCAGGGCGCTTCCGCCGGCGCGACGGCCGTCGGCAAAGTGGCTGGAGGCACAGCAGAGAATGCGGCGAAAGCATCTAACAGCCTCGGCCCTGCGACGTCCATTCTTGGGGGCTTATCTTCCGGCTTGCAGGTGGCCAATGCGGTTCATAACGATAACGACTCCATGGAAAGCTTCGAGCGGTTCGATAACGCCGTCGGCCAAGGAGGCGGCGGCCTTGCCGATATGGCAAGCGCCGGCGCCAACAGCGCGATTAATATGCATAAGGCGCTCGGCACCGTTGCAGGCGTCGCGGCTACGACGGCGGTTGGCGCAGCCAGCATTGTCGGAGGCGCTGCCTACATGGTAAGCGGGACCGCCGGCGTAATCAATCATCACAAGCGAGTGAACAAGTTGAATGAGCTTGAGAAGAACGCCGGCAAGGACGATGCCTTGCGCGAGGCCGCAAGCTTCGGTGCCAAGTCGCAAAGCATCAACCGCGCAACAAGCGGCATGACGATACTCAAGGGTGCCGCCATGATCATTGGCGGAGGCTTGCTGCTAGCCAGCGCCACGACGCCTGTCGGCTGGATATTATTGGGCGTAGCCGGCGCGATCGGCGGTGTCGCGGCCGTGTACAAATTTTATAAGAAACGCGTTCGCCAGAATGAAGTCGTTGATCGCTTCTTAGACGTCGACAAGAGGATTGAGAAGCTTCAAGCCGGCAACCCTGACGAGAAAGTGAGCCGCGATGAGGTTCGTCAGAAGCTGCTGCAGAAGAGCGGCTTCAACAGCATGGCTCAATGCTACAACCAGATTACGGCCGATTTGGCTCAGACGATCTTCAACAAAGGCGTTAAGGGCAAGGATCAACAATACGTCGAGCTTCTTTCCAACATCGGCTTGAAGGTGGATCATAAGAAGCTGACGCCGAAGCCGGATATGATTGCCAAGAAGCTTCACAATTAATGAATAGACTGGAAGGATGGTTACCGGATGACCGCTCAATTGCCTTATGCTTTGCTTGTTCAATTAAAGGCGCAATATGATGAACTCGAAATTCCTTCCGCCATTGTAGAGGCCTCGGAAGAAGGACCAGCCACGCTCGTCATTGTGTTCGACGACATTGGCCAGGAGCAGCGCGATATTCACATGGAGCTGTCCTTCCTGCCCGGCTTATCCGAGGCCGATGATGCAGGACTATACTTCCTGCAGACATTCGTCACGATCGCCGAAGAAGTGCCTGCTGCTCATTACCGCGAGCTGCTCAGTCTTGCCGCCAAGCTGAATACGACGCTACCGCTTGGCGCATTCGGCCTGTTCGAAGAAACCGGTGTTGCTTACTTCAAGTACAACTGCATGCTTCAGGCGAGCAACGGCGAGGCTGCGAACGTGAAAGCCATCGACGTTCAAAGCGGTCTTATTCTGCATTTACATCAGCTTTATTACGACGGATTGCTGGAGGTTGCCTTGGACGGCTCTTCGGCAGCAAGCGTGCTCGATAAGCTGCCCCTCTAAACGGACTTAGGCGCATCCTCCTTATAGATCGAACCTCCTAACCCGCAAGCCGCTAGACAGGCTTGCGGGTTATTGAGTACGGAATGAACTTTTTTCGACAATATACGTTGAAATATGTATAAATAATCCGGCAGCGAGCCCGTTCCCCCTATAGTGAAAACTGGAAATCCATGCTACTATTGAACCACTACGAATTACGCACGGACAGGCAGCTACAAGCCAATGGAGGGGTCTATTTTGTCGAAAGAATCAGCGCAAACGAAGCAGCCAACACCAGCGCAGAGCAAATCATCTCCAGAGTCGTCTGCCAAGGCAGCGGCGTCGCCGCTGCAATTAAGCGCCTCGCCCGAAGGCGCGCTCGCTCTGCAAAGATCGGCGGGCAATAAGGTTGCCCAAGCGGCTGGCGGAGCGACACCGCCCGCAGCTGGCGGATCGGCAGCCATCGAGAGCTGGGTCAAAGCCGAGGCCACCAAAGATAAGAAGACGGACTTGTACGGCTACTACACGGGACTCAGCCCGATGCAGCGGAAGATCGCTATCAACTTATTCGCCGGCGGAACCGGCGCCCCATCCTTAGCCAAGGCGAAGAAAAATTTAACCGGCTTCTTCGGCAGGAGCATTGATTGGGACAAGTTCTCGAAGATCGTACGGGCGGTCAACAGCCAGAAGACGCAGAACTATAACGAGGACACCGATCGAGACTATGTAACCTATGCCACAACGGGCGCTGCCGCCTCCGTAGGCGCATCAAGCGCAGCCGCCTCTACCGTCGGCGAAGTGCAAGGCTTGGCGGGCGCCGCCAAGGAAGGCGCCATGGGCGCGGTTATCGATATGGGTCCCGCTTCCGCAGCGCTTAGCGGCGTAACCGCGGGCATGCAAATCTATAACGCCGTCCAGAATCACGACGAGTCGCAGGGCGGCTTCGACAAGTTCGAGAACGCCGTTGGCGAAGGCTTCAGCGGCGCGGCCGATCTCGCCCGCTTCGGCGCTACGGGCGTTGTTAATACGCAGAAATACATGGGTGCTGCCGTCAGCGGCGCGGCAACGGCAGCGGCAGGCGCGGCAGGCGTTGTCGGCGGCGCGGCTTACTTGGCAAGCGGCGTAGCAGGCGTGTACACGCACGGCAAGCGCATGAACAAGCTGAATGCGCTGGAGAAGGAGACGGCTGGCAAGGATGCGAGCCTGAACCAGGCTGCCGGCATTGCCGCAAGCACGCAGAAGATTAACCGAACGAAGAGCGGGGCAACGGCGTTAAAGGGCGCCGCGATGATTATCGGCGGCGGTCTTCTGCTCGCCGCAGGCGCCGCAACCCCGGTAGGTTGGCTGCTGCTCGGAGTGGCAGGGGCGATCGGCGGCATCGCGGCGATCTACAAATTTTACAAGAAGCGCGCGCGCAAGGAAGAAGTCGTCGACCGCTTCCTCGACGTGGACAAGAAGACGGCCGAGCTGGAAGCAGCTAATCCAAATCAGAAGCAGGACAAGTCAAAGGTCCGCGAGATGCTTCTGCAGAAGAACGGCTTCAACAGCGTAGCCCAGTGTTATGCGAAGATCGTGACGGACCTGGCGCATACGATCTACGAGAAAGGCGTTGTCGGCAAGGACGCGCAATACGAGGAGCTGCTCCGCAATATCGGCCTGAACCCGGATCATACGAAGCGGACACCGAAGCCGGACTTGATTGCCAAGAAGCTGCATAGTTAATTCAATCAAAAGCTTATTGAGTTGTCCCATCCTAGGACTGCTCAATAAGCTTTTTTTCGAAGGCAAGGCTGCATCGGCTAAGAAGTTATGGTAAAATAAGGCTATACGAATGATTGGAAGAGGTGATTCATATGGGAGATAAAGCCGTAAACGCAGATTGGACTAGACTGGGCGTGCCTGAGATATATAAAAATACGGAGGGCCGCGTGATTATGGTTGTGGACGGAAAAACAATCGAGATGACGGTCCAACGGAACTCTCTAGAACCGACTTTATCAGAACCCGTCTCGCCTTTAGCCTATTATGACCTCAACTTCAAGTCTATTGGAGCTGCAAACCCATATCCTAATCTCGCTGCTTATGAAGGAATCAAGCTGATATCTGCCGATGCACCTCCTTCCGCTATCGCCATGTCTACTAATCATTACAAGCACCTGGAGGATATCGTATTATACATTCATTCCGAGCTAACTAACGCAGTAGCCAGGGGAGAAGACGGATTGGCAGAAGCCAAAATCGACATTGCCTATAATGCCGGACAAGTATTGCTCAGGAGAGATCTCGATGATTATACGCCCAAAATGTTAAATGCCATATTCGAACCTCTAGGCGTCACATTCAAAGAAGTGGAAGAATGGATTAGGAGGGATTCCGATTGGCAAGAGTGGTAGTCCTATTCGGTCCTCCCGCTATTGGCAAGAGCAGCAGTCTCAAGATAGAGAAGGTTAAATATAAAGGATCACAGTTTGTTATGGTAGACAAAGATGTATTGAATAGCACTTTCTTTGAGCCGAAGCTTCAGAAATTAGAGTCCAACTCTCCTACTGACATCTTAAAGCTAACCGTTAACCGATTAGTTGAGTTAGCGGCCGGAGAGATGAAGGATCGCCTTTCGAATCATTCGGGATCCAACAAACCGCTAGTTGTTATACTGCAAGCTGTTAAGTTAAGCGGTGTCAAACACTGTATTGAAGTTTTGCTTAGAGCCGGGTTCGAAATGGAATTTATACTTTTGGCAGCCCAGGATCCAGAAATTCTACTCCACAGGATAAATGAAAGAGCCAGTAAGCCTGGCTTCATTGGAGCTGATCCCATGCCGTTAGAAGTTTTGGATCGTATCGCCAAAAGCTGCAATCAGACGTTTAGTCAGCTATACTCGGCCGTTTCGACTCCCCCATCAATAATCGCCTCAGTTTCTAAAGAGAGCGCAATCGCTAACCCAACGGATAATCTAGAGATTTTTCGGCAGTTTAGAGAGAAAATTAAATTTAGAGTCAAACTCCTCCGAACAAGGACTGCGCTCTCCGGCTTATTTGATGCACCTGGATTAGATGTTGTAACGACTTACTACGATCAAACAGACATTCAACTAAAGGATGGCTGCATTGTATTGGGCAGCGAGGAAGCAGGGCTGTACGAGCTTTCGATAGCTTAGCCCCTATGAAAGCATCAATCGCACGCAAAAAGGTCATACCGCCTCAAGGCAGTATGACCTTAATTTTTATATATTTTCACCTAACGATGAATGTCAATTCCTCTTCTGCCACTAACTGCGTCCCGCTTGCGCGATGCCGCTTCTCATCACCGCTTGCCAGTTCCGGTACAGCTCGAGGGGAGCGCCGTTATCAAGCAAATGCTTGCACGTATACAACCCTTCTTCAACCGAATCCACCTTATCCGCAAGTCGCAGTCGAACGGCGCCATTCAGCAGCACTTGATTAGTGAAAGCCATGTCTCCGCGTCCTTGCAGCACGTCCTCGGCTACGCTGATCTGAAGCTGCGGCGTCCACTCCATCTCCGGCAGCGGCGTATCCAGCCCGTAGGTCTCAGGATTAATAACGTGAAGCTGCGGCTCTCCGTTCTCGACAAGATAGGTGCGCGTAGGACGCTCGATGAACAGATCCTCCGAGCCTTCAGCCCCCTGCACGATTAGCGCCTTCTTATAATTGAGGTTCGTTACCAGCTTGGACATGCGGTCGAATACAGTGTTGTGATAAACGCCGAACACGAGGTAAGGAGACAGCGAGTAGTCGATCAGCTTCTCCGCCGTATTCAGCACGGTCCGCATGCCCAGCTCCTCGCGAATCGAGCGGATCGCTTTAAGCGGCGGACACCATTGCTCGGCCGGAACGTACAGAACCCCCGTGCTCTCCGCTGCTTGAATGATTTGATTCTGCGGCACACGCTCCGCATCGATGCCGAGCTGCAGCAGCAAATCCTGCAGCGTAATGCCCCACTTCGGTGGCAGTGACGCTGTGCCGTGCAGCGTTACCGGCAGCCCTGCAGATGCAAGCAGGAACGCAGTCGGGAACGTAGCGATAAACGATTTTTTGCGTCCATCATACGGCCCTGCACAATCCAGTCCCTCTTGAATCGGCGAGCGGAACGCTTGGCTGCGGCATACAGCCGTGAACGCCTCCAGTTCCTCCACCGTCTCCATTTTGATCCGCTCGGCAATGAAGAAGGCGCCAATCTGCGCCGGTGTTGCTTTCATATTCAATATCGCTTCTGCCGCTTGATGCGCTTCCTCGTAGGTCAAGTCACGAGCGCCGCGTTTGCCCCGGGCAACTTCCTTTAATAGATCGATCATCATACGGCCCCCTTATTTCTGATCCTGCAATATTTGATATACCTTCACGATAGACGTCGCCACGTCAACCATACGTTTGCGTTCATTCATCGCCTGCTTGCGCAGCAGATCGTAAGCCTCGGCCTCGGATACGTTTTTTATTTTGCACAGTATCCCCTTCGCCGCATCGATCCACTTACGCTCCTCCATACGCGACTCCAGCTGCTTCCGTTCATTGTACCACTGCTGACGCTCCATACACTGCTTAGAACCGAACTGAAGCGCCCAGTGGAGCTCCGGCCCGCTCATGCTGGGCGTTAATATGCCGTCCACCGGAGCATCGTCCTCACAGAATGCAGCAGACAAGGAAGCTGCCGTCGTGCTGCACCACCAAAGGATCGGCACGCGCTTCCGCTTAAGCAGCTTCGTTCCCCATGCCTTCACCTCGTTCAGCGGGACGTGAAGGATGACCGCATCCGCGCCGTCTATATATTTCGCCGTCTGATCATCCCGATCGAGCAGCGTAACCTGATAACCGTACTCTTCTAGCAAATATTGCGGTGTGTGTCCCGCGGGACCACGACTCGGCAGCTTCCCAGACACCTTAAATGCCGGATCACGCAGATTGTCAACCACTAACATAGAACGCATGCAGGAGCGCCTCCTTCAATAGACTTTACAAAACGCATTCGATTGCCTCTGCCCTACAAGGGCGCAAGTTCACGATTCGCGGTGAATGATAAGCCCCTTCAACAATGGCCGTTATAGTCTTTGTGAATATATATAACATAGAACACAGGAAAATGTCGACATGTCATTGAACTAAAATTACATGTTAACTATGTTGACATGTCGCTGGTTGACGTTGTATATTTACGTTACCAATAAAAAATATGATTCTCGAATACAACGATGTATTCGATTGAAGCGGCAATGACGCCTGCTTTCGTTCTCATGGGAGATGTATGCCATCCCGTGTTTCGAAAGCGGGCTTTACTCATTTTACAGCCAAATATACAGAGAGTTAGCGGGAGGAGAGAATATCATGACACAACCTAAAAAACTAGTGCTTATCGGCAACGGCATGGCGGGGGTGCGCGCCGTTGAGCATTTGTTGAAGCTGACGACCGACGCTTACGAGATTACGATTTTTGGATCAGAGCCACATCCTAACTATAACCGAATTATGCTGTCGTCCGTTCTCGAAGGCGGAGCCGACATGAACGAAATCGTCATTAATGATTGGAACTGGTACAAAGAAAATAACATTGAGCTGCACACAGGCCATACGGTCATGAAAGTTGACACGAACAAGAAAAAAGTATTCACTCACCTCGGCCTTGTGGCAGAATACGATACCCTTGTTATCGCCACCGGCTCGAATCCGTTCATGCTGCCGATACCAGGCTCAGATAAGGAAGGCGTCATCGGCTTCCGCGATATTCGCGACTGCGAGATTATGATCGATACGGCCAAGGCGTATAAGAAGGCAGCGGTTATCGGCGGCGGCCTGTTAGGGCTCGAAGCAGCGCGCGGTCTGCTCCATCTTGGCATGGAAGTTGACGTTATTCACAGAAATGCTTATTTAATGAATAGAGAGCTTGACGAGCCAGCTTCCGAAATGCTGAGACGCGAGCTGGAAGAGCAAGGCATGAATTTCCTTATGAGCAAACAAACGGCGAGCATTAGCGGTAATGAGCGCGTAACGGGTCTTACATTCTCAGACGGTACCGAAACCAGTGCCGACCTGGTCGTCATGGCCGCCGGTATCGTACCGAATGTCGAGCTAGGGCGAGCAACGGGCTTGGAAGTAAACCGCGGCATTATCGTCAATGACTACATGCAGACCAGCATCCCTGACGTTTATGCAGTCGGCGAATGCGCCGAGCACCGCGGTGTCGCTTACGGACTCGTCGCACCGCTTTATGAGCAAGGGGCGGTACTAGCGAAACATTTAGCAGGAGTTGCTACCGACGGTTATCACGGTTCGGTTACGTCGACGAAACTGAAAGTATCGGGTGTAGACGTATTCTCCGCCGGCCAATTCAGAGATACCCCTGGCACGCGTTCCATGCGTATACAAGATGATCTTGCCAGCACCTATAAGAAAATCGTAATCAAAGACGGTAAATTAATCGGAGCCGTCCTATTCGGCGACATCTCCGACGGAGCCGAGCTGTTCGCCAAGATTAAGAAAGGCGAGTCCATCGAAGGCCGCGAGAAAGAAATTTTGCTCGGCTTCGCCCCAGGCGGAGGCGGTGCTAAGAAGGACCCTACCGCTCACCTTGCGGCATTAGCCGACGACGAAATTATTTGCGGCTGTAACGGCGTATCCAAAGGCGATATCGGCAACGCAATCTTGAACAAGGGCTGCAATACCGTCGGCGCCATTAAAGCGTGCACGAAGGCTGCTGCATCGTGCGGCGGCTGCAAAACCGATGTTGAAGGCTTGCTGCATCTATACGCAGGCGACGCTGTCGGCGAGCCGGTCAAAGAAGGCATTTGCGGCTGCACCACGCATTCAAGAGACGAAATTGTCGCTGAAATAAAGCGTATGGGCCTCAAAACAATCAAAGAAGTGATGAACGTTCTCGAATGGAAAAACGCCGAAGGCTGCTCGAAATGCCGCCCTTCGCTCAACTACTACCTCGGCATGCTGTTCCCGGAGGAATACGTGGACGAGAAGGAATCCCGCTTTACGAACGAGCGTTATCACGCAAACATCCAAAAGGACGGCACCTATTCGGTCGTTCCGCGTATATACGGTGGCGTCACATCGCCGGAAGAATTGAAACGCATTGCCGACGTGGCCGTGAAGTACGATGTGCCGCTCGTCAAGTTCACAGGCGGTCAGCGCCTAGACTTGCTGGGCGTCAAGAAAGAAGACCTGCCTAGCATGTGGGAAGATCTCGACATGCCTTCCGGACACGCGTACGGCAAGACGCTTCGTACCGTCAAGACTTGTGTCGGCAATACATTCTGCCGCTTCGGCACACAAGACGCTATGGGCATGGGAATCAAGTTGGAAAAAGCGTTCGAACGCATGAATGCGCCGGCAAAAGTCAAATTAGCCGTGTCCGGCTGCCCGCGCAACTGCGCGGAAGCGACAATCAAGGATGTCGGCCTCGTTGCGATCGACGGCGGCTGGGAAATTCATATCGCCGGCAACGGCGGCGTGCACGTAAGAGCAACCGATCTGCTCACGGTTGTAAAGACCGAGGAAGAGGTTATGGAATGGTCGTCGGCGTTCCTGCAGCTGTACCGCGAGGAAGCGACATGGGGCGAAAGAACGATGCACTGGGTTGAGCGCGTCGGTCTCGACTATGTGAAGAAGGCGCTGGAGGACCATGAAGTACGTATGGCGCTGAAAGATCGCTTGGACAAAACGATCAGCCTGCAAGAAGATCCTTGGAAACAAATCATCGAAAACAAAGAACTGCGCAAAAACTTTGAACAGATTACTACACCGCAACCGGTACAAAGCTAGGAGGCGCCTTCATATGACAACAAAATTTTTGATTGCCAATTTATCCGATATCGATGTGAAGAGCTCCCGCAAGCTTAAGATCGATGATAAGGAAATTGCCTTGTTCCGCCTAAGCGATAACAGCATTCTAGCCGTTGATAATAAGTGTCCGCACAAAGGCGGCCAACTTTCGGAAGGGATGGTGTGCGGCACGGCCGTACACTGCCCGCTCCATGATTGGAAGATCGACCTTCACAGCGGCCGCGCGCATGAACCCGATGACGGCTGCATTACGACCTACAAAACGGAAGTCGACCGCGAGAGCGGCTCCATATATGTATACGCATAATCAATCGATAAGATAAGGAGCGGCATCTATGAAAAATACGGCGTATGGCACTGTGTACATTGTCGGAGCAGGTCCCGGCGATCCCGAACTCATTACGGTCAAGGCAATGCGCCGTATCCAAATCGCCGATGTCATCCTCTATGATCGGCTGGCAAGCGAAGAGCTGCTTCAATATGCCAGGCAGGATGCCGAGCTTGTGTACTGCGGCAAAGCGCCTGGAGCGCATGCTATGCCGCAGAGGCAAATTAATGAAGCGCTTGTCAGCTATGCTTCGCAAGGGAAAACCGTCGTCCGACTGAAAGGCGGTGACCCGTTCGTCTTCGGCCGCGGCGGCGAAGAAGTGCTTGAGCTCGCTTCTTGCGGCATCCCGTACGAGATCGTGCCGGGTATTACGTCCGCGATCGGAGCTGCCGCCGCTGCCGGCATTCCAGTTACGCACCGCGAATACGCTTCTTCCTTTGCCTGCGTGACCGGCAACCGTTGCCACGGCGACCAATCGCCCGTGCGCTGGGACTTGCTAGCCCATAGCGTTGACACCCTTGCAATCTATATGGGCGTCAGCCAGTTGGGCGCGATTCGCGAGGAATTACTGAAGCACGGCAAGCCATCATCCACTCCAGTCGCTCTGATCGAACGCGGAACGACGGCAAGCCAGCGTACCATTATTGGCACACTGGCTGATATTCACAAGCTTGCCGCTTCCATGCACCTAAGCAATCCCGCGCTGATCATCATCGGAGAAGTCGTTCGTGTACGCGAACGCCTGCTGCAAGCCGAGCAACAAGCTGTAGCTTTAATAAGCTAAGTCGGATCACCCCACGGGCGCTACATCAGCTTTTGCAGAAGCTGACGCAGCGCCTGATTGGCGTTCCAGAGCATGCCCGCATTAACAAAAAAGGAGAACCGCGCCTCCATCGCACGATTCTCCTTCTATTTAATTCGGCCGATCCAACGAGAATGTTTCACCGAGCTTTGCATAGTCGCTGCCTGCCAGCCTGCTTACCGGCTTCAGCTCCTGCACCTTAATGCGGCCGTTATCGTACAGCTCGTCGTCGACGTGGAAGTAAACGACACGACCGATCAGCAGATCGCATGCAGTCGCCCCGTCCTTCTCGCCTAGCGGAATCACCTGCTCCAGCACGCATTCCATCCGAATTCTCGCCTCAGCGATACCGGGAACGGACACCTTGCTGCTCGCAACCGTCGTCAAGCCCGCAAGTTCAACCTCGCTCTCCTCGGGTTCAAGACTAGCTGCCGTTACATTCATCTGATCGACATACGTCTCATCGGAGATATGAACAACGAATTCGCCGCTCGCAACCGCGTTTCTAGCCGTATCCTTCATTTCGCCTTGCTTGCGCTGCACCGAAATCGATATAAGCGGCGGATTAGCCGTCACGATGTTGAAGTAGCTGAACGGAGCGGCATTCACCGTACCGCCTGCTGTCAGCGTAGTCACCAGAGCAATCGGCCGCGGCAGTATGCTGCCAATCAGCAGCTTGTAACCATCACGCTCATTAAGCTGCGCTGCGTCTAAGCTTTTCATAACCTTGAATGCCCCTTCCTTTTCCCAACCGATTAGATCATCGATAGCATCAACAGGTTCGCCCGCAAAAATACGCCGCCCCATCTTTTCTTAATGAACTGGCGCGCGCGGAACAACCTCGTCTTCACCGTGTTAATCGGCAAGCTGTCCTGTACGCTCATCTCCTCCAGTGACATCTCCAATATGTAGCGCTGATAGACAAGCTCCTTATATTGCTCAGGCAGATGATTAATTATGGTATGTACTTGATTGCTCAATTCCTTCTCGATAACTTGATCGATGGGCAGCTTATCAAGGTCCGGCAGTATATCCAAAAAGGAATTATGGTCCGTCAATTCGGGATTGACCGCATCAAGTGACAGCTTCTTGCGCACCTTCTCCCGGCGCAGGATGTCGTAGCAAACATTTTTGCAAATTTCAAACATCCAGGTTGTGAAGCTCTTCTTCTCATCGAACCGATGCAGGTTCAAATAAATGCGAATGAACGTCTCCTGCACGACATCTTCGCACTCCTGTTTATTGCGCAATATCCGAAAGGCAAAATGGTATACCTTGTCCTTATGGATCGACAGCAGCTCCCTAAACGCATTCGGGTCGCCGCTACGCGATAGCTGGATTAATTCATTCATCGTCTCACCGTCACCATCTTCTGTCGTTTCTGCGCTTCATATCAAAGCCGTTTATATCCGAGAGGCGCTCCAGCGTCTCCTTATAAATGCGGATCAGCGTCTGCACCTTGTTGAAATCTTCATCCTCCGGCCCGTAGCCGTCCATGTACATCCGACTGATAATGTCTTGGAAAAAGGCAATTCGCTCTTGAAGCTGCTCCTTCTCCATCTCCAATATATCTTCGAACGTATTGGACTCAATAAAGTCCGTCTTGTCGTCATAATTCGAATCTGTAACGCGACGCTGCTGCCTCTCCGCAGGTACGGTGCGCGGATTCAGCTCAATCGTCGTCCGAAGCGAGGTGAGTGTAATGTTCTCGCGTGCCAACAGTACATGAAAATCTTTGTTCTTCAGCAGCTCCGCAACAACCAGCGCGCACATTTCCTTGTTCTGCAGCAGGATGCCGTCAAAAGGATGCAGAGTCCACTCGCCGTATTGGGTGAACAAATTGAACATGAACGTCGTACTGCCGTACTGATAATAAATGTTGATCTGTGAATCATCCATTAACTCGAATGAAAACTCCAAGCGCACTCCCTCCATTCCGCCATTCCAGCATTAACCTTCTCTGTCTCTATTCTATCAAATTCGCTTACGTAAGGATAGCAGGTTCAATCTCGTCGATTCTCAACTTTCGCAGCCCGTTCTTTCAAAAAAAAGCCCCATCGCTGGGGCTTCAAGTGTATGGCTATCCATCGTTCAATTCGGCTATAGCTTCCGCTTTCTCACTGCTTGCTACGACAATCAACACAACGATGATAACGCCCAGCAGGATCGAGGGTACCATAGAGCCTCCTCTCCTCTTCATCCAGTTACCATTACTGTATGTGGGAGGGCTTGACACTATGTTAACGAATCACGGCGCTGAGCAGCTTCTTATCCATAATCGTTCTAATATCTTTAGCAAGCTGGATAGAGGCTTCAATCTCGACCTTTCTCGTCGACACGCTCTCTACGCTACAGCCGATCGGAACGCCTTTCTCCAAGCCGAATTCGAACAACTCTTCGAAAATCTTCCGCGATAGATTAATAGACTTGTCCAATATATCGTTGGAATTAACAAGATCGTTCTCCAGCCATCTCGGAATGCTGATTCCAAGCCACTTCATGAACTCAAGCGTCTTCTGCGAGCCGCACGGCGCAAGGTTGAACAGTATCGGCACCATCTCAAGATCATTGTTCTTGCAATGGTAGTAGTAATCGGATAGGAAGTTCTTAGACGCTTCCAGGTTGTACGTCGCCTGCGAAATGAAGAAGTGACAGCCCTTGGCCGTCTTCGTCGCAACCCGAATATGTTCGTCGTTCTTCTTCATATGCCTCTCCGGAATGACGACGCCGCCGAGCACGATGCGGTCATTGAGCTTCTTGCTCAGCTCATAGGCGTCCAGCAAGTCCAGCTTTACTTGCTGCTGACTGGAGGACGCGCCAACGAATACGGAATAGCGATCCTGCTCCCGTTCTCCAAGCACCCAATTGGACATTTCCTCTTCGGTATTGTTGCCGACGCAGCGATAAATGATCTTCGGCACATCGAGCTCGCTTAAGTATTCCTTGCAAAACGTATTCGGGTCCATTGTCTCGAGATACGGGAATGGGCGCTCCTCACCGGTTCTTGCATCCTCTTCCTGCACATCGTAAAGAATAAGCCCGTCCAGTTCCAGACTGCTCAGCCGTTCGCGCTGCTTCTGCGCAATTTCATTCATCTTCTCCGGCGTATGGCTCTTCTTCGGCGGCGTAATGCCATATGTCAATATCCCCGTGGATCGGTTCAAAATCTTCTGCTTCAACATGTATCGCACACTTCCTTTTCGATGCCGCTGCAAGTTGCGAGGTATGCAGCCGCGATTCCGCTATAGGATGTTTCCAGCAAACAATATAATTCCTTCTATAATAACCGCTTTCAATCTTCAATGCTAGTCCATACCGACAAATTCCAATCGTTTCAATCGGAATTAATTTATTCGGCAACAAAAAGAGGAACGCCTAGGCGTCCCCCTCTTCTTCCAACTCTTATTTCAAAAAGCTGCTCAGCTCATCGCTTGACGCGGCATCCTTAATCGCTTGCGGCGTAGCTGCAGCGTTAAGACCAAGGCGTTGATTCATCTGTCCGTTGATCGCCGTCATCTTGACCGTATAGTCTTTGCAGCTGTCGATGATGCGGCGATTCGACTGTTCGGACGAATCAAGCGCAGCCATCAGATCGCCGATCGCTTGGTTGACAGCCTCCATCGACATCGACGGCTTAGACAATAGTTCATTCGTTTTCTCCGTCGTCGTCCGAAGCAAGCGAGCATTTTCCTTGAACTGCTCCTCGATCGTCCGGTTCGTCGCGTCAACGGCTGCGATAACCTTTTCTTGATCGTTCAGCGCAAGGGCGATCATCGCCGACACCGTAATCAAGTTCGTCGTCTTGTCGATCGCATTGCTCACGGAATCAATCAGCTTATCATTGTTGTCGTTAATAATATCGGTAGCGGCAATCGCTTGATTATAGAGCATGATCATCTCGGTCATCGATTGGATGCGCGTAACGACCTTGCGAAGACCCCGTTCCAAATGCGTCTTGCGGGATTCGTTCTCCGGCTTCGCGATTTCTACCTCGAACAAATCTTTCAGCTTATCGCCGAAAGCAATTTTCGTATTCAAGTTATAAATCTCGTCGATCGACGAACGCTTCAGCTGACGCATGTTGACGATGTTCTCTTCAAGCGAGTCCTTGCCATCGCGGAGCCCCGTAACGATCGCATCGACGTTTGTCTTCACCGTCTGATACTTGTACACATAGTTCTTAAGCGGGCTCTTGCGAAGCAGCTTGCCTACGAATCCAACGTTCTTGCTTTGTTGCAAGCTCTCGCACTCGCTGCGCAGCTTCAGAATCATGTTGGATACATCAGCTCGGTTGCCTGACATCAGGTCGTTGACGGGACGATCGAGCATCTTCAGCGTCTGTCCAGCTTTCTCCTGTGTCTTCGTGCCAAGCTTGCCGATCTCGTCCATTAAGAGATCAAGCGACAGCGTATCCGTCTGCGCCACCTTCTGTATAAGCTGAGACGCCTCCTGCTCGACCTTCTGCTCGTCTTCCTTCTTCAAATTCATCATTTGAACTGCCATCTAAACCCCTCCTACAACGATTTATCAGTCTTAAGCTTCAGTCGCGGTGCGAATGATCACTTTGGCGATTCTATAAATCGGAGCCTCTGTAGCGTTGGTGAATAAGCTCCGCCTTGGTCTGCAGCTCCAGCAAGTCCTTATGCTCGATCGTAGATGCGATATCGGAAATTTTCGTATCGACATCCTTAAGGCCATTCAACAGCGTGCGGCGGTTCTTGCTCTTCGCTTCTCCGCTGAGGCGTAGGAACGGATTAATAAAGCCATTCAAATCTTTGAGGACCAGTCTGCGGATCGTATGATTAATGTTGCCGTCGCCCAATTGGTCAATCAGCGGAATGACCCGCTGCACGCGGGCGAACAACGATAACGACTTGTCGACGATCTCGCTGTCGAGCGTGTTCTTCCGGCCCTCGGATATAATCATGTCTTCCAATACTTCCAAATATTCAATGACAGGAGCAAACTCCGCGCTAACCTCCGGCTTCTGCTTCGTCTCCTCTACTACGGGAGCGGCGCGAGATGGTTCCGGCTGTTGCTGGAAAGGTGCGCCCTGCTGCGGGTTGAAGAGATGAGGACTGTATTGCTGTCCTTGTGACGGTTGACCTTGTATTTGACCTTGTACAGGCTGGCCGCCATGATATCCGCCGTTTGGCAGCTGCTGCGAAGGCGGCGTGGCGTCGATTGAATTCCGCGTTCTGCTTCGACTTGGAAGTAGACCGCCAACCATTGCTCCTACAGCAGGTATGACAAGCGACGCGAACTCAGGCAGGAAGAAGCTCGAAATAATTGCGCCTGCGTAGCCGACGCCGGCTCCTACCAGCATATTTTTTTTCGATCCCATGAATCCCGACCTCCTAAAGCCGTGTCTTTATAAGCCAAGTTATAGAGGTGCAACTTATAATTCCTTATATTGTAGAAATAACATAAGGGTCATGTCAACTCACGCACGCGCTTCAGAGGTCGGATTCAGCTGGCAAATCGTCTTATTTGGACCAATCGTGCATGCGCATCGGCTGCTCAATATGGCTTGCCCAGATGCCGAATTCCGGGGTAATCGGTCCAACCTCTCCGCCTAGAGCCGACTTCACTGCAAGATACGGGAAGTTGACGCCCGACAGACAAGTGACATGAAGGCCGCCGGACATTCTCGGATTAATCTCCAGCAGCTTCGGCGTATCGCCGTTATATTTCATTTGTATGTTGAAGTTGTACGGAATATGGAACGTATCTGCAACACGGCGAGCGATTTCGATCAGCTCCGCATTGTTGTCCAATACGCGCAGGCGACCGCTCTCCTTCCGCCTTGGCACCGCCGCCAATAAGCGACCGTTACCGTCTGCGAGACAGTCAATGCTGTATTCATGGCCCGGCAACAGCTCCATCACCATCAGATCATCGAAGGTTTCTACACTCGACAGCGTGCGATATGCGTCTTCGAAAGACGTAAGCTGCGTGACATAACCGAACAGCTCCTGCAGCCGATCGCGCTCATTATCGATAATTCGGAAGCCAAGGCCGCCCTCCGAATTGTTCGGCTTGAAGCATACGCGATGTCCGGCGGCAACAAGGCGCTCGTACGCAGCCTTGAAATCGTCGGCATTGTTCACGATCTCGTAAGCGGGAATTTCCATAATGCCTTTGCCGGCAAGCGACTTATAGAACTGATCCTTCTCGACAAGCGATTCCAGCAGCACCGTATCGCGGCAGACGAGCACCTTCGTGCCGATTGCATCGAATAGATGCACATGCTTAGCGATGTCCAGCATCTTAAGACGCGGAATAAATACGTCAATCTCGTGCTTGCGGCAAAAATCGACCAGGTATTGAACATATTCCACACCTTGCAGCACCGGCTCAACCTCAGCATAATCGCAGCCCTGCAGAGACATGTGCATCGGATCGGGATGCGTACCGAAAATTTTGAACTCCACGCCGTCCGGATTACTGCGCAAATGATTCATATATAAATAGGAAACCGAGAACCATCGATTGAAATACAGATTAACCTTCTTCTTCATGCCGGATTGTTCACCGCTTTCAATTGTTGTGAGATATGATGGACATAATTTACGATTTCATTAGCCGCGAAGATACCGGAGCGCTCCGTGAATCTTATCGTCACCGACGCTGGATCGCGCTGCTTCTCGCGGAACAGCTCGCCGTGGGCGGGAGCGATCGCGTAATCCGACTGATCCAGCAGGCAGCGGTCAAGCAGCGAATCGCCGGAGGCAATTACCTCACGCTCTCCGAGGCGGTTCTTGATATGGGCGATTGCATCCCATTTGTTAATGACGGAAGGTACGAGGTAGATCTTGCGTCCTTGAATGGATACTTCCCAGCCCAGCGGCTTCACTGTCTCTGCCTTCTCCATAACGGCTTCCAGATCCATCCGATCGCGATCGATCAGAATCGAGTAGAACAGCTCGTCGCATAAGTCCTCGCGCAGCACCCAATCGCTCTCGAGCAGGCCTGCGAAATGTTGCCTCACTTCCGATGACGATGCCGAGCCCGCTTCCAGCTTCCGCTCGATATGCGAGCGCCATTCACGGTCAGGTACGCCATTTTTCATAATATTGCCGCCGTTGCTCGTCACCGCGTATTGCGGAACGATCACGTCTTGGAAAATATGAATGCGCCGATATTGCGCTTCCGTTCTTGTCGTTACCGGAACGAACTGCACGTCACGCGGCAAATAGGCCAGCATCCGTAATGCTTCCTGCGAAATATGGGCAATCGTCTTATCCTGATACCTCTCCGCAGGCACGATGCCGTACGAATCAGTCGGCACGCCGATCGATCTTGCCGAATAAATTAATGTTTGGTCCAAGTCGCTTGCATAGATCATTCGGCATCGCCTTTCAGCGGTTTAATAATACCGCAGCAAGAATATGTCAGCTCGGGGAGAACCTCTACCGTTGCGCCCCGATCCTCGGCCAGCAGCAATATATGCTTCAAGCCCGGGTTGTCCAATCGGTTCACGATTATCTTCCACGGCATGCGCCGCAGCAGTACTCTTGTTGTCTCGCCTACACCCGGCTTCACGAGATTAACGTTGTCGATGCCGTATTTCTGCTGCAGCATGCGAATGTCGGCAAGCCCTTGCCACGTCGCCGCGGCGGGATGTCGCTCCATTTCTTCCGCTTGCGCAGCCGCCTCGTCGGCAATATCCGGGAAGCTGGCCGATACGGTATCCACGAACGTATGCGACAAATCCGCTTCTTTCCATTCCTCATAATACTTCGCGCCATGGAAGTCGCCAGGACCGATCAGATCGTCGCGTTGTACGGTGCGGCTAATTAAGCCAGAGACCGTCGCATTGAGGCAAGCGCTCGGGATCAAATAATCGTCGCGCGTGCCGAACAGCGTACAGCAATGGCCGGGATCGGCCAGCACTGCTAGATCATCATTCATGCGATAGCCATATTGGGATTCGAATTGTTCGGCCGCCTCGGCCAATACGCCGCGAATCGCGCCCTTGCCCGTCCAGCCGTCCACGAACTGAAGCTCCGTATGAGCCCCATGCTGCTGCAAAATATAAAGAATAGCGTTCTCGTCAATGCCTTTGCCTCGAATAATAGAGATGCTGTAGTGCTTAACGTCCCATCCGTAGCGATAAGCCAAATACCTCTTAATCAAAATGCCGGCAGGCGTCCCGCCCCTCGCGAGCGAGACAAGCACTACGTCCCTGCCTCGCTTCTCCGCAATCCGCTCTGCGACAATGGCCGCCGCAAGGGCGACATCCCGAGCCGATTGATCCAGCGTCCGGTGGAATAGCTCAATATACGCCGCAGAAGGCTCATATTCCGTAGGCAGCATTTCGGAATAATGTACACCGGATTGAATGGCCGCTTCCCGTTCCTCGGTCGTCCGTTCAAGCTGAACCGAGCTTATATCCTTCAGAAGAAACGTCACATCAGAAAGATCATAGCTGCCAATAGGCGATGGAGGTGCAATCATCTTCTCTGACAATCGTACATCAACTTCGTTGTTCTCCATCTTCATTGGTCGAGACTCTCCCAGCCGTGCGTATTCGCGGTCAGGAACACCGCATGCACTTTACTGCCTGCCAGCCTCCGCAATATCTGAAGCATCGGCGCAACTCGCTCCTGCGGCATATCCCGCTCGAACAAGACGAATATGTCGTCATACTGCCCCGGCGCCACATTGTAGATGAAGTGCCTCACATCAAGGTCCTCGGGCGACGGATACGGCTGCCCGTTCCTCACCGCATACCCTGGCTCGTCCGATGTATGAATCGGGCTGCGCGTCGTCGATTGGTAGCGGACGCCCGCTCCCATCTCTGCCGCGATGCGCATCGGCACATACATGAATTCACTCGTGCCCATAATGAGCGTCCGCTCACTGCTGCGCTGCTGCCGCAGCTCCTCCGCTATACGGCTAATCTCTCCGTCAATCGCTGAACGCTGCGCCGCCTCGATACCGAATCGGCCCGTAGCGATCGTGTACGGCGACCCATTAGGATGGCCGCTCGAATCTACGGAGCCTACCGCAAGCTTTACCTGCTCTAAGCTATCGCCTAAGTGAACAATAGAAAGCTCTGCTTCCGGGAAGCCCGACAGATCGCGAGGCACAGGTATCTCGTCAGGCGGGCTGCCTACTGCCGTAATTCGCCCCTTCAGCAAGCATACCGATTCAATCGCAATGCCAAGCTCAGCTTGCAGCTCCTCGCAGGCGCGCTCATCGCTTTCAGATCGCCAATCGAGCAACGAAGCGATGATATACCGCTTGCGCGGAAACTTCGACTGTATATCGCGAATAATATTAAGCGCCGTCTTGCCCGTCGTAATCTCGTCATCGACCAGCACAATCGGCTCCGTGCCGGACAGCACTTCCGGCTTCAATGCGTAACAACGATGGGCAACCGCGTGGGAGTGCTCTTCCTCGAAGTTAATAACGGAGACGAGCTCGGGAATATCCTCGCGCGTCGTATGAATATAAGTCGCTTGCTCCGCAAGCACATTGTACATCGCATGACCAAGCGCGGTAGCCGTCTCAGCGAAGCCGATGAAGGCAAGCGGCGCCGATGGCGACAGCTTAGCAGCTACCAACGCTTCGTAGGCAGCCTGCGCCTGACTCTCGTCACGCAGACCTTCCAGCGCCTGTTGCAGCAGCGGTTTGACGCGAAGCGCTGTATCATCATCCTGCTCCGTCAGAAGCAGCAGCGCAAGCGCTGCGCCGCTTAGAAGCGACGTATACGGATTGACCGGAATATGCTTGCCGAGCATTTTGCTGACGAATAGAAAGGAACGCTTCTTGTTGATTCTCGCCGCCATAGCAAAGAACAGATCGACCGGAAGCTCGAACGGGTTATGCGTCACTTCGATCTGAACGTCGATGCGATCCAATATATTAACTGTATACTTGCTCATGTCCGGGCAATAGTCCGATAAAATGCTGCTGCTCATGTAACACCCCGTAAATTTGTGATCTCGCCAGTATGCGCCTTGCCCAGTTCAGATGCGGTTTAATTTCATTCATCTTGTTGGCGTATTGGCTCTTCATGACGCCAAGATAGCCGTTATTGTTCGAAATAATGCTTGTCGCGTCGATATATTCCTCATGCGTGACGGCATACAGCGCTTGAACCGGCTTAATATGCGTCGGGTGAATGATCGTCTTGCCTGTAATGCCGTTTTCCTTATCCATGATGACTTCCCGAATGAGTCCGTCCATAGAGTTGGATATATAGAGCGAACGAAGATCGCGGCCAACATGGCCGAGCGCCTCCTCGAACGGTGTTATGCGAAGCTGAGGTTTGAGCACGCGCTCCCGGTTGGAGAAATATTCCCACACCGGACCGGAAATGACGTACCCGGAATCGACTCTACCAAAAATATTAATAATATCAGCGATCGTATCGCGAATCGGCGCAATCTCGTAAATCGTCATATCCGGACTTCGGCGAAGCCCGAATAAGCTCGAGAAATCAGTAGCCCCGATCCTTACATTGAGTACGTATGTCTGATACTTGTCCAGTATACGTTTTATGCCCAGCAGCGTTTCCACCCTGCTCTCGCGGTAAATAACCGATGCCGTCTCCAAGATCGGCATCCCGTACAGCACAGGACTCGATTCTCCCCTGGTCTTGTTGTAGGTAGCAATCTCATAGAAATAAGCCTCGCCGTTCTCCGGCGTAAACTTGGGCAGCACGAAGCCGGTTATATGCGTAATTAACTGCTCGAATGTCCCTATCAATCTCTTGAGCTGATCCACGGATCTTACTCTTACGAAAATAAGCGGAAGCTGCGAATCAGACAGCACGCCGATCTTCACATAGGAGGCAATGAGAAAAAGCTGCTGCATCAGCATCTCTTCAGCAAGCTCGACTTGCTGGTCACCGACCGCATCCTCCAGATCAATGACAATGGAAGCAAGTCCTTCATGCTTGGCGTTTAGCAGGTCTTCTGCAATCGTTTGCCGAGTAGCCGGCATATATAAAGCCGCGCCTACTGCGTATGCGAGCAGGTCTTTGTCGGAGGATTGGTTGAAAGGTATGGGCGGACTGACGAACAATGCAGTCTCTTCTTCGCGTGTTAAATAGTTAAAATATCTCAGAGCCGTCTCCTCCTTATTTCGAATGCATGGTTACTCGGCAATCGTTAATGCTGTCGATGGATACCATGGTTCATGATACAGAAACGACTCCGCCTAAGTACACGCCGCGGGTGCATTTCCATGCAACCTGCGGTATGTGTGTTACTACCAAAGGACGGAGCCGTTCGCAACAGACTATAACTTTCTTTTTTGTGGCGGGAATTGATCAATCATTGTCGTTTCATTAGGTCATTAAGCGCCTTGCTTCTCTTCCCGCTTCCTCTTCATCGAACTTAACAGGATTGTACCGCCAAATACGACGATTAGCAGCCCGAAGAAAATGAAATGGTTCAGCTCGTAATGGAACAAGGCAGCTGCTAGCATCTTAGCCGAGATAAGCGCAATCATGATGAATGCCGTTATCTCAAGCTCAGGGAACTTGTCGATCAGCTTCAAGAATACTTGCGCGACGCCGCGCATCATCAGAACGCCGAGGAGTCCGCCGACGAACAATACCCATACTTCTTCGCTGACGCCGAAAGCGGCGATTACGCTGTCGATACTGAACGCAATGTCCATTAATTCGACCATAAGTACCGTGCGCCAGAAGCCGAAGCCTTTGTTCTTCGTCTCGCTTTCCTCTTCCTTCTTCTTAAATATACCTGAATAAGCGATATAAAGCAGGTACAGCGCGCCTAACACTTTTATCCAGGTAATCTGGACAAGAACCGTACCTAAGCCGATCGCGATGAAGCGGAAGACATAGGCGCCAATAATACCGTAGAAGAGCGCGCGCTTCTGCTGTTCCTTCGGCAAGTGCTTGACCATAACCGCAAGCACGAGCGCGTTATCTGCCGACAATAACCCTTCAAGCAGCACTAGTGTGGCGATAATGGTCCAGCTTTGTGGGCTTGTCAACGTATTGACAACCTCTTGCCACGAGAAAAAATGACCGTAGTTTTCTACGACACTGTTAAAAAAATCTACCACCCTGTCCATCTCCTCATAGTGCGATGACTACTGCAAAAAGCTACTTGCTGCCTGCGACCCAACGCAGTCCCCAGCCATAAGCCTGGTCGATCTCTCGATGTCCATTATAGAACTGAACGAGTCGTTCGATACTGAACGTCTCATTGTTCACATTACGAATCATAGCAATCGCACACATTCCTTTGCTATTATCATGCTCGTTCATGTGGACCACGATTTCCGGACCGCCTTCTTGCTTCACGGTTACGACGCCATCGGCTTGCGACCAGCTTGTCACACCCTCATAGATGAAGGTGAACACAAGGATCCGCTTAATGTCGGCAATTCGCGCACCGTTAATACGCAAGTTCTCGCCCGTCTTGACTGAGCCTGTCCGATCGTCGCCGTCAAGCGCAATGAACGGTGAACGGTTCAGCTGTCCGAACCTTTCTCCGAGCGCTTGAATGACGCCCTTCTCACCGTTGTTCAGCTCATATAAGCAGGCAAGATCCAGATCAACGCCTTTACTGCCGCGTCCGAAGAACCCGCCGCTCTTCGTCTGCTGATTCCAGTTCAGGTTGATCAGAATTTCACCCAAACCGCCTGCCGTTTTCTTCAAATTAATCGTATCGCCTTTTTTCTTCAACTCGATCTTGCTCAAGTTGAGATTAAGCGGCACGGGCGGCGATTCTTGCTTAGGCGCTGGTGGCTGAGCAGGCGGCGCCGGCCTCGGGGCTGGCGGCTGCGGTACGGGCGACGGCGGCGGTGCTGCCGGCTCATCGTTCACTTCAATGCCGAAGTTGCCGCACAACGCTCCAAGTCCACCGGCAAATCCTGCACCGATCGCATTAAATTTCCATTCACCATTGTATCTATATAATTCTCCAACAACAATAGCTGTTTCAACGGAGAAGTCGTTTCCAAGGTCATATCGAAGAACTTCAGCGCCGGTCTGCTTATTGACGAACCGGATGAAGGCGTTCCCCACTTGTCCAAAATTTTGTTTGCGGTTATCACTGTCATAGATCGTTAAGGAGAATGCAACCTTCTCTATGGCAGTCGGAACCTGCTGCAGCTTAATAACGAACTGCTTGTTATCGCCGGCAGCTTGTCCATCTTGATACGTAATAAAGCTAGTCGTTGGATTATTATAAAAGATAAGATCGTCGTCTCCGGCTACCTTGCCGTTTCCCCGGAGCAGAAATGCCGAAGTATCAAGCTCCATCGAGCTCGGCGCGCGCCAGCCTAGGCTGACAACTACCTCGGTTAAACCTGGATTCGTCTTCGTCAGATCGGCCTTCTGGCCTTTAATAATTTGTACGGTCATCCTTCTCTCCACCCTTTGGCACTTTGCTGTGTCAGGCATAATCGCTACTTCACTTCTTATTGAAGAAAGGTGATTCAGCTTATCGCTTCATCACCAAGCTACCTTTTCCTATGACGCATCCAATCCGTAGTTCTTGCAAAGCGCGCTCAAGCCGCCTTGGAAGCCGCTGCCGATCGCTTGGAATTTCCAATCCGTTCCGTGACGGTAAAATTCGCAAAATACGACTGCTGTCTCGGTCGAGAAATCCTCTCCTAGATCATAACGCATAATTTCGCGATCCGTTGCGGCATCTACGACACGAACAAAGGCATTCGATACTTGACCGAAGTTCTGCCCGCGTGATTCATAGTCATAAATCGTTACGGTGATGCCGATTCGATGAATCGATGCAGGGATTTTGCTGAAGTCGACCTGGACTTGTTCATCGTCTCCATCGCCTTCACCTGTACGGTTATCTCCCGTGTGGAGAACCGAGCCTGCTCCGCCGCTCTTATTATTATAGAATACGAAATCGTCAGCGCCCTTCGCCTTGCCATCCTCATAGAGAAGGAAAGCCGATGCGTCCAAGTCGAAATCGTTGCCGCCGTTGTATTTGTTCGTGTCCCAGCCAAGTCCAACTACAACTTTCGTGAGCCCCGGATTTGTTTTGGTTAGATCGATTCTCTGTCCTTTGGAAAGACTGATTGTCATACGAATCTCCTTCTTTCTTCATGAATGTCCGGCCAGACGGGCCTTCTAGAAACCCCTATAAGATTAGGCAAACTCAAGACCTTCCGGATGGAAAGCCTTGAGCTTGTGTGTGGTTGTTGCTTATGCTAAGCCGTAGTCGCGAGTCAGACCCGCAAGACCGTCTCTGTAGCCGCTGCCGATTGCATTGAACTTCCATTCGCCGCTGTGGCGGTAAAGCTCGCCTACAACTACGCCCGTCTCAACGGAGAAGTCTTCGCCTAGGTCGAAGCGAATCAGCTCTTGGCTCGAAGCTTCGTTAAGAATACGCGCATAAGCGCGGGATACTTGACCGAAGTTTTGGTTGCGCTCATTAGCTTCGTAGATTGTAATCGTGAATGCGATTTTCTCTACGTTAGCCGGAACGGAATTTAGATCGATTTGGATTTGCTCGTCGTCTCCATCGCCTTCGCCCGTACGGTTGTCGCCCGTGTGTACGACGGAACCGTTCTCGTTCTGCTTGTTGTTGAAGTAGATGAAGTTTTTCTCGGATTCAACTTTGCCAGCAGCGTTCGTCAAGAAAACCGATACGTCAAGGTCGAAGTCTTTGCCGCCGTCGTATTTATTCGTGTCCCAACCTAAACCTACTGTGATTTTGCTCAGACCTGGATTCGATTTCGTCAGGTCTACCTTCTGACCTTTGGACAAGTTAATAGCCATGGTTCATTCGCCTCTTCTCATTAGTTTAAATAAATATTATTATTTATAGCGGTTTGCGAGCAGATTGATATGGGGAGCATGCGTTCCTTCACCAATCGCGGCAAATTTCCACTCGGAGCCGTGACGGTACAATTCACCGCATACAAGCGCGGTCAGACCGGAATAATTGTCGCTCAAGTTGAACTTAATCAACTCATTGCTGCTATTTCCGTCCATGATCCGAATGTACGCGGACTGAATCATTCCGAAATCCTGCTTGCGGTTCTCGCAATCGTAGATATTAACGACGACAAGCACCTTATGAACATCCGAAGGCACCTTCGCTAGATCTACATAAATTTGTTCGTCGTCTCCGTCGCCATCACCCGTCAAGTTATCGCCGGAGTGAATGACAGAGCCGCACGGACTCGTCTTATTGTGAAAACATACAAGTTGATTGTCTTTCGCCAATTTATCAAAATCGTTCAGAAGAAGGGCGGACGCATCGCAGTCGATGTTCGGAGCTTTCTTCATTCCGAAGAAACCTTTCGTTTGGACAGGGTCCCAGCCAAGACCGACGATAACCTTCGTAAGTCCGGTATTGCCTTTCGTCAGATCAATCTTTTGACCCTTTACTAGATTAATCGAAGCCATTTTATATGTTCACCTCCTTTCCTTGCAGAGTCGCTCGGCAACTTTCGCAAATTTTCAGATATGTCGTACTATAACGTTGTATCTTCAGGAAAGGTTTCAACTTTTTTTGGGCTCGATGCCGCAAATACGGGTCATTAGCCTCACTTAACAAGCTGGCACGAGCACGAAAGCTTGTCCATGACAAGACATGCCGTCATTATTGTGCCAAAACAGTCTTTTGCCGATTCATTCAACTTCCGAATATTTTACTATTATACCATTTTAGATCATGGAAGCGTTAGTTGATATTTAGTGAAGACGGAATTCGACTACCCATCCCTTGTCCACCATGCCGACACTGGATAATCCTCCGCATCCAGATAGACCGTCTCTCCAATCCTCGGCGTTGCAATCGACGCACCGAGGCGCGCCGCTTCCTTCACCGCCCGCTCGACGGGGTCGGTCCAGCTATGAAGCGCAAGCGTGAAAGCTCCCCAGTGAATCGGAATCATCGTTTTGCCACGGACGTCAAGATGCGCCTGTACCGTCTGCTCCGGCATCATATGTATGGCCTCCCAGCGATCGTCATACTGTCCGCACTCCATTAAAGTCAGATCGAACGGGCCGTACTTGCCCCCGATCTCGCTAAAGTGCGGCCCGTAGCCGCTGTCGCCGCTGAAGAACACGCTCGCGTCATGGCCTTGAATCACCCATGAGCACCACAGCGTAGCGTTGCGGTCCGTCAAGCTTCTGCCCGAGAAATGTCTGGCTGGCGTGCAGGCCAGCGTCATTCCTTCGTAATCGAACTCATCCCACCAATCACCCTCTGCAATCTTCTGGCTGTCAACGCCCCAGCGCAGCAGATGCGGACCAACGCCCAGCGGCACGAAAAACTTTTTAACCTTGTCTTTCAGCTTCATGATAGAGCCATAATCAAGATGATCGTAGTGATCATGGGAAATAAGCACCGCATCAATGGTCGGAAGCTGCTCAATATCGATCGGAAGCTGCTTGCTGAAGCGTTTCCCTCCGATTATCGGAAAAGGCGAAGGCGCATTGCCGAGCATCGGATCGATCAGAACGGTCTTTCCATCCATCTCCAGCAGCAGCGCGGAATGGCCAAGCCAAGTAATCGCCGGGCGCTTCGCCTTCTGCAGCCGAGCGGCGTTCAACGTCTCTACCTTAACAGGCTTGCTTGGACGGCTCTTCGGATTACCCCTCATAAATTGAAAGGCTACCTTCACCTGCTCTTTGAAACTCATATTCATAGAAGTAGCAATTGCATTAATAAATTTGCCGTTCTCATACTGATCGGATGCGCTTAACGCTTCCTTCCGTTCCTTCGTCAGCTTGCCGCCGAAGGCCGGATAGAAGTTAAGCAGCAGGTATGTGAATACGGTTATAACAACGATTAATTCGATAATAAAGATAAAGATAACAGCTCACCTCTTATAGAGAAATCTGCCGGGCTGACGCCAGGCAGCGAGTCTATTATCAATCATATAATAAATGACGGCCATAAGTCCAAATTATGCCTCTGACCGCCCCAAGCCCTCATAGCTCAGCGCGCTTTCCCAGGTCTCAGCTAAGCTTACTTCGTCTTCTTTAAGCAAGCTTCCTCCGATGTCGTTCTCTATAATGACAAGCGTCCTTAAAGCCTTCGCCCCATATCTGGTGCCGCTTGCTATATGAAGCACATCCCCCGCTTCGATTCGCCGCAGCTCGCCGTTGCACAGGAACGAGCCTTCACCCGACGCCACGGTCCATACCTTCGTCCGCTTTATATGCATCATATACGCGGTATGCCGATCTGCCTCGATCTCCAGCTTCCTCGTGACGACTTCTCCCCGCTCGCCTCTCGCATGATGCAGAACGCTCATTTTCCCCCACATCTTCTCTTCATACATCGGATAGGGAAGAGCCGTTCCGAGCTTCTCCTTGATCAGGCTCGACTTGTCTTTGCGGGCGACTAGAATACCGTCTGCGCTGGCGGCTACTATAATATTCGGTACGTCGATAATATGGATTGGACTCGATAGCTCGTTGATCAAATGGGTGTGCTCTCTGCTGTCCGTTATATCGCCGAGTCCGACTATGGCGCTTCCCATATGGCCGGTTAGCGTGTTCCAATTCCCTAGGTCGTCCCAAATTCCGGCATAAGGCAATACGATAGCGCGAGCAGTCTTCTCGACAATTTCATGGTCGAAGCTGATTTCCGGCAGTCCTTCATAGAGGGCGTTCCAATCCTTATATTGCGTAGGAAAGTTCCTCTCTCGCAAGGCATCCAGCATGAACTGCAGCGAGAACGCGAATACACCGCAATTCCACATGGCCCGCTTGCGGATTAGCCGCTTCGCCAGCCGCTGATCCGGCTTCTCGACGAACTGCTCAATTGGAATATATCCGCTCTCGTCGCCCCCCTTCTTCGGTACAATGTAGCCATATTGCTGGCTTGGATAGGTTGGCGGCGTGCCGATCAGCGCCAGATCGGCACCCGACGCAGCAAGAGCGGCCGGCATTTGGCGCAAGGTGGCGAAGAAGTCCGCTTCTACATAGGCGTCGGCAGGAATGACACAGATCGTCTCGTCCAGCGGTACGCCTAATTCGGAATGAAAGTAGCTGGCGGCCAGCGCGATTGCCGTGAACGTACCGCGCTTATAGGATTCGGTCAGCAGCGGGATACGGTTGCCGATATGGTTTTTGGTTATTTCCGCTTGGCTCTTATGGGTCATAATATAAGCCGATTGCAGCAGTCCCGCCGCTTCCAACTGCTTGCTTATACGCTGGATCATGGACTCCATGCCGCCGGCTCCGTCAGGCAGAAGCCGTAAATAGATTTTGGACCGTACATCGTTGGACATCGGCCATAGCCGCTTTCCTGAACCCCCCGACAAAAGCACCACTCGCATCTTTCATTCCTCCTTATTGCAGCTTTATTCCCGATTCTATTCCCGATCCTCTGCCTACTATTTGATTGACTGCCCGCTTCATCGCCGCGCCCGAGCTTCCCCAAGTCATCTTCCGTACATCACGCAATCCTTGCTGTCCCTTCTGCTTGCATAGCCATGGATGATCGTAAGCGTATTTCATCTGCCGCTTCAAGCTTCCGATGTCCGCCTCCGCCCATTGCTGCCCGCTCTCTGCGAACAAATGGCGGAACGAGCGCGAAATGGCATGTTTGCCGTTCATCTTAGAGGAAGGGTTAACGAGTTTATAATTGACCAAGAAGGAATTGCGCTTCGAAAGAAAATCCATATGACCGCCCCATCCCGTGGCGATAACCGGCGTACCGCTTGCCAATGCTTCAAGAAACGGCAGTCCGACGCCTTCCCCGCGAGTCGGCAGCACGAAGGCATCCCCGAGCGTATAGATGCCAGCAACCTGCCGCTCGCTTATATGACGTGCAATAACCACAATCGGCGCTGTTTGCTTAACTATGCCAAGCTTCTTCTTATAGCTGGAAATCTTATTCTTGATCCACTGCTCGGTTTCGCTGCTGCTATATCCGCTGGTTTTAATAACGAGCAGCACTTTATCTTTGGCCGAGAACTGCTCCCAGTAAGCTCTGAGCAAAGCCTCGGGGTTTTTGCGATGCTGGAAGCCGAATACCGATACGAACACGAATCGACCCTTGGCCTCGCTAAGAGAAAGCTTCTTAGCTCCCGGACGATACTTCTTCGTATGCACGCCATGCGGCACAACATAGATCGGAACCTTCACTCCGCTTGCCCGCAGCGCTCTCTTATTCTGCAGCGAAGGAATGAACACCGCGTCAAACTTGTTGATGTTAGCACGCCATCGCTTCGGTATTCTAGTCGTCTCCCAAACGGTGTTCAATATAATCGGTTTATAATAAGGCCTAAGCTTGCCGAATTGGATCGTGTCCGCGGTATGGTGATAAATCAATGGTCTGTGAGCGCCATCTGGCAAAACTTTGCGATGTTTGGCAGCTCCCACCTTGACGTTAACTCCCTGCCTTCTAAGCGCATGTACGTATTCTCTGCTCGCTATGCCCGTTCCACTCTTCCTGCCTATCGGCCCTTCCCATACAACCGTAAGTTTCGACACGATGCGGCCGCCTTTCATTTTCGTTTGTAAACTTCGCGCTTGTGGAATGATAAAGAACGGTATTTGTCGCTCATCTCGGTCCATTTTTGTTGCGACATGCGCCGAACACTCATTTGAAGCCCCTTATTGCGGTTCGTTGTCAGAACAAGCCTATCCCGATAGCGGGTGTACAAATAATTGCCGTACGTCTCGTACTCTGAGAAACCGAACTGCCTCTTCCTATCGACGCTGTCTAGAATAGCTTGGTACCACTTCTTGCCGTGCAGCTTCTCCATGTATCGCTTCATCTCGGCCAGCTTAGTCCGTTCGAACAGCATATAATGCGTCACGAAGGATCGCTTGGCCGTTACCCGCTGCTTCATTAACCTGCGATACGAATTGAAATATTCGTCTTGGCTCCAATTCCGGCAATACAGCACGGTTTTCCCGCCGTTCCGGAAGTTATGGCGACGAATAAGAACCGTATCTGCATCTATGACGAGGAAGAAATCTTCCTTGCAAATGCGATCGCCGCTTAGCTTTAGCAACTGCTGATAGAGCCAGCCTGCGCGTTCCCACTTGGCAGAATGGTATTGAATATCGTTTTTTGTAATAGGAAGCACTGTCTTCTCGTCGACGAATATGCAGCCCTTCTTGCGGCACAGCTCCATGATCGACCCCTTGCGCGGAGAAACGATATAGATATTGCTAATCGCATTAACCGACTGCTTGCGAACAGCATCGATGACGAAGGGCAGTGTCTCCAAATCTTTCTCGATCGCGGGAATAAGCACGTCGATCCGGGGGTTACGTTCATTCCGCGACTGTCCAGTTTGAACAAGCGACATCGCTCTCAACTCCATTTCGCAATTATTTGCTTATCATATGCGACCCTGAAAGAGATTGAATGGGCAAAGGAAAGAGAGTAGATGAAAGAGGCTTATTGCCAATCATAGATTGATAGATTGTCATGCTATGCAGCCGGAAATGCAGGCGTGTAAAATAAAGAAAGAGAGGATAGATGTAAGGGTGGAATTATGGCTTCCGTTTGTTCAAGGTTTCTTGTTCTCGTTATCGCTTTGCTTCGATTTAGGTATCGTAAATGTCGCAATTATTAAGACGGGGATGGAGCGTGGCTTCAAACCATCGTTCATGATTGGGTTCGGCTCCTGCTTCGGGGATTTATTCTACTTGTCACTAGCACTGCTCGGTGTGAGCGTCATATTTGAGATTGCAGTCATCAAATGGCTGTTTTGGATTATCGGATCCGGCGTGCTGTTCTACTTTACTTACAAAATGTTCCGCGAGACATGGCGACCGCGCGAGCTTCCTATAGACGCAGTTATAGCAGCCGAACGGCCGCTGTTTCGTGACTGGCTTGCCGGTGCGGGTCTTGCCGTCTCCTCGCCTACCGTCATTGCTTGGTTCGCATTCGCGGCAGGAACGCTGCTCGCCACATTCAATCTGTCGGACCGCAGCGCATTGCTCGTATTCATAGCTGGATTTTTTACGGCTGGACTTCTTTGGTCGCTTGGCGTAGCACTCGCGAGCAGCTTGTCCGGCGCTTTTTTCAAGGAAAAGATCGTGAGAGTGCTGTCCTTTGTCTCCGCTATTTTGTTTCTCTATTTCGCTATTAAAGTATTTTGGGACGGGCTGCGCGATGTCATAGGGTAGAAGGACAAACCATTCCGCAATCTGCTAAACTAGTCATTAACGAAATGAACAGAAAGAATGGAGCTGATGGAATGACGGCAATGAAGGAAGTAGTCATTGGCATTGATGGCGGCGGGACTTACACTCGCGTAGCAGTGGCTGATCTATCAGGAAATGTAAGAGCATCAATTGTTGTCAATGGCGCGGCCTCGTTCCACAAAGATTTGGCTGCGGCAACGAACGTCCGGCAAGCGATTGTCTCGGCCCTTGCGGAAGCAGGCGCCGAGCTGCATCAGGTTCGCGGTGTTGCCGCGGGCATTGCGGGCTATGACTCCCCTGCTGATTTGGAATGGGTGGAGCAGTTGACCGACGTGCCCGGTCTAGACTGCCCTAAGTGGCATGTCAATGATACGGTAGCCGCTCACTATGGAGCGCTTATGGCGAGGCCGGGCATTGTCGCAATTGCAGGCACAGGATCGAACATATTGGCCATTACCGAGAGTGGACAAGCCATTAGCAATTATAACTTTCATCATTATGCGGCAAGTGCAGCACGCTTCATCGCTTATGACGCCGTGTATGAAGCGCTGGCAGGACGTACGGACGCATCAGACGGCGAGCTTATAACCGCCATGCTTAACCATTGGAATTGCTCTACGCTGGATGAGCTCGCATCGCTTGCCCGCAGCGGCTTCGAAGAAGACGCCAGAGAGAGAAATCGCAGATTCGGCCAATTCGCTCCCTGCATCACTTCCGCGGCGGAAGAAGGCGCACCTCTTGCCGTTCGTGTGTGCGATCGCTCAATCGAGCAAATGGTTGTCGGCATCGAGCTGCTCGCCCGCTCCTTCGAGTCGGAAACCATTCCGGTCTCCTTCATAGGCAGCGTTGCCAACAGCCCGTACTTCCTCCGTACGCTTGCGGCGAAGCTCACATTAGGGCGAAATCGGAGCTATTCCGTCACTGAGCCGTCTCTCCCCCCTGTCGCAGGCGCCATACTGCTTGCGCTGAGGCGGCTAGACATTCAGATCGACGAAGAGAGCTTGCAGCAGAAGCTCATCGCGGCGGGTTAATACGACTATGCGCTATTGGCTAATCGGTCTCACCGTCGTCGTCCTGGGCACAGCATCCGTATTCCTCTATTTATTCTTTAACACCAAGTCATTGGAGGGACGTTACGAAGAACGAGCTGAAGAGCGCCAGACGTGGCTGTATCAGCTGCAAAATTTTGTGCCTGAGCAAGCGGCCGACAGCGGCTATTCCCTTGCTGTCATCGATCCGACCGAGGACGGGACAGATGAGACGAGCTACAGCAAAGAGCGGATTGAAGCTCTTAAGACTGCCGGTGTCTCCCCGCTTGCTTACTTAAGCATCGGCGAAGCGTCCTACTTCCGTACCTATTGGCAGGACGAGTGGGGACAATTCCGTGACGGCGCACTCCGCATCGAGAAGGAAGCCCCGGCGTGGATGGGCACAGTAGCCAACCCGAATTGGCCGGAAAGCGTCAAAGTTCGCTATTGGGATGAGGCATGGTGGAACAACATCATACGCCCACGTCTTGACGCTATTATCGAGGCCGGATTCGACGGCTTATATATGGACATTGTTGACGCCTATTATTATTGGGGCCAAGCTGAGAGCTATGGCGAGGGGCTCGAAGAGAAGCGTGAAGGCGATCCTATCGATGAAGAAGATTCAGCGAGTCGCATGATCGCCTTCGTACAACGAATTGCCGAGTATGCTAGAGGCAAAAACGAATCGTTTCAGATTTTCCCCCAGAACGGGGAAGGAATCATTAAGTACGATGAGGACGGTCAATATATGTCCGCAATCGACGGCATCGGCATCGAAGACCTATGGTTCAACGAGACGAAGCGGCAAAAACAAGACGAAACCGATTACCGCTTAGCTTATATCCGTCAAATAGCAGACGCAGGCAAGCGCGTATTATCTGTTGACTATGTCGATCAGCCTGGCGGATTCCCTTTTATGAACAAAATTCGTATTTTGCGTTATGCGGTCCTCTGTCAATCCGAAGGGTTCTATTGTTACGCCGGGCGCAGCAACCGCGAGCTTGATATCTTGAACGTCATTGCCGGTGTTCAACCTGCGGGACGTCCAAGTTCGCTTATGAAATAAAGGGATTTTCTCCTGTTAATTATTGAGCATGATCCCAAGAATTTAGAATAACAGGAATTTCTCCAGTTCATTTCATCAGTAATACACATCAAACCGAGAATTGGGTACATTAGCGGGAGTAATTCCATCTATTTGATCAAAATGAACGTGGAGCGCCGCAATAACGGGAGAAATTCCAGTTCATTTGTAATTTCCTCATAGAAACAACAAGAAGACCGGTCGCATACGCGAACCGGTCTTCTATAGCTCTGCCTCTTATTTCGCTGGCAAGAACTCTGTCGTAAAGATTTCTTTCGCATCGAACTTCTCTTTCAGCAAGCCGAGATCCGCGAGCTGCGTGATCAGTGTCGTCCAACGCTCTTCGGTCATGTAGCCGAAGCCATGCTCGGCAGCATCGCCGCCGTATACGAAGCTCGTTTGCGCTTCGCCTTCGAAGTTCAGCGCGTCAAGCTCGATGTTCGGGTTCGCCGCATGAATGACTTCGTTGATTTCCGCCGCGGAATCCTTATAGGACATCCAGCCCTCGGAGAACGCTTTGACGAAACGCGCAACCGTCTCTTTGTTTTTCTCCAAGTAGTCTTTCGTTACGAACAATACGATGTTGTACGGGTCATAACCCGCTTCGGAGATCAGAATCGTCTTCGTCTTCACGCCTTCCTTCTCAAGGAAATACGGCTCGGAAGTGACGAACGCTTGACTTACCGATTCCTTATCGGCAATGAAGTTAACATGCTGCCCGTTATATGCAACTTCCTTCGCTTTGCTCAGATCAAACTTGCTCTTGAGGAAGTCCCAGTATGTAATACCAGGCTGAATGTAGACCGAGCGGCCTGCGAGGTCATCGAACGACTGGATGTCCGCATTCTCATGGAACATAAGCGCTTGCGGGCTGCCTTGCAGCGCCGCTGCTACGCCCACCAGCTCGATGCCTTGGTTTCTAGCGATAACCATTTGGTCGGCATGCACAAGACCGAAATCCGCTGCGCCGGAAGCGACGATCTGAATCGCCGATACTTGCGGGCCGCCCGGTTCGATTGTAACGTCAAGCGCGTTGTCCTTGAAGATACCTTTCTCTTGCGCCGCATATACGCCGCCATGCTGTGCTTTCGGGAACCAGTTGAGGACAAGCTTCACTTTCTCCACAGGTACATCTGTTGCAGCCGGTGCATCCGTAGCTGCTCCGTTTGTTGCTCCGTCCGTTGCCGCAGGAGCGTTCGTCGGTTCGTTGTTGTTGCCTCCGCCGCCGCAAGCCGCTACGAATACCGCCACCAATAGACACAAAATAAGTACTTTACCCTTTTTGAAATGTTGCATGTTCTCTCTCCTCCGCCTATATCTATTTATTTTTCAACCTTCATAGCCGACTCATGCCATGATCCCAATACCCACTTGGCAAAAATGCTGACTATTAGATAAAACCCAATACCTAGAATGGCGGCAGCAATACCGCATGCGAATAGAAATGGCGTCTTCACTTGAATGGCAGCGACCGTGATCGCATATCCGAGACCGCCCTTCCCTCCGCCAATACCCGCGACGTATTCACCAACAATGGCGCCTACGATCGACAGCGTGCAGGAGATTTTTAGACCAGCCATAATGTAAGGCATTGCAGCCGGAATGCGCAGCTTCAGCATTTTCTTCCACTTGGAAGCGTTGTATAGCGTGAATAGCTCATCCATGTTCTTGTCTACCGAGTTCAGACCCATAAGCGTGTTAGAGATGATAGGGAAGAAGCCGATCAAGAACGAAATGACGACAATGGATTTGTACCCCGCTCCGAACCAGATGACGACAATCGGCGCGACCGCGACAACGGGAATCGTCTGCAAAATAATCGCATACGGGTAAATGCTTCGTTCCATAATCTTGGAGCTGGCGAGCAGTACGGATAATAGGATGCCTATGACCGCGCTAACCGCAAATCCGATTAGAGATTCGACAACCGTAATTTGAATAGCCGCAGTCAGAATACTCCAGTCCTCTATAGCAGCTTTATACACATCCGATGGCTTAGGGAAGATGAAATGCTTCAGCCCCAGCATCGACGGGATAATCTCCCATAACGTAATGAACACGATAAATGCGATAATCGGGCCGAGATAATAGTGCTTGAAGCGATGCCAGCCTTGATTCTTCTTTACCATCTCCCCCACGGGAACAATGGCCTTGCCAGCCGTTTCGACACTTGAGATCGACATTATCCCAGCTCCCTTCGGTCTGCCCCATGCTCCAGATGGCTCGATGCCAAGTCCACATATTCGGAAAACTTCGGTGTCGTTCTCATTCCAAGCTCGCGCGGATAAGTAAGGTCTACATCGATAATGGACGACACTCTTCCCGGACGGGCCGACATGACGACGATCTTGGAGGATAGGAATACCGCTTCATAGACATTGTGCGTAACGAACAGCACGGTCATCTTCTCTTTCTGCCAAATATCGAGCAGCTCCATTTGGAGCGACTGACGCGTTATCTCGTCGAGCGCAGCGAACGGTTCGTCCATCAGCAGAAGCTTCGGCTTTGCAGCCAGCGCCCTGGCAATCGACACGCGCATCTTCATGCCGCCCGACAACTGCCTCGGGTGAGCCTTGATATGATCCTTCAAGCCGACCATCTCCAGCACATGAAGCGCCGTTTCCTTGTTCTCCTTGCGGCTTCCGCCCCGAAGCTCCATCGGCAGTACAACATTGTCCAGCACAGTGCGCCATGGGAGCAGATTAGCGTCCTGGAAAACGAAGGCGATGTCATTCGATTCGCGAACGAGCTGCTTAGGCGATTTACCATTCACCGTCACCTGGCCCGTCGTTGGCTCCACCAGACCCGCTACCATCCGGAGTGCCGTCGACTTGCCGCAGCCTGATGGCCCTAGAAAGCTGACGAACTCTCCCTCTTGAATCGTAAAATGAATGTCGTTGAGCGCTAACGTTCCGGTACTAAACATTTTGCTCACATGCTCGAAGGCTACCAGTTGCTTCTCCGCTGTTCCCGCCATACGTCCCTCTCCTTTGCGCTAATCGTTATCGGCATCTATTCAATCAGATCGATTATTGATTACGTGTTAAGTTAAGTAACATATTAGCATCGTAATTTGCCTGAAACAATATTCAGAGTAGCCAAATATGCGAAAATTGTTTGTTCACTGTATCCAAAACGGCATTGTTATGTTAGGTTTATGTCCGATAATCGCCTTCCAACATGTTGCTCATCATCAAAATATCACATAAACAACAAACTCAGAAAACGCAAAGAGGCCGCCCCAGCCATATACAATGGCTTGTGGGACAACCTCTATTCCACCCTACTCCGATATTCGATTAGGCACATCGTAAAGGTATACGGGCGTGCGGTAAACATCGCTGCATACGATAACCCCGTTCGGTTGCCAATCCGGCAAAGCAAAACATACGCTAATAATACGCGCTCCCGGCTTAGCCCTCTCTTTGAAAATACCGCTTAACCGCTTCATAGCACCGGGGTAGAGGTAGCAGACGATGACATCAGCTTGCTCGTACGCTTCCTTGTAGATGTCTCCTCTGCGGAAGATGACGTTGCTCCGCCATAATGCAAATCTGGCCAGTTGCGAAGTCCATAACGGGAGCGAAGCATTTTCAACGCCTTCGACCATGCTCCCTTTGCACCTCTCTGCGATATGCAGCGCAAGATGCCCCCAACCGGAACCAGCTTCGATGACTCTCACCGGTTCGTTCATTCGGCCAATCACTGTAGACACGGCTCTGCGGGCCTGCGCCGAAGAGGGCATCGGCGATATGCCGTTGCGCCAGCTTCTGTAGACGATCGAGACGAGTCCAATCAGCACAACTCCCGCAACAATAGTCATGAACGTACTATAGAACGTAGAGCTCACCCCGCCTCACTCCTGCCTAATTAACCTTGAATTTCGATGCAGCCTCCGCCAAATCTTTGGTAAGGGAGTCGATTGTTTCAACCATTCCGGCAAGCTGCTGGGCCATTGCGGATTGCTCTTGCATCGTAGCCGTGACCTCTTCTACGGAAGCCGATACTTCCTCTCCCGTTGCCGACAAGCTCTGAGCTGACTCCATGACGTCGTCCTTGTCGCGTTCCATTTCCACGACGCGGCCGGACATTTCATGGATTTCATCCGCGATATGCGACACGTTCTCGAAGATGGCTTGGAAAGCGTCCTTCGTTTCTTCTACATATTGCTCTTGCAGAGCGGAAACATTTCGAATTTCCAATACGCTGGCATTGTTTTCTTGAACGAAGCCAAGGTTCTGCCCGATAATCTCGTTAATTTCCTGAGACTGCTTCGTGCTTTGCTCGGCTAGCTTACGAATTTCCGCCGCGACCACGGAAAAGCCCCGCCCATGCTCGCCCGCTCTGGCCGCTTCAATAGAGGCGTTCAAAGCAAGCAAGTTCGTTTGGCCCGCAATATCCTTGATCGCCCCCGTAATTTGGCTAATGTTGGTGGAGCTGTGCTGCAACTTAGCTGTGATTTCCGAAATTTTTTGAACCTCATGCTCGTTTTGCTCTTTCACTCGAATCAGGTTCTCAATAACTTCGCGGCTTTGATGGAAAATGTCTACGATTTTTTCGGCTTCCCCTTTAATCAAATCCGTTTTCTCCCGCAGCGAAACAAAGCTTTCTCCGAAGCCGTGGAATTTGTCTACGATTTGCTCGGTGTCTTTCGATTGCGTTTCCATTGCCCTTGCGATCTCTACGCTCGTTGTTGTTGTTTCGGTAATCGAAACGGCCGTTTGCTTCGCAGAAGTATCCAGCTCATTGGTGCTTACCTTCATGATCCCGATGGACTGGTTCATGCTGCCTATCAATTCCTTGCTGTTAAGAACCATCATATTAAAACTGTCCGCAAGATCCTTGAATTCGCTCTTGTATTTCGCGTCATCCCTTACCGTCAAATCGCCGGCCGCCATTTGCTTGAACAGCTTTGACAGATTAATAAGCGGTCTCGTCATGCCGCGAGAAATAAAGATGCCCACTGCAATAGCGAGAAGGATGGCCGCCAAGGTCACGACAATCAAGTCTGTCATCATTTCTCTGACAGGCTCGTTAATATGTTCATAGGATTCAGTCAAAGTGATGACGAAGTCGGCATCAGGAATTTTCGTGAAGCTTATGATACCGTTCCCGCTTTCTGCGTTTCCTTGAATGGGGGATCCCGCCGCCCTTTCTTTCAACCATTCGTCAAGACCCGGCGAGTTCAATTTCTGACCCACGCTGTCGGGATTCACATTGTCGTATATCACTATGCCCGAGCGGCTTAATATAGATAGGCTTCCCTCCGTCTTCACGCGCTCCAGCTTTTCAACAAAAAACGATGCGTCAATCGTCCCGTTGAAAACACCCATTACAAGTCCCTTCTCACTAATAATTGGCTCTGTAAAAGGAATAACCAGTTTCCCGGTGCTTTTGGAAATGATCGCATCGCTAATAAACGATTTGCCTTTTATCGTCTCCTGAAAATATTCCCGGTCCGTCCGATCGCCTCCGACATCGCTCTCGGATGACGAAGCCACAATAATCCCATTCGCATCTATAAGTTGAAAGGATTGAAAGCCCTTTGTTTTTTCGAGACCCGATTTCAATATACCGTTGGATTGCGTCAACAGCTCATTGCTCGGCGAGAAAAATTGATCGTCCGTCATCTGTCCAGCGTTTCTGATCGTCAACAACGACTTAAATGTAGTGTGATCTGCAGCCAATGCCACGCTCTGTCTTTCTGACAATACAGAAGACCATAAGTTCTCGCCGATCAGCGTTCCGCTGATCAACAAAGACTCTTTGCTTTCTTTGAACAGCAGATCCGAATTGCTCTGATAAATCATCGTCGCCGTGCCAGCGAAGACAACTGCCACCAGCAATGAAATGTAAATCGGCAGCTTCCATTTCAATGATACGTTTCGTTTCAAAAAATTGACCCTCTTCTTCTCTTCCATCTCGTCATCGCTCCTGTGCCGGGCTTGTACCCGCATGCTTGTCACACTTATACCATACCTTTTATATCGGATGTCGAGTAAGGCCACAGGCATCATTCGACACATTTTTATTCATTTTTTTAATTTTTTAAGGACAATCTCACGTCAAAGAAGCTTCATCCGCGCGGATGAAGCTCCAGCGATTTCAATATGAGCCTACTCCGCTTTGCGCGGCAGTCTGACTTCGAAGATCGAGCCTTCGTTCAAGCGGCTCTCCACTGTTATGCTGCCTTGATGCAAGTCGATAATTTTCTGCACGATGGACAGCCCAAGCCCGCTGCCTTCAATCGTTCTCGTCCGCTGCTTGTCACCCTTATAGAATCTCTCGAACACCCGCTTCCGATCTTCATCCGTCATACCTATTCCTGTATCGGCAATGCATACGATTGCGTGCTCTTGCGTCTGCTCAAGCGTCAGCTTGATGCTGCCGCGGGCGGGAGTAAACTTGATTGCGTTATGAATGAGATTCACCCATACCTGGCTTAACAGCTCCTCATTTGCTACGATCTCGGCCTCGGCAAGCGCCAAGTCAAGCTCTAGTTCTTTCTCCAGCCATTGCGGCTCACAGGCGAGCACAATCGTCTCCAGCTGGGTATCCAACCTGAACGTCCGGAGCTCAAGATGCTGTTCGTCGGCTTCCAGGGAAGTAAGCTTGAGCAGGTTGTCGCTAAGTTTGGACAGCCTCGTCGTCTCCTTCTCGATAATCGCCGAGTAGCGCATTCTCTCCTCTACCGTCAAGTCCGCTCGTTGCAGCGTGCTCGCGAACCCTCTGATCGACGTTAACGGCGACTGAATTTCATGCGACACGTTGGAGATGAACTCCTGTCTAAGCCGTTCCACCTGCTTTAGCTCCTGCGTCATCTCGTTAATGGATTGAGCAATGTGGCCGATCTGCCCGTCATATCTCCCTTCCTCGTCGACAACGACATTGAAGTCGCCTTTGGCGATTCGGCGCAGCGCATCCAGCATCTCGTTCCACACTTTGCGTTGCTTCGGAAGCACCAGTATTCCGATAATCATCCACATGACGACAATAAACAGAAGACCAAGCCCCCAATTGATGAGTTGGAGGATGTAGTCAGACCATGATACATGATGAGTTCGATAAAACCATCGAGAGAGCATATACGCGAGCGAGAACATGCTGCCGCAAAATACGAGCAGAACGGAGACCGCACCCGTCCTTCGCAGCGTGATCTGCAACTTCGACAGCTTGCGCTTCATCGCTGCACCTCCAACCGGTAGCCGAGCCCGCGAATCGTGCTGATCTTCACCGATACTTCCCAAGCCGCGAATCGTTCGCGAAGCCGGTTCACATGCACATCGAGCGTGCGTTCATTGCCTTCGAAGTCATAGCCCCAGATCGCTTCGATAAGCTGCCCCCGCGGCAGCGTCCGCCCCATATTGCTGATCAGCATGAACAACAGCTCGAATTCCTTCGGCGGCAGCGTCACCGGCTCGCCATTCACCGCAGCTGCGAAGCTATGCCGATCCAATTGAAGCTCGCCGGCCGTCACCTGCTGGGACAGCGCAATCCGATAGCGCTTGAGCAGCGCCCGGACGCGAACGGCCAGTTCCGCGGGATCGAACGGCTTCACAAGGTAGTCGTCCGTACCAATGTTAAATCCGCGCACCTTGTCGCCCATTTCTCCCTTAGCCGTCAGCATAAGCAGCGGTATATCATAAGTGTCACGCAGCTCCTTACACAATTCCCAGCCGTCCATGTTCGGCATCATGACGTCAAGCACGACCATATCGGCGGCAGCTTTCTCCATCGTCGCGAGCGCCTCCCGGCCATCCGACGCTTCCTGTACGCTATAGCCTTCCTTCCGCAAAATAACGCTGACAAGCTCTCTAATATGGGGGTCATCATCCACGACCAATATATAGCTCATTCGTCCTTCTCTCCTCTGCCGCTTCTTTCCCAAGAGTGTTTAAGCGGATTTGTTCATTCGCAACTGACCGTCCGCGAATTCCTTGTATAGACGATGAGTCCGGTACAGCTGCTCATGAGAACCGATTCCCGTAATTTCACCTTTCTCCAGAAAAACGATGGAATCGGCATCCACTACCGTAGAAAGCCGGTGCGCAATGACAACGGTCGTCCGGCCGGCCATCAGGTTTTTCAGCGCTTGCTGCACGACCTCCTCCGACTTGCTGTCGAGATTCGACGTCGCCTCATCCAGCATTAAGATTTGCGGATCTCGCAGCAATGCGCGGGCGATCGCAATGCGTTGGCGTTGTCCCCCGGACAGCTTAATGCCGCGCTCCCCAACCTCCGTTGCGTAGCCGTCGGGCAGATCGCCAATGAATCCATCCGCATAAGCCATTCTCGCCGCATGCTCCAATTCCTGCTGACTAACCTCACGCTCGAGACCGTAGCACAAATTATCCTTGATCGTTCCCGCGATAATCGGGCTCTCCTGCGATACATACCCGATTTGCTGACGCCAGAAGCGGAGCGATGCGCCAGAAATATCTTGGCCCCCGAGCTTAATGGTACCCGACGACGGCTTGTAGAACCTCTCCAACAGCGAGAACAGCGTCGTCTTGCCGCTGCCGCTCGGACCGACGATCGCCGTCACCTTGCCCGCCTCAATGGTCATGCTGACATCGCGCAGAATCGGCTCTTCGGGCTTGTAGGCGAACGAGACGCCCTCCACATGCAGCGACTTATCCATAGCGGACAGCATTTGTCCTTTGTTCTGTTCTTCCTCCTCGGATTCGAGAATGCCGATGATACTCTCCGTCGCGCCCATCGCCTTCTGAAATTGCGTGAAGAACTGCGAAATCTGCGTAATCGGCAGCATAATTTGGAACAAATACATAATGAACGCGACAAGCTCTCCTGCCGTCATTTTGCCCGATGATACTTGCACGCCGCCGAAGCCGATCAAACCGACCAACAGCATCAATATAATAAAAGTGATGATAGGTGAAATAAGCGCCTGCATTCTTGCTTCCTTAAGGCCCAATCCAAACAGATTGTGAATGCCTTTGCGTCCGTGTTCGTATTCAGCCGGCTCCGATCCCGAAGCCTTCACGAGTCGGATCTCCGAGACGACGCGGTTCACCACCGAGGTGAAGCTGGCGTTCTCCGCCTGCGTTTCCTTCGACACCTTATACATTTGGCGTCCGATCGGCATCATAATGAGTGCTGCTACCGGAAATACAACTAACATGACGAGCGTCATCTGCCAATTCATGTAGAACAATATGGCAAGTGACCCGATAATCGATAATATGCCGGTAAAAAATCCGGTCACATGCTCCGTAATAAGTCCTTTGAGGATACCTGTGTCATTCGTCAGACGGCTGACCGTATCGCCCGACGACTTGCTGTCGTAATACGGAACAGGCAGCCTCAGCAGCTTGCCCCATAACCGTTCGCGGATAGCAGCCACGATTTTGTTGCCGCCATAATGCAGCAAGTACACCGATATGCCGCCGCACACGACCTGCAAGGCGAACGCCGCTCCCAGCCCCAGCATTTGCCCCGTGCTCAAGGAGCCGAACGAGAACCCGTTCACCAGGTTTTTCGTAAACAACGGGATCGTCAAGCTGACGAGCGTATTCAGCACGCTAAGCACGACCGCGATAGACAACAGCGCTTTGGGCGGGTTCGTATCCATTAACAAGCGAATGAATCGCTTAAGACTTCCTTTTTGAGTATTTATCATACCACTCCTCTATCCCTTGTTTCTCTATCTCTCTTCGTACTGTACCCTACCCATTTAAACGCAATTTAAACGAAAGAAGGACATCTCCTCAACAAAAAAAGCTCCGTCGCCCGCAATAAGCGAGAGACAGAGCTCCTTCTATTCCTTCTAATAAACAACCTTAACCGGCATTCTTGTTTTCGCCGATTCCATAATCGCAAGAATGACCATCGTCGTGTTATAAGCGTCTTCCTTCGTTACGAGGAACGGCTCCCCCGTAATCAACTGGTCGACGAAATGGCGAATGCTTTCGTAGGCGAAGCCTTTCGGCTTGCCGTGGATAAAGTGGCGGACAAGCAGATCGGGACGGTCGGCCTTCGTCTCCGTGAAGCGCTCAAGCATCTGGCTGTGCGTCGGATCGATGTTGAACATGCCCTTCGTGCCGGTAATGTTCAGCTTCATATCGTTGACGTTGGGGTTCGAGTTCGGCGTAATCCAACCGTTCTCCATCGTGGCGATGCCGCCTCCGCGGAATTCAAGGATCGTCTGGTATACGTCGACCGTATCAACGCCCTCGTCCTTCAGGACGCCTTCGCGGGATACCGAGTATACGCGCTCCACTTCGTCATCGAACAACCAACGCAGCACATCTACGCTATGATAGCCAAGGAACCAGAGGATCGATGATTTCGCCGCCCATGGCAATAGGTCGGTCGCTACCCACTTAATATCGTTCAAACGGTAATACGCGCTGTAAGGATCGCCAATATCGCCGTCCAATATCGATTGCTTCGGAATCGCGAACAGCGGACTCCACCTGCTGTGCAGGTCCACCATCATGCGCACATTGTTTCTCTCCACGGCTTCCATGATCTCAAGCGCTTCCTCGCGGCTTGTCGTAAGCGGCTTCTCGATAATAAAATGTTTGCCCGCGTTCGCGCAGTCCACCGCGATCCGCGTATGGGCGAAGTCCGGCGTCACGATCGCAACCGCGTCGACGAGACCGCTGCCCAGCATGTCGTTATGGCTCGTAAAGACGTTCGACTCCGGAATGTTGAACTTCGCGGCAAGCGCCTTGGCGCGCTCCTCGTTCATATCGCATATAGCCGTCACTTCCGCTTGCGGATGATCGTTATAAATAAAGGCATGCGTCTCGCCCCAAGTACCTGCGCCTACAATACCCATTTTGATCGTTGTCATCATTGTCATCGCCTTTTCTAGTTAGTAATAGAAATTAATAAAACGATCTCGTTCATTTACTTCACGCCGCCGAAGGTTAAGCCGCGAATCATGTACTTCTGGACGATCATGGCGAACAAAAGCACCGGCAAAATCGTAACGATCCCGATCGCCGACATTTCCCCCCACACGACGCCGCTTACGGACAGGAACAGCGTGACGGTCGTCGGCAGCGTGCTTGCATCCGAGCTCGTCAGGAATAACGCGAATACGAATTCATTCCACGAATTGATGATGCAGAAGATCGCGGTGGCGATCAGTCCCGGCGTGGCGAGTGGCAGAATAACCTTCATGAACACCTGGAAGCGCGAAGCGCCGTCCACGAATGCCGCCTCCTCGAGCGCGACAGGAATTTCCTCGAAGAAGCTTCGCATCATCCAGATCGTAAACGGAATATTGAAGAGCATATAACAGATGATGAGCACGAAATGCGTGTCCAAAATGCGCAGCATGCTCGCCATAACGAAGATCGGAATGACCGATGCCATCGGTGGCAGCATCCGCAGGCTGAGCACCCAGAACGCGCGGTTCTCCTTTTTCTTGAATTCGAACCTGGCGAATCCGTATGCGGCCATCCCGCCGATGAAGATCGAGAACAAGGTCGTAAGAACGACGACGATCGCACTGTTTTTCAAATAATCGAGCGCATGCCTATTTTCAAAGATTTGCTTATAGTTTTCGAAGGTCGGTGAGAAAAACCAAATACTAGGGTCGTACGTTTGCGTTTTTGTTTTCAAGCTGATAATAAGCATCCAAAAGAGCGGAAACACACAGACGATACAGACGATTGCCAATATGGCGGCGGTAGAGAGGCCGAGTTTTTTGTTTCCAAGCGGATTCATCCCTTGTTTTCAACCCCTTTCCGGTACATCTTGATGAGCACCATGCTGATGACCGTAGTCAGAATGAGAAGCACGACGGATACGGCGGCCGATCGCCCGATCCAGCCCGTTCCGGCAAATCCAAGCCTGTAGACATGAAGGCTTAAGAACTCTGTCGAGCTGCCCGGTCCGCCCTGCGTGAGGGAGTACGGGATGTCGAACGTCTTAAGCGAATCGATCGCGCGGAAAATAACGGCGAGCAAAATCATTGGCCACAGCAGCGGCATCGTAATGTTGCGGAAAATTTGCAGGTTGTTGGCGCCGTCGATCGCAGCCGCTTCGTACGGATCGGAAGGCAGCGATCGAATGCCTGCGTAAATAATAAGCGCCACGAACGGCGTGTTCTGCCAGACGTCGACGAGCACCGTCGACCAGAATGCATTTTCGCCGGACAGCCAGATCACCTTGCCCCCGACAAACTGCAGGAAGTAGTTCAGAACGCCGTACTCCGCATTCATCATCAGCTTCCATACTTGCCCCGTAATGCTGGGCGTCATCGCGATCGGCACGATCATGCAGGCGAAGACTAGAAATTTGAGCTTGAACTCTCGGTCGAGCAGCACGGCCAGCCAGAATCCGAGCAGCAGCTCGATAACCGTCGTAATGACCATGAACCCGATACTAATGGACACCGAATACCAGAACTCGGCGTCTTGTCCCGAGAACAGCCGGATGAAGTTATCCAAGCCGACGAAGTTGAAGGAGGAATAGCCCAGCTCGTAATCCGTAACGCTCAGCACATACAGGAAGATCGTAGGCAGAAACGTTAGCGCGCCGAGGATAACCATAGCCGGCATAATATATACGAGATGAGGCCTCTTCTCAAAATAGGAGCGAATCATAGCTGTTGTCACCTTCTTTGCTTTAGCTTATCCAAGCCGCGCTTCCCGCGCGGCCCGGATCATTAACCCTTACTTGCCGACAATATCCTCAAGCTCCGCTTGCGATTTCTCCGCCGCTTCCTGCACGGTAATTTCGCCGAACATCGACGCGCTCACATAGTAACCGACACGGTCAAGAATTTGACCAAGCTTCTCGTGCGGAGGAATCCAAGCAATGCCCTTCTCGACCAGTACGTTCGCATCGCTAAGCGCTGCAAGCTGTACCGGGTACGAAGGATCCGCCGCTACGAGCTCGGCGTCCTCGTAGATGGATGTGCGTACCGGCACGCCGCCGCCTTCCACGTACGCTTTCGCATTTTGCTTGCTGTTCATGTACACGATGAATGCCCAAGCTGCTTCCTTGTTTTTGGACAGCGCCGAGATCGACATGTTCCAGCCCGCAAGCGCGCTCGCTTTGCCTTCCGGACCTTCCGGCGTCGGCACGAAGCCCACTTTGTCGTACACTTGCGAGCTTGCCGGATCGAGAATCCGCTTCGCTAGCGCCGTGGCATCCAGCCACATGGCCGCTTTGCCCGTCGTGAAGGCGGACAACGCTTCTTCATGCGTATAGGACGCTACGTCCTTCGGTGCGTTCTTCAGCAAATCTACGTAAAATTGCATCGCTTGAACCGTCTTCGGATCGGTCATCGTAACGTCGCCCGTCTGTTGGTTCAAGAATCCGCCGCCGAAGTTGTACATGACGGTCATAAGACCCGATGCCGCATGCGTACCGCGCTGCGCGCGCATCGTCACGCCGTACAAGCCGTCTTCCTTGCCGTTGAAGAACTTCGCGAGCTCCAGGAATTCGTCCATCGTAACCGGCGGCTGCTTGGCGTATTTCTCGAACAGATCTTTGCGGTAAGCGATGAAGCGCGTTTCGCCCGCCGTCGGAATGCCGTACGTCTTGCCGTCGTATTTGCTGATGCCGTTGCGGTAAGCCGGTACGATATCTTCGTAGTCGAACCAGTCCGGCGTCAGCGTTTTGTCCGCGATATAGGAATCGATCGGCTCGACCACTTTTTTCGCGCCGTATTCGCTCATCCAGAATCCGTCGACCATAAGCACGTCGTACGTACCGGTTTTGCCCGTGTAATCAAGCAACTGCTTGTTTTTGAGATACGTTTCTTCCATCACTTCCCATTTCACCTTGATGCCGGTAAGCTTCTCGAAGTCGCCCGTAAGCTTCTGGAAAGATTCCGTGGACGGATGGCTCGCGAATGCTAGGTTCAGCTCCTGCCCTCCGTATTGCGATTTGATCGTTTCTCCCCACGCTTCCAGCGTATCCGTTGCGCCGCCGGAGGCGCCGCCCGCATTTCCCCCGCCTGCATTGCCTTTGCCTGCGTTATTGCCGTTGTTGCTTCCGCATGCCGATAGGACGGCTACGAGCAGCATGACAACGATTAACTGAGACCACTTCTTTGTCATTGATAGACACTCCTCTGTCTGAGTTTTGTGTCAGATAACATCACACTATTTTGGATTCATCCGACACTTGCGGTGTTGATATAACAAATAATAGGACTGTAAAGCGTTTTCAACAATGTATTGTGACGCCGAGTCTTGTCTTTTCAAAACTGAAATGCGAAAAATAAACAAAAAACAAACCTTCGTGTGAAGGTTCGTCACATAGATTAGCTATTTTTTTCCTTGTATTCGAGCGGAGAGACGCCGAAATACTTTTTGAATATTTTCGAAAAATACGGATAGTCGTTGAATCCGCACTGCTCGGCGATGAGATTGATCTTAGCCGAATCCTCGCCCATCAACCGTTCGCGCGCCTTCTCCAACCGGTATTCGCTTATATATTGGGTGATCGGTTTCTTCATCACTTCGCGGAATATTTTGCTTAAATAGGGGGAGCTGACGCCGCTGTGATCGGCAAGCGCCTGCAAGTTCAGGGCGGCATCGCCGTAACGGCTATCGATTTGGGACATCACCTCTTCGACGACGCGCTTGTTGCGAGGCGCCCTTCTCTCGGATACGCGGGCAATCTCATCGGCTACGTAGCTCTTCCAGCCTTCGAACAGCTCTTCGGCCGTAGAGGCCGGCTGCGGCGTCGCCATCATTTGCCCGCCTGCATCCTGCTTCAGCGTGAGCAGCAGCTCCGAGCGGAAGAATAGCTGAAAATGCCCCATGATCCGCTTCAATTCGAGCAGCGTGTAGCCTTGCGACTTGCAGTAGGCGCTCCAATCGTCGATGAGGCGATCCGCTTCCGCCTTATGTTCGGCCAATACATTCTTGATCAGGGCAGCTGCCGTTTCCTTCATGAAGCGTATGCTTTCCGCGTTCATCCGCGCCGTCCATTTGGACGGATCCTTAAGCAGCACTTTGGAGATGACCTCGTCGAGCCTCTCCTGCGTTACCGGCTTGAGCAAATAATCGGTTACCTGATACCGCAGCGCCTGCTGCACGTACTCGAACTCGGCGTAGCCGCTAAGGACGATAATTTCGAGCTCCGGGTTCGATTCCCGCACGCGGGCGATGAGCTCCAATCCGTTCATCACCGGCATCTGAATGTCCGTTATGATCATATCGGGACGCTTATCGATTAACCGCTGAAGCGCCTCTTCGCCATTCCTTGCTTCGTCCGTTTCGGTAATCGTTCTGCCGAAGTTCTCCAGCAGCTTCACGATCCCTTTCCGTATGACGACCTCGTCGTCAACGATCAGCACTCTCATAGCTTTTCCCCTCCTTCGGCAGCACTATGCGAACCGTCACGCCGCCCGTCATCGACTCCTCGATCGACAATCCGAACGGCTCCCCGTACCGCAGGCGAATCCGATTGTGGACGTTCAACAGGCCGATGCCTCGTTTGCGGCTGGCATCATTTTCAGGCACGTCCGTCTCCTTCTGCTCGAACAGCAGATTTAACGCCGCCATCGCGTTTTCATCCATGCCTTGCCCGTTATCCTCGATGTAGAGCGCATAAGCGTCGCTCTGCGGAATATCCTCGGCATAGATTTTCAAGTAGTAGTCCCTTTCTCCGATGAAGGCGTAATGGAACGCGTTCTCCACGATGGGCTGCAGCGTCAGCTTCACGATCGGATAACGGTTGAACGGCTCCAGCTCGTCCAGATCGATCTCGATATCGGGATACCGCTCATGCTGGATTTCCAAATACGTCTTCACATGATCGATCTCCACGCGCAGTTCTACCTCGGCCTTCGGATTGTCGATCGTATAGCGGAAGAAATCGGCCATCGCTTTGCTCATGCGGCTAATCGCGGGAACCTCGTTAATGATGGCCTGGCAATTAATAACCTCAAGCGTATTGTACAGAAAGTGCGGGTTGATCTGATTTTGCATCGCGAGCAGCGTGGCGTCCTTTTGCTTCATTTCCGCGTTTATTTTCTCCATCTCGACGACGTACATCTTGTCGATCATCTCCGATAGGTTGGCTAACATCTTATTGAAATTCCGGCCGAGCAGCCCGATCTCGTCGGTATATTTGGTCGCGAAGCGCACGTCCAGATCGCCGATTTCCACTTTCTTCATGAGCTGCAGCAGCTTCCTGATCGGTTGAACGAGCGTAAGCGAGAGCACGATCGAAATGACCAGCGTAATGAGCAAAATAACGACGATAACAAACGGCTGCACGTTCTGGATCTTCCGCACTTTGCCCGTAATCGCCTGCTGGTTGATATACGCCTGCACCTCGAAGCCGCTATAGCTGAGCTTCGAGTCCATTTTCAAATACACCGCCTTGTTCGAACCGGCGTCTTCAGGAAACGAAGAGTAGACGATATGCCCTTGCGCATCCTTGAGTTCGATAAGCAGGTCGGAGGCGGCCAGCAAGCGGAAGGCATCGCTGAACAGCTTGCCGTTCAGGCGCACGACCAGCATGCCGTCCCTGCCGTTGTCGTCGTATCTGGCCAGCGTCAAATAAATCGTCTTATAGGAGCGGTCCTGATAAAACAGATGCTCCTTCGTCGGTCTTGACCACAGCTCCGTATCCTTGTTCAAGAAATGGCGGTACCATGCCTGCCCCTTATAATCGATGTCGCGTACGCGATCCAGGTTCTCATCGTAAATCATCGTTTCCTCGCCGCCGGTCCGATTGTCCTTGATCATGAGCAGCACCGATTCCAGCTCGCTCGAATATTGCGTCCGGAACGCTTCCAGCGCATTCTCGACCTTGTTCCGATCCGTTGCTCCTATTAGCTCCGTGCCATTGTCGGAATAATAAAAGAAGTAGTATACGTTCTGCACGACCCGGTTCAACTGGTTGTCCAGGTTGAGGCCGGCCTGATTGATCGAACGCTGCACGCGCTCCATCTCGTTTTCCGTTACGATTTTCTGAAAATATTGCTGATAAATATAGACGATGCTGAATACGCCGATTACCGAAACGATAGAAATCGAGATGAAAATTTTCGTGAAAAATTTAAGGTTCATCACCCGCATGACGATCAACCGGAGAACCTCTCTCATGGCACAGCACCCCGCTCTGATGATAGTATTCCAATCTGTCCGAGCAATAATGCCGTATTATAGCATAATTGGTCCAACCGTAAATCACTTAACATGCAAAAAAGCACCCGTTACATACGGATGCCTTCGACTTGCACGTTTATTTATGTTGCTATTTTTCTAAGCTCCGGAAATTCCTCTAAGTAGCCGTTCAGCTCCAGCTCGAGCAGCGCCTTGCGGATGCTGTTCTCGTCCTCGCCGGATTGGTCGGATAGCGCAAGCAGTTCCTGCATTGAAATATCCGGTTGCTGCTTGCAGTAAGTGAGCAAGCCCTTGGCCGCCCAGGATAGACGGTCATCCTGGAACTCGCCGATCATTTTACGGAATAGCTTGTGTGGAATCAACTGCTGATCGACAAGCGACTGCATCGCTTTAATCGCTTGCTTAACCGTCATACGCCCTTTCCTGGATACTTCGGACAACGTCAATGTAGACGCCTCCGATGTCCGGGAGCTTAAGACGATATATATCATTTGCGAGTAAATATCGAGGTTCGGCTTAAAGAAAATTTCTGTTGATACGGTAAAATTGCGTACGTCAATTTGCTTCATTTCGTTAGTCATAATGAATTCTCCCTTCCAGATGGTCTATACCATCATAAAGGTTCGAAACCGAGGATTCAAATCGGTACTTTATGAGAAAAACATCATAATAAATCCGGATTATACTTTTGTTGCCGTGCCGAGCAGCTTCTGGATATGGCTCTCGATCTTAGCCGGGTCATCGGTCGGGCTGAACCGCTTGACGACATTGCCGTCACGGTCAACGAGGAACTTCGTGAAATTCCACTTGATCAGCTTCGATCCGAGCACGCCGCGCGCCTCGTTCGTCAGATGCTGGAACAGCGGATGCGCATTGCTGCCATTGACATCGATCTTCGCGTACAGCGGGAACGACACGCCGAAGTTAATCTCGCAAGACTGCGCGATCTCATCGTCGTTAGCCAGCTCTTGATTATTGAATTGCGAGCATGGGAAGCCAAGGACGGCGAAGCCTTCCCCCTTGTGATCGTCATGGAGCTTCTGAAGCCCTTTGAATTGCGGAGCAAAACCGCACTTCGTTGCCGTGTTCACGATCAGCAGCACTTGACCTTTATAAGGCGTGAGCGTTTGCTCCTCCCCTTTGATCGTCTTTACATCGATATTATAGATAGACATGTTTATCCGCTCCTTCGATTTTCTCGATTTTGTATAATTAAATTGTATACAATGCAAAAGCTGATGTCAACCCTGATTGGCGCCTCCTGCAAAACAAAAAGGGCTGACCGTCCGAATCCTTCGGCAGTCAGCCCTTCTCTTAGCTAGAATCGTTCTTCTTCCTCTCAAGCAAGCGGCGAATGGCGGTAACGAGCGAGGTCGATCCTGCCTATATCACTCACCTCAACGCCCTCTTCCTGTAAATTCATCATTTGCAGGAAACGTCCTTCGTCATCCGGAATCGCCACTTCGCCCTTGGCGTTAACGACCCGATGCCATGGCAGGTTATGCGCACGGCTCATCGAATGAAGAATACGAACGACTTGACGCGCGCCCCGGCTGCTGCCCGCCAGCTCGGCTACCTGACCATACGTCATGACGCGCCCTTCCGGAATTTGTTGAATAATCGATATCACCCGTTGCGTGAAAGGCTGCATAACTTTATGACGCTCCTCTAACTTCTTCGGCTGCCTCACGGCAGCGCTATAGTTTGTAAGCAGAGGATACTCGATTGTTCCGGGCAGCGTCAACTACGCGTTATTTGAACTTCGCCGGGAATTGCTTCACGACTCCCGCCGCCAGCTTATCGCCGAACATCGCCATATGATTCTCGCCATTATCGAAAGCTGCTACGCTTGCATTCCAATCCTTGTTCATTCTTGCCGACACATCTTCGGTGATCAGCTTCAGATGGGTTTCCAAATCGTCTTTTAGTTCCTTGTACGACCAATTCGGATTGGCGGCGCTTAGAAACTTCGCGATATCATCCGCATTCTTATACCACTGCTTGTTGTACGCTGCCGCCTCCTCCGACTTGCCGCTCTTCAGCGCATCCAGCAGCTTGCCTGCCAATACGATATGCTCGGTGAGCAGCTCCGTTAACTTCGTACCGGCAGCTTCGCCATAATAAGGCTTGAAAGCGTCGCCGATATCCTTCTGATTCCGAAGCAATCTTGCCAGCACTTGCTCCTGGTCTCCAACTCCAGCTAGTGTGCTAACGAGATACAACCGTGTCCATACAACATGATCAATCCACAGCTTTCTCAGTTCCTGCTTCAGCGTAGCAGCAGACAGACTCAGACATTTAGTTGGATTGTTCTCCGCGGCTTGAGCTTTCATGCTCGGTATACCGGCTCCGAATATAAGCGCTGCACATAATAGGGTCATCACAACTGATTTTCTTAACATGCACACATCTCCTCCAAGTAATTGTACGACACGCCTGAGATTAGTGTGACCCAATCGATCTTTTCCATGCGACTCCAAACTTTTGATCGTTTTTCCACCTTTTTGCTGTTTTTATTTACGATTTCGACATTTTTTTCGACTTTCAATAAATTTGCTTTTTATTTTTCCTATAAAGGATGTAGAATAGAAGTAAAGAGTTAATGCCCGATCTTCGTCAAATTCGCTGATGCTTGTCGTCGGCAAAGTAAGACTTACTTTGTAACACACCTGTAAGGAGTTTTTCTCTTTTACTATGTGAAAAATGTTACAATCTCATGCCTTACTCACCTTACCTGAGGCGTTTGACATCATCGAGCCCATGACTCACCTACATTCCTATGTAAAGGAGGACGTTCCCCAATGTCACAACCATCTGCTCAACAAGAGGTTTCTGCAAGCCTCGCGGAAGAAAAAAAATCGTTAGACGTGCTCGATCAGCTTATGCAGCCAGAGGTACAGAACTCTCTGACTGTATTGGTGGATAACCTGCCTAAGCTAGCTGAAATGGTCACTGCAATGACCACTGCCTATGACTTCGCTAAAGGCATCGCGACTGACAAAGTATTGATCAACGATTTCGCTCAAGGTATCGGCGAATTCGTGAAACCGGTACAAGAGAAAGCCAAAGGCATCGCTCAAGCCGCTATCGAAGCTGGCGAGCGCTCGCAAGTCGACACTTCTTCGACAGTCGGTCTATTCGCTATGCTCAAAATGCTGAAAGATCCAGAAGTTCAAAAAACGCTTCGCTTCGCTCAAGCTTTCTTGAACGTATTGGCAGAGCGCAAAAACTAATTACAAATAAGCAAAGAATGGAGGATGGACATGTCTAAACATATTCTTATTTTGGGCGGCGGTTACGGTGGTCTTCTTTCCGCTCTAACAGCACGCCAACATCTGACTGCATCGGAAGCAACGATTACCGTTGTCAACCGTTTCCCGACTCATCAGATCATTACGGAGCTTCACCGTCTTGCCGGCGGCACTATTGAGGAGAATGCTGTATCTCTCCCTCTTAACAAGCTGCTTGGCGACAAAAACGTTGACATCGTTGTTGACACCGTTAAGCAAATCAGACCCGACGACAAAATCGTTGAGTTCGAAAGCGGCAAAGTAATCGGTTACGATGCGCTTGTTGTTGCACTCGGAAGCGAAACGAACTACTTCGGAATTCCTGGACTGGAAGAGAACAGCATGGTGCTGAAGTCGGTTGCTGATGCTAACCGTATCCGCAAGCATGTTGAAGCTCGTCTGGACGCTTACAAAGCATCCGGCAACAAAGCTGACGCTACAATCGTAGTTGGCGGCGGCGGTCTGACTGGCGTTGAGCTCGTTGGCGAATTTGCTGACAAGCTGCCTGAAGTTTGCAAAAGCAAAGGCATCGACTTCAACGATATTTCGTTGTACTGCGTAGAAGCCGGCCCTGCCGTATTGCCAATCTTCCCTAAAGTGTTGATCGAGCGCGCGGTATCCAGCCTTGAGAAACGCGGCGTTACGTTCATCACTGGCGTAGCGATCACGGAAGCAACGAAAACGGCTGTATCCCTGAAGGACGGCAATACGATCGAATCGAATACAATCATCTGGACTGGCGGCGTTAAAGGCAACCCTGTTGTCGGCAGCAGCGGCCTTGCAGAGGATCGCGGCCGTTCGACGGTTACGCCAACGCTTCAATCGACTTCCCACTCGGACGTATTCCTCGCAGGCGACTGCGCGGTTGTATTCCCAGAGGGCAGCGAGCGTCCATACCCGCCAACCGCTCAGCTTGCTTGGCAAATGGGTGAAACAGTCGGCCATAACCTTGGCGTTCTGTTCAAAGGCGGCGCTATGAGCAAGTTCGAGCCTGTATTCTCCGGAACGCTTGGCAGCTTGGGCCGCAAAGACGGCGTGGGCACAATCGGCGGCAACGCAACGCAGCTGAAAGGCTTGCCTGCATCGCTGATGAAGGAAGCGAGCAACATCCGCTACCTGTCGCATATCCACGGTCTATTCGCACTGGCATATTAAGCTAGGAAATAGAAGAAGGTCGAGGGCTTCATAGGAAGCCCACGACCTTCTTTTTTATTTGAATATAGCGAATTTCAATTGCTTGCTCTTTAGATATTGTATGATTTCAGGAAGCGCTTCGACCGTTAGTTTCTTCTCGTGCATGACGTAGATGCCGCCTGACGGCGATTTTTGCTTGAAGTAGCTTAATATTTGTTTCTCCGTCTTCGCCTTCCAATCGACAGGATCGCGATTCCACATAAGCACCTTCATCTGCTCCTGCTTCGCAACCGCCTCTACTTCATCATTAATCGCACCGTATGGCGGACGGAACAGGTTAACGACTGTGTTCTCGCCCTCCGCCTTCGATTCAATCAGCTCGTTCACTCTTGCAATGCTATCGGCGTTCTCTTCAGCGGTACTCGCCGTGAAGTCGTTATGCGCCCAAGAGTGATTGCCTACAGCCATACCATTATCAACGGCATACGCCGCAGCTTCGGGATCATGCTTCACATTAACACCTACGAACAAGAACGTAGCCGCGATGTCATGCTCCTTCAATATATCGACAATCTGCTCCGTATACTCGGAAGGACCATCGTCGAACGTCAAGGCAACGTACCCTTTCGGAACGGAATAGGTATACTCCTCAGCGTCAGCTTCCAACACTTCGTAGCCGAGGGCAGCAGTTTCCGTCTTTGGCTCTACCGTTTCTGCAGGCGGCGTTTCTTGGGCTACAGGTTTCACTGTCGGAAGAACCGGCCTCGGTGTAGTTCTTATTAAGAGCTCATCGACAAACGGGAACGATTGTGCCGCATTGGCGCTTACCGTATCGCCGCTGTCCGGGCTTAGTGCATCAGCATGATTAGAGAACAAACCATTCTCCGTACGAGAAGCGAACAAGAAAAATAAGCAAACCACCATGGCGAGACGCAGCGCTGCCTTGCCAACGAACGGCGCCCATTTGCGCTTGCGAGGCTTTGGTTGAGGCGGCTGTATTTCTGTTGCTGCAGAAGCAGCCTTCTCCGGAACCGAATCACTCAGCCGCATTTGTTCCAACTGTACGGCATAGGACTCCGAGCAAGCGAAATACAGCGTTTCCCCGAAACGTTCATCCATCTTGATCAGCGAGCTATAATGCCGATTGCGGAACGGATCCCACTTGGCATATAAAGACATCCTCACTCTGTTCGCAGCAAGAGGATGGAGTGCGATTATTTCATTGTAGGTAAATTCATCGATGGCGATGACGTACCGAGCCGGCTCCTGATTGCGAGTGATGATGACCTCCATCTGAAAGCCGGTCCGTGTCTGCTCAATGGACGATAGCTCAATCATTTGGACTGTTTTAGTTTCCATAGCTGCTCCCGACTCTCATAACCGATCATTTATGTAGGAATGCGATACGTTATTCTATTAGTCGTTGCGATCGTTTTTGTTGTGGCTTAGAGGTACAGACATCCGGCTCGTAAAGTCGCTAATCATGTTGGACAAGTAAGCCTTCTCTTGGCGTACCGTATCATACTTCTGTTTCACATGCGCGTTCTCTACTTCCAGTCTGCCGATCCGCTCTTCCATCTCATTGATTTTTTTCATTTTCTCGGCATTAGCCTCGTTATGGGTCTGTGCAAGACTCGTATACTTCTGCTGTTCGAGGTCAATGACACTCTTAAGGTCATCGATTTCTGTCGACAAGGTGGATTGGAGCTCACGATAATCCTCGATGACTTGATCGACCTTCAAATTCTTCTCAATCAGCTTCTGCTCCAGATCCAGAATGCTCTTCTCGCGCTCTTCAATCACTTTGTTCAAGTTCTTCAGATCGCGGGTTAATCGTTCAATATTGCCGTTCGAGTGCGTCAACCGATCCTGCAGCTCGTAAATATTGATTTCCGCATGCTGGCGAGCTTGAATCATCTGCTCAACGGCAAATACGAGATCGAGCGACTTTTTGTCTAGATTAGACTTGCTGGCCGCGAATGGCATGGACGATAACGACTCCTCTGCTGCCGAGGCCAGCTCGGAATCGGCTAAGCCGCTGTCAGGCGCAGACTTTGGGACCAATGGTTCAGATCCAAGCTCCTGTTGTTGATCTTTTGCATCCTTTTTTTTGAAGAAGGGTGAAATCATTCTCTCATCATCACCTTGTCTAATTTATCTATTAAATTTGTCATTATCTGTCGAACTATATTGGATCTATTATAAAATAATTACAGACGCCATAAGCGAGACTTTGTACCTAACTTTACCAAATCGAACTAAAGGCCTAGTTTTCGAACGCAAACAAACCGTGACATTCGTCCAGGCGGACGAGTGCACGGCTCATAGGCGGCTGCTGTTAAATTAAGCTGTCAATCGATCAATCTGCTCGTATTTCGAGCAGCTCGTATTTAATGATGCCCATCGGCGCTGTTACCTCAATGATATCTCCGACTTTCTTGCCAATAAGCTCCTTGCCAAGCGGGCTTTCGTACGAAATTTTGTTATCTTCGACGTCCGCTTCCTCGCTGCCGACGATTTTGTATTCGATCCGTTCAGCGAACTCAATATCGTTAAGTACAGCAGTAAGGCCGATATTCACCTTCGACGTATCGAGGGTGGCAGCGTCTACAACGCGTACCTTCTTCAGCATTTTCGTCAGGATCGTAATACGCGTCTCCATGAACGCCTGATCTTCCTTGGCCGAATGGTATTCGCTGTTCTCCTTCAGATCGCCGTAGCTGATTGCCAGCTTAATACGGGCAGCCAACTCCTTGCGCTTCACGTATTTCAATTCATCCAATTCAGCTTCTATTTTCTCAAGCCCTTCTTGGGTCAATATAATTTCGTCATTCGACATTTGGACAACTCCCACTAGTAATATTTATATAGTTTAACCGATATTGGTCCAAAACAGAAATTTTCATTCTTGGTAATGATAGAAAGAAGCGTACCCGACCTTTCGGATACGCTCTCGCTTGTCGAGTATTAGGCTAAAACCGCCTCATTATCGTTGCTGCGCAGTTGCTTGCTTCTCAGTTGGCCGCAGGCTGCATCGATATCCGCGCCATGCTCTAGACGAACGCTGCAGTTGATACCCTGCTTCTTCAGCGTATCATAGAAGATTCGGATGGATTCCTGCTCGCTCCGCTGATACTGACTATGCTCATCAACCGGATTATACGGAATCAGATTCACCGTCGCCAGTTGCTTGCGATTGGCAACTAGCTCAGCCAGCTCAAGCGCATGCTCCTTCTTGTCGTTGACGTCCTTCAGCAATATATATTCCAGCGTGATTCTCCGCTTCGTTTTCTCCAAGTAATAATCGATCGCCTGCATCAGCTTCTCGATCGGTATCGCTTTGTTGATCTTCATAATTCTCGTGCGCAGCTCGTCGTTAGGCGCATGCAGCGACACGGCGAGATTAACTGGGATCTCAGTATCATCCGCGAACTCGTTAATTTTCTTCGCTAGCCCGCTCGTCGATACCGTAATATGTCTAGGTCCGATAGCCAGACCTTTATGGTCGGTCACAACGCGGATAAAGTCCGACATGTTCGTGTAATTATCGAACGGCTCGCCGATGCCCATAACGACAATATTGCTTACGCGCTCCCCAGCGCCTGCGCTATCCAGATGAAGCTGCACCTTCATGATCTGCTCCACGATTTCACCGCTCGACAGGTCGCGGCTCTTCGCAAGCAGACCGCTCGCGCAGAAGCTGCAGCCGATATTGCAGCCAACCTGCGTTGTCACGCAGACAGAGAGACCGAACTTATGACGCATCATAACCGTCTCAATCAAGTTGCCGTCCGTCAACCGAAACAAGAACTTGACCGTTCCGTCAGCCGACTGCTGCTTCACATGCTCGGTTAACGTCTGAATCGTGAAGTGCTCGGCAAGAAGCTCCGCACATAGCGAGTTCAGATCCGTCATCTCCGTAAATTGTGTTACCCGTCTGCGATATAAATAATCCCATACTTGCGCCGCTCTGCCCTTCTTATGTCCACGCTCTTGCAGCCACTCCGTCAGCTGCGCAAGCGTTAATCCGTAAATGGATGGTTTGCTCATTGGTTGCCCTCTTTTCAACGCTGTTTCCTCGTACGTCACATTTTCGCTATATCATATTGTCCCAAAATTTCGAACGGAACACAAGGAGGGATATATCACAGTTACCGGCCTGCAAAAAAGCCGCAGACGGATGTAGGCTTAACGCCCTTCCGTCTGCGGCACTTCATTTAACTAGTTGACCAATCAGCTATTGACGCGTATGTACGCCGTCACCGAACGCCCCAACGCTAGCAACGGTATAGACACCTTTGGCATCAAGAAGGAAGAAGAGGTCATACGGCTCAATCTCACCCGTGAAACCCTCCAAATCCATCTCGACATGATAAGGCGTCACTTGCTTCCCGTCCACGGTAACCGGCTTGTACTTCGTCACGGTCGGCTTGGACGCTTCATAACCAGACTCGCCTTCTGTTGCCGTTACGTGGGCGAACAAATATCCGCTCTCATCAATTGAAACATAAGACCATCCATAAATACCATACTCGCCGTACTCCGGGTCATTCGAATATTCGGACCAAGCGAACTGGAAATCAATCGTCTCTTCCGGGTTAATCAATTTGAAGAAATCCGCATACGATACCGCCGTACCCGTGCCCGTAAACACGTTCACTACCTTCTCCACTTGAAGCCCGTATTTTCTGCCATCAACCGAGCTTTTCTTCAAAAACTCGTCGCTGCCTTTGTACAAATCGGTCACTGGCGTATAGCTGAATGCTCTTAGCTCCGGATTAATCGCTTGCGCGTACTCGTTAAGGAACGTTGTGCGATGCGACTCATCAACCGCAGCAATCGTAGCGACCAGTTGTTCATTGCTTCCGTTAACGTTCGCAACCAACGTCTTGGTCATAAGCTCGAAAATATCCGCGCGCAGCAAATTCGCATTCGCGCTTTTCTCGCCAGCCAGCTTGATTCCTTTGGCAGACGCCTCAGCCAATGCCTTGTCATAGCTAACCTCCTCGTAACCGAGTACGCGCAGCAGGAAAGCTGCTGCCTGCTGGTAAGTAATCTTATTGTTAACGCCGAATTTGCCATTTCCAATGCCGGTAGTGACTTTATCGCTATATGCTTTCTCCACATCTTTGTAAGCCCAGTGCGTTGTTGGCACATCCGTGAATGTCGCCTTCGCCGGCGGCGTGAAAGCCTCATCCGACTTCGCGCCTAATCGGTTCAGAATGACGACCATTTGGGTCCGTGTCAGTTCACCGCTCTCATTCAAGTCACCGTTCGAGCCTTGAATCAAGCCTATCTCGCTCAATACTTGTCCATACGTCTTCGCAACTTCCTGCGCAAAGCCTACCGTACTCATCGATACAAGCATTGCAAGTATAACGGCTGCTATAAAACCTTTCTTCATTCGTCTGTTCCCTCCAGTTTGTAGGTTACAATCACCAACTTCCTTTATTCGCCATTTTTCAACAAATTCCTTCAAAAGTATATAACTTCAAAATAAAACGGATAGCCCTTGAGGACTATCCGTCTATTACTTTTGGTTAATCTTTCAATCAACACCTGTAGGAGAGCGAACCTTGAAACTTTCAACGAAAGAAATCGTACATACTCTGGTCTTATACATCGAAGGAGGCCGCATTATGACTGGCATCAGAATTGTTACCGATTCCACGACAGACTTGCCTAAGGAATTACTTCAACAGCACGGGGTGGAGGTCATTCCGCTGTCAGTTTATATAGATGGGGAAAGTTACGAAGATAACGTTACGATTTATCCGATAGATTTTATTCACAAAATGAAACAAGCTGTCGAGTTGCCAAAGACTTCGCAGCCTGCTGTAGGAGCATTTGTAGACCTATATGACCGGCTCGGGGCCGACGGCCATACGATCCTTTCTATTCATATGACCAGCGGCATGAGCGGAACGTATTCGACGGCCTGCGCAGCTGCAACGATGTCGGAAAGCAATGTCGTCGTTGTAGATTCGCAAATGATATCGCAAGCGCTTGGATTCCAAGTCATTGAAGCGGCGAAGATGGCTCACGCAGGAAGCACGATGGACGAAATTACAGCGAGGCTGCAAGGCATACTTGAAGGTACATCTTTATTCGTCGTCGTCGATACAGTCGAAAATCTGGTCAAAGGCGGGCGCATCGGCAAAGCAAAAGGCTGGATCAGCACCGTTCTCAGCATCAAACCGATTGCCATGCTTGATAAAGGCGTCTATACGCCTGTTGCCAAAGTTCGGACCACCACGCAAATTATTAAAAACCTAATCGAACGTTTCCAAACCGATACCGCAGGAAAAGAAGTGAAGGAGATCGGCATTTCCCATGCGGACAACCTTACCCTAGCCGAACGGCTGCGCGATGAGATTAGTCGCTTCACGGCAGCACCCATCCGTATTCAGCCCGCAACGCCGGTCATAACGACACATACAGGACCTGGCGCTATTGGCTTCATGTATTGCGTTGAATAAACTCGGACGTTACTTGCTATCATAACGAAAAAAAGTTTCGCTATTGCTCCAGGCCAGGTTGGCTCGTGAGCAAATAGCGAAACTTTTTTACTCTATTTATTCTCAAAGTGTGCGAGTTAGGCGGGTGGAGACGAATTGCTCGCGCAATAACGTAAATTCGTTACGTTATGGAAGCTAATACGTGTGCCCCAGGTGAAATAGCGAAAATTCGTTACGCTATTCCGCCCCCCGGTCAAGGCACACCGCCCTACAGCCACCAATGGTTATCGTACTCGTCCACGTTCTCCAGCGGGTTGCGGCTCCATTCGAATGCCGTCTCCTCGCCGTTCAGCAGCCATCGGCTTGGGCAGGTCGTTTCCATCCAGTCGAGCGGCTCGCCGGGCGGCAGCTCTTGGGATGCTAGGTCGAATGCGGCCCGCAGAGCCGCCTCCTGCTCCTCGGTCACGATGGCTGGATTAACGGAGACGAAGAGCGGCGTTCCGCTGCCTGCGAGCAAGTCGAGCCACTGCTTGTTCAGCTCCCATGGAACATCCTTCGTAATGCCGATGCAGTCGGCATCGTGACTATAGAAGGTATTGTGCTGGGCCATGCGGAACGCCATCGTATTGACGCCCATATAGCGCGTCCGCTCCCATGACTTGCCGCTCGTATCATCGCCAGTACGCTGGATTTCGAATAGGCCTGCAGCAAGATGACTGATCGTGTTGCAGCCGATTAACAGACTGCTGCCTAAAGCTTCAGCGATAGTCCGATAGAGGTCAAGCACGATTTCGGCTGTTGTTTTCGACCGGTCGCTGAACGTATTCGCAAGCGAGTTCACGTCCGACTTCATTCGGAACCCCCACTCTCCAAGCAGATCATAAGTAGAGAAATCATGCTTAATGAGCTCGAAGCCCCAATCCGACATATCCTTGATCGATTTCGCAATGAACTCGAGTACTCCCGGTACGGTTGGATCAAGCACGCTGTCCGTCTCGCTTGCCGAATACCTCACCCATTCCTTCGGCACATTCGGGTCAGACGACATCAACGGCCTGCACCAAATGCCTGGACGAACGCCGGTCTCCTTCATCGCTCGCGCAAGCCCCGCCATATCAGGGAACTTGTCGCTGCCCGTCCACGGCGCTCCCTTACAGCCTCCGCCGCCGCTTGCAAGCTGCCAGCCATCATCAATAACCATGAATGGACGGTTAGCTTCCGATGAAGCGAGCGAAGATATGAACGCCGAGTCCGCCAAGATCTGCTCATGCGAGCTATTGCCGTAAGCGTAATACCAGTTATTGCCCCCATATACCGGCTGAGACGGCAACACAGGCTGCAAGCACATCAACTGGCAGAAGCGCCGAGCGGCAGCAAAGGCTGATTCCCCCTCTTTTCCTTCGAACGCCAACAATGCAGCTACTTCCAGCCTTCTATTTCCGAGCACTACGCCGACTGCACCATTACGCACATCCGCTGTGAAGGTTACTCCCTCCTGATCGAGTTTCCAACTGCAAAATGCGCTCGGTCCTGTCCGTACGCCATAACCGTTCGTGACACTTCCGTTATTCGTCAAGAAGTACCATGGCATTACTCGCTCAGGCACTATGCCCCGCCATTCCAAATCCCCATAAGCCCGCTCCCAGTGATCGCCCAATACGAGCAGCTTGCCTTCTGCCCGCTTCGCCCAGCGGATCTTCACTGTAAGAACCGGTTCAACCGCCGACTCCAACCACAGATGCACCGGCGCCCCATCCGCTTGCGCCCCCGCAAGCTCCACGACAACCCGGTCTTTACTCCACTTGCCCGTTTCCAGCAGGGTCAGCTGCTTCCAGCCATGCTCCGTCTCTACCCGAATATCGATTGGTTGCTGCAAAATAGATAGTGACATATATTTTAATCCCCTCTCTTCTCATCCTTGTATGCCTTAATAGAAAACTCGATAATGAGAGTATAAAGGACTATCACTGCATTCGTTATCACCTATGAGGTCTTGCTGCTAGAAATAATGAACCAAATGGGACATGATAGAGAGATACAGCAAGAAAGGAGTTGCCAGCAATGACGAACAGAGCTGCCGCAGCGCTGAAGAGCCGTGCTTTTCCCAACTTAAAATCGGAGGTTTATCTGTATGGCATGCATACAGGCGTAACCGGCAAAGGCTGGTTATGCCAACGGCATCTTCACCACATGATGGTGGAGGTCAATCTCGTGCTGAGCGGGACTCAAACTGCCATTATGGATCATGCCGTCTACGATCAGCAGGCCGGCGATCTTCTCATCATACCGCCTATGAAGCCCCATCGGTACAAGTCGGATCGACAGGAGCCGCTGCATTATTTTGTTATGCATGTTCAAGTGTCCGATATGGCATTCATGCAGCTTATGAACAACTGCGAGCAGCTCCACTATCCGAAGGGGGATCCGCTTAACGAGAAGCTCCGACCGATCATCATGCAGCTTATCGAGCAGCTCCAAGAGGATGACTCGCACTCGCACATCGGGTTGTTCGCCAACGCGCTCTTGATGATGAGCCTGCTCGAGCGTCATATGAAGACCCAGCAGTCAGACAGCCCGCACTATTCCGAAGAAACATTGCCCGCACTTATTGCTCGTGAGATTGAGATGCTGATCGCATTCCGCCCTTCTGATAGCGAGGACCGGTTCGAAACCCGTGAACCGCTGCACAATTGGCTCGCTCAGATTGCAGAAAAGCTGCTTATCAGCCGCCGCCATTGTTACCGTGTATTCCAGCAAGCTTACCGTATGTCCCCGCGCGATTACTTGGCCGTGCTCAGACAGCAGGAAGCAATGCATTCGCTTGTGAACAGCGACGACTCCTTAGAGCAAATCGCCTATCGCATCGGGTTCGAAAATGTGCAAAGCTTCATTCGCCAATTCAGCAAATGGACAGGCATGACGCCAGGCAGCTTCCGCCGCTCAGAACGCGATTCGCTTCATTACTTGACTCCGCTCGAGCTGAAGCTGGAGCAATAATAAAAACCGCAGCGATAAGCTGCGGTCCGGTCGTCACTTCGATATATCGATAAATCCTTCGCCGAACACGTCGCGCACATCATGAATGGTGATGAACGCATTTTTGTCGGCGCTTTTGACGATTTTCTTGAGCGTGCTGAGCTCCTGCTTGCTAATCACAATATACAGAATCTCCTGCTTGTTCTTCGTGTAATAGCCCTGTCCGTGCATGATCGTGACGCCGCGGTCCATGACCGTTATGACTTGGTCGGCGATCTTCTGATGCTCCTTGGAGATGATCGTAACAGCCTTCTTCGGATTGACGCCCTCAATGATGAAGTCCATTACCTTCGTTCCAATATAGAGCATGATAATCGTCAGCATGAGCGCCTTCGCGCCAATGATGAAGAAGGAAGAGAATGCGACGATCAGATCGAAGAACAACAGCGCGTAGCTGATGTTCCAGTCCAAATATTTATTAGCGATTCGGGCCAAAATAGTCGTACCTGCCGTCGTGCCGCCCACCCTGATGATCATGCCGATGCCGATCCCGACAAACATGCCGCCGAAAATAGCGTTAACGACGATCTCATCCGATTCGATGCGCCAATGGTCCGTCAGGACGAGGAACAGGGAGTTGCTCGCGACGGCAATGATCGTATACAGAACGGCCGTGCGGTCAAGAAACCGATAACCGACGATCAACAGCAGACCGTTGATAACCAAGTTGACAATACCCGGCGACCATTCGAACAAGTAGTACAAAATTATCGTAATGCCCGTTACGCCGCCCTCTCCAAGCTCGTTCGGAATAACGAACAGATTAACGCCTAGAGCGAACAGGAACGCTCCGCCCACAATAATGAGTATATCTAGCAGCCTTTTCTTCATCACGTATCTCCTAAAATAGCCAGTTAACGAATAACCGTCTGCTCTTCCTTATCTTTATAATTCAATATGCTGTCTTCCAGCATCTCGTTAATATCGCCGTACTCTTTAATAATATGCAGCTCGCCCCAATTGCATAGCGAATCCAGAATCGGCTTCAAGCTCCAGCCGTACTCGCTAAGCTCATATTCCACCTTGGGCGGAACCTGATTATAGCTGATCCGGTTGACGATGCCGTCCTGCTCCAGCTCCCGCAATTGCTGGGTCAGCATTTTCTGCGTAATAGCGGGCATTAATCGTTTGAGATCGCTCGTACGCTTCGTCCCATGGGTTAGATGGCATAGAATGACGCATTTCCATTTCCCGCCGATCACCTCAAGCGTTGCTTCTACCGATATATTGTACCTTTTTGGAGCCATATCGTATTCCTCCTTGCCTCTATTTCCATAGGTACTTTTCAGTACCTATAGCACTTCGCGGTATCTATAGCACTTGAAAGTACGTACTATCCATCGCCGCGCGATTCATCCATAATAGCATTTACCGGCCGGTCATTACTACTGTGGAGGAAAAAACGTATGACAACGAATCAACGAAGAAGTACATTTGCGCTGCTTGCGTTAGCGATAAGCGCCTTCGCCATCGGAACGACAGAGTTCATCAGCGTGGGGCTGCTGCCTCTCATCGCCGACGACTTGCACATATCGATAACAACTGCGGGATTAACCGTATCGCTATACGCGCTAGGCGTTACGTTTGGCGCTCCGATTCTTACGTCGCTCACCGCCAAAGTATCTCGCAAGACGCTGCTGCTGGCGATTATGATCGTCTTCATCATCGGCAATACGCTGGCCTCGCTGGCGAGCGGCATTGCCGTCCTGCTCATCGGACGGCTCGTATCCGCTCTAGCCCACGGCATATTCATGTCGATCGGCTCAACTATCGCGGCTGATCTCGTGCCGGAGAATCGCAGAGCGAGCGCCATTGCCCTTATGTTCTCCGGGCTTACGGTCGCTACCGTCACCGGCGTACCGCTCGGCACTTGGATCGGCCAGCAGCTTGGCTGGCGCATGGCATTCGTCGCGATTGTTGCCATCGGCATCCTGTCGTTCATAGCCAATCTGATTCTCGTCCCTTCCGGCTTGCGCAAAGGAGCATCCACTACGATGCGCGATCAGATTAAAGTGATCACGAACGGAAGACTGCTGCTGGCCTTCGCCATTACGGCGCTCGGTTACGGGGGAACGTTTGTCGTCTTCACTTATTTATCCCCTTTGCTGCACGACATAACCGGATTCAGCGAGAAAACGATTGTCGTTCTCCTGCTTGTATACGGCATTGCGATTGCCATAGGCAACGTTATTGGAGGAAAGGCCGCCAACCGTAATCCTGTAAAAGCCCTGTTCTATATGTTCGCTATGCAAGCCGTTATATTGCTTATCCTAACGTTCACCGCGCCATTCAAGATGGCCGGCCTCCTGACGATTATCGCCATGGGCTTGCTGGCGTTCATGAACGTGCCGGGGCTGCAGCTCTATGTTGTGATGCTGGCTGAGCGTTATACGCCGAAGTCGGTCGATGTCGCCTCCGCCTTCAATATTGCCGCATTCAATGCAGGCATTGCGATCGGCTCCTATCTCGGCGGCGTCATTGCCGGGGGCATCGGCATCATTCATACCGCATGGATCGGTTCCATTATGGTCGCCGGCGCAGTCGTCCTAACCGGCTGGGTTCGTAAGCTCGAGGCAAAAGACTCGAAGCATGGAGAGAAGCTGCGCGCTTCCGCATAAATCATATAATTTGAGAGGATGTATTATTATGACTACAACAACTAACCCAATCACAAATCTGCAATCTACGACAACATTAAGCAACGGTGTTCGCATGCCTTGGTTCGGCCTTGGCGTATTCAAGGTAGAGGAAGGCGCCGAGCTCATCGAAGCTATCAAAGCAGCGGTGAAGCATGGCTACCGCAGCATCGATACGGCTGCCATCTACGAGAACGAAAGCGGAGTCGGACAAGGCATTCGCGAAGCGTTAAGCGAAAGCGGCGTGTCGCGCGACCAACTCTTCGTCACCTCCAAAGTATGGAATGCCGATCTGGGCTACGAGCAGACGCTCGCCGCGTTCGAGACGAGCCTCACCAAGCTCGGCCTCGACTATCTGGACCTCTACCTCATCCACTGGCCTGTCGCGGGCAAATACAAAGAAGCTTGGCGAGCGCTTGAGACGCTTTACAAGCAAGGAAGAGTAAAAGCAATCGGCGTCAGCAACTTCCAGATTCATCATCTGAAGGACTTAATGGAAACAGCCGAGATCACACCTATGATTAATCAAGTCGAACTGCACCCATTACTGACCCAGCAGGAGCTTCACAGCTTCTCCAAGGAGCAAGGCATTCAGCTAGAGGCTTGGTCACCGCTCATGCAAGGACAGCTGTTCGACCATCCCGTTCTGCAAGAGGTCGCCGCTAAGCATGGCAAGTCCGTCGCCCAAGTCATTCTCCGCTGGGATCTGCAGCGCGGCATCATCACGATACCGAAATCGACGAAAGAGCAACGCATAATCGAAAATGCGAATGTGTTCGACTTCGAGCTTACAAGCGGCGATATGGAACGAATCGAAGCCTTGAACGAGAACCGCCGTGTCGGCCCGGACCCGGACAACTTCGACTTCTAATGTCCTATGAATCAACAAATAAGGCTCGCCTCGGCTTGAGATTATTCAAGCCGGTGCGAGCCTTGTTTCATTATGATTGCTTAGTTTCTCAATTCATCAAGCAGACTCTTCATATCCGCATCCAAATTCAATACTCGCAAAATGATCGTCAACGCTTCCGCACGCGTAGAGAAAGCTCCAGGGGCGAAGGTATTAGCGTCTCGTCCTTCGAACAAGCCCGCGGCTGCTGCAGCTTTAATCGCATTCTCATTCCACGAGCCTGCAATGTCGTTAAAGGCAACGTCCTGTTGCTTTTCGATAGCATCAAGGTTAACGATGCGCACGATGATGGAAACCATCTCGGCGCGAGAAATGAATTGATTCGGCTTGAACGAGCCGTCCGTATAGCCGGTCAGAATCCCCTTGGAGGATAGCGCAAGAATGGCGTCTTTGGCCCAATGAGCCTGCACGTCATTCAAGGCTGGAGCGCTTCCGCCAGCGACTGCGTTCAGCTGGAACAGCCTGGCTGTAATCGCGGCGAATTCCGCACGCGTAATGCTGCCGTTCGGACGGAACGTTCCGTCATCATAGCCGCTAATAGCGCCTAGCTTTGCGAATAACGCTATATCCGATGCGGCCCAATGTCCACCGGCATCCGAGAACGCTCCGCTAGCCGGATTATTCTGATTCATTTCAATCCTTGCTTTCACATAGGCTTTCAGCTTCTCCGCGTCTACAACCGGGTTGAAAGGCGCAGCCGGCGTTACCGGCGGTTCAGGCTCGACCTCAGGCTCTACCGGCGGCTGCGTAGGCTTGCGCGGCGCAACCGTTACGGTGACCGTATAAGCTTGCGTTGTTCCATTTTCAGCATATACCGTATACGTAAGAGGCCCAGTGAAATCGTTGAGACTCGCATCGGAGGTCTGCATGCGGTTCCCGATCCATACCGTCGATTCGGCCGACGACGTGAACGTTGCGACTTGATTCGCCAATGCGCTGCCGTATGGCAATACGACGGATACCGTATGAGCAGACTCGTTCACCGTGCCGACAACGCCGTTCACGGCAAAGGTCAGCAGCTCTTTGCTCGAACTATCTTCAGCATTAGCTGTTTGAACATTAATAGTATAGTCTCTGTAATCACCTGCTTCATCGTACACCCGGTAAACAACGGAGCTCGAGAAATCAATATAATCGTAGGCTATTTCCCCGCTAATCTGCTGTAAGTCATCCACTCTCACGATGCTGCCCGTCGTCGTAAACGCAGGCACCAGACTGTAAAGGTCCGTTCCGAATGGCACTTTAAGCTGGACTGTATAGGCTTCGCTATCGATATAACCAATAGAACTCGTTGCCGGGAAGGCAAAGTAAGTCAAGTCTTTTGCCGTGCTCAGCTCCTGCTGCGTATTCACGGACACCGTGTAGTTCCTCGTGCTGCGATCGGCGGCCACAACGGTGTAGGTAACGGGCAAAGTAAAATCCTGCGCCGTCACATCGCTTGTTTGAACGTCGCCATTCACTTCTACTCGCACCCCTTCGGTTGCGAAGGAAGGCGTCAATTGCGTTACATCCGTTCCTTGCGGAACAGTCAGGTAGATCAAGAAGGCTTCTTCGTCAATAAAGCCGGTTATGGCCGGGTTGGATAGGCTAAAGGAAGTTATCGCCTTTAAGTTGCTCGGTCCTTCCGTTACCGTAACGGCATACGGCTGCTGGCTGCCGTCCTCGGCAACTACCGTCAATACTACCGGAGACGACGAATAGTCCGATCTTGTCTCCCCGCTCGTATGACTTATAACGGAGGCGCCCGGCGAAACTTCGAAATGCTCAAGCATGTTGTACGTGGCCGAGCGGAAAGGAACGATAACGCTGATCGTATGGCTGTCGTTATCGATCACTCCCTGATTGCCTTCCACCGAGAAGCTAAGAAACTTGTTCTCCGAACTCCCTGCCGCGAACATCATTTGCGGAAATATACTAATAAATACAACTAACACAAGCACGCTGGATAATAATTTTTGGAATCTGTTTAGCAAAATAAGTCAACCTCCTCTTGTCACGCTGTGTAATACACGAATACGCTATGAAACTTCTTCATTATAGCAAAATAACAGCCTTAACAAGCATTAAAAAAAGAAGAGCCAGCCGTTTCTCGCGCGGCAGCTCTTCTTCCTTCCCTATTATTTCGAAGCTTGCAGATGCTCTTCCAGACGATCCCATGTTTCTCTGATACCTTGCTCCATACCCATCTCGATAACGGTTTTGACGGCTTCCTCCGAATCGAAACGCGAACGGCTGATAACCTTCGTCTTGCCTTCCAGCTCTTCGAACACCAACGTCACATGCGATGGCGGCATACCCTCTGCCTCGTTGCCCTCGGCGTCCGAGAAGTAATCTACATATACAATCTTCTCTTGATCCACGATCTCCTCATAGACGGCTTTGCCCCATGACTCGAAGCCGAAGAAATCGCCTTGCGCCTCATCGATACACTTCATGCAGTAATGCCATACACCGCCCGAACGAAAATCAATATTGCAAACCGTCAGCGTCCAACCGCGCGGACCCCACCAATGCTTCAAGTGCTCCGCCTCGGAGAATGCGCTGAACACAAGACCCTTTGGCGCGTTGAAGACACGCTCCATCACAAACTCTTGACCTTCTACCTTCGTCAGCATTTCATTCGTCATTTTACAATTCCTCCTAAAGTTAATTTGTCGTATCATCCTCATTCTTCGCTTGCAGCTTCTGCAAATAAATTTCTAAGTTGTCAAAGCGTTCTTCCCACAATCTGCGGTAGTCGTCCAGCCACTTATCCATTGCTCGAAAAGGCTGCTCCCGCAGCTTGTAATGCCGCCGATTCGCATCCGCCTGCACCTCAACAAGTCCAGCCTCCAGTAAGACGCGCAAATGCTTGGACGCCTGGGGCTGCCGAAGGCCTAAGCGTTCAGCAATATCCCCTACCGTCAATGGCCCGGCTTGAAGCAGCTCTACAATTCGCAATCGGTTCGGCTCGGAAAGAGCGCTAAATGTTGTTGTATCCATACACCTTACGTTCCTTTGTTGTTCAGTCGTTAACATACCCTGCACCATTAATATACTTCAATTTGAATATTCCTGTCAAGGAATATTCAATGCAAAAAAAGACCCCAAACGATAGCTCTCGCTTGAGGTCCGCCTTCTTGTTGCCTAACCCTAGCCTCTTTTCTTGCGCGTCATAACGTCGAAGATAACGGCTGCGGCAAGCACGCCGCCACGAATCATGTACTGATAGGAGACGCCAACGCCGAGCAGGTTCATGCCGCTCGAGAGAGACGCCATAACAATTGCGCCAATAATCGCTCCTGTTACTTTGCCGACACCGCCCGCCGAGGATACGCCGCCGACATAAGCCGCAGCAATGGCGTCAAGCTCGAACAGCGTACCCGCCGTTGTCGAAGCCGATTGCATGCGCGCGGTGAACAGAATGCCAGACAGAGCAGACAACATGCCCATGGATCCAAATACGATGTAGGTAATTTTTTTAACGTTAATACCTGTAAGATGAGCCGCTTCCGGATTGCTGCCTACGGCGTAGATATGTCTGCCGAGCACCGTCTTCGTCGTCAGGAAGTGATAAATAGCAACCACGCCGAGCATAATGATAACCGTCCAGGAGAATCCATTGTAACCTGCAAGAATCCAAGTAATATAACCAATAATGAAAGAGATGAAGATCAACTTGACTGTGAACAAGCCTACAGACATAACTTCGAATTGGTACTTCATCTTGTTCCTGCGCTGGGTGATTTCGCTATAGATGTAGAATACGATGCATAGCAAGCCCAGGAGCAGTGATAGCACATGCAGGCCGCCTACTTGAGCAAGCGATGGAATGAAGCCATTGCCGAGCGCATTAAAGAAATCGTTATCTACGTTGATCGTTCCCGTCTTTTCAGTGACTTGCAGCAACGCGCCTCGGAAAATAAGCATAAAAGCCAAGGAAGCGACAAACGATGGGATACCGATCTTAGCTACAAGCACGCCGTTGAATAACCCGGCTACAACGCCAAGAACCAAAATGATCGGAATGGTCAAGTACACCGGTACTCCCATTTGCGTCATTAGGATCGCTGCGATCGCGCCCATGAATCCGGCCGCAAAGCCGACGGACAAGTCGATCTCGCGAATGACGATGACAAGCGTCATGCCGACAGCGAGCACGGCGATGTAGCCCGTAGCGTCGAGCAGGTTACTAATATTACGCGATGACATAAACAATCCGTCCGTCATAATCGTAAAGGTAAGCATAATGACAAACAGCGCAATATACATGCCATAGTCACGGATATTCACTTTGACAAGCGACTTCGCTTCGTTAAAAAGGTTCATTGGTCTTCCTCCTATTGCGTTGCAAGCTGCATAATGTTTTCTTGGGTAGCCTCTTCGATTGGCAACTCGCCCTTCATCTTGCCTTCAGCCATGACGTATATGCGGTCGCTCATGCCAAGCACTTCTCCGAGCTCGGACGAGATCATGATAATGCTCATTCCTTCGCTGATCAGCTTGTTCATAATCGTATAGATTTCGAACTTGGCGCCCACATCGATGCCGCGCGTTGGCTCATCCAGGATTAGCAGCTTCGGGCCGACGAACAGCCACTTGCCGAGGGACACCTTCTGCTGGTTGCCGCCGCTCAACTTGCCGACGATTTGCTCCACGGAAGGAGCTTTGACGTGCATGGAGCTCTTATACTCGTTCGAAATTTTCACTTCTTCGTTCTCGTTAATGACGCCGTTCTTGGCAATCCCGCTTAGGTTAGCCGCAACGACATTGCTTTTGATATCTTGAGCCAAGAACAACCCATCGCCCTTCCGGTCCTCGGTTACGTAAGCAATACCCGCTTTGATCGCATCGCTTGTATGCTGGAATTTCACGGGCATGCCATCCACGAATAAGTCGCCCTGCAGTTTATAGGACTTGGGATTGCCGAAGATGCTAAGAGCGAGCTCCGTACGCCCCGAACCCATTAAGCCGGCTATGCCGACGATCTCGCCTTGTTTAACATGAAGATCAACCTTTTTAACAACGTTTCGTCCTAACTTTGGATCGTAAGCGGACCAATTGTTAAGCTCCAATATTTTATCGCCGAATTTCTTGTTCGTTCTCTTCGGATAAATGTCGTCGATTTCGCGACCGACCATGTTTTTGATAATCGCGCTTTCGGTTATTTCGCCCTTCGATGCATCGAGCGTGCAGATGGTGCGTCCATCGCGAAGGATGGTTGCCCGGTCCGCTATGGAGATGACTTCTTTCAGCTTGTGAGAAATCATGATGCAGGTGATGCCTTGTTTCTTCAGCTCTCGCAGCAGCACAAGCAGGTTCTCGCTGTCGTTTTCGTTCAGCGCCGCGGTCGGCTCATCTAGAATAAGCAGCTTGACGTGTTTGCTTAATGCTTTGGCGATTTCAATCAATTGCTGTTTGCCGACGCCGAGGTCCTTGATCAGCACCTCCGGGTTGACGTCCAATCCAACCTTCTGGAGCATTTGCTTCGAATGAACGATCGTTTGGTTCCAATCGATGACTCCGCCGCGTTTCACTTCATTGCCCGCACTAATATTTTCGTATACGGTCAAATCCGGGAATAACGCCAGCTCTTGATAAATAATGGCGATGCCCGCCTTCACGCTGTCGCTGATCCGGCCAAACTGCTGTACGTTGCCCTCGTACACGATATCGCCTGAATACGTGCCGTGAGGATATACACCGCTTAACACCTTCATCAGCGTGGACTTTCCGGCGCCGTTCTCACCGATCAAGCAGTGGATTTCGCCTTCTTCCACCTTGAAGCTGACATCAGTGAGCGCTTTGACTCCCGTAAATTCCTTGGAGATGTTCTTCATCTCCAATATATATTCGCTCATTGTTATGCCCCCTTAACCTAGCAGCCGTTAATATTGCGGAATAGTGATAGCCATGGACTACCACTATCCCGCCTGGGCTATGCTTTTGTCTTATTCCAGACCTGTGAAGTCTTCCGCTTTGTAGTAAGCCGAATCGACAAGTTCTGCTTTTACGTTCGCTTTGTTAACAACGATAACGTCTGTTTGTTTAGCTGCGACGTCAATTTTGCCGTTGTTGTACGAACCTGTCGTTTCAGGCGTTCCGCCGTCCAGCAGCGTTACCGCCATGCCCATTGCGTCTTTAACCAGCGTACGAACGTCTTTGAAAACCGTCATGGACTGTTTGCTGTCGATGATGTATTGAACGGAAGCTTTCTCCGCGTCTTGGCCGGTTACGACGAAGCTCGATACCGCGCTGTCGGAACCGAATACGTCCGCAATGGCGCGAGCCGTACCGTCGTTTGGAGCAAGAATCAGAACATCGCCTTTTGCGTTAGCGGCAGCGGATGTCAGGTGAGTTTGCGCTTTGTTTTTAGCTTCGTTCGGATCCCAGTTCGTTGTAACTTGACCGATGATTTTGCTTAGCTCATCGCGGGACAGTTCAGCTTTGTCTTTCAAAGCAACTGCTTCGCTGGAGTTGGCGATAACGAATGTGCCGTCGGCGATTTTTGGTTGCAGTTCTTTCCATGCGCCTGCGAAGAATAGGAATGCATTGTTGTCGGTAGCTGCGCCAGCATACAGGTACAACGGTTGGCCTGCGCCTTTTGCATTGTCCACCAGGTATTTCGCTTGCGCCGCGCCTACCGCTTCGCTGTCGAACGTGACGTAGTAGTCAACCGCATCCGTATCCGTGATCAGACGATCGTATGCGATAACTTTGATGCCTTCTTTTTTCGCTGCTTCTACGGCTGCGCCAGCGGCTGCGCCGTCTTGAGGACAAATAATGAGGACGTCAATGCCTTTGTTAATCAACGTTTCCACGTTTTCTTTCTCCTTAGCGGAGGAACCTTGGCTGAACAAAATTTCCGTCGTATATTTCGTGCCGGATAGCGCATCCTTAAAACGTTGCTCGTCTTGTACCCATCTTGGCTCATCTTTGGTCGGCAATACGATACCGACGCTTACGTCGCTTCCGCCACCGCTTCCGTCTTTGCCGCATGCCGCCATGATTGTAGCGAACACCATTACAACTAGCAGGAGAGAAATCGCTTTAAACTTTTTATTCATTTTTTTACCCCTCTCAAATGTGTTTCTGCTGTTTACAGGTCAAATATATCACCTAACTCGATTCATGAAAGCGCTATACAATAGCACTCTTTTATAAAATCCTATACTTTTTTAAGGTGAGTCTTGTCCGTTCTTAGGTTCTGAACTTGGAAACCGTGAGCTTCAGCTCGGCTACTAGCTCCACGAGCCTGCTGGCATGCTCGGACACTTCCCCGATGGATTCCGTCTGCATGTCCATGGTCGATGCGATCTGCTGGGTGGAAGCCGTCGTCTGCTCGGATACGGCAAGTATCGTCTGTATCGACGCGACTACTGTTTCCTTTTGTGCTTCGATGCTTGCGATTGTACCCCGCTCTCCTTGCAGGCGAGACTGCATTCGGCCAAGCGAATCGTTCATGCTGCTCATGGCTCGGCTCACCTCGGACACGGCTATCCGCTGCGTTTCGTTCATCGCGTTCGTATCGCCGACGACGGAGACGAGACTTTCCGTTTGCGACAGCATCTCGGAGATGGTCGCATGAATGCTCTTCGCCGATTGCTTCGCCTGAACCGCCAAGCTGCGCACCTCGCCCGCCACGACAGCGAAGCCTCTGCCGTGCTCGCCGGCCCTAGCGGCCTCGATCGAAGCGTTGATAGACAAAATATTGGTCCGATCCGTAATGGCGAAGATCGCTTTCGCCACGGAAGCAATCGATTGCGACTGGCGGCTTAAGTGATTCACGATATCCGATACCTTTCCGAAAGCCTGCTCCAAGCGGGTATACGACAGCTCGAGCTGCTCTACTTGGCTGTTGCCGCTCTTGAGATCGCGGCTGGATTCAGCAAGCACAAGCTTGATATCGCCGGACTGACCGATGAGCGTCCCGATTTCCCGGCTTAGCGCATGAACGGCCTCGGAGCTTTTCTCGATTTCGGTCGAGGTGTGGGAAGCGCCGCGCGCGATTTCGTCCGCCGACCGGGCAATCTCGACGCCGGAGGTCGCATTCTCGCTTGCGATGGTCGTAACGAAGCCAGCCGTCTCTTCCACCGCCTGCACGCTGATATCGACTTTTCTTATCAATGCGCGCATGCTGCCAAGCATCGTATTGTAGCTGGTCGCCAGCTCGCCAATCTCATCTTGTTTCGCATAGCTGAACTCCGACATCAAGTCGCCTTCCGCGGTTTTAGCAATAGTCATTCGAAGCGAATTGATTGTCTTCAGCAGCCCCGTCGCGATTATATAAGCAGCCAGCGCCCCGATGATGAGACCGATTGCGAGGGAGATCAGGCTCGTGGCCATGAACTCGAAAAGACTGTCGGTCAACGCTTGTTTGTCCACAAAAGAAACGACGCTCCAATTCATCGAATAAACGAACGAGACCTCTCCTTTATACCGGACATCCTCCCATTCCATGTCGATACCGCTTCTTTGGCCTGCCGCCACGTCCCCCACCCAGCCAAAATTCCGCTTCATATCGGCTGGCCCGGAGAGCGCGTCCGGCACGCCGGGTATGCTGCCGCTCGCGTTCGGATCAATGTTCGTTCCGTCCAAGCCTTGCATGAACGAGGAAATGATTAAGCCCTGGTTATCGTAGATGACCAGCTTGTTATCCCCGAATTTCTCGTTCGATTCCCGCAGCAGTCCAATCCCGTTCAAGTCGATATCGAAGCCCGCGACACCGTACAAATCTTCCCCGGTCAACACGGGCGTCACGATCGAAACCGTCATCTTGCCCGATAGTTCATCCAGCCGGACGTCCGTCCAAGATGTATCCTTGTTTTGAAGGGCAAGCTTATAGGGCAGCATCTCTCTGGCATCACCCGAAAGGCCCTTCTCGTGAGTCGTCAACTGCCGTCCTGTCGACGCGGGGATGAAGTACGCCCCGAGCAGCGAATGATCCTGAGTCTTCGCATCCTGCAGCATGCTTGCGATGTCCTGATTCGAATTCCCGGAGCGGCGGCTCATTCGTCCGATTTCTCCCGCCATCCCCTCGACCGCCTTCTCGTATTGCTCGGCGAACATCCGGAGCTCTCTGGTAGCGCTTTCAACTTGTGTCGCGTTTGCCTTTGCGAACGTCTCTGCAAGCGACGCCTGCATAGTGCCGAAGTTCATCGCGCTCGAGCCTACCAAGGACAACAGTATCGCCGCCGAGATCAGACCCATCCACTTGACCCGCAACGATCGCCCGTTCATGCGAAACCGAACGAATTTACGGAAATTAATATTCCACCCTCGCGTCTTCCTCATCTGTCTATCCCCCGCCTAATATTTGGGTTGTTGTTCGTTCTACCCAAATATTACTCGACTTGCTTGGATACCCGCTTAACAATTAAGTTGATAAATTTGTGTTACCTAGTATTTTTTTGTGCTGCCTGTCGAATCATTCGGATCAATCGAGGTGTGCTCGCATTTTGGATGGATTTCATACAGTCAAAAGGCTAGGAACGAGAAGATTTCGAAGTTTGATTGGATTTTATGCGGTCAAATGAACGGAGAAAGGTCACCGGGGGCGAAAAGGCCGATTTTGGCTGTACCAATTCCATTCAAAAGTCAGTTCACGGGCGATTTTGACCTATTAGACTGCATGAAATACAGGCAAAATGAACCTCTGTATGCGAGTCTCCGATTTATACAGAAAAGGACCTCAACCCATTCACGGCAAGGTGAAGGCTGAGATCCTCTTTCTCAAATCATTAATAAATAAACGTTATTCCGGCTGCGCGAACCTGTACACATCCTCCTTGGCGTGGAAGCCGTCGGCAATAATGGTCGTGTCCAGGTTCAGCCGATCTACCGCGATCGGCGACAGCAGCACGGACGGCACTTCGATCTTGCCGTTGTTCACCTTCCGGTCGGCGTGCGGAGTTTCGCCCTTGGCCATGATGACGGCAAGCTCTGCCGCCTTAAGCGTCAGCGCATGGATCGGCTTATACACCGTCATCTCCTGCGTACCGGTTACGATACGCTGCGCGGCAGCGAGATCCGCGTCCTGTCCGGCGACCGGAATTTTGCCGGCCAGTCCTTGTGCTTCCAGCGCTGCGATAACGCCGCCCGCCGTCGCGTCGTTGGCGGCAATAACCGCATCGATCTGATTGTTATTCGCCTTCAGCGCTTCTTCCATATTGGCCTTGGCATTAGCCGGCGTCCAATCCTTGGTCCACTGGTCGTAGACGACCGTAATGTCTCCGCTGTCGATGAACGGCTGCAGCACGTTGAACACGCCTTCCTTGAACAAGTGGGCGTTGTTGTCCGTCTCCGCTCCTCCGATATACACATATTTGCCTTTCGGCACAAGCTTCGTGATCGAATTGGCCTGCAGCTCGCCGACCAGCTCGTTGTCGAAGGAAACGTACAGATCGATCTCCGCATTTTTGACCAGCCTGTCGTAAGCGATCACCTTCACCCCAGAGGAATGGGCTTTCTTCACAATCGCTGCCGTGGCCTCCGCATTATGGGGTACGATGACGAGAAGATCGATGCCATGGCTGATCATCGTCTCCGCCTGTACGATCTGAAGCGCGTCGTCTCCGTTCGACGCACTGATTTCGACCTCAACTCCGAGAGCTTCCACAGACTCCCGGAACAAATCCCGGTCCTTCAGCCAGCGTTCCTCCAGCAGCGTATCCATGGAAAAGCCGATCTTGATCGGTTGCTCCACGGTCTCAGAGCTTCCGCCTGTTCCATCTTTGGTTGTTACCGGCGATGGCGAAATGACCGAATTCGACGCGCCCGCACTTCCATCCGCTTCCGCGCCAAGTGCGTCGTCGCCGTTGTTGTCGCAGGCGGCAACGGCGACGACGATAACGATCGCAAGCAGAGCCGTCCTGACTCGCATCCATATACGCTTCACGCTAATCGCTCCTTCTCTGCCGTCAGCTCTCATCGTCGGTCAGCCTTCTGCCGCCGAGCAGCGTCTTGCGATATTCCTTGGGCGAGACAGAGCACATCTTCTTGAACACCTTGCTGAAGTAGTTCGGATCGTGATACCCGACCTCGAACGTAATTTCCTTGAGGCTCTTCTCCGGGTCGGCCATCAGCTTTTTCGCTTTTTCGATGCGGCATTCCGTTAGGAAGTCGATGTAGTTGATGCCAAGCTGGTCCTTGAACATTTTGCTAATGTAGAACGGACTAAGTCCCACGCGTTTCCCGATCGCATCTAGCGAAATATCCTCTTGAGAATGCTCTGCGATATACAGCTTGATCTGCTGGATCGTGTCCGGCTCAACCTGTTCGTAGTGCTCCGCGTAGGATTGCTTCATGCGATCCAGCAAACGTCCGGTTTCGGCCCGCAGCTGGCGGCCGTCCTGAGCCTGGAAGGAGAACAGCGGCGTCTCCGCCTCGATGCCCATCTCGCTGAGCACGCGGGAAGCCACCCACAGCAGCTCGAGCACGCGTTGCTGCGTCTGCATCAATTCGGCGCCTTCGTTCTCATACTGCTGGATAAAGTCCATGACGCCAGCCCGCACCTGGTCCCATTGTCCCAGCCTGATTTGGTCGAAGAACTGCCTCTCCCGCTGCTTGGCCAACTGGCCGTCAAGCACGGCGCCCAATACGGGCGTGTCCTCGTAAAACCGGTATTTGACCGGTAGCGACGTATCCATCGAAGCTATTAGCGATTCTTGGTAAGACTGGCGAATGTGCTCGAGCGATCCCGACACGTTGCCGATGCCAACGAACCAGCCCGAAATGGCGTCCTGCTTCGCAACGGATAGAATATCTCGGGCGAGGGAAATCGCTTGGGTACGGTACGAGCGCTCCGGATCCCTAATGACGATAATGGGCAGCTGGCGGCCGTAGAGTGCTCCGACCAAACCGCCTCCTGCCTGCCTAACCTTCTCCTTCACCGCTGTATAGAATTGTTCCGCGCCTGCGGGCAGCAGCACGAGCATGACGAACATTTCATTTGCCGTCCGGATGTCAAGGAGGCCGACCAACTCGTCGACATGCACGTCGTGCACATGGTCGAACAGCAACTGCGTCACGACGTCCGTCTCAATGAGCGGCAGCGCCTTCTGCAACGAATTCTGCTTCATGCGGTCTTCTTCGATCTCCCGGAGCACCTTCCCGACCGTGGCTATAATTTCGCTCGCCTTGCTTGGCTTGAGCAGATAGTCTTTCACGCCAAGCTTGATCGCCTGCCGAGCGTAATCGAACGCGTCATACGCCGTTACCATGACATATTTGATCCGAGGATGCTGCTCCTTGATCACTTCCACCGCTTCCAGACCCGTCATGCCCGGCATTTTGATATCCATTAGAATCAAGTCCGGCTCGAACTCGCCCGCCATCTGCACCGCGATCTTCCCGTTCTGGGCTTGCGCAATGACTAGGTCCGGGTAGCCCTTGCGCAATATCGCCTGCAGACCTTCGCGTTCTATTTGCTCGTCATCTACGATCAGGAGCTTTATCATAGGTTTCGATTCCCCTTGTTTTCGGTATTTTCATAATGACCTTCGTGCCGCGCCCGCTTCCGCTCTTAATATCGATCACGTCCTCGAGGCCGTAGAACAGATGAAGCCGTTTGACGACGTTGCTCATGCCGATACCCGTCGAGTGACCTTCCGCCTCAACGGCATGCTCCGCTAATATGCTTTGGATCTTTTCCTCGGTCATGCCCGGGCCGTCGTCTTCGATCTCGATCGTAACTCGCTCTTCCCCGTCGATGACGCGGAACCAGATGTTGCCGCCTTCCTCTTCGGGCTCGACCGCGTATATGACGGCATTCTCGACGATCGGCTGCAGCGTGAGACCTGGAATTTGCACGTACAGGCATGACTCGTCGAGCTCTATGTGCAGCCTTAGCCGCTCCGTGAACCGCGCTTTCTGAATATCGATATACTGGCGCATCACTTTCACTTCATCGTACAGCGTGACGGAGCGATCGAGTCGCTTCAGATTATAGCGCAGCAAGCCAGCCACGCTGACAAGCAGATCGCTTGTCTCCTCCGAGCCTTCCAAATAAGCTTTCTTCGACAGCGTATCGAGCGTGTTGAACAGAAAATGCGGGTTAATCTGGCTCTGCAGACTGCGAAGCTGGCTCTCTTGAAGCAGCAGCTTATTCTGCTGCAGCTCGTTCTCGAGCTGCGCCTTCTGCTGGATTTCCGAGATCAAGTTATTAATGTTGATTCTCATCCGGTCGAACATCTTCGCAAGGAAAGATATTTCGTCGTTGGACTCCACTTCCACTACTAAGTCGAACCGCCCTCTGGACAGCTCCTTGGCCGCTTGGGTCAGCTTCAGTACCGGACGCGTAATACTCAAGGAGAACCAGTACGTGAAGACGAGCAAGAGGAACGTGATAAGCATGAGAAGCCAGACGCCCAGCTCCCTCAGCTCCTTGGATTGCTCAATAATGCCGCGGTAGAAGCGATCATAAGTCCTCAGCTCGGTATCGATCAGCGTCAGCGTCATCTCGGAGATGTATTTGGAGATACGCGTCGCTTCCGTGAACGCCTGGGACGAAGCCTCCGTCTCCTTCTCCGATTGAAATATAAGCGATCGGTCCGTCGTCTCGACGAGACTGTCAATTAGGTTCATGTAGCTGGTTAAGACAAACGCATTCTCCGCATTGCGAAGCATATTCACCTCGTTCTTCGCCCCTAGAATACTCTCCCGGCTGTCATCCAGCTGGGTCAGGGTGGCTTCACTCGGAGTCATCAGGTAGTTGTTCAGCGACGTAATGATCTGCTGGCTTGCCGTCGTCACCTCATTCATGCGAAGGTAGCGCTGCAAAATGTCATTGTACCGATCTTGCGTCTTCTGGTTGTAATAAGTAAGCGCTATCCATATCGTCGCCATAAAAAACAGCACGATCGCCGCCAGTGTCCATATTTTTTTCTGAATGCTGATGTTCATCGCGCTTCCATCGCCTTCGCCATCCGAATATCGGTGAGATAACCGTCCATTTCAAGAGGAACCGTCTCGCCGCTCAACCACTCCATCATCAGCTTCACGCTCAGCTCGCCCATCTTCTCCGGAGACTGCTCGATCATCCCGTCCAGCTTGCCCTGCTCGAACAGCTCTTCCGACTCGCGCCCGTCATCGAACGAATAAATATGATACGGCCCGATCTGCGAGCGCCTGCCGATCTCATGCAGCATCGCGCTGGCCATGCCGGCGTTCACCGCAATGAAAGCATCGGCGTCCGGTACCCGGTTCATCAGATCCTTCGTCGTGGCAATGACCTGCTCCCTTGTCGCCTCTGTTTCGGCGTAAGCCGTCCGAACATCCTTATAATCCTTCAAGACGTCTTGAATACCGGCCAGCCGCTGCTTCTGATAATATTCCTGATACGTGTCTCCCAGCAAAATAACGTTGCCCGATTGCCCCATATCCGCAAGCAGTTGCTTGGCGATCATCTGCCCCGCCGCGTACTGATCGGAGCCGACGTAGGTTCTTCTCAAGCTCTCCGCCATCGGCACGTCGTTAGCTACCGTAATAATGGGAATGCCGTAGAAGGCCGCCTTAATCTTCGTCAGGCTCTTGAACTCCTCCGCGTCAAGCCCCTGCACAATAATGCCATCCACTTTGGAGTCGATCGCGATTTCTATTTTTTCCAAAAATTCCTCTTTGTTTTTCCCGTAGCTGCCCCATACCTCAAGACTCGCTCCATCCTTCCGCGCCTGCTCGACCGCGCCGTGGCCAACCTTATCCCAGAACGTCGTCTCCAGCTCCTGCGTGATGAGCACCAGACGATATTCGGTCTGCTTCGGGATCTCCGTCTGCGGCAGTCGCCAATCAGAACGAAAGGCTTTGCCCGCTGACACGAAGGTAAAAAAACATAACGTAAGACATACAATGCCGAGTAGAACCATGACCATTTTGCGCAAGAGAAGCGTCTCCTTTGTTCGAGCCTAACATCTAGCATCATCATATCCATGAATAGGAAAATGTTCAACTACGCTTATGTTATTTCATCGTTTAATCGAAGCAAACAAAGGATGCCCCGCAAGCAGCGGAGCATCCCTTGTTCAATTCATGCATGCACACAGCCTTCTCCCGCTACTCCTCTTCCTCCTCCGTTACGATAATGCGTGTCGTATTGGACAGCAGTGCCGCTCTGAAGCACGAGGAGCCGAAGCGGAATTCGAAGAAGACGACCGCTTGATTCTCGATGAAATCGCCTGCCGGCTCGAACAGCACCCTAACCCGGAACGACAGCGTGCGAGTGACGCCCGGTCCGATCGTGCCTAAGCCGACGCCTACCCTCGGATCCATTTGGCTGATGCCGTCGACGACCAGACTGCCCGATACGAATTGCAGCTGATTGGCCAGCTTATCATAGAAGATAACATTGCCCGCTACGATATCAGTCGATGTATTGCTAATGGTTACATGATATTGATAACTGTCTCCTACCCTAACCGTCTGAACGCTTGCCGTCTTAATAAAATTCGAAAAGTCGGCTGCGCTGATCTGCAGGATCGGATTCACGATCGTATTCGACTGGAACGTCTGTGTCGAGATCGTTCCGTTCGCGAGAAGGAAATTCGCCGTCGCCTGCGCCGTGTTCGTGAATGAGCTGCCGCCCGTTACCAAAGCATCGAACCGAACGAATACCGCCTCATTCGGCGGAATAGGACCGAGATTAATGCCCGTATTCGGATTCGCCTCCAGCTCCAATACATCATCAACAATAACAGTGCCCGGAATGAAGAGCAGATTCGACTGCAAGACATCTAACAGCGTCGTTCGAACCGATACCGCATTGCCGTTATTGACGGCGAACAGGCTTAACGTAATGCGTTGACCGATGAATAAAGATACGTCGAGAAACGTTTTGGACAGCAGCAGATTCGGAGACGTCGGCTGGACCGCACGAATCACCGTTACGAGTGCCGTATTGACAATAGGCTGAACCGTGCCGCCCATGAACGGAATCGTTACGCCCGGCAGCGGCGGCAAGGTGATGCCCGGAATCGTTACCGGCTGATCCAGTACAATGACGCCTCCTGCTATCGTTAGTGGCGGCTGGCCCGCATTGTCTCCCGGAGCCGGTGTTACTCCCGGCTTGAACACGGGAAGAACGGGCAGAAGCATGCCGTTCACCGGCGTAACACCCGGCGTGCTTGGAATGGCGAGCTCCATCGGGCTGCAAGTCGGAACGAGCGTTCCTGGAGGAACAGTAACAACTACACCGTTGTTCGTAATTAGCCCCTGCGGCGGAAAACCAGCAACGAACACTTGGAATTCAATCGTGACCGTCTGGCCGACAGCAATCGTCCCGAGCACAAGCTCCGAACCAATGTCCACGCCGCTGAATCGACCGCCGTCAATGAATAGGCTCGATGGTATGACGATGATACCGTCTGGGAACACATCGGTTAAGATCGCTTCGCCCGGCGCTGTTCCCGTATTCGTAATCGTGATCGTATACGTGATCGTGTCGCCCAACTGAGCGGTTAACACGCTCGGCGTCTTCGTTCCGACAATGTTCGGCCCCGTTATGACTGCTGGGGTCGTTGTCGTCGTACTCGAAGAGGTTGTGGATGATGTAGTGGTGGTTGAGGTAGTCGATGTTGTAGATGTTGTTGTGGTGGTGGACGTAGTAGACGTCGTTGTCGTCGTTGATGTTGAAGGCACAACCATCGGCCCAGGCAAGCAGCCCACAAAAGGAATATTATGCGCCTCAAGCGTACCCGACACATTCGTCAGCGAGGCCGCAACAATCGTTCCGTTAATGTTGCCAAAGCCGATCGCTTCCCAGTCCGCATAAGGCGCAAGCACGGAGCCCGTAATGGATAAGTTTTGGTTAAATGCCCTTGTCGCTTGGTAAAAGTTCCATAGAATCGTTGCTCCGTCTTCACGCGTGGACGTAACGCCATTGCGGAAGATTGTATAGCTGCCGAAGCCGACATCGGTTCCGCCAACGTTAATCACTATGGTTGACCCAGCCGGAGCAACAATGTCGATCCCGTTGGCGGTATCGAGCCGAAGCCCGTTGCCGTCGACATTATTTCCGTTAAACGTGAACACGTTGAACGCAGGATCGGTTCCGGTTAGCACAATCTGGCCAAAATTGTTCGCTACCGTCCCGGTTGGCGTTACAGCCGAGAGATTGAGTGAAAGCGCCGCGAGCTCTTGCTCCGCTAAGTCAAAGTCGATAGGTGTGCCGACTAAAGGCTGATTCGGAACGCCGTTGTTGTTGGTCATCGTGTAATTAATGATTTCGCTATCGGGATAGATGACCGTATTGCCCGCAAAGTTCGTACCCATCGAAACGTTAATGTTTCCTTGAACGATCAGATCCGGCCGCGTCGTTGACACGGGCAGCGTATCGCCGATGCCGTAGCTGGTGTAAGTAGCCGTCCCTCCAACGGCAACGCGTCCCTCCGAATCGACGAACGACTGGGTATGATCTCCGAATACAAAAACATTAAAGTCGTTGGCGATGCCTAAATTCACACAAGCCATCCTCTGCGCCCCTCCTCCATCTTGAGGTCAATTCCTAAATGTCATTCCATGATGTGTATGCATAATGAGCTAGTCTCAAACATACATGAGTATGGACTTTAAAAAAAATTCGCAAAGAGGGAGTCTTCGATGAAGGTCGCGGTCCTAACGATGTTCAACGGACTTGCCAAAACTTATTCTCTCGTCAGCGTCGTCGAAGAGCATCTGCATATGCTGCTCGGTGCAGGCGTAAAAGTGAAGCTGCTCGTCAGCCAAGATTGCCCGGATTCCGAGCGCTTCGGCATCTTCGCCGATGATCGGCTGGAATGGGTGAAAATTACGAATCGGCTGCAAGGACGGCAGATACATTGGATGGATTATTCGCAGCCGACAGGCAGAGTTCATGAAGCCTTCTACGATGAAGCGGAGACGATTGCCGAGAGCTTATATGAAGCGTTAGAGCATGATGACGTGTGTATCATGCACGATATTTTGTATCAAGGATGGCATCTCGTCCATAATGTGGCGGTTCGGATCATGCAGCTTCGGCTGCCGAATCTTCGATTCCTCGCCATGAGCCATTCCATGCCGATCCCAAGGCCGGCTCGTATGGACTGGCCGCTCTCGGCGCGGTATACCCCGTTGCCTAATACGACCTACCTCTACCCGACACAATCCGGACTAGCCGCGCTTGCCCGGCAGTACAACGTGCCTTTAGAGCGCTGCCGTGCCATCTCCAATTGCTGTAACCCGTACGCTGAATTCAGCCAAGAGCTGCAGAAGCTAGCCGCGAAGACCGACCTGCTGTCGCCGGATATCGTGGCCGTCTATCCCGGGCGGCTTACTCCCGGCAAGCAGCAGAACAAGGCTGCTGCCTTAGCGGGGGCAATCGCCGCTGCCTCAGGCAAGCGCGTAAAGCTCGTTTTCTGCGACTTTCCTTCGCTCGATATTGAGGCAGCTGCATTCAAGCGAATGATTGTAGAAACCGGCATGCACAGCGGACTTCATAAGGAAGACATCGTGTTCACTTCCGATGCAGGCTGGCCTGACGGATTCCCCCATCGCAGCGTCATGGAGCTGTTCACGATCAGTAATTTGTTTATTTGCCCCTCCTACTCCGAATCGTTCGGATTAATCGTGTTGGAGGCAGCCAGCCGCGGTAATTTCATCGTGCTGAACGAAGCCGTTCCCGCTTTGGAGGAGCTGGGCAAGCAGCTCCATGCCTACTTCATGCGTTGGGATGCCCGGAACATCGGCTATGATACGCAGGAGCACTATCACCCTTCCGAGCGTCATTATATGCTGGAGCATGCCGCGGCCATAGTGGGCCAGATGGAACAGAACCCTGTTCTTCATGCCAAAACAATCGCCCGTCAGCGCTATAATCCCGAATGGATTTGGCAGCATCAATTGAGGCCGCTGCTCGAAGAGGTTTAAGCGGACGACAAAGGACGCCCCTCGCGAGGGGCGTCCTTGTCTTCTATTATTATTCCTTTATGCTTGCAATCGCCGCATCAAGAGCGCCGACTACTTTATCACACCAAACATCGAACTCTGGATCTTCCTTCTGATACTCTGGATGCTCCAAAATGTACTCGATCGTTCTCTTAATGCCTTGGTCAAGCCGCGTTGTCGCAATGAACTCCGGCACGAGCCGCTTTAACTTGGCATTATCGAACACAACGGTATTCGATTTATCCCCCAGCAAGCCGCCTCTGAAATCTTCATTGCTGCAAGCGTCAAGGAAGGCCGACGATACGTGAACCGCATTCAGCTTCACGCCAAGCGCATCGGCGATAATCTCGTAGATTTGATTCCATGTCACCGACTCATCGGACGTAATATGAACGGACTCGCCAATCGCATGGATGTTGCCCATCAATCCGATGAATCCTTTGGCAAAATCGCTATTATGCGTCATCGTCCAAAGCGATGTCCCGTCTCCATGAATAATGACCGGTTTGCCTTCCAGCATCCGCTTCGCCACCTGCCATGAACCTTTGCTTCCGTGCACACCAAGCGGAATCGAACGTTCATCGTAAGTATGGCTTGGTCTAACAATTGTAATCGGGAAGCCCTGCTCTCGGTATTGCTTAATCAAGTACTCCTCGCAGGCAATTTTATTACGGGAATATTCCCAATACGGATTAGACAGCGGAGTTCCTTCCGTAATTCTATAATCCGATAAAGGCGTCTGATAAGCAGAAGCCGAGCTAATGAACATGAACTGCTTCGTCTTGCCGCTGAACAAGCGATAATCCCGCTCTAGCTGCGATGGTACGAAAGCAATGAAATCTGCAACGACATCGAAGCTTAAATCCTCGATCAGCGCAGCTACCCGCGCTTCATCGTTAATATCGGCTTGCAGCACCTTAACTCCGGCCGGCAGCCCTTCGTTTCTTGAACCTCTGTTGAGAAGGTACAGCTCGTGGCCTTGCTCCAGCAGCTGGCTCGTAATGGCAGAGCTAATGATGCCCGTGCCTCCAATAAATAACGCTTTCATTTATTCGCACACCTCCGAAGTGTAGTCGGGTCTAGCGCCTCTCCTGCATATCGATGCATATGAACAGGCGTTCATAGACTTATTCGACGTTACTGCGGCAAACCCTCCCAACAAAAGAAGAACGCCTGCTCCGGGCGCTCTTCTTTTGGGCCAAACAAACCTTTTATTTAGCTTTCTTCTGTGCCGTAGAGAACTGAATAGCCGTTCCGTTAATCACATTGCGAAGCACATTACGGAAGACAAAGGCCGCTACATTGTTGTAGTTGCTGTAGAAATCCGATAAGTCGTCATTGAAGAACTGCACCACTCTCACCTTGAACACGGGATACACGAACGTATTGCCGAAAGGCGTCCTGGCCACAACAAAGCTGAACAGCTCGTTCGTGCGGAAGGCAATTCGATACAGCGCAACGATCCTAGCCGGCGTCAGTCCTGTCGTGATTGGGCTGACGATCTTGCCCCCCGACTTCACTCTTACCGCAACTCTCGTATTGCCGAACGACTTCGTGGACAATAAAAGTGTTGCAAGCGCCTTCGCTTTGCTTAAACCGCATACCTTCAGCGTAATCTGAAAACTCCCGTCAGGAAGCTGCACCATAGGCTCGACCGTTACTAGCCGGTCCTTGCCCACGGAATACTTGATCTCGCTCCAGAATGTCGCTTCTGGCGGAGACAACGAGATACGGACTTTTTGACGCAAATCCTTTGTCATGTGAACCCTCTCCTCCTAAGTCATTGGCTTGTACGCCACTCTAGCAGCGTTATGCCGAGACCATTGTTATCTATCATTTTATGGAAGAGAGAGTGATTAGGAACTGCATAGGCCTAGTCCTCACAGAAATAGATTGCAGACGTTCTATAGGGTGAAAAATAAGGGAAACTCGCTCCGCAGCTCATAAGGATCCTGCTCTTGGAAACGATGAATTCGCTCCCTCTTAACCTCGCTGGCTTGTCGATATTCGCTATAGGATCTGCCCGTAAGGAATGTTCTCGTCCACTCTTTGGGAGATTCATAGTACTGGATAATTTCGTTATAAGCGAAAGGCGAAATCAACTGGAGCTCAAGCGCCTCAGCGAACAGCAACTTGTCTACAAGCAGCGGTGATCGGACCTGCACCCCGCGACTTTCGAGCCGTTCAAGGCCGGCTTTGCTGCGGACAGCGACCGCCAGCGTCTCCGTAAGCGTTACGCCTGCCTTGTCCAGCATCGGAATCCATCGGTCCACATAGCTGCTGGCTAGATTTATAATATCGGCTACGTGAAGCACGCGCTGGTCCGTTAGCCCAGCCTCGACTTGTTGGCCATGATGATCCGTGATCCATATATCGCCGTTTTTGAATAAGAAGATATGAGGAAGTCCCAACCTGCGAGCAATCGGTATAGAGAAAAACCAATCTCTTCGCTCTCCGCCCGAAATGTATAATGGCAGGACTGCCTGCTCCGACAAGTAGAACTCGACTAGCGCATCGATGGCCGCTTCATATTGCTTGTCCGCTCGCACAGTCTGCTCGATGAGCGCGATGATTTCCTTAACCTGCTTTTCTCTCGGCTGCATTTCCTTCAATATGCTCGTGATGCGCGCCAAGACTAGCTCCGCTTCCTTTGCTCCCGCAATATTTTCCGTGTTGATGTAGAATGGGCCAGGGTTACCGGAAGTGTACCAAAAAGCATCGTCCTGCTGGCCTGCTCGTACTGCAAGCCCCTTCGTTTCGATCAATCTTGCAAGCAGTATGCTAGTAGCTTTCATCCTGTCCTGAATCGACATCCTCATTCCCCCTTCAAGTCGCCTCGACTATTGTACTATAAATTGGAAAAATAGAGCATTATACGATATACAAGCGTGCACTCAAAAGGATAACTATTTCGCTATATTCTTGTAAGGTACTTAACATTTTGATGTGAAAAATGGTAAACTAAAGCTATTGAGGAGGCGATTATCAATGTCCAATGAGACAGTTAATATGGAAATAGGGATTAGTACATTTCTAGAGACGACACCGGATCCGTCAACCGGGATCGTCATCAGCCATGCGGAAAGAATCCGCAATGCGGTGGAAGAAATCGTCGTGGCCGATCAAGCAGGCCTTGACGTTTACGGAATTGGCGAGCATCATCGCCCCGATTACGCGGGCAGCGCTCCGGCCATTATATTGGCCGCTGCAGCTTCGGTAACGAAGCGGATACGGCTGTCGAGTGCCGTCACCGTTCTGTCGTCGGATGATCCCGTGCGCGTATATCAATCTTTCTCTACGCTCGACGCGCTCTCGAACGGCAGGGCCGAGATTATGGCAGGCCGCGGGTCGTTCATCGAATCGTTCCCGCTATTCGGTTACAGCCTCGATGATTATGACGCGCTATTCGATGAGAAGCTCGAGCTGCTGCTTAAAATTCGCCAGTCCGAAAAAGTATCATGGCCCGGCGGCGGACTTCGTCCCGCTATCGACAATCTCGGGGTATATCCGCGATCCGTTCAAGAACCGCTGCCGGTATGGATCGCCACAGGCGGCAATCCCGAATCGGCCGTTCGCGCCGGAACACTTGGGCTGCCGGTCGCATTCGCGATAATCGGAGGCATGCCCGAAAGCTTCGCACAGCTCGTTGCCTTGTACAAGCAGGCAGCCGAACGTGCCGGCCACGATCCGAGCAAGCTGTCGATCGCAACGCATTCCCACGGCTTCGTCGCCGACACGAATGAGCAGGCGGCCGACTCCTTCTTCCTGCCGACAGCGAGGCAAATGAACGTTATCGGGCGCGAGCGCGGCTGGCGCGGCTCTTATGACCGTGCTGCATACGACGCCGCACGAAGCTTAAGAGGCGCATTATATGTCGGCGATCCCGAGTACGTTGCAGAGAAGATCGTTCTCCTGCGCAAAAATCTCGGCATCACCCGCTTCTTCCTTCATGTCAACGTCGGCACGATGCCGCATAAGGAAGTGCTGCACGCTATTGAGCTGCTGGGCACGAAGGTTGCCCCTATCGTTCGCAAGGAAATCGCGCGCATGGAAGGAACGAACTAAAGAGAGAAGGTCGCTTATAGCATGTCTATAAGCGGCTTTTCATTTTGCCTGTTGACAGCCTCGTTTATATGATGTATTTTCGTTGTACATACAAAATAGAAAAGGAGGACGACATGATGCCCGAAGAACAACAGACGCATAACGCTCCGGAGCAATCTTCCGACCATGACGATTCGTTTCTTCACACCTGCTTATATTTCACGACGAATCGCTTAAGCAGAGCGATTACGCGCATGGCCGATGAAGCGTTCGCTACGACCGGACTTACGCCGGCCTACGGCTATCTCATCCGCCTCGTCATCGGCCAACCCGGCATTACGCAGAAGGAGCTGTCCGAGAAGCTGTATATTACGCCATCGACGCTAACTCGCTTCATCGATAAGCTCGAAGGGAAAAGACTCGTAGAGCGCAAGGTTCAAGGGAAGACCGTGCTCGTCTATCCAACCGAACAGGGCAAGCAGCTTGGACCGTCCCTTCGCGAAGCTTCCAAACGGCTGAAGGAAACCTACGAAGCCCTTCTCGGCAAGGAAGCTGCTGTATTATTGACCGGCTATCAAGAAGAATCGAGTCAGAAGCTGGAGAGTTAACTCTCTTCCGCGCCTTTTATATTGTATGTACAAACAAAATAAGAATAAAATATAGAATGGAGGTTGTTTTCCCATGAATGAGGCTGCTGCACAAAATGCTGACAAACGTCCGCGATTTTATTACGGATGGATCATCGTTTTCCTTACCTTTGCCACCTTGCTCGTATCCGCCGGCATCCGCTCCCTTCCGAGTATTCTGCTCGTTCCGTTCCAAGAGGAATTCGGCTGGAGCAGAGGAGGCATCTCAAGCGTCATCTCCATTGGGATTTTCCTATACGGACTAGTAGGTCCTTTCTCGGCTGCTCTGCTGCTGCGCTTCGGCATTCGCAAAGTCGTTATTAGCTCGCTTGCCGTATTGGCGGCAAGCCTCGCAGCGACGCCTTACATTCAATCGCTATGGCAATTCGAGCTGTTATGGGGACTCGTCTCAGGGCTTGCTACCGGGATGATGGCCAACGTGCTTGGCGTCACAGTAAGCAATCTTTGGTTCGTAGAACGCAAGGGACTTATTATCGGCTTGCTGACGGCAAGCGCTGCAACGGGTCAGTTGCTATTCCTTCCTCTATTCGCGAAGATGAGTGCTGATTTCGGCTGGCGTTATGCGATCTATACTGCAATTGCGGGCATCCTCATCGTGCTTGTCGCGGTCATTGTCTGGATGAAAAACCATCCGTACGATGTAGGAGCTGCGCCATACGGCTCCGATCAGATCGTAAAGCCGCCTGTTTTCAGCGAAAATCTGTTTCTTGCCCCGCTGCGCAGTCTGCGACTGGCGATGAAGAACCTTACCTTTTGGCTGCTTGCCGGAACGTTCTTCTTCTGCGGCTTCTCGACCAATGGCCTTATCGGCACACATCTCATTGCTGCTTGCGGCGATCATGGCATGCTGGAAGTAACTGCTGCAGGACTGCTCGCCATGATGGGCTTGTTCGACCTGTTTGGCACGACGATATCCGGATGGCTCTCTGATCGGTTCGATAGCCGCTGGCTGCTGTTCTGGTATTATGGGCTGCGCGGACTGTCGCTATTGTTCCTGCCCTATGCGCTCGGCGGTTCGCCGGCAATGCTCGTCGTATTCGCGGTCTTCTATGGCCTTGACTGGATCGCAACCGTTCCTCCGACCGCCAAGCTGGCTGGGCAGACATTCGGCAAGGAAAAGTCCGGCATGGTTTTCGGTTGGATCGTCGTTGCGCATCAGATCGGCGCCTCTACCGCTGCTTACGGAGCAGGCGTTATGCGCGACTGGTTCGGCAGCTATTCGCAAGCTTTCGTCATCGCCGGCTTCGTATGCTTCGCAGCGGCTTTAATGGCCGTTCGGATTCGCAAGCATAGCTCTGCAATCGCCCAGGCAACTGCTTAATCGATCGATAAAAAAGTCCATTCCTCGCGGAATGGACTTTTGCGTCTTAGCTCAAACTAACGATTAGTGCGAAGGCTTCGCCCGATCGATGTGGCGGATATGCTTGTAGCTGATCGCAATGAACACGATTGACAGAAGCACGAACCCTGCGCCTACATAGAACGGCACATGAGCATTATATATCTCAGCCAGCTTGTTCGCCATATACGGCGCAATAGCCGCACCTATGAAGCGCAAGAAGCTGTATGTCGCCGAGGATGTCGAACGCTCTACAGGAGCAGCGTCCATTACGGCTGTCGTAATAAGCGTATTGCTGTTGCCTAGTATCGCCCCGGCAAAGATGACCGCCGAGATAACAACCCATTTGGTCGTTGTGAAAATACCCATTAGCGCCAGATCAGCCGCGAACAAGATCAACATGAAGCACATCGCCTTCAGCGTGCCGAATCGTCTCTGAAGCTTAGGGGCCATAAAGACGGAAGTAATCGCCAGCAGCACGCCCCAGCCAAGGAACACATAACCCATCCCGCGCGGCTTCAATCCCATAACGAATGGCGCATAAGCCATAATCGTGAAGAACCCTACATTGTAAAGGGCTGCGACAATGCCGAGCGTCAACAGCGAACGATGCTTCATCGCCTTAAACGGTGCAAGCAGCGACGTTTTGTTCTGCGGAGCAGTCTTCGCCGCCGGCTTCGGCATCGTCAGAATAAGAACGAGGAAGCCGATGACCATGAAGCTTGAGACACCGAAGAACGGGCCTCTCCACGAGATCGAGCCTAACGTTCCGCCGAGCAGCGGCCCGATCGACATCCCGATGCCAGCAGCCGCTTCATAGAGGATGATTGCTTTCGCCGTTCCGTTCTTGGATAACGATACAAGAGCCGTTAAAGCCGTAGCAACGAACAAGGCGTTGCCAAGTCCCCAGAAGGCGCGCAAGCCGACCAACGTCCAAATACTGTCCGCGAATCCGCCGAAGAAAGATACGATCGCAATGATTACGATACCCGACAGCAGCGTCCACTTTGCTCCTAGACGAGTCGATACCGTACCGGTTATCAGCATGGCAACGGCCATAATCGCATTATAGCTCGTATAGAGCAAGCTGACCTCACTTGGAGAAGCGTGCAAGTTGGCGGACAACTCACGCAGAATCGGGTTAACAAGTCCCATGCCCATGAAGGCAATGACACTCGCGAAAAATACCGCCCAAACGGCGATAGGTTGATTCAGAATGCCGTTCTTTTGTTTCAGCAACTCCGGTTCACTTTTTAAAACTGCGGTAGAAGCCACGAAATTATCCCCTTTATGATCATTTGATGGAGTGGTTCACGCTTAATGTTGTATCATACAACCATTTGATTGTATTATACAACTAGAGGGGTGTCAATGGCTATTTACAACGCGTTTATTTGATTAATTCAACGCCGAAGTCTATCATTATAGTAGTAATGAAGCGTACTGCGTGCTATGAACGATCAAATGAATTGCCAATGAGGTGTTCCATACATGAATGACGATTCACTAGCGACTATAGAGCTAGAACTGGCCTTTCTAGTCCGACTTATTACTTCCCGTACTTCGAATAAAGGTGTCGGCAATCTTGACCGCTCCGCTTATTTGCTGCTGCATGAAATATCGGTCGAAGGCTCGGCCGGCGTCAAAGCGCTGGGGGACGCGCTTCTGCTCGACATATCGACCGCAAGCCGGCAAGCGGCCGCGCTGGAGCAGAAGGGCTACGCCGTCAAAGTGCCTGACGAGCAGGACGGCCGGGCCTACTTTTACCAAATTACCGACCTGGGGGCGCAAGCGATTAGCGAATATAAGCAGTCGCGGCAAGCCAGCATCGCTAGACTGCTGGATGAATGGCCAGAAGAAGAGCGCCAATTGCTTGGCGAGATGCTTCATAAGTTTAATCATGTGCTGCGTACGAAAAAGTAATTGATTACAGCTAAAGCCCAGCGCGATTCATGCCTGGGCTTTTTTATAATGAACAGCCTTTAGGATGGAGAGGGTTCATCGGGTTTCTCCGGCTGCTTAATAAGCGAATAAGCGACATAGCCAATCAGACCGAGGAACAGCCCCGTGCCGACAATTATATACACCATCGTAAACAGCTTCCCTAGCATCGTCCGGGGCTCGAAGCTGGGATGACCTACCGTGCTTAATGTCGTCACGCAGAAGTATAAGGCATCGATAATCGACAGCCCTTCCTCTGTCACGTAGAAAATCGTACCGGACAACAGCATAATAAGCACTAGGATGAGCAGCGCTTGAAAGTTTCTCATTTTCAAGGATTTCCACAGCCCCTTCAACAACCGCCCCAACGTCAGCGTAAACGAAATCATCAGCACTTCCCCTTCGGCTAACACGTTAACAATCACTTATTCATTATTTCCATGTACATGAAATCCTATTGATGCTCTCTTCATTGCACCATACGACAAGATAGCGCTATCATTCCAATTCGACGAATCAACCGTGCCTATTTTGTAGTTTTATCGTGAAAATTGTGATAACATATTGACTTAAAGGAACTGCGTGGACGGGGATACATTATTCCGTTCATACTCGTATGTACGCCGGCTTAGAACGATCATTTTTAAACGGCGGCCAAATGGGGTATGATTGAAAAGTCGAGTTCTTACGTTGCAATTATTTTGAAGGAGGATTTAACAAATGGCATTGGTTTCGATGAAAGAAATGTTGATTAAAGGTTTGAACGAAGGTTACGCTGTTGGTCAATTCAACATCAACAACCTGGAGTGGACGCAAGCAATCCTTGGTGCTGCCGAAGAAGAGAAATCGCCGGTAATTCTTGGCGTATCCGAAGGCGCAGCTCGTTATATGGGCGGCTTCACGGTCGTTACTGCGATCGTTAAATCGTTGATCGAAGAGATGAAAATCACAGTTCCAGTGGCCATTCACCTTGACCACGGTTCCAGCTTCGAGAAATGTAAAGCAGCGATCGACGCTGGTTTCACTTCCGTTATGATCGACGCTTCGCATCACCCATTCGAAGAAAACGTAGAAACAACGAAACAAGTTGTTGCTTACGCGCATGAGCGCGGCGTTTCCGTTGAAGCTGAGCTTGGAACAGTTGGCGGACAAGAGGATGATGTAGTTGCTGACGGCGTTATCTACGCTAATCCAGCAGAATGCAAAGAGCTCGTAGAGCGCACTGGCATCGACTGCTTGGCTCCTGCACTTGGTTCCGTTCACGGTCCTTACAAAGGCGAGCCGAACCTGGGCTTCAAAGAAATGGAAGAAATCTGCCAAACAATCAAGCTTCCTCTCGTATTGCACGGCGGAACTGGCATCCCTACTGCGGACATCAAGAAATCGATCTCCCTGGGAACTGCTAAAATCAACGTTAACACGGAAAACCAAATCGCGTTCACGAAAGTGGCTCGTGAGATTCTTACTTCCGACTCCGAAGTATACGATCCGCGTAAATTCTTGTCGCCAGGCCGCGATGCTATCAAGAAAACAGTTGCCGGCAAAATGCGTGAATTCGGTTCTGCAGGTAAAGCTTAATAAATCGCTTAACGCGACAATAAAGGCTGGACAAGCTGCTTACGGGCAGCGAGTCCAGCCTTTATTGTTATGCTCATGGACGATTGCTTAAATATTGGATCCACTGCTCGCGCAGCTCGGACTCCGTACGACCCAGTATTCCGCTGCAATTGCCAGGACTGCGAATCAGCTGATTCAGAGCATCCAGTCCGTACGTCCTCTCAATGAATTCAACCATCAAATAGGAAAATTGAAAACCTCCCATCGTTTCGAAATCCCATGTATCATTCTCAAGCTGATCCAATGTCGGAATGGTTCCGCTTCGTATAGCATCCGCAGTCGTATCTTTAAGAAATTGCTCGCTCATCTGTTTCGCTTCGTATCCGCCGATACCTTGGCACAGCCACTTCGGCGCCGTTGGATTAATGTCTCGTACGAGCCACATCGCGAATAAATGAGTCGTCGATTTTAAAATGGATTGATACGTATGATTTGGGCCGGGATCAAGCGGGGAAACAATCTTAAGCGTATTCCCTGCAAATGTGCCCATGAACCAATTCGGAGCATCCGGCTCTCCTACCGCTTGATGAAAAGCAGGCAGGTCAGGGTAGATTTCAATAACGATCTTCTGTGACGGCTGGTGCTTAAGCTTCTTCGCCAGTTGCTCCACGCTGCCGTTTAGCTCCCGCAATACGTCCTGATGAACCTTTTTCTCGCCTCCTGCACTGCCGACGCCGCTCTGTTCATTTTTACTCACAATCTCTATCAGCTCTTGAATAGACATAATGGCGATGTCACCCCAATCTTTTAATTGTTTCCTTAACTTTTCGAGTGCACGGTAAAGCCTGTTCTTCACTGCGCTCTGGCGCATGCCAACGATCCCCGCAACCTCCGCAAGCGTGCAATCCATGAAGAAGTGCAGCGAAATAATGTGCTGATCCAACTCGCTCAGCTTGCCTAACGCGGAACCGATATCGATTCGAATTTCCACATACTTAGCAAAATCAAGCGAAATCGATTGCGAAGCTTCCAATTCCGCAAAGTCTGACGTGTACTCCTTCTTTCGCGAACGGCTTCTATATTCGTTTTTCGCTGTATTTCGGGCGATCGTGAATATCCAAGTGAACAGGCTTGCGTTCTCATTGAACCGATCCAGGTTCTCGATCGCTTTCATAAATACATGCTGCGTCAAATCATCGGCAGCCTCGCGGTTGACTTTAATGGCGAAATAGTTCCATATCGCTTGGCGATATTGATTATAGTTAGCTTCGAATTGTTCAATCTTTTCCTGTCCATCCGGATGAACAGCCTGCTGGTCTTGAGCTCGAGACATGAGTAAGAACCTCCTCTTGATCTTACAATTGATTAGACACCGCACGAGGCGAAAAAGCCACATGAAAAACAAAAAAACCTTGGACATCGCCGCTTGAGCAAGCCCCCGGCTTTGAACTATAGTAGGAAGGAGAAGGAGGAGTCGCCTTTGTTCCGAATCATGATCATTGAAGATGACGACAAAATCAGAAGCATCGTCGCCGACGCTTTACGCAAGTGGCAATACGAAGTTATTGAGCTTACTTCCTTCGAACGTATACGAGATGAGTTCACGGCAACGCAGCCGCATTTGGTATTGATGGACGTCAATTTGCCCGTGTATGACGGGTTTTACTGGTGTCAGCAAATTCGTGCCGTATCCAAAGTTCCGATCCTGTTCCTCTCGTCTCGCGATCAGAATATGGATGTCATTATGGCTATTAATATGGGCGCGGACGATTATGTGCAGAAGCCGTTCGACCTAAGCGTTCTCGTCGCCAAGGTAAGCGCTCTGCTGCGGCGCAATTACACCTATCAAGACGATAGTCTCCAAATCACGCATCGCCAGCTCGTGTTCCATCTCTCGAACTCTTCCGTTCAATTCGGATCGCAGACGGCAGAGCTGTCGCGGAATGAATTCATTATTTTGCAGACGCTCATGCGGAATATCGGCAAAATCATTTCGAGGGACGATCTGATGCAGGTGCTCTGGAATGACGAACAGTTCATCGACGACAATACGCTTACCGTCAACGTCAACCGGTTGCGGCGCAAGATCGCGGCATTAGGAGCAGACGACTTTATCGCGACGCGCAAAGGAATGGGGTATATCGTCGAATGAGATTTTGGCGATTCATCCGTTATGAGCGCTCTTACCTGTTGTTGTGCGCCGTTATATTCCTGCTCACGGTAGCGATATTCGCAACTGATCCGCTAACCGCCTGGCAATGGCAGTCCTTCTTCTATGCGTTCGCACTTGCTTTCATTGTGCTAACCGCATTCGTCTTCCGTCGTTACGTGAAGAATACACAGGCGATCCGCCGTATGAACGACGATGAGGCCGAACCGCTGTCTCTTGAAGCCGAAGCGTACCGGGAAGCACTGGAGTATGCCGGTATGTCTCATATCCGTGCGCTCAACGAGGTGCAACAGAAGCAGAAAGACAATTATGATTTCATCGTCTCCTGGTTTCATGAGATCAAGACGCCGATTGCCGTTCTCCGCTTAATGCAGCAGACGGAAATCGATTCCCGCAGCTTGGAGGAAGAGCTTAGCCGTATCGAGCATTACGTGGAGCAAGCGATGTATTATGCCAAGCTGGACAGCTTCAATCAAGATTACGAATTAGCGAATTGCAACTTGGAGCCGCTCGCCAAGCAAGTCGTCAAAGCCCATTCCAAATCGTTCATCACTCAGAAAATTAAGATCCGACTGGACATCCCGCCGACCGTCGTACAAACGGATTCCAAATGGCTTTTGTTTATCGTGAATCAGCTCATGACCAATAGTCTCAAATATACGAACGAGCATGGGGAAATCACGATTACAGCTCGGGTCGCCGAGCAAGAGAAGCTGCTCATCATTCGCGACAACGGTATCGGCATTGATGCGAAGGATCTGCCGAGAGTGTTCAACCGGGGGTTCACCGGCACCAACGGACGCACGCACGCGAAGTCGACCGGCATGGGATTGTATCTTGCCCAAGAGCTGTCAAGGAAGCTAGGGCATTTCATTACTTGCGAATCGGTCCCTGGCAGCTACACCGAGTTCGTTATTCATTTTCCGAGAAACAATGATCCCTACCTCAGCACGCTGCAAAATAGTCAAACACAAAAAACGCAATGACCTTCAGAGATCATTGCGTTTTTTATCCTTTTTCCATATTATCAGGCATTCTCGCTCACGATCTTATAATACAGATTCGTGGAGGAGGCGTAGAACAGTAGATAGATAACGAAGTAGACGCCTATAATAGCTGCAACTAGACCCGGCAGCTCCGGAAAGTCGCTCACCGATTCGAGAACGTAATACTTAATGATGAGCCAACTATGAAACACGCCAAGCACGATCGGAGGCAAGAAAACGAACAGCAGTTGCTTGCGGATAACGCTCTTGATCTGCCGGTTATCGACACCGATCTTGCGCAGCACCGCATATTGCAGCTTCTCTTCCGTGGCTTCCCGCAGCTGCTTGAAGTAGATGACGCTGGCAAGCGCGAACGTCGCAATCAGAGCAAGAAATCCGCTGGCGAACAGCATGAGCGACGAGCTCTCGATCTGCTTCGAATACACATCGGCGAACGAAGAGTAGTAGGCGTCCGGCGTCTGCGAGACGATCGCATATACCTGCTTCGAGAGGTCGTCGGCGTTTCTCGCATCGCGAATGCCGTAGATTTCATACAGCCGACTGTCCGTATGAGACTTTAATCCGTCATAAGCTTCATCGGATATGACAATCACCGCCGGTTTCAGGTCCATGGACGTTGCCGGATTGGTTGACCAACCTAGATAGGCATAGTCTTTCTTATCAACAAGCGTGAAGGCTGACTCTTCATCTGTCTTCACGATGAATGCCGGCCGCTCTCCCGGCTTATATACCTTAGGAAAGTCCGACCCTTGCGACAACGATACCGCCTCATTCCCTTGCAGACTCACACTCCGATCATGTCCGCGCAGCTCTATAAGCTCGTTATAGGTCCGCTGTGACACGAGCAATACTTCCGGCATGTACATCTCGGGGTTATCTACGACTACATGCATGTCCGTTACCGGCGTCACGACTAACATTTCATGCGTCAGGTGGTAAATGGCTTTATGCTTTGACTCATTAATGACACGGTCGATTCGTTCATTCGTCGTTGCATCCAGCGTTTGGAAGGCAATGTCGTTCGGCAGGTTGCGCCCAACCGCTTCGAACTGCACCTTATAATTGATCGTTACGAAGCAGAGCAGCATCATAATAGCTGCGCTGAACAACGAGATGAAGGTCAGATTGAGCGTATTGCCGCGAATTTGAAAACGGAGCGATGACGTCCACAGCACCGTATTGCCTTCGTGATATTTTCTACGCTTGCTTATCGTCTGAAGCAGCCAGCCGGCGAACTGGCGGAAGAACAAATACGTGCCGGCGATAACGCCTACCGTTGAGCCGATTAAGCTCGCCGTCGCGTAATCCTGCCAGAATACCGATCCTTTGCCGCTGCTAATGAGCCCATAAGCAATACCTAACAGCAAGACAGCCAGCAAAGCAAGCCACACAGAGACACGGACAGGCTTCTCGGACTTCTGCTTCGCATGGAATAGCTCGGTTAGCTGTACACGATTCACCATAATATAGCTCTGTATGCTAATGATAATGGCCAGCAGAAGGAACACCCCTGCCGTTGTTGCTATAGCTTCAACCGGGAACGCCAGTGAGATTACTTGATCATACTGCATCAGATTCATAAGCAGCATGCCGAACAGCTTGGACAACAAGCCTCCGACCAGAATACCCGTCACGAGCGAGATCCCGCTTATAAGCAACGTTTCGTAAAAAACCATGCGCGTGACTTGCTTTTCGTTTAAGCCGTACAGCAAATACATCCCGAACTCTTTTTTGCGCTGCCGCATGAAGAACGAGTTCGCGTACAGGATGAAGAAAATAATAAATAAGTAAACAACTACCGAAGCGGTGGCAACGCCCACTTGGAAGTTCGCCCGGTTCTGAAGCGCAGCGATCACATCGTCGTTGTACATGAGCGAAGAGAATGTAAATTGAATGATGACGCCCGTTATCATCGAGAACAGGTAGATGGAATAGAGCCGAAAGTTGCGCTTCACATTCCTTAAGGTAAGATCAAGCAGGCTCATCGCAGCTTGCCCCCCATCAAGCTCTGATTCTCCAGTATCCGATCATAAAAGTGGCGCTGAGTCTGCTCTCCTGCGTAAATCTCGTTCACAACGCCGCCGTCACGAAGAAAAACAACCCTTTTACAGTAGCTCGCCGCGTAAGTATCATGAGTAACCATCAGAATCGTCGTGCCGAATGCGGCATTTAGGCCGACAAGCTGCTCCAGCAATTGTGTCGCAGAGCGGGAATCAAGAGCGCCCGTAGGCTCGTCGGCGAATACGATCGCCGGCTCCGTAATAATGGCTCTGGCCGATGCAACGCGCTGCTTCTGGCCGCCCGATATTTCATTCGGATACTTGGCTACGATTGCTTCGATATTGAGCGCCTGAAGGATCGGCTGCAGACGCTTCTCCATCTCTCCGGCCTTGAAGCCCCGAAGCGACAGCGGCAGCAGGATGTTTTCCTTCACCGTCAACGTATCTAGCAGATTGTAATCTTGGAAAATAAAGCCCATGCGCTCCTGGCGGAATTGCCTAAGCGACTGCTTCTTCATGCCCAGCAGCGACTTTCCTTCCAGCCATACTTCGCCTCCCGTAAATCGGTCAATCGTAGACAACACATTCATAAGCGTAGATTTCCCCGAGCCCGAAGGGCCCATAATCGCAGTCAACTCGCCGGCTTGAATTTCTAGGTCAATGTTTTTAAGCACCGCAGTAGCGCCGTAGTTTTTGGATAGATTTTTTGTTAGGATCACGTTTTGCATCAGATGTTCCTCCCCTTTCTATCCTTTATTCTAAATTATGTTCTTTATTTCCATCCATCGAATAAACAAACATCCAAGTGACATTACTGTCACTTAGGCATAACGAAGAGCGACAACAACATGCCGAGGCCTGCTCTCAACTTACCTACCTTGGACTTGCCTTCTATATCCATATCGCTTTCCGCGTGAGTGCGAGCCCATCGCTCCATCTCCGCTTGTCGGTATTGTCTCAGCTTCTCATTCACGTACTCCTCCAACATATCCATTCCCCTCTTCCGTTTCCGGCTTCTTCTTGTTGTCACCATTATGAACTTTTCAAAAGGGGCTAAAAAGCGTATACTTTCGGCAATGGATTTCCCCTTTTATTCAAACAGCTATTATCGTCTTGCTAGAGGAGGCAATCACTTTGCAGATACAGACCGTTGAACGATACTTGATCCTAGTTGATCGATTCGGAGATATACGCCTTACAGGTTCACCTATGGAAGTAACGATGGAAGAGCTCTCGGAGGCTTTGTTCTGCTCCAAGCGCAACACAAGAATCATTCTGCAGAAGCTGGAGGACGAGGGGTTGATCGAATGGCTGCCCGGACGCGGACGCGGCCATCATTCGAGGATCGTATTCCTAAAGGACAAACCATCGTATCTACTTGGTCTAGCACGCAACCGTGCGGAGAGCGGCGATTACAAGACAGCGTTCGAGCTGCTTGGCACTTACGGGGAAGGCACGGACGCGAAGGAAAAGTTTTTGGAATGGCTGGATGGACATTTCGGTTACCGGCAAGAGGAACAAGGAGATGGAAACGGACCATGCGACACGCTTGTCTTTCCCATTATCCATCAGATCGTAACGCTCGATCCTGCTTACGTTAACTATGTTTTCGACTCCCATCTACTGCGTCAGATTTGCGACCGGCTGTTGCAGTTCGACGAACGTACCGACAAGATCGTGCCCGGACTTGCCTACCATTGGACATCAGACTCAGACGGCAAAGAATGGACCTTCTATCTGCGAAAAGGCGTGCTTTTCCACGACGGCAGAGAGCTGTCTGCAGCCGATGTCGTCTATTCCCTTCAGCGGCTTCGCGGCGATGCGGACAATCGCTGGATCATGCGCGGCGTCACGGACATTGCGGCTGTTAGCCGGCTCGTCATTCGGATCCGGCTTCACAAGCCAAACCGGATTTTCGACCGGTTCATGTGTACGACAGCGGCATCGATTATCCCCGCGGAGCTTGGTGGACATCCCGAGGATGATTTCTGGCAGCGACCTATCGGGACCGGCCCGTTCCGTCTTGACTCAAGCACCGCGCACCGCATTCGGCTCGAGGCACATCACGGCTACTATCAGGGCAGACCTTTTCTGGATCGTGTGGATCTCGTTGTTCTTCCGGAGGAATACAGGGGAGACACAGCCGTATCGCCGGATGTCCTCCATACCGGTAAATGCGGCTGGCCCTCCATTGACCAGGAAGCGGTCGAAGACTGGCTTGCGATTGAGCAGCTATGCCGCGGATGTACGATGTTCTGTTGGAACTTCAATCGTGAAGGGCCCTATCATTCCGAAGCATTCCGTCAAGCAGTGAGGATGATCCTGAACCCGATCGATATGATCGACGACCTGGGAGGCAGCCGGGTGATGCCGGCTTTCGGATTCCGTATAGAGACGAACCGGCATCTGAATGTCGAGCCGTACCGAGCCGAGCAAGTCCGCGCTGCGCTGCAGCAAGCGGACTATGACGGCTCACCTCTGCTCATTGCCGTACACGAGAATTATGAGGACGATGCTAGATGGATCATGAACCGCCTTAAGCAATGGGGGATCCAAGCGGAGGTGACGATCTCCGGAACGAACCTAGAAAAGGTCATGGAAGCGGATTGTACGATGTTCGGCATCGTGCTCGCGGAGGACGAAGTATGCGAGATCGAAGCTTACGAGCATGGAAGCTGCGTCATGCAATCGTTTTTGGACAACGATCGCTTGGACTGGATAAGCGAGCAAGTTGATACGGCTCTCGTTGCCGATAGCAATGAACGGCGACGCGCGGCACTGCGCCAGATTGAAGAGCGGTTCCGGAAGGATGCTACAATCCTGTTCCTTACTCACCGCAAAAACAACACGTACCTGCATCCATCGGTTCGGGGCGTGACGAAGCTGAATTCGCTCGGTTGGATCGACTTTAAGGACGTATGGCTGGAACAGCTGCAAATTTAACGTGCTCCGCTGCCATCTGAGGCTGAGGTGATTGGATTTTATACAGGCTAATGGGCTAAATGACATCCAAAAAGCAGTTTGGCTGGATTTCCTACAGGCAAATGAGGCAAATTGGGAGGAGTCGTGCTAAATCGGAGAATTAGGCTGGATGATTTCCAATCAAAATGATCAACGACCAGAGATGAAGGACCTCATACATTCCACTTTAAGGTGAAATGCAGAGGTCCTTAGTCCCTTATTCGCGGCAGATCATTACTTTGTTGCCGTCGGGATCCTTAACGACGAACCAATGGTCATGCTCGATCTCCGTTACAAGCTCCACCCCAAGCTCCTTCATGAAGTCGAGCGAGCCTTGCAAGTCATCGGTCATGAGCATGAAGGCAGGCGTTTGAATCGAAGGAGCGCCTTCCGGCCGGTCGCCTCCCCACATCGGCATCGTGTCGAGAATGACGCCGACGCCGTCCATCGGCAGCGGACACAGATGTCCGCCCATGATGTTGCAGTCTTCCTCACGCAGCCCCATAACGCGACAATACCAGCTGCGAGACTTTTCGATATCCCGTACGGGCACGAATATCGATCCTACCTTATTCTTGATCGGGCTCGTTGACGGATGGCTTTCGACGGTATGCTGTTGTTCGGCCATTGTTTTCCCTCCATAGATCATTTTAAGCGCTTTCGGCGCTAGGAACGGTCGATAGCCTTCCGGCTTCTCTTCTGGCTGCTGGATAGGCTTGGGCAATTGACTCATGATTGCGGTTGTCCTCCCCATTTCTCTTGTTACACCAATAATAGCAAATCAAGCCTGCGAAGGAATATACTTTCTTATCTTGATTAACTGCCTTCATCCTGCCTAATAGGATTGAAACGGACGTTGCCCTGTGCAACAATAGAGGGGATGGGCCTTGCGCCATTTTCACCATACACAATCCCATTATCAAACCAAACCTATGGAGGTATATGAGCATGAAAACAATGAAGCTTGGAAGCAGCAACTTAGAAGTACCCGTTATCGCAGTAGGCTGCATGCGACTTCCGTCGCTGGACAAGCAGCAGGCCGAACGTTTCGTACAAACGGCGCTTGATGAAGGCGCTAACTTCTTCGAGCACGCCGATATTTACGGCGCCGGCAAAGCCGAGGAACTATTCGCAGAGGCGGTACATATGAGCCCGAGCGTTCGGGAGAAGCTTATTCTTCAATCGAAATGCGGCATCGTGCCGGGCGTCATGTTCGACTTTTCGAAAGAGCATATTTTGAGCTCCGTTGACAACATTCTGAAGCGTCTGAATACGGATTACTTGGACACGCTGCTGCTGCACCGCCCGGATACGCTCGTCGAGCCGGAAGAGGTAGCGGAAGCGTTCGACCTGCTGGAGAGCTCCGGCAAGGTGCGCCACTTCGGCGTCTCCAACCAAAATCCGATGCAAATTCAACTGTTGAAAAAATACGTGAAGCAGCCGCTTATCGCGAACCAGCTCCAGCTCAGCATCACGAATGCGACGATGATCTCCCAAGGCTTCAACGTCAACATGGAGAACGGCGCCGCAGTTAACCGCGACGGAAGCATTCTCGACTTCTGCAGATTGCACGACATTACGATTCAGCCTTGGTCTCCGTTCCAATACGGCTTCTTCGAGGGCGTATTCCTCGGCAACGAGAAATTCCCCGAGCTGAACAAAAAGATCGACGAAGTCGCCGCCAAATACGAAGTTACGAACACGACGATCGCTGTCGCTTGGCTGCTTCGTCACCCGGCGAATATGCAACCGGTCATCGGCACGATGAATATCGATCGGCTTAAGGATTGCATCAAGGCAGCCGAGATCCGTCTCACTCGCGAAGAGTGGTACTCGATCTTCCTTGCGGCTGGCAATATCCTTCCTTAAATCGAACGGAAAGCACAACAAGGACACCCTTTGGCTGCAAAGGGTGTCCTTGTTGCTTAATTTGTCAGCCAGCCACGCCTATTAACGTGGTTCATCCGACGTTATGGCGAACAAATGATGATCCTCCCACACGCCGTTAATATAAATATACCGCTCCGCCAACCCCTCAAGCCGGAAACCCGCCTTCTCCAGCACGCGTCTCGAGCGCATATTTCTAGGCATCACGCCCGCCTGCACACGGTGCAGACCAAGCTCATCGAACGCTTGGGCCACGCATAGAGATACCGCTGACGTCGCATACCCTTTGCCGTTATGCCGCTGATCGATGAAGTAACCAACATTAGCATGCTGTGCTGGTCCGCGTGCAATTCCGGTTAATGCAATTCGTCCGACCAGCTCGTCCGTCTCTTCGGCGAATACGCCGTATACGTAACCCTTATCGTCGATAGCATCACGTATGTTGACTGCAATCTCGCTCTGCTGCCCTTCAAGCGTAAAGTGCTTTTCCTCTCTGATCGGCTCGAATGGCTGCAAAAAACTGCGGTTTCTCAATCTTAAATCAAGTAACGAGGCGGCGTCCTCCGCCTTGATGTTTCTTAAGTAGATAGGATTGCTGTTGCTCATGTTGATCCGCGCCTTCCTCTCCGCTAATTAGTTCATCGTCCGATTATTCGCCAACCACTCTACCCCGAAGTCAACCGCTTCCTCCATGTCGAACAAGAAGCAATCGGCATTGCCTACTTTGCCAAGCCTTGTAGCTCGTTCGTTTCCAAACTGCTCGCCAAGCTTATCGAAATCACCGGAATCATAAGCGCAGTCGGTGAACCACTTCCACGTCCGCTCGCCATCCTCCATGATCGCCGTACCCATCCGCTTCGTCGGCATGTCCGGTAGGATAGCTTCAGCCAGATGGAAGCTCGTGCACGAATCGTATCCCGCGCCGAGCAGCAGCACCTTGGCGCCGCCGCGGTACAGCTTGCCGAGCGGCGAATCCATCCCGAATTGCGGCGTCAGCGGGTGGCTGTAGACGATCTCCGCTGCTTGCCTCCCATTCGCGCAGAAGGAAACTTGCGGATGCGTTGATCTTATCGTTCCAGGCACAGTTCGGAACAACTCGGCAATTCGCCCCATCCCCCTTGTCGGCGTAATGCTCGGATCAAAAGCCGGCAACTCGTTATAGATAATATCGATCCACTCCTCGGGCACTGGCGGGTTTCCCCACTCTGCGGGATCGCTCCAGTCTCCGCTCTGCGCCGGCATAATGAGCGTACCCGCTTCGCCAACCGCTTGAAGTAGCGCCTGCACGACTGCTTGCGCCCCGCCGCACACCCACCCCAAGGCAGATAACGAAGAGTGGACGAGCAGCATATCTCCTTCATGAACGCCCAGCGTTCTTAATTGTTCCACAATCGTATTTACCGTAATTGGCAGCTTCGTACGATCGATAATATTTTGTTCGCTCAGGGTGCATCACTCTTTTCATAGCCGTTACCGTAACGGCCTTCTAGGAATGCAAACATTATATCGCGTGGGTGAAGAGCGAGCAAACGAGGTATGCCTTAAGCTCCGTTACGAATAAGGCAGGGTGCAAATGAGCAGCATGTTGCCATCTTCCAAACAACAAACGGCTGCGCCGTCTTCGACAAGGCGGCACAGCCGTTCATCATACGTCTATATCCGTATCACCAGCATAAACAGAAGCAGCAGCACCGCCATGCAAGCGGCGTACTTGTAATTAGGCGACGCCATCTCGAATACGGGCTTCTTGAACAATCCGGCCAATAAATTGTTGACCGCCGAGGCCGGAGAGATCGGGTTGGATAATGCCCAGCCGCCGAGCAGGAGGATAGCATAGTCGTTCGCGCTCATCTGAATGGCGCCAGGGTCGATGCCTGTGGCGAATATCGTGACGAGCACGATTGGATGCAGACCGATAAGTGCAGAAATAATCATAAGAATGACGACCATAACCGAGAATGACAGCCAGATAGGAATCGGTATGCCCGCAAGCAGCGCAGGCAAAGAATCGCCTATCCCCGTGGCGCCGATCGAGCCGCTGAAGAAACCTGCCGCTAGAAATAACGTTATTTCCTTCTTCAGCGATGGCAGCGTCACCTGCATATGATTCACAAGGCCTTGCCTGTATACGGAGCCTTGTCCTTGCGCCAAGCACCAGAGGAGCGGAACAACGACAGCTGTCATGCAAGTGATCAGAACCATCGGCAGATCAACGATCGCTTCCAAAATTAGAATGACGGCAATCGCCGTAGCGAGATATATCCCGAGCCCGATCGGGAATCCGCCGCCTCCTTGCTGTTCTTCGGCCTCCGCTTCCGGTTTCGCGGAACTTTCTCCAGACTCGCCCTGTCGATCACTTAACGGAGCAGCTTCTTTCTTCACTTCTCGCTCCGGATCAAGCAGCTTCCGCAAGTCTATCCCCACGCTCACTAGAAAGCTTAGCAACGACAATACAATTAAGTACGGTAGCAGCTCCGACCACCTTACCCCAAGCGCCGAGGTGATTAGCGCCATCGCCGCAAAATAAGGCGACCAGACGATCGCCCCGGCAAATCCGCGATTCAGCGCATTCGCAAGCAGCTTCGAGATGCCGGCTGGCCGCGGCTTCACGAAGGCCAAATGATACACGACGGATATAGAGCCTACGTTGATAAACGCGCCCATGATCTGCGTCAGCAGCTGCGTGCCCGCATATAAGACGATACCGCTCTGCACCTTCGTCTCGTAGAAACGCCGCAACGCCGCCACGTACTTCGGCAGTCTCACGGGAATACCGAATAACGGCGCGAACGCAAACAAAGTGACGATCGTCGCATTCATGCCGGCAGCGCTCCACCACATGCGGTCGTCCGCCTTCTGAACGAGCATGAGCACAACACCGCCCACTACGAAGGCGGATGTCAGCAGAAGAGTGACTCCCTTTAAACGGGGAAGCAGTATCGCAATCGCAACAAACACCAGAACGCCAAGCACGGCGGTAAGCATCTCCCAGCCCGTAAACTGCTGCAAGATGAAAACCGCCGCTAAAAGTAAAATAATCGATTGGTCCAGCATGGTTCGGTAAGCAGATTTGATGCTAACCGCCTTCTTTCCTTATGTCTAATTCGTCTCCGAACCCTTAGCTGAACTGCCAGCAGCTTAAGCTTAGATTACCATATTGATAGCTGCGATGGAGCAATTTTGCCTCACGATTGCGATCTCCCGCCCCCATTGCCAGCAACAGCGGAATGAAATGCTCGTTCGTCGGCACAGCCTCCTGCCCATATGGCGCCAGCTCTCTATAACGGAACAGCGCTTCGGTATCCCAAGTCTCCAGCTTGTCTTGCAACCAGTTATCGAAGCCCTCGGCCCAGCTGTCCGCCGCTTCCGCTCCCCAATTCACTCTGCGCAAATTATGAACCGTTCCTCCGCTGCCAATAATAAGAACGTCCTGCTCGCGCAGCTCCGCTATTGCTTTGCCGATCTCGTATTGCTGCTCGTTGGTCAAATAACGATTGACGGATAAAGCGACGACCGGAATGTCCGCATCCGGATACACCAGCTTCAGCACAGCCCAAGCGCCGTGATCGAGACCTCTTTGCTCATCCCGAACGCTGTCAATTCCGTGCTTGCCGAATAAGGCTTGAATTTGCTCAGCTATAGCGTGATCCCCGCTTGCTGGATAAGTCATTTGGTACAGCTCGGGCTGGAAGCCGCCGAAGTCGTAGATCGTGCTGTACGTGTCAACATCGCTTACCGTCTGCGTGTTTTCTTCCCAATGCGCCGAGAACAATACGATCGCTTTTGGTTTTACAGGCATGCTTTGGGCGAATTTTTTCAAGAAACGGGTATAATCCACTTCATCAAGGACGAGGGACGGGGCGCCATGGGCCATAAAGTAGGAAGGTATCATCTTATCATTCACTCCTTATTATTATTGGATTGATCGCAGGTTCGCGTCTTTTATAAGCCATTCAGTAAAATCACGTTGGTTCTCTTCAATTACTCCATGGTCGGACGGGTACGTCTTGAACGTCAGCTTCGGTGTCAAGCTCTCGAAGTAAGCCGATGTCTCATGCCCGATACGTATCGGGAAAACGGAGTCGAACTCGCCATGGGAAACAAATACCGAGACATTCTCCACGCTCTTCAGAGGATATTCCGTCTTCACGAATTCAGGTACGTAGCCGTTCAGCGCGACAATTCCCTTCAACTGATCCCCCATCGTGAGAGCCAGCGTCATCGACAAGATCGCGCCTTGACTGAAGCCGAGCAAATAACGTCTATCCGGGTCGACTGCATATTTCTCAGTTGCATAGTCGATGAACGACTCAAGCTGCCTTACGGCACGGTCGAACGTTTCGCGGAGCGGATTGCCGAGGCTTTTCAGCTCATAATATTGAAAGCCTGCCCCCAGCAACAGATCGCCTCGAATACCGATTATGATGAACGATTCCGATAAAGGAGCGACTAAACCGAACATATTGTGCTCATTCGAGCCTTTGCCGTGCAGAGTGAAGATCGTCGCGTATTTCTTGTTCGCATCAAAATGGGGTGGAAAGTGAATGTCATACGCATAGGCTGGATTCGGATTCATAATTGAACGCCTCCGCTTCATTTTATAGGGTGTTGCTCTCTTCGGTTATTTGAAATAAGTATATAACTTTTGTATAGCTAATATTATTCCGAAAAGAGTAGCGTGTCAACTAGTTTATTGTTAATATGAATTTATATTCTGTATTACAAATATTTCGAGGTGAAATCGAATGGACATCGGTTCGAATATCCGCGCTATCCGCAAACGCAAAAACATTACGATCGCACAGATCTGCGAGGAAACAGGCTTGTCGCAAGGGTTCATGAGCCAAGTCGAGACGAACAAAACTTCGCCTTCTATCGCAACGCTGGAAAGCATTGCAGGCGCATTGAAAGTTCCGCTTGCCTACCTGCTTCTTAAGAAGGAAGACCGCATGCATATTGTGCGCAAGAACGATCGGAAAATAACGACGAGCGGAATACATCAGTTGAAGGTAGCGCATCTAAGCGCCACTAAAAACGTTCGCATGGTGCTTGTTGAGCTCCCTCCCGGAGCTTCCACAGGAGAAGCCCACGCGCATGAGGGCGAGGAAGTGCATGTCGTGCTCCAGGGCGCGATATATGCCGAGCAAGGAGAGGATGCCGCCGAGTTCCATGAGGGGGACTCCTTCAGCTGGAACGCTTGTACGCCGCACTTGGTCAAGAACATTGGCGAGGAACTGGCGATCGTGCTCATCTCCATCTATACGGAAACGGAGCTTGCTCCGAACTATCAGTGAATGGTACAAAAAAACACTCCCTCAACACAGGCGGTTGCAAGGAGTGTCTCTTCATTATTCGGATTATTTCGTAATAGCCCCGCCATCGATCACAAGCTCTTCGCCTGTTACGAACTTCGACTCATCGGAAGCCAAATATAGAACGCCGTATGCAATGTCCTCCGGATCTCCGGCATGCGGAGGAAGAGGCACGGCATTTTTGTAAATATCGCCGGCGATCTTCGCGAATTCGCCCATAATCGGCGTCTTGATCGGACCCGGATGAATGGAGTTCACGCGAATATTGTCTTTTGCGAATGACTGCGCCGCATGCTTCGTCAATGAGCGAACTGCGCCTTTGGAGGCGCTGTATGCCGCACCGTTACCGTCCGCATTCTCTCCGCCGACAATGGCTGCGATAGATGAAATATTAACGATCGAGCCTTTGCCGTTTTTCTGCATTTCCGGAATAACCGATTTCATGCCAAGGAATACGCCCGTTGTATTAATCGCCATCACTTTGTTCCAATCGTCGATGTCAGCCTCTAGAATCGTTTTGGCTATATGAATACCCGCATTGTTGACGAGAATATCGATTTTGCCATATTTCTCTACAGTAAGATCAACGACTTGCTTCCAGCTTTCCGGCGAGGATACGTCCAGCTTCACCGCTACTGCGTCTCCGCCGTTTGCATTAATTGCGTCGACTCCTTGCTGCAGCAGTTCGAACTGTACGTCCGTTGCAACAACCTTCGCTCCTTCTTTGGCGAACAATTGCGCATCCGCCAAGCCCATTCCGCCAGCAGCTCCTGTAATAATCGCTACTTTGCCTAATAATCTTCCCATATTTATCATCCCTTCGCTCATAGTTGTCACGCGTGAAGCGCTCTCACAAACAATGACCAAGAGCATGTCATACGCTCTACGAAGTAGTATAATCATGGTAGATAGGGTCAACAATATTCAACCTTTCACGGTTTTGTTCATTATCCAACAGCCTGCCGGCTGTATGTTTGATTACGTCTAATTAATGAACAGAGGAGGACCAAGATGCATAATGAGTCTTCTGATCGAAGAATTAAGAAGTCCAAGTCCGCTTTGAAGGACGCCTTGCTGACGCTGATGGAGCGTAAGGAATTCGACGAAATTGCTATAACCGACATCGTCAAGCTGGCAGAGCTGAATCGCGGCACCTTCTATAAGCACTATCCTTACAAGGAAGAACTGCTGGACGAGATCCTTGAAGATATTACAGCCGATCTGATCGCATCCTACAGAGCGCCATATCAGCATCATCACACCTTTGAGGTCAAGAGCTTGCCTTCGGCAACCATTAAGCTGTTCGACCACGTCGAGCATTATGCGAAATTTTATAAGCTGCTGGTCAAGACGAACGCATTAGCCGATTTTCAAAATAAGCTGCATCTTGTGCTCAAAAAGCTGTTTCTCGATGATCTCACCGATATGACTCCCAACCCGCAGATTGACCAGGAGCTGCTGGCCGGCTATCGCGCTCACGGTCTTCTCGGCATGATCATCGACTGGATCAAAGATGATTTCAAATACAGCTCGGCCTTTATGGCTAAGCAATCACTGGAATTCGTGCGCGCCAATCTAGAAAATAACGTGTATATGTCGAACCTTGCAAATAAAGATTAGCAAGGAGCTTCCATGAAAAAAACCTTATGAGACGCAGCACGCGTTCATAAGGTTTTTCAATTTTCTTAAATGACTTGGATCTTTATCGTCTGCCCTGCGCTTGCATTAGGGCCGATCCATACGGTGAAGTCGCCAGGCTCCGTCGTCAGCTTCATTTCTTGGTCCAATATAGCGAGAGAATCGCTGTGTACGTTAAACGTTACGCTAGCCGTTTCACCCGACTTCAAGCTGATCTTTCGGAAGCCGATTAGCTTCTTAAGCGGCTGAGTGACGCTCGCCACCTCGTCTCGGATATAGCACTGCACGACTTCTTCGCCTTCGCGGTAACCGGTATTCGTGACGATCACGGTCAATTCAACATTTCCGTCCGCGCCCATAGAAGTCTGGTCTGCCGTAATGGAGCTGTACTCGAAGGTCGAGTAGCTAAGTCCGTAGCCGAATGGATATAGCGGCTCCGTTGTCGAATCGATGTAGTAAGAAGAATAGACGCCCGCAGGAGGGCGGCCTGTCTTCTTGCGATAGTAGTAGATCGGCACCTGTCCGACGTTGTGCGGGAACGTAACCGATAGGCGGCCGCTCGGGTTGTAGTCGCCGAACAGCACATCGGCGATCGCATGACCGCTTTGCACCCCGAGATGCCAAGCTTGGACGATCGCGGCAGCATGCTCTTGCAGCCATGGCAGCGCAAGCGGTCTGCCGCTCAGTAGCACGGCTACGACTGGCTTGCCCAGCGCAGCGACGGCTTGCACTAGCTTGCGCTGAGCGCCTGGCAGATCAAGCGACGTCCGTGAGCGCGATTCGCCGCTCATCTCAAGCGCTTCGCCCAGCGCCAGAACGACGACATCCGCTTGGCGCGCCGCTTCCAGCGCGGCTTCGAAGCCGTCTTCGTCGTCCGCGTCGATAGCGCAGCCTTCCGCATAATGGATGGCTGCTCCCGCTTCTGCGCCTGCCGCTTGGCGGATGCCCTCGAGCAGGCTGATCACGTCAGCCGGATTGCCGTCCATTGCCCAGCAACCAAGCGGGTCTTTGCTATTGTCCGCAAGCGGCCCGATCACGGCGATCGATACGCCTTCCTTGCGCAGCGGCAGCACTTGCCCTTCGTTGCGCAGCAGGACGATCGATTCTCTCGCCGCCTCGCGAGCGAGCTCGGTGAATGAAGCGCGGGCCTCGGCAGCCGCTTCGGCAGAAGGAATAGCGACGTACGGCTGCTCGAACAAGCCTAGCTTAATCTTAACCGCGAGAATACGCAGCACGGACTCGTCGATAAGACGTTCCGGCACGCGGCCTTCGTGGACAAGCTTCGGCAGATGGCGCATATAGAAGCCGGAATGCATGTCCATGTCGCAGCCCGCAAGGATACTGCGTTCAGCCGCTTCTTCTTCGCTGCCGGCGACGCCGTGCACGATCAGCTCTTGCAGCGCATTGTAATCGCTCGCCACAATGCCTTCGAAGCCCCATTCGTCGCGAAGAATCGTCTTCAACAAGTATGGATTGGCGCATACCGGTATGCCGTTCACTTCATTGAACGATGCCATGATGCTAAGCGCGCCCGCATCAACCGCTTCGCGGAACGGCGGCAGTATCACTTCGCGTAGCACGCGGTCGGACAGATCGACCGTGTTGTAATCGCGTCCCGCTTCCGCAAGGCCGTAACCTGCAAAGTGCTTCGGACAGCTAGCTGTCGCCTGGCCTGCTCCGTCATCAATCTGCGCGCCTTCTACCCATGCCTTGGCGTACTGCGATGTCAGCAACGGATCTTCGCCGATGCTCTCGGCGATGCGTCCCCACCTGGGATCGCGGCTTACGTCGATCATCGGCGCGAACACCCATGCGACGCCATCAGCAAGCGATTCGCGGGATGCGGCTTCCGCCGTGCGCCGCGCCAAGTCTGGATTCCACGCCGACGCCTGCGCCAGCGGAATCGGGAACACCGTTTTGTAGCCGTGAATGACATCGCGGCCGATCAGCAGCGGGATCTGCTGTGAGGTATGCTCTTGAATGGCCCGTTGCAGCTCGTTCGCTTCCTCTGCGCCGGACAGATTGAAGATCGAGCCCACTCGCCCTTGGCGAATTTCTTCCAGCAGCAGATCGCGCTGAGATACGCCAGTCTCGGGATTAATCGGGTTGAAGCCCCAGTCGTACTGTGTCATCTGGCCGACCTTGTCCTCAAGCGACATGCGGGACAACAGCTGCTCCGCCTGATTGACAATGTCCGGCGTCATCCATTTGCGAGGATTAGAGGCTTGTGATTTTACTGGCGTTAGTGGCTGTTCCATTTTCGACATACCCTCCTCTTACAAGCTTGGGAAAATCAGTGTTTGGATAGAATGCGCCGGAATGCTGCCCTCGGCGATTTGCTCGCGGTTGCGAAGCACGTAAGGATGCGGCGCGTCCGAACGGTTCAGGACAATGACAACCAGCTCGCCGTTCGTATTCTTGAATGCCGTCGTTTGCAGCGCTTCCGTATATTTCGTGCAGCTGACGCGAATCGCGCCCGGACGGATATATTTGCTGAAATGTCCGATGTAATAATACGACGACTGGAACGTAAGCGAATCAGACTTCGTATCGGCGATGATCGGCGCGTCGCAGTAGTTGCCGACGTGGTTCGGTCCGCCCTGCTCGTCAAGCACGATGTTCCAATCCGTCCAGCCGGACATGCCGTTGTTCAGGTTGCCCATAATATCATGCGCGTAGCGCTCCCCGCTCTTCCACGAGCCGAGCTGCACGCCGCCTTCATGGCAGCCTTCCGTGAACATAAGCGCTTTGTCCGGGTAACGGCGGGATACGGCATCAAGCGCCTCGAAGTGATCGCCGGAGTACCAATGGAAGCCAATGCCCCAGATATACTTGGAAGCTTCGGCGTCATCGAATGCCGTCTTCGCGCGATCATATACGCGCTCCTTGTTATGGTCCCAAATCATGACCTTCACGTCTTTGCGCCCAGCCTTGTGCAGCTCCGGACCAAGATAATCACGCACGAAGTCGCGTTCTTCCTCGGCGGTGTAAATACAGGAATCCCAGATTTGGACAGCCTTCGCTTCGTTCTGAACGGTAAGCCCCCATACCGTCAATCCTTCCGCCTCGTAGGCCTCGATGAACTTCAAGTAATAACGCGCCCATACGTCGCGATATTCCGGCTTCAGCTTGCCGCCGTTATTCATCTCACCGCTCGTCTTCATCCATGCCGGAGGACTCCACGGGGATGCGTAAAAGGTGAAGTTATCGCCTGCAAGCTCTCTCGCCTGGCGAATATATGGAATGATAACTTCGCGGTCATGGCTAATGTCGAAGGTGCTGAGCTCCGTATCGCCATCTTGCACGTAGGAGTAGTTGCCCAGCGCAAAGTCGCAGCTATTGATATGAGTGCGGCAGATCGTATAACCGATACCGTCTTTTTCGTCATAGTAAGCATTCAGAATGCGCTTGCTATTCTCGTCGCTCAGCTTCGCCGCCGTAACGGCCGACGCCTCGGTAATCGCGCCTCCGAAACCGATGATCGATTGATATTCGACATCCTCATAAACATTAATGATCTGATTCTCTACGCCAGCTTTATCTTCGCGCAGCTCAAGCGGCGCGATCTCCGTCAATCGGTCTTGATTGCCTTGCGAGGTTTGGATTGTTCTAATCGTACGTGTAGACATATGGAGTTTTACTCCCCTTTCGTAATTGGTGATGCTTTTATTATAATAGGAGTGAGACCCGCCCTTGAAGAAACAATATGGTCGAATATATCAACAATCTGATTGATTATATTAAAAAGCGTATGAGAGGAGAATGGACGATGAGCGCGCTTAATATCCAATTAAGCGAATACTCCAAGCATGTCGAGCCGTTTCGCCAATATTACGGCAACGGTCTGGACACCTATATTATTCGGCTACAAATTGAAGGAATATGTGAAGCGCTCATCGACGGACAGATGAGGGAAATACGCCCGGGCCATCTCATGCTGTGCAAGCCCGGTGATATCTACGATCTGCGCATAGGCTTCGGAGCAAGAGGAGCACAACTGTCTAGCGACTACTACGTAATGGGAAACGGACCGGGCATGCGGGAGTGGTGGGAACAGCGCATGCGACCGACATTGTCCATGATCGCCGAGGACAGCAGACTGAAGGCGATCTGGCATCAGATCGTTCTCGAGAAACGTCGGCTGGACGGCGGACACAAGGATATTGTCGACTCTCTTGTCTGGTCGCTGCTCATGCTGATCGACCGCGCCCTCGACGAAGCGCCTGACATTCCGTCTCCGCTTGCCTCTCATGCGCTGCGCATGCGGCAATATATCGAGGAGCATACCGCCGAGGAAATCACCCTCGCACAGGTCGCCCATCATACCGGACTTAGCGTGTCTCGCGCCGTCCATCTGTTCAAAGCGCACTTCGGCATATCAATTATCGGCTATGCGCAGCAGCTCCGGCTCAGCCACGCCGTGAAGCTGCTCGATCACAGCCAACTGTCCTTGGAGCAGATCGCGGCGGAAGCCGGTCTCGGCAGCTACGCTTACTTCCATCGGCTGTTCCGAGAACGCTACGGCATCTCGCCCGGCGCTTATCGAAAAAAGCAGTAACCAACAAAAAAACCAGAAGCGACCCGCGCTCCTGGTTTCTATGGCTTTTTCCGCCAACTTCCTTATTTGTAATACACCTTGTCCTCGTTGTACTTCGCCTTGAATTCATTAATCGCATACGTTTCGTAGATGTCCCGATCCACTGCGCTTTCCACGACGTAAACCTCGATCTTATGCACTTCGTCCCGATGCTTCTTCATCGGCGATACGGAATCTTCGAAATGCTTCTTAATTCGCGGTCTTATTTTCCTTGCCTTGCCCACGAACAGCAGCTCGTCCTTATCGTTGTAGAACATGAAGAAACCGCCCAGCTCTCTCGTAATGAGATGAAATTGAGTGAATCCGTAAATGTTGCTTTCCTGCGGGTTGTCTTGCTTGAAAATCGTCACGTCCGGTGTTGGCAGCGTAATGTTGATCATATCGGTTCATTCCTCTCTATATGGATATCACGGTTATAACCCTTGTCCCATGTTTTCTATATTACCACAAGCTTGCAGAGAACGCGCATGCTGCATCAGAACACTTCGAATGGCGTGTCTGCCAAAGCTGGCATTTTCTTATATTTATCGCCGATTTGAGAATACTATCCCCAAAGTCAAATTTTAGGTAGGGGATGGGATGAAATGAAAGACACGATTGAAAAAATGTTTTCGCTAGGAGTTGGCGTCGTCGTTGCCGGCAAGGAGCAGGTTGAAAAAACGGTTGAGGAGCTAGTAAAAAAGGGAGAGGTCAACCGGGCAGAGTCCAAAGAGTTGATTGACCGGCTTGTGAAAAAGGGCGAAGAAGCTCGCCAGCAGATGGAAGCGGCGACGGCGGAACGGCAGTCCTCTCCTGTGGGCGACAGTCAGCAATGGGCTACGCGGGAGGATATTGAACGGATTCACGAGAGATTGGACGCTCTAGAGCGTAGGGACAGCAAGGATGAGTAACGGATTGCCCCGTATCGGCATTAGCAAACGAATCCGGCAGTTGAAGCGCTACCGGACGATCGCGTCTGCTTTTGCCCGAAACGGTTTAGGGTACATTTTCCACGATATCGGACTTCACGAGAAGTTTTCTTTATTCGGGTACGGCAAGCGCAAAGGCATCGAGGCCAAAAGCATCGGCGAGCGCATCCGGCTCATCCTCGAGGAATTGGGCCCGACGTTCGTGAAGCTGGGGCAGATCGCCAGCACGCGTCCCGACTTGATTCCTCCGGGAATCCTGTCCGAACTGGAGCGGCTTCAAGATCATGTGCCTGCATTCTCCTATCGGGAAGCGGCGCGCATCATAGAAGAGGAGCTCGGAGAAGAGCTCGGCAGACTATTCCTCGAATTCGCGGAAGTACCCATGGCTGCCGCCTCTATCGGACAGGTGCATCGCGCCGTATTGAAGGACGGGACAGTGGTCGCCGTAAAAGTGCAGCGTCCCGGCATTCATGCGCGGATCGAAACCGATCTGGACATCTTGGCCGATGTCGCGCGAGTAGCCGAATCCCGGCTCGAATGGGCCGGCGCCTATCGGCTCGGCAGCATGGTCGAGGAGCTCGGCAAGGCGCTTCGATCCGAACTCGACTATACCGTGGAAGCGCGGAACGCCGAGCGGTTCGATAGTCTAAGCAAAGCTTTGGGAGACGTCAAAGTTCCCAAGGTATGGCGCGACTATAGCTCGAGACGGGTATTGACGACGACCTATATGGAAGGAATTAAGCTTTCCGATAAGGAGCAGCTTATACAAGCCGGAATTGACCTGCGCGTGCTGGCGGAGCGATTCACTGCGATTATTTTGCATCAGGTGCTGATCGACGGCTTTTTCCATGGCGACCCTCATCCCGGCAATGTGCTCGCGCACAAGAACGGTACGCTTGTCATGCTGGACTTCGGCATGGTGGGGAGGCTGACCCCTGAAGCGAAGAAACATTTTGCCTCCTTCGTCATTGCTCTGAGGAATCAGAGCACAAGAGGCGTCATTCGCGCCATTAGCCATATGGGAGTTGTGCCGGAGGATGTGAATAAGGATGAGCTGCACCTCGATGTGGATGCTCTAAGGGATAAATATTACGACGTACCCTTTAACCAGATTAGTATGGGTGAGGCGGTGCAGGATTTGTTCGCGGTCGCGCTTCGGCATCGTATCCGGATTCCCGCCGAGCTGACGCTGCTGGGCAAGACGCTGCTCACGATGGAAGGCGTCGTGTTGTCTCTAGATCCGACATTCAGCGTGTTCAACGTAGCTGAGCCTTTCGGCAGGAAGCTGCTGCTCGAGCAGATCAACCCTGTCCAGAAGCTGAAGTCGTGGATAGATGAGGTCCCTGATTATGTGGATTTGGTGCAGGACATTCCGATCGTGGTGAAGGAACTGGTCGCGTCGATGCGTCAAGGACGGCTGAAGGTGGAGGTTGGAATCCCCCAAGTGGATAGCTTGATGAAACGAATGGATCGGATCAGCAATCGCCTATCGTTCAGCATCATACTGCTTGCCCTTAGCATCGTAATGGTCGGTTTAATCATCAGCGCAGCCTTGAATCATGCGCAAACGTTATTTTGGGGCATTCCCATTATTGAGATTGGGTTCGTCATCGCGTTGCTCATGTTCTTGTGGCTAATCTTCGCTATACTCCGTTCCGGCCGATTCTAGCCTGAGAGCTATTCGGCCGGTCCCCTACCGCTTAACCGCGAAGAAAATCCGCGTTCAGGAAGCTCGGATTCGGATAAGTATAGAACCCCTCTCCCGTTTCCCTCCCTAGCTTGCCCTTATCGATATATGCAGACTTCAGCAAATCAGCTACTTTCTGATAATGCTCATTGCCGGTAGCCTTCGCTTTCGCAAGTCCAATATTGTAAGCCGTGTTGATGCCTACGACGTCAAGAATCGCGAACGGTCCAAGCGGCGCTCCCGTAGCAACCATCCATGTTTTGTCGATCGTCTCTACGTCGGCGACCTCCTTAACCAGCAGCAGCTGCGCCGCTTCCAGCAGAGGTACGAGAAGCGAATTCAAGATGTAGCCCGGCTGCTCCTTGTGCAGAGGCAGCGCAACCATCCCAATCGCCTTAGCGAAGGCGATGACGTCGCCAAAAACGCTCTCGTCTGTTCCCGGATGCTTCATAATCTCCGCCGTATTGTTCCTCCATATTTCATTGGCGAAGTGCAGCGCTAGAAATTGTCCCGGCCGCCCCGTTGCCTCCGCGAATTGACTGGGCAGCAGCGTCGAGGAGTTGGTGGCGAACACGGTCTTCTGCGGGGCGGCTGCTCCTAACTGCTTATAGAAATCAGTCTTAATCTGTACGACCTCCGGGATCGCTTCAATGACGAGATCCGCTTCCGCTACCGCCTGCTTCAGATCGCTGTTGAAGGACATTCGGCCATACGCAGCCTCTACATCCTCCTTCGTTGCTCCAAGATCCTCCTGATAGCGAGGCTTTAGGCCCTCGATTCTTTCTTTGGCACGTTCCAATGCTTCATCATTAATGTCGTAGACGGTGACTTCGAAACCATTGAAGGCCGTTTGGAAAGCGATCTGGCTGCCTAGAACGCCGCTGCCGGCGACCGTAATTTTGCGATAATCCATCGTGGCCGAGCTCCCTTCATGTCTTAGTGATCATCGAGCTAACTACTGTAAAATTCCCTTTTCCCAGTCATGACATGCATTAAAAAGACCGCGGTCTGAAAAAGCGGCTCGCAACGAAAAGGCTGCAAGCTTGTTTCTCGGTTAACTAGTCGGAGGTGAGTGGATTTTATACAGGCTAATGGGCTAAATGTCATAAAATTAGTAGTTTGAATGGATTTCCTACAGGCAAATGATGAAGCGTTGGCGGAAACGAGCATATAAGGTGAATTAGGCTGTATGATTTCCAATCAAAGTTACTTGTTCCGTCTGAGTGCGGCTATTTGGTTGGACGATTTCCACTCAAAATAGACGAAGGACCTCAGGCATTCCACTGCAAAGTGAAAGCTGAGGTCCTTTTTCTCATCCGTATAGCCCTTAATTAGGTACCGCAGAACGTTTGGTAGCCGCCCGATGTTTGGTCGGGCAACGAGCAATACGCTTCCTGTTCGGGCGAGTATGCAAAAGGCGTAGAGAGGGCTTGAAGCAGCCGCTCCATCACACTGTAGTCTCCTAACTTCACGGCGGCATCAAGTGCTTCCTCGACACGATGATTGCGTGGGATAACCGCTGGATTGCTGCTGCGCATTAACACGTAGCTATCGTCCATCGTCTGCTCCTGCTTGCCGAGCCTCGCCTGCCAGCGCTCCAGCCACTGGTCGAAATCGGAGCTTCCAGACAATCCGGTCACAGCCTCCGGCTTATCTACCGAAAGTGAGCGGAATGTATTCGTATAGTCCGCCCCCTTCTCCTTCATCATGGCGAGAAGGTCCAAGATTAGCGACTCGTCCTCCTGCTCCTCCGTGAAGAGGCCAAGCTTAGCCCGCATTCCTGCAAGCCAGTAGCTTTCATATAACGGAGCAAACTGCTCTAATGCTTCTTGCGCAATCGGGATAGCCTGCTCTTGATCGTCATGCAGCAGCGGCAGAAGCGTCTCGGCGAATCGACTCAAGTTCCATACGGCTATGTTCGGCTGATTGCCATACGCATATCGTCCATGGGTATCAATCGAGCTGAATACCGTCGCCGGATCGTATGCATTCATGAAAGCGCATGGGCCGTAATCAATCGTCTCGCCGCTGATAGCCATATTGTCCGTATTCATAACGCCGTGAATGAAACCAACGAGCTGCCACTTGGCTATTAGCGAAGCTTGGCGCTTAATAACTTCCTGCAGCAGGTGCAGATAACGATCGTCAGATTTACCGTCGATAGCTTGATAATGCCTTTGCAGCGTGTAGTCCGCAAGCGCCCGGATTTCCTCGATCGTTCCCCGATAAGCCGCATACTGGAATGTGCCCACACGCAAATGGCTGGCTGCCACGCGAGCCAGCACCGCGCCGGGAAGCATCCTTTCGCGAATGATCGATTCGCCCGTAGTGACTACCGCAAGGCTGCGTGTCGTAGGTATGCCAAGCGCATGCATCGCTTCGCTAATGATGTACTCGCGCAGCATTGGACCAAGCGCGGCGCGTCCGTCGCCGCGACGCGAATACGGTGTTGGGCCGGAGCCTTTCAACTGAATATCAACCCGCTCGCCCGACGGGGTAATCTGTTCGCCGATCAGCAGCGCGCGTCCGTCGCCAAGCATATTGAAATGGCCGAATTGATGGCCTGCATAAGCTTGGGCAAGCGGCAATGCGCCCTCAGGCACTTCATTCCCGGCAAGCACCGCCAGGGCCTCTTCGCTCCGCAGCCCCTCAGCGTCTAGCCCCAATGCTGCCGCAAGCGGTTCATTAAGGATGCTGATCTCCGGAGCGCTCACTTCGGATGCGTTCAGTCTTGTATAATATAATTCCGGCAGACGGGCATAGCTGTTATCAAAGTTCCAGCCGCCTGCTGTTATGGATGGTTTTTTTATCGTCATAGGTATCTCCTTCGCGCGAATTAGCGCTCAATGTGAGCGTATGGGGCTTTGTCCGCTACAAGATTCAAACGAATGCCGTGCTCCAGCCATGCTTTTAATCCGCATAATACGATCGTGAAGCCTTCCGTTGAACCGATGGCTTGCCCCACGATTTCGTCCGCGTCCCCTTGGAAGCCCGTATCGGTTATCGTGACGAACGTCTCCGTCTCGGATTGTTGAGTGAAGCTAAATTCAACAAAGGTGCCCCAGTCGATCACGATTCGTTGATTAGGCTCCAGTTCGATCACTTCCACGCTGGCCGTAGCGCCGTACATTTCCCAATCCCACTGGACGGTCTTCCCGGCTTCCAATCTGCCGCTTCCCTTAGTGAACCAGAATTGCGTCGTAATTGTCGGATCAATGAAAGCCTCGTACACCTCTGAAACCGGCTTTCTGATGAGCATTTCCGCTTTTGCCACCGGCGCGTTAATCAACGTTGCCATCGTCATCTCTCCTCCTGCATAAAAAAAGTTATATAAAGACGTTTCTTTCATCCTTTGGAGCCCACGCGTATATGTGCTTGAAGTATAAACGAATCAGATGTAAATTACAAAAACAGCATTCAAGGATACAAAGAGCCCATGGCTTCGATTTTCCCCCTCATCCACTGAATCGCTTCCTTCGGCCCTAGCACGGTAACATCCTCTCTCAGCTTCCAGATTAAATCCATATAGAATGGCAAGTCCTTAGAAGCAATCGGAACGTCGGCCGACCCGCTTCCATCATCCCTGCGTTGCAAGTAAGGAGCAAACCGGGCGTTCGATTCGAGATGCCATAAGCCTTCGCTCGTAAGTGATAGCCGGAGCACGATCCCCTCCGACGGATCGGTTACGGGCTTATCCAGCAAGCTTAGCTGATCGACGTCTTCCCGGCATCGAATAGACGCGTTAAGCACAGCGGTTCGTATTCGGTCTACCCGGAATTGCCTGATCTCCTCGCGCTTGAAGCAATAGGCGGGACAGTACCAGTAGCCTGAGCTGGCGTACAGACCGATAGGCTGAATGTCGCGCGTGGTCACGCCGTTTCCGGAGCTATATTCGACCGTCACAATGCTCGGTATCATAATCGCCTGCATAATCGTGTTCAGTACCTCCGTGGACATCGGACGGTACGGACTCCAAATCATGACCTTATTCTTGAGACGATCGATCCGCTCCCTGGCATCGGCCGGCAAATAGTGATAGAACTTATGCAAAGCGGTTGTGGCACCGTCACCGAAAGGCACCGTGCTTAAATAATCGAGCGACTGGCAGGCGAAGAATATAGCGACGGCCTCGCTTTCGGTGAAGCTGATCGGCGGCAGCAGCCTTTCCTGCAGCAGCCTATATCCGCCGCCTCTTCCCTGAACCGAATACACGGGAACGCCAAGACTGCTTAATTCATCCAAATCGCGGGCAATCGTCCGCTTTGATAAGCCGAACTCATCAGCAAGCTCCTGCACGGTGAATGATTTTCTTGCGTTGATCATCATTATGAGTTGGATTAATCGCTGTGACTTCTGCAGAGTAAGCCCACCTCTAATTCGTATTTATTTTTATCTTATCCATATAATAAGACATTATTTGTCTTGTTTATAGATTAAGGTTGATTTAGATATCGATTGGGACGATACGAGGAGGAGAAAAAAATGATGGATATTCATCGGTTTAAGCAAGACAAGATGGCTCTCGTATTTATACATGGCGCCGGGCTGGATAGCCGAATCTGGAAACAAGTAGCGGACGGCATGAATTATCCTTGCCTCCTGGTTGATTATCCGCATCGCGGGGACACCGGCGGACCGCTGAAGGATCTGCATTTGAAAGATTACGTCGCCCATATACGAAGACAAGTGGATGAACAGAACTATCAGAGGATTGTGATTGTCGCACATTCTTTAGGCGGCGTTCTCGGCCTCCGGCTTGCTGCCGAAATGCCCGAGCAAGTTAAGGGCTTCGTAGCGATCGGAGCGGCCATACCGAAAAATAGCGGATCATTCGTATCTATAATGCCTTTTGCCAAGAGACTATTGTTATCGGTGATCATGCGGCTCGCAGGGACGAGACCGCCGGAATCGGCTATCCGATCCGGTATATGCAATGACTTGTCGCCCGAGAGTGCGAACGAAATTGTACGCAGGTTTACACCTGAATCGGTATATGTGTATACGGATCGAGCCGAGGCGCCTGTTCCGAGCGTGCCGAAGCTATTCATCAAGCTTACACGGGATAAGGAGCTTGCTCTTCCCCTGCAGCAGCAAATGATCGCCAATCTGTCTCCTGAGCAGGTGCATAGCCTTGAAACGGGCCACCTCCCCATGCTCAGCGACCCGAATGGCGTGAGACATGCCATAGAAATTTTTTTGCAGACCGTGGAATGACCTTCTGCAGCCAAATTCAGAGTATAATAGATCAGAATAGGGTTGTTGCAAGGTGGAAACCTGTAGATATAGGTATTCAAATATAAGGTAGAAGAGGTCAGCAATGAGCGAGAAACAGTTTACGGATTACGGACTAAGTGAGGAAATAATGAGGGCGCTGAACGGCCTCGGCTACGAGAAGCCTACGGAGGTGCAGTCGGAGGTTATCCCCGTTGCGCTGGAGAAAAAGGACCTGGTGGTCAAATCGCAGACCGGCAGCGGCAAGACAGCGGCATACGGCATTCCGCTCTGCGAGCTCGTCGATTGGAACGAGAATAAGCCGCAGGCTTTAATTCTGACGCCAACTAGGGAGCTCGCCGTGCAGGTTAACGAGGACTTGACCAATATCGGCCGATTCAAGCGGATTAAATCAACGCCTCTGTACGGGAAACATCCGTTCCATATGCAGAAGGCGGAGCTCAGACAACGAACGCATATGGTTGTCGGCACGCCGGGGCGCGTGCTGGATCATATCGAACGCGGCTCGTTGTCGCTTGATCGCATCGCCTATCTCGTCATAGATGAAGCCGATGAAATGCTCAATATGGGATTCATCGAGCAAGTTCAGTCGATTATCGGGGCATTGCCTAGGGAGAGAGTCACGATGCTGTTCTCCGCTACCTTCCCAGAGGATGTAGCCAAGCTGTCGCGCAAATATATGAGCGATCCTGCCCAAATCGAGATCAAAGCAAGCGGCCTCACGACAGCGACCATCGAGCACGCCCTTATTCAGGTGATGGAAGCGGACAAGCTGGCTGTGCTTCAAAACCTGCTTATCGTCGAGAACCCTGACAGCTGCATCGTTTTTTGCCGCACGCAGGAGCATGTCGATCAATTATTCCGCGAAATGGCCGAACTCGATTATCCTTGCGACCGCATTCACGGAGGAATGGAGCAAGAAGAACGGTTCGAGGTCATGAATGCGTTCAGAAGAGGGCAATTCCGTTATTTGATTGCGACGGATGTAGCTGCAAGAGGGATCGATATTACGAACATTACGCATGTCATTAACTATGATATTCCGTTGGAAAAAGAAAGCTATGTCCACCGCACAGGCCGTACCGGACGAGCCGGCAAGACGGGCAAAGCGATTACGTTCGTCACGCCTAGAGATTACAATCGATTAGCAGAAATCGAGGCTTATATCGGTTTCGAAATTTCGAAAGTGAAAGCCCCGTCCGAAGAAGCGGTGGAGCGACGCAGAGAAGAATTCGAGCAGAAGATCAATATCGGACCGGAGCTCAAGAAGGATAAGCGCGAGCAGCTGAGCAAGCAGATCATGAAGCTTAACTTCAACGGCGGCAAAAAGAAAAAGCTTCGCGCCGTCGACTTTGTCGGAACGATCGCTAAGCTTGACGGTGTGTCTGCGGACGATATCGGGATCATTACGATTCTCGATCATGTATCCGATGTGGAAATTCTCAACGGCAAAGGCCCACTCGTGCTTGAGCTGATGAAGGATACAACCGTTAAGGGCAAGCTACTTAAAGTCCGCAGAGGCAAGAAATAAGAATCTCATATTCATGTGAGCGGGAGGGAGATAGTGGAGCTGATCGCAACTTTGCGGTTGTCTTCGCTGTCGCTCACTACATACTCGTGTTTTGCCTTAGTAATAGGGTGGAGTACACAGCTTATGGTTGAGACATACGACGACGGGAACGGCGCGGGCGGCGTTGGAGGCACAATAAGCTGGGGAATCCAGCTTATTCGCACAAACTTTGGTTACCTGTGCAGCAATAAGAAGGGAAACGCAGCTTATGGTTGGGGAAAACAACGACAGGAACGGCGCGGGCGGCGTTGGAGGCACAATAAGCTGAGGAATCCAGCTTATTCGCACAAACTTTGGTTACCTGTACAGCATTAAGATGGGAAACGCAGCTTATTGTCGGGGAAAGAGACGATAGGAACGGCGCGGGCGGCGTTAGAGGCACAATGGGAAATCCAGCTTATTCTAACAAACTTTACCTTTACAGCAATAATACGGGAAACGCGGCTTATGATTGAGGCATACGACGACGGAAACGGCGCGGGCGGCGTTAGAGGCACAATAAACTGGGAAATTCAGCCTATTCGCACAAACTTTGGTTAGCTGTGCAGCATTAAGATGGGAAACGCAGCTTATGGTTAATCAGCCGTAGAGAAAAAGCCCTTCACCTCGCCATCAAGGCTGGTAAAGGGCTTTTCGTAATTCCTAATTACTGCACCGCAGCGTCCTGCGGAGGCTCTCCTCCTTGCGGCATCGTGCCATCCTGCGGCATTTCGCCGTCCGGAGGCATCCGATCTCCGCCTCCTTCGCCGCGTTGTCCACCGCCGCCGAAGCCGCCGCCGCCTCTTCCGCCAGGGCCTCCCATTCCGATTTGCGCTTCGGTAACGCCTGATTCATTCACCCAAGTTACAATCGTGGCATTCTCGAAGGATACGACTTTCGTTCCCCCTTCGTATGTGCCGCCTTCGTACAGGCCGTTCGTTTCGGTGCCTGTCGATGTGCCGCCCGAATAGATCGTGTACGAGCTGTTTTGCTTCAAATCAGAGGAACTGACGAATATTGCTTGATACGATTTGGAAGGTGCGAATGTCATGATCGCGTTGCCGTCGCTATCTTCCAAATGAACCAGTGTGCCAGCTTGCTGAGCAGCTGTAAACGTCATTAGGATGCCTGGCTGCGTCGAAGTATCAGCCGTCGCCTGCACCATGCCCGAGCTGCCGGCAGAGATGAGGTAACCCCCCGTCATGACGAAGGAACCGTCGTAATCCAAAGATCCGTTGCCGTTATTGGTTGGGCCGTTCACGATAACCGTACCCCCGCTCATCTGAACCGAGCCGTTCGAATCGAGTCCGTCTCCAGCAGCATCAACGCTCAGGTAGCCGCCGCTAATGACCAGCATGTTCGAAGATGAAGCTCCCGATCCTGGAGCACCTCCAGCAGCCCCTCCTCCCTCGGCTGTCGTCCCTGCATCTCCGCCTGCTACGTTAATGCCGTCATCGGTCGAGACTACGCTTGTCTCGCCGCCCGAGATTGCAATCGTCGGTGCTTCGATGCCTTCGTTACTTTGAGTAATATCAACCTTGCCGCCCGCAATCGCGATTGCGGTCTCGGAGTGAATGCCGTCATCGCCGGCATCGATACTAAACGAGCCGCCTTCGATAACGATATAACCTTTGGTCGTATCGGTATCGTACGTCGTCTTAACCGCATCGCCCTCGGACTTAATCGTGATCGAGCCGTCTTTCACAGCAACGAGGTCACGGCCCATGATTCCGTCATCGGCAGCCGTAATGTCAATCGTACCGCCCGTAATTTTCAACTTATCCTTGCTCGTGATGCCGTTATTGAAGTTTCCTTGTACCGCGAGCTTACCCGTGCCGTTAATCGTCAGATCATCATGGCTGAACAGCGCCGCATTCGGCTCGTCAGTCGTTGCATCCGGATATACATAAGTCTCGCCATCGGACAGCGTATTCTCCGTACCCTCCTGAAGCGAAATGATCGTCTTGCCCGCCTCTTCAACATAAATGGCCGAACTGCTGCTATTGTGAATGTCGACTCCGTTCAAGACGAGACGAACGACGCCTTTATCCTTCACATTGACGACAAGCTGTCCTTCTTCAAGCTTGCCGCTAACCACGTAAGTGCCCGCAGCTGTTATCGTAATTTTGCCGCCGTCGACCGTTGCTCCCTCACCGCTAATCGTCGCGCCTGTCCCGGTCAGCGCAATGGCTACCGAATCGCTCGCCGTCCAATCCGTATAAGCGTCATCCTCCTCATACTCAACCTGCTCCGTCAGATCGACACCGGCCAGCTCAGCTGCTGCAGTATCGCCGGAGTCCGTCGTTGCGGTCACCGCTGTCCCCTCGGTTCCGTCATTAGCTGCGTTGCCTGTATTGTTGCTGCATGAAGCGAGCAGCGCCGCACATAATAAGAGTGTTCCCAGTTTTATTTTCCATGGATGTTTCATCGTTCATCTTCCTCTCTTTGTTTCGGGTTAGTAATCCGACACCGTCGGAGCCATCGTCAACGTCACGTCTAAGTTGCCGTTTCTGCTTCTGACAGCGTCAAGAAATTCCTTCTGATTCATCAGGTGATCAATCGTCACCGCGTATACAAGCTCATATAGGCTGCCTAGCTCCGTTGTTCTCACTTTGCGAAGCTCATAAGGAATGTCGAACATATGGAACAGCTCCTCGAACGCTTCCTCGTACCCTAGATCCTCTGGGATCGTAACCTTAAGCAGCTTCTGCGTCGATTTCTTGGAGCCGAATTTGATGGCCTTAAGGACAAACATTAGAACGCACATAACGACCGTGAACAGTACTGCGTAAGCGAATGATCCGACACCGCAGGCGAGACCGGCAGCCATCGTGAATAACACGAACGCAATATCCTTCGGATCGCCAGGCGCGCTTCGGAACCGAATAATGGAGAACGCTCCGGCCAAGCTGAAAGCGCGGGCTACGTTGCTGCCGATCAGAAGAATAATGATAGCGACGATTATAGGGAGAACGATCAGCGTCAAAGCAAAATTTTGCGTATAGCCCGTTTGCGTTTTCATATAGGTAACGCTGATCATCGTGCCTAAAACGATGGAAATAAAAATCGTAAGCAAAGCGTCTGTTAACGTTAATTCCGTTGCCGTCGAAGCGGCGAATAGGGATTCGATCATATTAAAATACTCTCCTTTGTTCTTTGTCCAATACCGTAGCGTACCGTTTTCTTATATTCATTGCCGTACTTGGAGAAGCTTGTTCGATACATGCCAAGCTCGGATAGCAATTGGGACAGCCAGAGCGGAATCGTCTTCTCCGCCTTTACCTCCATGAGCCATTGCCCCTCTTCCATCAGCTGTTCGCCATAATCTCCCGCTTCCAGCCTCACATCGTAACGTCTTGACCGTATATTCGTGTCGAACGTGATGCGAAGATCGCGGCTGTTTTTGCAAAATAGGGCGAGTCGGTCATAAGCTAAGTACACTTTGGGCTGTAGATCATAACGCCGCAAAAAGTACTCGATTTCCATTATCACCTGCTTGTTCATATACGGCTGAAGCTCAGGCACAGCGCCCGTTCCGGCGAATGCATATGCCTCGTTCAGCTTCAGCGAAGTCCTTCGCTTGTTCACCAAGCCGAATACCTTTTTCTTCAGCTCCAGATATACCTTTGCGTTAGTCTCCGGTACGCCGTATGCTCTGATTCTCAGCTTCTCCTTGTACTTCGGCTTCGACAAGCTGTTGCGGATGAGCGTATCGTGCTCGGTATCGTAATAAATGTTGCTGATTGAATAAAATCTTTCGTTTTTGTTGTGTTCATCAGGTTCCATATATTCGAGCAAACGGTTATAAATCATATGAAAAGCTTCGTTATCCATTAGGTACTTGCTCTCGTAACGGTTGAACACCTCAATCGCCATCGGCCCGCACGCTCCTCTCTTTCTTGTGGCGAATGCATCGCATCGCCGCTTCCATGACTGTATCTTAGAAAACGAACCTTTAATGAATCTTAAACATTTCTTAACAATCGACCTGTGGTACGATTAAGGTTAATTAAAGGTTCGCTTCCTATAGTAAAGACATAACGCTGCTGGTCAGCTTTCATAGAGGTTAAGGGGGAAACAACAATGCGTTTATTAATAGTAGAAGATGAAGTTCATCTGGCGGAGGCGCTGTCCCAAATATTGAAGAAAAACAATTACTCCGTCGATGTCGTGCATGACGGCGAATCGGGACTCGACAACGCGCTAAGCGGAATATACGATCTGCTGCTGCTCGACATTATGCTTCCGGAAATGGACGGCATTACGATATTGAAGACGATTCGGGAAAAGGGGCTGGCGACGCCCGTGATCCTGCTGACCGCCAAGGGAGAAACGTCCGATAAGATCGCCGGACTTGATTACGGGGCCGACGATTATGTTGCCAAGCCGTTCTCAACGGAAGAGCTTCTCGCAAGAATCAGGGCGGCCCTAAGGAGAAAGGGCGAGGTCGTGCCGGATGATGCGATTAAGTTCGGCGATATCGAATTAAATACGGCGACCTTGAAGGTATCCTGCAAGAACAAAGAGCTTAAGCTGATTCTGAAAGAAAGCGAGCTGTTGGAATTGCTGGTCTCGAGGAAAAGCGCAATTACCTCCAAAGAGCAGATTATCGAGAAGCTTTGGGGCTTCGACTCGGAGGTTGAACATAATAACGTGGAGGTATACGTCTCGTTTTTAAGGAAGAAGCTGGGCTTCCTGCAATCGACGGTGAAGATCAATACGATCCGTGGCGTAGGCTACGTGCTCGAGGTGACTTCCTAATGTTCAATCGACTGCGCAAACGATTCCTCGTCGTGAATATGGCCATTATTACGATTATCATGCTCATCGCCTTTGCTTCGATCTACACCATCACGTACCGGAACGTGCACAATGATATTACGATGGATCTTAATCGGGTATCCGATTTCTTCAAGCCGGCAGACGGCATGATGGGCGGCGAGCCGCACGCTGACGGCGACGGCGGGCCTCCTCATGGAGGCAAAGACAAAGATATGATGTGGCAGCCTGATCGCACCGTCTCCTTCTCGCTTCAGACAGACGAAGAGTGGAATATGACTGCAACGGATTCGCGTTTCGATATGGATGAAGCTTTCTATACGGATGCGATTAACAAAGTCAAAGCTTCCAGCTCGGATCGAGGCCAATTCAGCTTGGAAGGCAACGAGTGGGCTTTCTCGGTGCAGAATACATTGAGTGGCTATAACATCGTATTTCTAGATGTTACGGCTCAGCAGACGATCTTGACGAATCTGATTTATACGTTCCTTGCGGTCGCGCTGGTGATGCTTATCGTCATTTACTTCACAAGCCGTTATTTCGCCAATCGTTCCATCGCCCCGGTTAAGGAGGCGTTCGACAAGCAGAAGCGATTCATCGCCGACGCTTCCCATGAATTGAAGACGCCGCTTGCGGTTATTAACACGAATGCGGATGTCCTGCTCGCCAATCGGGACGACACGATACGCGACCAAGCGAAGTGGCTGCACCATATTAAGTCGGAGACGGAACGTATGAAGACGTTGACCAATGATCTTCTCTATTTGACGGAAATCGACGATACAAGGGAGAAAATGCTTTACGCGCCGTTCAACTTGAGCGAAGCTGTCGAGAGCGTAATTCTAACGATGGAAGCCGTCATTTTCGAAAAAAATATAGAGCTCAGCTATGAGATCGAACCGGAGCTCGTTATGAGCGGCAACGGCGAGCAGATTAAGCAGGTCGTTATGATATTGCTCGATAATGCGATCAAGTATGCCGGCAGCCAAGGCTTGATTATACTGGCGCTCAAGAAGCGCGCCACCGATATTCAGCTGGCGGTGACGAATACCGGCGAAGGGATCGCGCCCGAGCATCTGGATCGTATCTTCGACCGTTTCTACCGCGTTGATCGTTCGAGATCCCGCAAGCAAGGCGGCTACGGCCTTGGGCTAGCTATCGCGAAGTCGATCGTGGAGCAGCACAAGGGCAAAATCTACGCGAAGAGCGTACTGGGCAAGACGACAACGTTCTACGTGCAGCTTGTATAGTTGAAATATAGTAAAGACCAGCAAATGATCGCTCATTTGCTGGTCTTTTTTTTAAATGTAAGAAGTATAAAATTCGGGTTTATACTGTGCTTATATTTCATCCGCGAAACGATTGCTAGAACCTCCAAAGGACGGCGATAGCCGTTTACGCTTGACTACTGGAACTGTTTCTTATATTCGCTAGGCGGTATACCAACCGTGCTTCGGAATATCCTGCTGAAGTACAGCGGATTGTCGTACCCGACAATAGATGCTACTTCCCGCACATGAAGAGAAGACTCCGACAGCAGCTTCTTCGCTTCATTCATGCGGATATCGGTCACATATTTAAGCGGCGTCGAACCCGTTACAGCTTTGAACTTATGGATGAACCGGAAGGGACTAAGGCTGATCTGCCTCGCTAGATCGGCAATGACAAGCTGCTGGCTGTACCTCTCGTGCATAACGCCAATAATCATCGTAATATCCGCATGTTGTCTCCCCTTGTGATGCTCCTCCGCGTGTTGGAGCTTCCTTCCGAGCAGCGCAAGCAGCTCCAGAAGGTAGGCCGCTGTCACATGGCCGCTCAGCGGCTTATTCGTATTCAGCTCGTAGATGATTTTGTTATACAAAGCGACGATCTCATCCATCATGCCTATTTCATGAACGGGCCCGCCGAGCAGCCCGAACTGCTCCAAATAATCGTGAACGGCATGCCCGCTGAAATGAATCCAATAGACCTCCGTCGTGTCTTCGGCATAATAACAATAATTTTGCGGCTCGCCCGGCGCATAGAAGACCATATGTCCGCCGCCCACCTCTATCTCCTCTTCGCCGAAGCGAAACACGGCCTTCCCCCTGACGATGTAGATGAGCTGATAATCCACTCTGCCTTGATCGCGATTGCGCTCCAGGTTTTTCGTCATCAGCTTCTGGTAGCCGCAGCAGTTCACGGTTAGAAAACAATCCGCATTCGCCACTCCGAACTCATGCCACTCTCTCATCGCATTACCCGATATACTGATCATGCTTCGTCCTCCGACAACAATTTTGTCCATGTTTATAGCAATATACGATATTCTCCAATGCTCATTATAACCTTATAATGAAAGCGCAGCCATCACAATGAACTGTTTATGATGAGCAATTTTGTGAATGTCCCTAATAGAAGAGTTCCTACAGCTTAGGAAGCGAAAAGGAGACTGACGATGAGCAAAGGAAGACGCATTGAACGGATGAATCTAGATTGGATGTTCCACAGAGGCGACGAGCCTGGCGCATGGTACAAAGGCTTCGACGACGCAAGCTGGCGGAATGTGACCTTGCCTCATGACTGGTCCGTCGAAGAACCATTTTCCGAGGAGCATTCCAGCGGAACCGGCTACCTGCCCGGCGGTATCGGATGGTATCGAAAAAGGTTCGATTTGCCGCAAGATCTGCAAGGCAAGCGCGTATATATCACCTTCGAGGGTATCTATAACAACGCCCAGGTATGGTGCAACAGCTATTATTTGGGGAAGAGGCCTTACGGTTACAGCACGTTTACGTATGACATTACGGACTGTGTGTCCTTTGGAGATATCAACAATGTCCTTTCGGTGAAGGCGGATCATAAGGACATCGCCGATTCCAGATGGTTCACCGGCTCGGGCATCTACAGGGACGTCTATCTAACGGTTACGGATCAGATTCACATCGATCAATACGGCGTATTCGCAACGACGCCGGACGTATCGACGGAGCAAGCGACCGTAGCCGTTCAAGTTCGACTCTCTAATGAGACCCTCCAGGACGAGACGATACAAGTGACGAATGTGCTAGTGGGCGGTGACGGCGAAATCATCGGGCAAGCGACCGATGCATGGACCGTACTTGCCGAATCGGGAACGGAAGGCCACGCGACTATTGTTGTCGCTAATCCGAAGCTATGGTCGCCGGATAGCCCATCCCTGTATACGTTGCGTACGGAGCTTAGCAAGGACGGCGTGCTGATTGACGAGGTACAGACCGCTGTCGGTATTCGCTCGATCCGGTTCGATGCTAACAAAGGCTTCTTCCTGAATGGCGTCAATATGAAAATGAAAGGCGTATGCGTGCACCATGACGCAGGCGGCCTCGGAGCTGCAGTGCCCGCGAAAGTATGGGTTCGCAGACTTACGGCCCTTAAAGAGATGGGCTGCAATGCGATTCGCATGAGCCATAACCCGCCGGCGCCGAATTTGCTTGATTTATGCGACTCCATGGGTTTCCTCGTCATCGACGAAGCGTTCGACGAATGGGAAGGCGTTAAGAACAAGTGGTCAACCGGCCACAATGTATATCCGCCTAAGCATTTTGGCTATTACGAGGACTTTCCGCAGTGGGGCGAAGCGGACTTGAAGGAGATGGTGCTGAGGGACCGCAACCATCCTTCCATCATGATGTGGAGTATCGGCAATGAAGTCGACTATCCGAATGATCCGTATTGCCATCCGTACTTCGAGACGATGACCGGCAACAACGATGCCAACAAACCGGCAGCGGAGAGACAATACGATCCGAATAAACCGAACGCCGAGAGGCTTGCAACGATTGCGAGACGCCTCGCGAAGTACGTCAAAGAATGCGACACGACAAGACCTGTGACGGCAGCGCTTGCGTTTCCTGAGCTGTCCAATCTGACCGGCTATGCGGATGCCCTCGATGTAGTAGGCTACAATTACAAAGAGCAGTTCTACGAGGAAGATCATCGGAAATATCCGGACAGAGTAACCCTCGGCAGCGAGAACAGCTCCAGCCTGGAAGCATGGCTAGCCGTCAGGGACAATGACTATATAAGCGCCCAATTCATATGGACCGGCATCGATTATTTGGGAGAAGCGAAGGGCTGGCCCGTTAGAGTCGCGCAAGCCGGATTCATGGATCTAGCCGGGTTTAAAAAATCGAATTATTACTATCGTCAAAGTCTATGGAGCGACAACCCAATGGTCCACCTTACATCAATGAAAGTGGACAATTCCGAGCATGGAGCCCGCGGAAGGTGGGCAGGCGGCGTTCCCCATTGGAACTGGGCGGAAGGCGATCAGCTCAAGATCGCCTGCCATACGAACTGCGAAGAAGTCGAGCTCTTCCTAAACGGCCGTTCGCTCGGCACGAAACATCTTATCGATGCTCCGAAGCTCTACTTGACGTGGGAAGTCGCCTATGAAGAGGGGATCTTAGAAGCCGTTGCCAAAGGCGCTGACGGAAATCCGTATACGTGCATGCTTCGTACCGTCTCGAAGCCGGAGCAGATCGCGATGCATGCGGATATGTCGACTCTGAAGGCAGACGGCGAAGATATTGCCCATGTCGAAATTCAGGTGACCGACAACGAAGGTCGTTTTGTATATGGATCAGATGATTTGATCGAGCTGTCCGTCGATGGGCCGGGAGAAATCATCGGCATCGAGAACGGGGATAGTCAGGACCTCACGCCGTATAGCTCCAAATCCAGAAAAGCGTTCAACGGCAAGCTGCTTGCCTACATTCGAACGCAACAGGCGCCGGGACGAATCGTTGTGAAGGCGACGTCTCGCGGACTGCAGCCTGCGCAAGTGGAGATTACGACCATTTAAAAAGCAAAAAGCACGTTCGACGCTTAAGGGCGCTGAACGTGCTTTTTTGTTATGGAGAAGCTTCAATTGGAGCTGCAAAGTCATAGTCTTCATATTTCTCTGCGTTTCTGAGGCTCGCCCATATATCCGAACTTTCGCCGCCGATATGCCAGTAGGCAACGCCTGCTAATCCGTTCTGGACCACCAAACGATACTTCGATATCAAGGAACGTCCGTCCTCAATCCATATCGTATGCTTAATCGATCCCTTCGCATAGCTGGCCACATACTGGCCCAAAGTTGGATTCCATACGGGCTTCATCGCATAGCTGGACAATAATTGGTTCTGCTCGGTCAACGAAACGTAAGCGGAGGATGCAACCGTGCCATTCGAGTTTAACGACCAGTCGCGGTTATAGAACGGAAACGCCAGTATGACCTTCTTGCTGGACACAACTTTCGTCAGCGTCTGAATTGCGCCCCGATCATACGGAAGAGAAGCATTCGGACCGGGATATAAGCTGCCGCCGTAATGCTCATCGTAACCCATCAATACCATGTAATCGGCTTGCTTGCCGAGCGCGGCATAATCGAATGCTTCGGTCCAGTCGGTGCCGAGATCAGGCGAGACGTCAACGGACAGCACGGCGCCCAGCGCATGAAGCTTAACAGCTAATTGCGTGACGAACGTTGTGAAATACGCTCGGTCAGCCGGCGCTACGTTTTCGAAATCGATATTAAGTCCATCCAGCCCATACTTGCTTACAAGGGCGGCCAACCCATCAACCGCCTTCGTTCTTGCGGAAGCGCTGGACAATAATTGATGAGTAGCCTCTTGATCGGAACGGTTGCCGACCATGACCCATACCTTCTTGGCGTTCTTCTTCGCCCATGTGACAAGCGCGGCATCCGTCCCATCCGATATAGCACCCATGCTCCCCACAAAATACCAACGAGGAGACAGCGTGTTCACATTCGACTTTAGTATATTACTCTGGTACTGCGCAGTCGTCTGTCCATACTGCCACCCCAATACAATGCGCTCGTCAGGCTTAGCCTCAAGCTCCGACGCCCAGCTTGCCTGCTTCAGCACGCGAGCCAGAAGGACGGCCGTTTCCTGCCTCGTAATCGGATTCGAAGGCCGGAAGCTGCCGGTTTCATCGCCTTTCATTAGACCTAGCCCGCTTACCGAAGCTACAGCTGCGCTTGCCCATCCGGCAATTTGGTCTTGGTCCTTGTAAGCGGAACTGGACGCGGCCGCTGTTCCTGTCTGCTTGAGCGCCCTTGCAATCATGACAGCCGCCTCTTGGCGGGTAACGGGCTTCGTCGGGGCGAACGCCGTAGCCGACGTGCCGCTGACAAGCTCAAGCTGAACAGCCGCTTGTATCCAGCCGTAATACCAAGCACTCTTCGCGACATCCGTGTAAGGAGACACCGGACTTGCCACGGGTTCGAGCTTCAGCAGACGATCCAGAACGGTTATAAACTCAGCTCTCGTAATCGACTTCTTGGGCGAAAAACTCGTAGCCGATGTACCGCTAATAATCTTCTTATTATATAAATCTATGATTTCATTGCGTGCATAGCTCGTACTAATATCATCAAACGGCAGTGCCTCCGCGGCAGATGCTGCCTGCGACAACGTGCTCACCGCTAGGCAACCAGCGATTGCCACGGTTACGATTTTCCTTACAATAAGCTTCACGAGATTCGTAAGTCCTCCTCGGATTATTCCAATCGTGGAATTATACCAAGGATACTACTATTAATCATCGCTAAAATACTGGTAGAGTAGGGAACACATTTTTCGCTGTCTCCAAGGCAGGTGCAAGTTCTCCTAACGATGCGCGGACGTTCGTTGCAACTTTTTGGTGCTCAAGCATCTGGGCTTGGCCGTTGCCAAACGACCAATCTTCGAATTCCGTATCGACAAGGACAACGAATACGTCTTCTTGCCTAATGCCAATGGCATCCGACAGTTGCTTTGCCAGTAAAGCATAGAAGCTCGTTTTCTGTTGAATCGTTCTTCCGGATTTTAGCGTGATTTGGATATAGAGGAGTCCATCGCTTCTTTCGATATCCAAGTAGTTCGTGTCATAGACGAATTCACTGCTTTTATGCGCATGAAACACCTGGAAACAATCGTCTGCCGGCACATGGAAGTGTTGAATGAGCGCGTTCATAATCGTTTTGCTTATCGATTCCAGCTGCTTTGATTCGTATTGAGTTTCACGGTAACTGACTCTGATGAATGGCATGAATATCCCTCCCCCAAGCTGATGTCACCATTGTAATCCTCACATCTTCATTTGTATAATTGAATAAAATCATAAACTCATTCAATAATATCGATATAGGTGGTGCGAATAGTGGATTTAAAGGAACTGACTGCCTTCATAACGATCCTTCAAGAAGGCAATTTCACTCGTGCAGCGGAGAAATTGAATTATGCGCAGTCAACCATAACGAATCAGATCCAGCGACTAGAGAAGGAGCTCGGCTTACAGCTTTTCAAACGGGGATGGGATATGGAGCTTACTGATGCGGGAAAAGTGTTAGCGGAGGAGATCGATGGACTTATTGCCCATTGGAACTACGTATCTGAACAAGCAAAGGCGCTGTCGGAGGAGGAGATCGGCGAAGTGCGGGTTGGAGCGCTTGAAGGTTTGATGACCTCTGTGCTCCCAAATGCTTTGCGTGAATATCAAACCCTTAAACCAAACATAACCTGTCATTTCGTTACGGGAAATACCGACTCCCTTTCGCAGTCCATTCTGCAAGATGAGCTGGATTTCGCGCTCTGCGGCGAGCCGTCGGACCCGACTCCGTTCCGCTTCGAACCGCTTTATAATGAGCATATTGCGTTTGTTGTGGACAGCGGCCATCCCTTAAGCGATCGAAACAACATCCCTTTCGAGGAGCTTCTGGGCTACCCAATCGTTATCGGAGGTCGTACCTGTCTATATCACCTGCGGGTAGCAAAGCAATTATCTCGCTACGCGAGATCTGCCGCTCTAAGCACGGTCAATCAGATCTCCGCCATCCCTTATTTTATAAGACAAACGGCTGCCGTCGGGGTCGTGCTCGACTCGACGCTCCTACCGGCCGACGTTGTGAAGGTTGAAGTATTGATGGACGATTCCACCATTCAGGTCGGCCTGCTTCAACTGCGCAAAGATGAATATATATCTGCCTCGAAGAAGCTTCTAATGAAGCTCATAACGGAGCACATCACCTTACATTGAAGGTTGAATGCGTAAGCACATTCCCTTCAAGTAGGCCGACAAGGTTTCGATGTTCATGCGGACATGCCGATTGTCGCCCTCCAGCTTGCTGAGCATGATGCCGCCTTCCATTATGGACAACGTGAAGGTTGCTAATGCCTCGATATCCAGGTCCGCCTTAAACTCTCCGGATTCAACACCTTCCGAAATGATCCTTTTCATCGTATCCAACGTGTTATCCATTCCCTGACGCGCCCTCTCCCGCAAGACCGGATGGCTGTCATCGCTCTCCGTAGCTAGGTTGAGCAACGGGCATCCGCCTACAAAAGGCGGATCTTCCACTACGTTCGCATACACCTTTAGATACGCGAGCAGCTTGCCCATCGCCGTCGCTTGTTCATCAAGCGCCTCGTTGATGGTGCGGCTCACGATACTTCCTGCATATTGATAAGCCTCTATGGCGATTTCGTCCTTGCTGGCGAAGTAGCGGTAAATGCCGCCTTTCTTGATGCCCGTCAGGTCTGTAATATCCGACAAGGAAGAACCTGCATAACCCTTTTGGTTAAACAGCTCGGCGGCCTTCGCAATAATATGTTTGCGGGTGTTTTCTCCCTTAAGCATGTCCAATCCCCTTTGCGCATCCCAATCCTAATTAGCTTCATTATACCAAAGGAAAATAGGCTTGCGTGACAGGAAGCTGCTATGCTAATGTAAAAATACCGATCGGTATCTTTTCCCGAAATGAATGTACAGGAGGAGAATAACCTATGTTACTCAATGCGTTGCTGGACGAAGCTAAAAAACAGTTTACAGTTAAAGTGCCTGCAGACGTTCAGGATGAAATCTATCGCCTAATGGTCGAGCAGAAGCAATCGGGAACGGTTTACGGCTTACAGGAAGGGCAGCAAGCGCAAGATTTTACGCTTAACAATGCGCAAGGTGCTGCTGTAAACCTGTATGAACAGCTTGAACGAGGTCCCGTCGTATTAACCTTTTACCGCGGAGGCTGGTGCCCTTTCTGCAATCTGCAGCTTCGAGCTTATCAGAGCATTCTGCAAGGTATCGAGGCACTGGGCGCTCAATTAATTGCCTTAAGTCCGCAAAGCCCTGACAACACGCTGTCCCAGCAGCAGAAAGAGGACCTTCGTTTCCAAGTTCTCAGCGACACGAACGGCATAGCAGCCGACCGTTATGGCGTATTATTCGATGTTCCTTCTGCCCTGCAGCATAAGATGGCAAATACACTCCAAGTGAATCTCACTGAATATAATGCAACCGACCGCTGGTTTCTCCCCATTCCTTCCACATTCATCATCGATACGACCGGCCTCATCCGCTTCGCTTATGCGAATCCCGATTTCATGCAGCGGCCTGAACCTCACGCCATTGTCGATCAATTGCAGAAGCTTTAATCAACTTCCGATCATAAGGGCACACTACAAGCAAAATGAAAGGAAGTGTCCATATTGGCTAGAAGAAGATATACAGTGCCCGGTGCGGAGCAAGCCATGCAAGCGTTCAAAGCCGATGTCATGAAGCGCGAAGGCTACGCCGTTAATCCGAATCGACCGGACGACGTGAAATTCGAGGTTGCCAAGGAGCTCGGCATCCCGCTCCAGTCAGGCTACAACGGTGAATTATCAACCGAAGATGCGGGGCATATCGGAGGCAAAATCGGCGGCTCGATGGTTCGGGAAATGATTCGGCTTGCGCAAGATAAACTGTCTAAGCAGGATTAAATAAGCGAAACCAGTCCAACCACCGACTAACTAATTTCATCCCCCTTATCTTGTACTAATAGATGCCATCCGTGAATAGGATAGCAAGGATCAGGGGATTGAAATTTTTTTGGGAGGTTCGGATTATGGAAGACAATCATAAATCTTCTCCACGGGCGGGCGATATACCAGATATATCAGCCGCCTTTCACTCGCAGACGGTCGGAGACCGAGGACCTGTGCTGGAACAAGATCATATTTTGCACGAGACGCTCGAAACCTTTGTACATACGAAAATAACGGAAAGACCGGTCCACGTCAAAGGTTATGGCGCTTTCGGATACTTTCAAACCGTTCATTCCATGGCCCCGTATACGAAGCTTTGCTTTTTGCAGCAGCCTGGTCAGCAGGTTCCCGTTACGGTACGGTTTTCCCTTGCCGTAAGCAACAAAGGTACTCCGGATACTTCTCGCAATGTGCGCGGATTTTCCACGAAGTTTTATACCGAGCACGGCGTTTTCGATTTGCTTTGCAATCATATTCCCGTTTTTCTAGTACGTGACGCGATACGCTTTCCCGAGTCCATCAAAGCCTTCTTGCCATCGCCCGTTAACAATCTGATGGATCCCGAGCGATTTTGGAGTTTCATAGCCAGAGCGCCAGAGGCGACCAACTTTCTCGTATGGCTCTACTCGGATAGAGGAACGGTCAAAAGTCTCCGCCACATCCCGGGCCACAGTGTAAATACGTACGTATGGCGAAATGATCAAGGCGTGCGCTCCTACGTAAAGTATCACTGGATTCCGTTGGCAGGCGTCCAATATATCGATCGTCATGAGGCTGCTAGGCTCGCTTGCGACAATCCCGATTACGCGGGCAAAGATCTATATGACACGCTTGCAGCGGGAAAACCCGTTGAATACGGACTTTATGTACAGCTTATGGACCCTCAAGATGAAGCTGCACTCCCTTATGATCCGCTCGATGATACGAAGATCTGGGATGAGCAGCAATATCCTTTGCTCCCGGTAGGCCGTCTCGTATTAAACCGTAATCCCGATAACTATATGGAACAAGTTGAAAAAATCGCTTTCTCCCCTTCTAACCTGCTGGAAGGCGCCGAGTTATCGAATGATAAGATGCTGCAAGGCCGCGCCAATATTTACGGGGACTCGCAGCGCTATAGAATGGGACCTGATTACCGCAAAGTTCCGATCAACCATCAACAACATTGGACTCCCGCTTCCCTTGTGACCAGCGGTAACGGCGAACATGTCCAAGGGCGTCTAACGCGTTCCGAAATACCCAAACCAGATAACTTCACGCAAGCCGGCCAATATTATCGCGCTTTGGATTCGGAACAGCAAGACCACCTGGTAAGCAATCTTTCAGCCGATCTCGCCGGCATCTCGCCCGAAACGCAAAATATCGTCTTAGGATACCTCCACCAAGCTTCGGCAGAACTAGGAGCGCGGGTAACCCAGCAAATTCAATCCCACAATAAAGCCTTATAAAAATAATACAGCCCCCGCCTTGATAACAAGTCGGGGGCTGCTTCATGCGGCCTTATTCGAATCCCAGCGCTAGCATATACCGTTCCGTTTCCAACACATCCGCTTTGGACTTGCCAACGACTGCGCCTGACAGGAATATCGGCTTATCGGCAGTCTGCATCGCCGGGTTGTAGATACATAGCGGCAGCAGCCGTTTATCCGCTATCAACGCCCCGGCATGCAGTTCGAATTCATCGAAGCTCAGATTCGACTTCCATTTTCTCGCTTTCATCACCGTCGCCTTCCACTCCTCTGCGACACTATTCTGAAAGAGAAGCGCCACCGTCGACCCGTTCTGCCGGAAGTTCAGATCGATGATATAAATGTCCTTATCCTCCGTAATAACCGTATCAATGCCGGCGAATCCATAGTAACCTCGCTCTGCCGCTTTGCGCATAACCTGCTTGCATAGATCGATCGCTTCGGCAGGCGGCTGGTCATGCATATCCATCCAGTTCCCCGAATATTTCCCCCGTTTATTTATAATCTGCTCGGCCGAGCCCAAATACACCAGTTCCCCATCAACCGTTTGTGCGAACTGAATGCAGAAATTTTTACGGATGTCGAGATACTGCTCCATAACAACGTAAGAACAGGAGGCGAAAAGCTCCTTGGCCTGTTCCAAATCCGCAGGCGAATAACAAATAACAACCTCGATTCCCCCGCCGTTAGGCTGATCAGTAGCTGCCTTGACTACATAGGGATAATCAAAAGCAGCTCGGTCCTTGTTCAAAAATTGTTCTATCGATAATAGAGCGCGGTTTGGAACATGTCGCCCTGGTACGAGCTCAGACAAATTCCGCTTATTGTTCAGAAATAATAGCAGCTCCCTCTCGATCCAATATTGTTCCGCCTCGAATTCATTCGGCAGATGCGCGTAATTGAATATGACGTTTTTGCCGTCTTGCTGCAATTCATTCAATAATGCATAGTAGCTGTCAGCATTCGTGTAAGTAAGCAGATTGGCCCCGACATGGTGGCCGGCAGCTCGGAGCAAGTCGAGACAGCAGTCTCTCCCGACATCCGTATGACAGAACATCGGTATGTCACCGGCTATCGTCAGCAAGCTGCCGGAGGATGAGTCCTGACCAAGCTCACCAGGAAGCCACTGGCTGTTATGATACGAGCCTCTGCCATTCATGACATATCCACGGCCGAAAATTTGTTCAAGCGTAAGAAGCGGCTCCAATTCTACCATTCCCTTCGATTCACATTACTCAGAAGCTAGTGTATTCGTTCTAGCAGAAATGAACCGTAGGTTACCATCTATTTTCTAACAATCGGGCGAACGACCAGTCATGCGCGATCGCTCTCTCGTATAGTAAATAGACTATGGAGCGAGGGTGTGGTTATGATAGCAAGCGAATTGCGAAGGAATAAGTGGTATAAGCATCAGCTATTAATGAACAGTCCAGCGTTGGCCAGATTTCTTCCTAAATCATACAGATACTCGTCCGCTAATCTATGGAAATTGCTGAATCTTTATCCGGATATTATTTTGAAGCCGGTTGTCGGCTCCGGCGGCGTCGGCATCATTAAAGTGTCGACAGTAAGTGACGGGGTTTACCATGTACAGACTTCGGGGGTTAATGAAAAAGCCGCCGGACGCGACGCGCTGATTGCCTTAATTACTAGATTAAAGGGGAAGCGGACGCTCATTATCCAATATTGCATCGCGCTCGCTAGCGTCGAAGGCAAGCTGATCGATTTCCGCTACATCGTACAGCGCGAGAAAGGCGATTCCAAATGGATCATTACCGGCAAGCATGCCAAGATCGGCAAGAAAGGCTCAGTCGTTACGAACCTCCAGCAAGGGGCGAATGTCGAGACGGTTCGAAGAGCGCTCCAGCAAGCGCATATCAAAAACATCGGAAAAACGATGGCCGACCTCGATTATTTGTCGCTCAAAGCGTCCAAAGTATTCTCTCGCACCTTCAAGGCACAGACGATCTGGGGCTACGACCTCGCAGTCGATGTGAACGGCCGCGTATGGATGATTGAAGCCAACTGTACACCGATGGTAGGCGGCTTCCGCTACTTGAAGGATCGCAGCATGTATCGAACGATTCGAAGATACCAAGCTATGAATCGAAAGCAATAGTAAACGCAACTAAGGCACCCGTCCGCCGGGTGCCTTAGTTGCGTTATGAAGCTATGATATCAGTTCAACGTGATCTCTTTCTTCCAAGTCAGCTCCTTGCCCGCTTCATTTCTGAAGATGAAGATAACCTCGCCCTTCTCATCCTTCATCGTATCCGGATAGAAGAAGCCCATGAATTGTCCGTCTCCGCTAATATAAAATCCGTCTTCTCCGTTGCCTCCATGGGCAATTGCATCCTGGATCGAATTAACGATTTTGTTAGACCCGGAAACCCACTGCATTTCTGCTAGAGCATATCCTTCAGGAAGCTGCTTCACTGTAAAATCAAAGCTATTCCCTTCGATTGGCTTCGGGGTCTGATCAATGATGATCAAAATTTCGTTATCTGCGTCTGCCTTATCGTCGTCGGCTGGTTTTTCGGTATTCGCCGGACTGGAAGCCTCCGGCTTCGACGTAGCCGCATCCGCAGGCGCTTCGGCGCCCGTTTTCGTGCCGCATGCACTGGCTAGAAGCAGCACAAGCATAGTGAATACGAGTAACATATATTTTTTAGTTTTCATTGGGATCTTCCCTGCTTTCGTTTAAGTTAAAAGAAAAGGCAACGCCTGATATCGTGTTCGTCGCACCATACTCGCTCCCGTGCAGCTCTAGAATATGCTTCACAATGGCAAGTCCAAGACCCGTCCCGCCGGATTTGCGATCCCGGGAACGCTCGGCCCGGTAGAATTGATCCCATATTCGGCTCAAATCTTCTTCGGCAATGGGCGACCCTATATTTTCGATCGTTGTCGCTACTTTACCTTCGGATGTTCGTCTAACACGGATTGTAATGGTACTATTCTGCGTCGCATGACGGATGGCATTGCTCAGTAAATTTAATACGACCTGCTCCATCCTTCTAGCGTCCGCCGTAACGTACATTGGTTTCTCTTCATCCGCGATGAATCGAATGGCTAACTGCCTACTCTCCAGCTGCTGGTCGAACGAATCGGCCGCCTTCCGAATGAGAGTCGTCAGCAATAGACGTCTAGGCTGCAGCTGGACAGCCTTCACCTCGAATTTGGAAAGCTCCAGCATATCCATAATGAGCGCATTCATCCGATCCGTCTCATTCACGATTAAGGCAAGATATCGGTCTCTCTTGTCGCTTGCCACCTCGTCCTGCAGCCCTTCGGCAAACCCTTTGACGATACCCAGCGGAGTCTTGAGCTCATGGGATATGTTCGCGATCAGCTCTTTGCGAAGCTCCTCGGATCTTTCTTTCTCTCTCATATCCTGCTGCATCTGCGTATTGGCAAGCGTAAGCTCCTGCAAAGCGCTGTCCAAATTTCGGGATAATACAGTCATATTGCGCGATAGCTCGCCGAACTCATCCTTCGTATGGATGGATGGCTGCTCGGTAAAGTCCAGCCGAGCGAGGCGCTCTGCAGAACGGCTTAGCTGCACGAGCGGCCGCGAGACGATTTTCGAATAGATCATGGACAGAAGAATGACGAGCACGACGATGATCGGCGCGATATAGAAGACATATTGCTTTAATATCCCGACCGCTTCCCCGACAGGCTGGAGGGAGGTCATCGCGATAAAGTAACGCGCTCCATGGCTGTCCTCCGGCAATGCTCGGATGAGCACGGCATACTCGACTCCGCTCCATTCATCCCTCCAATCCATCTGTATGACTGATCCGCTTTGCAAACGAGTAAGGAAGGAACCCGCTTCCGGCACCCACTCGCTAAGCGCATCGTCAATGATCGTATCTTGATACAGAGGGTTGTAGGAGCGCTTCTCGGGCAACAGCACATCGGTAATTCCCCCTGTCACGCGTACCATTCCGACTTCTGGCTCGGAGCTTGTCGGACTTATAACGACCGGATGCAGTACGGTATCCTTCTCGTCCATGAAGATTCCGTCGACCGCCAGCTCATCGCCGGGATGAAGCCCTTGCGGGATCGCATCCATCGTCATCCCGGCTGTCGGAATCAGGATCGTAACGATCTTGCCCTCCGTCTCCAGCTTCATATAATAGGGGTTTAAAGTTAAACGTTCGAACCGGCTATTCAAGACAGCCGTGCTCGCATCGTTCTCATTCATGAACGTGCCGAGCAGCGGCGAGACGAGACGTTCGCTCTCCTCGGATTGCCGGAATCGTTCGGCGAATTGATTCATATTCCGCTCAAGGGTATCCGTCTTGGAAGCGCGGTAGAATCGTTCGAAGAACAAGCCTTCCGCAAGCATGACTAAGGAAAAAACAAGTAAGATCAGAACGGATGTGACAACGAACAGCTTACGGACGACGCTATGCTTTCTCATGCTTCCAGCTCGAACTTATAGCCCGCACGAATGACGGTGCGAATGTAGCGGCCTTCATCTCCAAGCTTGGCTCTAAGCTTCTTAACATGCGTATCTACGGTACGCAAGTCGCCGTAATAATCGTAGCCCCACACCGCATCCAAAATATATTCGCGGGACACTACCTTCCCGTAATGCTTGGTGAGGAAGAGCAGCAATTCGTACTCCTTCGGCGACAAATTAATCGCCGTTCCGGCTACGGTTACCGTATGAGCCATTCGGTTGACGAGCAGATCGCCATAGCTGAGTATGTCGCCTTGCCGTCCCATCGTCCCCTCTTTCCTCTTCATTAAAGCAGTTGCCCGGGCGACCAGCACTCTCGGACTTAAAGGCTTCGTCACATATTCGTCCGCTCCAAGCTCGAATCCCATCATTTGATCATCGTCCTCCGACCGTGCCGTAATGATGATAATCGGGACATCGGATTTCTCTCGAATGCGCCTGCATAACGACCAACCGTCCATTTCCGGCATCATAATGTCCAGGACGACAAGGTCGACGGAAGTTTGTTCGAACAATTCCAGCCCGACTCTCCCATTCTCCGCCTCATACACCTGCCACTGTTCTTTTTTGAAATAGTCCGTTATAAATTCACGCATAAGCACATCGTCTTCGACTAATAATATTTTTCGATTCATGGCTGAGCACTCCGCATCTACAAGCAATCTTTGTTACATATTGTCCATTTACCCGCTCCCTATTCGCCTGACTCACCTCGCTTTGTTTGGCTAAGGCTAACTATAAAGAACGGCTGTGTACATCGTGTGTACACGTCCTTAGCGCAGCATGTTCGAGGCATCTTGCTTCAGACGCGATGAACGATACTTTCCAGGCGGCATGCCCGTTAATTTTTTGAACAGGTTTTGAAAATACGTTTCGCTCCTGTATCCGACCTTCTCCGCAATGTCCGCAATCGGCAGCTCCGTCGTCTCCAAATATTGCTTCGCAACCTCCATGCGATAACGAATCAAATACTGAATGGGGCTTACCCCCGTCTCCCGTTTGAACACATGGATAAAGTGATAAGCGTTCATATGCGCCAAGCTTGATAAGTCTGCCACGTTCACCTCGGACGGATAATTCTCCTCCATGTATTGCTTGGCCAGAAAGACGGCCTCTTTGACCGGCCTTCGCCTGGGCTCCTCGCCCTTCGCATAATGCATCATGCGCACAATCCTGCCGATTAACAGACCCAACAAACCGTTTGCAAGAAAGACAGCTTCCGGTTTGGCGCTTTCCCATTCCGCAACCAATTCCAAGAACAGCTGCTTAACCGAAATAAAAGCATCCTTCAATTCCAGCATGGCCGGCTGCTCCGTTCCCGAGAGAAAGTCCGCAGGCAGCCCTCGCAATTGCAAGCCGCTGTAGCCGACATAGACTGCCGAGAACCTGCCGCTTGTCGATCTCTCTTCGTGCCAGACGCCCCGATTGTAGAACAACAGAGAGCCCGCCTTTGCGTGATACACCGTTCCGCCGACCCGGAATTCACCTTCTCCTTCGAGGATGAGCAGCAGCTCCGCATTGCTATCGTGCTGATGCATCGGAAAGTAAAACGACTCTCCCGGCGAAGGCGTAATCACGGAGCAACCTAGTATTTCCGGCACACGATCAATAATCGATTGCTGCATATCCACAACTCCCAAAACGCAATTTTCAATAGCTCAATTCCCCAACTATGCGCATTGATCTATATTTTATAAATGCTGTACATTGAATACAAGATACATGGTTAAAGCGCTTACCTAAATATACAATACTTTTTCGACGGAAAGGAGACCGATTCTCATGGCCATTGTTTTCAGGAAAAGAAAGCTTAGCGACGAGCCTTACGAGGCATGCTCTGTATTCGACGTCAACAATGACGGGGTGCCGGATATCGTCAGCGGCGCCTATTGGTATGAAGGGCCCGATTACACACGACGGCACAAAATAGGCGAATTGGCTTCCTATGGACACTACCGCGACGACTTCTCGGACTTTCCAATGGATGTAGACGGTGATGGATACACAGACCTCATTACCGGCTCTTGGTGGAGCGGCGCGCTGAATTGGCGCAAAAATCCCGGACGCGATGACGCGGAATGGGAAACGATTCAGATCGCGCCGTCCTCCAATATCGAGACGATCCGTTACATGGATATTGACGGCTGCGGCATACCCGAGATATTTCCCAATACCCCGGGAGCACCGCAAGCTTTCTTCAAGCTCATTACGGATGAGGCCGGCAAAGGAACAGGGCGGTTCCGCCAAATCGTCATCGGAAGCGAGCCCAGCGGGCATGGCCTTGGCTTCGCCGATATCACCGGCAACGGCCGGATGGATATTGTACTGTCGGGAGGCTGGCTAGAGCAGCCTGAGGATCCTTACGCCGCAACGTGGGCGTGGCATCCCGAGTTTTCGTTCGGCTCGGCCAGCGTCCCGATCATCGGCCATGACGTTACGGGCAACGGGTTAACCGATCTGATCGTCGGGCAGGCGCATGACTACGGCTTGCACTGGTACGAACAAGTGCTAAGCGATAGCGGAAGCCGTTCTTGGATTAAGCATGAGATCGATATGACGGCCTCGCAATATCATGATCTGGCACTGGTCGACCTCGATCTGGACGGCGAGCTTGAATTAGTAACAGGCAAGCGGTACTTGGCGCATGACGACGATCCCGGCTTCGACGATCCGCTGTTCCTCTGTTATTTCAAGATTAAGGGGGGCGAGTTCGAGAAACATATCATCGACTTCGGGCCGGCAGGTGAAGCTTCGGGCAACGGCATCTATATGTGGATTGAAGACATTACCGGCAACGGTTACCCCGATATCGTCGCACCGGGAACGGATGGCTTGTACGTATTCGAGAATCTTGGACCAGAGGAGATGACAGGATGAGCAAGCTCAGAATCGGATTTGTTGGCGTAGGCGGCATGGGGCAGATGGCGCATCTGTCCAACTATGCCGTATTGAATGAACTATGTGAAGTTGTGGCGATAGCGGAGGTGCGCGAACAGCAGGCGCGTTTGGTCGCGCAGCGCTACGGCGTCCCGCAAGTGTTCGGCACGTATCAGCAGCTCATCGCGAACGCCGACGTGGATGCAATCGTCGCCCCGCAGCAGTATCGTTCCCATCATGCTATCATTCCGGATATTCTAAGAGCGGGAATTCCGGTATTCACAGAGAAGCCGCTCACTCTAACCGTCGAGGCAGGCGAGCAATTAGTGAGGATCGCGGAGGAAAGCGGAACGCTCCATATGGTCGGCTATCACAAACGTTCCGACCCCGCGATGGAGCACGCATCCAAAGTCATCGAAGAGTGGAAGCAAAGCGGTGATTACGGCCAGCTGCAATACATTCGCGTCACCATGCCGCCCGGAGATTGGGTCGGCGGCGCGGATGCTCCGCTTATTACGGATGAGCCTTATCCTTCCATTCCGCAGGAACCAGGCTCGTCGGCATTCTCGGAAGAGGAAAACCGTCAGCTCGATGTATTCGTTAATTATTACATCCATCAAGTCAATGCGATACGGTTCCTGCTGAAGGAGCCGTACCGCGTCACGTTCGCCGACCGCAGAGGCATTGTGCTGAACGGGGAAAGCGACAGCGGCATCACCGTTGCGCTGGAGATGGCACCTTACCACACATCGATCGAGTGGCATGAAAGCCTGCTCGTCTGCTTCGAGAAAGGGTTTGTCCGCGTCGACCTCCCTTCTCCGCTCGCTAGGCAGCAAGCCGGTAAAGTGACTATCATGAAGGACAATGGTCGCGACGCTCCTTCGTATGAGCATCCCGTCATGCCGAACCGTTCGGCGATGCGCCAGCAGGCGATGAACTTCATCGCGGCCGTACGCGGCGAGCGCCCGGCCCCTTGCGAATCGAAGGAAGCGCTGGAGGACCTTAAGATCGCCAGAGACTATATTCGTTTGATGCGGCAATACCGATAGAAATGATTTTTTGTTGTCCGTCTTGATTTAAGTCAATGCCTCCCTATGATCCTCCAATTATGATGAAACCATATTGGATAATAGGGAGGTTTTTTTATATGATTCATGTACAAACAGAACAATCCGAGCAGCGCCTAGCCGCCCTAACCGCGGGCATCTCGCTAATCATAATGGCCATCGCGGCGTTTTTTTGTTACGGCTTTGCCCATGGAAGTCTGGTCGTACAGGGAGACCCCGCCGCTACATGGGATAACCTCCTATCGTCGGAGCTCCTGTTCAAAGCCGAGATCCTGGGCTGGCTCCTTATCCTGATTTGCGATATCGCAGTCGCTTGGGCTTTCTACGTTCTGCTTAAACCGATCAACAAGAACATTTCCTTGCTAGGCGCCTGCTTCCGTCTTATTTATACGGCTATATTGGGAGTTGCCCTGCTCAATCTCATTTTCGCCATGCTGCTCGCTTATAATCCTTATTATTTATCCGTCCTAAAGACGGAACATCTTCAAGCATATGTGATGCTTTTTCTGGAAGCCTTTGAAACGATGTGGTCGATCGGTTTAGTTATTTTCGGAGGACATCTCATGATTGTCGGATATCTGGCCCTAAAATCAAACCGTATACCTAAGATCATCGGTATCCTCATTCTGCTTGCTTCCTTCGGCTATATAACCATTCACTTAAGCAGCGCGCTACTTCCCCAATACGACCAAATAATCGCGATCCTTAATTATGTATTTATCGTGCCCATGACGGCCGGAGAATTGGGCTTTGGAATATGGCTGCTGTTCAGAGGATGGAAACCCGCTTCTTAATTCGGCTTAATGATTCCGGAGTCATTCCGAGATAACTCGCTAATTGATGCTGGGGCACGCGATCGATCAACTGGGGGCGTTTTCGCAATAGAGCTTTAAACCGTTCTTCGGGCGTAGAAGCGACAAACGAAGCGAATTCCTCCTGCACAAGGCCAAAAAACTGCTCTACCATGATTCGGGTCATCGATTCCAATTGGTTGTATCGGTTGTACATGTCCCTTTCATGATTGAGAGAGCCTACAACCAATACCGAGTCTTCCAGGCATGTAAACGTGTAATCCGACGACTTATCCTGCTTATGGTGATTGAAGATCGAGATCGCTTGCTCTTCGGTATAAAAATTAGCCGTAACCTCTTTTCCAAACTCATCAACGGAATATTGCCTGACGCAGCCTTTCAACACAAAATAACATTTGGAAGAAACGTCTCCTTGCACAAGGAGAACGGTTCCTTTTTTGTATGCCTCGACGGGGATTTGTTCGGCGATTTCCAGCTGTTCTTCGTCGCTAAGCGTTGTAAACTTGGTCATATACTCGAACAATATACGCTTCATGTCCAACTCCCTCCCCCTACTTCAAACGGTTCAACAAGGCCAATCCCTCATCATGATCAGGTTCAAGCTTCAACAATTCTCTCGTGTAACGCGAAGCCTCTTCATCCAGCTCAAGCTCCAAACAACAAATAGCCAAATAATAATATAAGGTTGATATACGCTCAGCCTGGTCTTCATGGACCGATACCTCCAAGAAAAACATGGCATCTTCGTACATTTCCATCTCGAACAGCACCATTCCGGCATTGAGCGCCAGATCGTTACGATGCTCGATGTCATAATACGATGACCACATGAGCTGTATGCCTCTCCATATATCCTGCATTTCTTCATCGTTCGCATCCGGCAACAAACGAGAGAGCTGCTTTTTACTCTGAATGAAAAATTCCGCATCATAGCCGCCCAAGCGCCAAAAGCTTAACAGCTGCTGGATACCCATGCTTCCTAGATGAAGATCTACCCATTCCTTCAGGCTGAAAAATTCGTCCGGGCCAAAACGTTCGATCGACCGTCGATAAGCTAATCTTGTATTGCCATATTCCCTCGGCTCATCGGTATGTAATAGGCAGCCCACATTTATGTTTTTATAATGATGCGAGGGAAACAAAACGGCAGCTCCCCGTTGTTCGAATACATGGTTAATCGCATGATAGTTGGCGGTAAGCGAGAAGCTTCCATGTACGACCAACTCTGGCGGATCCGCGAACTTCCAGTTATCAAGCAAGTGATCGCCTTTGTCCGCCGTCAGCAACAGAAAGCCCTCGCGGGAAAGCAAATTCATCCTTTCCAAACAAGTGAGTCCAACCTCGGGAAATAAAATATGCGAGTCCTCCAGCTGTTCCTGGTAAACGGCAATCACATCGCGGTATGGATAATCCTCTGCTTCATACTCCGGTGTACGTCTATGCTCATAATGCAGCTCTATTTGATCCAATAGCTGTGTCGGCGTAAGAGACTCTCTATCCTCTGGATATTCAACAAACACATCTGCCTCATAAATCTGGCCGTCGCCGACATAAAGCAGCTCTTGCGGAATGCTGTCAAAGAAGTAGTTGGCAACGATAACTATCGGTTGCTGCAGATCGCCCTCACTAACGGTTGTGCCGGACATCACGAGGTTTAATTCGGTATCGTGAACCGCATCGAAACGAGCAAAGTCGAGCAGCCCTTCGGCAATAAAAGCTTGCAGAGCAGGATGCTCCTTCCAAGCCATCACGTTGTGCATCGCCAAATCCGTCATAATATAGCGGAACGAGGGCAATGAAATGCCTGCGTAGTCCCTTAATTGACATAGCTCATGCAGCACATGGTAAGCAAGACGTCCCGCTCCCGCTCCAAGCTCCACAATAAGAACGGGCTCTGAACGATATCCCTTAGCAGCCCGGTCTTGAAGAAAGCCAAATATCATTTCCGCATACGCGGCAGCAATCATCGGATTACTCGTTATATATTGAGGCACCTGGTCATTATTCCATGCCCTTATTCCTTTTTGCTCATAATAGCTACGCTGTATCTCCCATATAGGAGCTTCACTGAAGCGATATCGTTGTCGTTTCTCAATCGTCATATGCACTAACCCTCTTTATATTTTTCTTTCAATACGCCGGAACCAATCCCCGCGCCGATCATCAAGATCAACGGCCCAAAGTTCCAAATAAACCACCCGCCGTACAACTCCATATCGAAGCCCGCCAATTTATTCAGTATGACAACCGCCAGCTTAATAATCAACAGAACGACGCCAATCAGAAATAAAACATCAAACATAAATTTCAGCCTTGGATATGCTAATTGCTTCCCGTCATGAATCACTTTTTTCGTCAACTCCTCATCGCTCCTTAATAGCTCGTCAATGGTCACACCGAATAGATCGCTTACTTTAATAATGATTTCAATGCTCGGATAATTTTGATTGTTCTCCCACTTGGACACGGACTGCCGACTGACGAACAGCTTCTCGGCCAACTCCTCTTGCGACCAGCCTTTGTTTTTTCTCTCAATCTTTAACTTATCGCCAAATATCATAACTGCTATCACCTTCCCGCAATCTGTACCCCATTATTGTAAAATCCGATCCCAAAAGTAAAGCTACCTTTCGTTGCCGCCCTCCGCAACCTGCAGTTGCCATCAAGAAAAAAGCCTATTTGCGGGCTTTCTTCGAGGAAAGCCTTACAAATAGACTCCTTACTTCATTTATTATTCCATCTCATACAGAGACGGATTCAATGATGCGATGTACGGTGTCCAATCTCCTGTCGTGTAAAGCAGAAGACGGTGCATCGCTCGTGTACATGCTGTATAGAAGAGCTTCCGCTGGCTCTCCCGTTGGTACGACTCGGAAGAGGCATCGTAGATCAGCACCGCGTCGAACTCGACACCTTTGGCTAGATACGCAGGAATAACCATTACGCCTTTCTCAAAGGTAAGAGTCTCCTTCGTAATGAGCCGCAGTTCCCCACCGCCCTGTGCCTTCAATGCTTCATAAGCTTCACGGCTTTCCGCTGCAGTCTTCGTAATGATAGCGATGGAGTCGAAGCCTTCAGCCTGCAGTGCCGCAAGATCTTCATTGATTCTCGCCGCCCTCCTTGCATCATCGGAAGCCTTCAAGAGGTATGGCTTCGCACCGCTCCGCTCGAAAGGCACAATCTCTTCGCCAGGCAGCAGCTCCTTCGTGAACATTACAATCTCGCGGGTTGAACGATAGCTCCGAACAAGACGGATCAAGCTCGTGTCCTCTTCACCGTAAAGCCGAATCAATGGCGAGTCCGACTCGTGCAGATTCGTGGCTTGAGGGAAGATCGCCTGACCGAAATCGCCCAGCACCGTCATGCTCGCACGCGGAAACAGCTGTTTGAGGAACGAGAATTGGAAGGACGAATAGTCCTGACCTTCGTCGATAAATAGATGCCGAACCTCCATATTCATGCGAGTACCCTCCACGAGCTCTTTCAGATACAAGAACGGAGTCGCATCCTCATAAAACAGTTCGTTCCGCTCCAGTTTCTCCTTCGTTTGCTTGCAGATTTCCGGCCAATACTCCGGAATTTCGTTCCCGTTCGTCATCTCCTGATAAGCGGCAGCATCACGGAACAACTGATTATAAAGCCCCACCACATCGATGAAAACGAGCTTCTTCACGTCCCGTCTGAGCGGTTTGAAGGACTCCTTCACGATCATCCGGCGCAGCAGTCCCTCTTCTTCATCCTGCATTCGAAAGTCCGAGTCATCGTCTTCATCCGCCTGCATCGTCTCCAGCATCTCCCTGTATTGTTCGTCGAAGGGCAGAACGACCGTTTCTTGCCCGTACTTCTTGCGCAGCATGCTGTAAGCCTCGGCATATTGGTCGTTGTCGAGATAGTCCAGTTCATCCTGAACCCAGTTCGCGTCCTGCTCTTTACGTTCAAGTAACCGCAGCTCGCCCATCAGCCATTCCTGCAGCAGAGCAACGCGATTAGCCAGTCGAATCGAACTGTCGTAGCTGTAGAATTGCGATTCGATTTGCTCCGCGGTAATCAGTTCCCGATCTCGAAGGCTAATGCCGCGGAATAACATGCCTTCCTTGCATAACCACTGCCCATAGCTTTGGAGCGCAGTCAGGAATGCATCGGATGTCTTATACCGGATTCCGCTAAGCCGTGCTTCATAACCCTTAGTACCTTCCGAGCTTAGTACATACTCCATCTGCTCGAATGGGCTCTCTAGATTGAACGCAGCCCCTAACCAATGATCGAGATATTCCTGGAACGTCGTCTGCTGCATATTCTCTTCCCCGAGCTCCGGAAGAACCGTCGATACATAGCTGTTGAACATCGGATTAGGCGAGAAGAGGACAATTTGATCCGCCTTGAGCCTATTGCGGTATTTATATAATAAGTAGGCTACCCTCTGCAGTGCCGCAGACGTCTTTCCGCTGCCGGCTGCCCCTTGCACGATGAGCATTCGGCTCTTCACGTTGCGGATAATGGCATTCTGCTCCCTTTGGATGGTTGCTACGATGCTTTTCATTTGGTTATCGGCGCTCTTGCCAAGCACCTGCTGGAGCAACTCGTCGCCGATCGTTATGCTCGTATCGAACACATTGCGCAGTTGCCCGCCTTGGATCTGGTATTGCCGCTTCAGCGTCATCGTCCCCGAGACGGTGCCGCCCGGCGTTTCGTAGGCAGCCACCCCCGGCGAATGGTCATAATACATACTTGCAATAGGTGTTCGCCAGTCATACACCAAGAAGTCGATACCGTCTGAATCAACGAAGGAGGCAACACCGATATAGATAGACTCGCCGGAACTTAGACCATCCTCATGAAAATCAATCCGGCCGAAATAAGGCGTCGGCAGCAGTCGCTTCATGCTCTTAAAGCGCAGCAGCCGTTGCCGATGGCTGCGCTCCCGCTCCGTCAATATTGCTTCTTGCTGCTTAATACTGTAGAAGCTGTCTTCGAAATCCTCATACGTACTCGTGTTGATCGTAACTTCTTCCCAGAACCGCTTACGAATGTCAGCTACCTGATTCCGAAGGCCTGTCACCTCCGGCTCCAATTCGGCGATTGCCGATCGCAGCTTCTCCGTAACCAGATCCAGCCGCTCCTGCTCTTGCTGCCAATCGTTCTCGTTTACCATGTTCACGACCACGCTCCTTGCTTAAGTAGAATGAAGAAAATAACGTTTGACAAACAGCGAATTCACATGCTACAATTATATTGTAGTTAAGATGCAATAAATCCGTTTTATTTATAAAATGGGGCAATCGTTTTGTAATCATATCACGTTATTCGTTAACGTGCAATATATATGAGTGAAGAATCGGCAGACGTTGCCGGTTCTTTTTTTGATTTATATGCAGGACTTGTACGTTTACGTGATACCCCTTGACAGGTGGATGCGACTGGTATACGCTGATGTCAGTAGTCACTGACATTTTCTTTTTGAAAGGTACGGGGCATATGAATAACAGCAAGCTGGGGAGCAGCGACAGACTCTTATTGGCTGCGATCAATCTGATCTCCGAGAAGGGCTATAACGGTGTAACGACGCAGGAAATCGCCACGGCCGCCGGGCTGAGCGAGAAGACGTTGTTCCGCCATTTTCAGAGCAAGCAGAATCTACTGGAGTCCGCCTTCGACCGGTATCATTACGCCGAAGAGATGCGGAAGCTTTTCGAAGAGAAGCTGGTTTGGGAGCTGGAGGAAGACCTGCTTACGATCAGCAAGACGTACCATACGATCATGAACCGCAATCGCAAGCTTATCGAGATCAGCACGAAGGATGAGTCCAGATTGCCCGGATTCAAGGAACGGACGCAGCAGCACCCGCTGCAGCTGCTCGAGTTTCTAACGACTTATTTTGTCACGATGGGCGAGCGAGGCAAGATGATTCGAACCAATCCGAGAATGCAGGCCTTTACGTTCATGATGTCTCAATATGGCGCATTCATGAATGATCTAAATGCCGGCAAGAATTATCCGAACATCGAGCTAGAGCCTTTCATGCTTGAAAGCGTGAGCCTATTTGCTAGGGGGTTGACCACCTAGCTATTTTTACAGGGCAGATGTCAGTAAGCACTGACAGACAATTTCCTAATTTAACTAGAAAAACGGCGAGAAGACGCATGGAATTGATTCTTAGAAGAGGGATGAGTGAGATGAAGAAGTTGGAACTAGCAAAAAAACGTTCACAGGAGGTGCTGAGTCATGAGTAACGGCGCTTCGTCCAAAAGCTCCAAAGGAGTAAAGCTTGCCTATATGCTGGCTGTTATCAACGCCATCGTTATCGGAGCATCGTTCCTGTTCGTCAAACTGTCGCTCAACTACGCCAGCCCGTTCGATACACTTACCTTCCGTTTTGCCGCGGCGTTCATTATTTTGTCCATTCCGACAGCGTTCGGCCTGTTTAAACTGAATTATCGGGGCAAGCCCATATATAAGCTGCTTCTGCTCGCAACGATGTACCCGATTGGATTTTTTACCTTGCAGACGTTTGGGCTGCAGCATGCCACTTCCGTAGAAGGCGGAATCATCAGTGCGTTTTCGCCGGTAATTACGTTGGTACTCGCCAGCGCTTTTTTGAAAGAAGCAACGTCCTTGCTGCAAAAGCTGTCTACGCTGCTATCGGTTTTCGGCATTGTATTTATTTTCATGATGAAGGGGAGCAGCTTCGATTTTTCCAACCTGAAAGGCATCGTCCTGTTGCTTCTGTCTTGTACGGTTTTTGCCGGATACAGCGTGTTGGCCCGTTCCGTCACCAAACATTTTACCCCCGTGGAAATCAGCTATTTCATGGTAAGCGTCGGATTTGCCGCTGCGCTCGTGATTTCATTCACCGTGCATGGCACAAGCGGGACGCTTGGCAGCCTGTTCGCACCGCTAACAAGCCTAACTTTTATCGGGCTGATTCTCTTTCTAGGCTCAGTCCAGCTAGCCACCGCGCTGATGGGAAGCTATATTTTGTCCCGCATCGAAGCCTCGAAGATGGGCGTTTTCCTCAACCTGTCCACCATTGTGTCTATCGCTGCCGGCGCTTTGGTTCTCGGGGAAACGATCGCTTGGTATCACCTAGTCGGTTCGTTGCTCATTATTGTCGGAGTGATCGGCACGAATCTCCCGGCTCGGCAGCGCGGCACGAGAAAGATAAACACGACGGCCGCATAACAGCGAATGAAACAAAAAAGGCCATCCGATAGCGGACGGCCTTTACTACGAGCTATATAGATACTTCGCCAATTATTGTGCGGTATAGCCGCCGTCAACGATCAAGCTATTGCCTGTCATAAACGAAGAATCGTCGCAAGCCATGAATAATACGGCTTTGGCCATTTCTTCCGCTTGTCCGAGACGTTTCATCGGAGTCATAGCAGACAAAGCCTGCTTGCTTTCTTCCGGAATAATCGGAGTGTCAATGAATCCTGGACATAATGCGTTAACGCGAATATTGTGTTCCGCATATTCAAGGCCGAGCGAACGAGTCAAGTTTACTACGCCGCCTTTGGCTGCATTATATGCCGCTGAACCCGGCGAGCCTACCCAGCCGTACATCGATGCGGTATTGACGATAGCGCCTCCGCCTGTCTTCAACATCTCGCGAATCGACTCTCGCGCCACCAAGAAGACGCCATCCAAGTCAACATTAACCGTGTTGCGCCACTCGGAGAATTCCAACTCATGCGAAGGATGAACGCGGCCTATTCCTGCATTGTTGAATACAACATCGACTTTGCCGAAAGCTTCTACGGTTTGTTTGAAGATGCCTGCAACCTCTTCTTCGCTCGTAATATTCGCTTTAACGAACAGCGCTTCGGCATTCAGCGCTCTAAGCTCGCTCTCAACCGCTTTGCCCTTTTCTTCATTCAAATCAACAAGAACCACTTTGGCTCCTTCCGATACAAATAAACGCGCAGTAGCTGCGCCGATCCCGGATGCTCCACCAGTAATAACAGCTACTTTGTTTTGCAATTTGCCCATCGTTGATTCCTCCAGTACAATATTTTTAATAGCGCTAATGGACACGTTCACTTAGCGATATTTTGTTTACAACTTAATTGTACTATCCTGTTCACAATTAACAATCAGCAACAAATGATGAAATGTCCACCTAGTAGACACTTCATGCGAGAATGTCTTTTTGCGAAGGAGGGCTATACATGAATAACGAACAAACGGTGACAACACAGCGGCGGATTAGAACCCAAGAGCATTTCAAATCGGCTCTCATTAAACTGATCAAAGAAAAAGGCTACCATTCTATATCTGTAAAGGACATCGTGGATGCCGCCTCTTATAATCGCAGCACCTTCTATGTTCATTACCAAGATAAAGTCGAACTGGCTGAACAATTGCTCACTTCCATGCTTCAAGGATTGGAAGAGGCCGTTGGCAAACCCTACATTTCCGGCCAGAAGGTATATACGTCCAAGCTAAACCTACCGTCTTTTAATATCGTTACTTATATTTTCGAGCATCGCGGTTTTTTCGAGCTTGTTCAAATGGACGATACGTTGCCAAGGCTGCATACGGCATTCCCGCAAACGATACTCAAGATTTACAAGGAGCAGTTTGTATTCGAGACGATCAACAATATGCCTGTTAACATGGACTATTTCAAACATTACACGGCTTACGGCTTCTATGGACTTATTCTGAATTGGATCAATTCCGATTTCAAAGCCTCCCAAGAGGAGTTTATCCATGAAGTGATTGAATTAACCAAAACCCATATGCACTCGATTAAGTATGTCGGGCAATAGGTTGCTCATATACTTTCCACTTCCACCGCATGAACGCGGTTCATACGCTTGATTTCATGATACAGCTTGGTCGCCGGATCACCTTTGCCTGCTAATGAAAGAATCAGATGAAGCTCTTGGCTCCTGCCCTCTACCCCTTTAATTTTAGTATGCTTGATTTTGTGGCTTAACCGAATACCCTCGACAACCTCCTGCACATCCTGATAGTCCTCCACAATAATGTGAACGGACAAGTCCCGCTCCTTCAGCTTGGAAGGACCGATCAAACGAATGGCCCATGGCACGACGTTAACGGAAAGCATAATAAAGAACGCCGCAGCTAACGCTTCTCTGTAGAATCCCGCTCCCGTGGCAATGCCGAGAGCCGAGGCGCCCCAGATCATGGCCGACGTCGTTAATCCGGAAATAACGTCGTTGTTTCGGCGCAGGATGACGCCCGCACCGATGAAGCCGACGCCGCTGACAATTTGAGCCGCGAGTCGCATCGGGTCCATCGTCGTCAAGCCTGGAACGGCGAATTTCGCTACCGATTCAATAGATACAATGGTGACGAGACAGCTGCCGATGGCAATAACCATGCTTGTTTTGATCCCGAGCGGCTTATGGCGAAGCTGCCGGTCGATTCCGATTAACAACCCCAACAGCAATGCTATAGCCAGCTTTATTGCATAATCATCGAGCATGACAGTCCCCCCTGTTAAATAGAAAAAACCGGCTGAGCAGCATACGTTAACGCTGTTTCAGCCGGCTTTGCTTTATAGACGTTTATAGATCACACCGAGCCGATCGATTTCAGCCTCTGCTTTGCCGTAAAAGCCGGCAATATACCAGCCATCGGGCGCCGTATACGTAACGGTGTCAGGCTTGGCGGTTCCGCCTGCAAGCTGCTTGCCTTTATTGGTGGTAAACCGGGCATAGAAGATCCGGTCACTGCCGTTTCTTGCCGCTTTATTGAGCGTAACCGATTTAATATACTCATCGCTATCCAGCGTGATACTGCTCGCGGTTGCCGTTCCTCCGACGCTAAGCGTCGATCCGTTCGCGAATCCAAGCCGAATACCGTCGATTCGAGCACCGCTATGCAAAGTCAGCTGCGTTATGCGGGATGCCGGCAATAAATCCAACTGATTGAATGGAATGCCGCCAGTACCGCCGAACGGATCGCTAAGCCCGATATTGCTCGACAACGTGTATTCAAACTCTGCGCTAATCGGATAGTGATCGGACAACTGTTCTCCACTCGCATCTACGAACACTTCATCTTCAAGCCGGTAAGATACCGCATCCAAAGCAAGCACTTGACTGCTTCTATAGAATATCTTATCGACGACCTCGAAATTAGGTCCATTCCGGTCCGTGGCATCCATAAGCGCATCGCCAAGACCTGGCACGACGCCGCCGCGAACAAGCTCAACCCAAGCATCCGTCAAGTTAGCTGCGGCAAGAAATTCGTCAAGCAGCGGTCTTTCCCGTGTATAACGCGTATTCGTATCCCCGTAGACGATAACCGCGTTGCCGACGGAATACGTGTTAATATATGCGTACAGCTGGCGCATATTGCTTGCTCTCGCCGCCATCGATCCAGCGTCGACATCCGCGTCGGCATGCAGGTTGTAAATGTCCACATACGCTCCGTCAGCCAGCTTCATCCGCTTGGCGGTGAAGCCTTTCGGCGTCAGTTGATCGCTGCCGCTGTCGAATATGCCGTATCTATCGTTCCAAGTCACGCGAGTCAAGTCGCTCATCGGAAAGACAGATAGAGAATTCAACCCGCTGCCAATTCCTGCTCCACCGGTCGTCGGTGTCTTGTAAGGATGATTGGCACTCGCGTAAAGAGCCGCATGATAATTGAAATCCTCCTGCACGTTAACCATATCGTACAGATTCAGCAGCGGGCTAATGAGCGGCGTATATACAGCCGGGTCTGAACTAGAGATAATGCCTGGTAGTCCTCCCACATTATAAGACAATATCGAGAACGATCCAGTCGCTCCTGGTTCTGCGTGTACGGTATGCTGTGCGGGGAAATAACCGATTACTAAGGATACTGCCAATCCGATTGCAGCAAGCTTGCTTAACCAACGAATCATCTTCTCAACCCTCTCTCATCCTAATAAGAGCTGCTTGTGTCTGAGATGAATGCCTTTCGGTTGCAGTTGCCAGTCCTTACTTCGCAGCCAATGCCTTCTGCTGCTCGACAATCGTCCACAGATCATCGGCCATGAATGCGATATCCTTATTGGCCGCATACCATTCATTCATGAAATCGATGATTTTCGCGCCGCCGGCTTTCTCCCATGCCGCTTGTGCATCCGCAACCGCTTGTTCCGCGCTATACTTCGCGCCGCTGACAATGGCTTTCACATAAAGATCATTGATTTCCTTCAGCACGTTGGCACGAATGACATCCAGATCACTAGGCAAGCCTGGGATATGGTCGCCAAGCGTGAAGCCAGGATATTGCTTGGATGGATCCAAATACATTTCTTTAGCGGCTAGGTACATGTCTAGACCAGCCTTCTGCAGCTCGTCGGCAGGATCGAAAAGATTAACCACAAAGTTGCATTTGTCGGTGCCTCTGCTGAGGAACAGACCATATCCGCCCGCATAGCCCGCTTCTGTCGTCCACTTCTCGCTATCTGGATACGTTGCGCAGCCGTTCGCTCCAGCTACCCAATGCGTGCCTTCTTCGCCCTTCATCAGCATTTTCGTCGTCTCCGGTTCCAATATGAAGTTGACGTATTCAGCTGCCGCGACCGGATCCTTCGTATTCACGTTAAATACCGTCGTCATCTGAATCGGATTATCGACTGCTCCCGTGTACTGCCCGAATGGCGATTCAGGGAATGCCATCGGAGCAACAACGGCATCCGGCACATTATTTTTGAGGGTAACCAAATCTTTCGTTGTAAAATCGAACCAGCTCATGCTGAAGTTCGCATAGATGCCAAGCTTTCCGTTCAGGAAGTCTTGCTTCGCCTTCGAGCCGTCTTTATCGCTAATGTAGTCGCTGTCTATAATTTTTTGATCGTACAACTGTTTTTTGAACGTCAGAGCGGCAAGCTCTTTATCCCATTGTCTAATGATTTTGCCATCCTGCACATTCCAGCTGTGCTCTTGTTGAATGCCGAACATCTCGTTAATGAGTCCTTCGGAATAGTAGCTGATATTGATACCGTACGTATCGCGTTGGCTGTTGCCATCCGGATCCTGCTCGGCGAAAGCTTTCGCTACTGCAAGCAGTTCATCCGTGGTCTTCGGCACTTCAAGCTTCAGCTTCTCCAACCAGTCGGTACGGATAAAGAAGACATGGAGCGGATTCGCTTCGTTAATGCGGCCGATCTCATACAGCTTGCCATCCGATTTCGTGCCGACTTGCTTTAATTGCGGATATTCGTCAATCAGCTTCTGGTAGTTAGGCATGTATTGCAGCAAATCGTCAAGAGGCAGCAGCTGTTTCTGCTCATACAGATTGTTGCGGAACGGCGCGTTCGTTTCATTCACAATGTCCGGCGCCGAGCCGGATGCGAACATCACGTTCAGCAACTTTTTCGATTCGCTGCGGAGTACGGGCACGAAAGTCATATCGACCGGGCCATTCTCCAGAATCCATTTGGTCCAGCGATTATCCTCGTAAGTGCCTTCTGTTGCTGCAACGCCGCCGCGGTCCTGAATAACGACGGACGCCTTGCCTCTCTCCTTCGGCTTATCCGTTGCGGCAGCGACCGGCTCTCCGCTTGCATTCGTAGACTTCGGCTCTTCCTTCTCTCCCCCGCCACCGCTGCAGCCTGCTGCAACTAGCAGCACCGAAACGGCAGTAAGCAGCATCATGACCCATTGCTTTCTTTTCGCAAACATGTTCTTCCCCCCATGATTGGATTTGTCCTTGCCACTTAACCTTTTATTGATCCCAGCATAACTCCTTTGACGAAATACTTCTGCAAAAACGGATATATGAGAAGCATCGGAACGACCATGAACACAACGCCGACGGCGCGGATCATTTCATTCGTAAGCTTTTGCTGGTCCTGCATTTTGCCTGCCGCATCAAGCAGCATATCCCCTGTCTTCAGCATCGACTGCACAACGACCGTCAAATTCTGCATATCGGTCTTGTTGATATACATCAGCACGTTCATGAACGAATTCCAATAGCCGACGCCGTAGAACAATGCAAGCGTTGCCATAATAGGCATCGATAGCGGCAAGATGATCCGGAACAACAGCATAAGCTCCCCGGCGCCGTCTATCCGAGCCGATTCGTCGATTTCTTTCGGAATGTTCTCGAAGTAACTGCGCATAAGCAGCATATTGTACGTACTCACTAATCCAATGAGCCATAAAGACCAGTAGGAGTTAATTAAATCCAGACTTTTCACAACGATGTAAGTTGGAATGATCCCCCCGGAGAACAGCATCGTGAACACCATAGCCAGCGTTAGGAAGCGACGACCGAACATATAAGGACGCGACAGCGGATAAGCCGCAAGCACGGTAGCGGCCATACTGAGAACAATGCCTCCTATTGTAATAATGGCGCTGTTCTTCAAAGCTCGCAAAGCAGGAGTCCCTTCGAAGAAGAAGGTATAGGCAGTGAATTGGATCTTCACAGGCCAGAAGAACACATGACCAGACTCCACAGCCGAACGATCGCTTAGCGATACGGCGATAATGTGAATGAACGGAAGCAGGCAGGACAGCCCGAGCAGTACGAGCAGAATGTTATTGGTGATGTAAAAAATTCGTTCTCCCGTTGTTTTTCTCATGCCTAATCCTCCCTAGAACAATCCTTGATCGTATTTGCGGGCAATCCAATTCACCGTAATGACAAGCACAAAGGCGATTACCGATTCGAACAGGCCCATCGCGGTCGTTACGCTGAACTGCGCGGATTGCAGACCCATCTTGTAAATGTAGGTGCTTATGACCTCAGATACAGAAGAAACGGCATCATTCTGCAGGTTGTATACCTGGTCGAAGCCAACCTCCATCACCCGCCCCATGGCCAAGATAAGCAGCAATATAATGGTTGGCCGTATGCCCGGCAGCGTAATATGCCATATTTGCCGCCATTTCGAAGCACCGTCAATGCTGGACGATTCGTATAGCGACGGATCAATCATCGTTAGCGCCGCCAAATAAATAATCGTGTTAAAGCCCATTTCCTTCCATACGCCCGAGCCTACAAAAATCGATGTCCAGGAGACGGCCTCATATAGAAAGGATTTAGGTTCGATAGACAGCAGCTCCAACACCTTGTTGATCGACCCGCTGTCCGTCGCGAACAGGGTTAGCACAATGCCGGATACGATAACCCACGAGAAAAAATGCGGCAAGTAAACGATCGTTTGAATCCATTTTTTGAACCAGCTTCTCTGAATTTCGTTAATCATGAGAGCCAGAACGATCGGAATCGGAAAACCTACGGCCAGATTGAGAAAGCTAAGCCAGAACGTATTCCAAATAATTTGCATCGTGTTCGAGGTGGTGAAGAGCAGCTCGAAGTTTTTCCACCCTACCCAAGGGCTATGGAGTATACCGTCCGTAAAATTGTAGTTTTTGAAAGCAATGACCAATCCGCCCATCGGCAGATATTTGAAAATCAAATAGAAGGCTAGAACGGGCAGAAGCATCGCGTATAAGTACAGATTTTGCCGCAGCTTCAAGCTCGTTGCTCTTGCTCTGAAATTCATATGGCTCCTCCTGTTCTGTCGTTCATTTGCGATATTTAAAGTATAAGGGGGACAAAAAAAAGAACCCTTAAAAAATTATAGATAAAATCTATAACTTTTTTGGCTCTTGGAGGAACATACAACAGCTTTATAGGGTCGCTTTTCTGCGATACTCTTTCGGTGACCGGTTAAAATGCTGCTTGAACACGCTCGTGAAATAATTCGGTTCGTCGAAGCCGATGGCGCAAGCGATTTCGAATATTTTCATATCCGTGTTGCATAGCAAATGCATCGCTTTCTCCATCCGATAGCGGGTAACGAAGGAAGTAAAGCTCTCTCCCGTCGATTTTTTGAATAAGACGCTGAAGTAGCTGGGGTTCAGATGAATATGCGCGGCCGCCTCGGTCATCCGGCATTCCTCCGCGTAATGCGCCTCGACAAAGGCGATCGCCTTCTCAATCAGACCGTCCGGCTTATCCGAGGTGCGAACGGCGTCCGGACTGGCAGCAGCTCCCCTTAAGCCTCGGTTCCCGTTGTAACGCTCGCTCGCCCTCATGAGCATGGAGCGCACATCGGCTTCCGTACATGGCTTGAGCATATAATCCATGACTCCTAGCTTAATCGCCGCTTGTGCATAGTCAAAGTTTTTGAACCCCGTCAGAATGACGACAATGGTATCCGGAAAATCGCGTCGCAGATGGGTGACGAACTCGAGTCCATCCATCGCCGGCATGCGAATATCGGTAAAGACTAGATCGGGCTTATGCCGTTCAGCCAGCTTCAATGCATCGAGGCCATTGCTTGCTTCCCCGACGACATTCCAGTTATGCTCGCTATCCTCAATCATCTTGACCAGCCCTTTGCGAAAATAAAACTGATCTTCAACAACCATCGCATTACCATATTGCATCCATTCCACCCCTTCTATCGCTTCTGATTAACCTGCCATCCTCTGGTTTGACGCTGCCGGCAATACCAAGCTCATCCGCGTCCCCGTACCTATCCTGCTATCTATCTCAAGCCGATATGGATCGCCATGCAGCAGCTCAATCCTTCTTGCCACATTGCGTACGCCAATGCTTTCCCGCTGCCGGTCTCCGTGATCAGCCGACTTCTCGTGAAGCAGCTTATGAATAAGCTCCGGTCTCATGCCGCAGCCGCTATCGCTAATATCGATTCGCAGAAAATTCGTTCCGCCTTCAAGCTCTTCCCAGATGCGAATATGGAGCCGCTTGTTCGCTAATTGGCCTTTGAACGCATGCATGAACACATTCTCGACAAGCGGCTGCAGCAAGGACCTCATGACCTGATAATGGAGCACAGCCTCCTCCGTCTCAATGTCGAACTCCAAGTTCGCTTCGAACAGCTCGGCTTGAATTTTGACGTAGTTCTGTATTTGCCTGACCTCTTCCTGCACGGTAGACGGAACTTGCACCGGCATGAGCGAATGCTTCAGCATCTCCGATACGGCGCCGATCAGCTCGGCTGTATCCTGCTCGCCTCTCATATACAGCTTCCAGTACACTTCGTTGAAAAAGTTGTGCAAGAAATGCGGATTGATCTGGGCCTGCAGCGCTTTCAGTTCTGCTTCCCGTTCGCTGAGCTGGGTGAGATACACTTTCTTAATAAGCTGCTCGACATGCTCGGCCATCGCGTTGAAGCTGTCCCCGATGAAAGCCAACTCGTCCTTTGACCGTACCGTTACGCGCGTCTCCAAATTGCCGGCACGCATTCGCTGCAGTCCTTTGAGCAAATCGGCAAGCGGACGCAAGAGACGCTCGAGCGCCAGTATAATGAACAGGCTGGCTGCCGCGGCAATAATGAGACCGGCGAGCATCGTATTAATGGCCAAAGTACGGTTTTTGTGCTGAATCGGGTCAAGCGATTTGGAGCTGATGAGCAGGAAGGAATCGGTCAGCGGATTTTTGGTTTCACTGCGCGAATACAGCTGACCCTCCTTCTCCCACATATCCAGATCCTTCTCGATCCCGGCAAACTGCTGATCTGTATAACCTTTGTCATTCGTATATAGCAGGTCGGACGACCGATTAAATAAATACACCTTGTCCGCTCCGTCCTTCGTCAGTTCCGTCAATCCGCTTGCCAGGAAGGATTCGTCAATCATAATGACAAGAATTCCGTAAGCCTTAAGTTCATTGTTCTTCATCAGCCTTGAAGCGACAATGGTTTCCCGGAAGCCCTGCGTTTCAAGCTGACTGGGCAGCGAATAGCTTTTCCAAACCAATTCCCCCGATGTGTCTCTCGTATTCATTCGGATCGGCCGCAGCGTCTTGGCATCGAGATTGTTGATCGCTTGCGTATTATAGCTGTAATAGACCGAATTGCCGCGAAGATTGAAGATATACAGACCCGTAATGTAAGGAGCGTCGGATTTAAGCTGGTTGACTAGTTCGTCAATCTTCTGCTTCTCCACATAAAGCTGAAACTTATCCGAATCGAGATAGATGTTGTATCGCGAAATCATCTCTTCGATTTGCCGGTTAAACACGATCGTTTGCGAGATCCGCTTCATCTCTTGTACTTTAAGCTCCAGCTTTGAAAGCGCTTCCTGATTTGCGATCCATGCTTGCTTGCTCAGCTCCTCACGGAACAACTTCTCGTTGCTGTGGTAGGTGTAGAAGCCAACTGCAGCAAATGCAAACACGATAATGAGGGACAAACTGCCGATCAGCTTGAATTTGAAACTATTCGTAATGCTGCCCCATAACCATTTCCAAATCCGCATGCCGGCCTGCTTCAACTCCTTCATAAGGGGTTTTTATCATTTTAGCATCCTTTTTAAAATGTAGTTGTTAAAAGTTTACTAAATTTATTATTGTCGCGAAAGTACACTTTTTGCTGTCGTAATCTTTCAATATCAAACTTCTTCCCCACATGCTAAACTGAGCCCGAGTTACGATATGATTGGAGGAAAATACGATGACAAAACGGTTAAAGCTAGCTATTATCGGATGTGGAGGCATTGCAACAGGCAAACATTTGCCTAGCCTCAAGAAGATTGAACAGGTAGAGCTTGTCGCATTTTGCGATGTTTATATCGAGCAAGCACAGAAAACGGCCGAGCAATTCGGAGCCCCTGATGCGAAGGTTTACTCCGATTATACCGTCCTGTTGAAGGACGAGTCCATCGACGTTGTGCATGTGTGCACGGCCAACGACACCCATGCCGACATTACAATCGCCGCCTTAGAGGCCGGCAAACATGTCATGTGCGAGAAGCCGATGGCCAAGACGGCAGCCGACGCTAGACGCATGGTTGCGGCCGCTCGTCAATCGGGCAAAAAGCTGACTATCGGCTACAATAACCGGTTCCGCTCCGACAGCCTGCTGCTCAAAAAAATGTGCGAGCAAGGCGAGCTCGGGGACATCTACTTCGCGAAGGCCCATGCGGTCCGTCGTCGCGGCGTGCCCACTTGGGGCGTATTCCTCGATGAGGACAAGCAAGGCGGCGGCCCGCTGATTGATATCGGCACGCATGCACTGGATCTGACACTATGGCTGATGAACAACTATGAACCAAAAGCCGTGCTCGGCACCGCCTTCCACCAATTGTCCAAGCGACGTGACGCCGCCAATTCCTGGGGACCTTGGGACCCCGACAAATTCAAAGTAGAGGATTCCGCGTTCGGCATGATTACGATGAAAAACGGCGCTGTCATTATGATGGAAGCAAGCTGGGCGCTCAATATACTCGATACGAAGGAAGCTCGCAGCACGCTCTGCGGAACGGAAGCCGGAGCCGACATGACTGATGGGCTGCGGATTAACGGCGAAACGTATGGCAAGCTTTACGAGAAACATATTAAGCTCGATCCCAAGGGCGTTGACTTCTATGGAGGCAAACGAGAGACGATGCAGGATGTCGAGATGCGGATGTGGATCGACGCAATTGTGAACGATACCGAACCCGTGGTTACTCCCGAACAGGCGCTTGTCGTCTCGGAGATATTGGAAGCTATTTATGAATCGTCGCGTACCGGCCAAGCGGTGTATTTCGACTAAACAGTCCTTAGAAGGAGTTGGCTTCTTCCATGCATACAAACAAAATTCGTGTTGCCGTACTTAGCTTCTGGCATGTACATGCCAAGGATTATGCCAAGCAAGCCACGGAGCTGCCTGATACCGAGCTTGCAGCGATATGGGACGAAGACCCGGCAAGAGGCCGTCTCGAGGCCGAGGCGCGCGGCGTCCGATTCGAAGCTGACTTGGATACGCTGCTTGCCGATCCAACGATCGACGGCGTTATCGTCACTTCGCCAACCGTGGATCATCTTGCCGTCATAACCGCTGCGGCAAGAGCTGGCAAGGCGATCTTCACCGAGAAGGTTATCGCCTTGACCACCCAGGATTGCGAGACAATCATGAATGCTGTTGCCAAGAGCGGCGCCCCGTTCACCGTTTCGCTGCCCCGTCTCTACGCGCCGTTCACACAAGGCGCTTTGGCCATTCAACAAAGCGGTCTTCTCGGCAAACTGACATCCGTCCGGGCGCGATTGTCCCATAGCGGCGCTTTGCCTTGCGAAGAAAGTCCGCTTGGCTATCTGCCTCCGCAATTTTTTGATCCGGGGCAGGCGGGCGGCGGCGCGATGGTCGACCTCGGCTGTCATCCGATGTACTTGGTCAGACTGTTCCTCGGGATGCCAGAGCGGGTGAGCGCCAGCTTCGGATACGTTACGGACAAGCAAATCGAAGATAATGCCTTGGCCGTTCTCCATTATGATCGTGGAGCTATCGGTATCGTCGAAGCCGGCTTCGTCAATCGCGCATCACCGTTCACGCTGGAGCTTCACGGCACTGAAGGCAGCGCCATCTACAGTGCTCAAGACGCCAAGCTGCGGTACAAGAGCTTGACACTGGAAGGCAGTGACGCTAAGCTATGGCATGAATATCCGCTGCCGTCGGCCCTGCCGTCCGCATTCGAGCAATGGGTCAGCCATATTCAGAACGGCACCCGGGACGACAACCATATTCAACTTGCGACCCAGCTGACCGCGTTAATGGAAGCCGCTTCAAAGGCCGCCAAAGCGGGAGCCGTCGTTGCTTTATAGCTATTTTATTCATATACATTTTTGAACGGGAGGCACCGATCATGTCTGATTCCTTATCGCCCCCATCCGGCCTGCAGACTGCCAGCCAAAAGACATATCCTTATGAATTAATGAACGAGCAGCAGCATGTCCTGGAGCATTTGCAGGCCGATTTCCGATGGGGACCGTATGGCATCCGAGTCGTTCGGTTCCACCACGTATCATTTCCAGCAGGCAAAATCGTTCCCTTCCATAAACATTCGGATGAGTACGAATTTCATTTCATTCCCCGCGGCAAAGGCATGGTCATCATGGGTGACCAGCCTTTTGCGCTGTCGGAGGGGATGATGTATGTAACCGGTCCGCAGGTGATGCACTATCAAGAAGCCGACGGCCAAGACGGTATGAACGAGCTATGCCTGCGCGTCCAGATTGTACCGCTCGAAGGGGAAACGAGGAAGCCTGGCGACTGGGGTGCGGAAGCCGAATGGCGCGAAGCCGAGAACTGCGTTCAGCAGCTGAGACGCATCCCACTTCGGCCGATCCCCGACCGCTTCCGGGCGATGGACTGCTTCCTGACTGCTTATCGCGCTTGGTTCGAAAGCCAGCCCGGCCTGATGACCCTGATTAAGCAGTCTATTATTCTCATTCTGCTGCGCGCGACCCGCGCTTATTTTCCCGAAGCGCAGCCGCAGCAGTTGCCTGCACGGAATGTGAATCGGTTCCGTTACAAGTTGGCCGAACAGTTCATTAAGGACAATTATCAGGAGCCGCTATCCTTAGAAACCGTCGCCGAGCGAATCCATATTAGCCCGAGGCAGCTGCAGCGCATCTTCAGCACCGTATCCGATACCACCTTCAGCGAATATGTCGAGCATATTCGACTATCGCATTTGTGCAGCGACCTGAAGGACGGCAATGAGCAGATAGAGACGCTGGCTGTTCGCAATGGCTTCGGCAGCTCCAATTATTTGCACCGTGTCTTCAAGCGCAAGCTTGGCATGACACCAAAACAGTATCGGGATGCCCATCGGCAAGCGAACGAATAGACGCATAAGAGGCTCAAGCGCATTCCCATTGGAGCGCTAAGCCTCTTTTTTGCATGGATTTTGTCCAATCTAACGGCTTCTTCCTACGATAAAATAACTTTTGAGTGGAAAATAGGCAGTCAAATCCGAGCATTCTACAGCTTTCCGCCAAAAGCTCCTCATTAGCCTGTATGAAATCCACTCAAACCTCAAAATAGCGACTAATACGGTGATTTGATTGGATGAAATCCACTCAAATCCTTCTCAAGCACAAACCGCATCTGTTCATTCTCAGAAGCCGGACGGTACGTATAAATGATTTCCAGCCGTTCCCCGGCCGCGTCGACAATAGGCTGCGGAGCCTCGGCTGTGACGTGCAAAGTCAGTCCCGGAAGCCGCCAACGGTCCTCCGTAATCTCCGCTGCGATTGGTGCCGATCCGCTAATTTCAAACACCAATTCAATCGGCTTATCCGTTGTAAATTCCACTTGAATGGACAACTTGTCCTTCTCAGCCTCCGCATTCGTTACAATACCCCGCATATGCTTGCTCCAGTGGCCCCCGGTTTCCCTGCGGACCATTCGCAAGGAATACCGCTCACCGTCTTCCGATTGCCAATGCATCGTCGCAGGATGAAGCTGTCCGCTCGTATTCCGGCTTCCCGACATCGCTCCGATCATGAGATGCTCCCCAAGCCAAGCGGTTGCGGTGCATAAATGGCTGTTCGCTTGCGGATCATCCCGTTCGCACAGCTCGCGATATTGCCTGCGCACCAGCCTCTCTCCGCTAAAGATCCGCAGAGCCGGCACAATATGCGATGGAACGTTAACGCCGGCCAGCACAATTAACGGATCATGGCTTGTCTCGCAATTCACCCCGGTTAAATGCTTGTGGCTTTCTCCTAAAGCCAGATAGAGAAATACGCCGAGCGAGCTATGTGCCGTCATCTCCATTTCGTAGCCTCTTGAGTAAGGTCCGCAAAGGTTCTCAAGCCCTGCATGGTAGAACAATCCGATATTGTCCCATAATCCGCTCTCTACTTCGCTGCCCATTCGGCGCACTTCGCTGGATTGGCCAAAATTCCGTATAAATCCAAGCACGGTAAGGTCGACTCCGTAATACGTACTGGAGTTAAATTCGGCGAACGTGCCGAACTCGGAGAAGGACTTGCGGAATTGCTCAGCGAAGCTATCCGCATGGGCGATCCACTCTGCACGGTGAAGACGGTGCCCGAAATAATCGCATATAAACAGATGCATCAGCTCAATATTCGTGTTCATCGGAATGGCATCGGACAGCCGTCTCTCGACCGAGCCAATTACAGCGCGCTCCATAGCGAGATCCATTCGGGACACGACAGCTTCCGGAAGATGACTCTCGAAATGCTCTAGAATGATGGCGAAGGCGCAAGCCACGAACTCTCGCCAGTTCGGATCGTAGCTTGCCCACACAGGCGGCAGAATGCTGGCCGCCGCTGATTCGAAGGCTGATTGCACCTGATCCCGTCCCGCAACCGCAGCCAGTTCGCCCGACAGCTTGTCGGCGATACGCTCAAGAGTGCTGGTCAAATAATACGAGAAACCTGGACCAAACGATTTCCATGGAAAATGTCCCTTGGGCGGCACTTTCGCCTCTGGAGATGTACGGAATGTACCGTAATAAATCTCTTCCGGATCGTCGAATTGCATATCCATGACTCTATGCAGCACCGCGCAAGCCAGCTCCCTATCGCCGGGACCGCCTCGCATCAGCAACCCGACTGCATAATGGGCGCTTGCACGGGTAGAGTGGCTTTCGCTATCGCCATCCTCCTCGTTCCAAAGCATCGCAGCCCGCTCATCATAAATGGCATCCATCATCGACATCGACTGTGCCAACAAAAACCGTTGCTCCTCCGACATCGGCTTCATTAGGCTAGCCCTTTCTTCAGCCGCATCATCTCCACACCTGCAAGCATCATAATGCCAATGCCATGATTATCATTCAATACCGTTCGCAAATCCTCCATGTAATATAGAGGCGAGAAAGCATAGCGCGAGCCGCTGCATACGCCGTGTACGTTGCCCTTGCGGTCGATCGCATGCTCCGTTAGTCCTTGCCATCCCTTCAAAGCCGCCTCGGCATAAGGACCGTCCGCGTCAAGCCAACCGAACCGAAGACCGCGGGCGAAGGCGTAAACGAACATGGCCGTACATGATGCCTCCTCATAGGCATCGGGCTGATTGAGAACCTGACGCCATAATCCGGAAGCGGCTTGCAGCTTGGCTACGCCGGCGCAATGCTCGCGGAACATGGCAAGCAGCGCTTCCCGATCCGGATGATCGCCCGGCAGCCGCTCCAGCAGCTCGGTTAGAGAGAACAATACCCAGCCGTTGCCCCGACCCCAAGGAACACGGGTAGGCTTGCCGTATTTGAAGTCGAATACATGCGACATGACGCCTGCATCCTCCATAAACAAGTAGCGTTTATACAGCAAAAACTGTTTGGCCGATTCGTTCAGCGCCGAAGCATCGCCAGAGGCCAAAGCATATCTCGTCAGGAACGGTCCGCTCATATACAGATCGTCTGCCCACATCGTATCGGCGGAGTATTCGCCCTCGCACAGCCGGTAGAAGGCGCCGTCCTCGCGGCGTTCCAGCTTCGCCAACATGAAATCCGCAATCCGATCGGCGATTTTGCGAACGGAAGCCTGATCGCGGTAGAGATCAGCCTCCATCATAGCAGAGCCGAACGAGCCGCAATTGTCCAACATTTTCATAAGCACAAGCTGATGGTTGATTGCCGGAAAACCGTACTCTGCAAAATCCCACATGGAATAGTCGTACATATCGGTGCAAGCTTCAATATGACGAATGGCATACGCCGATATATCGGCGCGCTGCAATTCGCGGGCGGTCTGAAGCAGACCGTACGTCGTCACGCCAAGCGGATAATCCCATCTTCCGAAGTTAGTCGCCGTGCCGGTCGTCCATTTGTTGCTGAGCATCGCATTCTCATAATAAGGACGAACGCGCGTCTCCGGAGCGTCTAGCGACCAGTATACTTGTCCGTCGATGCCTTCCAACGTTGTTGCTAACGACCGCACCTGCGCCGGCTCTAAGCTGAATTCAGCTGACAGCGGCCCTGCGAGCAGCCATGCTCCCGGATTTCCGTGGACTTGAACGGGCTGCTGGAGCGTAAGGCTTGCACCGTTAGCCGATGCATGCAGCTCGAAACCCCATCCTGCACTGGAATTAACGGTCTTAACGACGATTTGCTTCGTGCCGGGCGTGACCGATACATGGAATTGATAGGAGCCGGCCTCATCGAGCACGCCGGCAACCACGTCATCCACCCAAATTTGCGTCGGACCAGAGGCTCTGCCAGACAGCTCAAGCAGACGTGCGGATAAAGGCACGGATACAGAACTCCATCCATAACCGGCCGCTTGCCGCTCCTGCTTCCCGAACAACCTCTCCAGCGGCGAAAGCTGACGCTCCTCCTCATTCCACTGCGTCCGTGGAAACCACTCCAGTCCGCTCGCCGTCTCCTCCTTCCGCCATTCTGGAAATTGACCAGTACGATCCCCGAATAGTGACGTAGTCGCAGGTTCCGAATAAACCCATCCCGCACTGCCTTCCCGGTTTGTAAACGGTGTCAAAACTTGCAAAATGCGTACCTTCGCCTCGTCTGCGCCGAAACGGCAGCCAAAGCCTGATGCGGTCTTCCTTGACTCGATCAGCAAGCTGTTCCAGCCTTTCTCGAAGCTAAGCGGAATAATTGCGCGCGAATTAGGGTTCAACTCGTCCACGACGGTAGAGCGGTATTGCAGCGTTTCATTTACATATAACTTCACCGGGCCAAGCGCATGCATCACACTGTCAATGGAACGCTCATCATCGCTCCATACCAGACCATAGGCATAAGCGTAATCGCCTTCCTCGGCACTCGTTAATCTATCGGAAAAATCAAGTTCATATAATCCTTCGGCATTTTGCAATATACCTGCTTTGGAGAATGCACGCCATGCAAATGGCAGCGGCGGGTTCGCCCCTATATATCGTCCTGCAAGCAATTCCAATATACGATGATCGTCATTGCCGAACCAATAGCGCGAGCTATCGCGTTGCTCCACATAGATTCCCATTCTGACTCCCCCTTTTAAGTTAAGCGCTTTACCCATATTCTATTCGATTGACGGCTTGTTTTCAATATCTCCATTGACGATTCACAAAAATAGGGATTGATTTTAATCCCCGTTGTAGGTAATATCGGATTAAGCGCTTTACCTTTTGGAGGACATATTTATTTTATATAGCAATATTAATTATAAGTAACTGAAGGAAAAGCGCTTAACTTTGAAGCGAGGGGGATAACGATTACCGATGGGTACAATTCGTTTAACGATGGCTCAAGCCTTACTGAAGTTTCTTGATCAGCAGTATGTCTCTTTTGATGGCGAGGAAACGAAGTTCGTTACCGGCGTGATGGGGATATTCGGACATGGGAACGTAACCGGCATTGGCGAGGCGCTGGAGAGAAGCGCAGGAAGCCTTTCCTTCATCCAAGGAAAGAACGAGCAAGGCATGGCTCATGCTGCAACCGCTTACGCCAAGCAAAATAATCGCCGCCAAATCTATGCCTGCACGACCTCGATCGGCCCCGGCGCTCTGAACATGGTAACGGCCGCCGGCACGGCAACCGTCAATCGTATCCCGCTTCTGCTGCTGCCGGGAGACAACTTCGCTTCCCGTCAGCCGGACCCGGTTCTGCAGCAACTGGAAGCCGGACATGATTACACCGTATCGGCAACCGATTGCTTCAAGCCGGTCAGCAAGTTCTGGGACCGCATCGTCCGGCCTGAGCAGCTCATGAGTTCGGTCACGAATGCGATGCGCGTGCTGACTGACCCTGCGGAGACGGGGACTGTCACGCTGGCGCTGCCGCAGGATGTGCAAGCGGAAGCATACGACTATCCGGCCGCCTTCTTCGAGAAGCAAGTCCATTACATCGAACGGAAGCAGCCTTCCGTATCCGCTCTACAGCGCGCTATAGACTTAATCGCCTCCAAACGGCGACCGCTTATTATCGCCGGGGGAGGCGTTAAATATGCCGAAGCTACGGCTGTACTGGCCGACTTCGCCGAGAAATTCGGCATTCCGGTAGCCGAGACGCAAGCCGGCAAAGGCTCGCTCCATTGGCAGCATCCGCTTCATGTAGGCGCCATAGGGGTTACCGGAGCATTAGCCGCGAATAGGCTGGCCAAAGAAGCCGATCTCATTATCGGCATCGGCACGCGTTATTCCGACTTTACGACCTCGTCCAAATGGGCCTTCCATCCGGATGCAGCCTTTTTGAACCTGAATGTGAACCGCATGGACAGCTCCAAGCTCGGAGGCGCAGCCCTTGACGGTGATGCGAAAACCACGCTCGAGCTGCTGTCCGGCGGTTTGACGAATCTAGAATACGCGGCCTCATACGGACCATCCGAGATTACGGGGCTAACTAGCGAATGGAATGCCGAAGTCGATCGCTTATACAGTCTTGAGCACGAAGACGGCTTCGCGCAGACGAGAGCGCTAGGCGTTATTAATGAGTTCCTTCCTGCAGAAGCGGTCATCGTATGTGCCGCAGGAAGTCTGCCGGGCGATCTTCATCGCCTTTGGAGAACGGAACAGCCGCATGGCTATCACATGGAATACGGCTTCTCCTGTATGGGATATGAGGTAAGCGGAGCTTTCGGAGTCGCTTTAGCGGAGCCTGACCGTCCCGTCTATGCCGTAACGGGCGACGGGAGTTATCTCATGCTCCATTCGGAGCTGATCACCAGCCTCCAAGAAGGACGCAAAATAACCGTTCTGTTGTTCGATAACCATGGATACCAATGTATTCATAACTTGCAGCGCAGCAACGGCAGCGACGGGTTCGGCAACGAATTCCGCTATCGGGATGCTGCGACCGGCCATTACTCCGGCGATACGCTGCCGATCGATTTCGCCGCGCATGCTCGAAGCCTTGGAGCTGCTTCCTATAGAGCTTCTAACAGTGAAGAGCTGCGTCTTGCCTTGAAGGCAGCCGCGAGCGAAACACGCACAACCGTCGTCGTCATCGATGTTCTTGCCGGAACGAACACGGACGGCTACGATTCCTGGTGGAACGTAGGCGTGCCGGAGGTATCGGTGAGCGCGAAAGTAACCTCCGCGCATCAAGCGATGAGCAAGAAGCTGACGGAAGCAAGACCTTACTGATTTCTATGTTAGGAGGAGGAGCAATCGGATGAAACAATTTCCGTTTCGACTAGGTGTCCACCCGATTAACTGGGTCGGCGAAGATGTGAAGGAGCATGGGGAGCATACGACCTATGAGCAAATTTTGAACGATATCCAATCACTAGGACTGCACGGCACGGAGATGGGTAGAAAATTCCCGACTGACACCCTTCTGTTGAAAGAAGAATTAAGCAAACGCGACATACAGCTCGTCTCGCAATGGAAGTCCGTTTTGTTCTCGGATCCGGCCTACCGCGAGCAAGAGCTGGAAGCATTCCGTGACCATGCCGCTTTCTTGCAGCAAATGGGCAGCAAGGTCATAAGCACATGCGAGGTCGGCGGCTCACTGCACTTCGATCCGCGTCGAACTCCTCATGAACGCGAAGTCATTCGCCTCGATGAGGAGGGCTGGGCCAGCTTGGCGGAAGGACTTAACGCGGCAGGGCGCATAGCGCTCGAATACGGGCTGAAGCTGACGTACCACCATCATGGCGGAACGGTCATCGAAAGTCCCGAGGAAATTGATCGTCTGATGGCGATCACCGATCCGGACGCCGTGTTCCTGCTGTTCGACTCCGGCCATGCGCTGTATGGGGGAGCCAATCCGCTCTCGCTGCTGCAGAAGCATTATGATCGTGTCGCTTATGTGCATCTGAAAGATGTCCGTCCCGATCGTCTCGATCAAGCGAGAGCAAGCGGGTCCGACTTCGTAACCTGCATCCGGGGCGGCGTATTTACCGTCCCTGGGGATGGCTGCATCGACTTCGCTCCCATTATCGGCGAGCTGATCGATAGAAATTATGAGGGTTGGGCGCTTCTTGAAGGCGAGCAAGACCCGGCGGCGCATCCCGCTCGCGAATATGCGGAGAAGGCTCTCCGCTATTTATACCGTATCGCTGAGGCGAAGGAGGAAGCTTAGCATGGCGAATATGACTTTTCCATCCGGCAGAAGGTTTGATTTCACTGCAATCGGACGGCTCTGTATCGACTTGAATGCGAATGAAATTAACCGTCCGATGGAGCAGACGATGACTTTTACGAAATACGTCGGCGGCTCTCCCGCCAACATTGCGATCGGCATGAACCGCCTAGGCAGCAAAACAGCTTTTATCGGCAAAGTAGCTGACGATCAAATGGGCCGATTCATCCGCGGTTATCTGGAGAAGGAAGGCATCCATACCAGTAACGTCATAACGGACGGTACGGGAGCGGTGACCGGACTCGCTTTTACGGAAATCAAAAGCCCAAGCGAATGCAGCATTCTCATGTATCGCGACAACGCAGCCGATCTGCTGCTATCCCCGCTCGAGGTTGACGAGACGCTGATCGCAGACAGCAAAGCGCTGCTTGTATCTGGAACGGCGCTTTCCTCGAGCCCATCCCGCGAGGCCGTCATGCTCGCCATCGATTATGCACGCAAGCACGGCACTACCGTAATCTTCGATATCGACTTCCGCCCTTATACGTGGAAGTCCGAGGAGGAAACGGCCGTCTATTACAATATGGCAGCCGAGAAATGCGACATCATCATCGGAACGCGCGAGGAATTCGACAGCATGGAACGATTCGAAGCCAATCCCGAACATAATGATCGTTATACCGCCTCGAAATGGTTTGGCTATCATGCCAAAATCGTTATCATCAAGCACGGCAAGGACGGCTCGATTGCCTACACGGCGGACGGAGCGGAGCATCGCGCGGAATCGTTCCCGGCCAAGGTCATTAAGACGTTCGGGGCGGGAGATTCTTACGCAGCCGGCTTCATCAGCAGCCTAATGGCCGGACAGACGGTCAAGCAAAGCATGACATTCGGCAGTGCCGCGGCCTGCATCGTCATCTCCAGCCATAGCTGCTCGGATGCGATGCCGACGAAGGAGCAGGTCGAAGACTATATCGAACGTTGCAATCGCGGGGAAATCGTAGCAGGTTAGTCTGCAATCCATTAGAAAAGAGGGAGCTATATGACAATACAATTAAAAAACTGGATCGGCGGGCAATGGGTGCAAGCGAGCTCGGACCGCTACGACCATGTATACAATCCGGCAACGGAAGAGGTGCTGGCCGAGGTTCCGCTATCCACAGCTGATGACATCGAGTCGGCCGTCCAAGCTGCCGGTACTGCCTTCGAAAGCTGGAGCAAAACGCCTGTTCCGCGCCGTGCCCGGATTTTGTTCAAATACCAGCAGTTGCTGGTCGACCACTGGGAGGAGCTTGCCCGCCTCATTACGAAGGAGAACGGCAAAAGCTTCGCCGAAGCGCATGGCGAGGTGCTGCGCGGGATCGAGTGTGTAGAATTCGCCGCTGGCGCGCCATCGCTCATGATGGGCAAGCAGCTGCCGGACATCGCATCGAATCTGGAATCGGGCATGTATCGTTACCCGATCGGAATCATCGGCGGAATTACGCCGTTCAACTTCCCGATGATGGTGCCGTGCTGGATGTTCCCGCTTGCGATTGCTTGCGGCAATACGTTCGTGCTCAAACCTTCCGAGCGGACGCCGCTTCTTGCGAACCGCTTAGCTGAACTCTTCCACGAAGCCGGGCTGCCTGCAGGCGTCCTTAATCTCGTACATGGCGCGCATGACGTCGTCAATGGACTGCTTGAGCATCCGCGCATTAAAGCGATATCCTTCGTGGGCTCGCAGCCCGTGGCGGAGTATGTGTACACCAAAGGAACTAGCCATGGCAAACGCGTCCAAGCGCTGGCCGGCGCCAAAAACCATTCCATCGTCATGCCTGACGCCGATCTTGATCTAACGGTCAAAGAAATCGTTAATGCGGCCTTCGGTTCAGCCGGCGAGAGATGTATGGCTTGCGCGGTCGTCGTAGCGGTCGGCAGCGTTGGCGACGAGCTCGTCGCTAGACTTGCTGAAGCCGCTGATCGGATTACGATCGGCAACGGATTGGACGAAGGCATCTTCCTCGGGCCGGTCATTCGAGGCGCTCATAAAGACAGAACGCTCGGCTATATTGAATCGGGCGAAACCGAAGGCGGCTTGCTGATCCGCGACGGCAGGAAGGATGAGGCCGCGAGCGGCTCCGGTTATTTTGTCGGACCGACCATCTTCGATCAAGTGAGCAGCGAGATGAAAATATGGAAGGATGAAATATTCGCTCCTGTCCTGTCGGTTATGAGAGCTGATACGCTCGATGAAGCGATTGCGATTGCCAATCGTTCCGAATTCGCGAACGGCGCCTGCCTATTCACCAGCAACGGCTCGAGCGTGCGGCAATTCCGCGAAACCATCGACGCCGGCATGCTCGGCATTAACCTTGGCGTGCCCGCTCCAATGGCTTTCTTCCCGTTCTCGGGCTGGAAAAAATCGTTTTACGGCGATCTTCATGCCAACGGCGGAGACGGCGTAGAGTTCTACACGCGCAAAAAAATGGTCACCGCACGTTGGTAGCTCCGTTTTTAGCATAAACAGAGGAGGTCGGACAATTAAATGAAGCAGCTTAACATAGGAATTATCGGTGCCGGACGGATTGGCAAAATCCATGCGGAGAACCTGATCCGGCACCCGCAGGCACGAGTCGTCGCAATCAGCGACCTGTTCGCAGGTCCAGAACTGAACGAATGGGCAGCTAAACGAGGGATTCCGGCCGTCACCAACAACAGCTTCGAAATCCTCGACAATCCGGACATTGATGCCGTATTTATTTGCTCCTCGACGGATACGCATGTTCCGCTCATTAAGAGTGCCGCAGAGCGCGGCAAACATATTTTTTGCGAGAAGCCGGTCAGCATGGATTTGCAGCAAACCGAGGAAGCCATCGAGGCGGTTCGCCGCGCAGGCGTTCAGCTGCAGGTGGGCTTCAACCGCCGGTTCGACCATAACTTCAAGCGGGTGCGCGAGCATGTCCGTTCAGGCGCGATCGGCGATACGCACTTGATCAAGATCACTTCCCGCGATCCGGAGCCTCCGCCCGAGGCTTACATCAAAGTATCCGGCGGCATCTTCATGGATATGATGATCCATGATTTCGATATGGCTCGCTTCCTGTCGGGCAGCGAGGTCGAAGAGGTGTACGCGCAAGGCAGCGTCCTTATTGATCCGGTATTCGCGGCTTACGAAGATATCGACACGGCTATCGTCACGCTGCGGTTCGCCAGCGGAGCGCTCGGCGTCATCGACTGCAGCCGTAAGGCGGCCTACGGTTACGACCAACGCGTCGAAGCCTTCGGCTCGCTCGGCTCGTCGAAGGCCGAAAATGATTATCCGAATACGGCTGTCCTCACGACGGCCGGCGGCGTGCAATCCGACAAGCCGCTTCATTTCTTCTTAGAGCGCTACAGTGCTGCTTATATAGAAGAAACCGAGCAATTTATTAACTGCCTGCTGCAAGGAGAGAAGGTGCCGGTCAATGGACAGGATGGCTGGCAAGCCGAGCGAATTGCCCGAGCAGCTAAGCTGTCGCTCCGCGAAGGCCGGCCGATCAAGCTGTCCGAGCTCGAGAGTACAATAGAAGGGCTGTGAGAATAGAGCATGAGCGAATTAATCGTCAAACCGCATTACAGCGGACAATCAAGCGATATTCCCTTGTTGTCGATCACGCCGCAATCCGCCGGTTGGCATCATGTTGGTTTTGAAGTGTACCGCCTAAATGCCGGAGATACCTTCAGCAGACCGACCGGGAATGACGAAGTATGCCTAGTCCTGCTTAGCGGCAAGGCAGATGTATCCACCGCAAACGAATCATGGGCCGATATTGGACAACGGATGAGCGTCTTCGAGCACATTCCGCCGTATTCCGTCTATGTACCGAACGATGACCGCTTTGAGGTTACAGCTCTTACGGCGCTTGAATTGGCGGTTTGCAAGGCTCCCGGCCACGGCAATCACCGCGCCAGACTGATTGCGCCTAACGACGTCGGCGTAGAGCTTCGCGGACAAGGAACGACGCTGCGGCATATTCATAACATATTGCCCGAGCAACAGCCGGCTGACAGCTTGCTTGTTGTAGAGGTTCTTACGCCGCAAGGACATTGGTCCAGCTATCCGCCCCACAAGCACGACGAGGATGCGCTGCCGAACGAGTCTCTTCTCGAGGAAACCTATTATTATCACGTGCAGCCGGAACAAGGCTTTGCGATTCAGCGCGTCTATACGGACGACCGTTCCCTCGACGAAACGTTGGCAGTCAAGGACGGCGAGGCCGTGCTCGTGCCAAAGGGCTATCATCCCGTCTCGGCGCCTCCGGGCTATGAGGTATACTACCTGAACGTGATGGCAGGGCCCTCGAGAGTATGGAAGTTCCGCAACGATCCCGATCATGATTGGATTGTGAATCCGCGATAATGTTGCAATATCATTCGAATAGACGGATAATTACTGAATAAGGCAAGTTTCGCCCTAATTCAATAGTAATGAGGTTGGCCATGAAAGCGACCACCATATATGATGTCGCGAAGGAGGCAGGCGTCTCCATCGCGACCATTTCCAATGCGATTAACGGCAAAGGAAAAGTAAGCAAGAAGAAACAAGAAGAAATCTTTAAAGTGATGGAGCGGCTTAACTATAAGCCAAGCATCATTGCTTCTGCTCTAATGGGCAAAAAAACGTATACGATCGGTCTGCTTATTCCGGATGTATCTAACCCGTTCTTCTCCGATATCGCAAGATCGGTTGAAGACTTGGCGCATAGTGAAGGCTACAGCGTCATCGTCTGCAGCACGGACAATCGCGACGAACGCGTAGAGAAGTATATACGGTTGCTGGAGCAAAAAAACGTAGACGGCATCTTAATTGGTACCGGTGCGGAGAACAGTGAAATATTAGAGCATCTGTCCGAGAAGTCATTCCCGATCGTCATGATCGCGAGGGAAGCGGCTGCTATGACGGCTCATAGCGTCGTGACCGACGATTTCAAGGGCGGTGCGCTCGCTGCCGAGCATTTGACCAGCCTCGGCCACAGCCACATGGCGGTGCTGGCGGAGAACTTCAAAGTAACGAGCAGCCTGGAGAGGGTGCGGGGCTTTCGGTTCGGATTATTCGAAGCCGGCCTTTCGGTTAGCGACGACGACATCGTCATGTGCGAGTCCAGCATGAAGGACGGCAAACGTGCTGCAGCCGCGTTGCTCAGTAGCGAGGTGCGGCCCACCGCGCTGTTCTGCTGCAATGATCTGCTCGCTATCGGCGCACTGCAAGCAGCCAAGGACGCCGGCATTCGCGTGCCCGAGCAGCTGTCGATCGTCGGCTTCGACGATACGATTCTGTCCACGGTAACGAATCCAACGCTGACGACGATTGCTCAGCCGGTTGAACAGATGGTCAAGCTGGCATTCGGTTTGCTCATCGGCGGCACCGAGGACGAGAGCAGCATTAAACAGCGTATTGTCATGCAGCCGGAACTGATTATTCGGGAATCTACCGGAGCCCTCGCCTCCATATAATCATTCAGAGAGCGGAGATGGGATGAATGGAGAACAAAAAGTTAATCGTATTTCTGGATAGCGGAGACACCATTGTTGACGAATCGACGGAAGTTAGAGATGCGGAAGGCATTGTCCAGCATGCGGAGCTGATCCCCGGCGCAGCCGAAATGGTTCGAACGCTCCACGAGAAAGGCTACACGCTGGCGCTCGTTGCAGACGGCGAAGCTCAATCGTTCAAAAACATGTTCATTCAGCATGGCCTATACGACTGCTTCACCACGATGATTATTTCCGAGAATATTAAAGATCGCAAACCTAGCCCGAAAATGTTCAAAGCGGCGATTGGCGCCCTTGATCTGTCAGAGAAGGATTTCTCCCGCACGGTTATGATCGGCAATAACTTAAGCCGTGATGTAAAGGGAGCGAATGCGCTCGGCATTACAAGCATTTTCATAAGCTGGACGCCCCGTTACCCGCATACGCCCGCAGACGAATCGGAGCAGCCTGACTACACGGTCAGCGAACCGCTCGAGCTCATTCCACTGATCGATAAGCTGAATTCCGAGCTCCAATAACTAGGCATAGGCATAATCATGATCCTATATATACTCAAAAAAAAGACAACCTCCACCCTTATGGGCGGAGGTTGTCTTTCTGATTAGAATTGTTTATTACTGTTTCGCCAGGAAAGCATCGATTTGAGCTTGCATCTCGGCTTGAATTTTATCAATTCCAGCTGAATCCAGTTGCTTGTTCAGATCGGCAAGAGCTTTATCGATATCTTTGATCACACCGTATTCGAGCGGAATCGCATAACGAAGCATTACGTTGCCAACGTTGGCGATTTCCGTTTTCACTTTGCTGTTATCGAATACGAACGTTTCAAGCGCATAGTGGTAAACGTTGGATTCCCAGCCTTTAACCAGATCGGATGCTTCTTGCGGGAATGCTTCGTTGTCGCGGTTAAGCGGCGAGTTGAAGTTCCAGTTGGAGAAGCCCGTGTAGTTAGGGTTTTTGTCGGTTGCTTTATATTTGTCGTCGCCAACCGGTTCATAGTGTACGCCGCTAACGCCGTACATCATCAGATCATGGAATTCTTTATCGTTTTGCATCAGATCAATAAACATCAGCGAGCGTTCTACATTTTTGGAAGTTGCATGGATCGACGTACCGTTTTGCGTAGAAATAGCGATCGACTTCTTCTTGCCTTGGTTGATGTCCGCAAGCGCTACTTCATAAGGAGAATTCTCTTGGCGCATCAAAGCCATAAGCGCTCCAAGCGTTCCGTTGTTGTGCGTGATCGATGCCGTTTTGCCTGCTTTAAAGTCCGCTTGGTGGTCGTTTTTGCTGTTTAGAACGTTTTTCGACCATGCATTGTTATCAGCTAGATCCTTGTAATACACGAGCAGATCTTTAAACTCTTGCGTTTCGTATACGTTGAATACTTGGCCTTTGTCATCCGTCAATTTGTAAGCAAACGGAAGGTCAAGATCGAACATATTCCATTCTTGTTGCTGCTTCAGCAACACGCGGTCCAAGTTATGATATTTCCAGTCTCCCGTTTCCGGAGTGAACGGCGCAACGCCTTGCTCATTTTGTGCGATTGCTTTCAAATAAGTCGCATACGTTTCAGGGCTGTTGATTTCAGGAAGATCGTATTTTTTGCGCAAATCTTCACGATACAGAATCAGCTTTTCTACGGATTCGCCTCTGTTTTGCGGAACCATATACACTTTGCCGTTAACTTTCGTTTGATCCCAGCTTACTTTCGGCATAGCTGCCCACGTTTGCGGCATATATTTCGTAAGCATCTCTTCCGTCAATTCCAAGAATCCGCCTTTCAGCGCCTGGTCATTGTAGCCTGCCCAGTTAGCCGAATAGATCAAGTCAAAATCTTCATTCGCCGCCAGTTTCAACGGGTACTTTTGAGCCCAGTCTGACCAGTCCAAGAACTCGCCTTCAACGGTTGCATTGATTTTTTCTTTCAGCTTTTTGTTAATCTCAGCAAAAACGATGTCGTAGTCTACAGGTTTAGGACCAACAAAGATCATTTTCAGCTTTACTTCTTTGGAGGTGTCAATGGCACCTTCAGCAGGCGCATCAGTCGCCGTATTTCCCGCATCCGGAGCTTTTGTAGCCTCGGCAGGCGTATTCGTATTATTGTTGTTGCCGCCACCGCATGCGCTCAAAATCATTACGAAGGTTAAAAAGAGTGCCGTCATCATTAGTCTATTTTTCTTCAACATTCAAGCCTTCCCCCTATGGTAGTCATATATTGATAAACCGGGTTGTCCCGGGTTCATCCTTTCACAGCGCCAATCGTCAAGCCTTGGACAAAGTACCTTTGTACGAATGGATAAGCTAGCAAGATCGGCCCCGTTGCCACGACCGTCATCGCCATCTTCAAGCTTTCGGTCGGAATGGCTGTCGTTACGACTGCCCCCGCACCCATCATCGCTTTCCGCATGCCATCCATATTGCCTAACATTTTGTATAAATAATATTGGAGCGGCATCAAGTCCTCGTTAGAAACAAACAGCAGGGCGTTGTACCAGTCGTTCCAATAGGCAAGCGCAAGGAACAATCCGATTGTAGCGAGCGCCGGCTTGGAGAGCGGCAGGATGAGGCGGGCATAGATCACGAAGTCGTTTGCTCCATCAATTTTGGCCGATTCAACAATCGCTTCCGGAATGCCGCTCATAAACGACTTCATAACTATGATGTAGAAGACGTTGAGCATCATCGGTATGATAAGGACCATGAACGTATCTTTCAAATTGAGGTAATTAACAATAAGCAGATACCACGGAACGAGCCCACCGTTAAACAACGTTGTAAAGAAGAAGAAGAAGGAAAATTTATTGCGCCACTTGAAATCTCTTCTGGAAAGCGCATATGCGGTCATCGAAGTGAGAAGTAGGCCAAGCAGCGTGCCTGTTATTGTAACACCTATGGTCACCAGGTAGGCGTTAATCATCTCCTGGGGATACTTAAACAAAATGCTGTAAGCTTCCGTGGAAAATACAGTCGGTATGAATTGATAACCATCTGTAACAATCTTATTTTCATCCGTAAGAGATGACGATACGACAAGGATAAAGGGAAGAATACATAAGATGGCGAGAAAGATCAGAGATACATATCCGATTGCTGAAAATATTTTACGATCTAGTTGCTTCATATTGTTACCTCCTTTATGCCGTTAGAATAAGGCTCTGTCTTTGTCATATCTACGGACAGCGTAGTTCACGATCATGATCGTCGCGAATCCAAGCACGGATTGGAAGACGCCTGCTGCTGCCGACATGCTTATATCATTCGATGTAATCAACGATCTAAATACGAACGTATCGATAACGTCTGTCGTCGAGAATAACAAGCCGTTATTGCCGACCATGTTATAGAACATCCCGAAATCGCCGCGGAAAATGTTGCCTACTGCCAAAAGCACCAGAATGATAACCGTCGGATAAAGATTCGGAATCGTTACTTTCATAATCCGTTGGAAAATGTTTGCGCCATCGATCTCGGCTGCTTCATACATTTCGGTATCAATGCTCGTAATTGCGGCCAAGTACATAACCGTTCCGTATCCGAGACCTTTCCATGCGGAAACGAGAACCAAGATATACGGCCAGTAAGCAGGCGTATTGTAAATATCAACAGGCTCCATTCCCATGCCTCTAAGCATGGCATTCAGAGTGCCGATATCATAATTCAACAAGTTATAAGCAACCGCGCCTACAACTACCCATGAAATAAAGTAAGGCAGGAACAGCGCCGATTGCGTAAGCTTCCGGAACCACTTGCCGCCGACTTCAAACAACATGATCGCCGCAAAAATTTGCAGTGCGTTGTTTACGACGATAAACGCTATGTTGTATAACGCCGTATTTCGCGTTACCCGCCAAGCGTCTCCCGATTCAAAGAAAAAGCGGAAGTTGTCAAATCCGTTCCAAGCGCTTCCAAATATGCCCCCGGCGTAATCATAATGCTTGAAAGCAATAATGATACCCGCCATCGGGATATAAGCAAATAGTAGAAAGAATGCAGCGGCTGGCGCCAGCATCAGTAACAGTATTTTATATTTTTTCAAATCGCTCCAAAATGTATGCTTATTCATAGTTGCTCTCCTCTCTTCTCTATATGGCTCATTATAAAACGATGGGTGGAGCGAAATAATTCAGCCAAACAACTAAACATAATACTAATTCAACGATTCGAACAAAAAAATAAACTCATGTTCCATTTAGGAACATGAGTTTATCCACTATGCTACGTTTCATTGTCTTCCCGAATTTCCGCATTATCAACCGGTAGAATGATTTGAACGGTCGTTCCCGCTCCAAAATAGCTGCCGATATGAATGCCAAAATCATTGCCGTACCTCAGCTTAATTCGTTCTTCCACGTTCTTCAGGCCGTAGCTGTCGGAATGCAAGGAGCTTGAGCGCATGTTTTTTAATGTATCGGCCCGCATGCCGATTCCGTTATCAATGACCTTGAGTTCAATGCGGTCGCCAAGCCGCTTTCCTGTAATACGGATCGCAATGGCGCTCCCGAACCAGGCATGCTTGAATATGTTTTCCACGAACGGCTGCAAAATCAACTTAATGATAGGGACATGCAAAATGTCAGGATCCACATCGATATAAACCTTGAAGGCATCCGCATACTTCACTCTTTGGATTTCAAGATACTGCTTCACTTGTTCTAACTCATTTTCAAGCGAAATATACACATTTCCTTGGTTTAACGTCAGCCGATAAAACTTGGAGAGGCCTTGCACCATATTCGTAACCTTCTCGACTTCCCCCAAATTCGCCAAGCTGCCGATCGTCGACAGCGTATTGTACAGAAAATGCGGATTAATCTGGGCTTGAAGCACATCGAGCTCCGCTTGCTTCTTCTGAATGCCCTGCTCGTAGACGTTTCGGATCAGCTCTTGGAGGCTGGCCGCCATCTGATTGAAGGCATTGGCAATATAGACGAACTCATCGTTCCCCGCGAATCCAATCCTTTTGTAAAAGTTGCCTTCCTGAAACGATCGTACCAAGGAAATGATACGCTTGATTTTTTTGCCGGAAATACGGGCAACGAGGAAGCCAATAAAAGCCATGACTAAGAAGCTGATCATGCAGACGGTTCCGATCACCTGCTGCATTCGGCTCGCGTCTTTATTTAAATAACTGTTCGGTACCCGCGCCTTGATGACATAGCCCGTTAACGAAATGTCCTCGCTAATGTTCAAGTAAGAACCTTGCTTCGCCTTTTCGTTCATAACGCCTTGTTCATAGATGGCTAGTCCCGTTGAGCTTTCAATCAAACGAAGATCCATGCCCTGTTCAATCGGAAAGGAGCTAAAATCGCCGAACAACTCGTCAATCCGCGCCGTAACGCGAATATAACCGATAACGGCGGTAGCTGCGTTGGATGAAATGAGCTTTCGAAAATAAGAGATGTTGCCCAGCTCGCTATCGGTATCCACTTGCAGCCACACTTTGTCTTGGTTGTTCGTGACAATCGATTGAAACCATTCCGTATTTTCTATGGCATGATGAGAAAGGACGTAATAATCACTTCTGCCGATGGGCGTCGACATGTCGTCGCCGTCAATTTCAAGCATCGTTTCATTGACGGTATAGAGCACTAATCTCAGCTTGTTCCCATACAATTGCAAAGGCGCTTTCATGTAAGGAACGATATTATCGCGCATTTCGAGCATGTTTTCCAAAGGCTCGCCCCTGAACTGAAGAGCGTTCTGAAAGGTCGTACTGTTATACAGCGAGTTGGCCATTCGCACGATTTCATCCGTTTGGTATTCGAGGTTGTTCCTTGTCTGCTTCAGAGACGTCCGAACATTCGTTTCCGCCATTTCCGTCCTGGAATCAACGAGCATCGTATATGCGATGTAACCGATCACCAAATCGGTCAGCAATACGAGAATGAGATAAGGAATCATCATCTTATAGGTGAACGGGATATACTTTTTACTGGACAACAGCCTCTCCATGATCATGCTCCCTTGTAACTGCGTCAATGATTTTGAATCCATTCTACATGGAAAAGAAAAGGGCTACTAGCTTTTCCTTCATTATTTCCGTTCTCATGCAAAATAAAAAGCACCCGAGCGGGTGCTTCATTCTATCTTGTCTCATCCGTTTCACTGCCGATCATGCAGCAGCTTACCGGCATTTCGCGCTGCCTGCCTAAGAATGTCCTCTGGGCTAAATGGTTTTTGCAAGACCTGCACAACGTCGCCGCGATGAACAGTTTCCGGAATTTCATTGGACTCCTCAATGGATTCGTTCCGAAGATCATCCCATTGTATAGCTGCTTCCTCGATTGCAGACGTTGCCGCTGCCTCTTGTTGCCCGAGAATATGCCCGATTAGAATGTCCATAATCCCCTGACTGAAGATGCCTTCCGCCTTTAAGCGGTTCAAATAGCGAATGACCTCCGGCGGCGTATCCGTCGGTATGTATAACGTAACATCCTTCCCAGGCGCCACCATGACCATCGAACGTCTTTTTTTCAACCCTTCTCGCTCCCGTTTTGATCTTCAGCCGCCGCTTCGTCCCGTGCAGCCGCAGCACTCTCACCCGCTCCCAGGGCATGAGACAACAGGAAGAAGGTTCCTCGCACGTTGCGGAGCTGGCTAACTTCCGATTGATCGAATCGAATCGGCAATCCCAACTCTGCATTAAGCTTCTCGATCCATGGCTGCAGAACGACGGATCCCCCTCCGATAAACCAAAATTCATTCGCGTACCGGGCATGCTTCCAAGCGTTGCGAGCATACTTTAACACCTTTTCCGCCAAAATACGCATATGTCGGTTAACAAGCTCCGTCATATCAAAGGCCACTTTGCCTTCCGCATAGATCGCATATTCTTTGTTCACCAGCATTAAGGTCAGTTCGGCCGTGCTCGAAATCAGTTCTTCCCCTTGCGCGTTGACCTCGTTGCGGATATTTTCCAGCGCGTTGTTCAGATAAATCTTGGCACCCGTCGAATAGCGCTGATCGAGATCGAGTCCCGGCCGGAAAAAAGCGATATCCATATCCACTCCTCCGACGTCGGCTATGCCGAACCCTTTCATCGATAGATGGGCCTTGGATGAAGCTTCCATATCATAAACTCCGGATACGTCATCGATGCTAATGTCGCTCGGCAGCATCATCTCCATCTCAACCGTTACCCCCTTGAATATCGGTGTGGTGATGAATGTTACACTATGCACGCCTGCCGTAATTTTATCCGCATATTCCTCGCGAAACTTCGCGATTTCTTGAATGGGCAACCCTGTACCCAAGTTGACCTTGGCCTTGATTCGATTTTTGCCCCGCCTAATGTCATCCTCATGCTTACTCGCAACTGCGTAGGCCGCAGCCGTCAACAAGGTCACCATTGTCTCCTGCCGCTGCGCTTTTTTCTGCACCGCCTTATCCCCGATGATCTCATGTACAATCCCTCCATCGCCGATGGCCAAATTGCCGACATAGACATGGCGGTACTGGTCTGTCTGGACTGCCGGAGAGACGATCTGCACGTCTAGAAAATCAAGCGGATCTCCTTGATCCATTAATAAATATCGTTCACCGAAAGGCTGCGCTACGACATTGGGAAAAATAAACTGATTGCTCAAGTCGTCATAAATACCTTTAATGTGACTGCTTCCGTTATCGATTGCTAATACGATGGTGGTGGTAAGACTATCCGGTTTCGCCATACTATCGATCTCCCCCAACCTTATGATATATATAATAAGTTCGTAGACGAGGTGGATTTTATGGGTAATATTAGAAAATCTTCATTTAGAGGGTTTCAATTCGCGGGCGTGAATAAAATTTAGGCTTTAAACAGTAAAGTTTAAACTTTACCTTTTAAACTTTACTGTTTAGACTTTGACATTTAACCTTTAAGATTTTTGCAAAAAAGCCGCAAGCTAACGCCTTCCGAACGGCGTCCTGCTTACGGCTTATACTATAGCTTTAACCCTTCCATTCCGTTACGTTGAAGTTAGTCGTTCAGCGTAATCTCAACTACGGTATTGCGCTCGTCCGGGAGCGGATACGTGTAATGCTCGGGCCGCGCGAAATTGAAGAACGCGTCATTCATATAAAGACTGGCGTTCCATGGGCGCGTGACAAACAGCTCCGAGCCATCCGCCAGCAGCCTCGCGCTCTTCACACGGTCTCCTAGACCGGCCAGGTTAACGGGACCCACGCTTTCTTCAAGCAAATGCGCATACAGCTTATTGCCTTTGCGCGTATACCGTCCCCACTCCGGCTTAGGCAGGCTGGCCTCGCCGCAGCCGTAAATGCTGTCGCCATTCTTGCGCAGCCATTCGCCGACCTCCTCCAGCACATCCAGCGACTTCCGCGGAATTTCACCCTTCGCGTCAGGCCCAACGTTCAACAGCAGATTGCCATTCTTGCTGACGCATTCGGTCAGCTTACGGATGACCGTCTTGGCGCTCTTGTAAGTGAGATCGGTCGCGCCGTAGCCCCAGTTGTTGTTCAGCGTAATGCATGCTTCCCAAGGAATAGAGTTTCCTTCATTGTCCGTAATGCCTTGCGGAGGAATAATCTGCTCCGGCGAAGCGAAATCGCCCGAGTAGATGCTCGGATTGTTCGTATAGATCGAACCGCCTTCTTCACCGCTGGCATCCAGACGGTTATCGATAATGATATGCGGCTGGATGGAACGAATCGTTTCCATCAGATCGGTCGCCCGCCACTTCTCGCCCCTCATATCGTCATAAGAGAAATCGAACCACATGATATCAAGCTTGCCGTAATCGGTCAGCAGCTCGCGTACTTGCCCGTGCATATAGTCGAGGTAAACGCCGAACCGCGCAGGATCGCGCCTGTACGCTTCATTGTCGCGCATCGGGTGAATCCGATCGCCGTAAGCCGGATAATCGGGATGATACCAGTCCAGCAGCGAATAGTACAACCCTACCTTCAGCCCTTCCTCGCGGAAAGCGTCAAGGAACTCCCTCACCAGGTCACGGCCGCAGGTCGTGTTGGTCGACTTGTAATCGGTGAGCTTGCTGTCGAACAGACAGAAGCCGTCATGATGCTTAGCCGTCAGAACCGCGTATTTCATGCCCGCCGCCTTCGCTGCTTTGGCCCAAGCCTTCGGATCGTATCGTTCGGGATTGAATTCGTCAAAATATTTCTGGTAATCTTCGTTGGTAATGCGCTCGGCGTTGCGAACCCACTCCCCGCGAGCGGGAATGGCGTATAATCCCCAGTGGATGAACATGCCGAAGCGGTCCTTAAGGAACCATTCGGTACGCTCGGTTCGTTGCTGAATGAAAGATTGGCTCATAGTGGTTAGCGCCTCCATACATCGAATATAAGCTTAGTCTATCAACGATTTGTGATAAGCTATAGACAATAGATTAGCTTGTATGGGGATTAAATTAACTACTTCGAGGTGTCGGAATGCCGCAGCAATCCAATTTCGCGCTGCTCAGCGAGATGCTCCAGCAGCTGCAAGTCAGTCTGGTCGAGGCGTATTATACGGAATGCACGCCGCAATGGCGCGAGCTGGATTATGTGCCGTCCTACAACAAGTTTTATTTCATCTGTGACGGAGAAGGCCGGCTCGAGATCGATGGTCAAGCGTACAGCCCGGTTGCCGGCCAATTATGCCATATGCCTGCGCATGTCCGGCAGTCTTATTCCGCGGTGAGCGATCGGCCGTACAAAAAATATTGGTGCCATTTCACGGCGACGATGGGCGGACTCGATCTGTTCCAATGGGTGGACGTGCCTCATTTATTGACGGTGCCCCCGGACCGGAGGGACGAGCTGTCTGCCTTGTTCGGGGAACTGGCAGCGCTCCATGGCGATAGCGGATGGCTGGCGCGCGTTCGCGAGAAGGCGGTGCTGCTGGAGATTATCGCCTTCTTCTTGTTGGAGTCAAATCCGCAGCTACGTATTGTGCCGGGACGCCGTGATGAAATCGAACGGCTCCGGCAAATCGAGGCGTTCATCGAGGCCAACCTATCCGAAGCGTTGACGCTGGACCAAATCTCGAAGCATGTCCATTTGCATCCGAATTATCTTGTACGTTATTTCAACAAACATTTTGCCGTATCACCGCTGAAATATTTGAACCGCAAACGGATGCAGCACGCCAGAACACTGCTCGGCACAACCCGCTTAAGCATCAAGGAGGTGGCCGAGAAGGTGGGTTTTCCGGATACGAATCATTTCGCCAAAGCTTTCCGAAAGGAAATGAGCTGCTCGCCAACCGAGTATCGCATGCGGCTGACCGAGCAGGGCCGGAGACCGACCTGACCACCGTCTAACTTTCCGACAAAATTGTCTTGATATACCCCGTTAATGCTGTGGCCGCATGTTGATGGGCTAATAGGCCTGGGTGGTTTCTTGCACCTACCGTTTCATCCGTCATAATCGGAAGCTGGAACACCGACACCTTGCGGTCTCCCGTTTTCTTAACGTAGGAATCTACAGTGCGGCAGATTGCCGGCATCATTGGTATGCCTAACATCCCGTATGCCCAAACGATATGCGCATGATTATTATATTTTCTAAGTTTAACGAGGAAGTGCTCGGCAGCCCGTTCAAAGGCCATAATGTCCTCTTCCATGTAGCTGCCGTCCTCGTTTAGCCGCTGTTTGAACGTTTCTCCCGTAGACTCGTCCCGCCATTCCGGCGAACGAAAAGCCCCGCCATCATTTGTTCCTAGATTGACGACCACGACATCCGGCTGCCAAGCATCGAAATCATTTTTCTCAAATGCGCCCAGCGCTTCATTTTTTGCTCCGGTAAGAAGTCCGCAAACCTGTTCATAATAGTCAGGGATATTCGCTCGCGGATTGTTATCCCAACTTGACAGCACGCCCCATCCGCTTTGAGAAAGGATTCGATATTCGGCGTTTAAAGCTTCCGCGGTAACCGTGCTGTAATTGTGGATTGCGCTGAACCACATCGGAATCCAGTCGCTTTCCGCTTTCGCCCCAATAGCTCCTTCTCCTGAAGTGATGCTGTCTCCAATAAACTCAAGCTTATAGGGCTTATTCTCGACAGGCAAAAATTCGCCGTCGCTCCTCACGGCATGGATCTGCATCGAGCAGCCCGGATCTGCGCTCATCGCCTGCACGTCTTTAACGACGCGCACATTCTTTGAAGCGCTTTCATTCATGCCTCTGAATAAGCACACCCAGTACCTTCCTGCGGTTAACATTTGTCTGCTTACGGGAACACCGTTAATTAAGATGCTTATCCAAGGCTCGTAATGATTATAGTCAACCTCGACATCAATCCATAGCTCAGAGCCTGTTGCATTTAGTTCAATCCCGCTTCCCGTCCAGAATAACGTTAAGGGAGCGACATTTCCCGTTGTTCGGCCATGAACCTTTAAATGATCGATATCCGATAGAGCGTGTACCTTTAGTTGTGTGTTTTCCATCATTGATTTTTCCTTTCTATTTGTTCTCTCCGCTTAGTTTAACAGGATTTACCACGGAGTAAATAGTTCCGATGTAAAAGAAAAGACACCCGATCGGGTGTCTTTATCTTGTTAGAGGCTTGTTAGCCAGGCAGCCAGCTCTTCCGTCTGACTAAGAATAGCAATCGGATCCCAGTAGTTGGAACGATCGCTTGTCCATAAAAAAACATGATCGTTTTTGACTGCAGGAAGCGTGCCCCAGATCGGGTCGGCCTTGAATTGATCCAACGTTTTGGAATCGGAGGTCAGAATAATATAATCTCCCGCATACTTCGGCAATACTTCCGCAGAGATGGAAGCCCAGCCCGGGTCGGCCATCTCGGCAGCGATTTCGGCGGGAGGCTTGAATCCGAATCCATTATATATCGGCTGACCGCCCTTGCCGAAGTCCGTTCCAACGGCCATGATGTCTTTATCACTTGTTTCAATAACCGAAAACGTACTTTCTGCTGGAATAACCTTTAATACGTTCTCCTTGGCAGTTGCGATACGGCTGTCGTACTCGGCGAGCCAGTCTTTCGCCTTGTCTTCTTGGCCAAGCAGCTCGCCGAAATAAGCGACCTCCTCGTGTACCGTTTTTAAAGAAGCGTACGGAATGACGACAGTAGGGGCAATTTTCGCCATCTGTTCATTCAGCTCCGGATAGAAATCATCCATAATAATCAAATCCGGTTCAAGCGACAAGATTTTCTCTACGTTGCCATTGCCTTCCCCTATATTCTCAACGTCTTTCAAATATTGATTGAAATAAGGATTTTTAATATGATGGTCGGATGTTCCGATAGGCGTAATGCCAAGCGCAATCAAGCTGCCCAGATATTCTCCTGCCACAATTCGTTTGGGCTGAGTGGGCACTTCTACATCACCGTTAACCGTTTTAACGACTTTGGTCTGCGGCTGCTCTGAAGCGGCCGGCGTATCGCTTGGACTAGGCGGCTGTGATGCTGCTGTCTCCGAATTGCCATTCGTGCCGCATGCGCTTAGCAATAGAACGATACTTAACAATGCCGATGCCAGCGCAGCCCTTGAATGTTTAAACATGAATAAATCTTCCTCTCCGTTACCATTATACTGATAATGATTATCAATAATATCAGTATAGTTAACTGGTTCTTGGAGGACAATGGAGGATTCCATGGTTATGGAAGGACAATCTTCTAGTTTCTTCTTCTCGGCATACACGTCTCTATAGCGTATGGGGGACACGCCTTTGTGCTTTTTGAACAGTCTGCTCAAATAGCTCGGGTCTTGATAGCCGACGCCAACTGCTATCTCCTTCAGCGTAGCATCCGTTTCAAGCAGCAGTGAAGCAGCTTTATCGATGCGCACCTTGATCAAATAGTCAATCGGACTAAGTCCTGTGCGGACCTTGAAATAGGAAGATAAATGGGCAACGCTGTAGTTCAGACTTTCAGATAGTGAATCCAGCGATATGGGATCCGCATAATGTTTATGGATGATGGCGGCGATCTGGGCGGCCAGATCACGCTTAACCAAGCCTAAACCTTGAGCCTTCATTTGATGTAGCAGCTCATGAACAAACTGATAGAGTAAAGTTCGAACGCGCAAACGAACAAGCGGCTGCTGTTTGTTCCATTCCTTTAGCATTTCGCTCATTGTACGGTGCAGTTCAATTGGATTGTCCGGCATCATACTGTATGAATGATCAAAGAGGCGACCCTGCTCGAATAGCGCGGTGAGCTCTGTTGGTACTGGCGGATGAATACTGCCTTTATAATAAACGCTATAGTAATCCAGGCCCTCGCTGCCCGCGACCAGGTCGAGAACAGCGCCTTTACCTGCATGAAGCACTGTAAAGCGCTGCATGCGATGAAATTCCGTTCCCAGATTAACGGTGGCATTCCCTCGAATCGACATAAGAAACAGACTTGAGGGGACATGATAGGAGCGTATGGATTCGCCTGCTTTAACCGTGATACGACGAATATCTATGACTTTGCAGTTCACATGATTCCATAGAGCAATCAAATCATCGATGTTCATGCCACGCCCCCCCGCTCTGCCCTTAGCATTTCGCCTTACTTACGGTAAGGCTCTCTGTATCACTATAACAGTTAAAGGCAAGGCTATCCATTTAGCAAGACCTATTCGTCAGACCGTTATACGCCTAATCCCTTACCGCCCACGGGACGAAGTCGAACCGGCTCGACACCTGCGATTAAAGGCCGCGCGCGTTGAATAACGGCTAGCACTTCTTCGTTCTTGAGAGAGTCGGCATGAGCTTCAGCGTCGCGCCACAGCTCAGTGACCCAGATCGCATCGGGATCATCTACGGATTCATTGATAATATAGAGCTCGCAGCCCTCCATATGATCGAGGCTACTCGAAGCTTTCAACAATAATGCTACGAGTTCGTCCCGTTTCCCAGGGTGAGCCGTTAATTTTCCGAGCAAAGTAAACTTGTTCATCTCACTTCTTCATCCTTTCTTATCTTCTATTTTTATTTGCATCGCTTCGTAGTGCTTAAACATCTCTAGGCTGACATCCGCCATCCTATTGATTAACATTTGCGGCTCAAGTATCTCCAGAGACCTCCCGTACGGAAGAAGAAAGTACGGCACGTATGTCTTCAGCGACAGCTCCCCTAGCTTAAAGAGGGCTTCGCCGGGCTGTCTGCGTTCAATTAGCGCATGCCCGAATAGCCAATGCTTGCATAACTCGTTAAGCGCGTGTTCGTGTCCCTGTAGCCTTACCATGACTAGCGTTTCGGCGTCGAGCGAATCCGGGAGCAAAGAACGCAAGAGGAAATCCCTCGCGGAAAAGACGGCCGGACGTTCAAAGCGGGTATCCGTCGCTTCCAGACGAACGATCCGATCCACGCGGAAGCTGCGGATCTCTTGACGTAGACGGCAAAATCCAACAACATACCATAACCCTTTCCAATGCACGATGCCATAGGAATCGATGACTCGATTGCTGGGACTAAGCTCAGGTCCCTTGGCATAGTCCATATTCAAGGACTCTCCTCGGGCTGCAGCCTCCTCTAACCGTTGAAGCAACTCAAGCTCTCTCGAGTCCGTAGGTGTCTGGATGACGGCAAGCCCATCACTATGCCTGTTAATCCATTCGAGCTGCTCCTCATTGGTGTATCGCTTCAGCTTATCGACCGCTCGGGTTAGCGCGTCCGTGAACGGATAACCCGCTTCCCGGGCGAATATGGACGCGTGCACGAGCGCCTTCTGCTCTTCGTTATCGAAGAGCAGCGGGGAATCGACAAATTCGCCCAGCAGCCGGTAACCTCCGTTCGGGCCGGAGTCGGCAATAATCGGGGCTCCGCTCGCGCATAGTGAATCAATGCATCGGTATACGGTGCGAACATGAATCTCCAAATTGTCCGCCAGCTGTTGCGCCGTCACTCGCTTTCCCGAGCGAAGCAGCCATAGAATGGACAGCATATTATCCGCTTTGGACATGCCGTTCTTCACTCCCTAAGACGTTTTTTAATACAAAGATATAACCTGTCTCTTCCAATAATTTCATTGTAATGAATTTAGATTAAAGGAGCTATCCCTTTCTCGATCCAAGAATCGTAAGTCGGGCCGTAGACATCAGGCAATTGAAGACCGGCCTGGCGCATGAGAACGGTCATTTGTCCGCGATGATGCGCTTGGTGCATGATCGTATAACGAAGGGAGCTTCCGTTAGGCCAAGCTTCCTCGTAAATCATAACCGATTCGCGTAACGTTTCGTCATTCCACTGCGTTCGAACCGCATGCAGCAGATCCTTGCTAATCCGCCGATACTCCGAGGCTATAAGCGCAGCGGAAGCCGGAGCCTCTTCGCCTCCGGAGGGAGCATCGAACTCCAGCCCCAACGTTGTCATGAAGTGCAGCGAACGAACCAGATGCCAGGCGATTTGTCCGAGCGTGCGTCGACCTTCAATAACCTCCTGTCCAAGACAATCATCGGTAAGTACATTCAGCACGCTAGCTGTCAAATCGGCCTCGCTAGTCCACTCCTCTGCAAAATCTTCAATTCTTATAAACATTTTCTTTTCCTCCATTCCATTATTAGCCTGAGCACTACAAGCATACAAAAAAACCACTGACAGCTACGGTCAGTGGTTTTTTGCTTAACAAAACAAATGTTGAAGCGCATTTCGGTTCAGGGGGCATCGCTTATTTATCTTTAATCAACGCCTTATAGGTTTTTAATTTAGTTTGAGCGCGTCGATACATCATATAGTCAAATAGGTTTGCTATACATATAATGCCAAGAACGGTCAACAATACGGGTATGAACTGCGCCTTGTTCTCTACTTCATCACTTGTGATCATCATTAAGGATCCCATAATGAATGTCGCAACGATTAATGCAATCAAGTTGTTGATAAAGAAGTAGGTTCGGACTTTCGCCATGCTAATGGGGAGTATGGAGGTCGCCCACTCTGTGATAAAACCAATAATAAAACCTATGCTTCCGCTAGCCAATACCGCCAAAACTTTATAATAGAAAAGCACATCCGCACGGTCATAAAACAGCAGTATACCGCCGATGAAGAGACCAAGAAAAAAGGACTTTATAATATTTTCTAAATTAATTTTCTCCATCTTGGTTCTCCTATATTTTGAGTGTGTTTCTAAGCTTTTTCGAGAACATCTTCGATACTTCCAGCTCTGCGTTATTATCCATTCGAAGAACGTATCTGGAGTTAAACCAAGGGATAATTTCTTTGACGTGCAGCAAATTAATGAGCTGTGATTTGTTGATTCGTATGAATCCTTTCACTGCCCACATGTTCTCATAATACTGCAACGTTTCCTTGATACTGTAACGATTAGACCTTGTATAGGCCATCAGACCATCAGCGCCCGCTTCTACATATAAAACATCCCGTGGTTCTATAACCGCATATTTATTTTCACTAAAGCCAGTAAGAGTATTCGTCAAATGGATATCTTCTCGAATGCCGGAGACCAATAGTTTAACAACATCCATATAATCAATGGCATCGAAAACAACACAAGTCTTTCCGCTCGGTATATCATATCCTTGTTCAACGAGCACCAAATCACTGTCCTCGATAATGTCAATTTGGTATTTGGATAACTCTTGTTTCAACTTTTCATACACTTTATTTGAACACAATAGTTGAACCATCCTGTGTCTCCTAATGACAGCTTTTGAATTGTTTACTCAACTATCATCCTATCATAAATCATTCTTATTTTTACCAATTCTTCTATACCTTTTTGCGCAAAATCAAGCGAGCCAAAATTAGCAATAAAAAAGGTATCCTTTTCTTTGTCGTATAATACATACGTTCCTGTAGCTCCGACACCGCCATACACATCTGTCATTGTGCCTAGCAGAAATGATAACTCGCTAAAGTCGAAATACATCATGCCCATACCGTAATAAATACCCTTTTCATAACGATGATTGAAGTCAGTCATCTGTCCGTACGCTTCATCAGACAGTAAATCGCCATTTTCTAAAGCCTTCATGAACACTAACAGATCATCCATAGTGGTTACGACACCGCCGCCTGCCCAGTCAACCGACAATGCGTTCTTCTCGCTTAAGTCAATATCATCCAAATAAATCCCAAGTATATCAGCCGGCTCTTCCTGATAAAACATTAAATAGCTATCATTCATGCCCAAAGGCTCAAATAGGGTTTCTTCTAAAATGGCCGAATAAGGTTTACCCTCGATTGTCTCCAAGATAAGTCCAAGCAGAATATAGCCCGTATCCGAATAATAAAATTGTTGTCCCGGTTGTCCGACAGGCTCCTGGTTTTCTCTAGTGAACGCAATCAAATCTATTGGAGCAAATGAAAGATCAGGATTAGATCTTATCATTTCCAAGATAGGTTTCCCGCTTCTGACCGGACCTTCGAAATAATCGCCAACGCCTGATGTATGACTCAGCATGTGTCTCAATGTTACCTGATTGCTGTAATCTATGCCGTCTATCACAAATAATCCGTTAAGGATGTCATCACCCAGCCAAGTACTGATTTTATCGTCATAGTTGATTTTCCCATCATCAACCAGCATGCCATAGACGGCAGCTAACATCGTTTTGCCGACGCTCGCTGAATGATACTGACTATCGGCTTGAACGGGCTGATCCGAGCCGTGATTTTTCGTGCCTACGGCAAATTGTTCCGAGTAGCCCGTTTGACCGGAGGAAATGGTCAATAATACGCTGGATAACGAGTCGTTTTTCTCCAGTACTTTCGTTAAGTGCTTCTCGATTTTTTCATTAACGGCCTCTTTGGATATCGGCCTATTCATAATGGCTAATACACCAAACCCAATTGCAACCAAGAGGACTACACTAACCAATACTCTAATGGCTATCTTCATATGGACCACCTTTCGCTTCATGTACTTTTCATACACTAATCTAATCGGTGAGTTAAGATTTAGAAACGCTTTTACTCTAAGCGGTCGTAATTGAAGGGTAAGACGGCTTTTTAGTGGTCTAAACCTGTGTCGCAGCTGAATAATAAACCAAGTACCTTGATCAAGATGGCTTTCCACTTCCCTAAAGCAAATATCGGGTCATCTCAAACAACTGTTGCGCATTTTTCGAATCGAAGGACTTTAACGACAAATCAACGGGCTTCGTTCGATCCCAGGCGATAAGCGGTTGTGAAGGCGGATTATCCATCAGCTTAATTATGGGCTGAATACTTCTCTCTACAGGCTGGGAGAACAGCTTAGCCATTATTTTCATGAGAGCCCGCAATGGCTGTTTCACATAGTTCGTTCCACTGTCGGTATAGCCGGGATGATTGAGAATAAATCGTGTCTTGCCGCTTTGGTGATTGTCCGCATAGGAGACACCAAGCAGATCATTCGCCCGACCTCCCTGAAGCATCGATTTAACCATCCCGAAACCGTTCTGCAAGGACAGATCGTTCCAGTGGATCTCCCCTTTGGTCATCCCGGTACCGCCAAGGCTTACGATAACAGGGTTCTCGCCTTTTTCCAGCAGATCCGACAACCCGTAGCTCAGTAAGAACCGGCTGACATAATAAAGCGAGAATGTGCCTTCGAAGCCATCTGACGTTACCACTCGCTTGGGAAATGGCCTTATCGCAGTAAGAATCAGTCCGTCTAGCGTTTCATACCGGTCCTTAATTTCATTTATGACGCGCTTATTTTCATCCACCGACATCAAGTCTGCTTGGATGAAAGAAGCATGATCAGCTGCTCCGAGCTGTGCCGCTTCTTCGAGAAATTGCTTTCCTCTGGTTGGCATGCTGCCAATTACAGTAACACGGTTGCCCTTACTGAGGTAATGCATAGCCAACCCTTTCCCCATTCCGCTTGTGCCGCCTGCTATGATTATATTTTTCATTGTAACTTGCTCCCACCCTTATAAACGACATGAATTGACTAAACAACTGTTGTTGTCTATCTTATTCTTAGACGAAACAGTCAGGCAATCATCAATCCTTCACATCTTTCGTATAAGCAACAGAAACAAGCAATTGTTGTTTTTCTCATCCTATTTCTTAATTAGGGAGCTGCTTTTGGGTGGATAAGTATGTAAATAAAAATGATCCAAGGGTGAAGAAAACCCGAAAATATTTGCAAGATGCCTTCAAGCAATTGCTATCCGAGAAGGATTTTCAAGACATTACGATTAACGACATCACCGCTCGAGCAGAAGTGAATCGGGCTACTTTTTATGGACACTTTCAGGATAAATATGAGCTTCTAGATGATACGCTCGATCGCTTGTTTAGTCAGACAATTAAAGAAATGATTCCCCCGAACAACGGAGATGATCCTTCATTCATTGTCCGTCATCTGATGCTGGCGCTTTGCCATTGGCATACCGAAACAGGAAAAAGTATGAATAGGCGGCTTACCTTATCTGCTTCCATTGAAGAAAAGACTAAACAACAGCTTTATGAAATTATATACCAGTGTTTGATTTCCATGGAGCAAGCGCAGAACCCGGATTTAAGAAGCGTTGAGATTAGAGCAACTCTAATAAGCTGGTCGATGTACGGCATCATTTCGCAATGGCACAGTAAGAAATCAAAGGAAACACCCGAGGCACTTGTAGACAAAGCTCTCCCGTTGATTATGACTGCAATTCATATATAAAAAATGAAAGATGACCTTCCGGAAACCCCAGAAGGCCATCTTTTTATGACAACAAAAAGCGCCAGGTCTTAACTTTCGTACAACCAAATCCCCGCTATCGTCATGACCGCCGGCAGCGCTTCTTCATCCACCGCCACCTGGTCATACCAGCCGCCCACGGCAAGGTTGAGCAACACATAAAAAGGCTCGTCGAAAGGCATAACGCCCGGCTCCTGTCGCCGCTCCGCGTAGCAATGTCCGTCGACCAGCCACCGGATTGACTCGGCATCCCATTCCAGCGCGTAATCGCGGAATTCGTTGATTGTTCCATTCTCGAGCCGGTAGGAGAACTCCTCGACGACTTTATGATCCCAATCCTTCCCGTAATGCAGCGTTCCGGATACTTGGCCGGGCAGACGGCCTTTGGCTTCCATGATATCGATCTCCCCGGATGCAGGCCATGGGCCGTAAGCCTGGTGCTGCGGAAGCAGCCAAATAGCTGGCCATAGCCCTTGACCGACAGGCAGCTTCGCCCGCACGACCAGCTTGCCGTAACAGTAGGAAAGATGATCCTTCGTATCCAACCGGGCCGAGGTATACGCAAATGACCGCCCGTCCGACTCAATGTCTTCTCGGCGCGCGCACAGGTTTAAGCCGTATTCATCAATATATAGGTTACTAGCGTGATTCGTATAAAACTGCTGTTCCCCGTTCCCCCACCCCGGCATGATCGGATTGCCGTCATTATCGAGCAGATCGTTGCCGAGACGAATATTCCATGCGCTTAAATCGGCATTGCCGTTCGCAAAATCTTGGTGCCATATTAACTTGTTCATCCTTTGCACACTCCTCCCATTTAACCACAGCATACTGAATTTTAGCGCCCGGTCAAACAAATCTAAAATAATGGGATAGGGTCAAAAATGGTGGCCTTTTTTTCCTATGCCCAATTTCTTACGATGGAAATGAAAGGAGGCAAAAGAGAAATGAAAACGTTTTTTCGGCAGTGGCAATTGCAAAGCATGGTCATTCCAGGCATTGTCTGGATGGTAATATTTTGTTATATCCCGATGTTTTGGCTCATTATTGCATTTATGGACTTCAGCATCGCGAAGCCTATGCTTCAATCACCCTTTGTCGGGCTAAAACATTTTGAGGATTTTATGACGGATGATCGCTTTTGGCGCTCGATCCGCAATACGCTCGGGATGAGCGCCATCAAGCTGCTGCTCGGCTTTCCGATCCCGATCCTATTTGCTCTGATGCTTAATGAGATACGCAATATTCGGTTTAAGCGTACCGTACAAACCATTTCGTATCTGCCGCATTTTATTGCCTGGACGATATTTGGCGGCATCATGCTCAATTGGCTGGGCGAGGGCGGCGTAATCAACCAGCTTATGCTGGCACTGGGATTGCAGGATCGGGAAATCCTGTTCAATAGCGATCCGAAGTACTTCTGGTGGATTACCTATTTCTCCGACACGCTGAAAGAAACCGGCTGGAGCGCCATTATCTACATTGCTGCCATAGCCGGCATTGACCCGGGACTGTACGAAGCCGCGGAGCTGGACGGAGCAAACCGCTGGCAGCGCATGTGGCATATTACCGTGCAGAGCATACGCCCTACCATCGCCATATTGTTCATTCTCGCTGTCAGCGGCATACTCGGCAGCAACTTTGAGCAAATCTTTATGCTTAAGAACAACATGAACATGAAGATGGCGGAAAGCCTGGACTTGTACATTTATAACATGGGTTTAGTATCCGGACGTCATTCCTTCTCGACAGCCGTCCTGTTTGTCCGCTCTATCGTTGCGCTGGGGCTATTGTTGCTAGCCAATTACACATCCAAAAAACTAACCGGCGACAGCATTTTCTAAAGGGAGGGGGACAAATACATGGATAGACGAAGAAGGTTGCGACAAATCGGACTGTTCGAGGTCATCAATACGTTGCTGATGCTGGCGATTTGCTTTACGACGCTGTATCCGATGTGGTTTGTATTCATCAACTCGCTTAACGCGCCGGAGCAAGCCACGCTCGGCACGGTCAATTGGTTCCCTAAGGAAATGTCGTTGGCCAGCTACAGTGTCGTGTTTAATGATAAAAGCATGATGAACGGTTTCTACATTACGACGCTGCGCACAGTCATTGGAACAGCGGTTCATGTGTTGTTTACCGCCATAGTGGCTTATGGATTGAGCAAGTCCAACCTGATCGGCCGCAAGGTGTATATGAAGATTGCCTTAATTACAATGCTCTTCTCCGGCGGTCTGATTCCCACGTTTCTTCTCATGACGAAGCTGGGCCTATATGATAGCTTTTGGGTATTCATCATTCCTGCTATGTATTCATTTTTCAATATGGTTATATTTATGAGCTTCTTCCGCACCATTCCAGACAGCTTGGAAGAATCCGCGAAGGTAGACGGCGCTTCGGATTACGGCGTTCTGTTCCGAATCGTATTGCCTAACAGCATGGCCGTTATTGCGACCATAGCGCTTTTCTCGGCCGTCTATCATTGGAACGATTATTACCAAGGGGTCATTTATATCCGCTCGCAGGACCAGCTGCCGCTGCAAACGCTTCTGTACAAGATTGTTGCGGAGAACTCCATGTCTTTCATGCAGCAGCAAGCGATGGCCCAATTCGGCGCAAGGCTGCCCGGCAACTCCATCAAGTTCGCATCCATGATGGTAGCGACGCTCCCTATTCTCGTGTTCTACCCCTTTATTCAGCGCTATCTCGTCAAAGGCGTAATGATCGGCGCGATCAAAGGGTGAGAAAACCTCCTATCGGAGTAATTCGAGGATGTGCGACCACGTTTAAGTGAAGGTTTTATCGCCAACCGGAATGATTTTCTATATGCTTAATCGCATTATAGAACTTAAACATTCCGATGTGGTAACAAATACAGCAATCGAAAAGAAAGGGTTGATTACGCATGAAAAAAGGGATGGTCGTAACACTGGCAATCATTTTGGCATTGATCATGGCCGCATGTACCAATTCCGGGGGGAATAACGAAAACACGCCGACCTCGCAGCCTGCGGACAACGCGAGCACCAATCAACCGGCGACCGACGAAGCCGCACTGGATCCCAATGTACCCGCATGGCAGCTGGATACCAGCCCTGTCGATTTGACTTGGTTCGTAGGCGCCAACTGGTATGGCCACACTTGGGGAGAAAGCTTGACCTCCAAGTATGTAACGGAGAAAACAGGCGTCAACGTGAAAATCGAAGTGCCTTCCGGCGAAGCGAACGAGCAGATTACGCTGATGATGACCTCCGGTCAGCTGCCGGACCTGATCTCGATGGGCTCATGGGAAAGCGCTGTCAAGAAGCTGTGGGAAGGCGATCACGTATACGCCTTGAATGAATTGGCTGAGCAATATGATCCTTACTTCTTCAAGGTAGCGGGCGACGGTACGCTAAAGTGGTATCGTCAACCAAACGGCAATACGTATGGTGTGCCGAACGATTCTTACAGCCCTAACCTCATGCACGAAACCGGCATGACGGCTGCCAACCAAACCTTTTTGGTACGGAAAGATCTGTACGAGGAAATGGGCAAGCCGGACTTGAGCACGCCGGATGGCTTCCTGAATGCACTTCAACTCATAAAGGATAAGTATTCCGAGTATAAAGGCCAGCCGATTAGTCCCTTCTTCGCACAGGGGAATGTCCCTTACGGCATGACCGAGTATTTGCAAAACCTGCTCGCCGTACCGCATGAGAAAGACGGCAAAGTATACGACCGCATGACCGATCCCGATTATGTCGCATGGTTGAAAACATTCCGTACGGCTTACGAGCGCGGACTCATTAATGTTGATTTCCTGGTTGATTCCGATACGCAGGTAGAGGAAAAAACGAACAATGCCCGTTATTTCATGATGGTTCGCGAGTGGACCGGCATGACGGCCGTCAACCCGATGCTGGCGGCAAGCGCAAACCCGGATTCTTATTACATCGCAGTCGATGGGCCTCAGAACGCCAATGGCGACAGCGCCAAGCTGTTCCCGGGCAACATGGACGGCTGGATGGTTACGATGATCAGCAAATCGACGAAAAACCCTGAACGCGCCATCCGTTTCTTATCTTACCTGGCGAGCGAGGAAGGCCAAAAGGATCTATTCCTCGGCAAAGAAGGCGAGACTTGGGACTCGGCAAGCGGCAATCCGAAGTTGAAGCCGGAAATGGTTCAATTGCTTGAAACCGACATTGCGAAGATGGAGAAGGATTACGGTATTCTCGATACGTACTGGATGATGCGCAATCCGGTCATCGTCAACCAATGGAGACCGGAGAAAGCTCCCGTTATCAAGCAAATGGAGGACTTCGCTAACGCGCAGGCCGATATCGACAGCGGCATCTACAAGGGCTTGGATCCGCTCGGCGACTCCGATGTCGCGGTAGCGTGGGCGCGCATCTCTCAGAACTGGGAGGAAACGCTGCCTGAGCTCATTACTGCCAAAGACGAAGCAGCCTTCGACAAAGTCTTCAACAGCTTCCTTGAGCGCCGCACAAGCTACGGTTTTGACCAAGTAGTGGAACACCGTCAGACCGAGCTGGATGCTCGCAAAGCCAAAATGGCCGAATAAAAATACGTCTATCTGAATGGCTACCAGCCACCGTCATGGTGGCTGGTATTCCTAGTTTTCTACCAGCCGCCTTGTAATATATGGTATATTACAGTGGTGGGGAGGGCATTTTGAATGAAGGATCTGCTGAACAAGATGAGAAAGCTTTACCGCAATTCCCGCATCTCTCAAAAGCTGTTTTTAGCCTTTAGCGTAATGTTTGCAATCCCTGCCATCTTGGTATCTTTTTTATTTATACGAACGCAGGAAATCCAGCTGTACAAAGACGCAATGACCGCTGGAAGCAGTCATGTTTCACGGTTAAACGATCAGCTGCGCAGCAGAATGGATATGCTTGAAAACGCTTCCTCAACTGCGCTGACGCAAAAAGCATTCGTCGATTTCATTCACTCCAATATGCGCGGGGATGGCCTTCGTCTTGTGAAATTCAGGCAAAATGAATACGAACAGATGCATAACATTATCCAAAGCTATGAGATGATCAGCGAGCTCAGCTTTTATGTCGATAATCCGAACGTGCATGAAATATGGCCCGAAATTTATCATTATGACAAGTTTTGGCCGCAGGACTACTGGGTGACCCTCCGGGAAGAAGGGGGGGCGGCATACCGCTTATTTGCTTTTAAGGATGGCGATCATACGTTGTCCTACTATCGGCTGGTGCGCCTTCAAGGTCAACAGCAGCAATTTCCGACCATCATGGAAGTTCGCGCTCAGCATAACGAGGTTTTTGGCGATATGCTGGACGAGAGCGGGGGAGACTTCTTTTCCGTCGTCGTGGACGGAACCAACCCTTCCAGGTACGTATACAATCCCGATCATGAATTTGCTCTTAACGCCGGCGAGGACTTAGGCGAAATCATTGACCATATCCATCGGCAGCTCGATGTGCTGCAGCAGGAAAGCCCCGTTAAAGTTACTTTCGGGGACCATACCTACTACGCGCTTTACCGGTACATTGCGCCGCTCAACGCTTATGTGGTGGATATCGCCTCCCATGAGGAGCTAATGAAAGGTCCGCGCAGCTGGTATGCGCTTGTTGTTGCGATTACCTTGTGCGTGCTGCTGCTCATTATGCTGCTCGTATCGCATACGACCCGGCGCATGTTACGCCGGTTGGACAGCGTAATTACCTCTATGCGCCAAGTGCGCAAGGGTCAACTGGATGCGAAGATTCATACTGGTCTGGATGACAATGAAACGGGCGATGAGATCGACGAAGTAGCCGTCAGCTATAACAACATGCTGGATGAGATCAAGACGCTCATGACGCAGGTCGTAGATAAGCAGTTAATTGCCAAAAACGCGCAGCTGCACTCGCTGCATTCGCAAATTAATTCGCACTTCTTGTATAACGCGCTGGAATCCATCCGTATGCATGCGGAGGTTCAGCGGCAGCCCGCCATCGCCGACGCACTCGTATCGTTAGGCTCGCAATTGCGCTACAGCATGCAGTGGCGCAGCGATACCGTCGCTCTTAGCGAGGAGCTGGCCAACATCCAAAGCTATATTGGATTTATCAACTTTATGGAGGGCGGCAGTATTGTTTTGACTGCGGATCTGCCTCCGGAGGTGCTTCGATACGCCATTCCGAAAATGTGCATGCAGCCGATCGTCGAAAATGCCGTTCGTCACGCCGCGCCTCCGGGAAGCGCTTTTAACATTCAAATTACCGTTTCGGTGGAGGACGACAGCTTGCTGTTGATTGAAATCCGAGATGACGGCGCAGGTGTCGAACCAGACATTCTATCCAGCCTGCAAGCTGCGCTGCAAGACGGGTCGGACACGCCGATCGTTGCCAGCAAGAACGGGCTCGGCTTGGAAAACGTCCATAAGCGGTTGCAGCTTCATTATGGCAAGGGGTGCGGTCTTTTGATTGACAGCGTGCAAGGTGCCTATACCTGCGTAACGATACGTTTGCCTTGGGAAAATGTGAATCTTGGAGGGTGGTAGGGCATGATTAATATTTTGATTGTGGATGATCAAAAGCATATACGAGACGGCCTGCAAGCCATGCTAAGCCAATTTCCTCTGCAGCTTGACAACCTTTACTGTGCAGCGAACGGAATCGAGGCGCTGGAACTATTGCGTCAACACAGCATTCAGCTTGTCATTACTGATATTATGATGCCGGATATGGATGGACTGGCGCTCATGGCGCAGACCAAACAGCAACACATCAAGGCGGATTTCCTGATTATTAGCGGCTACAGCGATTTTGCCTACGCCCAGAAAGCTATTGGACTTGGAGCCAAGGGTTATCTGCTTAAGCCTGTGAAACGGGAGGATCTGCAAGCTTCGATCGAGCATGTATGGCAAGAGATACAAACACGGCAGACGCTTTCGTTGAATATGGAGCATATCTCACGCCGCGCTCAGGAAACGGACCGCAAAGAGCTCGTTATGTTTATGCAAGGCGCGGCCAGCGACGAAGCATGGGTGCTTCAAACCGAACAGCAAAATCCTGAGCTTTGGAACAACTACCGTCTATGCCTGCTTCGGGAGGAGAAGTGGATTAACCAACCGGGGGCCAGCAGTGCCCATAGCATGGAATCCATTGCCTATCGCGTGTATGGCGGCTTAGGGTGTATATGCCTGCAGCATCGCCCGTACCTCATCCTCGCGGTTAATGCAGCCGTAGATACGGGAGCCTTGTCCGCCGCGCTTAAGGCAGGACAGATTGATGCCGTTGTAGCTATGACCGAAACACAGCATGGATTAAAGGAGCTTCCCGGCAGCTATACGCAAGTGCTGGAGCTATATCGCCACAGCTATCTGTTTCCCGATAAACGCTGCATTCAGAAAGTACACATTGAACGGCTGGAGCAGCAGTGGCAGCTCCCCTATGAAGAGCTTTATGCGCTGTTCCAATTAATCGGCGACAAAAATAGCGGCATGATCACACAGGGTGTTTCCATGCTTTTTCACAAAGATGTGCTGCAACGCTATCACATCCGCTACACGCAGCAGCTATGTCGAGCCGTCGTTCAGATGCTGGAGGAATACGAGCGGGTCATTCGCCCCTACATGGGGGAGGAGGCGCTGGATATGGAATGCCTGCGTAATCTGTTCGACTACCCAGGCATTCGCGATTATATTCAGGCGCTTCAACAGCAACTGCTTCGGTTGAACCAGTTTTATTACGAATACAAGTGCAGCTACCGCAACTCGCAGGACTTAAACGAAGCGATCCGCTATATACACGAGAGTTATCATAAGCCGCTTGACCTCGCGATGGTATCCAACCACGTATCGCTGAATTACGCTTATTTCTCGAACCTGTTCAAAAAAAATATCGGCAAAGGCTTTGCCGAATACCTGCGCGATGTGCGCCTGGATAAAGCGCGACGGCTCCTCGCCGAAACCGAGCATAAAATTGTCGAAGTGGCTACTATGGTCGGGTATGAGAACTACAAAAGCTTTACGCGCGCATTTCGCGAAGTGATGAACATGCAGCCAACGGAGTACCGGCAGCTGATGCGCCAGAAGGCGGAAAGAGAAAGAAGCTATCAGGACTGGGCGCGTTAAATCGTTTAATCCGAAAATAAGAAGAAACCCATGCGTTAGGAACGCTGGGTTTCTAAGATGAGCTGCTCCATCCCGACTAGGGATGGCGTTTGCTTTGCTTATATTATGCGATTAGCGTCCACACTCCGGCTTTGCCCGGAATTTCGCCTTTTGTCCACCATTTCGCTTTGTACGTATGCCCTTCATACACGACTTTATCACCGCCATTGTAGGCCTTTGCGCTGTTCCAAGTCGGAACGGCGTCTGTGGAAGCCGCCTTCCACACATCGGAATTATCCGGTTGTTCGCCCTTCGTCCACCAACCGGCTGTATATTCAATTCCGTTATACACGACTTTGTCGCCAGCTAAATACGTTTTCGCGTTATCCCATGCAGCGGTTGTTCCCGGTGCAGGAGTAACCGTCCCAGCCTTCGTTGTAACCGCCAGCGCGGCGCTAACCGCGGAGCGGTTATTAGCCGCATCGAGCGCAGCAACGGTATAAGAGTAAGCCGTGGAAGCTTTTAGCCCGCTATCCGCATAAGATCTGGAAGCTGTAGTGGTAATCAGCTTGCCGTCGCGATATACCTCGTATTTGGTCACACCAATATTGTCCGTGGCAGCCGCCCATGTTAGCGTTGCTGCCGATTCGGTTACGTTGCTGGCTGCCAATCCCGACGGCCGCGATGGCGCTTGCGTATCCGGCACCGGAATGACCGGTGGCAGAGTGCTTGCCGATACAGGAACGCTAGCCGCTGAACGATTGCCCACGTTATCCACCGCTACCACCGTATACGAATAGTTGGCATTGGCAGGCAAGCCGCTGTCCGTATACTCGGTTTTTGTCGTTGTGCCGAGTACCTTGCCGTCCCGGCTAACTTCATAATCCTTAATACCCGATGAAGCAGTCGAAGATGTCCATGACATCGTTATGCTGCTCTCCGTATGGCCGGAGCACCAGACGCTTGCCGGGAAGTTCGGCAACACCGTTGGTCCCGGATCCGGTGTCGTCGTTCCGCCGCCTTGTGTCAAATTCACATCGACTGCCTGATAAAAGGCGTTGTTCGTGTCCCCGATCTCCCAAACCCCTAGAATAATGTAATATCCCGTCCGGTCTGTCGGCACATTGCATTTATGCGTAACGGACATGGCAGGCTGCTTGTTGCCGCCATCCACAGTGCAGAATGGCTTCGATTCCAATTGGTCGCGGCTAAGCGGCTTATTAGGGTCCCAGCCAACTTTCGTTATGTAATAGTTCCAACCTTCCGTCACGTGATTGGCCGTTAGCTTCCAGGTGAACGAGTTTTCTCCACCCTTCATGTCAACCTTCTTCCAACGGTCGGACGACTGGGCATCCAGTTCCGTATATTTACCCGCTCCCGCAATCTGACCGTCCGCTGGCCCCGATACCGGAAAATCCCCTTTGCCCTCTGCGCTTTGCGGTTCGTATTGAATCTCTCCGCAGTCCTTGTTCGTTCCTTGATTGCACAGCAGCGTTCGACTAGCCGGCGATTCGATATAACCGTGTGCCGATGCTTTGCCTGCGAAAGCAAGCATGCAGGCCAATCCGACTACCATAAATCCGAATATAACCATTAGCTTTAATGAGCGAGTACCTAACGTCCGTTTTCCCCAAACCGATTGTTGCGTTAATACCATGTCGACTCACCTCGTATTTTGTATAATGCTGACGTTTCCAATCTTAACCAAACGCCGAATACGTAGCCAGTTTCCAAAGACCCACGGGGAGGTGTATTTATTGTTATAATCTGGCATGAGCAGAACCGAGATGCAAAAAGCATGATCATAGAACCATGTTTCATTTATTTTTCAACCAACAATAACCATAATTATAATGATAAAGAGAATGTTTCCTGTATTTAGTCCTGCTGTGAGATACGCCGATATTATCCGAAAGCACGAGAAGCATATATGTCCATTTTCCTATCTTTGCTGTCTCCTGCATCCATGGTCCGCCCTTCATCCCCGACAAAGCCCCTTCGCAGATTACTTCAGTCCCAGCTTAATAGCTAAATAGCAGTTACATTATTTACCGAATTTCAAAACTCGAATATGGCAAAATTGAGCAAGTGATTAATATCGGCACATGCCGGTATCATGATCATAGGCAAAAGCCAAAAAATTGGGTCATAACAAAAACAAATGTACCTATTCATAGGATTGTTCAATTCGATAGAATAAAGGTGTTCTCTCATGTAAGCGGTTACCTTTGTGCGCACACTGGACCGAAATACTTGGAGAATCCATTATTTTATTAAAGGAGGACAATTATGAAGCGAATTTATCATACGGAGAAGAGGTTTAAGCAGAAGGTATTCAGTTTGTTCTTAGCGGTAGCCATGATGACTAGTGTCGGGCTATTGCCAACTTCGACGATCCAAAGGGTCGAGGCAGCAGGAACAACCGTTACCTCCATGGCTTATTTCTCATCGGCAGACGGTCCCGTCATCTCCAAATCAGGGGTTGGGCAAGCCAGCTACGGGTTTGTCATGCCGATCTTCAACGGAGGCGCTGCTACTTGGAACGACGTGTCGGACGACGTAGGCGTCAAGGTTAAGGTAAGCGGCAGCTGGGTCGATATTGACAGTGTCAGCGGCTATATCTACAATCAAAACTGGGGACACTGGAGCGACGGCGGCGCGAACGGTTATTGGTTTACTCTCTCCGCAACGACCGAGATTCAGCTATACTCCAAGGCGAACGGGGTTACGCTGAATTACACGCTTGTCTTTCAGAACATAAATACGACAACCATTACAGCCATGACGCCTACGCAGGGGCCTCAGCTTACAGCTGGTTTTACGGGCGGCGCAGGCTTTACTTATCCGACCTTTAATAACAATCCGGCAATACCTTATGCAGCCGTGGCTGCAGATCTGAAGGTGTCCGTCAAACCTGTCAACAGCAGCACATGGATTGATATTAACAACAATGCAGCCAGCGGCTGGATCTATGACAGCAACTTCGGCCAATTCACCGAAGGCGGCGGCGGCTACTGGTTTACGGTAACAGAGTCCATCAACGTCAAGTTAGAATCGAAAACCTCCTCAGCTAACGTCGTGTATACGATCACCTTCAATCAACCTGTCAGAAACTCCTATGTCATTACTCCTTATGATGGAACGACCTATACAGCAGACGCAAGCGGCGTGATCGGCATACCGCTGCCTAAGATCGATGGGGGCGCACCAATAGGCACCGAGCTCGGAAACTTCGTCTACCAGATTAACGTGGCCGGCCAATGGGTAGCGATAAGCAACTCCAGTCTAAGCGGATTTGTATACGCCGGTAATGGCTACAATAACATGTCCGATGCCAATCAGTGGGGATATTGGGCCGATTACATCTACGGGCTCTGGTTCCAACCCATCCAAGAGGATATCCAGATCCGGATCGGCTATCCGTTGAACGGGCAGGCAGGCGGAAGCGTCGGCAACAACTACGTCACTTATACCTTTATCGGCAATCCCGATGCTCCGCGTCCGGATGTAACCGATCAAGAGGATATTACAATCGGAACGCCAAGCGATCCTGCCGTCAGCGGCATGAATCTCATTTGGCAGGATGAATTTAGCGGAACAGCGCTCGACACGAACAAATGGAATTACGAACAAGGCTATTACATCGGTAACGATCCCAATAGCTGGGGTTGGGGCAACGCGGAGCTGCAGCACTATACGAACAGCACGCAAAATGTATTCGTACAGGACGGGAAGCTGAATATTAAAGCTTTGAACGATCCAAAATCATTCCCGCAGGACCCAAGTCGGTATGCACAGTACTCCTCCGGCAAGATTAACACCAAGGATCATTTATCGTTCCAGTACGGAAGAGTGGACATTCGTGCCAAGCTGCCAACAGGCAATGGCGTCTGGCCGGCGCTATGGATGCTTCCGGAAGATTCCGTGTACGGTGCATGGGCGGCATCCGGCGAGATTGATATTATGGAAGCCAAAGGACGTTTGCCCGGCACGACGAGCGGTGCCGTACACTTTGGCGGACAATGGCCAGTGAATCGGTATATCGCCGGCGAATATCACTTCCCGCAAGGGCAAACCTTCGCCAACGATTATCATGTGTATTCGATGATCTGGGAAGAGGACGATGTGAAGTGGTACGTGGATGGCAAGTTCTTCTTTAAAGTAAGCAAGGAGCAATGGTATTCCGTAGCTGCGCCGAACAATCCGAACGCACCGTTCGATCAGCCTTTCTACCTTATTATGAATCTAGCGATCGGCGGGCACTTTGACGGCGGCCTATCCCCGGACCCAGCCGATATCCCTGCAACGATGCTCGTCGATTATGTGCGTGTCTATAAAGAAGGCAGCGGCGAAAATCCTGGCAACGTATCGGTTACCGGCGTAACGTTGAATCAGACTGCTGCACAGGTGGAGGTCGGACAGAGCGTCCAGCTAAGCGCCAGCGTGGCACCGTCTAACGCAACGAATACGCAGGTTACTTGGTCCTCTTCTAACAGCAGCGTCGCTTCCGTGAATCAGAGCGGCTTAGTGACCGGACTCGCTCCGGGTACAGCAACCGTTACAGTTACGACAGCAGACGGCAACAAAACTGCCGTCTCGACCATCACGGTCGTATCGCCGCCGACCACCGTTATCGTTATCGGCGATGCCGTGCGCGGTCTGAAGAAAACAGGCAATAACCTTCTGTTCTATGTGAATGGCGCGACCTTTGCTGATTTGCACTATAAAGTGAATAACGGCGGCCAGCTGAACGTAGCAATGACCACGACAGGGAACGGCAACTATACTTACCCTGTCAATAACCTGCAATACGGGGATACTGTCGAGTACTTCTTCACGTATAATCCGGGGCAAGGAGCACTGGATACAGCTTGGCAGACGTATGTCCATGGGGTAACGCAAGGGACTCCGGAGTAAATATCCAACAAAGTATAGTCCCCGGCCTTCTCACTGGTCGGGGACTATTTCTACTATAATGCTACATATTTAATACGGATTCGTCGCGATAAAGCTTGCCGTTTTCACGTAAATACGCGGATTGAGCTTCAACTGATTAACGATGAATTCAGCAATATCTTCCGGCTGCATAAACTTCGAATCATTGTTTTCTTTAATCAGGTTCAAGTCCAGCGCCAGATCTGTCGCAACCGTACTTGGGTTTAGAGCGGATACGCGAATATTGTTGCGACGAACTTCTTGCGCCAGCGATTCCGTAAAACCTATCACCGCGAACTTCGATGCGCTGTAGGCGCTTGAAGTAGCTGCTCCGCTTAATCCGCTAGTTGAGGAAATATTGATAATATCTCCGCCATTTTTTTCGATTAACTGCGGCAAAACCGCACGCGTTACATAGTAGGTGCCGAGCAAATTCGTATCAATTATACGTCTCCATTCTTCCGGATCCATCTCCAATACCGTACCGAATGTCGCAATTCCCGCATTATTTATCAAAATGTCTGCGTAACCTAAATTATTTTTTATGACTTCAACCGCTGCTTCTACTTGTTCTTTCGATGAAACATCAGCAGTTGCATAGGCTGCTTTAACGCCTAGCCCTTCCAATTCAGCGGCAACTTGTTGTAGAGCCGTTTCATTTCTTGCAATTAGACCGACGTTTACTCCTTCTTTTGCCAATGCAATCGCCGTTGCTTTGCCGATACCTCTTGCCGCACCGGTTACAATGGCTACTTTACCTTTTAATGATTGCGTCATGCAGGCAGCTCCTCTCCATTCTATATCTCCTTATCGATTATACTACGGTGCCATGCTTTTTGAACAAGAGACTACTGAGTCTCTGTCATTTTACCCTATTTATCCCCGAATTTATCCCCTGAGCGATCTACTCCGTATAGTTCGTCCATATGCTCCATATGTGCGGCTCCCCAATCGTTCAATGCTTGTAATACCGTGCTTAACCCTTTGCCGTATTGCGAAATCGAATATTCTACTTTCGGAGGGACTTGTTTGTACACCTCCCGATGTACGATATCGTTGTACTCAAGTTCTCTTAATTGTTGGGTAAGCATCTTTTTATTAATATCCGGTATGGCTCTTTGAAGCTCGCTGAATCTCATTGTATCGTTTGAAATAAGTTGAAGCAGAATGACAGGTTTCCATTTTCCTATTAAAATATCCAACGCCGATTTAAATTTACAATATTCTTTCATTGAAATCCCCCCTTTCCTTTTGCTTGGCAAAGGTAACTTTTTATATACCATGTTTAGATAAAGTGCCTACTTCCTCGAATGGATGACTAGGGCTATTATACCTTTAGCGGATAGCGAATAAGTAGTCGGGAGGTTAGCAATATTTATGAATATCGCATTATGGATCGTTTCAGGACTTGCAGCATTAGCGTTTATCTACTCAGGATCGTTGAAGGTTTTTCAATATGAAAAAGCCAAGGCGTCATGGGGTTGGGTAAAAGACGTATCCAAAGGATTCGTCGTCTTTATCGGGTTGGCAGAGTTGTTAGGGGCAATCGGAATTATTCTGCCACAAGCGTTGAATGTCGCACCTGTATGGACGCCAATTGCCGCAACCGCACTTGCCGCGGTCGTTCTCCTTGGCGCCCTGCTCCATGTTAACCGTAAGGAATATCGTGAAATCGGCGTGAACATCGTTTTCTTTGCTTTAGCCGTAATCGTTGCGATCGGTCGTTTCTAATCCTGCGAACTTTTAGGAAAACGGAGGTTCCCATAGCTTCTTTTTCCATCCAAAGGTATTGCCGGTCACCTGCAAATGGTCATCCAGCGTAATATCCACTCCAAAGGGAAGCTTCTCTCCATGCCGAAAACGGACGTCCCGCAGCTCTACCATGTAACCGTTCTGAACCTTTTGCCAAGAAATGTGCACGCGATGCGCAAAGGCAAGAAAGCTGCGGACGCCGTCACTGCCCATAACCGCTTGAACGATATCGTTCGGCTCTCCCTTTTGGAATATCGTTTCTTCCCTTAGAAAAGTGCCGCGGATCGATCCCGTAATATAGGTCTGCTCCGTTTCGTGAACGTATCCCCAATTATGGGGCAACCACTTGGGAATTAAGAAGGAATCCCCTTCGACTCCATAACGCCTTCGAACCATATGCAGCATCAAACGATGAATCGCAATGCGGTATCCGATGAAGAGAAAGGTGATCACGTATAAAAGAGGAAATACAAACTGTGCCGGAATGACGCCAAACAGCCATAACAACAAACCCGCTAAATGAAGTCCGAATAGGACAGGGTCAAAAATGGGGATCGCGTCGCCGTGAAACCATTTCCTTGAGATCGGCCGGAAACATTGCACGCCATACGCATTGAAGAAATCGAGAAAAACATGAAGCACGACACCGGCCATTGTCCAGAGGAACAGCGGAATCATATAATCCCAAGCATGAAATAGATACGCAATTAATGGAGTAAGTATAACCGGCCAACCTGCTAGCATCGGCAATGAGTGGCTGAATCCCCGATGATGCAATAAATAGGATTCATATCCGCGTATACGAATGGCGATGTCGAAATCAGGAGCATTCGAGCCAATGATAGCCGCCGCGAATAATCCGTACACAACGGATGAATGATCACCGACTGCAGGACCGGATAAAACCATTGCCAATCCACCTAAAGTGACGCCGAGAAGAAGATGGCTTGCGGTGTCCATATCAATCACCTCTTCACCCATATTAATTTCAATTTGATCTGCTAAGGCCTATCGTTAATGGAACTTCCGGTGTTATGGAAGGACGTCCGAGAGACATATAGTGAATGCCATATTGCTCACAATTTGCGGCCATGACCACAGTGTCCAGCATATTTCTAGCGTCCAAAATGTAAGGCGACCTCATCATCCGCCTCAATCTGCCCCAGTCCAAGTCGCCGAACTGATCCCATTCGGTTACAATCAACACGCAATCGCTCTCCGCAGCTGCCGCATACATATCCGTGGCGAGAGTAATCTGCCGGTCCGGCAAGCGCGTAACAACCGGGTCGTATGCCGTTATACGCCCCCCGGCTTCTTGCAGCATCGAACAAATCTTAAGGGCGGGCGATTCACGAGTATCATCGGTATTCGGCTTAAAGGCCAATCCATATATCGTAAAATGCTTATCGTTCAAAGTTCCGCCAAAGACGCTTTCCAGCTTTTTGCGAATGACCTGAACACGCCGCCTGTTGATTGCTTCGGTTGCTTTCAGCAATTCCATATCCAAATGCTCTCGCGCAGCTAGCGCCATTAGCGCGCGAAGATCCTTGGGGAAGCAAGAGCCGCCATATCCGGCGCCGGCGCGCAGAAACTCGGAACCAATGCGGCGGTCTAGACCTATCCCTTCCGCAACAGCATCTATTGAAACGCCAAGCGCATCGCATAAATCAGACATCATGTTGGCATAAGATATTTTCATGGCCAAGAAGGCATTGGAAGCACACTTCATCAACTCTGCTTCCCTTAACCCGCATCTTATCTTAGGCGATTGAATTGGCGCAAAGATCTCTTCCAGCCGATTATGCGTTTCTGGACTGGAAGCGCCGAAAACCATTCGATCCGGAGCAAGAAAATCCCGGACAGCAGATCCTTGTCGCAAAAACTCGGGATTATGGGCAACAGCAATGCGGGAGGAAGAGGGAAGTCGTTTGCGGAGATAAGCTTCGATTTGTTCGCATGTTCCTGCAGGGACCGTACTTTTGATGATTAAAAGTCCATCATCCGGCAGCATCGGTGTTATTGCATATACGGCCGACCATAAGGCGGAAAGATCCGCTTCACCAGACTCGGATGAAGGGGTGCCGATGGTCACAAAGACCACGTCGCTGCAAGATACGGCGGCCGCTGCATCAATCGAGTAATCCAGCAGTCCCTCAAGTTCCGCATCGCGGATCATGTCCTCAAGCCCCGGCTCCCAGATCGGCATTCCGCCAGATTTGAGCAGCCTAATTTTATCTTTATTAACATCTACGCACACCACTTGATGTCCAAGTCGAGCCAAGGCTGCCCCGGTGACCAACCCGACATATCCCGTACCCATGACTGTCATTTTCAAGCGGATTCACCCTCTCCCTGTATGCGTCCGCTTCCGGCTTCCTCCGAATTCTGCTCCGCTTCCACAATCTGCTGACAGCGAGTGTATATCGACTGCATTGCTTTCTCCCAAGTGCGGGATTGCGCATGCTCCCTCGCCTCCGCACGGAACGATTGCCATTTGTCTGGTTCGTCGAACCAGTCGGTCAATGCCGCAAGAAAGCTCTCTACATTTCCCGCTTGAGCGTGCAGCCCAGTCCTGCCATGTTGGACAATTTCGGTCACGCCCCCCTTGTCGGCTACTATAGCAGGAAGACCGGAGGCCGCAGCCTCCAACACGACATTGCCAAAGGTTTCCGAGGAAGAAGGAAAAACAAATAAATCGGAGGAGGCATACCATTCTGCAAGCTCCTCCCCGCTCCGGTAGCCGGTAAAGGTAACATTCTGCGGAGCTTCCTTGCGGCCTTCTTCCATCATCGGACCATCGCCAACGACAAGCCAGTGCACCTGACAGCGAATGCGGTCCGGCAGCCGATGCATTAATTGAAGCAAAACATCCAGATCTTTCTCAGGAGCCAATCGCCCAACGAATAGCAGGAGATATCTCTCCTTAATCCCGTAAAGCTCACGAACACGGTCGGAACGCTTCAGTGGCGTGAATCTGTCGCAGTCAACCCCCCTCGACCATAACTGGGCTTCATTTAATCCCTTGGATTGCAAAAGATGAATGGTCTCATGCGAAGGCGCGAAGATGGCGCGGCAATTACGATGAAACCATTTCATATAAGACCAGTACCAGGAATGCGCGAACGGAAACCAATAAGACTCGAGATACTGGTCGAAATGGGTATGATACGAGGCAACGATGGGGATATGAAGCTTCTGAGCGGCATACATTCCGGCCAGACCTACATTAAATGGGGTAGCAACATGAACAATGTCTGGTTTGAATTCAGCAAGTTCATTGCGTATACGCAGCAAATTGGGAATAACGAATCGATGCTCCGGATAAGCCCAGAAGGGGATACTGGCCAGCCGACACACCAGATCCTCATAGACAGGCTCTGGCTCCGTAGGTACGAACAGCTTGCAATTGGCACTCTGCATGGACAGGTAGTCGGTCCAGCGCTTTAAAGTAAGCGCGACGCCATTCACCTGGGGGACAAACGTGTCTGAGAAAACAGCAATCCTCATCCATTCACTCCCTTTTTCAGACCTGTATTTGGATCTATCCCCAAAGTAGCACGCAATCATTATCGCTGCTTTATCGCCAAGTAATGTTTATGCAAATTTCGGACTTGCCCGTGTAATAACTCTTAAACTGAGCTTCTTTATACATGCAATTGCGCAAGGGGTGGAATACTATTAAAAAACATAAGAAAAAGGTGAATAGATTGACGAATGCAACAACCGAAGACCAAGAAGCGATCGAAACCGTTCGCGAGTTAATCAAAGATATTAAAACGGCTATGCTGACTACGATATCGGAGGATGGACTCGTTTCGCGCCCCATGAAAACCCAAGACGTCGAGTTCGATGGAGACCTGTGGTTCCTGACTAAGAAAGACACCGGAAAGTTCCACGAATTGCTCCAGAAACGACAAGTCAACGTAGCTTATGCAGGCAAATCCTTTGTTTCTATTCGCGGCGAAGCCGAGTTGGTGGAAAGCACCGAAAAGCTGAAGCAGTTCTGGAATCCGATGTACGAGGAGCTGTTGGAAACGTCCTATGACGATCCTAATCTCGTTCTCATTAAGGTGAAGGCAGAAACGGCCGAATATTGGGATTCCGGCAACAAGTTCAAAATGGCGAAATTCTTGTTCCGAAGGCTGATGGGCAAAAATACGGAAGGTACGGACATTAACAAGATCGTGGAGTTAAATTAGCCGTTCTAGCCACGAGTATATGCAAAGAAACCGTTCCTTTCGTAAATGGTAAGCTAAGCTTCCATTCTACGGAGAAACGGTTTCTTTTGTTTATTTAGAGTTAAATCGACTCTTACTTGACGATGATCAGCCGGGTCTCGCCGCTGAGATCGTGTAGCGCCTCGAACGATTGCGATGCGGAGCGAATGGCGTCAGCTGCCCAATGGTAGGCTGGTACGTCGGACCAAGCCAAACCATCTTCCACGAGCGGTGGACGACCGAGCACACCGTTCAGTACTTTAACCGCCTCGGCACGCGTCACGCTAGCATTAGGACGGAAGCTGCCGTCCGGATAACCGACTAACCACCCTTCCCGCTCGGCTGAAGCAATGGCCTCGGAAGCCCAGTGGGAATCCGCGTCGGCAAAGTCGGTGCCCCCGATTGGCTGCACCTTGCGCCACCGTACAAGCACGGTAGCCAGCTCCGCTCGCGTCAGCTGATCACCCGGACGGAACAGGCCGTTCGATCCCCCGCCCATCCATCCGGCAGCAGTCACATAGTCGATAGCCTCGGACGCCCAGTGCGTTTGCGGCACATCGCCGTAAGCAGCAACGTCGTCGCCGCTTTTAGTAACGGCTTCTGACGTAGACAACTTCATGAGAAGAGCCGCTAACTCCGCTCGCGTTATCGTACGCGAAGGAGCAAAGCTGCCGTCGGCATAGCCGTTAATGTAGCGTTCATACGTAACAGCTACCGGCTCAGCTTGCAGCACCATCATGCAGCCTGAAGCGCCGGCGTCAACCACGATACCTGTTGCGCGTCCTTGCGAATCGTAACGGACTGTGCCCGCTGAGATTGTTTTCGAATCGCTGCCGCTTTCCATGAAGACGGCGAGCTTACTCAACGCTATGGCGTCAAGTCCTTCCGGTAAAGGAATAACCATTACATCATTGACAGCAGTACCTGCTGCGTTAGTTGTAAACGATAAAGGTACACCCACTTGCTTAAGCTGCCACTCCTTAGAGCGGGTTGCGGTTGCATCGGCAAGCAGCTGTTTGGCATCCGTTGGCTGGCGCAGCGCCTTTAGCTGCACGACTAACTCACTGACCCCGTCAGCCGCAAATCCGGCTGGCATTTCATAAATAGCATCGCCAGTATCCAAAGTAAGCCTAATACCTCGCTCCTTTAGCTGGGACTGCGCCTTTGCCGACAACGTAAGTGTAACCGCGTCGATCTGTGGAGCGGACTCGCCATCTGGTTCAATACGCAGCTCGTTCTCCCCGCTTGCCCGTGCAAGAACGGCGATTGCCGCTGCATCGTCCAGCTTCAGATCATACCTAATCCAGCCATCGGGGCTGCTTGTGATCGTTTCGTTCAGCCCCGTCGTAAGCTTGCCGTTCAGTACCGCGATAAACACGTTTTTTTGCACGCTTCCAGGTGCTGTATTCGCACTCCGAATATTATCAATTCGTATCTTCTCTACCACTTCGTTGCCGGCAATATCACGAACGTAGACCGTATATATTCCGTTCTTCGTCACATCGAACTGCATCTCTTCCGTAATATCATCGCTTAACCCTTCACGGAAAAAACCGGTCGGCCGATCTCCCGCTGCCCACAAAATAACGTCAATCGAATTGCCCGTGCCCAAGGCGGCGGCTTCCACTGCTACAGAAACTTTATCGCCAACAGGCGCGGTCGTCCCGGGACGCAGCAGCACCGTAGGAACGTCGTTCATTATGTTCGTCACGCTAATCTGACGAAGCGTTTCATTGCCCGCATTGTCGAAAGCCATAACGGTGTATGTTCCATTCGATTCCACGGTAAATTCGCCGTCCTCGACCTCGCTGGAAGGCCACGGACTATCAAAATCCGGTTCGGTTGCAGACCATCGCACCTCGCGGAGGCCGCTTTCAGCATCCTCGGCAGTCACTGTGATCGTCACGTAATCGTTAGTCGGCGCGGTAACGTCCGGCGTCAACGTCAGCGTAGGTGCTGCAAGGTCAATATTGGTTATATCAATATTAGATATCTTCTCATTGCCAACCGTATCCCGGGCATATACCGTATATTGTCCATTCTCGCTCGCTTCGAATGCCCGATCGGCAAGAATGTCCTGACCGCCGCCGTCAGTAAAATACAAGATCTCCTGGTCACCTTCGGCCCAGAGGAGCACAACAATCGCGTTTCCTTCATCCTCCCCATCGGCCTGTGCTTCAATCTCTACCAGTACCGTATCATTCGTCGGCGTCTCCGGGTAAGCCGTCAGCGTTAATTCAGGCTCCGTCTTGAATACATTTGACACTGTAATGGTGGTTATCGCATAATTGCCAGCCGTATCTTCCACATATACAGAATAAGTGCCTCTATCGGTTGCAAAAAATTGACTGGCAAACGAGGTTCCGTTTCCTGTCTGAAAATACGACGCATTCTGCAAGCCCGCAGCCCATAGCTGCTTGTCTATAGCAACATCATCGGCAACCGTCGCCGTCACTGCAATATCGGCGTTCGTCGGTGCAGTCGCACTGGCCGTAAGCGAAACGGTCGGATTTGTAAGGTCAATGTTCGAGACGGTTATGGAAAGCATAGCAGGGTTGCCAAGCTGATCCTGCGCATACACCGTATAGGGCCCGTTAGCTGTCGCCGTAAAGCTTCCCGTAAACGTCGTTCCTTCTGTTAGGAGATAATAACCCGATTGCGTGCCTGGTGCCCACTTCATCAGTCCAACACCGATTCCAGCATCGCTCGCCGTAACCTGTACCGTCACATCCTCATTTGTCGCACCCGCGGGAGACAGCGAATGGGAAAGGGATGGCGCCGTTTGGTCAACTATGAAGGATGAACCGTCCGTCGTCCCGTATTGAACCTGTCCCGGAACTCCCTCCTCCGAATAAAACGCAGCGGATACCGACAAATTTCCATCAGGAACTTGTGATGTGGTTATAGTAAGGACGGCGTTCCAACTCGTGCCGCTTCCCGCTACCGGCATATCATTGCCGGCCATCTCCAGAACAGGTCTCGCAATCGGAATATCCGTATGCAGCGTAAGAATCACCGCATTGCCGTTCTTCACATAACCGTCTTGGCCGTTAGCGGATGTGAGCTCCAACGAAATAACGGACGGAATCGTACGCGCAAGCGTGTATGCCGTAAATGTTTCGTTTTTAATTTGATTCCAGCCGTCGGTGAAAGAAACAATCGTTGCCCACAGCGCGTTGGACGGAATGTCCAACGCATTCGTAGCGGTTAGAACTTCGGTTCCGTTAACCGAATAATGATAGACCGTATCGCCAATAGGTACCGCTGCGACTTGAAAGGATGAAATCGTTACCCAAGTCGCCGTTGGCGGAATACTCATCGGGTCGGTTGTCTCATCGATTTCGCCAAAATCGCTATAAGTAAACACTTCGTCCCAGCTATTGCCCCAACCCGTATCATTAATATTGGAAGGCGTAATCCAATCGGCATCGGACGGAGGAGCAGCGCTTTGCTGTACGACACCGCCCGAGCTGAACGTGTACTCGGTGACGTAGCCGTCATAAACATCGTTGGTCTCATTCTGGAAGCCGGTCATGACTTCTCCTGTAACAGCAGTCGCGGCACTAACCGGATTTACCATAGCGGCTGTCGCAAGCGAACCAATTAGCGGCAACAGCAGCGTAACGGCTGCCAGAGTGAATAATAGGCTTCTTTTTGGCATACGATTATTCCTTTCGTTTGTAAAATCATTGCACTTGCAATAGCTTCTAATTCAACAAGATTAATGCACCGCTCTGTAGAAAACTATTACCCATTTGGGGTATTTTTTCGTTTAATCCGCATTTCTCGCGCAAATATACCTCAAAGGAGGTATGGAGTAGCGTGCTTCTCTTCATTAGGCCCGATTCTCTCGCCGTAAATCGACAATTTACATCGTTAACCACTGACGATAAACTAGTTTATGAGGAATATTCAGTCATACCCCACAAACACAAACCCTCATTTTTCGAATATAGGCTAGATTACTCGAAGGATGGTTTTATAGATGTCGAATGCCCCCATTTCTCATAACAGATCAGACCCACCCATTCATCCGTCTTTTATTACGCTAAGTGAACGGTTAATCACAGGGCCTAAGATGCCGCCGGACCAGTTTCTGCCGCTTGCGAGTGCAATAGCTGCCGCGCTTGCCGCAAGCAGCGAGCAAGGCTATCCCTTGCCCAATTTGCGGCCAAATACGATTGCGATTGCCGCTAGCGGCGAAGTCCGGCTTCTGCAGCCTGAACGCAGCGGTCCGCTGAGCGAAGCCGACTGGCCTTATTGCTCTCCTGAGCGTACCGGCCGCATGAGGCGGCAGGAGGATGAGCGCAGCACCCTGTATTCGTTAGGCGTTATTTTCTATGAAATGCTTGCCGGTGAGCCGCCCTTTGCCGCGGATGATCCGCTGGAGTGGATGTATATGCATCTGGCGCAAAGCCCTCTCTCCCTGCGCGGTCGTATTACAGAGCTATCGGTGGCATTGGATCAGCTCGTGCTGAAGCTGCTGGATAAAAATCCTGACAACCGGTTTGTTTCAGCGGAAAGCCTGCTAGTGGCGCTTGAAGGTTGTGAACAGGCGAATCCCGCTCAGCATGGAGCGCCCGGATTTTACGGCCGGGAATCCGAAGCCGTTCAGCTCGAGCAAGCCTTCCGTTCCGTTTGCCTTGGTTCGTCCGAGGCGGTGTATGTATGCGGAGAGGCTGGCATTGGAAAAACGCGGCTCATCGAGGAAACGTTCCGTGACGGCAAGCTAGCCGATTCCTACTATTTCATATCGGGCAAATTCGAGCAGCTTGCGGCTGGCGTTCCTTATGAGCCAATCGTCAAAGCGTTCCGCGGTCTTATACGCCGACTGCTTGGCGAATCGGAAGCCTTCGTTGAGGCTTTGCGCGTTAAGCTGACGCTGACGATCGGCAGTGTTGCCGGCGTTATTACCGCCCTTATCCCCGAAGCTCGCCTGCTGCTTGGAACCGTCGCGGGGAGCGAAGAGGAACTGCCGACGGCGGAGGCGCGCAAACGGTTTCTCTATGCGTTCCGCCGCTTTGCGCAGGCGCTTGCAGCCAAAGAGCATCCCCTTGTGCTGTTTATTGATGATCTGCAATGGGCGGATGCCTCCTCTCTGCAGCTGCTCGATGCGTTAATTCGCGACCCGGAATGCCAATACTTGCTGCTCGTCGGTTCCTATCGCCCCGATATTGCCCCCTCGATTAAGCTCCCAGGCTTGAGCGATCAGGGAAGCGCATCGGAGCAAACCGCCGTAAAGCAAATCCGTCTTTCCCCGCTGCCTATGGCAACATTGAACCGGCTGGCGGCAGATACCCTCGGCGCGAATGAGCAACAAACGCAGCCCCTTAGCACGGCGATTGTCACGCATACCGGCGGCAATCCGTTTCACTTCAAGCAACTGCTGCTCCGGTTGCGCGATGAACGGCGGTTACAGTTTCAGCTGGATAAAAATATGTGGCAATGGCAGCTCGACTCCATCCCTGTTGATGAAGCGGAATTCGAAATCGGCGGTCTTCTGGAGTATCGCCTTAGACTGCTTCCGCAAACTGCCTTATCACTGGCGGAGGCGGCATCCTGCATTGGCTTCATATTTACTGACGAGCTTGCCGCGCGAGTATGCGGACTCTCCGCAGAAGACCGCTTGACAGCTTGGCATGCGGTGGAAGTCGAAGGACTGGTTGTAGCACAGTCCGATGGAAGCGCCCGCTTTGCCCATGACAGCATCCAAAAGTTAATTTACGGCCGTATTGATGAATCGAAGCGTCAGGAGCTCCATTTAGCGATTGGACGAGCTCTCTCCGCTAGCAGCGCAGACGAAGGCGACGGAAATGACCTTCTGTTCGAACAGGTGCTGCATATGAATCGCGGCGCGGAACTGCTGCGCGGCGACGAAGAGAGGCTGTCGCTCGCCGTACTGAATTTAAAGGCCGGTAATCACGCATTGGCTTCTTCGGCCTATGACGCCGCGCTCGGATATTTCTTTCACGGAACTTCGTTACTGAAGGAGCAGCATTGGAACAACCGCTTTGAATTATGCTTTGAGCTGCACGCCCGTTTGGCGGAATGCGCTTATCTGTGCGGCCAGTCGGAAGATTCGCTGCAACGGATTGAACGTTTGCTTACACGGGCTCGCAACCCGATTGAACGCAGCCGCGTTCGAATGATTCGCATTATGCAATTGATTAATCAAGGTAAATATGCCGAAGGAACGGCGCTTGGGCTGCATAGCTTAGCTGAATTGGGTATTCGCCTGTCTTCTGACCCGGGACCGCTGCGGCTTCTAACCGAGAAGTGGAAAACAAACTGGCTGCTGTTGCGCTCACGGAAACGGTCGCATCTACTGCCTGAGATGACCGATCCGCAGCTATCCGCTGCATTAGGACAAATCGCGGCTATTGTGCCATCCAGCTTTTTTACGGACAAAAGCATTTTCTTTATGTTGACGAGCCGAGCGCTAAGGTTGTCGCTGCGCGGCGGCCAATCGCCGCTCACAGCGGTCGTCATCTCTGCTTACGGGATGCTTGCGGAAACCGCATGGCGCAATCATGAACAAGCCCGGAGACTCGGGGGGCTGGGCATCCAACTCGCCGAAAGCAGCGGCATGGCTTCGGTTAGCAGCATGGCGTTCACCATGTACAGCGCGGTCAGCAGCATTTTTGCCGGAGACGCCCGCGAAACCGACTACTACTTGCCGCAGGCGATGCGTCACGGCATGAACGCCGGGAATTATATTTTTGCCAGCTACGCAATGGGCGGCCACGTCAATTCTCTGTATACGCGCAGCTCGCTTAGCGAAATGGCGCGCGTCATCGCCGAGTACTTGACCGTGCTGGAGACAACAAAAGACGAGTTCGTGCAGCAAAACTTCTTTTTATATGAGCAATGGATCGCCGCGCTGCAGGGAAGAACGGAATCACCGGTTTCCTTCAACGATGGCCGGTTCTCGGAAGAGGCGTTTCTCGCCCGCATCGGACAAGAGGAAACAGCTGCAACGACGCTTTACCAGTACAGCACTTACAAAGCGCAATTGTTCTACCTAGAAGGGCGCTACGAGGAAGCCGAGGCATGGAGCGCCAAAGCGGGACCACACGAGCCGTATGCGACCCATCTTCCCCATATGCCGGAATGCTGCTTCTACGAAGCGCTCTCCATGATTGGCTCCTGCACAGCTGATGGAAGGGCGCCGCAGCGCGTCAAAGCTGCCCGCATCCAAAAGCTGCTGCGCCGGTTCCGCCGATTCGCGGACGGCAGCGAGACCAACTTCCGGGCGCGTTGCACACTGCTGCATGCCGCCTACGCCGAAGCGCGAGGACGAATTAAAGACGCTGAACGGCTATACGATACGGCGCTTCGGGAGGCCTACGAATACGGCGATCTGCGCGTTAAGGCGCTCGGCGGCGAGCTGGCCGGAAGGTTCTACGAGCGCAGACGACGGGATGCGTCCGCTCGCCATTACGAGCGGATAGCGCTTGAAGGTTATTCGGAATGGGAGCTGCCTAGGAAGATTGCACAGCTCACCAATAAACGGAGCGGGAATCGGGAAGAGCTGAAGCTGCAAGCCGGCCATGACAGTTTGCGAGACGCACAATTAACGCCCGTCGAAGCGGCGGCTGCCAATAAGCCGGAAACTCCCGCCTCCGATCTTGAAGCCGAATTAGCCGCCATCCTCCGAGCAACTCGCGTCATTACCGGACGCGATAGCGCCGATGCTATGCTTGCCGAGCTGTTAACAGTCATTATGACCTATGCCGGCGCCGGCACAGGGGCTCTGCTGTCAGCGAACGACGGCGATTTGCGTATCCAAGTCTACGCTGAGCCGAATGAAGCTGCTGTCGCCGTCGAACGCGAGCTGCAAGGCAGCCCGCTGCTGCCTGAGGGCATTGTCAGATACGTCTACCGGACGCAAGAGACCGTTACGTACAACGGCGAGCCAGACAGTTGGGTCACTCGCAACCCATACATGGCGCTGCATCGCCCGCAGTCCATGCTTTGCTTGCCCGTCAAGATTCACGGTACGCTGCTCGGCGTGCTCTTCCTGGAGAATCGCCTCGCGACCGGCGTACTCGATGCGGCACAAACCGGGGTGCTGCTCGCAATGGCCTCCCAAGCGCTGATGATGTGCGTGTTGCGTCAATCATCGGAAGAGGAAGCTTCCTCCGTGAATAGTGAAGTAGAAGTAACGTCAGAGCAAGCTGAAGCGATAGAGGAGCCATTGACCGAGCGCGAGCTGGAAGTGCTGGCGCTGCTTGCTGCAGGGCTCTCCAACAAAGAAATAGCCGAACGGCTCGTCATTGCGGCCGGCACCGTCAAAGTGCATGTGAAGCATATATTCGCCAAACTCAAGGTAAACCGCCGAACGAAAGCAATTATGCAAGCAAAAGAGCTGAAGCTGCTTGATTAGCCCTTGAACAAGCACTAACCCTTAATCCCATGCTAAATAAATCAACCCCTCGCAGCGCAAGGCCTGCAGGGGTTGATTGTGGTTTATAAGTGTGAAGCCTTACTCTTCAAAAAAACAATCAGATTCTCAGTTGTCATAGGCTTAGCGAAATAATAACCTTGCAAGTAGTCGCAACCAATCGCACGAGCAAGCTTAATATGCTCCTCCGTCTCAACGCCTTCAATCACAATATGTTTATTGATTTGCTGGAAAGAGCGAGATAAAGCTTGAATGATGACGAAAGTAGTCTGGCTATCCGAAGCCCGATACAACAAGGATTTATCGATCTTGATCCCCTTGAAAGGTAAATGAATAATGTTGGACAAGTTAGAATAACCCGTTCCATAATCATCAAGGCTAAAATGTATACCGTGACGATTGAAGCCATTCATAATGTTGCTAATCTTGTCAAAATTATCGATCACTACACTTTCTGTAATTTCCAGATGAATGCGAGACGGATCTACTTGTTCTCTCCGAATCACATGTTCTACTTCCGAAACGATATTGTCATTCATCATTTGTATAGGCGAGAAATTAATATTAATATGCTGAAACGGAGTACCGCTGCTCTCTAGCTTTCTGATCGTTCTACATACTTGCTCCAGCAAAACCTCGCCTAATTGGTTAATAAGTCCTTTCTCTTCCGCGATTGCAATGAATTCCAGTGGAGAAATCGGTCCAAGTTCCGGGCAAGTGAGTCTTGCCAATGCTTCGAACACAGGATAACTGTCGGTTTCAACGTGATAAATAGGCTGATACACAATCTCCAGTTCTCGCCCTTCAAGCGTTTGTTTTAAAAACTCGTATACTTTATTTTTGCGATGCATACGGTCTAACGCGTCACTATTAATCGTAATCACACTATTCTTGTGAAGTGATTTTTCCTCGCGAATACTGTATTCCAGCACATGAACCGTATCCTCGAGCGTATCCGTCACTTCCGGAATATTGAGCTCGGCAATCGTAGCGCGAATAAAAAGATTCATTCCTTCTATGACCCACTGCTGAGACAACCGGTTACTAAGCGTTCGAATAAGCTGCCGCTGCTCGGTAACCGTTGTTAATAGCGCAAACTCATCACCCGAGAGGCGGAACACTTGCGCATTGGGCTGCACGTTCATTAAATAATGAGCCACTTCTTGCAGAAGGCGATCCCCGATCTGCTCGCCATAATGATTATTGATGCTTCTAAATTCGTCTATGCTTACAACAATAATCTTAAACGGACTCTTATCCTCTAAACGCATGCTTACTACTTTGACGAATGCACGCCGGTTCATCGTCCCTGTTAAATCATCTTCCAGAATTTTTTTGTTTTGAATGTACAAATAAGAAATCACCAACGATGCAGTTGCTGCAGTACTCGAAATGAGCAAATTAGGATAAATAAATTCAATCGTTACGAAGATGAGGCACAGCACGGGAAATGATAAAATAACAAGATTCAAACTTCGTGAAAGTCTATGACGCGTAAAGAACAATAAAACGAGAAGCAGCACAATATAGAAAGCAGGCGCAGCGTACATTAAGTTATACAACGGTCCTCTTTCAATGGTGTGGTCATCCGAAATGGTATAAATAATGCCTGAAAATGGCGAACTCATAATCATCAGCGCAAAAAGGATATAAACCCAAACGGTAAATCGTATCCACCTGAAAAACACTTCTTTAGTCGTCCAAATAATCGAAATCGTGTAATAAAAGAAGAGCGGCGCAATAACCGTCATTGAAACTCTGCTCATCACATTGAATAATTCGACTAGGAATAGCGGGAACCGGGTCATCTCCCTATTTAACGCTACCGAAATTAATATGCTGATCATAGAAACAATCGTAGTCGTCAAGGTGATTCGAAACATCTTGTTCTGAATGGTTCGTATACCGCCGTATTCTCTGGAATAAATAAGTATAATCAATGCGATTACAATTGCGCTATATATAGGTCCTGCGTTCCATTCCATGATATTCCCTCTTTAATTGTTATTGAAGTGGCCATAAAAAATGCACCCCTAGAACTATTATCGGAATAACCCGCGGTTTTTCCAATGTCTATTCTAAGAGGTGCGTTTAGTGTTGCTTAATGTCCAATTCCAAGAAAGAGACTTCTCATGGATGTTATTACCCAACCTTCACGAGCATTTTGCCGATGTTGGTGCCTTTGAAGAGCTCGAGTAGTGCCTCGGGCATGCGATCGAATCCTTCGATAACCGTCTCTTCGTATTTGAGCTTGCCATCGGACAGCCATTGCCCGAGCATCTTCGCTCCCTCCGGTAAACGGTCAGCGTAATCCCCCAGGACAAAACCCTTCATAAGCGAACGAGTCTTGATTAGTTTGACTAGAACCCGAGGGCCGATGTCCTTACCTTCCGAATCGTTGTAGGCGGAAATAGAGCCGCACAACGCAATACGCGCATGATCGTTCAACTGGCTGATAACCGCGTCAGTAATATCTCCTCCGACGTTGTCGAAATAGACGTCTACGCCTTGCGGGCATTCCTTCTCCAAAGCATCCTTCAGATTAGGAGTCGTCCTGTAATTGATCGCGGCGTCGAAACCAAGCTGCTCCGTCAGCCAAGCCGTCTTATCGTCGGAGCCTGCAATCCCCACGACCCGAGCGCCTTGAATCTTGGCGATCTGGCCGACAATGGAGCCAACCGCTCCCGCGGCGCCCGATACGACTACGGTCTCGCCGGCCTTCGGACGACCGATGTCCATTAAGCCGAAGTAAGCGGTCAGCCCCGTCATGCCGATAACACCGAGATAAGCTGAGATCGGAGCTATCCGCTCGTCGATCTTACGGAGTTTATCCGCATCCTCTACACCGTACAGCTGCCAGCCGAGCATGCCCAATACCTTGTCGCCCGGCTTGAACTTGTCCGAACGGGACTCGACAACTTCACCTACTCCCCCACCTTCGATAACCTCCCCGATCCGATAAGGCTCGACATAAGATTTAGCCGCGCTCATTCTCCCCCGCATATAAGGGTCCACAGATAAATAGATGGCTCGGATGAGCACTTGGCCTTCTCCGGGCTGCGGCAACGGCGCTTCTTGGAATTCAAAATTTTCATCCGTCGGCCAGCCTTGCGGACGGGAGCGCAACAGGATTTTACGGTTCATCATAGCTTTGATCACTCTTTCCCTCATATTGATTTAACTGTCGTAAATCATGGACGAACGGTAAGTTTAAATAGTTTTAAAACTTTTTAACTATCGGGTCAAAAAAGAAGGTAACTCGGTCATCCTCATTGATCATAGGCTTTCCAAGAACCCCGGCAATATCGTTTGAATCTGCTCCTTACGCAAAAAAATCTTCTTGTTCTGCCCTTCCCGCACGAACCGAATTAAATCAGCTTCATACATTATTTTCAGATGGTAGGTGACATTCGATTTATCCATCCCCATCGCCCTTGCGATCTCTCCGCAGTTGTTGCGGTCGGGTTCGGCCTGAAGGTACCGAACCATCTCTATGCGTTTCTTCTCGGCTAGCGCCTTGAAGACTCTTGCCCGCTTGTCGTCGTCCACCGTCGATTGTTTGATAGTCATAAAACTATCTTATTAGATGCTTTGAACGACTGTCAAGCGCTGCAATCTTATTTAGATTTAGACATCGCGAAAAAAAATATGCGATTCCTAAAAATTTATATTGCTCCAGAAACACTATCCTGCTATTATGAAGGAGCATGATTTTTGGAAAGCTAATATTCAATGTATCTAGGATCTTTCCAAGCAGATAATCTTTGACCACTTCCACCAAGAAGTTAAGGCCATACGGACAGCCGGGTCAAATGCCGATTGGCAACTTTCGTTGCTTTATTGATTGAGTTAAAAGCTCAAATTTTATAAGTTGGTTACTTTACAACCAAGTGCATATGCACATCAACTTGTGAAACGGTCAATAAGAGTGGTAAAAGTAATTATTTGCTATATAGACTCTGATCCTAACATGATATATTTGAATATGTAGAGCCTTTCCATGAAACGATACGTTTTATGGCTGACTGACGAGCGCGCAAGAGCTTTGTCCGGTCATGCTTATTGGAAATGACTTTTACTATTTGACGATATCAAAGCAAGTGTGATGCGCATGGGTGCGTGTTTCGCTTGCTTTTTTTGTTGGTTTTTTTAGAATCGAAAAAAATTTACTTGGGTCAGGAGATCGAAAAATGGGAAAAGCACTAGTCATTGGCGCCGGCGGCGTAGCAGCAGTAGCAATTCATAAATGCGTTCAAAACAGCGAAGTATTCGAAGAAATTTGTATTGCCAGCCGTACGAAGTCCAAATGCGATGAACTGAAAGCGAAATTGGACGGCGGCAAAACCAAAATTACGACAGCACAGGTCGATGCAAACAACGTAGACGAGTTGATCGCTCTGATTAACGAAGTCAAACCGGATATCGTCATGAACTTAGCTCTGCCTTACCAAGATTTGACGATCATGGATGCTTGCCTGGCTACTAAGACTCACTATATGGATACAGCTAACTATGAGCCGGAAGATACGGCGAAGTTCGAATATAAATGGCAATGGGATTACCGCGAGCGCTTTGAACAAGCTGGAATCACAGCTCTGCTCGGCAGCGGCTTCGACCCAGGCGTAACTGGCGTATTCTCCGCTTATGCGCTGAAGCACTATTTTGACGAAATCGAATATATCGATATTCTAGACTGCAACGGCGGCGACCACGGCTATCCGTTCGCGACGAACTTCAACCCGGAGATCAACATCCGCGAAGTATCCGCTAACGGACGTTACTGGGAAAACGGCGAATGGATCGAAACGAAACCGATGGAAATCAAACGCAGCTATAACTTTGCTGAAGTCGGCGAGAAAGATATGTATTTGCTTTACCACGAAGAGCTTGAATCCCTTGCGCAAAACATGCCTGGACTGAAACGTATCCGTTTCTTCATGACTTTCGGCCAAAGCTATCTCATGCACTTGAAGGCGCTTGAGAACGTAGGAATGACTTCCATCGAGCCGATCGAATACGAAGGAAAACAAATCATTCCGCTTCAATTCCTTAAGGCTATCCTGCCGGACCCAGCTTCCCTGGGACCACGTACGGTTGGCAAAACGAACATCGGCTGCATCTTCAAAGGCAAAAAAGACGGCCAAGACAAAACTTATTATGTCTACAATATTTGCGATCACCAAGAGTGCTATAGAGAAGTGGGCTCCCAAGCTATCTCCTATACAACTGGCGTACCTGCCATGATCGGCGCGGCGATGGTCTTGACTGGCAAATGGAATAAACCAGGCGTATACAATGTTGAAGAGTTCAATCCGGATCCATTCATGGAAGAACTGAACAAATGGGGACTTCCATGGGTAGAAGACTTTAACCCGGTACTAGTTGACGCATTGCCTGAAGATACAAAAAAACCGGAGCTTGTTCGTTAATATGCGGTTCGAGGAATTACCGACACCCTGTTTCGTAGTCGATGAAGCGCTCATCGAGAAGAATCTAACCATTTTGAACGGCGTCATGCAGCGTACGGGAGCTAAGATCATACTGGCGCAAAAAGCTTTTTCAATGACTGCGATGTATCCCCTAATCGGACAATATTTATGCGGCACGACCGCGAGCGGATTATACGAAGCGCGGCTTGGTCACGAGGAAATGGGCAAAGAAAATCACGTCTTTGCCCCTGCCTATCGTGAAGACGAGATCGACGAAATTATAACCATTTGCGACCATATTATTTTCAACTCCTTCTCGCAGCTGGAGAAGTATAAAGCGAAAGCTCTTGCAGCCGGCAGAAAAGTGGGCCTTCGCATCAATCCGGAGTGCTCGACCCAAGAAGGACATGAAATGTATGATCCATGTTCGCCAGGGTCCAGATTCGGCGTGAATCTTGAGAATTTCCGGCCTGAACTGCTTGAGGGCGTTTCGGGACTGCACTTCCATACCCTTTGCCAACAAAACTCGGATGCTTTGGAGACTACGCTGAATGCGGTCGAAGAAAAATTCGGGCAATGGTTGCCGCAGATGGAATGGATCAACTTTGGCGGCGGTCACCATATTACAAGAGAAGACTACGATATCCCGCGACTCGAGGCTTGCATTCGGCGAATGCAAGATAAGTACGGCTTGAAGGTCTACCTTGAACCGGGAGAAGCCATCGCGCTTAACGCGGGCTATATGGTCACCTCCGTCCTGGATATCCATAAGAACGGCATTGAGATCGCTATCGTGGACACATCGGCGACATGTCACATGCCGGATGTTCTGGAAATGCCGTATCGTCCGCCGCTCTTCGGTTCGGGCGAAGCAGGCGAGAAGCGTTACACTTATCGGCTTGGCGGTCCAACCTGCCTGACGGGCGATGTCATCGGAGACTATTCCTTCGATCAGCCTCTAAAGAACGGCGATAGACTCGTGTTTGGAGATATGGCGATCTACTCCATGGTCAAAACCAACACCTTCAACGGCATGCCGCTGCCGGCCATCGCCGTGCAGGACAAAGACGGCAATTGCCGCGTCGTACGAGAGTTTGGCTATGAGGATTTCAAGACAAGACTAGCTTAATGAATAACGAAAGCCTTAACCCTGCTTCATTAGAAGGGTTAAGGCTTTTTGCGTTCCGCTCACGTATGTTTATAATTAGGCCAAGTCCGACAGAAGCTTGCCAAGCCGGTCAAGATTCTGTTCATTGCCTTCTATGCAGTAAGGCTTAGCTTGTTCGAACTCCTCTTTTTCTTTGAAACGTTGACGGAAGGTGACCCTGGTGCGGCCCTCAAGGTCCTCGAAAGTTGCCGTCACCCGAAATTCGTGGCCGGATAGATGATCCAGCACGATCCGCTCCGGCTGCACGATCTCAACAAACACGTTATGGTTGGGATAATCCACGCCATCCGGTCCGTGCATCGTGTACCGCCACGTGCCTCCCGGTTTCATCTCGCACTCGTGAAACGTATTCGTAAAGCCATTTGGCCCCCACCATCGGGCTAACCAATCGGGCGTTGTCCATGCCCGAAACATGAGCTCCCGCGGAACGTCATACTCGCGTGTGGCCATAAGTTTATTTTCGCCTATAGTCACTCTTCTACATCCCCATCCACTGCTTTACCTAGTGCGTCCAACATGATATTTGTACCGTGCTCCCGCACTTCCGCCGTATCGTGCCCGTCAAAGAACGCCCCTTGCTCCGTGAAAATCAGCTTCGTACCGCTCTCCACCTTAATAAGCTCGACCGTTGTAATCGAGACGGAGATACGCGTGTCCCCCGAATCCAAGCTGTACGTGTAAACAATGCGCTGCTCGGGAACAAGCTCCTGGTAGTAGGCGTCGAAGGTAAAGATCGGTCCTTCGGGCGGCCCTCCGCTGCTGTACTCGCGCCCGCCAACCCGGAAATCGAAGATATCCGGCTTCGAGAACCACTTGGCTTTGGCAATCGGATCGGCCCAGGCCTGATAAACCTTCTCCGGCGAAGCGGCATAAGTCCGCTCGACGACGAAAGTGCCGTGCTTGACGAATCGTTCGTTCATTGATTATCCTCCTCATGTTTCGGAATTCCGTTTTCCTGAACTAGAAAATCTCCCAACAGGTCCAAATGCCGCGTCCAACTCGTTTGCCGTTCTAGGATCGGTTTGTCAAATCCCGTCTTCATCGCTTGCAGAAGGCCGGTGAAATCTTCAACCGTTAGTTCCGCCTTGCCCTGCATCAGCTTGGATACATGTCTGAGCTGCTCCAAAAGTTTTTGCTGCTGTTTGATTTGTTCGTTAATTTGGTTGATCTGCAGGTCTACGATCTCAAGCGGACTGTACTGCCCGCCAACCAAAACCGACTTAATCTCCTCGAGCGACAGGCCCAGCTCCTTCAATGATAAGATCTGGTGCAAGCGCGACAAGTCCCGTTCATTGTACAGTCTGTGGCCGGATTCCGTTAGCCCGGACGGAGAGAACAATCCGATTTGATCATAAAACCGCAAGGTTCGTACGGTAAGCCCCGTCAACTTGGCGAGATCTCCGACCTTCCAATTTCTCTTCATGAACCATCTCCACTCTTTGGTGCTAGCTAAGTACCGGTAGTTCCATTGTAAAACATGACGTAACGTAAGGTGCAAGCGCAAAAAATGGTTAGTTGTGCAAGCATTGAAAAAGGGCGGCTATCTAATACTCCCCTTTAATCACAAAAAACGAACCCCGAATGGTTCCGGCTAATTTAGACTTCTGCCTTGCAAACTTAAACTTCCCTTCCAACTCCTGCGGTACCTCCATGCCTTCAGAAAGCTTAAAACCAACGGCCCGCTTCTTAGGGTCATCCACCGTATACATGACATTGACCGAAAGCCCGTCCTCATAAAAGACGTAGGTAAATTGAATATTTTTCACTTGAAAACGCGACGTTTCTAAAGGCTTGGCCGCAAACGTAATATCACGTTCCTTCAAAACTCGGTTCACATAATCAAGGCTCTCCTGACTTTTGCTAGCCGGTACAACCGTAAATTCATGCTTGTATTTGGTCATAAAGTAACGGGCTTCATTCGCACGTAAACCAGCAAGCGCTTCTACAACAGGCGAAGACTCTAAACCAACCGTAGACACATCTTTAAAATCAACGATATAGGACATTTCCATCCTCCAGCTCCAAAATTAATCCTCTTATCTACAAATAGTATACCAAAAACGACTTAAATAGAAAATTTTGACTGGTGAAATTCAAGTAAGAATAATCCGAATACCCTTCTTGCATATGAGATTATTCTAAAAAAAACCGTTTCTTCGTAAATAGGGATACAATCGCCCATTTACGAAAGAAACGGTCTTTCAGCCTTAATTATAGATTACTTTATTACAACGTATTCCAAGTTAACCAGCTTGGCATAAGTAACGATTTGGTCTGTCGTGAGGTTCAAGGAAACGACCGTATGGTGGCCGCCGCCATTCTCGATCCAAGCTCTTACGCCATCCTGGAAGTTCGGCTTCACCGTCCATAGGACGCGAGCGACAGGAAGGTTAGGAGCCGGAACCGTCGGTTCGAATGCGGAAACCTCGTTGATCAGCAATTTATAATGAGTGCCGAAGTCAGCCATGGATACTACGACGCCTTCGCCAGCTTTGCCGTCGAATACAAGACGTGCCGGATCTTCCCGATCGCCGATTCCGAGCGGGGAAACGATAATTTTCGGCTTGTTGCTTGCCAGACACGGATCTACCTCGAGCATGTGGGACTGCAGGATAGCTTCTTGACCGGCTGCCATCTCGTACGTGTAATCCTCCATAAAGCCCGTGTTTTGATTGCGGCTCATCACTTTCATTAAGCGATCAAGCGCAGCCGTCTTCCAGTCGCCCTCGCCGGCGAAACCGTAGCCTTGCGCCATCAGACGTTGGACGGCTAGACCAGGAAGCTGTTTCATGCCATGCAAGTCTTCGAAGTTTGTCGTGAAGGCATTATAACCTTTCTCGTCGAAGAAACGTTTCAAGGCGATTTCATAGCTTGCTTGAACTCTGACGCTTGCTTCCCAAGCTTCTTTGCTGTTCGTGCCGTAATCGAAGTCGTAGAGCTCCGCATACTGGCCCATCAGATCATCGATTTCCTGCTCCGTAACGCCATTCACGTATTGTACGAGATCGCCGATGCCATAGTAGTCGACAGTCCAACCGAATTGAATTTGCGCCTCGACCTTGTCGCCTTCCGTTACGCCAACGTTGCGCATGTTGTCGCCGAAACGAGCTACTCTGATGTTGAAGCTTTCGTTATAAGCAACCGCTACGTCCATCCAATCCGCAATTTGCTGTTGCACTTCCGCACGTTCCCAGTAGCCTACAACGATTTTGTTTTGTTTCTTCAGGCGGGCATTGATGAAGCCGTATTCGCGGTCGCCGTGAGCGGCTTGGTTCAGGTTCATGAAGTCCATGTCGATCGTTGCCCAAGGAATGCTTTCATTGAACTGGGTGGCCAAGTGAAGCAGAGGCTTCTGCAGCAATTTCGTACCGCGAATCCACATTTTTGCAGGCGAGAACGTATGCATCCACGTGATGACACCCGCCACTTCGTCGCGATAGTTGACCTCTTTCATAATGCTTGTAATTTTATCCGCGCTTACCGCCAGATCTTGCAAGACAAGCGGATAAGGGAGAACCCCGCTATTATTCAAGGCGTCCGTCATCGTCTGCGCATGAGCTTTTACTTCAGCGAGCGCTTCTTCTCCGTACAGATGCTGCGAACCTACGACGAACCAAAATTGTTTAGCTGCTGTTACTGACATCTTAATCATCCTCTTTTCTGTATTTTATAATGGCTAGTGCTATTACTTCTGCCCGTAGTAGGCGTCTTTTCCGTGTTTGCGAAGGTAGTGCTTATCCAGAATGCCTTGCGGAAGCTCTTTGGCAAAATGGTTCAATTGCCGCGCGTACAGATTCATTTTGCACACTTCCTCCAGCACGACGCTGTTCACGACCGCCGACTTCACGTCTTTCCCCCAAGTGAAAGGCGCATGTCCCTGAAGCAGGACGGCTGGTATCGCCATGACATCCAAACCGCGCTGCTCGAACGTTTCGATAATAACGTGACCCGTTTCCGCTTCGTATCCACGGTCAACTTCCTCTTGGTTCAAGAACCGCGCGCAAGGCACGGCGCCATAGAAGGTGTCCGCATGCGTCGTTCCCATGACGGGTACATCGAGTCCCGCTTGCGCCCAGATGGTTGCCCAAGTCGAATGCGTATGCACAATGCCGCCAATTTGCGGATAATGCTTATACAATACGGCGTGAGTCGCAGTATCGGAGGAAGGTCTCATATCACCCTCGACCACTTTGCCGTCTAGATCTACAACGACCATGTCGCTCGGCTTCATCTTTTCATAGCTGACTCCGCTCGGTTTAATGACGAACAGGCCGCTATCCCGATCGACGGCGCTCGCATTTCCCCAAGTGAATTTCACGAGTCCGTGCTTCGGCAAGTCCAGATTCGCTTCGTATACCTCTTCTTTCAGTTGTTCTAACAACGTTAGTCCCTCCCGTTCTCTAGCAGATGGTCTACAGCGGCTTGTTCAATGGCAAGACCCGCTTGATATCGTTTGATAAAGGTTTGGAAACCTTGTACATCCGTGGCGTCAGGAGCAATCTCCTGTCCTTCGGCATCTTTGAACACTTTCTGCTCGAGGAAGTCCGACAAGCTCTCCCCTTGATCCTTGCCCGTCATGTACGAAGCAAGAAGTGCCATGCCCCATGCCCCGCCTTCCCCGGCCGTGGACATAACCGAGATCGGAACGTTCAGTGCAGCGGCCAACGCTTTTTGTCCGACCACTGGGGTTTTGAAGAGTCCGCCGTGAGCCAAGATGCTGTCGATAGCCACCTGTTCGTTTTCCGTCAAAATGTCCATGCCCAGCTTGAGCGCTCCGAAAGCCGTGAATAGATGCGTTCTCATGAAGTTGGCCAGATTAAAGTTGCTTTCCGGCGAACGAACGAACAACGGGCGGCCTTTATCCAATCCCGTAATATTTTCGCCCGAGAGATAGCCATAGCTAAGCAAACCGCCGCCGTCCGGATCAGCTTCAAGAGATTTGCCCAGCAGCACGCTGAACAATTTGCCCGAATCCACATTGAAACCCATCGCTTCTGAAAATTCACGGAACAGTCCCATCCAAGCGTTCAGATCACTGGAGCAGTTGTTCGCATGCACCATGCCGACCGGACTGCCGTCCGGCGTCGTGACCATATCGATCTCCGGATACACCTTGGACAATTCTTTCTCGAGTACGATCATTGCGAAAACAGAAGTTCCCACGGAAATGTTTCCCGTACGCTTCTTGACGCTATTCGTCGCTACCATGCCTGTGCCGGCATCGCCTTCAGGAGGACAGAACGGAATGCCGGACTGCAGATCTCCTGCCGGGTCCAGAACGGCAGCTCCCGCCCCCGTTAGCTCGCCAGCTTGCTCGCCGGATAGGTTCACTTTCGGAAGAAGATCGTTAAGCTTCCACGGATAACCTTTCGCCGCGATTAACTCATCGAACTGCTTAACCATCGTTGGATGGTAATTATGGGTTGACTCATCTATAGGGAAAATGCCGGAAGCATCTCCAATGCCAATTACTTTATTGCCAGTCAGCAGCCAGTGGATATAGCCAGCCAGCGTCGTCACGAAATCAATGCGAGGCACATGCTCCTCTTGGTTTAATATCGCTTGATACAAATGGGCGATACTCCATCGCTCGGGAACATTGAATTGGAACAAGTCCGTTAGTTCTCTTGCTGCCGCGCCGGTCGTTGCATTGCGCCAAGTCCGGAATGGTACCAGCAGTTCACCTGTGCTATCGAATGCCATATAGCCGTGCATCATAGCGGAAAACCCGATTGATCCGACGGTCTGAAGGGTAACTCCGTATTTTTGTTGTACTTTCTGCTTCACTTCGCGATAAGCGGTTTGGAGGCCTGTAATAATATCTTCCTGATTGTATGTCCAATATCCGTCTTTCAAACGATTTTCCCACTCAAAGCTTCCCGATGCGATCGTCTCGAAACGACGATCGATTAGCACCGCTTTGATCCGCGTAGATCCGAATTCGATACCGAGCGAAGTTTCACCCTCGGTTATCGCTTCTTTCAAGTCTACATGATTCATGATCACATATATCCCCTCTCTGTTCGCGGTTTACACGATATGACCCCGCTCCTATCGCTATCTTCGACCGGAAGAAGGCGCTTTCTCTCACTGACAGCCTTAGTATATTTTCTGTACGTACATTTGTCAATATAGTCTAATAGTTATACTAACATGAGTCACTGTCCCGCCTTTACTAGCCTAATCATGGTCGATTCCTCAGATCATGCACGGAACTTGTACCATTGAAATCGCAATTGAGGCCATTGTATTTGCATTCTAGGCAATTCATGCTAGAATATGTACGTACAACTTTTTAGCCAATAATGAAAGAAGTGAAATAGATGAAGCCGAAGTACCAGCTCATTATTGAAGATATCAAAAGCGATATCCTCTCTGGAACGTACAAAGCAGGAGAGAAAATCCCTTCGGAGCTTGCTTTGCAGGAGAGCTATAACGTTAGCCGGCAGACGGTTCGAAAAGCTTTGCTCGAGTTGCAAAACGAGGGGTTCTTGCGAAGCGAGAGGGGTTCCGGCACGTACGTCAGCAGCCAATACCGTTCTAGAACGGGCGCGAAGGCCACGAATAAAACGATCGGCGTCATCACGACATATATCTCGGATTACATCTTCCCCTCCATTATCCGCGGCATTGAAAGCCGATTAAATGAAGATAACTATTCCTTGCTGTTAGCCAGTACGAATAATAATATCGCCCAGGAAAAAAAGGCGTTGGAAATGATGTTGTCCTACGGCGTGGATGGACTGATTATTGAACCTACCAGAAGCAATGTATATAACCCCAATATTGCTTATTACCTGTCTTTTAAGGAACAAGAGGTTCCTTTCACGATGATCAATGCCTATTATGAAGAATTGGAAGTTCCTTTCTTCTGTCTGGATGACGTGCAGTCCAGCTATCTTGCAACCCGAGAGCTGATTGCCAAAGGACATACCCAGATCGGCATCATCGCGAAAATGGACGATTTACAGGGCAAGTTTAGAATGAAGGGATTTATCAAAGCTCTTGGAGAAGCCAAATTACGGTTCCAGCAAGAGCATGTGCTTTCTTTCGATACGGAGACGAAGCCGGATTTGTCCGCTAACTTGGAAGTGTATCTGAGCGACAATCGGGAGGAATTGACTGCGCTTGTGTGTTACAACGACGAGGTAGGCTTGGAAGTCGTACATGTCTGCAGAAAACTGGGCATTTCCATTCCGGACGAGCTATCCATCATTGGCCAAGACAATTCCTATATCGCCAAAAACGCGAATATCCAGCTCACGACGTTAACGCACCCCCAAGAACAAATGGGACGCGACGCAGCGGACTGGGTCATTAAAAATCTACAAGGCAAAAAAGACTTGCCCACCACCACCTACTACCAGCCCGTATTAATCGAGGGCGAAACGGTAAAAGCCATCGAAGTGGAATAGTAGTAGTTCCATGCAGGGGCGTCACTCCTAATGTGACCCCCTCCCTTGGGAAGGACCCTATCCTCCCCTTAATTTAGTTCTATTAGAAAATCGTTCACTGCGTGATAATATCCGTTCAAATCCTCGGAGTGGACACCGTGGCCGCATTGTTCGAACACGATGAGCTTGGTGCCAGGTCTTCGCTCTTCCATTCGTCTTGCTTGCTCGGTATCCAGAATGAAGCTTTTACCGCCATGAATAAGCAGGATTGGGCATCTCGAGCCGAGCCAATCATCCCACCATATGCCGTTGGACTTAGGAACGGATACTTGCAGTCCCTTCAGATCCGTTCGGAATCCCCAGCCGTGTTCATCCTCCAATACGCTTTCGGCGAAATAATCGATCGCCCGGAGCCCTACGCTTGCAAGCGATTCTCTCAGCTCCTTTAAGGAAGAACAGCGGAAGGGAAGCTTGTCGGCAAAGGAGAAGTCGGCATTAATCTCCGCTCCGATATCCTCCACGATAACGGCTTTGACCAATTCCGGATAACGAGCCGCGAACTGATAACCATTCAACCCGCCCAAGGAGTGCCCCAGAATCGTGACCGGCTGCCCTCCAAGCTCTGACTGAATCAGATTCAGAATGTCATCGACGTAATCCTCTCTTGCGTATTCCTTCCCAGGAGGATGGTCGCTCCAACCATGCCCTCGTTGATCCATTGCAATAACCCGCCAATCTTTGAACCGCACAGCCAGCTCCGAGAATGATCTTGCATTAGCCATATACCCATGCAACATCACGAGCACTCGTTCGTTATCCCCGCCAAAATCTAGATAAGACAGCCGAATATTATCGGAGTAAAAAAATTTCCTTATTGCCGAACCGTTATGACCGGAATTCAACATTTTGTCGTCTCTCCTCTTTGTTCAACTTTAATTTCCTGAGCAACATCTTGGCTTTCGAGTTGTCGTTGTCGATGTCCATACACACCAGCCAGCACAGCGGCTATCGCCATAAAGAACGCGCTGGATGCGACGCCGAATTGCAAACCGTACCTTCCAACCGCAACGCCGCCAACGATGGGCCCCATAATCTGCCCGGAAGCAAAAAAAGCAGTGGCTAAGCTTAGGCATGCCGCATAAACGTGTTGAGGGACATGACGCCGAAGAAGCGCGGTCGTCATCAGCGGAGGGGTAATAAAGGAGACCAGCCCAATCGTAACCGCACCCAATGCCGTAAAAATCATATTGTTGGTGGTTACGCCAATCACACCGATCGTCCCCAATGTTAACCCCGACGCAAGCGTATATCCACTCGGCCAGCGGTCGATGGCCTTCCCTCCGATCCATCCGTTAAATAAGCCCGCAAAGCCTATACCAGACCAGATCAATCCGGCATAGAGAGACGGGATGCCTTTGCTCACCAAGTAGGGAATCAAATACGTGAAATAGATGATGTATCCAGCGCCAAAGAAGAAATAAGAACCGATTAAGAACAAAAGCTTCTTCGGATTCAACAAGAGACGGAACACATTCACGCGTTCTTGGTCTTGCGGATCCGATTCCGCGCTCGAGCGTATTGATGCGTATCCCCGCTTCCCTGTAACGAACTCAAAACCGAATGCGGCGATGACGCCAATCACGCCCATGGCCGTCCAAGCATACCGCCAGCCCTCCAAGTGTGAAGGGTCTATGGTGAAGGGGGCGAATAAACCCGTCACTAGAATCCCGGCGGAACCGCCCAGCCATATTAGACCCGACGCCACTCCTCTTTCCGCCGGTCGGACGGCATCCATTGCAATAGACAGGACTAACACGGTGGCGATGGCCGATAATAAGCCAATTACGAACCGCCATAACCCGAGCTCAGCGAAATGATCACTAAATGCCGAGCCAATCATAGCCAATCCGAGCAGGAAACAGGTCACTCGATTAATGACAGGCTTTCGATCCGGGAACCGCGAGATCAGAGGCGATAGACATAAGGTTCCGATCAAATAACCAATAAAGTTGACCGTGCCTAATAGGCCCAGTTGACTGTAGCTTCCTCCGATCTCCCTCTGGATCCCCGGCAAAAACATGCCATAGGAGAGTCGAGAAAAACCAAGAATGACGACAAATAAAAGTGATGCCCACAAAGTAACCCCGTTGAATGCCGACCTCGTCCCCATTGCTCCATCCTCTCCCCAAATCATTTGCTGTCCCAAGTGTACATTCGAGGGAATGTTTTGTAAAATTGAATTATATGAATGAATTGTTCATAATTATTAAACCAAAGGTGATGACAATGGATCTTCGAGCATTAAAAACCTTCGAAGCTTGCGTGCGTCTTGGCCATTTTCAGAAAGCAGCCGAGGAACTTCAATATGCTCCTTCTACGGTAACTCTCCAGATTCAGCGCCTCGAAGCTGATCTTGGCGTTTCTTTATTCGCGCGCGACGGCAAGCGCGTGAGTGTGACCGAAGCCGGCCGATGGCTCCATCATGAGGCCTCGTCTTTGCTGAAGTCTGTCGGTTCCATGAGGCAGACCGTCTCCGATATCGCGGCCGGTGATGACGGATCGGTTCGTTTCGCCGCCATCGAACCTATCGCAAGCCAGAAGCTGGCGACCGTTATAGCCGACTTTTGCAAGACTCGTCCGAAAGTGGATTTAACGATGGAAGTGGGCGGCAGCAAATCGATCATGGACAGGGTTCGAGCCGGCGAACTGGACTTCGGCATATGCTCGGCTCCGCCCGCGAATCTCATGCTGGAGTTTGAGCCGCTGATCGAGGAACGATTAGGAGTTATGTTACATGTGGATCATCCTCTGGCCGACCAAGAAAGCATTACGGCGAGCGACCTAGCAGGGTTAACGGTTTTGGTCAAAGAACCGACTTGTGTCTATAGGGAGCTTTGGGAAAGGGCGTTTTGTCCTACCGATCAGAACGTTTTCCCGTGCATCGAGGTTGGCAGTTTCTTTGTGATTCAACAAATGGTCAAGGCAGAATTTGGCGTAGGCATCGTTCCGATTTACAGCGGCCTGGAACTCGAGGGCTCCTCGGTCATCAGACCCTTCATCGACCTGAACCCCGTCCTCGGCGTTGGCATCGTTTATAAAGATAAAAACCTCCTGGGAAAGGCAGCGTTATTATTAATGAACGCCATAAGAGACATCTGCGTACCCCATCCTACCGCATAAGTCTGTACCGACAAGCTTAAGGCCATCCTTTGCGGGATGGCCTTTTCTTTAACCCGTCATTACCCTCTCAACAGGATAGTGGAACTTTGCATCGTTTAGGCCGCCGCCAATGAAATATAAGCAGGTCGTTAAGCCGATTCTTCCGATAAACATCAGAAGCATCAGAATGGCTTGCGCAAGTATACTGAGCTCCGGAGTAATTCCCGTAGACAAGCCTACCGTGCCGAAGGCGGAGCAAACCTCCAGCACAATCGCAATAAGCGGATGCTGCCTGTCGGTCATGCAAATCGTGATCACCGATAAGCAACATAGGACAATCGCGAGCAACGAGATCGCAAGCGACTTCAATATATCGTCCGGATGAAGCTCCCGATTAAATACTCGGATGGAGCGGTTTCCTTTTGCAAAGTGATAAATAAACAATATGTTTAAAGCGAAGGTTGTCGTACGAATACCCCCGCCCACGGAATTAGGCGATCCCCCGATAAACATATAGACGCTCATAAGCAGCAGAGTCGGCATTGTGAAGTCGTTAATATCCATTGTCGTAAGCCCGGCGCTTCTTGTCGTTGTCGATTGGAACAAGGCATAGAATAAGCTTTCATGCCATGGCATGCCCCTAAAATAATGATGGTTTTCCATCAGCCAAATAAGAAGAGCCCCTATAACAAGGAGAATGCCGTACGTGGATGTCGTTATCTTCGTGAATAGCGTAAATTGGAATCGGTTTGCAAGCCTCCTCCGCTTGTGGGAAATATACGCCTTTACCTCGATCAGCACGGGAAATCCGATTGCCCCGAACACGATGAGCGCCATCGTAACGAGCTGCACAAAGTAGTCGTGCGCGTAAGGCAGAAGCGATTGGCCGGTAATATCCATTCCGGCGTTCGTCGTAGCGCTGACTGCCGCAAACAAACCCTGAACAAACGCTTCCTCCCAGGTGTCATAATAGTTTAAGAAACGAAATCCAAAGATGAGCGCCCCCACGAGCTCTGTCAGAAGGGTAATGATCAAAATGTCTTTAACCAATTTGACGAGTCCCGATATAGCGAACTGATTATTATCCACCATGATCAGACGGCGCTCGCGCAATCCGATTTTCCTGCCAAACAGGAGCCAGAAAAACGTGCTCATCGCCATAATGCCGATACCCCCGAATTGCAATACGAGTATAATGACGAAATATCCGAATACGCTATAGGTTTCCGCAACATTAAATACGCCGAGTCCTGTATCGCTTACGATACTGACGGCCGTAAAGACGGTGTCGAAAAAAGTAACGGTAACGCCAGGTTTACGAACAGCCGGGATACTGAACAATAAAATCGATACGATAACTGCCACTAAATAATACCCGGTAATCACTTGGGCAGGCGACCGCTTATTGATCCAATCCCTCATTTGACTCCACATAAACAACCTATTCCTTTCGTATTCCCATCGCATCTCATGGTGAATTTTCCAATTCTATTGTTCGCCCGTGATGCGGAATGAATACGCCTAAAGAATAAATTGTTCGTAAGTCGCTGGTCATCTATTTCAATAAGCCCCTGCTCAGGGAGCAAGGGCTTATCGAACGCACAGAAGTGGTCGCTTCATTCTAAGTGTTGTTTGCTTCAGTATTCTCTTTTGATGACAAAGAACGTACCTCGAATTGTCCCGGCCAACTTGGACTTCTGTCTAGCAAATTTAAACTTCTTCTCTTCCAACTCCCTAGGCACTTCCATCCCCTCGGATAGCTTAAAACCAACGGCCCGTTTCTTAGGGTCATCAACCGTATACAAGACGTTAACCGCTAGACCATCCTCATAAAAGACGAAGGTCCATTTAATATTTTCCACTTGAAGCTGCGACGTCTCTAAAGGTTTGGCCGCAAACTCGATATCACGTTCTTCTTTCAAAATTCGATGTACGTATTCAAGCGTCTCCTGGCTCTCGCTGGCTGGTACAACCGTAAATTCATGCTTATATTTGTTCATAAAGTAACGGCCTTCATTCGCACGCAGTCCCGCAAGCGCTTCTGCTACCGGTGAAGATTCCAGACCAACCGTAGACACATTTTTAAAGTCAACGATATAGGACATTCTCATCCCTCCTAATGGTTTTGTGAGCTCGTTTATTTCCTAACAACAGGAATCCACATTTCCCCATATACGAAGCCGTCCCTCTGCCCCATCTCGACCGTTGCATTGGGTCCGCCAACATAAGCGAAATTTCGGGCTTCTGGTAAGGCTTGGCCAAAGGCAATGCCGGTAAGCTTATTGCTCATCTCTTCGGCTGTATTCCCTTCACCTTTAACGACGAGGTATTGCCCCTTCGGGAATTGAATGACTCTATGTTCTTCCGCTACCGTTCCTTCTGTCATAACACCCGCATAATACATCATCTTGTGATTTACAGCTTCGTTTACAGCAAAGATGTAGTCGTTCGCAGCAATGGCCTTTAACGAGTCAAGCCTTCCATCCTGCTCCACTGCCTGCCAGAAGTTTTCCTTCTCCTTGTTCATGCCGGCATAATCCGTGTAATCGCTCTTCAGTTCCGTTCCAATACCAAGTACGATAAAGCTGTCTTTTTCCTCAAGGGTATACATGGTCATAATCAACACTCCTTTTTTTGTTTACTTGATAGGTCTATTATAATCATAAATCATGTCAAAACGTGATACTGTTTAGCGGCCATAAATGGGCAGACGGCAGACGTTGTTTTCATTACCCATTTAATCGTACTCATTTCCATTCCTCCTTTGATCTCGTTACCTGATGGGTTTATAATAAACATAAATCATGTCAAAATATGACACTGTTTAGAGGGCCCAATGAAAAAAGTGGAACGGATTAACATCATTATGCGGTACATCAACAACCGCGCCCATTTTACCATTTCGGAAATCATGCAGGAGTTTAATATCTCCCGTTCGACGGCGATTAGAGATATTAGGGAAATCGAAGCAATGGGAATGCCTCTAGTCGCCGAAGTCGGGAGGGACGGGGGTTATTTTGTGATGAACAACTCCGTGCTGCCCACTGTCCGCTTTACCGACAATGAGATTAAGGCTCTTTTTATCGCCTTCATGGCCACACGAAATCTGCAACTCCCGTATCTCAAGAGCCGCCACTCTTTAGCTGAAAAATTGCTCGGTCTCATCTCTCAAAACCAGCAAGATGATCTTGTTCTGTTAAATCAAATCTTGCTCTTCGAAGGTACCAACCCCCACAATCCTGACCTGCTTGATCTATCGGATCTGCCCCATCCCATGCTGGAACAACTCATCCAAAACCTTCTTATGGACTGCTACTTAGTGGTTACCGTTGAAGAAGGTAGGGAAATAAAATCTTATCCTATCTATCTCATGCGCCTATTTCGTGAAAAAAACTCTTGGCAAATTGAAGGCTTCGATCTAGTGGAGGAAAAGAGGCGGATTATTCCAGTCGACAACCTCACCGATGTCAAACCATACCCCATGAAAAAAAGAATAAGCAAGAAAAAGATTGTAGAACAACTAAGCAAGCAGGAAGAAACGATTAACCTCATCCTCGAACTTGGTCCAAAGGCGATTGCCCAGTTTAAAAAGTACCATCCCTTAAAAATTTCCATTTCCTATACGAATCCTTATCAAACTACGGCTATTCTAAAAACTTTCATAAATGTTCATCATGCGGAGGAATTGACTGAAATAACAAATTGGCTGCTTTTTCTAGGTGAAGATATCAAGGTTAGGGAGGTGCCAAACAAGGTTTTGGAAGGTTTGCAGGAGAGGATGGAGGTTTTGAGGAATAGTTGAATGCCATCGCTGCATCTCATCCCCGGGCTTGCCTCATGCTTCCTCCCGTGGGAAGCATGAGGCAACAAGGTCTCATACATGTTTAATCCCAGACATCAGAAAAGGAATGGCCGGCTTAATAAATTCCTCCGGCAGTAATTCCTTACTATTTCTCCTCCACTCCACGGAAGCGCCATAAACGCCCCAACTTAAAATGATAGCAGTAACTCTCGGAGATTTATCATTTTCTACGGAATGTTGCTTTTGCAACATTCCGTAGAAAATGATTTCAAGCTGTTCCCTAATAATACGGGCTATGGTCTCATCGTATCCTCTATGACACCGACTAGATAACGATTTCTGAAAATCCGTTACGGCCACAAAGATATCAATTATTGATGCTTCATTTAATTCGCTTCTCGAAGTCTATGGCATTCAAATTAATCAATAAAACTTCCGACAATACCTTGTTCAACAAGTCATATATATCTTCAAAGTGATAATAGAACGTTGCGCGATTAATATTAGCCTCTGTTGTAATATCCTTAACGGTAATATCCTTGAATTCTTTTTTCCCTGAAAGTTCAATAAAAGAGTCCATGATTAACTTGCGGGTTCGTACAACTCGGGGATCTGTCTTGGATTGCGTCATATCATGCACCTCCAACTTTTTAAACAATTGTATCAATGTGTTGTATATACGACAAATAGAATGTTCTATTGATGTTCCGATACTTTTTGTGTTGCTAGAATATAATTATTAAACACAGCGAGGGGAAACAAAATGGCGAACGATAATCAAATGATTTGTGATTTAGAAACGGGCGTATGCGGAGTTGCAGGTGAAGATGAAATAGAAATGATCGATTTGGGGCAGCCACATAAATCCATAGAGCTTTATTATGTAACGGATCCCATTTGCTCTCACTGCTGGGCGCTTGATCCTGTTCTTCGCCGGTTTAAGGAGCAGTACGGACATTATTTCAACTTTCATACGGTTATGGGCGGATTGCTGGAAAAATGGAGTGATAAGCCTGTCGACCCACGTAACGGAATATCGGGACCTGCTGACGTCTTCGGCCATTGGAGAGAGGTTGGACAACATTCGCGCATGCCGATAGACGGTTCACTGATGCTCGACAATCCGGTTCAATCCTCCTTCCCGCCTTCTCGTGTTTTTAAAGTGATTCAAAAAATTTATAACGATGAATTAGCCTATGATTACTTAAGACGATCACGGGAAGCTCTGTTCGCATTTAATCGAAACATTGCGGATGAATCGATCATGATAGACATCGTCAATCAGCTTGGACTTAATGGAGAAGCGATTGTAAGAGACGCTGAGCAACAAACAGGCCAACCATTATTGAATGAAGATTTCAGTCTCTCCAGAAGCCTTGGGGTTAGAGGTTTCCCGACGATTGTTATCATGAATGAGGAAAATAAAGGAGTAAAAATTACGGGTAGCCGTCCGTTAGAGTCCTATGTTGATGGCCTAAAGCAAATTCTAAATACGGAAGAAATACAACCCAAAAAACAGCCATCCCTTTCTAACTTGCTTGAAAAAGAAAAGCTGCTATTTTCTAAAGAAATTGAAGTTATGTATGATATTGAAAAGTCGGAAATTAAAGCTTTTATTGAAAGAGAGCTTTCACCAAGCAGTTATCAATCGAAGGAACTTCTAGGGGAATTTTATTTTACAACCACGAAATGATTATGGAGAAATTCTTGATAGGAGAACCCATTTATACAACAAAGAAGGTATTGCTCTCAATAGAATTGAGCAACAATACCTTCTTTAGCTGGGCTCAAATGTAAGCTAAAATCAGAGTGCGGTAACGCTTGTCTCGAATACAGTTGTCGTTAGAGGGACATTATTCGAATCCATCAAGGCCCTCGGAGCGAACGTAACCTTTATCGTATCATTCGGTAGAAGGTCTGTTGAAGGATCGAGTGTGATGATGAGCTGTTGCATACCTGGCATAAATGTATCCCATTGAACTTGAGTAACCGTTAGCGTTGTACTTGAGCTGCCACTATCTACAGTAACTGAACTAATAAGAGTCAATATATTCTGAAGCGTTGTTTCACTCAGTTCGGGTGAATTAAATATTAATGATAGCGTTACAGATCCGGCTTGCACCGGCATAAATGTCACATTTTCATCTTCTGGCTGAGGCTCAATTTCCTCTAGCGTGCCACTCATTGGGGGCGTCGTTGCGAATGCTACCACATGACCAGAAGCATCCGTTGCTGCCAATGCAACATAATACGTTTCACTACTATAGCTGTAGTTACAATATACTTGAAGCATATTTCCTAACATGGCACAAGACGTGTATCCGGACATGACCTCACCGACCTCAGGAGTCGCAAATGACGAACTGCTCGTGCTAATCATCAACTGATTAGCCCCCGCTGGCAACGTAATGACTCCCGCAATATTTCCGAAGCCTGGCCCATTAGATCCAAAAGAGATGTTACTAATATCCAACAATGGTGCTGGCTCCGAAGCCGGCGGTGTTGGTGTCGGTGTTGGTGTTGGTGTTGGCGTTGGTGTCGGTCTTGGTGTTGAAGTTGGTGCTGGTGTTGGTTGTGGCGGCTCAGTCACAACATTGAATTTCAGCGTGACAGACGAAAAGCCTCCGTAAAGATTAATGGCATATTCCCCGACCAAACCCTCTCTCGGCATTGTGAAAGGTACCGAGAAAGTGCCTGGTTCACCATTACGCGCCGTGACTACCGTTCCAATTGAAACTGCAAGATACGGCATGACTACGGAGTTAACCCCAGACAACAAGTTAGTCGATGATGGCAATATTAAATAACCATATTGATCATACGCATCGAAGTTCACATGATAATTACGAGTCCATTCAGCTTGCGTTACTTCTTGTCCGTTCGAATCACGAAGCGTGCCTCTCAATTCCAACTTTGCAATAAGTTGTGCATCCCCAACTTTAAAGTTTTTAGTGACCGTAACCTGGTTGTCTGTAGCAATTAAAGTTATAGTTACAACCGAACCCCGCTCGATCCCCGGTCCCGTGGTATCCGCTATGACTGCCATACGATCGAGATCAATCTTGGCAGTAACATTAGTATACAGATCTAGTTTGGGAGCTTGAACCGTTTCGCCATACTGATTGATAGCCTTAAACGGAATAGCGACCGCTTTGGAGTTGGCAAGCGTGTCGGACGCAGAGGCAAATTCAATCTTGGTGACTGTCTCGGCTTCTACTGTCAAACTTGCGGTAACCTTGTCCACATCCGCAGCATCAAGACCAGACAAAGTAACGGTATACTCCCCTGCCACCAAACTGTCCTCAAAGGTCAAGGTAGCACTCTTCTTATCATCCGACCACGTGACCGAGGCACTCCCCTTCGAGACAGTGAGCTTCGCTTTTTGTGTGTCGACAGGCTTATTGAAGGTCACGTTGATCTTCTTTGCTCCGGCCGCTTTCGCTCCCGTGAGGCTCACTTTGCCAGGTGCAACGTACTGTTGCTTGGCTTCGTATGCGCCTGTAAGGAGCAGATCGCGCGTTGCGTTTGCTTGGCCGCCGAACTTTCCGTCCGCGCCATTTGATAATAGTTTTAGTTGCAACGCCTGGGCGACATAACCCTGCGCCCAGTCGGATACCGTACTATCGTCGCCAGTCTTCGCTTTTGCTTCCGCGTCCTTGCCTAACACTCGGACCAAGAACGCGGCCAACTGCTCTTTGGTTACTTTTCCGGCCGGATTGTATGTACCGTCGCCATTACCAGCCGTAATGCCGGCCGTTTTGATCGCTTCAATGTAAGGCAACGCATAACCGTTGGCACCATCTGCCTTGACGTCGCTGAAACTGGACGTCTTCAGATCTTTATTGACTTCAATGCCCGTAATCAATGCCGCAACCTTTGCGAACTGGGCGCGGTTCATCTCATCCTTGAGCCCGAACGTCGTATCGCTGACGCCATCAAAAATTCCAGCGCTAATCATAGCGTCGAACTTCGCCTTCGTTGCCGCATCCAAATCCTTCAGGTCGGTAAAGTCGGCAGAAGTCTTGGCTGCCGCGTTAGCGGGAAAGCCAAAGGCAGCATTTAATCCCAATAGAGCCGCTAGCGAGAAACTCAAAATTCTTTTTTTCATCGGATTCATCCCTTCTGATGTTCTGTTTCAAAACGGTTTGCTCCATTCATAGGTACCTCCGTATTGTTCATGTTCACACAATCCAGAAATATTCCGACTTTTTCCAACCTTTTCGGCAAAAAAATTGTCGATTTCTGCTTCACCATATCACAGCCAGTCTAAACAAATCCTAAACAAGTGCTAGTGAAAAGGAGTATCCCTCCGTTATTTTTCATAACTTTGGGATACTCCCTTCCCTATATGGAGCAAATCGATTCAATTCGTTTCCAGCACTCTCCTGGCCGTTTCTTTCGGCTCAATCCCGAACTCCGTCAGCAGCAGCATCCTTAACGCCTCATATTGCTTGATCGCCGCAATGCGGTCATCCGCCAAAACCAGCACGCGAATGAGCCGTTCATGAATGGACTCATTCAATGGATCATGAACAAGCGCCTTCCGCAGTAGATCCGCAGCCGCAGCGTATTGCCCCTTCTTCTCCTCACGTTCATAAAGGCGAAGCAAGCTCGCGACGTACTCGCTTTCCAGGAGAACTCGCGCCGGCTCTGCCCATTCGTACGAAGTGCTTGCCATATAGCCCTCTCCGTATAATTGAACAAGCTCAGCGGCATAGTCACGCAGCTTTAGGTCGTCGATTTGCGCCTGCGCGGCCAGCAAACGATCCCACTCATTAAGATCACAGTGTAATTGGCTCATATCGATTCGGTAACCGCCTTCTACGTGCTGAACGATACCTTCAAGCCCGATTTGACTTAAAGCTTTGCGCAAATAGTGAGTCGTTGTATTAAACTGCGCCCCTGCCCGATCTACCTCTACCTCTCCCCACAAACAATCGAGAATTTGGTCTCTGCTCACCACCTCGCCGCGATGATGAATGAGAAATGCCATCAATTCCTCGGTTTTGGACGTTCGCCATTTGACCGCAGTGCCGTTCTCTGTCTCCACGCGCAGACGCCCGAAGCATCGGATTTTCATTCGCGGATGTGCTTTATGAACATGGAACGCTTGCAGCAAGAGACTCGCATAACTTGATGCATCCATCGATCCCGCATCTTTGTCTCCATACGACTGCACATAAATAGACAACAGCCCTGCCATTGCGGAACCCTCGTCTACGAAGCTGCGAATGAACCCTTGAGGTTTGGCCAGACGCAAAGCGGCACCCAGCTTCGCAAGCGCCGACTCCATCTGGTTGTCGCGATAGTACGTCATGCTTTGTACGATCAGAATGTGAATGCGGTCCCGCAGACGGTCTTCCTTCTTTAACAGATGATAGATTCGCTCTGCTAGAGATAACGCCCATTCGAATTGTTCACATGCAGCCAGTACGCGAACAAGCGCCAATTGTTCAGAAACTTGGTCCAGCGTTGCTTCGTCCGAGTGCGACATCCCGCATTGCTTCAACCATCGCTGAGCAGACGCCATATCGCCTTCGCGCACCGCCAAGCTCACCTGCTCCGCTTCGATTTTGCGTATGAAGATTTCATAGTCGGGTGAATCAATCTTCAGCTTCAGTTGTTCTAGCAGCGCCGCTGCCTCTAGTGAGTTCCCCTTTGCATGCTGAATTCTAGAAGCAGCCACAACGAGCTGGTACCGATTGCGGGGAACCGGATCAAATCCGTCTGCATGCATAACGCGGTTCAGCCATTCCTCCGCTTCCTCCAGCCGATTCCACTCGTACAATACCTTGGCATAGGAAGCATACATCGGCGTCGCATACGGATGGTTAACGTGATCCCGCCAATACTCGATCATTCTTATGAAAAATTGTGCCGCACCCTGGTAATCGTTAATGTAGCTCAGATGGTCTTCAAACTCTTCAACCGAATAATGCTTATTGTTTCCGCCTTGAATAAACAAGCTTTGTTCGTGTGCGGGCGCAAACGTATCTCCACGGATAAAATAGTCAGCCGTGCTCGGAAGGTCTTTTTTCACATAGGCAGCCGTACCGCAGACATAATAGATGTCCCCCATGGTCTTACGCCATACGTCAGCATCCATTTGATTCATCAAAGCTTCGAAACGAATACGAAGCCGTTCCGCCCGATCCGGAATGTGATGAAACTGCCGAACGCCGACCATCACGAACAAATAAAATAGCTCAACAAGCGGTCGGCTCGCTATATATGGCTCAGGCACTTGCATCACCCAACGAGCAACGACGGTGTTCTTGCCTCCAAGAAGCTCGTACAGATGCGCTTCGATTAGGCGAGCGACATCCTCATATTGCCGTCCCGCCAAATAATGTTCCGCCGCTTCTACAATATACCCGTTATGTTCGAGCCATTGCGCAGCACGCGTATTCGCCTGAACCCATAGCTCGGGTTCTTTTCGAGCAAGCATCGACTGCAGGAAATCAGACAACAGATGATGATAACGATACCAGTTGCGCCCATCGTCCAGAGGAATGATGAATAGCTGAAGCTGCTCCAGCTGTTCCAACTGCTGCTGACCTCTCGCTTGACCGGTTACCGCCTCGCACAATGCATAATTCATCTGGCTTAACACGGAAGTTTGCAGCAAAAAATCGCGCATCGCCTCCGGCAAATCACGAATGACTTCCTCCAGCAAGTAATCGGCTATGTGCTGCTGATGGCCGCTGAATTGACGGATTGATTCCGTCATATTTCCGCTTCGTTTCAGTGAAATGGCCGCAAGCCGCAAGCCGCAAATCCAACCCTCGGTTTGGTCATACAGCATATGGAGCTGCTCAGCCGACAGTCGCAACTCCGTTGTCTCTCGGAAGAAATGGTTGGCTTCTTCCAGTCGGAACCGCAGCTGCTCGATCGTAATCCTCCGCATCTCGCCTTTCGCAAATAATCTTGCTGTCGGGAAGGGGAGGTCGTTGCGGCTTGCAATATATAAATGAATATGGTTTGGGAGGTGTTCCAGCAAGTAGATCATCGACTTCTGGATTGCCGGCATCGTCGCCAGATGATAATCGTCGAACATGACGACCAGCTCGTCCGGCAATTGGTTCAACTCGTTGATCAGCGCAGTCATCGCCGGCTCCAACGATGCGGAAGATCCAGAAGGCCCCTCCGCCAGCAGAGGCAACACGGTCAGGCCAAAGGCGTCGACCTGATTCTGGATCGAAACGATGACCATGTTCCAGAAGGCGATCCAATCATCGTCCTGCTTGCTCAGTGACACCCAAGCGACAAGCTTGCCGCTTTGTTTAGCCCATTCGCTTAGCGCCGTCGTTTTCCCATAACCAGATGGAGCAAATAAGAGCGTCAGCTTCGCGTCCATGCCCTCGTCAAGCAGACGAAGCAGATCGGCACGAGCAAGCAAGGTATGTCGTTCATAAGGGATGTGTATCTTCGTTGCGGCAATCATCGAAAGCCCCCCATAATGCAGAAAATGAGTAATTAGGAGTAACTTCGACATTCTAGTCATAAATTCCTGTCCTTAGGCTGTGCAGAATATGCCCCGTAGACGCATGTGCATGGTGTTGTGTTATGCCAAATTCGGATAAATCGCAGCTACACCGCCGGCCAACGCGCTTTGGATCATGCGGCTCAAATCATCGGCAAGAATCTCAAAGCTTCCGGATTCGATTCCATCAATAGCGATTTTTGCGATCTCCGCAGGGTTTGACTTAGGTGCATTAACGCCTGAGGTCATATCTGTCTCCATGTATCCAACATGCAGGCCGGCTATTCGAATTTTTTGAGGATACAGACTGATGCGCAGATCGTTCGTCAGTGCCCACTCTGCCGCCTTCGCAGCCGAATATGCTCCTATGCTTCCCGTGCTTAACCAAGATAAGGCGGAGAGAATATTCAGTATGGACCCTCCCCCGTTATTCGCAAGGATAGGTGCGAAAGAACGAATCATGGATAAGGTGCCGAAAAAGTGCGTATTGAATTCCAGATGGATGTGATCGAGATCGCCGTCAAGCAAGGAAGCGCCTGTAGAAACGCCTGCATTATTGATCAGAATCGTTACATCTTTTGCGGCAGCAGCAGCTTCAGCTACTTCTTGCGGGTTAGTGATATCCAGTTTGACTGGAATTACGCCCGGGATGTCAATGGATTCCAGATTTCTAGCCGCGGCATACACCTTAGCTCCTCTGGATATAAGTTCAATAGCCAGATGACGGCCAAAACCTCGGTTTGCGCCTGTGACAAAAGCAACTTGTTCAGAAATTTTCATAATTATTCGCTCCTTAGCATGGTTTGTTTTAAAGTGGCGGTTACTTGATTTTTACGATGATCTTCCCTTTTGCTCTGCCTGATTCGGAGTGCTCAATCGCTTTCTGGGTGTCTTCAAAAGGATAAATTCGATCAATAACGGGCTTTATTTCATCGTTTTCGATCCATTTGGTAAGGATCTCTAATTGTTTGCCGTTTGGTTTCATAAACAGGAAGCTGTACTTGACCTTATATTTTTTCTCTAATTTAGTAATCTTCCGGGCAACCAATCGAAATAGATTCGTTTTGACGAAGCCGACCCGCTCCTCTTCTCCGAAGCGCGCATTGGGCGGTCCTACGACGGATACGATTTGACCTTGCTTTTTGACCATTTTAAAAGCCTTCTCTAAAGTCTCTCCGCCTTTGGTATCGAAGACGGCATCATAATCTTGTAACAGCACATCGAATTGTTCCGTTTTGTAATTGATGATGCGATCGGCTCCAAGCGATTCGACCAATTTGGCTCCAGCTTCGCTCGTCGTTGTTGCGACATAAAGTCCCATCACTTTGGCAAGTTGGATAGCAAAAGTACCGACTCCGCCGGAACCCGCTTGAATCAATACCCTCTGTCCGGCCTTTAATTTTAATTTTTCATGCAATACTTGATAGGAGGTAAGCCCAACCAATGGAATGGACGCCGCTTCCTCGAAGGTAAGGTTGCGTGGCTTTAGGGCAATATCGTCTTCATTCATGGAGATATATTCAGCGAAGGTTCCGCCCTTGCTTGATCGGCCGTATACTTCATCACCGACCTTGAATTTTGTAACCCTCCTTCCCGTTTGAATAACAACGCCCGCAAAATCATATCCTAATACATGGGGCATATCGTATTTCAGCAGGACATTGATTTTACCATCTCGCACAAGAAGATCTAGGGGGTTCACGCTGGCCGCATGGATTTCCACCAGCATATCGTGCTCGCCAACTGCGGGAATTGGAATGTCAGTTGATCTGAGTGGGAATTTCCCGTATTTATCGATTACCATAACTCTCATCTTCGATTGTTTAGACATTAATGGTTCCTCCTTGTTAGTTTCGGTCGTATTTTGAGAATGATCGTTCTAATATAACTAAAAAAAAACGATCACCTCTCTAAAAGTTTCATCGATGTATGTGCGATACCGTGAAGTTTTTCTTTGGAAACCGACATTCTTGCCATTGCCCTTAAACCAACCCACACATTATGCAGGTATTCTGCCAATTCTCCGGCATCGTAATCCGTGGTGAATTCGCCGTCCCGCTGCCCCCAGAGAATAATTTCCTTGAGTTGCTGCTCTGCTATTGTAAACGCCTTTGTGAGCTTGGCATCAACTTCGGCATCGCGTACTGCCAATTCTACTGCGGAATTCACCATTAAACAGCCGGAAGGCGAGTCTGCTTGTCCATCAATCATGAAGCCAAATATAAACTGAAGAGCTTCCGTTGCAGTCTTGGAACGTTTAATTCCAGAATTAAGCTCGGCATTGATTTTTTCGCCAAAACGATCCATCGCTTTTAGAAACAACATATGTTTGTCTCCAAATGTATCATACAAGCTTCTTCGATGGATTCCCATGCGCTCGACCAGATCGGTCATGGACGTCTTCTCGTAACCTTGTTCCCAGAAGAGTCTCATCGCTTTATCCAATACCGCATTCTCTTCAAACTCCTTGCTTCTCGCCATTTATATCTCCCTCCAGTTATCAATATAGCATATTGAGAACGATCAGTAAAGAATTGACGTCTTAACGACTCGGCACATCACGAATTGAAAAATGCTTACCAGCGATTGACCGCATGCTCGGCGAAAGCGACCAAGTCTTTGACTGTAATCGTCGATCCGTCGTCCAATACAGCTTTACCGCTGAACTTGCCGAAAATTTGGTGGCATTGCGTATCGACGATCAACAGCTTCGTTTTCGTGAGCCGATCATAGATAGGTGTGAACGCCATTTCGAATCTCCCGTCGTCGCTCGTGAACACTTTTGGAGCCATGTATCCGCCGCTTCCTTGCAAGTCGAAGTATACATGACCCAGCTTATGCGCAGTACCGTCATAGAACAAAATATTTTCTGTAGCGGCTGACGTATTCCCGAAGCCGTAACCGATATTAAATCCGAACCGCTTGCCGTCTACATAACCGCTGCCGCTTCCCCAAAACCATTCATGGCTGAACGGCCATACACCCCTGCCCCAATCCAAAAGTCCAAAGGCTGTATCGGACTCGAATTGGTATTCCTTCTCCCCAATTCGAGCAAAGCCGCTTGCTGGCATGCAGTTGATTTTGTGATTGTAGTAGAAGAACCGTTTGTCGTCATCAAAAGGCGTTGCCAACACGATTGACGTGCGATCCGGCTGAGATAACCGGATATCAATATCGATTGGCGGTGACTTGCTGCTGCCTTCCGATCTGCAGATGAGCCTGCGCTCGCCTTCGATTACTTGAAATTGCATGTAGAAGCCTTTCTTGCTATAGGTTAAATCGCCTTGTTCTGCAGATGATGGCATATTCAGCCGATTGAACGGCAGGACCAGCATGGTTGAGAAATCGAATCGCTTGCCGGTCTCAAACTCAAATAGCTTCACTGATACATCCCCTGCGTAGGAAACATGCCCAATCGTTAGCTGCAAGCAATAATGGTCATTCGAAACCTGGTAGAAATCCCATTCCTTAATTCGATGCGAGGGTGCTTTAATCCCATCCCGATTGAAGCCCAGCACAGCTTGGGTCGAGTACCCATGCTGCGACAAGGAGCCATCGCTCTTGAGCACATTGCCTGGTGTAACAATTTGATTTTGCATCAGATAATCCCTCTCTGTAATGAGTTGTCCTATCTACGTAGCGCCTATTGGATTTCATGAGATAGCCTCAATTGGGTCCGTTACCTTTAACTACCAGTATATCGTAGAGATATTATTTCTCACAATTACCTTTGCCAAGTTAGGCATCGAGCAATTTCGCGGTTATTCTTCCCGCTGGCAAGCAGTCGTGAGACCTTCATTGGCTGGATAGTTGGTCCATGGTATATTGAGCGTACAAAGCAATCCAATACTAAGGCGGCCGAAAGTCATGCTATCAGAGGAGCTAAATAATGAAGAAATGGTTTTGCCAAAGCTTAATTGCCGCGCTTGCGATCGTGTTGGCCGCGCCGGCAGTAGGACTATGGGGCATATCGACTGCGCACGCTGACGGATTTGCGACCTGGCTGCCGATCAATACAGAGCCAATGATTATGCAAGGTAGCGCGCTAGATTTGTCCGGTTTGAACGAAGCGCCAGCCGGCAAGTACGGATTTATTCAACAAGACGGGGACGGGGATTACAATTTTGAGCAATTGCCCCAGAAGAAGATCAAATTGTACGGCGCCAATGTGACGTGGAACATGTATTACGGCACGCACGAAGAGGCGGATCTGACCGTAGACCGGCTTGCGCGTATCGGTTACAACGTCGTCCGCATTCACCCGGCCGATTCGATGGCCGATTGGTCGCCGGGCATCTTTCTGCAGAATGAATCAAGAACGCCGCAATTCAACGAGGATAAGCTCGATCGTATGGAATATTTCATCTCGAGGCTGAAGGCTAAGGGCATCTATGTGGCGATTGATGTATTCCATTTGTACGACTTTAACAACATTCCCGGGCTTGGCGAGTATGCAGGGGAAGACAATTCTGCGTATTTGCTGCCGTTTCTCCCTCAAGCGCTCGACATGTGGAAAGCGATCGCAAATAAGTGGCTCTCTCACGTCAATCCGTATACCGGTCTCGCGCTAAAGGACGACCCGGTATTGGTCGGCGTCAGTCCGTGGAACGAGTCACTGCTGCTCAATATGAATTTGAATGCGATGAAGCAGCCTTTCCGCGACTATATGCTTCAGGATTTCAACCGTTTTCTGGCGACGTTCGGCGAGGCGTCCGTTGCATCGATCCCATCGTCATACTGGAACGCGTCCGGCACAATGTTTGATCGGTTGAGCGCCTATTATTCTGACAAAACGATTACCGTTTCCAACGCGATGCGGACATATTTGAAGCAGCATCTCGGTATTCATGCTCCAATTGGCGGATTAAACTTCATCGTCAGTCCGAACGTGAATTACTGGAGAAGCACCGCTTCCGATGTGTACGAAACGCACGGCTACTATCAGTTCGTGGACGACCGATTCAGCGAGAACGATCGCCTAGGCTATAAGTATACGCCGCTAAAGGATCCGCGTCTTAGCATGGCGTTCGATCCTGCGACCGCAGCGAACTATCCGAAGGATTGGACGACCGATCGTCATTTCAGCAGTTATTATCCCGCGTTTTCGCTTAGACAGCCGTACGCGACGCCGTTCCTGCTGACGGAGTTCCAGGATACGTTTCCAGCCAAGGGACGCGAGGAGGTCGGTATCTTTAACGGGGCAATCGGCGCCTATCAAGGCTGGGATATGATGAACCGCTTCTCGTTCGGGCGCGACGTCGGCGACGGGTACGCGAATTTGCCGATGGGCAATTCGGAGCAGTTCTCCGTCGCGAGCGATTCTTTTGCAATCTTGTCCGAGGCGGAAGCGACATTATTGTTCCGCACCGGAGCTGTCAATGAAGCCACGCCAAAGTTCGTGTTCGTGTGGGACCGCACGTGGGCAAGGGACAAGGGCGCTGCCGCTGAAGAAGAAGCGTATATCGCGAACATGATGTATATCCCGCATTTGTTCAAAACGGTATCCGTCTACGCGGACCGACCGGGCGAGCCGTTCTCCGTCTACAAGATCACGGATGACTTGACTGCGGAGCAAATCGCGAGCGGCAATCTGCCGGCGGCGAATAAGCTGAATATAACGACGGCAATGAATGATCGCGAAGTAGCGGAGACGTTCATTCATTCCCTTAGCAACCAGAATAAGAAAGCCGCAATGCTGTCCGCACTGAACGACAACAAACTGCTGTCCGATACGGGAGAGCTTTTGTTCGACTTGAATCTGAATACATACCTCGTCAATACGCCGAATGCGATTGCCATCGCGGGCACAATGAACAATCATACCTTCAGGCTCGGTCGTGCAACGGTAACGGCCGACGTGGACAAAGGTACTTTCTTCGCCTCTTCGTTGGACGGGAAAGCGCTCAAGAATAGCAATCGGATGCTTCTAATATACAAGACGGATGTTGCAGCGACAGGAGAAGAAAGCGTCACTTTGCCGACGGGGGAAGTAAAGTATTACAAAGGCACACTGCCGACACTTGCGAGGCAGCAAAAGGCGCAATTTCGACTGATCACGAACCATCCCGCGAGTGCGTACAAAGCCTATAAGCTGACGCTGAATGGCGCGCGCGTGCAGGAGATTCCGATTAAAACGAATGGCAACATACTTAATGTGACCTTGGATACGAGCAAAGGCTTCGCATTCGAACTCGTATACGACGCACTGTTCTCGGACGATATTGAAGGAGGGCACGGCCATTCAAATGCAGTCGCCAAACAAGCTGAATACAAGCACGCTCTTCGCTAATCATCTTGAATCGGGCTCGACCGCGAATATCGTAAGATATGAGAGAGATCGTTTCGCTAATCAAAAATAAAAAGCCCCTGAAACTAAAGTTTCAGAGGCAATAAATCCTTATCTATCGCATATGACGCAAGAGTTATGAAGCAACACGTGGTCCGTATACCTCAAAATCATAAATCCTTGCTGCAGCGTTTGTGGTTTGCGTGGGCGTCGTTACGTTCAGCTTAATATATCGAGCCGATACTTCAGTTATTTTATTTACCGTAATACCGCTCGTATTGTTGGTTACATTGACAACTGTTTTCCAGTTCATGCCATCAGTGCTGACCTGGATATTGTAAGCCTTCGAGTTATAAGAGGCAGTCTCTCCGCCTTCCGATGCGTGCTTAATGACGAATTGGTTCACTTGCTTCACGGAGCCGAGATCGATCTGCAGCCAACGGTTACCCGACTTGGAGCACCATTTGCTGTCATTGATGACGCTGCCGTCCACGGTTTTGGTCGCGGTTTGCGAGGCGTTACACGTACTGTCACTCGTCGCGGCTGTATTTAATGCCATGTTCGGTGGTCCGTATACCTCAAACTCATAGATTCTTGCCGCAGCGTTTGTGGTTTGCGTAGGCGTCGTAACGTTTAACTTAATATACCGGGCGGATACTTCAGTAATTTTATCTACCGTAATGGCGCTAGTATTGTTGGTTACTTTCACTAATGTATTCCAATTGTTGCCGTCTATGCTGACCAGAATATTGTAAGCTTTCGTATTGAAGGTGGAGCTCTCTCCGCCTTCCGATGCATGCTTGATGACAAATTGGTTCACTTGCTTCACCGAGCCGAGATCGATCTGCAGCCAACGGTTACTGGATTTGGAGCACCATTTGCTGTCATTGATGATGCCGCCGTCCACGGCTTTGGCCGCGGTTTGCGAAGCGTTGCACATACTGTCAACCGTCGCGGTTTTATTTAATGCCATGTTTTGGGGACCAAAAACTTGAAACTCGTAGATTCTTGCATAGGCGTCTGTGGTTTGCGTAGGCGTCGTAACGTTCAACTTCATATATCTCGCCGATACTGCGGCGATATCGTCTACCGTCACGCTTTTCGTATTATTGGTTACGTTGACTACCGTGCTCCATTCGGTGCCATTATTGCTGACCTGGATATTGTATGCCTTCGTGTTAAAGGCGGTGGCTTCTCCACCTTCCGCTGCGTGCTTGATGACAAGTTGGTTCACTTGCTTCACCGAGCCGAGATCGATCTGCAGCCAACGATTACTGGACTTGGAGCACCATTTGCTATTACTGGTGACACCGTTGTCCACGGCTTCGGCCGCGATCTCCGAGCCGTTGCACGTACTGTCGGCCGTTGCGGGTTGATTTAGCGCCAAATTTTGTTGTGCATATACGTCGATCTCATATATTCTTGCTACTGCATCTGAAGTTTGCGTAGGCGTGGTAACGTTTAACCTGATATAGCGAGCCTGCGCATCCGGAATATTGTCTACCGTAACGCCGCTCGTATTATTGTTTACGTTAACCACCGTATTCCAGCTAATCGCATCGGCGCTAACTTGGATGTTGTACCCCTTCGTGTTTAAGGTGGAGGGCTCCCCGCCTTCCGATGCGTGCTTGATGACGAATTGGCTTACTTGTTTCACGGAGCCGAGATCGATCTGCAGCCAACGGTTGCTAGACAAAGAGCACCATTTGCTGCCGTTGGTGACGCTGCCGTCCACGGCTTTGGCCGCGGTCTCAAGGGCGTTGCATGTACTGTCAGCCGTCGCGGGTCTATTTAACACTACATTCGGAGAACTCACCGTTATCGTGTACGTAACCTTATTCGTTCCGTCTTGCGAGGTTACGATGATCTTGGTGCCCGTTTCCAGTGTCGTTGCTTTCGTGATCCCGTCTGCCTTGTAGATCTCGAACGTTGCATTCGCTAACGGCGTGATTGCGGCCTTCAACGCATCTAACTTGATGTTCGTCCCGACCGTAATCGTCTCATTCGCCGTCCCGCCTGTACTTACCGTACCGATTGTCGAGGTTAATGTAGCGACGCCGCACGATGCCGCCCATTTCGCGTAAAGAGTGATGTCTTTAGTGATTGGATCTGACCAGTTGTAGGCTTGCGTCAGCGCACTGTCGTAGTACCAGCCCTCGAAGCTGTAGCAATCCTTCGTGGGAGTGAATCGAAAACCCACTGTTTCTCCGGGAGTCACAAATTCGGGGGCAATATATGAGCCGCCATTCGTGTTATAAGTCACGACCCGCATGGGATTGGGTCCTGTATCTAATCCGGCAAATACAGGAGCTCCTAATGTCATTAACGAAGCAATGATCGTTAACAAAATGAAGCAACCTCTTAGCTTTGCTGCAAACCGTTTCTTTCCCTGACGAATTTCTGGCCCGTTCATCATCGTTCCCCTTTCTCCTACCCTAATGATTAGAACTTTGGATACTGCGAGCTCTCCAGCAAAGTAGTATAACATCGTATGGTGGCATTAACCGGCATGGCATGCGGAGGCTGGAGCGCAACAGATAAATACAAACGTTGCAACATTCATAATGTTATTCACAAAACGCGAAAGAATGTTTGTCTATCGTTACTAAATAGGTCTAACCGAACCGCAACTGACCTGAAAGCGACAATCGACGACACCAACGCTGGTTATCTCGATATAAAAAAAATGTCTCGCCTTGGTGCGCAACCTTCACAGGTATGCGTGGCGAGATCTGTTATCAATATCATATTCTTGCAGTAAATATTTGTCAATAAAATCATCTTAGCACCCTAACATGACACCGACAACCAAGAGAAGCCTAAATCGCTCTCGGTAACTAATTATTATCTCGTTTGTTAACTTCAATCGCAATGAACTCCGGCAAATAATTGGGAGTACAGCCCTTCGATACCATTTCATCTTTATAAAGACCCGTTTTCTCACCAAGTTCAATACATCGTGCCCGATTCTTTTGATCATAAACGCCTATCCAGCCTGCAGTGAAATTCATAGCCCATTGAACTTCCGGTTCTTCCTGGGCAATTTTAGCTTCAATTACAGATAGTAAGTCTTCGGTGTTATCATGAGGTGTCTGTCCAGTCCATCTCAATCGCCCTTTATAATACCAGAAGGCTCGCCTTTGCAAAGCAGAAGGACTATTTTCCCATAACTCCATCAATGCAATTGTCTTCTTTTCTTTGGTGAGCTGATTAGCCATTAACCAATCCATTAAGTTATTCCGCTCTTTAAATGTGTGAGTCCGCATATCCTTATCAAGCTTATTTAGCACATCTTCTGAAAGAAGTTTTTTGTCCATAATTAAGATTGCCAATAGTCTGGGCAAAAACCCTTCGGTTGACCAAAGTTCCATAGCTAGTTCGTGATCTATTTTAATGTCCTTCGCGATTTTTCGTAAGTCGCCTAGCTTAGTTTTACTATCGATCTGTAATAGAATGTTTTCTGCTTTTAGAGAGCGTTTCATTTCTGAACTTTTATTCTTATTCATTGGACACAACTCCTTTATTAAAGCACTTTTTATATTATGGCCTTGGCGCGATATATCAACAAATGTACCACAACAATTTATTGTTGACTTTCTTTATCTTTTTACCGCGTACTACTTTAGTAGGATTACAAACTCCTGCGATTCGCTCTATGATGCCTTGTAGAGTCCAATAATAGGAGTTTTTTTGTGTGGGAAGGAAGGATTATATTGCGGAATTTCATTGAGAAAGGCGGAAATATAATGGAGAGTAAAAGGAAACGGTTTGAATCAACGATGAGTTTACGAAAAATACTAGTATTGCTAATTATACTCACAATAGCGCTTCCTGTATCCGGCACGGTTTCTGCAGCCGTTCAACCGTCACTTGTTATTACTACTACAACCTCCAATGTAACGCTGCCCAGCAGCGGTACCGTAACGCTCTCTGCAAACGTGGCTTTTACTGGTGGGACTGCCCCTACAGGCTGGATTGAGACTACGCTAACTACACCCAGCGGCGTCTTGACTACTCCCCTTTTTGTCACTGGAAATAAGTCATTTACTGTATCAACCACTCTTCCCACTGCTGGACAGATAGCCGGCACGTATACCTGGTCTGCAACCTATACCGATGATGTTAATTCGGATAATAATGCTTCCAGTAATCAAGTCCAAACTCTCGTGAGCGCCGCGGTTACAACCCTTGCAGTTAGTGCCGACCCGACCTCCGTCGCGATCGGATCATCTTCACAAGTACTTAAGGCTTCCGCGTCTTTATCCGCAGGGTATTATCCGACCGGAACGATCGACGGGAAGCAAATCGAGTGGAATAATCCCAACTCACCGGTCATAATATCCATACCCTATACACCGACAGCGGTCGAGCTTGCAAACCCCGATAGCATTGTTATCTGGTACATCGACAACGGCGGCAAAGCGGTCTCCGTACCAAACGGTCGTTATGACCCGGCCACAGGGTCCGTGACCTTTGCCACCACCCATTTCAGCAACTACGCTGTAAGCTACAATCAAGTTAGCTTTATGGATGTGGCGGCAGGCGCATGGTATGACAAAGCGGTTTCCTTTATAGCCGCAAGGGAGATTACCGCAGGTACAAGCAATGGGAATTACAGCCCTAATGCCAAACTGATCCGTGGAGATTTCCTTGTCATGCTGATGAAGTCATATGGTATAGCTGCGGACACTAATCCGGCGGATAACTTCTCCGACGCAGGCAACGCATATTATACCGGTTATCTTGCAGCAGCAAAGCGGCTCGGCATATCCTCAGGCGTGGGTAACAATATGTTCGAACCGAAAAAGGAAATCACACGCCAGGAAATGTTTACCTTGCTCTATAATGCCTTAAAGGTTATCGGGGAATTGCCGCAAGGCAATTCCGGCAAGACGCTCTCTGACTTCACCGACGCCGGCCTGATCGAATCCTGGGCGAAAGAAGCCATGACGCTGATGGTCGAAACGGGAGCTATCTCCGGCAACGCCGGAAAGCTCACCCCTACAAGCACGACTACAAGGGCGGAAATGACGCAGGTGCTATACAATCTTTTGACGAAGTAGATCATATACCACATTAAAGAACAGGCCGCGAGCCAAATAGCCCGTGGCCTGTCTTCTAGTTAATCCCCTATAGTGAACAGCATGCATTTTCTCAAGAAACGGGTTCATCCATAATCCCTGTGAAAACAATGATCGGCAAACTAATCAAAAAGCACTCTTACATCCCCGAGAATGCCTTTTGTATGATTTATTCCCTTCTTAGCCGCTTGCCGTGGCGATCAACCGCGCCAGATGGCGGGTCGATCGGTATAACGCGGCTTCGGCATTCTCCATGCATTCGGCCAGCGTCGCCGGGCCTTCGGCAATGGAGAAGCAACCTGCGAAATACGGCGCAAGCCGCTCGCTGTCCGGTCCAAGACTGCCGGACAGCAGAATGGCTTTCGCCCCCGATTCGCGGGCCAGCTTGGCGATGTGGAGCGGAAGCTTGCCGTACAACGTTTGCCCATCGCTCCGCCCCTCGCCCGTGATGACCCAGTCCGCGTCGCGGATTTTCTCCCGCAGCCCGACATAAGCTTCAAGCACTTCCGCGCCGGGCATAAGCTTCGCCCCAAGCGTTAGGAACGCGAAACCAAGGCCGCCCGCCGCTCCTGCACCGGGCTCGTCCCGCATCGGAGCGCGCCCCTCCTCGACCTTGTCCGCGTAAGCCGCCATCGCTTCGTCAAGCCGGCGGCATAATTCCGGCGAAGCTCCTTTCTGCGGGCCATAGACGAACGTAGCCCCGGCTTCGCCGAGCAGCGGATTGCTCACATCGCACGCAACCGTGATGCGTGCGGCGGCGAGCCGCGGGTCAAGTCCGGTGAAATCGACGGACGCAATCTCGGCCAAGTCCGCGCCATAACCGCGCAGCGGATTGCCCGAGTGATCAAGGAAGATCACGCCAAGCGCCCTAAGCATCCCCATTCCGCCGTCGTTGGTGGAGCTCCCGCCTAATCCGATAATGAACTCCGCGAAGTCGGCATCCAGAGCCGCCCGAATCGCATCCCCCAGGCCGGCCGAAGTTGTGCACAGCGGATCGCGATCCGCCTCCGGCACCATCGGCAGGCCGAACAGGTTTGCCGCTTCCAGCACGGCGGTTCTTCCGATCGTTCCGTAGTACGATCGCACGGGCAAGCCGAGCGGCCCCGTCACTTCCACGAACCGCTTCTCCCCGCCACCCGCCGTGACGAGCGCGTCCACCGTACCCTCTCCCCCGTCCGCGAGCGGCAAACCAATCGCTTCCGCGCCTGGTAGTTCGTCTCGCACGGCTTGGACCATCACCTCCGCCACCTGCACAGCGCTGAGGCTTCCTTTATAAGAATCGGGCGCCATCAACCATTTCATATTCGACAATCCCCCTTTCAACTTTGAACAAAAAAGGCCGCCCGGCCGATTCAGGCCGGGCAGCCTTGCTTCCGTTTACTTCGAGTAACGCACCGAAACTTCGGGCACGCCGAGAATGCCGGAAGGAATCAAACCATACGCTTCGGAATACGACTCTCCTTGCGTTAGAAAATGGAATGGCCTGTATTCGGGAATTCGCGTTGGCACGAGATGCAGCGGACCAAACGTATTCCTCCGCGTCAGCACGACTTCCACGCCAATCGGTTCGCCCTTACGAAGCTCCTCCGTAATATCCGCTTCATACGGCTGCCAAGCAATCATCTTCGTCTCGCCCCCGAATGCGGCACCCACTTTCACACACGCGGCTTCGAACGCCGGTAATGTCAGCGTCGCTCCCTCACCATCTTCCGGCAATGGGCCAAAAGCGGCAGAGGCGATGAGATAGCGAATTTTCCCCCCATAGAACGGGAAACCTTGCTCGGTCAAATCGCCAAACGAGACGGTTTCGGGCAAGGCGACGAGCGTTCTACGCACGCCGTCCAACCGAACGCCGAAATCACCGAGCAAATAGACGGCCTCCAAGTTGGTTTCATTCCGGAAATCAGTCCGCAGCTCCAATACGTTCTCACCCGTCCGCAGCAAAGCCCGCGGAAGCTTGATCTTCTTGAAACAAGGATCGACCCACCAACCATCCATTTCCGAACGATCAAAGGAAATGCCGTTAACGGTGATCTCGAACAAGTCTGGACTCTCGATCGCGATCTGCAAATCGCTGTCCGGCAAGACAGCCACCGAAAACGCAAATCGCAAAACAAGCGGCGTTGCCAGGGCATTAAGCTCTTGATGATAGAGCGCCGCATACCAGGGTTGAATCATTCGTCCGCCTCTTAGCGGCAGCTCCAATTCGGTCCGGATGCTACGGTCTGCCTGCAAAATTTCGGCTTGCCTGCTCCATTCCCCATCGCCGATTCGGTAGCTCGCCATATCCAGGACGCAGACATTGCTCTCGCTCAGGCAATAAGGATAAGCTTCGTTCAGACGATTTGACGCTGACGATTCCAAGATCGGAGCCGCCAGCTCTGTCGCAGGCGCAACGCTATCAATAACATACAGATGTTCCTCGGACGGATGGAAACGAACGTTCCAGCTTAGCTTTCCGTCGCCCGCCTCACTAGCGACGGCTTTCTTGTCGCCGTTCTTGCAATCCCACTCTTCGATGGCACCAGTGATGCCGAGTTCTACCCGAATGTCATAAGCGACAGCCGGATTGACGTTGAGCAGCGCGAAATAGAAGCGTCCGTTCTCATCCTCATTCAACCGGCAGAAAACCTCAGCCGCTGGAAGTCCCGTTGCAACGTCAATCACCTGCATAGGGACACTCTGGCCGGCGCGGCAAGTCTCGACGATACCTGGTCCGTCGAACGGAACGGAAACCGCCTGCTCCGCCAAACGCACGCAACGGTCAGAAGGCATTGCATCGACGTACTGGGGAACCTCGCCTGCGAAGACGATTTTGCCTCCGGCTGCAGCGAACTTCTCTAGCGCGGTAACCGTGCTTTCGCGAATCGTGATCATTCCGGCGACAAGCACAACGCGGTACGCTGCTTGTCCGACCCAGAAAAGAGGATCTCCCTTAACCGCGTCTTCAATTGCATGCAACCGTCCGAGCATTTCCTCATCGGCGTAGTCAAAGTCGATCTGCGCCCCGGACAGCCAGTGGAATGTATCCCGGTACTGGTCCTCCAGCTTCTGCACGTCTTGGGACTGCACCTTCATATCGATCGACCAGCCCGGATACACTTGGCACCAGACGCTTTCGACCGGATTCAGCACAAGCACGTCGCATTTGCGCTCCCCCTGGGACAACACCAAGCCAAACCGGGAGAAATACGTCTCTACGAATTCGTAATCATCCCACCAGGCCGATTGAAAGGAGATACTCGCCGGGTAATCCCGCTTTGATTCTCCCTCCATCGTATACCATGATAGATGGTGATTGCGGACGTTAATGCCAAACAGTGTCTGCCAATCCCCTACCGCTTTATGCGACTCGAATGACATTTGCCAACCCGTGCAGCCGTACAGCTCCGAGAGCAGCCACTTCTGCCCGAGTTGTCTGGCTGCCGAAGACAGCTGCTTCACGAGCCAATAGTTACGGTTGCCTTCTCGCAGCACATCAACACCCGGATCATCCTGATACTCGTAAAAGCGCATCGCCGATCCGAGGTAGGCCGTCTGAGCGGTCAGCGTATCTTCATGCAGCATATGGCCGGTCAGGCGCAGCCCGTTCTCGCGGGTCCATGCCTGCATCGGTTTCAAGTAATGCTCGATGAAGAGACGTTGCGTCAGCTCGACATAATGCCATTTCACCTGAGAGACGAGCCTGCCCTCCGGCTTCAGGAACAATTCCGGCAACCGGCCCCGCAGGTCGTAGCCGAAGGCCTGTTCGAAATCTTCGAACAGCGTATACGTCCACGGCGCGCTCCACAGCCGATGTTCATTCGTGATGCCGAAGCCGTCCATAAGAGCCCCGCGATGCGGTTCATCTGTAAACACGCCTTTGATCGTGCGCCCGAAATGCTTGCCGACACGCTCTTTGTAACGATCATGCGTAATTTCGAGGTAACGGTCCGTCGCATCGCGGTTCATCGTATCTACGTACGTATATCCGTTGTAGAAGCTATCCTTGTTCATCTCAACGATAGCGAATACAAGTACCGACGTACCCGCCATAGGCAGCTCTCCGCGCATCAACTGAACGGCGTCATAATAAGCAACGCCTTCGAGACGGCATGCGTACACCGCGATATAATCATCCGATTCCGGCCAATCGAACTCGGCCGCCGGCACAACCCGCAGTTCGATGAACTTCAAGCGGAACCGAGGCTCCTCCGTGACCATACCGCCAGCCGTGCCGCTTGGCCATCGGTCTTCGTCGTAGATCCACACTTCCATGCCAAGCTTCTCGGCCTCTTCCGTGCAAGCTTCTACAAATTCGAACCATTCTTCTCCCAAATACTCGGTCACAAGTCCCGTCCGGGAGTGGATGAAGAAGCCGCCCAATCCCATCTGGTGAAATACGTGAATTTGCCTTACCAGTTCTTCTTTCTCTAACTTGCCATTCCAGCTCCAAAACGGTTTGCCCCGGTATTCGTTGGGAGGCTGCAAGAAAAGCTCATATATACGGTCGGTCAACGTTCCTCTCTCCCTTCTCTCTCCCCGGATCAACCTTTATTGGCGCCGGCGGTAATGCCTTGTACGAAATATTTCTGCATGAACAGGAACACAATGACGAGCGGAAGCATAACCATGCAGATCGCCGCCGACAGCGGTCCCCAATCGGTTGCAAATTCAGATTGGAACACGATGATGCCAAGCGGCAGCGTCTTCAGCTTTGCTGTCGACAACGCTACGGTTGCCCATAACAGCTCGCCCCACAGCGAGACAAAGTTGAAAATAATGACGGTCGCAATTGCCGGCATCGCAAGCGGCACCATGATTTTCCGGAACGTAAGCCATTCCGAAGCACCGTCGATCCGAGCGGCTTCCAGAAGCGAATTCGGAATCGTCTGGAAATAGTTTTTAAGAATATAGATGGCAATTGGCAATCCCCATCCGGCATAAGGCAGAATGAGTGATATATGATCACCGATGATGCCCATCTTGCTTAACATCAGATAAAGCGGCATGATGAGCGATTCATGCGGAATCATTTTCATCGCTAGGAAGAACATTAAAATCATTTCAGCATACGGAAGATTCAAGCGGCCAAGCGCATATCCCGCCATGACCCCGAATACCGCAATGACAAGCACGGCACTGACAACGATAATCGCGCTGTTCGTAAAATATTCTCCAATCTGTGCGTCAAACCAAGCTGATGAATAGTTGCTCCAGTGAATCGTGCTCGGAAGCGCCCATACGTTGGCATAGAAATCACTCGTGCTTTTCAGCGAGTTAATCGCCACGAACACAATCGGATAGACTGTAATTGCCACGAAAAAGAGTAAAATAATTCGCGTAATCCAGCTTTCGATACGCTCGGAATTTCGGCTAAATTTCATGGTTCTCCCCCTTAAAGAGGCGTTGCAGCAAGAAGATGACCAGAATGCCCGCCACGGAGAACAATAGTCCGATCGTTGCTGAGTAGCCGAAATTGCTGTACGTGAACGCCGTTTTCATCATATAAATCGGTACGGTCTGCGACTCCGTTCCCGGTCCGCCCCGCGTCATTATGTAGACCAAATCGTAAGTCGACACGAGCACGATAAACGAGAATACGGCGGATACTTGCAGCGACGGGCGAATGAGCGGCAGCATAATCGAGAATAACTGACGAGGATAGCCCGCTCCATCCAGCTTGCTGGATTCGAATAATTCCGTCGGAATCGAGATCATCGAGGCGAAGCTAAGCATCATCGTCAGCCCAGCCATTCTCCATGCACCGATGAGAGAGATAACCCACATCACTGTATCCGGATTGGAGAGCCATGCGCGCTGCAAGTTCTCTAGGCCGATGAGCTCCAGTATTTTATTGATCAGGCCCATCTCCGGGTTCAGCATAAACGTGAACAGCAGCCCGATAATCGCCAGCGGGATCATGACCGGCACGAACAGGACGACCCGATACGCCGAGCCTTCGAACTTGCCGACTTTGAAGACACAGGCCGCGAGAAGGACGCCGAGAGGTACGGCGCCCAGCGTGGAGATAATCCCGATAAAGAATGAAGCTTTCATGCTTTTCCAAAAATAATCATCCGCAAAAGCGGCTTTAAAGTTGTCAAACCCGATCCACTTCGCGGCTGCAAAGCCATTCCAATCCTGAAAAGCGATAAATAGGTTGGACAGAGCCGGCAGCAGCGTCGTCGCGATAATGGCTGCAGCCGCCGGAGTTAATAACAAGATGCCGAATAGAAGGTTGCGTCTCGTCGGATGTTGAGCCATTCCGCATTCTCCTTACTTAAAGGCGTTCTGGCGCAGTGTATCCAATTGGCCGAGCACGTCTTTTATTTTTGCTCCCATTAAGAAGTTGGGAACCATTTCGCCTTCATAGTAGCTTTTCATCTTCGCTTCTTTCGTATGGAACTCGAACGGATACAGATCCTCGGTGAACGTCATGATCTGCTGCAGCACTGGGTTCTCAACCTTAATCGTTTGGTTCGCCGGCGGATAGCCATGCGCCAAGTGAATCGATTGAATGTCCGATCCGAGCAGCGTCTTCAGAACTTCGACAGCTGCGTCCGGGTTGCTCGCGTTAGCTGGAATGAAATAACCGTTGGCTCCGCCCAGCAAGACCGTCTCTGGACCCATCGCTGGCCACTTCACGACGGTTACGTCGAATTCGGCTTGTTCGGAGATCGACAGCGCCGCTCCGGCTACTTCAGCCAACATGCCAACTTTGCCTTGCAGGAACGCGGCATTGATCTCGTCTCTCGTAATATTCAGGGCGCCTTCACCTGGATACCAGTAGTTCTTTTTATACAAATCTTGAATGTTGTTCAGCGCCGTTTCGTAGTAGCCGCTGTCAGCAGCAACTTCACCGGCAGCTAGTGCTTCGAGTTTGCCGTCGCCGTTCGCGAGACTCATGACGCCTTGACGGATCAACCAACTTTGACGGTCAGGCTCGGAGCTGACAGCGAATGGCGCCGCATCCGTTTTCGTCTCGATCTGCTCGTTGATATCCATAAATTCTTGCCAAGTCATTTCTTGCTTCGGCTCTACGCCCGCTTGCTTGAAAATTTCGTTGTTTACGATAAGCACTGGGTAAGCGCTTCCAAATGGCACGTTGTAATACTTGCCGTCGATCTTACCAAGGTCTAGCAGTTCCGGCGTGAACGTGTTTTTCCATTCGCCGTTGTTTGCTTCGAGATACGGCGTCAGATCAAGCGCCAGTCCGTCCTTAACGAGGTTGCCCATGTTTTGCGGCCAGTAGAAGTAGATGTCAGCCGGGTTTCCGCCAGCAACGCCAGTCCGAATCGATGCATCGATCGTTCCTGTATCAACCTTCAGCAGCTCGATATCGTATTTCGGCATTTTTTTCTGCAGCTCGGCGCCCATCTCTTCCATCGAAGTGTATGCCATGTTCATGCCGAAAAATTTGATTTTCACCTTGGTATCGCCCTTCTCGGACGATGCCTGGTTCGAGTCTCCGTTTGAAGCTGGTGCTTTGTCTGCTCCTCCGCATGCGCTGACGGTAAGAGATAATGCGGTTAAGAGGGCAAGAGCGAATATTTTTTTCTTTTTCATTAATTAGAACCTCCCTGATTAGTCACATCGTTAGTCTTTTCCGGTTCGTCGATATAATCGATTCCCGTCTCCAGCAGTTCGGCCGCTTCCTGACCATTCAACTTCGAGGTCAGCAGCTTTGCCAGCACGGTCTGCCGGTAAAGCGCGGGCGCGTCCATGTCTCTCTTAGAAAGATGAGCCATGATCGTCGTGAAATTATCAACAGCCTTGTCATAGTTCATCAAATCCTGAATTGTTTCCTGCGGTTCGATATCTTCGAGTATCGGAATCATCCCTGTCGCATCCCCCAACAGCTGCTGCGCTTCGCTCGAATTCAAGTATTTCAGGTACTCGACGGCTTGCTCGGGGTACTTGGTGTTCCGGGATATCGAATACGTCGTCCAGTTGTTGTAGCTGGTCGGGGCGATACGTTTGCCTTCCGAATCCGGTACGTAAAATTTCCCCACGTTTACTCCACTGTTTTCGTACAACAGGTTGTTCCAGCTGCCATCCACAATCATCGCGGCGGCGCCATTCGTGAAGGAGAGTTGCCATCCGACTCTGTCCTGGGTCACGTAGTCACGGCCAAAGTAGTTCTTTTCCGCAAAATCACGGAACGCCTGCAGTCCTTGAACAAACTCGGGATCCGTCAAGCGGACGCCGGGTTTATCGTTCATAAGCGCTTCCGATTTCTCGGAGGCGAACAGCGCCATGAAGACGTAGCTGAGCCACGAACGTTCCTTGTACTCCGTGCCGGGCATAGAAATCGGGGTGACGCCTTTGGACACGAGAACGTCGAGCAGCGTGACGAATTCATCCCATGTACGAGGCGGATCAAGATTGTAGCGTTCGAAAATGTCCTCATTGTAGTATACAAGTTGAGTATCCATGAAAGCCGGCAACGAGGAGTAAAGCTTGCCTTCGATCGTACCGTACTGAACGGCGCCTTCCGGATATCTCCGCAAGTCGAACCCGTAATCATCAAGGGGCAGCAAGTACCCATTCAAGGCGAGTTCTCTCATCTTGGTTGTCTTGTTCCCTTGCACATAGAAGATGTCGGGCAGCTCATTGGACAGTACGCCAAAATCGAGGCTTTCGGGTGTTTGAACAAATTTGTAGTTAATGCGGATGTTCGGATGAAGTTTCATGAAGTTCTCGTTAATGCGTCTGAACGAAGCTTCCAGCGCAAACTGGTTGCCTAGGTCTCCCCATACTTGCAGCTGGACCTGGCGGCTATCGACTTTCGGCTTTGCCTCCTGCTCTCCGGACCGCAAGGAATCTACCTTCGAGCACCCGGCCGCTAGAACAACGATCAGCAGCAGGAATACCGCAGCATGTAAGCGCTTGTTAAACGAAACGTACATAGACCACCACATTTCTTTTGCTCCCCGATGTCTTTGATTGTAAGTTCGATCCGTGTTTTGTTCCATGCACAGTCCCCTCGCTTTGATGCCAGATGTTCCGCTCCTTCACCCGGCTGATTCACGATCTTCTGATTACGTGCACAAATCTACGATTTATGCTGGCTTTTGAATTCCGAGACCGTTAGTCCCGTGGTTTTTTTGAACACTTTCACAAAATAGTTGGCGTTCACGTAACCAACCAAGGCAGCGATATCCTCCGTCGAACGGTCGCCGTTTTTTAGCAGTTCCTTGGCTGCCGCGATGCGGACGCTCGCGACGTATTCCGAGAACGTCATCCGCGTTTCCTGACTGAACCGCTGGCTGAAATAATTTTCGCTCCAATAGACATGAGCGGCCGCATCTTCCAGGCGGATATGCTCGGCGTAACGTTCGTTCACGTAAGCCTTGATCTTGATAAGCCACGTTTTGTTCGCTCGCACGGAAACGATCAACGCGTTCGTCCGCTCGAAAACAAGCCGGATCGCCGTGATCCAGTCGGATTTGCGTTGCGGACGATCTATAAACCGTTCTAGCGGCCAAAGATCTCCGAAATGCTGCTTGATCTTCTCGACATCCAAGGCGTAATGCTCAATCAGGAAGTCAGTCACTTGTGTCGCCAGCATGCCGCCGATTCGGAGCCAATCCTTTGGCTGGATAATCCCCGCTTCCGTAGAAGGTCCATCTAGCCAGGCGACCAGTTCATCGAACTTTTCTTGCTGAATGTGTTTTTTCAGCGTTTTATAGATTTCAATCCATTGTTCTTCTGTATATTTGGTCCATTCGATCCCGCCAGTCTCGAACACAATGGCGTTCTCCCCGTAAAACAAAGAAGCCAGCGCGCTTGTCGCCCCGCGGTACATGCCTTCGTAATTTGCGAACAACGACGGCCCGCCGATCCCGATCGCAAATTCCGTATTGCACTTTTGCCGCAACGACTCCAACAGGTTTTCGCAGAACGGCGAGACATGCTCCCGCAGCGCTTCCTGCTCCGGCAGCTCTTCCCCGGCGTAAAACAGCGCATGGACGACAGAACCTCTCACTCCAAGGTAATCGGTATGCCGATAACGCTCCAGTTCCTCTTGCACGAGGAATGAATACGACAGCGGATGGCTTTCCTCCCGCCAGGATGGACTATTCGGCACAATCATCATCCAGCAGGCATACGGCCCGAGCTCGGTGATCCGCATCTCTAATTCAGGAAACACTCCCGATATGACAGGCTCAGAGCGCCGATTTGCTGCCGATTCCGCTCGCGATGCTGCGTCAAGCAGCTCCTCTTTTTCTTTCTTCAACCGCTGGATTTGCTGCCGGGCCTTCTCCTCGCCGTTTCCGTTGTTCTCGATTTTCAGCCCGTCGAGCATCTTGATCAATTCCTCGGGCTCCAACCGGTGCTTCTGAATGTAATCTTGCACGCCCAGTTGGATAGCCGTACGCGTATATTCGAAATCGTCGTAACTGCTCAGGATGACGATTGGAACGCGGGGCGACAAGCTCCGCACGTTCTTGATGAACTCAAGACCGTCCATGACCGGCATGCGAATATCGGTCAAGATCGCGTCGGGCATCGAACGCATGCAAGCATCGAGTGCTTCCCGCCCATTATGGTAAGCCCCCGATACGGTATAACCGTATTCCTCCCACGGGATAATCGACTGCAAGCCGACCCGCACCAATGATTCGTCATCTACGATGATGATAGTATTCATCTTCCGATCGCTCCTCGTATTTAAGAGTTACTTCAATCGTCGTCCCTTGGCCGGCTTCACTGTCGATCGACATGCCGTAAGGATAACCGTAATGCGCGACAATGCGTTCATGCACGTTCAAAATGCCAATATGCTTCGTCGTTCCCTGCGGCGCCGAGCCACTCAGCTGCTGCCGGATTTCGGCCAGCTTGTCCGGGGTGATGCCGATGCCATTGTCTTCAACAGTCAGCTTCAGCACGCTTCCGCGAATCGACGCGCGGACCGTTATCTGCCCCATCCGGTCGAGCGGCTCTAAGCCATGAATGAGCGCGTTCTCAACAATAGGCTGGATGATGAACTTCGGCACAGAGGCGTTTAACGTTCGCTCCTCGATATCCGTCGCATACGCGAACTGCCGATACCGGATTTTCTGAATAGAGATGTAATCCTCAAGCTTCTCCGCGTCTTCTCGAAGGCTCACGAACTCGTTGGCGTCTCTGAGCGTATAGTTCAGCAAGCTGGACAAGGATTCCACGAGCGCTTTAATGTTAGATTGCTTTTGCAGGATGGCGAGCCAGCGGATCGAATTGAGCGTGTTATACAGAAAATGCGGAGACAACTGCTTGCGCAGCGCTTCGATCTCCGCGGCCCGCTTCTTCTGCTCTTGGCTGACAGTCTGCTGGATCAGCTGTTCGATCTCGTACATGACGGAGACAAAAATATCGTTCATTTCCCGAATTTCAATTGCTCCCTTGAACTTCACTAGCTTGCGGGGACTGGCGGACTGAACGCCGGACATCATATTATTCATGAGCTTGCGGATCGGATTCACAACGTCGATCGCGAGATAGCGAGTGACGACAAGTCCAAAGACGAACACAACCGAGATAATGAGGATCGTCAGGCGGATCATCCGGTTGATCTGGGCGTACAGGTCGTCCATCTTCAAGGAAGCGGACAGCGCCCAGTCTTCTCGGATGTCGGAATAATCGAGATGAAGGTCCTGATAGTTGCCCGCATCCCCACCCTCGTTGCCGTTGTCGACAAGAATGCGCCCTTCCGCCGTCTGTAGCCGAATCAGCGCGTTCTCATCCAACTTCGTCTGGTTAAAAATCGAGCGGATGGCTTCGACGTCAATGACAATCGTCAGAATGCCGATTTCGTTCAACTTGCTGTCCCGCACCCATCGGCCTACCCGAAAGGCTTCGAACTTTTGGAAGCTGTTCGAAAAACTGGCTGGCTCGAACCAGACGGCACCGCCCCGATTGTCACGGATGGCCTGCTTATATTCCGGGTTGCGTATGCGATACTGACTCACTTCGTTCTCGTTGTAAAGGTAAATCTCGCTGCCCGTGTCGAGCACCATCGCAACAATGAATTCATTCATGTTGTTGTTGAGCCAGTAATGGTTCATCCAGTTCTTGATCGCCGTCGTCTTGTCGAGCTGCTCGAACGTCGTCACGTTTGTGCGCGACACGAGGTCAAGCAGTTCGCTATCGGTAATCATCTGTTTGCCAAGCTCTTCGATGGAGGACAACCGGTAGTCCATCTGCTCGACCATTAATCCGACCAAATCGGCGGCATAGTCCCGAGAAGCTTCCTTACTCGAAGCGGTATAGCTATGCATCAGCATTAAGGAGCCAAGCAGCGTCGGAATAACGATGAGCGGCATGTACACGAGCACTAGCTTGTGTGGGAGTCGGATACCGTTCCAATATTTTCTAAACCATTTCACGATGAATAACCTCACCTATGTTGGAATAAACGACCTTTTTCGACATATTCATATTCACTATAGCAAGCAAAGCCGAATAAAGTCACTTGATTTTGAAACTTGGTTACGCTTACTAGATTACTTGCAAGTAGTCCCAGACCTATATAGGTCAACTGGCGCTTTAAAAGAGTCCATATCCAGGGCAGTCGCGTTGATGATTCAGGCAGATCGCGCTTAATACAGAGCAGAAAGCAAAGAAGTACATCGCCACATGAGCGATGTACTCCAAATCATATACTGCCTTTGTTGCGTGTTTTTCCCCCTGTAAATCCACTAACCTGACGATTCTACCGTCTTCTGCTGCCACATATGAGAAACCAGAAATTCATGTAAAAAGACGATCAAGTATCCGAGCTACCTTGGGCCTCACCTAATGCTTTATTCAAATCCGCATTAACTTCCAGTTCAGTAAATTCAAGTGTTGTTATGGCACCTGGTATCGTCATACCAACTCCAGATTTTCTGACCAACAACGTAATGTTTCCACTCATATCACCTAGGCTTGCAGCATTTACATACTTCGTCCACGTTGTCCCGCCATCCTTGCTGAACTCCATGGTCTTGGCCATTCCGGTAACGGTATTTGTTATATCGTTTGCTTGTACCGCAGGCGCAGCAGGACTTGGCTGTATGTTGATTGTCTTCACCAAACCAATCGGTGACCTGAAGGTTTCTTTTACCCTTATTCTGATATCGTTTGTTGCCGTTATGCTCGCTAGTTCATCATTACTCAGCTTCTGGTCATTCTGTACAGCTGTTATATAACCCGTTCCTCCATCAAGGCTGTATTCCATCGTGCCTGCCTTGATTCCCTTCAGCTTGCCTGCATTTATCCCATCGAAGCTGAAGGTGATGGCAGGTGCCGCAGGTGTCGTTTCCACTGTAGCCTTCAATGCTACCAAGCAGGTTAGGTCTGATATTTGTGCAGGGGTTACCTGTCCTTTGTCGATCGTGACCGTTGCCATTGCATTCGTATCATAATCTACCGTACTGTTACCCACAAGCGCGATTGTCAGTGACGTCTTACTCAGCCATGTCAACTTCCCCTGCGTGATGCCATCAGGCAGCCCTGTAAGCTTCACGGTTGTGTGATCCGGATTCGCATTGATGTCTCCATTAGTCAGCTTCACCGTTATTAACTGCCCATTCTCTGAACCTTCCTTAAAGGTAGTGCCTGTCGCTGCAGTGCTCTTAAGATTCGGGGTTGCGGCTGTAAAGTTCAATGCCGCTGTTTGTCCGGTCAGAGTTACTCCGGTTATATATTTCCTTACAAGTAGATTGATATCGCCTCTCATATCCCCAAAGCTAGCAGCACTTACATACTTCGCCCATGTTGTCCCGCCATCCTTACTGAACTCCATGGTCTTTGCTATTCCAGTCACGGTATTTGTTGTATCGTTTGCTTTTACCGTAGGGGCAGTAGGACTTGGCAGGATGTCTATTTTCTTAACTAAACCAGCCGGTGACTTAAAGGTTTCTTTTACCCTTATCCTGATATCGTTTGTTGCCGTTATGCTCGCTAGTTCATCATTAGTCAGCTTCTGGTCATTCTCTAAAGCTGTTATATAACCTGTTCCTCCATCAAGGCTGTATTCCATCAAATCTGCCTTGATTCCCTTCAGCTTGCCTGCATTTATCCCATCGAAGCTGAAGCTGATGGCAGGTGCCGCAGGTGTCGTTTCCACTGTGGCCTTCAATGTCACAGGGCTGGATAGGTCCGACAGCTGTGCAGGGGTTACCTGTCCTTTATCTATCGTGACTATTGCCGTCGCATTTGTATCATAATCCACCGTACTGTTACCCACTAGCGCGATCGTCAGTGACGTCTTGCTCAGCCATGTTACCTTCCCCTGCGCAATGCCATCAGGTAACCCTGTAAGCTTCACTGTTGTGTTATCCGGATTCGCATTGATGTCTCCATTAGTCAGCTTCACCGTTATTAACTGCCCATTCTCTGAGCCTTCCTTGAAGGCAGTGCCTGTCGTTGCAGTGATCTTAGCGAAAGGTTTTACTGTCACATTGATTACAGTATTGGCTGTACCCATGGAAACTTGAATTGAAGTGCTACCAGGACCCATTCCTTTAATCTTCCCATTTTCGACCGTTGCCACTTTAGCATTCTTAGATGTAAAGGTACTGTAGTTAGTCACATCCATCGTAGATCCATTCCTGAGTGTTCCGGTAATGGTCGGTAACGCTTCCGATTGGCCTTGTACTAGGGTCAATGATGAAGGATTCGCTTTTAGCGAAATAGGAACAGGCGTCTCGATAAAGTAATTTAATACACCATAAGCATCATAGCCAAAATAAGAATTGTTATCTTTCACCTCTACAACGATTGAATAATTTCCTTCGTTATCAGGCATCCAGCTGAATGTATGATTCTCGGAATAGGCTTGTCCCACAGTCCAGGAATAGCCGTCAAATATCATAAATTGATATTGCATCTCAGGGCTACCGCTTGCATCAGCACTGATTTGTATAGGCGTACCTATTAATTGTGGGCTGGGCGTATTTGTATGAATACGATTCAAGGTTATTTCTGACGTATTATTTGAAGAACTAACTGCATTAAAATAAATCCTTCTATTGGTATTATCAAACGCAGTACCGTCAATATATCCAAAAACTAATTTATCCCCTCTGGATATACCAACCTTATCAACACTCCCATAAGAGATAGATGGCAAATCACTATATGTTTTTATTAGTTCATGTGTATTAACATCAAATAGTTGAATCGTGTCTCTATCTGTTGTGACAATGAACGAATTATCACCGCTAAATGCCGCAGAAGTAGGATAAGCTCCTGTGTCCCACTCACCAAATATGTTTGTAATATTGCTACTGTCAATATCAAAAATAGTGTAACCATCTCCGTTGCCTGCTCCATTTGGATAAGCGACATGTAGGCCATCATTTGAAATGGCAAGATCTTGACCATTTTCTCCTGCACGCAATTGTTCTTTATAAGTTAATTGCTGATTGGTTTCGTCATACTGGAGTCTCATTAAAGTACTGGAACTTATACCCTCGTCTCCCAGAAACAAGTTGTTTTTATTCTTATCATAGGCTAAAAGGCTTCCACGAACTCCATTGGAAGCGTATGTAGAAATCTCATTGTTTTGGTTGATATCAATCATACTGATTGCACTCGAAGATGCAAAGGCAATGTTACCTTCCCCAAAAATCACATCATTATTTATATATTTAGTTGTTATATAAGTAATCGTATTCGAATGAACATCAATTTTTGCAATGTTGTTGGTATTAGCCTGAGTAGCCAGAATAATACCTGTATTAAAATCAAAATCAATTCGATTAGGTACTGCCTGAAGTTGATATTGCTTTCCGATCTCGCCCGTAAACACATTATAGAAAATGATTTTTTTGTTTATAATATCTCCCAGAAGCAGCCACCCATCCGTAAGCGGGATCATATCCTTCAAAGTATATCCATTCGTATAATTTGAAGTCGCCTGACTCATATAATAATCTACGGTTTCGTCAGTAGCATCGTTAAATTCCTTGCTTTTGACGGTTACTTGCTTTTGAGCAATCTTAGTGGAACCGTTGCTTACCGTTAGAGAGAGAATATAATCACCAGCTACATCGGGAACAAAAGAGGTCACCTTATTATTGCTATTCGCTAGTGTACTCAGGCTTCCAACGGGTTTGGACTGGATCTCCCATTGGTATGTTGAAGCGGTTCCTGCGGCATTACTATATTTTGCTCCATCTAGAGATACGTTAAAACCTTTATATGTAATATAGGGAATATACCTACTGATCTCACCTGCCGGTATATTTCCTGTCTCAACCAGTGAAACATCATCGTACCAAACCGAACCGCTGCCATCCAAAGCAAGCAGGATAAATACACTAGCTGCCTTAGGATCTGCTACAAAATGAATAGAAGCCGGAGTCCATCCAAATGTGCCTTTCGAACTGACAGATCTCTGGGAACCATCGATATAGTTACCATCCTTGTCGTATTGTTCTATAGAAATAAAGGATCCGATTTCATTTCCGAGTACTGATACCGCTGAACCTTTACTCCATGTACTCAAAGAATATACTTTCCCAGGATTGATAGATACCGTATTTGCAAGAAAAGCAGTGATTCTTTTACCGCTAATCTTTACAGAACTCTCTCCATTGCCATGAGATATATTGTCCCATGTAAATGTTGGTGTTCCTCTTCCATTTACACTATACAGTTCCCATGAACCATAGTAAGTTGGATCATATTCAAAGTCACCGTTAACAATTAAGTTTTGGGCATTTGCGCTTAATGCTTTCATATCAGAACTCATATCAGATTTCATATCAGAGTCAAATGACGCTTCAATTTTTTTTCTACTGTTAACTTGTGAAGCGTTTATTTTTATAGACTGCGATACAATCGAGCGGATTTCAGTTATTTGTTGAGTACCCGGTTTTTCAATTACATCAGAAGCATATACTTTAGGATTATAAATGAAAACAGTTGATAAAATAGAAAAGAATATACAAGCCATACTTCCTAATAATAATAGTTTCTTAATAATCCGATTCATTTTATACCTCCAATTTTTTTCTCGATCATATATGTAAATGTAATTCATTTTGGCAAAATAAACCTCTTCGGCAGCTTGTTGACGGTTTGCCATTATCGTTGAAAATTCCGAAAAAGATACCCTGCCTATTTGTAATATAATAGCATATTATATTAAAAAAGAGAGATTCGAGTTCAAATTTTCTACCCACGAATTTCGAATCTCGAATCTCTTTTTCTATTTAGGCTGTAATGGCAAGTTTAAGAGCCATCCTTGTAGGATGGCCCTGAAAGGGATTAATGTATGGGTTTTTATAGCAGCTAAACTTATAGAGTATTGTGTAAGACGGTACAATTTGGCGGTAATTTCGCCCTACTTATGGTACGGTTCCCCGTAACTTCTATAGAGCGAAATTGAAAGGCACCCGGATGGGTGCCTCATGACAGACAAATAACAACTTGGCTACATCGTAAAGGACATTAAAGGAACAAGATTAATGAGAAACCGCATATTCTTCCATCTCGGAGGCTGGATCGAACTTCTCTCTGCTCATGAAGAAAGCTGCCGCAAGCGCGATGATCGCCGATATGCTCACCCACGCGAAGGTATGAACGAGCGAGGAGGTTAGCGCCTCCGTAATCTTCTCCAGAACGGACACGGGGATATGATCCCGCGTCTGCGGGGTCAGGATATTGTTCAGATCGCTTAGATTAATCCCGCGAACATAAGGCTAACGATCGAAGCGACAAGCGTCATCGCGCCGAGATAGTCGATCTTCTGCTTGGAATGTTCGACAGACTCTTTGTAGAAGAACGCGATCATGACGAAGGCAACGAGCCCGATCGGCAAGTTGATGTAGAAGATCCAAGACCAGTGAATATAATCCGTCAGATACGCACCTAGAAGCGGTCCGAATATGCTGGACTGTCCGAATACGGCTCCGAACAGGCCGCCCATCTTACCGCGCTTGTCCCATGAAGAACCTCTTGCGACAGCTTGCCGAATATAGGCATGCCGGCCATCTCCGCGACCATATACGCCGAAGTGACCCACGTTAATTTATCGAATCCGCCCAGATCCCCGACGATCGTGCCATTCTAATGGCAACAACAATCCTCCAAGTATGATCCCCATCTTATTTCCCTATGCCATCTTGACTTGCCTCCGATAAGAAATTTGATTTATATATCGTCATCAAGTATATTGTTTATAAAGATTCTTGATGATCAAGATATTATTCATCCTAAGAGGAGGGCTGCCATTTGTCAAGTGATCGGCGAATACAACCTACGGAGCAGCAGGAGAATCTCACTTTACGCATGCGAAGCTTAGGAACACGAACGGTGCTCTATCAGCAAAGCGTCGCGACCGCTCTCGGGTTATACAATAATGATTTCTTATCCATCGACATCCTGCATGAGAAAGGCCCTATTACCGCAGGCGAGCTCTCTAAGCTAACCGGTCTCACGACAGGGAGCGTTACTGCGCTAATCGATCGGTTAGAGAAGAATGCTTTTGTTCAAAGACAGCCTGATCCGCAAGACCGCCGCAAAGTGATCATCGTCCCGCTATACGAGAATAATGAGGACGTAAGCAGAATATATCTTCAGCTTCATGCGGAGATGCTAAAGCTAGCCTCTTTCTACTCGGATGAAGAGCTAGCGCTCGTAACAAAGTTCCTTGGCCAAGCAAGCGCGGTCCTGGAGGATCAGATCCATCATCTTAATTCGAATGCGCATAACAAATCATAACGATATAAGGGTGAAGAAAAAATGGCTGTACTCGTTCTATTCGCAACAAAAACCGGAGCAACGACGCAATGCGTAAACGTATTGTCGGGGCAATTGTCGGATTGTACGACATGCAACTTGGAGACGGACAAGCCCGACATCGGACAATTCGACCGTATCATTCTGGGGGCGGGAGTAAGAGACGGGAAAATATACAAGCCGATTCGGGACTTCATCAAAAAAAATCATGACGAGCTCCTGAAGAAAGGCATGGGATACTTTATTTGCAACGAGAAGCCCAAGGAGACGGAAGAGATTATCGAGAAGAATATTCCAGCCGACCTAAGAGAAGCAGCGCTCTGCATAGAATCATTCGGGGGATATAAAGCCTACAAAGCACCAAAGGAAGGCACCGATCAGTTGCAAGGGATTTTCATCGATCGGATTAAGGCTTTCGCCGAGAAGTTCGTGCAGTAACAGACTTTAAAATTCATTTGGTATACAGGTCCAATGACGCTACCAAGTAAAGCTTTCCTTCGCGGCAGGGAATGGAGTTGGCTTGCAAATGGGGCAGCCTGAAAGAAATTCAAAATTTCGCCCTACTTGTGATACGGTTCTCCGTGCTATCTGTAACGGCAAGTTTTCAGCCTGATTGGTTATAAACAATGTATCGAAAATTTTCAATGGCATGGGTCATTCGGGAGGGAACTCTATTAAGGTGATTATAAAAACTGAATGAGAATTTAAATACATGTCCAAAATCCCAGTCATGATGGGCATAATCCATACTCCAATACACATGTTCAATCGGCAGCCATTCAGACCGTTTTGCCTTAATCAGCGGTTGATGATCAACAGGAGAGCTTAATTTGATCGGGTTCTCCGGTAGATTGTGACTGGCTCGAAGTACTTTAACCAATTTAAAAAACGGGACAAGTCCTCTCTTAAAATGGCTTACGTGGCCAAGATCGAACAAAATGTTCAACGCATGCGAGAAGGTCAACATATGGCCTATCAGATCGTGATGAGCTTCCGCTCTATAAATGATACGAAATGATGATAATTCACTTAATATAAAATCTGATAACTGCTCGGCATTCATAATATGGGGAAAATGATCACTCTCATCAATCTCCAATTTCCTCACGTCAGACATGGAGTACCCGAGCCAAGATCTCCCGGGGATTGTTTTCGCAAATGAGCGAATCAATGTGGAGATTCCCTCGATTTCATTCCTTGTTCCCCATCTCCCTAGCTCATGCATGGCCAACAAACTTAACGCTGTATAGATTACATTGTGTCCGACCCAATGAAGCTCGTCGATCGCCAGCTCCAATGATTCCAGAATTATCGTTTCCGCGGTTTCAGCATCTATTTCTATTGCAGGAAGCTCTGTTCTCGTGTGTGAATGTTTATCGAGCATCGTCTCGGTTTGAGCCTTAATTCGGTTTACGGTATTAACTGGCATCGGGTTCTCTTTTACAAAAAAGTAACTTGCAATCGCAGCAGCTCCAAAATGCGCAGCCCATATGTCCCCTGTCGCGCTTTTACATTGAGAAATAATCGATAACCCGTCTTCGAGTATTCTGCTGTTCATTCTTCTTCCTCCCCAAAAATACTTGCCGTTACTTGTGGTCTGTTTCATCGTATCATTCATAGGGCGAAATCTAAAGGCACCCAGGTTGGGTGCCTTCTTGGCGTAACTGCGTATACGGTATGCCCTCAGTAGGCTGAACCCATCAAGATCTAGAGACCGGGCGTTCCGTCTCGTATGGCACCCATTTGCCCTGCTTCACGGGAATGAGGTAAGTATTTTATCAATAAACAAATTCACGATCAGCGGGGCATCCCAGGCTCTCGAAGACTTCACGTGCGGCAGCATCGACCGGCAGAAAAACCGTAATTTGCGGATATATACGGGTACCTGCGGAAATAGAAACCTGTCTGTAGCGAATGGGAACCAGCTCGCCAGAGCTTTCGTTTCTGGCCAATATGGTTTGCGTATGATCCGTTTCTTCCTCTGCATCCAGCACATTTAAATATTTGCCCGCGTTATATTTGTGGAATTTGCACATCAAATTTTGATACCACGCATCATAACGGGAGAGTATGTGCTGTCGCTTAAACGCATGTATCCCGTTTATGGCATGTACCTGCCACTTCTCAAGAGACGCTTTATCGAAAGTTGAACGGGACTGGATAGGCAAGTCGGAATTGAAATGGAAATCTATCCTGTTCATTAGGCCATCGTACGAGCGGTCTAGCGGGATATCGAATAAATGGCGAAACGGCTCGTTAATCCCCTTGATCTCCTGCGTGTGTGTTACGATCATGGCAGGAAAAAGAATACCTCTCATCGTTTGATGAGCCCACTCCAATGCACGCTCCAGCGCCCGCCCCTCCAATTCAGTCTGAATCGGAAGGTAACCGGCTGCCATTAACAGATCGTTACGCTCGTTGGAAGTACATTCAAGATACCTTGCAATATTGATGATCGTCTGGCGATCCGGTATCCGGCGGGAACGTCCCACCAATAGATTTTTATAGGAAGGAAATGCTTCGTCATTCAGCTCTTGTTGGGTAAATCGCTTTAAGAACGGGTGAGGCCGGTCGCCAAGCTCGAGCTGGCGATTCATCCGCAACGCTTCAATCTCTCCCAATATGAGTTTAAGTGTAGAATCCTCTGTGGGTATATCCATCTTCTCCACCCTTCTTTAAGAAGTGTAGTTTTGCACTTGGGATTACCATCCATTCAAATTATACTCCTTAATAAAAACAGTGTCATCTAATGACACAGTATTGGAGGAGATACGATATGATTCGTACCGTAGTAATCGATCCGCTGGCTCCGTCGCATTTGGCGTTCAAGGAAGTTGACGCGCCGCAGGCCCAACCTTGGGAAGCAATCGTGCAAGTGAAGACTGTCTCTCTTAATCGTGGAGAAGTAAGGGATGCTAAGGAACAGGAATCATTAAGCCGGCCCGGTTGGGATTTTGCCGGAATTGTCATCGAGCCGGCCAAGAGCGGCGCAGGTCCGCAGAGAGGGGCACGGGTTGTCGGTTTGCTCCCTATGGGAGCTTGGAGCGAGCAGGTTGCTGCTCCCGTTTCGATGTTGGCCCAAATTCCGGACGAACTCACTTTCTCGGAAGCGGCGACCTTACCCGTAGCGGGCCTGACGGCGCTTAATGCACTTAGAAAAGGCGGCATGCTGCTCGGAAAGCGTATTATCATTACAGGATCTACCGGTGGCGTTGGGCTGTTCGCCCATCAGCTTGCGGCCCAGTCCGGCGCATACGTTGTAGGTGTGGCCAGCACGGAAGAGAAAGCCGAGCTTGTTCGAGAAGCCGGAGCTGATGAAGTTGTCATTGGATATTCGGCAGCTTCATCAGCCCGCCAATTCGGTCCTTACGATCTGATCATTGATTCGGTAGGCGGCGATACACTAGCGGCGTTGCTGCCACAGCTTGCGCCGCAAGGTATTTGCGTTGCAGCAGGATTCTCCTCTTCGACAACCGCGACGATCGATATGATGAATCTGGTGACCAGCGGAGGTAGAACACTGTACGGTTTCTTTCTCGGAGATGAAATCACTCGTCAGTCAGCTGCGGACGATCTGAGTTTGCTGGCCCGGCTGGTCGCAAATGGGCGGCTAACGCCACGGATCGCAGTGGAGGCGCCGTGGACCGAAATTGACACCGTCACCCGCAATCTGATGGAGCGGAATTTCTCCGGCAAAGCCGTGCTTCACTTGGATTAATTCTTACCTCCATAACTACGGCATTACATGGTTTGTTATGTAGATATGCTAACTGCTTCATTTAGAAAATTCGCCCTACTTGTGGTACGGTTCCCCCCGATTTATTTTCACTGCCCGATAAATCTGCTCGACCAGCACCAGCCGCATCAGCTGGTGCGGCAGAGTCATGCGCCCGAAGCTGAGCTTCTGCTGGGCGCGCTGAAGGACAGCGGGAGCGAGTCCATTGCTCCCGCCAATAACGAAGGCCACATGGCTCCGCCCATATGTGGCTAACTTATCGAGCTGCGTCGCGAGATCCTCGCTCGACCACAGCTCGCCATCAAGGGCAAGCGCGACGACATGCGCGTCCGGCTTCAGCTGCGCCAGAAGCCGCTCGCCCTCGCGGTCGCGCACAATCGCTTCCTCCGCCGGACTCATCGTCTCCGGCGCCTTCTCATCGGGCACTTCCGTGAGCGTAAGCTTCACGTAAGGCCCGAGCCGCTTGGCATATTCCGCTATGCCAAGCACCAAATATTTTTCCTTCAGCTTGCCAACGGCCGCTATCTGTATATGCATAAATGACGTTACACATCCTTTTAAATGTTGCTCCCAGCATAGCAGAAAATAACCCGATATGTGAAGCGAAGCCCCTCATCGCCCAACTGCCCTGCATATCCCCTATTCCCTCTTCTTTAACTAGCATCGCTTTGTGATAAACTACTGCTAAAGGAGTTGATTGGAGATGGATATTTTTCGTACGTTAGCCGAGGAGAAGATACGCGAGGCCATGCGCAAAGGGGAATTTGACAATCTGCCTGGCGCCGGCAAGCCGCTTCCTCCGGACGATATGGACAACGTGCCGGAGGAGCTCCGAGTTGGCTACAAGCTGCTCAAGAACGCCGGAATACTTCCCGAGGAAATGCAGCTTCGCAAAGAAATGATCACGCTTGGCGATCTCATTTCCGCCTGCCAGAACGATACCGAACGCAAAAAGCTTCAAGGCCAGTTATCCGCCAAGAAGCTTCGCTATCAAGCTATAATGTCCGAACGCGGCTGGGCATCATCCGAAGCGTTTGTCGATTACCAGCGTCAAATCATGCAGAAGCTGCTCGACAAGGATGAGGATTGACTCCTAGCACCATACCCATCCATTCCTTCCGTAAACAACAGCCGCCGACCGAATATATACCCGTTACACCACCAGGAAAGTGGCTGCTTCTTCACACAGATCGCACTTGCGCGGCGGATCCCAATCCGCGAACTGCGTTTCCTTCAAATCGACCACGTCCGGCGCATCCTCATACTCATCTACGAATCTATCTAACGCGTTCTCAATATGAGCTTTACATACACAATACATAATCTGCTCGCTTCCTATCCCTAGTTGATAATTTGATTTTGTTCGCTATCTCCAGCATATCAGAAAATGTCGTATGCTGTGAAGTTAAGAAGTACGTTAGAAGTTTCCAATCCAACCAAGCGGGCGCTAATCACTTAACAATCATCATCCTTTTTTAACCATGTAACGCATCGTGGAACGCTTATTCGCTGTTTCACCCTATTTTTGGCATCCTTACGAATCCAGCGATCCTTATTCACCCAAGTACGATGCATTAAAGCGCCAATTCAGTGAAATAAGTGTTTCTGGATTCGCTAGCATACCCAATTCCCCCTACTATTCAGCAATAAGCGCTTCAGAATTCGTTAGGCAAAAGCATACAAACAAAAAAACAGGATACAAACGGTCGCCCGTTCGCATCCTGTAACCTTCATCTTACATATACATCCTTACTCTGCGCTCGAAGAGTTACTCCTCGTCATCCTTTACGCCCAGCTTGAATTTCGTCGTCTTCAATTCGCCCTCGCGGTAGAACGTGACTTCGATCTCGTCGCCGATTTCCTTCTGGTCGTACAAGTATTTGCGAAGCTCCATTGTGCTGCCGATCGACTGGCGATCCAGCTTCACGATTACGTCGTTGAACGCAAGGCCGGCATCCAGAGCCGGACCGACCGCCTCAAGCACGATGACGCCGTCATACACCTCATCCGGCAGTCCAAGCTCCTGACCGCCTTCTTCAGCTGCTGCCTCATCCTTGTCTTCCGCTTTCGGCGCCTCGCCGCCGTCCTCTTCCTCGGACAATTCGCCTTCGAAAGCTTCCGCCATGCTCTGCTGTTCCCAATATTGCTCCAGATCCATCGTATACACGCCAAGGTACGGACGCGGAACGAAGCCATTTTTGAGCAAGCTCTCGATAATCGGCATCGCGTTGTTAATCGGAATAGCGAAACCGATGCCTTCTACGCCGAAGTCGGCGATCTTCATGCTGTTGATGCCAACCACATGGCCGTTCATATCGATCAACGGACCGCCGCTGTTGCCTTGGTTAATCGATGCATCGATCTGAATAACCTCTTGCTCCCAGTCATACACGCCATCTTGGTTCAGCGAGACAGGGATGATCTGATGCGTCCGGCTGACGATACCCTGCGACAATGAATCGCCAAGTCCCAGCGGATTGCCGATCGCAATGACGAACTCCGCTGCGCGAAGCGCCGAAGAATCGCCAATCTCTGCCACTACATCAATGCCCTTCGCATCAATCTCCAGTACCGCTAGATCGGTAATCTGATCTTTGCCGACAATACGCGCCTCGCGCTTCTCGCCATTCATGAGAACCGCCTTTACGGATATCGCTTTGTCGATGACGTGATGATTCGTCACGATGATCGCCTTGCCGTCGTTCTTCGATATAATAACGCCCGAACCGACGCCAGCCTCGCGCAGCGTACCCTTGTCTTCGCTGCCTTCCTCTAGCGCCTCGCCGCCGAGCGAATACATTTGCTCGTTCACAATACTAACGACGGCTGGTCTTACTTTAGCCGACGCTTGAATAGCCCGCTCCGACGCGTCCATCGTCTGGATGACCCCGGCTGCAGCCTTCGCGGAAGGGCCGCTTCCGCTATCTCCGCCGCCGCCGAAGAATGCTCCGAACAATAGAGTCGCAGCGATGGCGCTGGTGAAAGATGATACGAAGGCGACCTTTACATTGGACCATTTTCGGCCGCCACTTTTATAAGGAAACGCAAAGTCTTCTCGCTTGCTGACACGCGCGCGCCGAGAAACCTTTGTCGAGTAGAAATCGTCGTCGAATAAGCCCATCGCTATCGCTCCTCTCAATGTCTACCGACATCAAGACTATTTTTTGGTATCTAGGAATGTTTTCGGAAGAATTGACTAAAATAATAATAGATTCGTTGGAAAGCACAATCATTTCTACAGTTTTTGCTGCATCATTTTTCATAGCGATAACGTTCATGCAACTATTCATTCATTGAAGGAGAGAAGCCATTATGAAATCCAAATCCCCCGCTTCATGGGAGCACGTTCAGCTCGTTGCCAAGCTTGCAGATCTGAAGGATGACCACTACCGCACCGTCCTCGCTCTTAGCGCCATGCTAGAGCTGTTCATAGAGAAAGGTCTGCTAACGAGAGAAGAGCTTAGCGCCAAGCAAGAAGAGCTTGATGCACAGATGGAATCGCTTATTTCCGCCTCACTTCATCCCATGGGGTAGGTTTGTCATGGTGCGTCTCGCGCAGCGGGTGCTCTTCCTTCTTATAAAATATTCCGTGGTCTTCCAATATAGAATTGACCGTTAATTTCGCTAAGTCCATTACATTATGGTCAAGGCTAAGGTGCGCCAAATAGACCCGTTTCGTTCGATCCGTCATGAGCTCGCACAGCGCCTCGCCTGCCGCTACGTTCGATAAATGGCCGACATCGCTCAAGATTCGGCGCTTAATATTCCAAGGATAACGCCCCATGCGGAGCATTTCCGTATCGTGGTTCGATTCGAGCACCAGCACATCGGAATCGATGATCTGACGCTTCACCTTCTCGCTTACATAACCTAGGTCTGTAGCCAGACTCAGCTTCTCGCCGCGCTCTTCGAACGTATACCCGACCGGCTCCGCCGCATCATGCGAGATCGGATAAGACTGCACCTTCATCGGGCCAAAATCAAGCGCCTCGCCCGTCTCCATAATGACGCGCTTCTCAGGTGCGATATTGCCGACGTGACGCTCAAGCGCGCCCCACGTTGCCTCGTTCGCATAGATCGGCAGCTCGTATTTGCGCGCGAACGCGCCTAATCCTTTAATATGATCGGAATGCTCATGCGTAACGAACAGCGCGTCTATATGATGTCCGGCTATTCCTTGCTCCCGCATGACCTCATCGAGCTTCTTCATGCTGAGTCCCGCGTCGACAAGCACCGTCTTCTCACTGCCTTGCACGATTGTCGCATTTCCCGTTGAACCGCTTGCCAGTACCGTGAATCGTAATCCCATAACCGCCCGTCCTATCCCTTCTGCCCATACATACGGCATACGCACGTATCTATCTATCATTTCTCTCTAGTTTCGCAATATCCTGTCTATCAACGGCATTTACTAGAAATTGGCAGATAAACTCCCGCTAATTGGCTGCTCCGGCTGATATAACTGGAATTTCTCCCGTTATTGTCATCCTCATCGTCTGCTTTAATCAAATAGCTGGAATTGCTCCTGTTAATAGGGCCGGATTTCAAGCAAATGGATGATATCAACGAATTAACAGGAGGAAATCCCTTTATTCTAAATTTTGGTTTCACTTCTCCATATATAACTGGACGATTTCCCGTTATTTTAAACACAGGAAGGACTCCCCACCTGCGCTGCGAACCCACTCGCTACCTAAGTCCTACCGTCTCTACTTGTTCCTCATCCGTCGTAACTTCCCCGCTGATCGCATGAACATAATAGATTTGACCGTCCTCCAGCATGACCCGCCAGGAAGGCGCGGACACTTGCTTCTCGGAGTCAAAGATTTGTCCGTGATAACCCAGCTGTATATCGGTAATAACCGAACCGTTCGGCAAGTACGTCTCTATTAAGCTGGCAACGACCTTGGCCGCAGGCAACACCTGCTTCGCATCGCCCCTGCTTAGAATCTCGATCCGATCCTGCTGATAACCCGTTATTTTCTGAAAGCTATGATGCAGCTCCAGCTTCACATCGAACATCGGCCGCCCTTCCGTTATACGATGCAAGACGAACACGCCGTCATCGCTAACGAGCTGGTCATAAACATATTGATTCAGCTCAGGTATAATGCTCCCGAGCGTCTTCACCAGTTCCGATTGCGTGAAAACAATCCGGCCGTCGACCGCCGTCTCCAGCATGATCGGCTGGGCATTCTTCCTGCTGTCCGAATGCAGCAAATACGTAATATCGCGAAGCTCCGGAGTCTCCAGCGGCAGATTGGCACTCAGCGATATGCCCTTTTGCTGCATAAGCAGCACCTTGTCCTGCGGCAGCTCTGCCGAATTGACGTTCACGTTCACCTGCTCCCGAATATCGAGCCATAGCTGATAGCCTAACAAAATATTAAGCAGCAGGAACGAGAAAATAAGCACGCTCTTCGCTCTACTCCAATCCACTCGCCTTCACCTCCATAACCGCTTCACCGGTCAATTAGTTGTTCAATCCGACTCCCCGCCGGCCGCTTTATTCGCCAGCAGACCCGCATTGCTAAGCGAGCTCAGCGAACCGGTCTGTCCGTTTCCCGAGCTGCCGCCGAGCGTTAGATTGCCCGAGTTCTCCGCATTGCCTTCCTTCTTCGGTTCTTCCTGCTTCGGAGGCTCATATCCGTACGGATATGCATTCTCGAGTACATGCTCCGAACCATCCTGCAGCCGTACGGCCCATACAGGGGTGAAACGCATCTTCTTCTCTTCCACCGGCAGCGCCTGCAAAGCAGGGAATAACGCAATAACTTCGCTGCGGCGCCCGAACGATTGCAGCGTTTTGCGAAGCGGCTCGCCTCCCGGCAGCCAGCGTTCCTTCCTGCTCTCTTCCTTCACGCCGAGCGTAATCAAGGAACGTGCATATTCGGTAACGACGCCCTGTTGAAGCGCCAATCTCATATAACCATAATGGAACGGCGCCGATTCAATGACCGGGTAATGCTCGATGTATTGCTGGAACAGCACAAGCTTCCCTTTACTCGATAAGCCAGGATTGATGAAACGATGCACACCGTCCCAGCCGCCATGGTCGTTAATGAATTCAACGGAAGCGAACACATTGTCGCTAAGCGCATTTTCAATATTTTGCGGGGCGGCAGGGTCTGTATAACTAATCCACATGCCATTTTGCTCAACCTGCAAGCCCCGTTTGCCGTCCGTATAAATTTGTGAGCCGTTGCGGTCCTCCCAAGTTCTCGTCGTGCTAGGATCGAAGAACAGGTTGCGCTGCATCAGGTCGGGCGAATACGTCTCGTAAGGGTATACGATCTCCGACGCGACGATCGGATTGTCCGGATAGTACAGGCCGTCGGCCGTCATCGTAAACGTCGGCTGGTATTGGCCGAAGCCTACATAGTCCTGCACATCGCGCACCGTCAAGTCGGCGCGTACCGATTCATACACCATTTGCCCGTCATCCGCGAAGAAGAACGTACGCACCTCTTCCGTACCCGTCGTCTTAAAAATCCAGATTCGGTTAATCGTCTCGTTCAAGAACAGCAAGTCGCCCTCCAGCTTGAGCAGCTTCTGGAGCAGCTCCACCGGCACGCCGCTATCGAAGCGCAGCTCGATGCCGATATCGTTCTTCCGAACCTCGTCCCAATTGAGCATGTTCGCCGGATTGCGCTGGAAGCCCTTGAATTCCCGTCCCTTGATCCGTTGATTCAAGATCATCTCATAGAACTGGGTACCCGGCAAAATAACCGTATGCTTATTGTCGCCCAAATGAACGATAAGCTGATCCGGAAAGATCACGCTCTCTACACTCATCTCGCGTCCCATCGGCTCGGAGTTTGCATAGTTCTGATCGCTTCGGACGGTGGCGTTAAGACCGGGCATACTATAGGCAAGCAAATAGCTTTGTATAAGGCTGATTGCAACAAGCGCAATTAGCGCCCCCGTTTTGAATTTCTCTATCATGCAATCTCGCCCCCTTCCTGCAGCAATGGAAGCGTGAATGTTACGGTCGTTCCTTCATTGAGTTCGGAATCCAGCGCGATCGAGCCGCCATGCGCCTTCACAATTTCCCGGGCAATCGATAGACCGAGTCCCGTGCCGCCCATGTTCCGCGAGCGAGCCTTGTCCACCCGATAGAAGCGGTCAAAAATACGGTTTAAATCCTTTTTCGGAATACCGATACCCGTATCCTTCACGCTAATAGCCATCGTCCCAGAGCTTTGCTGCTTCCGGGCCGTCAGCTCAATCTTCCCGCCATCGAGCGTGTACTTAATCGCATTCGATATGAGATTATCAAGTACCTGGTCGATCTGATCACGGTCCAGCCACGCGTCCTGCAAGCCGGAGTCCACACGGACGGTTGCCTTAATCGACTTCTGCCGCAGCTGGAACGAGAAGCGATCCGCCACCTCGTCGAGCATATCATGCACGTTCGTCTGCCTCCGTCTAAGCGGCGCTTGATTGGAGTCAAGCCGCGACAGATGCAGCAGATCGGTGACGAGGCGAATCATCCGCTCCGTCTCGTTGCTAATAACGCCGACGAACCGCGACGACAGCTCGCGCTCCTCGAGCGCGCCGTCATTCAGCGCCTCCGCGTAACTCTTGATCGTCGTGAGCGGCGTCCGCAGTTCATGCGAGACGTTCGCCACGAACTGGCGGCGCGAATGCTCCAGCTTCTCTTGCTCCGTTACGTCCTGCAAGACGGCTATCGTGCCCGTAATGCCCTTGTCCCGGCGGTGTATCGGAGTGAACGTCACGCGCAGCACATCGCCCTCTTCATCGCTGAGATGCTCCACATCCTGCCCGCGATCGAGCAGCAGCGTCTGTCCGCGTCCTTGCTGCAGCTCTTGCAGCTTCTGCTCGGAGAGGCCCAGCAGCGTGGGAAGCTCATATCCCTCGCAGGAACGTACATCCAGCAACTCTAGGGCGCGGCGATTCCATACGATGATTTTGCCATGCTCATCCGCAGCGACGACGCCGTCGCTCATATTGGAGAGAATCGAAGCGAGCTTCTCGTTCTCCTCCTCGTTGACCGATAACGCATCCTTAAGCCGAATCGTCATATCATTGAACGCCATGCTCAGCCTGCCGATCTCGTCATCGCCAAGCACCGGCACCTGAAAGTCGAATTTGCCCTCCGCTACCGCCTCGGCTTGCTTCGTCAAGCCTTGAATCGGACTTGTAATCGTATGCGCGAGCAGCACGCCTAGAACGCCGGTAAGTCCCAGCGCAATTAACGTACCCGAGAAAAAAATCTGGTTAACCCGGTTCACCGTGTCATACAGATCGTTCATGGAGGCAACAATATAGACCGCGCCTACGACCTTTTCGTTCAACACGACAGGCTGGGCGATCATCTTCTTATGCATATTGTCTTCATCTATAATTTCTTCTTCATTGTCTCGAATGTTCTGCAAGGCGCGGCTAACCGCAAGCTCATTGTTCTTCTTCCCGATATCCGACTGCTGCATCTGCTGCGACGTCGCGACGATCTTGCCGTTCGAGTCCAGCACCTGCACCTCCGCGCCGCTAATACTGAACAGATTGCGCACGACGAGACTAAGCGTCTCGGTCGTATTCTCCGAGCTGTCGCTATCCGCTTCCAGCTTCGGCGACAAGCTAGGCGCGGCGAACTTGGATAAGATATCGGCCTGCTCCTTCAAGTTGTTCGTGAAGCTCTCGATCAGCGAGTTTTTGACCGTACTAATAAAGTAGACGCCAATCAGCTGCATCGCCACGAGAATAAGCAGCAAATAGATAATAACGAGCTTTACTTGAATGGTGCGAAAAAAGGATTTCCCTTTCATCCGTAACCAAATCCGCCGGACTTCGGATTACGCATCACATAACCAAGTCCGCGCCGCGTCAAAATATATTCCGGACGGCTAGGATCATCCTCGATCTTCTCGCGCAGACGACGAATGGTCACGTCTACCGTCCGAACGTCACCGAAATATTCGAAGCCCCATACCGCCTGGAGCAAATGCTCTCTCGTCATGACTTTACCGCTGTTGCGGGCCATGTAGTAGACAAGCTCATATTCGCGGTGAGTCAGATCAAGCGGCGTATTGTCCTTGTAGACGACATACATATCCGTATCAATGAACAGGTTGAACAGCTTAAGCCCCTGCTTTTCTTGTTCCGGCGCGGCATTCAGATCGATCTGCTGTCCGCCCGCTCCCGCATCGCCATAACCTGTCGCAGCCGGCTTATTGTGGCGGCGCAAATGCGCCTTCACGCGAGCAAGCAGCTCCCTCGTGCTGAACGGCTTCGTTACGTAATCATCCGCTCCAAGCTCAAGACCAAGCACCTTGTCGATCTCCGTGTCCTTGGCCGTCAGCATAATGATTGGCATCTGCAGCTTCGTGCGCACCTCGCGGCACACATCCATGCCATCCTTGACCGGCAGCATCAGATCCAGAAGAATCAGATCAGGCTTCTCCTCGAACGCCAATCTGACCGCTTCACCGCCGTCGAAAGCGCAGATGACCTGATGGCCTTCCTTCTCCAAATTAAACTTTATTATATCTGCAATCGGCTGTTCGTCGTCGACCACTAATATTTTTCCGTGCATCGCTACACCGCCCGTATCTTGTCCTTGTAATCCCTTATATTCTAACATACACCCACTCCTCGTTCACAATGAAACTTCGCTCATGATATAAAACGCCTCTAGAGTAAATTCAAGGATGATCGAACCCACAAAAAAAGGAACGTCAACTCCGCTGTATGCAACAGCGAAGCTAACGCCCCTTTATCTCTATTGGTATGAAATTATAAGTATTATAAGTACCCTAATGGATTAACCTTCGTGCCGTTCTTAATGATTTCGAAGTGAAGGTGGACGCCAGTGGAGTTACCTGTGCTGCCCATGACCCCGATCTTCTGGCCCTTCTCGACAATCGCGCCTTCCTTGACGCTGTAAGAGCTTAAGTGTCCGTATAACGTCTTGTAGCCGTTCTTGTGGTTAATAATAATTGTCTTACCCGTGCCCGACTTACTGCCGATAAATTCGATAACGCCCGTATCGGATGCAAGAATCGATTTGTTGCCCGTTAAGTCGATGCCCGTATGCATGCGGCCCCAACGCTTGCCGAACTTGCTGGACAGCCTGCTGCCGGTTACCGGCATTGCGAAGTTGCCTGAGCCTTCGCCAAGCACAACCTTCGTGCCCTTCATGACGATCGAAGCTACCGCTTCCTTCAGTACTTCCTTCGTGAGCAGCTCTTCGCTAACGACGTAGCCGTTCTGCTTCACAATCTTATACGTGAGGCGCTTCGAGCCCGGAACGCCTTCCTTGATTACCTTCGACTCGCCGAGACGCATGCTCGCGTTCTTCTGAATCTCAACCGCCGGCGCGATCGGCTCAATCTCAACCAGATTCTCCGACGTCGTGACGGTGAGCTCTGGCTGCAGTACGGTCAGATCAAGCACATCGCCGATCGTAATCTTATCATCCTTGATCCAAGTATTGTTCTCATAAATGACTTGCGGTGAAATATCGAACTTCTGTGCGATACAGCCGACACAGTCGCCTTCTTGAACCGTGTATTTCGTCGGCTTCACGCTGCCTTGAACGAGCAGCTTGTACACATCCTCGGCTTGCATAATGTCGTCCGGCGCGATATCCACCTCGTCGATCACTACGTCTTCTACGAAGCCTACGTCCGTTACTTCCCGGCCAGGCGTCTTCGAAGGCGTCTCCGCCTTGGCTTCCGCCTCTTTCTGCTCCGAATCGGAGTTGAAAGACAATACGGATACTTCATTTTTCTTCTTAAGCGAGGCGGCCAGCTCAGGTGCGTACTTGCTCTGCACGCGAAGCAATACATCATTTGCCGTCTGCTGATCCTTCACGATTCCGATTACTTTGCCGTCAATCTTCACTTCCACGCCGACCGCGTGTGTCGTGAACATGCCTTCCAGCTTACCAAGCGTTGCCTCGGTCTCCGCGACCGCCTTGAATGCACTTTCACTGGCGTATGTAATCGTGCCGGTATCCAATACCATCTTGATGTCCGGATTCGCTTCTTGCATTTCCGCTGTTTCTTGCTGTATGAGCAGCTCGACTGCCTCAGGTTGGTCTACCGTGCCAACGGCTGTACCATTCATATATACGTTGTAGAATTGAACTGTGTTTGCTTTTACATACTGGCTTCCGCTAAATCCGGCTACAGTGAGGAGTACAAGCGACCCAACGACGATGACAAACGGCTTCTTGCGCCAAAACGGCGAAGTCGTCTGAACGCTGGCGGGCTGTTGCTGCTTCTTGCCATTCAAGTGTTCTGATCGTGCAGGTCTAAAGTACTGGGTCGTCTTGTCCCATACCTTCTGCAGTCGACCCTTGTCCCTGAAAACGGTCATGATCGTCTCCTTTTCGCGTTAAAGCTACTATTTTTTTCTTAATCAACCAAAAAAAGCGAATTATCCTGTCGGATCACTCGCCTAATACTTTAACATATGCCTAACAAATGGGGCAACCTTTACAAACTGTTAAGAAGATTAATATTTTTTCAGAATATTCATCATCTGTTCGTATTCCGCTTTGTCGAGATGCTGTGCCATAATCTGTTGAACGCTTGTCAGCTCTTGTTCCGTTAGACCATCTTCTACATAGCCGGAGATCAATTGCATCGATTCTTGCGGTAATTTGCTCATGAGCAGACCGAATAACGTTTCCTTGTCGTCATCCGACATTTGCTCCTTCGTTTCTGTCAAATCTTCGGTTGATATTGCCGTCTCTGTTCCGTCGATTTCCCCGCTGTCATCGACTCCCTGATCAGGCTGCGACGGCGATCCTCCCGCTTCCGTTCCTCCTCCGATACCGATATCCGTAAGCGGTGGATTCTCGATTTCTCCGAAAGCATCTTCCGATACAGGCACATCGTCCTGCTCGCCGTTGCCGCTTGATGCGGTCGTGTCCTCCGGAGAAGATGAAGCCTCCGGCTTGTCCTGCCCGCTTCCGCCTTCCGCGACATCCTCCTTCGCAATCGGAGGATCGCTGCCCCACAGCTTGCCCCATACACCCGACATCGCTATTGGCGGCACCTCAAGCGGCAGGTTGAATTGCTTCAAGAGCGTATCTACGTAACTCGTAACAATATAACCCGTCGTCCATATCGATAGAAAGCTTAAGATAAGCCCCGACGCGATGAGCTTGCCCAGCCACCCTACTTTTTTCATCATCTCTGCCTCAATCCCTTCTTGAGCCGCAATCTGTTATCTATCATTATGGTCAACTATAGAGAGAGACATTCCTCATTCCCCTTATAAAAATGGAATTGTCTGCATGTTTTTACTCCTTGATGCGCATTCTATTTGGTAGTCGCTCTGTCAGGAGGTGCGCAGTCGTTATGACCGAAAATAAGGATCCCAAATCGCAGCAAAACAGCAAATCGGGGCGCATCTCGCCGCTGCAGCAGTTAGATGAGCAGCGCAAACTGCTGGCTAGGCCGCTTACCGGCAGTCTCAAAGAAGATATCGACTGTCTTCGGCAGTTATATGCAAGCAGCAAGGACGTCATTTTCCATGAATTCCAGACTCATAGCGGAGTCAAGCTGGCCATTGTCTATATCGATGGCATGACCGACATTAAGGAAATCGACGCGGAGCTGCTGCGACCGCTTAAGAACAATAAGCCGCCGGAGGACGCGGTCGGATGGGAAAGCGTTATTCGGGTCGTGACGCTCACTTCCTCCAAGAGCATTGCGACGATGGATGAGGCTTGCACGCATATTTCAACCGGGGACAGCGTGCTGCTGCATGACGGAGAGCCGACGGCACTCGTATTCTGCATGCCGCTTTGGGAGTCAAGAGCGATCGAAGAGCCCGAGGCAGAAATTGTCGTACGAGGACCTCGCGAAGGCTTCGTGGAGACGCTTAGAATTAATACGGCTATGCTGCGGCGCCGTTTGCAGTCGCCAGCCTTTCAGTTGAAAACATTATCGATTGGCCGATACACGAAAACAAAGGTCGCAATCGCATATATGGAAGGGATAACCGATCCGAGCCTCATAGAGGAGATGGAGAATCGACTCAGCATCATCGATGTGGACGGCGTCATCGATAGCAATATGATCGAAGAAATGATAGAGGACGAACCGCTCTCTCCGTTTCCCCAGCTGCAAACAACAGAGCGCCCGGATGTCGTCTCGGCCGCCTTGCTTGAAGGGCGTATCGCCGTCCTTATAAACGGTACGCCAATTACATTAGTAGCGCCTGCTACATTGTTCAGCATGATGCAGTCGCCGGAGGATTTCTACCAGCGCTCGCTCGCCATGACCGGCATTCGTTGGCTACGCTTCCTGCTTGCCGCTATCGCGATTTTCATGCCGTCGCTATACGTTGCCATCCTATCCTATCATCAAGAGATGATACCGACGACACTGCTGCTGACGATCTCCAAATCGCGCGAGCAGATTCCGTTCCCGGCGCTCGTCGAGGCGCTGCTCATGGAGATTACGTTCGAGGCGCTGCGCGAAGCCGGCATTCGCTTACCGAAGCAGGTCGGTGCCGCCGTCAGCATCGTTGGCGCCCTCGTTATCGGCCAAGCCGCCATTTCTGCGGGCATCGTGTCCTCGCCGATGATTATGGTCGTGGCGATCACTGGCGTCGCTTCTTTTCTCATACCGAACTATTCACTAGCGATTGCACTGCGTATCATTCGTTTTCCGATGATTCTCAGCGCGGGCATTCTTGGGCTGTACGGCATCGTGTTGTCGACCGTTCTCATCATCGTTCATCTGCTCTCGCTGCGCTCATTCGGCGTTCCGTATTTGTCACCAATCTCGCCGTTGCAGCCGGAGCAGTTGAAGGACACGCTTATTCGCGCGCCGCGATGGGCACTGACTACAAGGCCGCACTTTACCGGCGGGCCATGGAATAAATACCGTCTCAGGTTGCCCAAATCACGCTTGAAGAAGGAATGATACATGTGTGCGCCTACCGGCTTGTCCGCCCAGCAGCCGTGCTGCTTACGCTGCTTATCGCAACGTCGTGCCTGACCGCCTGCTGGGATCGGAACGAAATTAACGATCTGGCTATCGTAACCGCTGCGGGCTTTGATCTGGCTGATGACAATAAGATTAAGCTCAGCGTACAGATCTACGTCCCTGCCAGCTCAAGCTCCGGACAGTCGCTTGGCAGCGAGCCGAGCGGGGAAATAAAGCAAGCTTTCGTCGAGAGCGCGATTGGCGCCAATACGTCGGAAGCAGCATCCCGGCTGCAAGAACTGCTTTCGCGCAGGCTGTTTTGGGGACAGTCCGACGTATTCATTTTTAGCGAGAAATTGGCCAAACATGGCTTGAATGATCCTTTGGACTTCCTTATTCGCCATCCCGATCCGCGCGAGCGGGCGAATATATACATATCCAATGGAAACGCCGACAAGCTGCTGACCTGGAAATCGAATATCGAGCGCAATAGCGCGGAAGCGTTGCGGGAAATGTCCGTCATTCAGACGGGACTCGACGTGTCACTGCTCGAGGCGATCGTAGATTTATCGGATGAGGCCCACACGACTCTTATTCCATGGGTACGGATGAAGAAGAGCGGCAATAAAACTTCCCCCTACTTCGGCGGTATCGGCTCAATCAAAGCACAGAAGCTGAATTATTTATATGACATCTATCAAGCGCGGGGACTATTATGGCTGCATGATGAGATTGAGTCAGCCACGCTTACGACCAAGATCGATGACGGCAATGGATATGCCTCAATGGAAATCGTGAGCGGTGACACCAACTTGAAGCCCATCGTACAAGGCGACAAGCTAGCCGTGAGCGTTCAGATCAAGATAGCGGGCAACATTAACGAGAATACGACGAAGCTTGATGTGACGAAGCCAGAGAATGTGAAGAGGCTCGAGAAGCAGTTCGGCCTGGAAATCATGGAGCGGATTGAGGGGGCAGTCAAGATTGCGCAGCAGACGAATACGGACGTGCTCGGGTTCGCTGACCAATTCCATCGCCATCACCCGCAAGTATGGAAGAAGAACAAACCGAATTGGGACCATGTTTTCCCCCAGGTAGAGGTGAAGTATGACGTCGACGTAACAATACTGCGGATCGGCTTGGTAGGTAAAAATAAAGTGCTGAACGACGGGATGGAACAATCACAATGAGCATAACCGGGCTGGTTTATATTACTGTCGTAACGGGCGGACTGTTTCTTCTGCAATGGAAGCAATTGCGCGATCCGAAATCCAAAGCCCTGTTTGCCGCTCTCATGGTCGTCATGTGGGCTCTCGCGGTCGTCGTCGCGTATGATCCGACGTTGCCAGGACCCTATCAGCTCGTGGAAACGGTCATAGGAGCATGGATTAGGGACAACAATTAATACTGCGCATTTATTAGAAAAGAGGGACGATGTATGCCGAAACCGTTCATATCCGCCTTTCAGCTCTGCGTGCTCATGTTCCTCTCGCTCATGGGAACGGCATTCCTAACCGAGGTCAGCTCGGCTGGGCCTACTGCCGGCCACGACCTGTGGATCGCTCCGATCTGGGGACTTGCCGGCGGTCTGCTGTGTATTTTTGCCTGGATCAGCCTGCATAACCGATATCCCGGCATGTCCCTAGTGCAATACGCCGATCGAATCGTTGGTCCGGTTGTCGGCAAGCTGCTGTCGCTGCTCTTTCTGTTTTACGTAACGTACGCAACCGCTTATATGCTGAGACAATTTTGTGATTTTATCAATATATCCTTTTTGATGAGAACACCGCCTATTGTGCTTGCCTTTTGCCTCATTTTGCTGTCTGCAATCATTATTCGGTGCGGCGTTGAAATTCTCTGTCGTTTAGCCGTATTTTTTCTGCCGTTTCCGTTCCTGCTTTGCGCCCTCATATTTTGGCCCTTGTACAAAGACTTGAAACCCATCTTGCCCATATTCGAGAACGGGTTGCTTCCTTCGTTCCAAGGGGCGTTCGTTTTGCAAACCTGGTATGCGATGTTCTCTTTGATAACCTTCTATTTGCCTTCGGTAGGAAGAAACCAAAAAATTAAAGGATGGAGCGTAACCTCGTCCGTCATGTTATGTCTCATGCTCGTCATCATCAATTGGCATGTTGCTTCCTTCCTTCGGCATGCGACGGAGCTATATCTATATCCCGTTATGGTCATTAGCCGATACTCCTCGTTCAGCGAATTTTTTGAGCATTTGGAATCGATCGCGATGATGGTCTGGGTCGTCTTAGTCATTATTCGGGTTTCATACGGTTATTACTGCTTGGCCACGGGAATGGGACAATGGTTCAAGCTTCCCGACCTGAAGCCCGTTGTCATTCCTATGGGCATGCTCCTTCTCATCTTCAGCTTTTGGGGAATACAGAGCTCTCTTGTCATAACGATTAATCGTTGGATCGTCCCTGTATTTTATATAACCTGCGCCATCGTGCTGCCGCTCCTGCTTCTGCTAATCGATCTATGCCGGAGAGGACTTCACCCGAATAAAAAGGAAACAGAGACTTCTCGCTCTAAGGATGAAGCGGAAGGAGCCGCGCTTTGAGCACCTATATCGCCATTCTGTTGGTAGCTGCGGCCACTACCTTATTCGACCTGAAATGGCTGACCAACAAGCGGCTCATTATCAGCTATGCCGTTGTTTATGCGCTCGGTCTTACTCTAGGCATCTATATCTTAATATTTCCGCATGCGCCAGGGCCAACACAGTGGTATATTCGGATATTCGGCGTATTAAGCCGCACTATATTCATTCAGTCGTAGCCACTACATACGGAACGACCGGGAGGAACGAACATCATGCTAGACCATGGCAAAATCCAATCTTCTCAGCTCGCGTGCATGATCTACTTGAGTACGCTAGCCACCTCTATGATATTAGCGGCGCAATTTGCTTATATCCAAGCTAAGACGGACATGTGGCTTTCTCCGGCGCTGGCCTCGGTAACAGCCTTTTACCTGATTGCCATCCTCGTCTATATGCATCGATTATTTCCCGGGCGATCGCTCGTTCAATACAGCGAGGAGCTGCTTGGCGTCTTTGCCGGCAAGGCAGTCAGCTTGATCACCCTGCTCGTGATGCTATTGATGAACGCCAGCCAGACGAGACTATTCGGCGAAGTGATGTCGGCCTACTTTTTCCGCGAGACGCCGCCCCTCGTCATCAACCTGTCCTTAATACTCGTATGCGCGATTGCGGTTCGCTCCGGCGTAGAGATCGTTGGCAGGCTCGCCCAGCTTTGTACGCCGATTATCGTCATTCTGATGCTAATTTTCTTTTTGCCTTTTTTACCTGAAATTGAATTTGACCGCCTGCTTCCGATGCTGCAGCAAGGCATCGTACCTATTATAAGGAGCTCCGTCTATTTGCAAGTATGGTTTCCGATGTATATCTTCATGACCTTCTTCTTGCCTTATGTCAGCGATATCGGCAAGGCGAGAAAACACGGCTTCATCGCCGTATGCGCCACGACGGCTTCACTCACCGGCATGATGCTTCTCGTATTGCTCATTCTCGATCAATCGACGTCACTCTTTAGCCACCCCTTTATGATCCTTGCCCGATATGTGGAGGCTTTTGATTTCATCGAGCAATTCGACGTCTTCCTGATGATCTTTTGGGTGCTTGACGTGCTCATTCGGACCACTGTCATCCTTAGCGCCACCTGCCTTGCCGTTGCGCAGTGGTTAAGACTGTCCGCTTACAAGCCGCTCGCCTTCCCTCTAAGTTCCCTTACGCTGGCTATTAGCGGATGGGGCACGCCGCGCGTTATGGATTATAACCAAAACGGAAATTATATTATGTTCGTTTATATCATTGGTTTCTTGCTCATTCCAACGCTTTTGTTTTTGGTATCCCTCATTCGAAAGCCGCATTCGACAACTAGCGATAATGCGCAAGCAACCGCCGATTCCGGGTAAAAAAAAGAGCTGCCCATATCGTGTATGGGCAGCTCTTATATTCACATTAAGCGAACTATTAGTAGATCGAACGCACAATGTTCGTTTGCTCGCGATTACGGCCTACCGAGAAGATTGCGATCGGAATGCCTGTCAGCTCGGATACGCGGTTCAAGTAGTTGCGCGTATTCGTCGGCAGATCATCAAGCGTCTTCGCGTTCGTAATGTCTTCGGACCAGCCTGGATATTCCTCGTACACCGCTTCGCATTCGGACAGCATCTTAAGGCTCGCTGGGTAATGCTCGATCAATTCGCCGCGGTATTTGTACGCCGTACAGATCTTAACCGTATCAAGTCCGCTTAGTACGTCAAGCGAGTTGAGCGACAAACCTGTGATGCCGCTAACACGGCGCGCATGGCGGACAACAACGCTGTCGAACCAGCCGACACGGCGCGGACGGCCTGTAACCGTACCGTACTCATGTCCTTTATCGCGGATCAATTGACCAATCTCGTTATCTTGCTCGGTTGGGAAAGGACCATCGCCGACACGAGTCGTGTACGCCTTGGCAACGCCGATAACTTGTTGAATCTTTGAAGGGCCTACGCCCGAACCGATACATACGCCGCCAGCCGAAGGGTTGGAGGATGTAACGAACGGATAAGTACCTTGGTCGATGTCGAGCATAACGCCTTGTGCGCCTTCGAACAACACTTTGCTTCCAGCATCGATCGCATCGTTTAGAATAACGGATGTATCCGTTACATAAGGACGAAGCACTTCAGCGAAACCAAGATAATCAGCTACGATCTTGTCAGCATCAAGCGGTTCTCCGCCGTATACTTGTTGGATCAGGTGATTCTTCTCCAGCATAACAGCGCGTACGCGGGTTTCGAATTCTTGCGCATCCATCAGATCGGAGATCCGAATACCGTTGCGAGCCGCCTTGTCCATGTAGCAAGGGCCAATGCCTTTGCGTGTTGTACCGATTTTATTGTCGCCCTTTCGATCTTCCTCAAGGCCGTCCAATACGAGGTGATACGGCATAATGACATGTGCGCGATCGCTTATTTTCAAGTTTTCCGTTGAGAAGCCATTGTCATGAATATAGTTAATTTCGTCGATCAACGCTTCAGGATTAATAACCATCCCGTTGCCGATGACGCATACTTTATCGTTATTGAATATACCTGACGGAATCATCGTCAGCTTATATTTTTTATTATCAATGAGAATGGTGTGTCCGGCATTGTTACCACCTTGGTAACGAGCGACGACATCGGCTCCCTCAGCCAAATAATCAGTGATTTTGCCTTTCCCTTCGTCTCCCCACTGCGTACCGACAACAACAACCGTAGACATAATCATACCCCCGTCCGGCGTTTAAGAACACCGAAAATTACCGTCTCACAGCCTATACCCAGCTATGATGCCCTGAGGCAGCCCAGCTGATACAAAGCAAAAAGACAGCATTATTAGTGTAGCAGTACGTCATAGATAAGTCAAACGAAAAACGAACAATTGTACAGTCGCCCATACAATTGTTCGGATATTTACGATGCTTGCGATGGATCCTGATGCGCTCTGTCAATGCTAACGAATTTATTGTAGTTTTTGAGAAACACCAGCTCGACCGTTCCAACCGGTCCGTTACGCTGTTTGGCAATGATGATCTCGATAATATTCTTTTTCTCGGACTCTTTGTCATAATAATCGTCACGATATAAGAACGATACAATGTCGGCATCCTGCTCGATCGATCCCGACTCCCGAAGGTCGGACATCATCGGACGCTTGTCCTGCCGCTGCTCAACGCCACGGCTGAGCTGCGACAGTGCGATAACCGGAACTTCCAGCTCACGCGCGATATGCTTAAGCGTACGCGATATTTCCGATACTTCCTGCTGCCTGTTCTCTCCCGCTTTGCCGCGGCCTTGAATGAGCTGCAAGTAGTCGATCAGAATCATGCCAAGCCCTTTCTCTTTCTTCAAGCGACGGCACTTGGCGCGGATTTCCGCTACCGTAATGCCGGGGGTATCATCGATGAAGATTTGCGCTTCGGACAAGGAGCCGATCGCCATCGTAAGCTTCTCCCAGTCGTCGCCTTCAAGGTGGCCGGTACGCATCCGACCGGCATCGACGTTCGACTCGGCGCAGATCATACGTTGCACGAGCTGCGCCGCGGACATCTCCAGTGAGAAGATGGCTACTGTTTCTCTAGCCCGTACGCCAACGTTCTGCGCAATGTTCAGCGCGAACGCCGTCTTGCCGACGGATGGACGTGCCGCCACAATGATCAGATCGCTTCGCTGGAAGCCGGACGTCATCTTGTCCAGATCCACGAAGCCTGACGGAATGCCTGACGTTCCGCCCCTGTTCATATATAAGTGCTCAACCTTCTCGAATACCTCCATCAGCACATCGCGGATCGAGATGAAGCCGCTGCTGGAGCGGCGGTTCGAGATTTCAAGAATTTGTTTCTCGGCATCGCTTAATAGTACGCCTACATCCTCAGAGTTTGCGTAGCCGTCAGAGACGATATTCGTCGCTGTACGAATAAGACGGCGAAGCATCGACTTCTCTTCTACGATCTGAGCATAATAGTCGACATTGGCTGCCGTCGGTACGGAATTGGCCAGCTTCGCCAAGTAACTGACGCCGCCAATTTCCTCAAGCACTTGCTTATCCTGCAGATGCGCGGTTAACGTGACAAGGTCAATCGGCTGATTGGTCTCGCCAAGCTCGATCATCGACTCATATATTAACCGATGGGGACCGCTGTAGAAATCCTCGCTTCGCAGGCGCTCCATGGCGGTAATAAGCGCTTCAGCCTGCAGAAGCACGGCTCCGATAACGGCTTGCTCGGCTTCCACGTTTTGCGGCGGAATTCGATCAAATCTCAGCTCTTCTTCCATCACTTACCCTCGCTTCCTTCTTTCGATGTTGCTTTGCTTATTCTTCTGCTGCCTGTACGTTCAGCTTCGCTTTCACTTGCGGGTGGAGCTTAATAGGTACTTGCGTAACACCAAGCGTACGAATCGGATCTTCAAGCTCAATCTTGCGTTTATCAATCTTAATGCCAAGCTCTGCAAGAGCCTCGCCAATTTGTTTGCTTGTAATGGCGCCGAACAGTCTGCCGCCTTCTCCCGCCTTCGTCTTCACGACTACGGTCATCTCGCCAAGCTTCTTCGCGAGCGCTTCAGCGTCTTCTTTCTCCTTGTCCTTGCGCTTCTGCTCGGATGCGTTCTGAACTTCCAGCGTCTTCAAGTTGCCGTCGGAAGCCAGCTTCGCTAGACCTTGCGGCAACAGGAAGTTGCGTACATAACCTTCGGAGAGCTCCTTCACGTCGCCCTTTTTCCCTTGTCCCTTAACATCTTTCAATAAGATCACTTTCATTCAAATAACCCCTCTTCCGCATCGATTTCTTTTAATACTTGCTTCAACTTCTCGGCGACTTCGCCCACGGTTCCTTCAAGCTGCGCGGCCGCATTCGTTAGATGTCCGCCGCCGCCCATTCTTTCCATTACAACCTGTACGTTCATATGGCCTAGCGATCTTGCGCTAATGCCGATTAATCCGTCGGCCCGCTCGCCAATGACGAACGATGCCAGAATATCCGTCATATTAAGCAGTGTATCAGCGGTCTGTGCGATAAGCAGTTGCGAATACTTGCGTCCGCTCTCCGTTACCGCAATAGCGACATGCTCATAAAGCACCTCGGCATGCTTAATAATTTCGGCCTTGCGTACGTATTCCTCCAGGTCTTCCTTCAGCATCCGTTGAATCATCATGGAATCCGCGCCGTTGCGGCGCAAGAACGATGCCGCCTCGAAAGTACGGGCGCCGGTGCGCAGCGAGAAGCTCTTCGTATCGACCGTAATGCCGGCTAACAGCGCTGTAGCTTCCCGAATATCAAGCACGACACGCTCATGAATATATTGCAGCAGCTCGGTAACAAGCTCGCATGTCGATGACGCGTAAGGCTCCATATAAACCAAAATGGCGTTCGAAATAAATTCCTCGCTGCGGCGATGATGATCCACCACCACAATGCGATCGGTTTGCGACAGCAGCTTCGGCTCCTTAACCATAGACGCCTTATGCGTATCGACGACAACCGCAAGCGTATGCGGCACGATAAGCTGCGCCGCCTGCTCCGGCGTCACGAACCGCTTCGCGAGCCGCTCGTCTTCCCTAATAAGAAGCATCATCTTATCGATTGCCGGATTAACGCCCTCAAGTACGATATAAGCTTCCTTGCCGAACAGCTGCGCTGCCTTCAGCACGCCGATGGCCGCTCCAATCGCGTCCATATCCGGCATCTTATGACCCATGATAACGACGTTATGGCTCTCCTTGATCAAGTCGCGAAGCGCATGAGCGACAACACGCGCTCTTACGCGCGTCCGCTTCTCTACTGCGTTCGTCTTGCCGCCGTAGAATGATTGGCGCGCGCCAACCTTGACCGATGCCTGATCGCCACCGCGGCCGAGCGCAATGTCGAGACTCGTATGCGCCCATTGGCCAAGCTCGATGATATGCTCCGCCCCTGCTGCGAACCCGATACTAAGCGTAATCGGAATTTTCTGCTCGCCTGTCATTTCGCGTACTTCATCCAGAATAATGAACCGGGACTGCTCAAGGACCTTAAGCGTCTTCTGGTCCGTAATAAGCAGGAAACGATCGGATGTGAGACGCTTCAAGTAAATATGATACTTCTGCGCCCATTCCGTAATCTCAGTCGTTACCTTCGATAACAGCGTACCGCGTTGATGATCGTCCATTCCGGTCGTAACCTCTTCGAGATTATCGATCATGACGACGCCAAGCGCCAGCTTCTCTTCATCGTAACGTTTGCTAAGCTGCCAGCGCTCTGTAATGTTCTTCACGTAGAGAATACGTTCCTTCGGCTTGAATATAAGCTCATACACCTGCGAGCCAACCGTAGCCTCAATCGTACCCTCGCGTTCCTTCGCCTGTTGCAGCGATGGGAACAGCTCCGTCAGCGGACAGCCGATCACCGATTCTTTGCCTACGATTTGCGTGATATACGGATTATGCCACTCAACGGCTCTCTCTTCATTATAAATAATAATACCGAAAGGGAGCTCGCTGATAACATCGTTGCCCGCCTTCTTAACTCGATAAGACAACGTACCTAGGTAGTTCTCCAAATCTCTGCGGAAAGCCCGCTCCGCCAATATCGTATAGACGAGTACAGCCCCCGTAAAGAGCAGTCCAATTAACCCCAGCAGCCACTCATACCACGAGAGCGCAAGCGTCATAAGAACCATCAATACGAAAGACCATACCTGGTGCATCCCATGCCACCGTGTAACCAAAAACTTCGGCATTTCTAATTCGCTCCCGTGTTATGATTTGACAAACGACTTCCGGATCGGAAAGGCAGTATCCAGCAAACCAATCAAACAAAGAGGCGGGAATAGAAGTACCGGAATTGCGATGAGAATCGGTACGGCTCCATTCCATTTCCGATGATAAGCGAGATAGAAGAAAAAGCCGATCGTCTGAATCGAAAATACATAACCGAGCAATGGCACCAAATTGGTCAGCGCCACGGCAAAATAAGTTTCGCTCGTGCTGGATGTGAACATCTGCATGACGTAGGTAATCAGGTAAAGGAACACGAGCAAGCGCGGCAGACGCCAGTCCTTCGCCTTCGTGAAGGCCGGCACTTCAAGACCGCTGCGGTTCACAATACGGCGTGCCAAATACTGCGTTAAGATCGCATACAGCAGCGAAGTCAGCATGAACGTAAGCGGAATCGCGTTCACAATCGTACGAATCATCATTTCTGTCGTATCGGAATTCCATTCCTTCGGCAGAAGCCCTTGCGCGGTAAGATCGGTAACCGTAGTACGGATCATCGAGCTAAGCTCTCCAATAATGGAGGTATCCAGCATCGTCTCCGATATGAGCAGCAGAAGCATCATTTGCGCCAGTACAACAAGCGTTACGGTACGTATGACGCTGGACGCCCTTGACTTCATCTTGTACATTATACCCATCGCAATCGATGGCAGAACGAAGAACAAGCCGACAATCAGCACCGGCAGTCCGATCACCCATGTGGCGAGCGCGAAGGGAATAATAAGATGGATGGCGAACGAAGTCTTCGGCAGAATCGCGTACAACACAACAATTGGCACCATCATGAACATAACAGTAAGAACATTGAGAAGCGGCACAGCAATAGACATTAGTAATAAGAGTGCCACGAAGCTCCATAGCACTGGTTTCAAGCCGGTTTTCAAACCGTTCACCTCTTGCGCATGTAATCTGATATTTGGGCGAAACTTTACAACTCATTATAGCACAAATGCTAAACATATCACGCACTACAGATTTGGCGTCGATTGAATACAAAAGAGGCGAAATCCGATTATGAATTCCGCCTCTATCCTACGAGATAAAGCCATTAATTAGTCCTGCATCACATTATTATGTTGTTCAAAAATCAGCTTCTCGCAATAATCGATAATTTCGCTCCTGCGCACAATGCCGATGAATCGGTTCATATCGTCCACGACAGGGACAAAGTTCTGCGCCTTCGCAAGTGAGATAAGATCGTTCATATTAGAGTCGATTCGAACCGAACGGTTATTCATCCGCAGCGGCACCTCCGACAGGCTGATCTTGCTCGTCTGGTCGAAGCCAAGATCCGTTCGGCTCTTCAAGAACCATAGCAGATCGCCCTCCGTCACCGTTCCTACATAACCGCCTTCATCGTCTATGATCGGCACCGCCGAATAACGATGATACTCCATCCGCTCCAGCGTCTGCCTGAGCGTCGCATCGACCGTAACGGTCACAACCTCCTGCTTCGGAAGCAAAAAAAACGCAATATTCATTTAGAAAACAACTCCGTTCCGTATGCTCTGCTATAGTCTAGAGCGATAACAGCCGTTTTAGCTTACTCTACTTCTTTATTCTCGCTAGAGAGCGATTGTACCTCTTTTTCTTTCTGAGCCATATATTTCTCGGGCAGTTGCAGCGCAGCTGCCGGCGTATCTTCATTCAACCAATTGTCGATCATAACCCTCACATTTGACAAGTCCTCTTCATCGGCAAAATAATACCAAATCCCGCCGCTGACGAGCCGTCTGCCCTCTCCCGTGAGAGAATGGCTGTAGATATGGCGCTCCTTCGAAAGCAGTAGCGACTGAGCCAGATCAAGCATTTGGTCAGGACGCATATCCGTCTCGAAGTTGTTGCCCATAATATCGATCAGCTCCGGAATCTTCGTCCACTGATTCATGCTCGAAGCCTTATCCATCATCGCGCCGAGGAAGGTTTGCTGTCGCTCCGTCCGGCTAATATCGCCGCCCGCATCCTCGCGGTAGCGTACATAATAGAGCGCATCTTGCCCGTTATAGCTGCTCTGTCCACCCTTGATCGTGAACTTCTCATGGTTCGGATCCTTATTAACGATGTCCTCTTCTATCGGAAGCGAGATGCCGCCGAGCGCGTCAATCGCCTCGCGGAAGCCTTCGAAGTTGATCGAGGCGTAGTAGTTGATCGGCGCATCGAACAAGTTCTCCACCGTGTCCATCGCCATTCCCGCTCCGCCGAATGCATACGCATGAGTAATTTTGTCCTCTTTGTCCTTGCCTACGATTTCCGTATACGTATCCCGAGGGATCGAGACCATTAGCAGATTGCCGTCAGACGGCCGTACGACCGTATAGATCATCGTATCCGAACGCCCAATCTCCTTGTCCCGCTGATCGACCCCAAGCAGCAGCACGGAGAACGGATCCTTCTCCTCTGCAGTAAAGGTTACCGGCATCGGCTCGCGTCCAAGGACCGGTTTATATGTTTTCTCCAGCTGTTTCTCTATTTGTCCGGCAACGAACCAATCGAACCCTAGCGCAGCCAGCGCGCCTCGATTGAAATACCCTGCAACTGCGGCGATGACCAATATGGCAGCTGTCGCCGACAGCCATTTATACTTTCTTTTCATAGCAGATTGCTCCCATTCACTCTGTTGTCACTTTCGCTCATCTTACATTCTAGACGATCTATTATAACAACAGGTTACAAAACTTTTACAACGGATTGGTGGCAAATGTGGAAAAATGAAGATAAAACTTGTAAATGATTAGAAAATTAAAAAGAGGTCTATTGGCTCTCGGCATCGAATACAATCATTGCATAAATATGTTAATAGGAAAGGGTGATCAATAATTATGCAACATCCATCAATCAATCCCGACAGCTCATCGACTGGTCTTGATCCCAAGGTTGCAGCATTGCTTTGTTATTTAGCCGGGTTCATTACAGGCATCATCTTCCTGGTCATCGAGAAACAAAGCCGTTACGTCAGGCTGCATGCCATGCAGTCGACCGTTATTTTCGCGGCAATCTTGATCATCAACATCGTTTTGGGCTTCATTCCGTTCCTTGGCTGGCTGCTCGGACTTCTGCTATCGCTAGCTACCTTCGTGCTTTGGATTGGCCTTATGGTGCTGGCGCTGCAAGGCAGAATCTACAAGCTTCCTGTAGTAGGCGACTTCTGCGAGAAACAGCTAAGCAGGTTCTAAACACAATGCTCTCAGCAGCTAGCGTACTAAACGCAGCATTAGCCTAAACCGTGTTTTCTTCGATCAGCCTTCGTGAGACTGGCAACAACGAGCTCATAGGAATGATCAATCATTGCATGCAGCTCCTCCTCGGACAAGGAAGCATCGATATGCACGGTATTCCAATGCTTCTTGTTCAAGTGATAACCAGGCTTCACGGCTTCGTGCTGTTCGCGCAAGTTTTGGGCGATGACGGGATCGCACTTAAGCGAGATCGATTGATCGCCGAATAAAGCGAACATTTTGCCTGCAACCTTCATCACGAGCGGTTCGGGACCGAACGGATATTCCTCTGTTGCGCCCGTCATCTGCGCGCAATACATAACAAGCTGCTGCATACCATCATTCTCCTTTCCATTCGTTAGTCATCATCCATTATAACGAATACAGTAGAGGATTCGCATCTCTATTGTCATTTCAGCGCCAATAGGCTGCCCTCGCTCACTTACGAGCATAGGGCAGCCTATTCGCGGTCTCTTTTATCGAATATGGATTAAGCAGCTCCCACTTGACGTTCCTTCGGAAACAACAGCTTAAGCAGGGGCGGCGTTACGAGCGTCGTAATAATGACCACCATAATGACCGAAGTGAAATAGGCAGAAGGCAGCAGACCCGATTGCAAGCCCGATGCGGCGATAATAAGCGCCACTTCGCCCCTTGATACCATTCCCGCTCCGATCGCTAGCGAAGATCTTGTATCGAAACCCGTTAATCGCGCACCGATTCCGCCGCCTAGCAGCTTCGCCGCAATGGCCACGATGGACAATACCACAATGAAGGCAATCTGATTCCCGAGCCCTGTGAACGTAATATTGAGTCCAATGCTGACGAAGAAGACGGGCACGAATAGCGCATTTGCTATAACCGCTACCTTCGTATCAACCTCATGCTGGAACGACGTCTGCGAAATTGCGATACCCGCTGCGAAAGCGCCAATAATGCCCGCTACGCCCATCCATTCGGCGAAGTAGGCACTGGCCATGCATACGATAAGAGCGCCGCTTATGACCGTCTCCGTCACTTTAAGGCGTGAGATCAGTTTCATGAAAGGCGGAATGATCCATATAGCTGCAGCTATAATAACGATGAAGAATAACACCTTCTTGCCAATTAGCAGCGGCAGCGACACATCTCCGCCCCCTCCAAGCATACTCATCATGACGGCGAGCAACACAACGACTACGACATCGTCCACGACCGCTGCGCCAAGTACCGTCGTCCCTTCTCTTGAGCCAAGCTGGTTCATCTCCTTCAACGTTTGGACGGATATGCTGACGGAAGTCGCGCAAAGCAGCAAGCCTAGGTAGAGCGATTCGTTACTCGAGAGCCCGAAAGCTTCGGCAATGGTGTATCCGCCTATGAACGGCAGTATAACGCCGCCTATCGCCACGGCGAACGCGGACTTCCAATTGTCGCGGAGCTGTTTCAAGTCCGTCTCCAGTCCCGCGATGAACATTAATAGCAGCACGCCGATCTCGGCCATATGATCGATGAATTCACTTGGCTCCACCCATCCGAGCAGAGCAGGGCCGATAATAATGCCGGCAATCAGCTTACCCAGCACAGATGGCTGCCCTAGACGTACGGAGAGATGGCCGGCAAGCTTCGTTGCAACAATAATAATAGCTAATTGCAGAATGAATAACATGATGGTTCCCTCCAAACAATGTTACTAATATACAACGGGGGTTCGTATTTATTCATACGAACCCCCGTAAATAAACAGAGGAGCCCGCTGGTGGCAGGCTCCTCCGAATATTGCTTATTCAATTAGCGACTATTCAGTCGTGTATGGAAGCAATGCGATTTGACGCGAACGTTTAACAGCGATAGTAAGCAAGCGTTGGTATTTCGCGCTTGTACCCGTTACACGACGTGGCAAGATTTTGCCGCGCTCGCTGATGAACTTCTTGAGCAAATCAGTATCTTTATAATCAATGTGAGTAATTTTGTTCACAGTGAAGAAACATACTTTACGACGTTTGTTACGGCCGCCTTTACGTCCGCTGAACTTACGTTCTGGACGCTCATCTCCGCCGTTATCTCTTTGCTTGAAAGCCATGAGTCATATCCTCCGTTTCGCAATAAATTAAAATGGCAAATCATCTTCCGAAATATCAATCGGGCGTCCGTCATCCTGGAAAGGATCACGGCTGTTGCTATTCGAGTTATTACCGGAACGATTGCCGCCGCCATAGGAAGAGTTGCCTCCGCCGTATGAGCCGCCTCCGCTGCTATTGCTTGTACCGCCGCCGGAAGCACTGTACCCGCTGCCGCCCTCTTCACGCGCTCCGCCTTCTTTGTTGGATTCCAAGAACCGAACGTTATCAGCGATAACTTCCGTCACGTAGACGCGTTTGCCTTCGTTGTTCTCGTAATTCCGCACTTGAATGCGTCCTTCAACCGCTGTTAAGCGGCCTTTGCGTAAATAGTTGGCGCAAGTCTCAGCAAGCTGCCGCCAAGTTACGACCGGAATGAAATCCGCTTCGCGCTCGCCCTGTCCGCTCGTGAACGGACGGTCAACCGCAATCGTAAACTGCGTTACCGCAACACCCGCAGGCGTATAGCGAAGCTCGGGGTCTCTCGTCAATCTGCCAATCAGTATAACACGGTTCAACATCGTTTCCGACCTCCCAATCGCTTGCGTTGACTAGACTTAAGCTACGTCTCTGACGATCAATGTACGGATAACTTCATCCGTAATCTTCATGACGCGGTCAAGTTCATTCACAACTTCAGTCGTTGCGTTGAAATGTACCAGTACAAAGTACCCGTCACGAAGCTTATTGATCTCATACGCAAGACGGCGTTTTCCGATCACGTCTGTTTTCGTGACTTCTCCACCGTTGGAGATAATGCCATTGAATTTATCAACGAGAGCTTGAAGAGCCTCTTGCTCAACGTCTGGACGAATGATGTACATTACTTCATATTTGCGCATATTGTTTCACCTCCTTTTGGACTAACGGCCCCATAAATGGAGCAAGGAACGAGCCATAGGCTCGCATCTCTATACTATATCAAATTGAATACCACATGACAAGTACGCTTTACTTGTAAAATAAAGAAGAGCCGTCCCTCGTTCGCTGCGAAGGTACGGCTCTTCTAAATTTATTACTTCACGATGCTTTCCAATACATCGTCGATGACTTGGGAGAAAGCTACCGTTCCCCCATACAGCCAGCTCGACGAAGCTGGGTACTCATAGACATTGCCGCTTTTTACAGCCGGAATCTCTTTCCAGATCGGATCATTAAGCATCTCGGAACCTGAATCCTTGTCGCTGTTGATCAAGAACAGATGGTCGGCATCAAGCTCCGCCAGCTTCTCAAGCGAGATCGCCTTCCAGTTGCCGCCTTCTGTAGCGGAAACTTCTTTAACGACTTCTGGAACTGGTATGCCGAGCTCTTCATACAGCAAGGAACCGGTAGACAAGCCTTCACTTACCATATAGAAGTTTTTCCCTACCAGCCAGATCGCTGCCGCGGATTCGCCTGGTGCTGCTGCTGCGATTTTTTCCTTCGCTTCTTTTGCTTTGGCATCATACGTCTCAAGCGCCTTCTTAGCTTCTGCATCTTTGCCCAATACTTCGCCGACCTTGAGCAAAGCTTCGCGCCAGTTGTTATTGATGTCATCACCAAGAACGAACGTTGGAGCTATTTTGTTATATTGATCGTATTTTCCTTCAACCGTTGAAGACATGCCCACAATAATAAGGTCCGGCTCCAAAGCAGTTACCGCTTCGAATGGAAGGTCATGCGCCAATGTTGGCACGCCAGCAAGATCACCTTGCAGATAATCCTGAATTCCGTTCGGCACTGACCATTGCGCTACAGGTTTAACGCCTAGAGCAACCAAATGATCCTCTAGGTAGGATGCGATAATGCGCTGCGGATTCGCAGGAATCTTCACTTCGTTGCCAAGCCCGTCCACTAACGTTCTCTCTTCCGCAGCCGCCGGTGCATTCGTTGCCGCATTACCGGAATTGGCATTTTTATTATTATCGCTTGCGCCGCATGCTGCGAGCCATAACGACATAACCATCAAACTAATCAATACGAGTACAAACTTCTTGTTTCGTAATACCAAGGTACTTCCCCCTAATAAGTAAGTTTCTTATGAACGCACAACACGGCACGTCTTCTACACCATTAAGATGATAACAATTCTCATTATCAAAGTCAATCGTTCAAATTTCGGCAAATTTATGAACGTACATGCGACAACCGTATTCTGCTACTTATGTGATGAGCGTTTACTGCTCATACTAAAGTCCGAGCGACCATAGACAGTTGCTCAGTATTATCAATTCAATAAGCTGGAGGCGAGCGGCATGGGCGAATGGACATTATTTTCACCGGGCGACAAAGCTCCTAATGACGGCACTTATATTGAGGATGGAGTCAATTCGTATCATATGGGGATTCAGAATCCGAAGAAAGTAACGCTTAGTAAGGGCCAGCGCTTTCCCGACACGTCCAATCATGAACGCAAGTGGAAACGATTGGGTCATTAATTTTTTTGTAAATGTGATGAATAGTAAAGCGGATATCGGGTCATATTAATATCGACGGTGATTAGAGAGGTGTGGTTCCGTTGAACCGTTTGGTGAAAGGGCCTTTAGAGGATTTCGTCCACTCAGTTTAGAAGCGGAGGGTTGTGCCAAAGACTACCGTCTGTAACACACGCGCATTCGAGCAACCATATATACACCGTTCAAACGGATATGTATGTCTGTGCTCAAAAGGGTAATGAAGCTATCAGCTGATTTGTTCCGATTGACGAATGATGGCTCATGCTTTCTGTAATTTGTAGTGTGAATTGATCGACTCAACTTATCAAACACCGTCCAAGGAGAGAGCTCGCGAGAGCTCTCTTCTTGCTTGTGGTTTCATTGATGCCAAGCTTTAGCTGGCCGATCGGTAGGATAGCCGTGCTCGCTTCTGTACGCTTTACGCTTGGCGGTAAAGTCCCACCACTGCTTGTCGCTGTCTGGATGATGGGCATGATGGACAGCCAGCCGCATCACATCTTCTACGCAAGGATCCATCCAGACGCCATGGAGCTTCTCTAGACGGTTTACGAGCTCCTCGCCGCTCTCTCCCCCATCTTTAATGTCCTGCAGCGTGTGGAAGCCCAGCTCTATAAGATTATGCGCTAATGATGGACCAATAGAGGGTACTCGCTGAAACTGCGCTAAGGCGCATAGTAGACTCGCCCTATCTTCGCTAATGTCCAGGATTCCAGCCATTTCAGCTGGGCTGTAATCAGCGATCTGAGCTAACTTGATCTTTAGCGTTCTAAGGCGCTTGCGTTCATCATCGGTTAACGGCAGCTTTGGCGTACTCATTTGGTGAGCCCTCATTTCTCTTCAATATTAAGACACAAAAAAAACGATCCGCGTGCGAACCGTTTGACTGTTAGTTATAAGTGGCGGAGAAGGTGGGATTCGAACCCACGCACGCTTTGACACGCCTAGCTGATTTCGAGTCAGCCCCCTTGGGCCTCTTGGGTACCTCTCCGCATTCAAGACAAAAATTATCTTAACATATAGGACAGACTATTGCAACACCTAGCATGAAATATTTTTGATCTCGCAGTGTGCCTATTTATTGCTGCTCTTCCTGTGCCTTTGACCTAAGTACTTTTTTCATGTTTTTCTCGAACTTCGCTCGTGGCACGAGAACGCTATGCTTGCAACCCACACATTTGATTCGTATATCCATCCCCATGCGTATAATCTCCATTTCATTCGATCCACAGGGATGCTGCTTCTTCATTAGTACTATGTCCCCAAGCTCGAATTGCTTACGCTCCATCCTTCACGCCTCCCTTCTCATTCCTTTGAAAGGTAACCATCCTCGGATACGGAATTTCGATCCCATTCTCATCAAGCGCCTTCTTAATCTCAATATTCAGCTTACGCGCCATCACTGGATGTGTATTCGGTTTGCATTCAGCTATGATTCGAACCGTTACGCCGGATGCCGCAATGGTCTGAATACCGAGCACCTCCGGTGCATTAACCAAATTCTCATCCTGCATGCCGGCCATCGTCTTCCGAATTACTTCAAGTGCGCGATCGACGTCTTCTTCGAAAGCGACTGCAACATCGACAACAGCGAGCGTATTGTTGATAGAGAAGTTCGTCACTTCATTTATCATTCCATTCGGAATAATATGTATCTCGCCTGTCCAGCTTTGTATCCGAGTCGTTCGAAGTCCGATCATCTCTACCGTCCCTTTGAACTGCCCTGTCTGGATAACATCGCCCACAGCGAACTGGTCCTCCAAGACAATGAAGAAACCCGTAATGACATCCTTCACCAAGCTCTGCGCACCGAACCCGATCGCAAGCCCAAGTACGCCTGCTCCTGCCAGCAATGGCCCTAGATTTATTCCGAACTCAGACAATATGAGCATAGCGGCTATAAAATAAATAACGTAAGAAGCAACGTTATTCATGAGCTTACCGACCGTCGTCATTCGCCTGCCTTGACTGGAAGGCCGCTTCGCCTCCCGCTCCAGCACAACCCGGTTAATCGTCTTATGAATAATCCATACGGCAATCCGGCATATAACCAGAATAAGAACGATTCGCAGAACCGAAGTTCCAAAGCCTTGCCATAGTTCCTTGTCCGTCACCCAATTTACACTGTTTGTATACAATTCTCGAATGGTCATCGGAACCATCCCTCCATTGCCTTTAATCCCCTGTTAGCCTCAGGCTAACCTATATGTCTATTTGGACATATCCTGCAACCGTATCCGGCTTGAATATGCCTCTTATTTCTACATGTTCCTGCTCGATGACATCCTTAACCGTCTCCATATCCTCTTCCGGAAAATGAATCGATAAGGCGCAGCCTGCCGTAATTTCTTTCGGCGTTGGACAAATATCTATATCAACGTCAGCGTATTCCAGCAGCATTTCCGCCCGTAGCGCCTGCTGCGTAGAGTCAAATGCGATTAGCATACGCACCTCCAGCATTCAGTTCGTACTTTTTTACTATGTGAGCCTACGTATAAAATGGTTGTCCTATCCATATACTAGTATCATATTTGCAATTAGCGGAGGGATTCTATGAAGCTACCATTTATGAAGGAAACACCTTTGAAGGTACCTTACACGACCGCGAATGTAGTCGGGCTGCTCGTTAACCGGATAACCACAATGCTCGATGAACAGGCTGGCAAACGCCCTCTTGTTATTGTATGCGTCGGTACTGACCGCTCGACCGGCGATTCGCTAGGTCCGCTTATCGGTACTTCCTTGTCCAAATTCAGAAGCTCTCATTACGCCTTGTTCGGTACGCTGGAAGAACCTGTCCATGCCATGAATCTAGAAGAAACTCTTCTAGATATCAATCGCCGATTCCATAAGCCCTTCATTATCGGCATTGATGCCTGCCTCGGCCAAGTATCGAGCGTTGGCTCTATACAAGTCGGCTCTGGCCCGGTTCGTCCAGGCGCCGGCGTGAACAAAGACCTGCCTCCTGTTGGTGATATGCATATTACGGGCATCGTTAATGTTGGCGGGTTCATGGAGTATTTTGTCCTGCAGAACACTCGCTTGCACCTGGTTATGAAGATGGCGGACATCATTTCGTTAAGCTTATTTACCGCTGTAGCTAATTCAGTTCATATTGCGTCCAGTACCCGTGAACAAACCGCTGCCTCCGACTACACATCCCATTTACATCTATAAAGGATAGGAGCCTATAAAACCGCTGTGTGGCCCTTATTATTTCGCTGTCTGAATCGCTTTGCGTTCTTCAGGTGTTAGCGGATACGGGGACTCGCCCTTCTCAATTGGTTTGGCATACACGTACGTATTTTCTCTGCTATGAATGCCCGATAGTACAGCCCCATCATTCGAATCATTCACAATGGCGATGGAGAAGCTTAAGTCGCTTCCCTGCTCTGCGAATGCATTGTAACGAAGCACACCGACTCTGCCTTTCTGCTGAGGCAGTGCTTGCTCTACTGTTGCGAGTTGCGTCTGCAAACGTTCAATCGTTTGGGCTTGTTTGTTCAGTCCATCCTTCATTTCAACGATTACATCTTCGAAGTTTGTTATGCCCGTATTCCCCATCACTTCCGTATATTGTTTCCTTAATCGTTTCAACCTACTGCCAAGCACCGCGATCCAAATGAATAAAATAATAACGAATAAAGCAACTACTGCCGTTACTGCATTCATCGGATTTGTCGTCCAGTCTTCCATGGTTGTCTTCCGCCCCCATTTTAATTCTACAATCCGTAGTTCTTCGTTATCTCCGTCATCGCATTCGTCAAAGCATCGACTTCATCCTCTGTTGTGAACAAGCCTACGCTTGCTCTTATCGCACCTGTAGATGTTGTTCCGGCGCATGCATGTGCGAGCGGCGTACAGTGGAAGCCTGCCCTTACTGCAATGCTATAATGCTGATCAAGTATGAAGGACAGCTCGGACGGATCGATTCCATCTACAATAAAAGCAACAATTCCTGTACGCTGCTCCCCAAGCTTTGGACCTAACAGCTTCAATCCCGGCACTGTACTTAGCCCCTCCATCATTCGCTGAGAAAGCGTCCATTCTTTAGTATGGATGTTCTGTACGGTCTCATTCAGCACATACTGCACGCCGGCTCTAAGACCTGCTAGGCCTGGCGTATTCTGCGTTCCCGCTTCGTACCGATCCGGCCTTACCTGAGGCTGTTCACGCGCCTCAGACTGGCTTCCAGTGCCGCCATGCAGCAATGGCACCAGATCCACCTCAGGATCGATATACAAGCCTCCTGTGCCCTGTGGGCCAAGCAATCCTTTATGTCCTGGAAATGCCAGCAGATCAATACCCATCCCTCTTACGTCCACCGGAAGAATACCTGCGCTTTGCGCTGCATCTACAAGAAGCTTTATGCCTTTGCTTTTCGTCAGCTCAGCTATCTTATCTATGGGTATAATCGTTCCGAGCAGGTTCGAACTGTGATTAGCAACAACTAACGTTGTATTGGACTGTATCGCTGCGGCTACATCGTCAATATTAATGTTCCCTCGTTCGTCCCCTTCTACATACGTCACTTCAATGCCAATCGTTTGCTCTAAATAATATAGAGGTCTTCTTACTGAATTATGTTCAACGGACGTCGTTATGACATGGTCACCTGGCTTAACCCATCCCTTAATCGCCATATTTAGCGCCATCGTTGTATTGGAAGCGAATGCGATGTCATTTGGGTTTTTTATATTAAACAATTTGGCAAGCTGCTTGCGCGTATCGAACAATATGCGACTAGCTCTTACCGCCATCGCATGACTGCCTCTCCCCGGATTAGCAGCATCATGGAGCATAGCCTGTACAACCGCGTCTGTCACCTGTAGCGGTTTAGGCCACGAGGTAGCGGCATGATCTAAATATATGAGCGGCTGTTCGCCAATCCCCACTCCAATCACTTCCTTCTATAAAATTCGTAACTAATATACCTTTTAAGGCACAACAATGGCATACCTTAGTTTAATCTTTCAAATCGAAGATTACAACTCGGGTATGCCATTGTTCAGCAGGTATTATGCCATGTATTGAAGCAGCTCCAATAGTCTTTCCAAATCCTGTTTGCTATAATATTGGAGCTCGATTTTACCTTTATCCTTTTGCTGCTTAATCTTCACTGTCGTCTTAAACCGATCTCGTAAAGACTCTTCCAAATGATCGATATAAGGATCGCGTTTTTTCTGGCTAAGCTTCGTTTTACTTTCCGGTTGCTTGGCGTCAAGCTTCTGTATCGCTTCTTCCAGATCACGAACAGTCCACTCTTGACTCACGATGCGATCAGCGAATTCTCTCTGAATAACTTCGTCCTTAATACCGACTAACGCCCTTGCATGACCCATTGATATTGTTCCACGTGAAACATTATCCTTGATTTCCGACGGAAGACTTAACAGTCGAACGAAGTTCGCAATATGGGAACGAGATTTACCTACCTTCATTGACAACTCTTCTTGCGTTAACTTGAACTTATCCATAAGCGCTTGATAAGCAATAGCTGTCTCAATCGCATTCAAATCTTCACGTTGAAGGTTCTCAATGAGGGCAATCTCCATCACTTGCTGATCGGAGAAGCTTCTTACTACTGCCGGAACGGTTGTGTTTCCGCAAAGTTGGGATGCGCGGAAACGCCTCTCCCCTGCAATAATCTCATATCCTTTAAGCACAGTACGAACGATAATCGGTTGAATAACGCCATGCTGCTTAATGGATTCAGCTAATTCCTTAATGGAGTCCTCATCAAACGTTTTACGCGGTTGATATGGATTCGGTCGTAACTGTGCTAACGATACATCAATGACTTTATCGTCATCATTGACAGATAGCGATGGTATTAGTGCGTCTAATCCTCTACCTAGCCGCTTGCTCATACGTTATCACTTCCTTCGCGAGTTCAAGATAAACTTCCGCGCCTTTGGATCGTGGGTCGTAGGTGATAATCGCTTGCCCGTGTGAAGGAGCTTCGCTCAGACGCACGTTGCGCGGAATGATGGTTTGGTACACCTTTTGCTGAAAATACTTTTTGACTTCTTCGATGACTTGAATGCCAAGATTCGTTCTTGCATCAAGCATCGTAAGTAATACGCCTTCAATTTGCAGCGTCGTATTAAGATGCTTCTGAACAAGTCGAACTGTATTCAACAATTGGCTCAGACCTTCAAGCGCATAATATTCGCATTGAATTGGAATCAGAACGGAGTCAGCAGCCGTTAAGGAGTTAATCGTCAATATACCCAATGACGGTGGGCAATCGATAAGAATATAGTCAAACTGATCTTTGACCATGTGCAAAGACTTCTTAAGTCTAAGCTCACGCGAGATCGTGGGTACTAATTCAATCTCAGCACCTGCTAGCTGTATGGTTGCAGGAATGATTTTTAAACCAGGAACGTTCGTTTCCACCATAGCATCCTTAGGATGGACTTCATTAATAAGCACATCATAAATACAATTGGCTACATCCGCCTTGTTGATGCCAAGCCCGCTCGTTGTGTTTCCTTGGGGATCTATATCCACGAGCAATACTCTTCTACCCAACGACGCTAGACATGCAGCCAAATTAACGGACGTAGTCGTCTTACCGACACCGCCCTTCTGATTGGCAATAGCAATTATTTTGGACAAAACTGTCTCACCTCTTATGCAAAACTATTATAAAAAACCACACATAAACGAGATACTTGTGCCTCTACATTGATGAAAATACGGCTACAAATGGCATCGCCGCCCTCAGCGAGGGCGGCATCGAGCATGATTCATTGCTGCGTTGCGTAACCGTGCCAAGCAGCTATATGTATCATTTTATAACGAATATAAGTATCGATCATTGCTATCTTTTTGGAATTTGAATGACGATTTCATAATGATCGTCATGATCCTTCTCGTTCGTCTTAATTTGCAGACCTGAACCTGACACCATCTCAATCGATTGACGGATCGTATTCAACGCAAGACGTACATCTTTCGTGAACGATATGCGCTTAGCCTTCTTCAGCTTCGTCGACTCTTTCAAAAAGGCGATTCGAACCTCAGTTTGCTTCACATTCAAATCTTTAGTTAGTATTTCATCCAAAACTTTATGCTGCAGCTCTTCATTATCCAAGGAAAGAAGTGCGCGGGCATGTCGTTCTGTGATTTTTCGTTCCGCTAGCGCTTGCTTGATGGTGTCACTTAACGCCAACAATCTGAGCTTATTAGCGATGGTTGATTGACTTTTGCCAAGCCGCTGCGCCAAGCTTTCTTGCGTTAATTCATGCAACTCTATTAGCTTCTGATAGGCTATCGCTTCTTCTATAGCGGTTAACCCTTCACGTTGCAGGTTTTCAATAAGAGCAATTGAAGCCGTTTGGGAATCGTTGAATTCTCGCACAATGCCTGGAATCGTATCGTACCCGAGCTTAGTTACAGCACGCCAACGGCGTTCTCCAGCAATAATTTCATACCTGCCATTACGCATTCGGACTACAATAGGTTGAATAACACCATGTGTCTTAATCGTTTGGCATAATTCATCAATACGATCATCATCGAAGATCGTACGTGGCTGGAATGGGCTCGCATCAATATCCTGAATTGGAATCTGACGGACCTCTTCTTGCGCGATGCGCTGCTCGGATAAGCCGAATAAACGAGAAAATTGTTCTTTCATATCGATAATTACCACCCGATCATGAGATAAACCTTCCAAACTATCCTATTTTCTTGCTATCTCGCTACCACTTTTACGTAGGGAACCAATCTTCATAGATGATGATTATCCTGTAAAGTTTAATTATAAACCTATTAACAGGCATCATCAAGCACGATCAATCAATCCTGTAGTCATAGGACTTAGAATGAACCATGCTATGAATAATCAACCTACTGATTGGTAGGAAAACTCGAGGAACGACATGAAAGAATGATAGATTAGAAGGTTTTTGCAATAAACTCGCTTTAACAGCAGGGTTGGATGCTCCAGACTATCCATTAGTTAAGCGTTAAGCATTTCCAGCTTAATCAACTATAGTCATGGTATAAGCGGAGCTTCCTCCTCCTATTGTGATGTTAAGCGTTAGAAACTGTCGCAACTACGAGCCAACAAGCTTATATCACGTCCATTACATCCATAACATTATAATTCGACTTAATGAGGTCTATCTCCTGCTTGATAATCGTTCAATTCCATATAAATGTACAAAGGCTCAGCAGATCATTTTGAATGTTCCACGTGAAACATTCATCACTCCATATTAACCGATAAGCGGCTGCTTAAGTGGTGTTCCTGCTTTTCTTGGGTATTTACGCGGAGTCGCGTCGAGCTTCTCTATAATGACGATATGTCGTTCCGATTGTTCATTCGGAAGCTGCAGCTGATGCTGAGCTTTAATCTTCGCCTTGAGCTCACGCAAGCTGAATGACGCCTCTCGCACCTCTTCCTCCGATTGGGAGCCTTTCATAGCAGCGAATAGTCCATTTTTGCGAACGAAGGGTAAACAAAACTCATTTAATACATTCAACCTTGCGACCGCTCTTGCAGTAACTAGATCATAGCTGTCTCTATGCTCTGGCAGCTTCGCTATATCTTCAGCACGGCCATGAACACAGGAAACATCCGAAACACCTAATTGCTCCACTAGAAAATTAAGAAACTGGATTCGCTTGTTCAATGAATCAACGATTGTTACTTTAAGATGAGGAAAACAGATTTTAAGTGGGATGCTTGGGAAGCCTGCACCGGAACCAATGTCGGCTATCCTCTCAACCTTATCTATATTTACAAAAAAAGAAAGCGACGCCGAATCGTAAAAATGTTTCTCGTATACGGCGTCCCTTTCCGTTATGCCAGTCAGATTCATCTTTTCGTTCCATTCCACTAACAAACGGAAATAGGTGTCGAATTGCTCAAGCTGTAGTGGAGAGAGCGTGATTCCGCTCTCCTCCATACGTGATGTAAACCATTGCAACGTCTGATCCATAAGCTTAACTATCCTCTCGCCGCTATTACGCGGTTATAATGCTCAAGATATACAAGCAAGATAGAGATATCCGCTGGCGTTACGCCGGCAATCCTCGAAGCCTGCCCAATAGACAGTGGACGAATAACAGCCAGCTTTTGCTTCGCCTCGGAAGCAAGACCATGAACCTGGCTATATTCGATATCATCCGGGATACGTTTCTTCTCCATTTTATTAAGACGCTCTACTTGAATCAGCTGCTTCTCGATATATCCAGCATATTTAATTTGGATCTCAACTTGCTCTTTCATTTCTTCCGTCAATTCATGTTCCGATGAAGGTACAACCGATTCCACCATTGCATACGTGATTTCAGGTCTTCTTAACAGCGACAACGCATCGGCACCATTCGTCATTGGAGTAGACCCAGCAGCCGTCAGCATCTCAAGCACATCGTCCGGTTTCACTTTCGTCGATTTCAACCGTTCAATCTCAAGCTCAACCAGCTCTTTCTTGCGAAGGAACTTGGCATACCGCTCTTCTGAAATAAGGCCGATCTCATGACCGATAGGCGTAAGACGAAGATCCGCATTATCGTGGCGAAGCAACAAGCGATATTCGGCACGAGACGTCAGCAATCGATAAGGATCATTCGTCCCTTTCGTCACGAGATCATCGATCATAACACCGATATAACCTTGCGAACGATCAATAATTACAGGTTCTTTGCCTTGTACTTTGCGCGCCGCATTAATGCCCGCAATGATCCCTTGTCCTGCTGCTTCTTCATAACCGGAAGTTCCGTTGATTTGTCCAGCTGTGAATAACCCATCAACGACCTTTGTCTCCAGGGACGGCCAAAGCTGTGTCGGTACTACCGCATCGTATTCAATCGCATAACCGTTACGCATCATCTCAACATTTTCCAATCCTGGGATTGAACGTAAAATGCCTAGTTGCACATCCTCAGGCATACTCGTGGATAACCCTTGAACGTAATATTCCGACGTATGCATTCCTTCCGGTTCAAGGAAAATTTGATGCTTTGGCTTATCTGCAAATCGTACGATTTTATCTTCGATGGATGGGCAATAACGCGGCCCAGTGCCTTCGATCGCACCTGAGAACATCGGCGCGCGGTGTAAGTTATCGTTGATAATCTTATGCGTTGCTTCAGAAGTGTACGTCAGCCAACAAGGCAACTGCTCGTTATCCGACGACTCCGTCTCATGGGAGAAGAACTTCGGCGATTCGTCGCCTGGCTGTATCTCCGTTTTCGAGAAATCGATCGTATCCTTATGAACGCGCGGCGGCGTACCCGTCTTGAAGCGGACGAGCTCGAACCCGTGCTCCTTCAGACTCGCGGACAGCCTTACGGAAGGCTGCTGGTTGTTCGGGCCGCTCTCATACATAAGCTCTCCCATAATGATTTTGCCGCGTAAGTACGTTCCTGTTGTAACGATAACAGCGCGTGCACGATACTCAGCGCCTGTCTTCGTTGTAATGCCGACAATTTTGCCGTCTTCGACAATAATCTCCTCTGCCATCCCTTGTCTCAGCGTCAGATTATCGGTCTCTTCAATCGTCTTCTTCATCGTATGCTGATAATCGAATTTATCCGCTTGCGCACGCAGCGCATGAACAGCCGGCCCTTTGCCCGTATTCAGCATCCGCATTTGAATAAACGTTTTGTCGATATTACGTCCCATCTCGCCGCCCAATGCATCAATCTCGCGCACGACATGGCCTTTCGCCGGTCCGCCGATAGACGGATTGCACGGCATGAATGCGACCATATCCAGGTTAATCGTTAAGAGCAGCGTATTGCAGCCCATCCTTGCCGAAGCAAGCGCTGACTCGCAACCCGCGTGACCAGCTCCAATAACGATAACGTCAAATTCACCAGCTAAATAACCCATTATTTATCCCTACTTCCCTAAACAGAACTGTGAAAAGATTTGATCAATTAATGAATCGCCTACTTCGTCGCCAAGAATCTCGCCAAGCGACTCCCAGGCTGACCGCACATCAATCTGTATAACATCTATTGGAATTCCCATATTCGACGCCTCAATGGCATCGACGAGCGATTGATTCGCGCGCTTCAGCAAAGAAATATGCCGAACATTGCTTACATATGTCAGATCATTCGCTTCAAGCTGCCCTTCAAAAAACATTTCGCTAATCGCCCGCTCCAATCGATCGAGTCCACGCTCTTCAAGCACCGACATTCGTACGATCGAATCGGCCGAAACGAACTGCTCCACCACCTCAATTTCTAATTGATGCGGCAAGTCAGTCTTATTCAGGATAACAATGACAGAACGACCAGCTAATTGCTCCAATAATTCGCGATCACCGGGCTGCAAAGGTTCATTATAATTCAGAACGAGCAAGATCAGCTCCGCTTCTTCCAGCGCCGAGCGCGAACGCTCAACACCAATCTTCTCGACGACATCCTCCGTATCGCGAATACCCGCCGTATCGAGCAAGCGAAGCGGAATGCCGTTTAACGTAACGAATTGCTCGATCACATCACGAGTCGTACCCGGTATATCGGTGACAATCGCCTTGTTCTCTTGCGTCAGTACGTTCATGAGCGACGACTTTCCGACATTCGGACGTCCAACGATAGCGGTCAATATACCTTCTCGTAATATTTTGCCTTCGTTTGCCGTTTTTAACAACTTTCCGATTGACTCTATCGCAGAACCGCATTGCTCTCGTATATAAGCGCTCGTTAAATCTTCAACATCATGCTCGGGGTAATCAATATTAACCTCTATATGGGCTAGCAGCTCGATAACCGTTTGCCTAAGCGCCTTAATCTGCTTCGACAGTGCACCCTCAGCCTGCTTCCTTGCTACCGAGAAAGCCCGATCCGACTTCGAACGAATTAGGTCGATAACCGCCTCGGCCTGCATCAGATCAATGCGTCCGTTCAGGAACGCCCGCTTCGTGAACTCCCCCGGCTCCGCCGTACGGAAACCATCCAGCTGCAGCACAACATCAAGCACCTGTTTAACCGCTACTACGCCGCCGTGTGCATTGATCTCCACGACATCCTCAGCCGTGAAGGAGCGCGGCCCGCGCATGACGGTCACAAGCACCTCTTCCACTTGTTCACCTGTTGCAGGATCAATAATATGTCCGTAGTTGACCGTATGCGACTGCACATCGTTCAAGCTTGTTTTGGATTGAAAAATGGAAGCCGTACCGCTTATCGCATCGGGCCCGCTTATCCTTATAATCGCAATGCCGCCCTCTCCGACTGCCGTCGAAATAGCCGCAATCGTATCCAATATCACCTTTAAGTCAGCACCTCTCAAATGGAAAAACAGCAATGACCATAGGAGCCATTGCTGCGTACCGTATCTAAATATCTATTTGTTGCCTGCCTACTAGCATTACCTAAGCGAGATCACGACTCTCCGATTCGGCTCGTCGCCCTTGCTATAGGTCTTCACCCGTGGATGGTTCTGCAATTGCGAATGAATGACTTTGCGCTCATGCGGAGACATCGGCTCAAGCACAACTTCCTTCTTGGTCCGAATGACTCTGCCCGCAAGGCGCTCCGACAGCTCTTCCAGCGTTTTGCGCCGGCGCTCGCGAAAATCCTCTGCATCAAGGACGATTCGAAGATGACTATCCGAATAACGATTAGCCACAATGTTAACCAAGTACTGTAACGCATCCAACGTTTGTCCGCGACGCCCAATCAGCATACCAAGGTCTCCGCTGCCCGTAACGGCCAGCCTCGTCCCTTCTCTCGTTTGCTTACGATCGATGCTTACTTGCAGCCCCATTGTTCCGGCAATCTCCAGAAGAAACTTCTCAGCTTCTTCCGTGGCATCCGGAATCAATTCAAGCTCAACTTTCGCTTCCTTTGCGCCAAACAATCCGAACAACCCTTTGGTGGGCTGTTCAAGCACAACCTTCTTCACGCGGTCTTCAGTCACTTGCAATTGTGTCAAACCATTACGCACAGCATCGTCTATCGTCTTTCCTGATGCAACGATTTTCTTCATTTCGCGAGGGCCCCCTTACCCTTGTCAGATGAACGCACGTATAGGAAGTAGTTTTGAACGATTGTATAGATGTTGCTATATACCCAGTACAGCGGAAGCGCCGACGGGAAGTTGATTGCCATAACGAAGATTAATACAGGGAAGATCGTGAGCATCATGCCCATACCCGGCATCGTTTGCGTTTGCTGCTTCTGCATCATTTTCGACTGAATGAATGTCGTTGCGGCAGCGAGTAATGGAAGCAGGTAATACGTCCATCCGCCATCATTAGCACTCTTGCCTAACTCAAACCACAAAAACGTATGCTCGCGAATATCCGGGTTTTTGTAGATCGAATTGTAGAGCGCGATGAAAACCGGCATTTGCACAATTAGCGGCAAGCAGCCCGCCATCGGATTGACCTGATTCTGCTGGAACAGCTTCATCGTTTCTTCTTGCTGTTTTTGCGGGTTATCCTTATGCTTCTTCTTAATTTCAGCCATCTGAGGCTGAATCGCCTGCATCGCCTTCGAGCTTCGATATTGCTTAAGTGTCAGCGGAAGGATTAACGTTCTTACAATAATCGTTAGTAGCAATATAGCTAGACCGTACGAATCGCCGAACCACTTGGCAAACGTATCGAGCGTGATTGCGAAGTAATAAACGACGTTTTTCTCCCAAAAATTGCCCTTCAATAAATCAGCCGTTTCCGTCGTCTGATTCGTAGGAGCTCCACAGCCTGCAAGCACACCCATAACAAGGACGAGCCCCAATACTAGAAGCCATTTGCGTTTTGAATTCCGAAACAACATGAAAACTCCTCTCTAAGAGCCATTGCCCAAGGCGTAAACGGCTGAAGCCAATGTTTGGCGTCTAAAGCAACGTTTCGCAGTGAAATATAGGTGAAGTATAACGAGAAAAACGTATACTTACCTATACATAAACAAATAGTCAACTCCCCTAATACTGAATAAGAAGCGTTAGGGTTTCAACTATATGACTATAACTTGATAAGCACAGCAAGCCAACGTCGTTTGACAATTGAATTAGCAGCTTTACGACAGGCTCGTCAATCTAGACTATACCATAATTTATGGGACAAAGAAACAAGCAGCATCAAGGTGCATGCGCTTTCTTAACGACTTTGAATGAACGTCCATTTTCAACCGAAAACAGGCTATTCCTTGCGCTTAACAGGCGGTTGGCCCAAACTCTTCAGCAGCCCTGCCTTCTTAAGCACATGAAGCACCGATTTCTCCATTTCCTTCATCTTCATGACCGTCGCCGGCTTCCTGACGATAAGAATAAGATCCGTCTTCGGGGCTATCCGATCAGCCTGGTGGCGCACGATCTCCTTAACCATCCGCCGCATCCGATTGCGCATGACTGCATTTCCGATTTTTTTGCTCGCCGAAACACCGAGGCGGAAAGGATCCGCGTCCGGCTGTTTAGACCAATATACGACAAATTGTCCATTTGCGAATGATTTGCCGCCTCGATAGATCCGGCTGAAATCCCCGCGGTTACGCAGACGCAACTTTCTATGCACGACTTATGGCCACCGTTCTTTCATTTCTTCTAATAAGTATAGCCTGAGACGAAGCGACTCAGTCCTCCTATATAGAGGACATTGCGTTTCGTGAAAAATATAGGGCTTGTATAAACAAAGTTATACTTACCTATATTTCAAGCGTAAACGACCTACACCAACATTTGGTGGTGTAGTACCGTTTCGCGATGAAATATAAGCCTGATTATAAGTGCAAACTTATAAATTCTTATATTTGGAGACGTAACCACCTACACCGACATTTGGCGGTGAAGTACCGTTTCTTCATGAAATATCTCAGTCCTCTTTATTAAGGAATAAGAAATTCATTAGGAAAATACAAAAAAAAGAAGACCACCGGACGTGGTCTTCTGCTTATGCGCTCAGTACTTTTCTTCCTCTTTGACGACGCGCTGCCAAAACTTTACGTCCGTTTTTCGAGCTCATACGTTTGCGGAAGCCGTGCACTTTGCTGCGTTTGCTTACATTCGGTTTAAATGTAGGTCTCATCGTTCTGCACCTCCTATATTACATATATCAATGTGTCAGTTATAACTTCTTCTCTGTTTAAAAAACACCTTTTTAATTAAACCATGTGGGCGGTCAAAAGTCAATGTACCTCGCCGATGCAAAATACAGGAATAAGCATTATCCGATTTTTATTGTGGATAACGTATGAAATGCGGCTCATTCTAGAAAACTAATAACATGTGCACAATTTTTCTCGATCGGTAACGAACTTTGTCGAAATGATAACAAGATATAAACAATATGTAGTGTTGTAGATAACTTCTATGCACAAGCAGTTGAGAATGTGGATAAAATCAGCGAATTCGTTGAAATATAAGGGATCTTTTGCTATGATTATTATGTTTTTGATGTGGATTACATCGTAGAAGCCTCATATTTATCAACAACCTGTGGATAACATTGTGAACAAAATCATCCCCTATTTATAACTCAGTTTCTTCATCTACGTCATAATGTGGATGCTTTCGTTATAAATCCCTGATTTTCGACAACGTTTAGCTTAACCGCGCCGACTTAGGCGAGTTGAATAAGGAGTGACAGTCTGTGGACAGCCATACCTATGATTTATGGCAGCAAGTGTTGTCAATCATCCAGACCAAATTAAGCAAGCCGAGCTTTGACACCTGGTTCAAAGCGACGAAGGCTTCTTTTGTCGATGATTCCATACTTGAAGTAACCGCCCCGACAACATTTGCTGTCGAATGGCTGGAGAATCGCTATACGAAGCTCATCAGAACGACACTGTTTGAATTTTTGGGCAGACAGGTGGACGTTCAATTTGCAATTGAAGAGCAGCGCAGCGCAGAACCGATCATTTCGCTTCCGCCGAAAACCGTGCAGACACCGGTTGCGCAAGAAGAAACGCATAGCCATATGCTTAACCCAAAATATACGTTTGATACATTCGTAATCGGAGCCAACAACCGGTTCGCCCATGCGGCATCGCTCGCCGTCGCTGAAGCGCCGGCCAAGGCGTACAATCCGTTGTTTCTTTATGGTGGTGTCGGACTCGGCAAGACGCACTTAATGCACGCGATCGGCCACTACATCATGGACCATAATCCGAATACGAAGGTTCTCTATATATCATCCGAGAAGTTCACGAACGAGTTCATTAACGCCATTCGTGACAATCGCGGCGAGAGCTTCCGTACGAAGTACCGCAATATCGACGTATTGCTCGTCGATGATATTCAGTTTCTAGCAGGCAAGGAGCAAACGCAGGAGGAGTTCTTCCATACCTTCAATGCGCTGCATGAAGAAAGAAAGCAGATCGTCATTTCTAGTGACCGTCCGCCGAAAGAAATTCCAACGCTCGAAGAACGGTTGCGTTCACGGTTCGAATGGGGGCTTATTACCGACATTCAACCGCCTGATCTCGAAACGCGAATCGCCATTCTGCGCAAGAAAGCGAAAGCTGAGAATCTTGATATTCCGAACGAAGCGATGGTGTATATCGCCAACCAGATCGATACGAATATTCGGGAACTTGAGGGGGCGCTTATCCGCGTTGTCGCCTATTCATCCTTGATCAACGCCGATATTACGTCGCATCTGGCAGCCGAAGCGCTGAAGGATATTATTCCATCAAGCCGACCGCGGATGATCACGATGCAGGACATTCAGGCTAAGGTCGGAGAGTTCTACGGACTGCGCCTGGAGGAATTCAAAGCCCGCAAGCGTACGAAAGCCGTTGCCTATCCGCGCCAAATCGCGATGTACCTGTCACGCGAGCTTACCGACTTCTCATTGCCGAAGATCGGCGAGGCGTTCGGCGGCCGCGACCATACGACAGTCATCCATGCGCACGAGAAAATTTCGCAGCAGCTTAAAGTGGATCAGGATCTTACGAAGATCATTCAGAATTTAACCGAAAAAATCAAAAATCATATGTGAACAACCAAGCAAGCCTATGCACACGCTATGCACATGTGGATAGGCTTGCTTTATCGGTTTTCCGCAGGGTTATCCACATATTCAGTGCCCCTACTACTACGTCTACTAAAAATCTTTAATAAACATCATCAAATATAGACGGCTAACGCCGCCTGTTGAAAGCCCGTCAAAACCCAATTTCGCATCGCTCAATCTATATAAACGCTAGGAGTGTAATCATGAAACTAACGATCTCAAAAAATGAATTGAACGACGCTATCCAACAGGTTGCCAAAGCAGCGTCCTCTCGCCCTACAATTCCGATTCTTGGCGGTATCAAGATTGAAGTTACGCACCAAGGCGTAACATTAACAGCGAGTGATACCGATATCTCCATCCAAAGCTTCATACCTGTTGAAAGAGATCAATTCGTTATTTCACATGTGGATAAACCGGGCAATGTCGTATTGCCTGCCAAATTTTTTGTGGAAATCGTTAAGAAGCTCCCATCGGACCAGGTCAGCATCGAAGTCGGCGCTCATTACCAAACGATCATTCGTTCAGGCGCTACCGAAATTCAAATGGTTGGACTTGATCCAGAAGAGTTCCCGGTGCTGCCATCCATTGAGCAAAATGAAATATTCCAAATGCCTGGCGATTTATTAAAAGCGATGATTCGCCAATCCGTGCTAGCTGCATCGACAAGCGAACAAACGCCGATTTTGACGGGTGTCTTGTGGAATCTGAACGAAGGCGAGCTCAAGTTCGTCGCAACTGACCGTCATCGTCTTGCGAGCCGTACTGCGAAAGTCGATACGCATCCGGATTACCGTTTCAACAACATCGTAATTTCCGCGAAAACGCTCGTGGAACTGTCGAAGCTTGTTCCCGAGCAGAATATGCTCGTCGATATCGTTGTCGCCGACAATCAAGTGCTGTTCAAGATCGGCAACGTGTTGTTCTATTCGCGTATATTGGACGGGACTTATCCCGACACTTCTAAAATTATTCCGCAAGTGTTCAAAACAGAACTTGTTCTTGATACAAAAAACGTGATGGACGCGATCGATCGCGCTTATTTGATGTCGCGTGAGGAAAAAACGAACATCGTCCGCCTTATGACGCTTGAGGATGGCAGCATCGAAATTTCGTCGAGCTCAACTGAGCTTGGCCGTGTAACGGAGCAGCTTGAGGCGAAGCAGTTCAATGGCGAACCGCTGCGTATCGCGTTCAACTCCAAATATATGCTCGACGTGCTTAAAGTTATCGACAGCGAGCAATTGTTCATCGGCTTCACCGGAGCGATGAGCCCAATCATTATTCGTCCGCTTGACCATGAGTACAGCATGTACGTCATTTTGCCGTATCGTACAACTGGCTAGGTAGAGAAATCACTAGCGAAGAAGGGAATGAGACATTAGGGTGAAGGAAATCTCCATTCAAACCGAATACATCGCGCTTGGACAATTTCTGAAGCTGTCGGATTGTATATCCACAGGTGGACAAGCAAAATTTTTTCTGCAGGAAACGGCTGTTCACATTAATGGCGAAGCGGATAACAGACGTGGACGGAAACTTTATGCCGGCGATCGCGTAGAAGTGGAAGGATGCGGCGTCTTTACGGTTGTTAGGAGCTAATGCATCAACGGACCGGGAGGACGAAGCGTGTTTCTAACGAGCATACAACTGCAAAATTATCGCAATTACGGTCAGCTTGACCTGCAAACGCCGAATAAGGTGAATATATTTCTTGGGCCTAACGCCCAAGGCAAGACGAATCTGCTTGAAGCTATATTCGTGCTGGCGCTGTCGAAGTCGCATCGTACGTCGAAGGATAAGGAGCTGATCGGCTGGGAAGCCGATTCCGCTCGCCTAAGCTGCGAGGTAGATAAACGCTACGGCTCAGTCAAGCTTGATCTCGCATTCACGCAGCAAGGAAAGAAGGCACGGATTAACGGTTTGGAGCAGCGCAAGCTGAGCGATTTCATCGGTTCGGTGAATGTCGTCATGTTCGCGCCTGAGGATCTCGAAATTGTAAAAGGTACGCCGGGGGTACGAAGACGGTTTCTCGATATGGAAATCGGACAAGTGCAGCCCGGTTATTTGCATACGCTCCAGCAGTACGGCAAAGTGCTTCAGCAGCGCAACAATTACTTGAAGACGGCAGGCCCCGGCAGCGTTAATCAGACGATGCTTGACGTGTGGAATATGCAGCTTGCGGAGCATGGTGTTAAAATCATGAAAAAAAGGAAACACTTTATACATAAATTACAAGTGTTCGCCGAGCAAATTCATGCAGGCATTACAGGCGGCGCAGAGCAGCTCACGATCGAATATTGCCCCTCCTTCGACACCGACGCGCTTCAAGATGAATCTGTTTTATTTGATCAATTTATGATAAAGTTAACACAGGTGAAAGATCAGGAGATTCGCAGAGGCGTGACTTTGGCGGGACCGCACCGCGACGATTTGACGTTTTTTATTAACGGCAAGGAAGCGCAAACCTATGGCTCGCAAGGCCAACAGCGAACGACGGCCTTATCTTTAAAATTGGCAGAAATCGAGCTCATTAACGAGGAAATCGGTGAATATCCGCTATTGCTCCTCGATGACGTCTTATCCGAACTCGACCAAAATCGGCAGACGCAGCTCATCGAAACGTTTCAGAGCAAAGTGCAAACGTTTATAACGACGACCGGACTTGAAAGCGTGAATTTATCCAAGCTTCAAGATGCCGGCATCTACCATGTGCAAGAGGGCCGAGTGACGAGATAAGGCGCTATTAGAGGAGAGGTGGACGTTATGTATATCCATTTGGGCGGCGAGAAAATTATCCGGGCTGCGGAATTAGTAGCCATTTTTGATATTTCGATCGAGCAATCCTCCAAGTTGTCCAAGCAATTCGTTGCGGGAGCACGGAAGCGGAAGGATGTCGAGACGATTGGCGAGGAAGAGCCGAAATCAATCGTCGTGACGAAGCAAAAGATTTATTATTCGCCCATATCATCCTCTACGTTGAAGAAACGAGCACATCATTTTGCGGCGAACGGGTAAGGCGATCAGGAAGAGCAGTTGAGAGGAGCAGTGAACTTGCATGTCTTTGGAACAACATACGTATGACGAGAGTCAGATACAGGTCCTGGAGGGTTTAGAGGCAGTACGCAAACGTCCCGGGATGTACATCGGCTCCACAAGCAGCAAAGGTCTTCATCATCTTGTTTGGGAAGTTGTCGATAACAGTATCGACGAGGCTCTTGCAGGCTACTGTAACCGAATCGAAGTTATCGTTCACGAGAATAATAGCATCACCGTCATTGATAACGGCCGCGGCATTCCGGTAGGCGAGAATACGAAGCTGAAGAAATCGACGCTTGAGGTCGTTATGACCGTTCTGCATGCGGGCGGCAAGTTCGGCGGCGAAGGCTATAAAGTATCCGGCGGTCTCCATGGCGTTGGCGTATCGGTCGTTAATGCTCTGTCGGAGCTCGTAGTCGTTCAAGTTAAACTTCACGGCAAAGTGTACCAGCAGGAGTACCGCAAGGGCGCTCCGCAATATGACGTCAAGATCGTCGGAGAGTCCACGGAGACAGGCACGCAAGTAACGTTCCAGCCCGATCCTGAAATATTTACAGATACGACAGTCTATGATTACGAGATCCTGCAATCGCGTATCCGCGAGCTGGCTTTCTTGAATAAAGGCATCCAAATCGTATTGACCGACGAGCGTACTGGCGTATCTAATACGTTCAAGAATGACGGCGGTATTATCGAGTTTGTTGAGTATTTGAACCGTAACCGCGAGGTGCTCCACGAGAAACCGATTTATGTGGAGGGCTCGAAGGATTATATACAGGTTGAAGTAGCGCTGCAGTATAACGACAGCTACGCTGAGAATATTTATTCGTTCGCCAATAACATCAACACGCATGAGGGCGGTACGCATGAATCCGGCTTTAAGAGTGCGCTCACGCGTATTATTAACGATTACGCCCGTAAGACGAACCTGATTAAAGATAATGACTCGAACTTCTCGGGCGATGACGTTCGGGAAGGCTTGACTGCGATTATTTCGGTTAAGATTCCCGAGCCGCAGTTCGAAGGACAGACGAAGACGAAGCTCGGCAACAGCGAGGTTCGCGGTATCGTTGAATCGTTCTTCGCCGAGAAGCTGCAAGAGTTTCTTGAGGAGAATCCTTCCGTATCGCGCAAAATCGTCGAGAAGGGGCTACAAGCTGCCCGCGCCCGTGAAGCTGCGCGCAAAGCGCGCGAGCTGACTCGCCGCAAGAGCGCGCTTGAGGTCGGTTCATTGCCGGGTAAGCTGGCTGACTGCTCATCCAAGGACGCTTCGATCAGCGAATTGTATATTGTCGAAGGCGACTCCGCCGGCGGATCGGCTAAGCAAGGACGTGATCGTCACTTCCAGGCTATCTTGCCGCTTCGCGGTAAGATTCTGAACGTTGAGAAGGCGCGTCTGGATCGGATTCTCGGCAATGCTGAGATTCGGGCTATTATTACCGCGCTTGGAACTGGCATAAGTGATGACTTCGATCTCGCGAAGGCTCGTTATCACAAAATCATCATCATGACGGACGCCGACGTCGATGGCGCGCACATTCGTACGCTCATGCTGACATTCTTCTATCGCTACATGCGGGAGATTATCGAAGCAGGTTATATTTACATCGCTCAACCGCCATTGTTCAAGGTTGAACGGAATAAAGTCATTCGTTACGCGCAGACCGAGAAGGAGCGAGACCAAATTATTGCCGAGTTCGGTGAAGGCGTAAAGGTTAACGTACAGCGCTACAAAGGTTTGGGCGAGATGAATGCGACGCAGCTATGGGAAACGACGATGGATCCGGAGAGCCGTACGATGCTCCAGGTTACGATCGACGATGCGATGGAGGCGGATATCGTCTTCGATACGCTTATGGGTGATAACGTTGAACCGCGTCGCGACTTCATCCAAAAGTACGCGAAATATGTGAAAAACTTAGACTTCTAGCATTTCCGGACATTCGGGCATAGGCTAGCAAGTTCATAAATAATAAGCAGCCATCTGTAAGTGGACTGCGCCTCCAATGTTAGTCGTTCTAACAAAGGGGGCGCAGTTCACCGTGAGAGGCTGCTTATTCCTTTTATTCAGCTCTTGTAGCGACCGTAGGCTACCGCATAACGATACATTTTGTGAAACACATTCTGGTCGGAGAGCTTACGGAAGATTTGCAGATCGGGCCGCGTATTAACCTCAAGAATCCAAGGGTGAAGTTTATGATCGATAGCGATATCGACGCCGATTTCCTTCAAATTCGGATAGGCGGCGACTAATTGATTCGCAATCGTAATGCTAAGCTTTTGGAGTCTGTTTTTGTAGATCGTGATTTGCTGAGAGCTGGCATGGTCAGACATTAAGGAATCGATCGGCATCGGAGTTCCTCCGCTGTGATAATTGGTTACGATTTTGGCTGGATGGGCGAGGCGCCCGATAATACCCGTCGCTTCCCATTCGCCGCGCAAGTTTTTTTGGACCATGACCCGAATATCGAAGCGCCGCTTTTGGTGACGGAGCAGATGAATGCCTTTTTGGACAATATATTTGCGATTTTTCTTCTGCTTCAGCAGCATTTTGTAGAGAGCTTCAAAGCTTGCATAGTGGTGGATGACTGTGTCCTGCTGATACTTATAGCTGCGGTTCGAGTCAGTCGTGCGTTCGACACGTATAACTCCTTTGCCAAACGTACCGTTAATGGGCTTCACATAAATCATGCCGTACTCATTAAGCATCCGGTAGACGGTCTCGCGGCTGAACAGCTTCGTAAGCGGGATATATTGGCGTAAATAGTCGGATTTGAGCAAGACGAGCGTTTTGGCCCATTTGCTGTTAACGCGCTGAATGGTCAACGTCCGTATCTCCTTTCACAGATTCGGTATTTTTCCAAAAGTGTATATCGATGATCTCCTCGAGCCGGAGAAGAAGATCGATGATATAAAAATCGCTTCTTCGTTTCCAATGAGGCAGGAGACAGACTTTGGAATGAGTGGTATAATGAAGTTTGGGTCTGTTTATTTTATGGTGATTTTTAGCATCTGGAGAGCGGTAATTAACCTATTTTTATGAGCATTTTCTCTATTTGCGCTTATAGGGTTTAGCAGCCCTCTATTTGTGAAAGTAATATAATGGTTATGTTGATTAGGACTAGCTATAGATGACGTCAGGGAGGTAAATCATGGCGGAAGAACAACGATTGTCAGTTAAGGATCGGGATATCGGTACGGAGATGCGGGATTCATTCATGGATTATGCGATGAGTATCATCGTTAGCCGTGCTCTTCCCGATGTAAGGGATGGACTTAAGCCTGTGCATCGCCGTATTTTGTTCGCGATGTCTGAGCTTGGCATGTCGCCGGACAAGCCGCATAAGAAATCAGCGAGAATCGTAGGCGAGGTTATCGGTAAGTACCATCCGCACGGCGACTCTGCTGTTTATGAATCAATGGTCCGGATGGCTCAAGATTTCTCTATGCGTTATATGCTCGTCGACGGTCACGGCAACTTTGGTTCCATTGACGGCGACATGGCAGCTGCGATGCGATATACCGAAGCAAGGCTGTCCAAGATTGCGATGGAGCTGTTGCGCGATATTAACAAAGAAACGATCGACTTCGTACCGAACTACGATGGTGAAGAGAAAGAGCCGGTCGTATTGCCAGCTCGTTACCCGAACCTTCTTGTCAACGGGGTTACCGGTATTGCGGTAGGTATGGCAACGAACATCCCGCCTCATAACTTGAACGAGGTCATCGATGGCGTGCAAGCATTGATTCGCAACCCGGATATTACGCCGGTCGAATTGATGGAATTTATAAAAGGCCCGGATTTCCCGACGGCTGGTTTCGTTATGGGTTATCAAGGTATCCGTCAGGCTTATCTGACAGGACGCGGTTCCGTTACCATGCGTGCTCGGGCAACGATAGAAGAGAACGGCAACAAGGCACGTATTATTGTTCATGAACTTCCTTACCAAGTTATTAAAGCGCGTCTTGTCGAGAAGATCGCCGAGCTTGTCCGCGAGAAGAAGATAGAGGGCATTACCGATCTCCGCGATGAGTCCGATCGGAACGGTATGAGGGTCGTCATTGAGCTTCGCCGTGACGTTAACCCAAGCGTTGTATTGAACAATCTATACAAACAGACGCAACTGCAAACGAACTTCGGCATTAATATGCTGGCGCTCGTTAATGGAGAGCCTCGCACGCTTAATATACGCGAAATGCTTTATCACTACCTCCAGCATCAGATCGAAGTTATTCGTCGCCGTACAGAGTTCGATCTGAAGAAAGCAGAGGCGCGCGCTCACATTTTGGAGGGCTTGCGTATCGCGCTTGACCACCTGGATGAAGTCATTGCTTTGATCCGCAGCTCGCGCACGACGGACGAAGCACGCGAAGGATTAATTTCGCGCTTCTCGCTGAGCTTAGAGCAAGCACAAGCGATTCTGGATATGCGTTTGCAACGTCTGACTGGCTTGGAACGCGAGAAAATCGAAGCGGAATACGCGGAATTGCAGCGCAAGATTGCTGAGTTCAAAGCGATTCTGGCCGATGAGCAACTCGTATTGGACATCATTAGCACGGAGCTTGCGGAATTGAAGGATAGATTCGGCGATGAGCGCCGCACCGAGATTACGGCAAGCGACGATGAAATATTGGACGAGGATCTCATTCCTCGCGAGGATGTTATTATCTCGATTACACATACAGGCTACATTAAGCGTCTGCCTGTAACGACTTACCGCAGCCAGAAACGGGGCGGCAAGGGCGTAGTCGGCATGGATACGAAGGAGCATGACTTCGTTGAGCATCTATTCGTCTCGAACACGCATCATTATTTGCTGTTCTTCACGAACAAAGGGAAAGTTTATAAGCTGAAGGCTTATGAAATTCCTGATCTCAGCCGAACGGCTCGCGGAACGCCGATTATTAACTTGATTCAGATCGAACAAGGCGAGACGGTCAACGCCGTTATCCCGGTTCAAGATTTCGATCCGGATCATTATCTGTTCTTCGCTACAAGGCAAGGTGTCGTTAAGAAAACGCCGCTCGATGATTATATTAATATCCGCCGCGTTGGCTTGATTGCAATCTCGCTTCGTGAGGATGATGACTTAATCGGAGTGAAGCTGACTGACGGCAACCAGGAGATCATTATGGGTACGGCCCAAGGGATGTCCATTCGCTTCTCTGAGCAGGATGTCCGTTCGATGGGACGTTCCGCAACAGGCGTGAAAGGGATTGCGCTCGATGATGATGATACGGTTATCGATATGGACGTCATCGTTCCGGAGAAGGACGTATTGATCGTAACCTCCAAAGGTTACGGCAAGCGTACGCCGGTTAGCGATTATCGGAGTCAGAACCGCGGCGGCAAAGGCATCAAGACGCTTAACGTTACCGATAAGAACGGTCCGATCGTATCGCTCAAAGTTGTTGAGAACGATGAGGATCTTATGATTATGACGGCTCTGGGAACATTGATTCGTACGAGCATGGAAGGCATCTCGACGATGGGTCGTAATACGCAGGGCGTTAAGCTCATCAATACGCGTGATGACGATACGGTAGCAACCGTAACTAGAGTCGCTCGCAGCGAAGAGAATGACAGCCTTGAAGACGGCGAAGAAGAGAATGAAGGCGAAACGCCGGTCGAATAATTTCAGACAGTAACATGCAGAAGCAGTATAAGCATAGGGGAGGGGACAGTAGATGGCAGCGGTAAATGTATCTCAGTTGAAGCTGGGAGATAAAATCGGAGAAGATGTCCTCACCCCGTTAGGCGGAGTTTTGTTCCAAAAGGGCAAAGTCATTACGCCGAAGGAACTTGAGATCTTGCACGCATTTCTAGTAACGTCAGTTGCTGTAGATTACGGAACAATCACTTCGAAGGCCAAAGAGGACACGCAAGAGGAACCTCGAGCGGAGGGAGCTGCAAAGCAGGAGGTTTCTCCCCTTCATAGTGAATACGAGAAGATGCTGACGCTATTGAGAAAAGTATTTGCATCGTATGTGACGGGCGAAGGTTTACCCATCATGGATATACGGTCTCAGCTCGAGAAGCTTCTGCTGCATGTTCAAGACTACAAAATATTAACCTTCATGCCTCGTCAATTCAACGAGCGTGATTATTTGCTTCATAATAGCATTACCTCAGCCATGACTTCGTACCTGATCGCGCAGTGGACGGGGTTCGCGCAAAAGGATTGGATGCAGATTGCGCTCGCAGGCTTGCTGCACGATATTGGCAACATCCGTATCGATAAGGCGATCTTGAACAAGCCTAATGCGTTGTCAGGGGAAGAGAAGGAAGAGATGAAGCGCCATACGGTGCTCGGCTATCAGTTGCTTAAGAGCGTAGCAGCTCTCAACGAGGGTGCTAAGCTGACTGCCTTGCAGCATCACGAGAAGGTTGACGGTTCCGGTTACCCACTCGGTATTGACGCAACAAAAATCCATCCCTATGCCAAAATAGTGAGTATAGCGGACATCTTCCATGCAATGACGCTTAACAAATCTTATCGCAAAGCGGCTTCGCCATATCTCGTATTGGAGCAAATCCAGGAGGATGCGTTCGGTAAGCTGGACCCTGGTTATGTAACGATCTTCGTGAATAAGGTGACGCAATTCCACAACGGTACGGTTGTGAAGCTTAGTGATGGACGGATAGGCGAGATTGTATTCTCTGATGCCAAGCATCCTACGAGGCCTTGGGTATCGATCGGCGGGGTCATCGTTAACTTGACCGTTGAACGACATCTTCATATTAACGAAGTATTGAAATAGGTAATACGCATACGAGCCTTGCTGCAGCATACAGATGATCGCATCGTCTAAGCTGCAGCAAGGCTCGTTTTTGTTTGTTGAAGAGTAATGAATAATAAGGAATATAACAGCTGAATGGTGTAGATAAATCGCAGCAATAATAAAAATGAAATTAAATCAAAAAAGTGCTTGCAATGCTATAGGCGTCTGTGATATATTATCTAAGTCGCCGCTGAAACACACGGCCGACACGGAAGACAAATGATTGTTCTTTGAAAACTGAACAACGAGCGAAACTGCCAGTTAAGAAGCTTCGGCTTCTAAACTAAAAGCAATAAAAAGTTTTTGAGCAAGTCAAACACCTTTATGGAGAGTTTGATCCTGGCTCAGGACGAACGCTGGCGGCGTGCCTAATACATGCAAGTCGAGCGGAGTTATTCCTTCGGGGATAACTTAGCGGCGGACGGGTGA